>NZ_VLKY01000001.1 GCF_007830155.1 Pseudomonas duriflava
ATAGGTCGGGTGTGTAAGCGCTGTGAGGCGTTGAGCTAACCGATACTAATTGCCCGTGAGGCTTGACCATATAACACCCAAACAATCTGTAAAGATTGCCTACGGGAAGACGCCTAAAGCCGAAAGCTTGCGAACCCGCAATTACCTGATCACATACCCATTCGAGGAAGCAACTAACAGCGATTCCTCACCCGAATTGCTTGACGACTATAGAGCTCTGGAACCACCTGATCCCATTCCGAACTCAGAAGTGAAACAAAGCATCGCCGATGGTAGTGTGGGGCCTCCCCATGTGAGAGTAGGTCATCGTCAAGCACCTATACCCAAAACCCCCAGGCCTAACAGCCCGGGGGTTTTGTCTTTTCAGAGCCCAGAACTGAGCGGCAAAGACGGCTAACCTGGAGCAGGCTTGCTTCGGCTTTTAGAGAGAATTGTATGGCGATATCGGCACTTCTAATTTGTTTGGCTGATGGAAAGTTTCATTCTGGCGAGCAGTTGGGCAGGCTTTTAGGTATTAGCCGCAGTGCTGTTTGGAAGCAACTGCAAGCTATTGAAGAAAAGACCGGTCTAACCTTTTTTAAGGTTCCAGGTAAAGGTTATCGGTTGGCAGAGCCTCTTGAGCTACTAACTCCCCATCTTATTAAGTGTGTTGATTGGCCCGTCTCGATATTAGATACAATCGACTCTACTAATGCTGAGGCTTTACGGCGTGTATTAAATGGTGCTACGCAGCCTCCCTTTGTGCTTTTGGCTGAGCACCAAACGTCAGGTCGAGGTCGTAGGGGACGCCTATGGGTTAGCCCCTACGCCAAAAATATTTATCTTACCCTTGCGCTGTCTATTCAAGGAGGAGTTAGGCAACTCGAAGGGCTTAGCCTGGTTGTTGGGTTGGCTGTAGTTATTACCCTTCGGAAAATAGGGCTTAAAGACGTTGGGTTGAAATGGCCTAACGATATTCTTTTGCATAATCGCAAGCTGGCTGGTGTACTTGTCGAGATCTCAGGCGATCCGGCTGATATCTGTACCGCTATTATTGGCATTGGTTTGAATGTGAATATGCGAAGTGCCGAGAATATTGACCAGCCTTGGATATCCTTACATGAAGCCATTGGGCATCCAGTCTCACGAAACGAGTTGGTTTCTGGATTATTAGAGGAATTACGCGTCTTGCTAGGGCTTCACCAAGAGCAGGGTTTCGCTGAGCTTGGGAAAAGATGGGAAGAGAACCATCTTTGGCAAGGTCGTGAAGTGGTATTGTCTTCTGGAGTTCATCAGGTTAACGGAACAGTCCTAGGCATAGGCTTAGACGGATCGCTTAGGTTGAATGTAGACGGCCATGAAAAATCCTTTAGTGGTGGCGAGCTCAGTTTGAGATTGAATAATGATTCTTGAGCTTGATTGTGGAAACAGCTTAATTAAATGGCGTGTAGTTAACGCTGACAATAAAGTAGCTTCTTCGGGGGTTGTTCACTCGGATTCTGAGCTTGTTCAGGTGCTCCTAGAGTCGCCTTCCTTATCTCTAACGTCTTGCCGGCTTGTTAGTGTACGTAGTGAAGAAGAAACCGATGAGCTGATTGAGCAATTGAACAGTCAGCTTGGGCTTGTTTGTCTACAGGCCAAGCCCGCTGAAACACTCTTGGGCGTTGCCAATGGTTATGAAGATTACAAACGCTTAGGTATGGATCGTTGGCTGGCAGTACTAGGAGGTTTCAAGCTTGCTGGTGATAAAGCTTGTTTAGTTCTCGATTTAGGTACAGCCATTACAGCTGATTTCATTGATGCGGATGGACAGCATCGAGGCGGTTTCATCTGCCCGGGAATACCGCTGATGCGGCGTGAGCTTCAAACTCATACCCGGCGGATTCGATATGATCCACAATTCGAAGGTGCGAGCGGGCACCCCCTTCCTGGACGTACGACGGCTCAGGCTGTTGAGGGCGGGTGTGTTTACATGCTTAGAGGATTTGTACGTACTCAGCATGAGTTGGCTATCGAACTGCTTGGGTCTGATGTAGCTATATTTTTGACCGGAGGAGATGCTGAATTGGTAAAGGATGTGATTCCAGGTTCACGTATAGTGCCGGATCTGATTTTTGTCGGTTTAGCCTTTGCCTGTCCTGTTGGCTCAATATGATGAAATGGCTTTTCGTGTTTTTGTTAGCGTTAAATGTGTTTTATTACGTTTGGAACCAGCAACAGACACCTCTTCGCGCAAAGGAGGTTACCCCGCTAAGCTTGTACAAAGGTGATCAAAATAACATTCGTTTGCTGCACGAGCCTGAAACCCCTTCATCGGAAGCCATGCCTAGGCAGTGAGCAGGAAGAGTTTAATAGGTCTCTCTTAGTAGAGAGCTTGGAAGGCTTGTGCAGGTGAATATTCATGCTGACCTTGGGTAATCTGTTCATTTTCATGATGGCCGCTGCGGTGTGTGCTTGGCTATGGCATTCACATGGACTGCGCGAGCGTACTTTAGCTTTAGCTAAAGAGCATTGCGCCAAACGTGGCGTAGAGCTCTTGGACGAAAATGTGGCCTTTCGCCGTTTCGGTATTATGCGAGACGTTAAAGGACATAGGCGCTTTGCTCGATTTTACGATTTTGAGTTCACCTCAACAGGCGAGCAGCGCTTAGCAGGGAGCATAGTCATGTTTGGAGCAAGACTTGGTTTGATTGAGTTTGCGCCTTATGCAGTTCCAGATCAGCCGCATATACCCAATGATCCACGTATTGTAGATATGGCTTCATGGAGAGAAGCACGTGAAAAAAGAGGAGATGAACGCCGCCGAGTGGATTAAATAGTTCCCAATTGGCTGCGTATGTAGGAGCTGTTTCACGGTTTATGTTATTTACTTCCTCGTAACTAGCCTGCATCTCGCTTGCTATCTTCGCTATAGGCTTGGGGCTTCTGGTCTGTCTTCGTATCAAGAGTAATTTGCCTTAAAACGGATAAGTTGTACGGGTCCTATTTACCTGTGCAGATAGAAAATAGGGCGCGTCTATCCGATACGTTTGAAGAGTTTTTTTACCTTGTGCGACTATGCAGGGCGACTCGTGTGGTATCGCGCCAGCGATCGTATTCAGGACGAAGTCAGACTGTCTGGACATGACTGGGCAGAAAGAACAATAGCCCCTGACTGTGGAGAGCGCACCATTGCGTAACAATATCATTTCGATCAAGCCGCAAAACCAGGAAGACCGGGAAACACTTGAAGCCCGACTGAGCTTTCTTCAAAAAGCTTCACTACGTCTTTTACACCGTAATGGCAGCAAAGCGACGCTTCTCGTGTTGGAGCGATGGCGTTCGACAGAGGACGATATTCAAGTTGTCTTTACCCCCGGGATTGTCGAGGCATTAGGCGAGAAGTTGGACGGCCGACAGTTGTTAGACGCAGCCATGAGCGCTGCTCGGTAATCCGCTTGGCTTGATCAGTCCCGGTTTCTGGATTCGCTTGCCTTAGATGTATGGGCTATTGATTGATCATTCTGTTGGTTGGGCTGGAAATTATCCGTCTGGGCTCTGGATTCAGACAGGGCTCAGTTGGAGCGCTATGAAACTTTAAAATTGAGGTGTCGACGAGTAGTTGCTCCAGGCTGATTTTCCAGTGACAGCTGAATTTATTATGTGCCTACAGCAGGCCTCTCATTTTGAAGTTTTCTTATAGGCTACGCTCAGCAAATCAGCCTATTCGATTGTAAGCTGATGAAGCCATAATCGTGTAATGCTCTGGTATGTCTTGTGGGCACGGTCGAACCCAAGCGTCATTCATTAGTATTGTTTTTTCATACGATAGGGTTATAGCGTGAAGTCTTGGGCTAGAGCACATGTCTACCATTACTCCTCTAGCTGAATTCAAGGCGTAGAGGAATCTACTGCCCTTAATATCTGGATTTTCTCCAAAGCCTTTAGTTTGCCAATATTTTTCTAAAAAAATATTTTTAGAAAAATAATCCTTTATTCTAAGCTCAGTTTTTACAATTCTACTTTTTAAGAAATCTGCTTATTCTTTTGCAGATAACTGCATTTGCTGAAAAATGCACGCATTATCAAACGGTTTAGAGCGCTAACATCAATTGATGCGCTGCTGTAACGATTCATCAGAAAGGATACCAAATGCTTGATACTGATCCATCGCAGGCTTCCACGGTTATGGTTCCTGATAGCGTAGAGGCGTTACAAAAGTCGATTGCGGCGGAATATGAGTCTCTGCCTCGACAACTCAAACGCGTCGCCACTTACATGAGTCAACAGAGCGACCGTGTTATGGTTGATCGGATCAGCGATATTGCTCGGCAGTGTGAGGTTCATCCTTCGGCTATTGTCCGTTTTTCGCAGCGCTTTGGGTTCAAGGGCTTTAGCGAGATGCAGGCCTTGTTTCGTGAGGCCTATACGCACAAAGCAACACCGATTCAGAACTATCAGCAACGTATTCGGCGCATGATTGCCAATAAGTCACAGATGGCTACTGGCGTCGATTTGGCTCAGGAATGTATTAGCGCTACACGTTCTGGTCTAGATCGCTTGGCTGAAGAGCTGGATGACAAGGCCTTTGAGAAAGCGGTGGGTTTGTTAGTAAATGCAGAGAATATCTATGTGGTTGGCGTGCGCCGGTCGTTTGCCGTAGCACATTACTTTGTTTACAACTTGCAGCACACAAACAAGCGTATCCATCTGGTGTCAGGGCTAGGGGGCAGTTATCGCGAGCAAATGCGTAGTGTCAGCTCGAATGATTTAGTCGTAGCTATTAGCTTCACCCCTTATGGAAAGGAGAGTCAGCAGTGTGTTCGTATTGCCCAACATAACCAGGCGAAGACATTGATTATTACAGATAGCCAATTATCTCCTCTGGCGAAGCGGGCCAATGCGTTACTGCTAGTCAATGAGGGGAGCGCCTTTGCCTTTCGCTCGTTAAGTGCCACTCTATGCTTGTGTCAGGCCTTGTTCATTGCGTTAGCGTATCGTTTAGAAATGAAGGTTGATGAGATGCAGGAGCCCATTGGGTTCGATGATTGAACATCTTTCTTCAATAACTTGGCGTGGGCACTAAGTAGAGATGATATTGCCTAATGCTTACCTGTTCCTAACAAGACGAGGCATATCATGGCTACCGAGCACTCAAAACGTACGACTTCAGAGTCACCTGAAGAGGCAAGCAAAGTAGGAGAGGCTAATAAGACCTTGAATCAGCAAGGTGAGCAGCGCCGGACCAAGTTCAATGAGCCTGAAGATCCGCAGGCTCAGCGGTCGAAATGATTCTATGATGGCCGAATCTTTTACTCTTGAGCGCTTTGTAATGGCCCAAGACCCTTTATGGGGGCGGGTGCTTTCTGAGTTGCAGGCAGGCAGTAAACGCACTCACTGGATGTGGTTTGTTTTCCCACAGATTCAGGGCCTTGGTTATAGCGATATGGCGCGGCGCTATGCTATAGCCTCTGGTGAGGAGGCCAGGGCCTACTTAAACCATTCGATTTTGGGGTCGCGGTTGCGTGAGGCGACTGTAATTGTAAATAGCCTTGAGAACTTCAGCGTGGAGCAAATTTTTGGTTATCCGGATAACCTTAAATTTCATTCTTCCATGACATTATTTGCTCAGGTAACCGATGGCGACGATATATTTACTCGTGCGCTGGATATCTATTTTCAGGGTAAACAAGACAACGCTACGTTGATGCGCTTGTAACACGTCATGCGGGTATTTCCTGAATAGTTGAATCGCATGACAGGCGTTCGCTAAAGCGCTGATTGGTTGCAATATGTCGGAGGGAATGGAGTTAAGTGCGATGCCTGTTCGATCCCTTCCTCAGGTGCGTAGCCCTGGCGTATCGGAGGATTTCTGACCAAGCGTTTTCTCTATTTCAGGTTGTTCAATACCATCCACCCACCATTTTAAGTGCGCGCTTACTTGGGTCTGTGGGGCATAGCCGAGCTTATTACGTACCGGACACGAACCGTTTTCCGTAGCTTTGGCCTCTCCAGCCTGCCGAGAGCGATTATTACCCGCTTTACCGTTTGACTGAACGATCATTTCAAAGCGTATGCTTTCGCCCTTGCCTCGAAAGCATAACTCCACGGCAGCTTGTTGGGGCGTAACGGCCTCAAGGTTGAGTGATGCTTCAACATTGGGGGATGAAGTTGCAAGTAACCAAGCGGTCATAGGCAATACAAGTAATCTTGACATAATAGTAGTAGGGCCGAGATATGCCGACTGTTATTGAGGGCGGCTTAAGATGTCAGGCCACCTTTAGGTAAGGCTAGCGTTATTCAACGCTAGCCTGTGCAGCAACTGGCTTACTGTTGGGTAATGGTTGCGCTATTGCCATTGCCTGTTTGAGAGATAGTTGCCGCAGCGCCAAAGCCGAATTGACCACCTTGCGTAATCATGGCCTGGTTTGCTACACCATTCTGCGCCACGACTGCCATGGCCCCAAGTTGAGAGTCGAGCTGTTGTACTGTAGCAATGTTGTCACTGCCATTTTGCGTGACATCTACATAATTACTGTCTCCTGTTTGGGTGGCAGTAACAGTGTTGCCAGTCCCCGTCGAAGAGCCCGCCAGAACGTTTCCTCGTCCCTCAACTGTGCTGCTGAACGTGTTGCTAGAGCCATCCTGATCGAAGTAAAGCTCGTTGAACTTGCCGTCCTGCTGAATATTCATCACGTTATTGTCGCCACGCTGCGACAACGTTGCGAACTCAGGGCCGCTATAGCCATCCTGAATGAGGGATGCCGTGTTCGAGGTGCCTTCCTGGGTAATGGAAGCCGTCTGGCCATCACCGGTCTGCGTCAACGCAATGTTGTTGTTGTCGCCTGTTTGAGCCAACGTAGCTGAGTTGCCGATGCCGACTTGCGCGGTCTCGACGCGATTGTCGTTACCGGTTGCAGTTGCGGTGAATTGATTAGCGTAGCCATCCTGCGAAACGATATGGCTATTATTATCACCTTGCTGATAAATACTAGCGTAGCCGCCGGATGACATGCCATAGGCCGATCCACCGCCCTGAGTAACTTCGGCTAGGTTGTTATTGCCCACTTGCTCGATCTGGGCGATGTTATCGTTGCCAGTCAATTGATATATCTTGGCTTCGTTGACGTCGCCAGCCTGGGTGACCTGGGTTTGGCTGTTGTCTTGCGCCTCCTGATAGATAGAAGATGTGTTATCGCCGCCCTGCTGATACGTTGTAGCGGTGTTGTACGTACCGTCTTGATATTGATAGGAGGAACTGCGCGAGGCACCACTCTGGGTTACGGTGCCTGTATTACCAGTACCCAACTGCTCTTGGATGCTACTGCTTTGTAGAGATCCGTCGAGTTGTTCCAGTGTGGCCGAGTTGTTATCTCCTGACTGACGGGTTTCTGCCGTGTTCATTTCAGCAAAGGATTGAGCGCTGAAAGCGATCAGAATGGCAGCGGCGAGCGGCTTAAATGTATGCATGATTCTTCCTTTTTTTACTGCTTTAAAGCCCTGGCGAGGGCTTGATCCAATAAGATGCAAACGGGAGTACGGTTTTTAGGAACTCAGTACTGGCTTACTGTTACGCTCTGGTGGCTGCCGTATTGAGTGACATTAGCCTGCTGGCCTGTTCCGCTCTGCTCGATAGAGGCGTTGTTATAGGCGCCATATTGAGTAATCAGGGCAACATTTGTAGAACCGCTCTGGGTGATATCGGCGTTGTTTGCATACCCGGCCTGGGTAATGATTGCCGTGAGATCAGAGCCTTGCTGCAGAATAGCGGCCTGCTGATCGCTACCTTGTTGAGCAATGACGGCACGTGAGGCAATACCTTGCTGGGTCAGTGTCGCCTCGTTGCCATTACCATTCTGTGTTATGGCTGCCGTTAGACCAGTAGCTGAAGCATTAGCCAGGGCGCGCATGTCGATAGTGCCGGCGAGGTCTGAAGTAGAGGCAAGATCGAAATTATCGACTAGGTCAGCAGCATAAAGAGGGGAGAGGGCAAAGCTCATGCCACTTAGGGCGAGCAGTACTCTTGAGCATAACCGTTGCAATACTTTCATGGCTAAATCCCTATATAGCACTGGCTGAATTGTTGGCTTTGTTGCAATGGCTGGGTATCGCTCTAAAGATTGAAAAAGAAATGTTTTTGGTCTGTTAAAGGATTAATCCTTTGCTGGAGTGGTGTCGTGCTTCTATGTTTTAGAAACGGGCTATCCGAGTAGACTATTGCGTCCTGACAGCAAGGCAGGAAGATGATAGATGGCTAGATCGCCGAGGCCGGGCTTGGCTAGCACTCGGCGAATTTTTCGGTGCAACTCAGTTTTGAGTAATCAACGCTACGTTTGCAGTACCATCCTGACGTATGACGGCCGAGGCTGGAACGAGTGCGTTGATGTCCGACACCTGGGAAAGGGTGGCCTGGTTGGTTGTACCTGTCTGGATGATCGCGGCATCGCTGAAACTGTTCTCTTAGGTAACCGTGGCCTGGTTGTCATTACCGGTTTGCAGCACTTCAAGCGTGTTAAGCGATCCGCTCTGTACCAACTCGACTATGTTGTTATTACCAAGGGAAGAGCCCGTAAGGCCCAAGTTACGGCCTATGCTTTCAGCCGTTAGACTATTGCCATTCCCGTTCTGCTCGAAATAAAGCTCGTTGTTCAAGCCGACTTGACTAGTTGTAGCGACATTATCATCGCCAAATTGAAGTACGTTGGTCGAAGAGGCCTGGTAACCGGATTGGGTTATGGAGGCATCGTTGCGCTCGCCAGACTGGACTACGTCAGCCTGCGAGGCGATCCCGCTCTGGTTGAGCGCTACCGTATTTTGGTGGCCATACTGAGTTAATCGACCCATTTCGCCAGTGCCGGTTTGTGAGATGTCGATTCGGTTGAGGTCGCCCCACGTGGTATTGAATGCCCAGTTGTTTATGCCTGTCTGTACGGCGGTCAGTTCGTTCGAGCTGCCGCGATGGTAAAGGCCGATAGACCCGGACGTTGCTCCCTCGGGTCCACCTTGAGTGATCGTCGCTCGGTTGGCATAGCCGGTCTGGTCGACATCTGCTACGTTGGCCTCCCCATTGATTTGCTGCACAAATGCATAATTGAATGTGGTAGCGCTTTGGTCGACAGCAACCCGGCTATTGCTCTGGTCGACCTGTTCTACATGGGACTGGTTATCATATCCGCCAATCTGGTAGGTCTCTATTTGATTACTGGAACCGCTTTGATATTGATAAGAAACCTGACGGCTGCCCTCCGTTTTATCGACTACCGCCTGATTGCTTGACCCATGTTGCTCTTGGCGGCTGTAGCTGCCTTCTCCACCTTTACCCTGTAGCGCTGTGGCTGAATGATTATCCCCGGTTTGATAGATCTCAGCCGTATTGTTGGCCGTCAGTGCCTGAGCGCTTATGGCTATGAGCAGTGCTGCTGTCAGGGGGTTAATGTGATGCATGATGAATCCTCCGTTGATTTCATGAACATCGATTAACGCGTGAGAGGGCAGGCAACCGGCCTGCTAGCGGTGTTGACGGACGACTACGCTCTGGTAATTGCTGTATTGTGTGACCGTACTGTTAAGCCCATCACCTACCTGTTCTATATAGGCTTCGTTGTAGGTCCCGTATTGAGCAATCTGAGCGCTACTACCGGATCCTTGTTGAGAGATATAGGCGTCATTGCCATAACCTGCCTGAATGATGATGGCTGTAAGTTCAGTGCCATTCTGGAGAAGGGTGGCCTCATGAGAGCTCCCCAACTGAGAAACAAGCGCCTGGTTGTTGAGTCCGATCTGGTTCAGTACAGCTTGGTGATCCGCACCGTTTTGCACGATATAGGCGACACGATTAGCGTTTCTCAGATCGATGCCATCAAGGGCACGGGGAGTGCGATATTCCATCGGAACCAAGAGGTCCACATCGTCGCCAAGATCAGTCGCATACAGGCTTGTTGCGAGGCAGGAGGTGCAGATTAGTAGATGAATTGGCCAAACCAGACGCATGGCAATGTCCTATATCACGCTGTGTTAAGCGTTTTATAGAATACTTATCGCCAGGTTTATGGGTTTTGGCCATCGCCTAAAAGAGTGAAAATTATTTAAAGGGCGAGGAGAAGGAGTTAAGCCGAGCCTGTGCCGAAGGGTTCTCAATAGGCAGAGTGCGAATTTTTCTTGCTCATGCGCGGAGGAACCGGATCGAGTCCACCAGGATGAAAGGGATGGCAACGTGACAGGCGGCGCATGGATAGCCAACTGCCACGCACTACGCCATGGATTTGCAAGGCCTCGATGGCATAATGAGAACAAGATGGATAAAAGCGGCAGCGTGGACCAAGCAAAGGGCTAATGCCAATCTGATAACCACGCAGCAGGCAGATAAGGACTTTTTTCATCTTTATTCTCGGCAGAACAGAGCGGGGCGATCTTTGTTAGTCATAGTGTAATTAGTGTGCTGCGGCAATAGGCGAGCGGCCATATCCCCTGCAGCCAATAACCAGAAAGATATGTTACGGCAACGGCCTGTAGCGACAGGTCGGCGCTAGCGCGACAATGGCACCTCGCTCATTTTTAGTTGGCTGGCCATGAATATCGATACCCGAATCAAGTTCCGTCATCTCTTGTGCTTTCTCGAAGTGGCTCAACAGCGCAGCTTCGCCAAGGCCGCTCATGCAGTTTCGGTTTCCCAGCCAGCTATTTCAAAAACACTTAAGGAGCTCGAGGATATCCTCGAGGTGCGCCTGTTCGACCGTGCGAAAACTGGCGTGGTTTTGACTCAGTCTGGCCAGGACTTCATGCGTTATGCCGGGCCTTGTGTCCAGGCCTTGCGTGACGGAGTCAGTTCAGTGCGCAGTGGCAGCGTACAAGGTCAAGTGGTTAGGGTAGGTGTTCTGTCGACCGTTGAAAGCCAGGTCATGCCTGAGGTCATTCAGCGTCTGCATGCCCGCTACGCTGCGCTGACGATTAGTGTAACTACAGGCATGAGCGCCTATTTATTGAATCAGTTAAAAGTTGGTGAGTTAGATGTGGTCGTGGGACGTATGACCGACAGTCCGGAGATTCAGGGGCTTAACTTCGAACATTTGTATAGCGAGTCGATGACACTGGTGGTTCGCCCGGGCCATCCTGTATTACAGGATGAGAAAATCGATCGGCAGCGGCTGGCTGACTACCCCTTAATTTTGCCATTGTCAGGCACTACCATCCGTCAATATGCAGAAAGCTTCTTTGTGCAATGTGGTATTCCGCTCACTCAACAGCGTCTAGAAACGCTTTCTCCGGCCTTGAGTCGGCGGTATGTGTTGCAAAGCGATGCGATCTGGATCGCGCCACTTGATGCCGTGCAGATCGATATCCAGGCCAAGGCGCTGATGGAGTTATCGCTGGGTATTCAGGAGCCGGGAGGGTCGATCGGCTTGTGCCGTAACAGTACGGTACCTTTGCCGCTGGCTGGGCAGTGGTTCTGCGAGACGCTGCGAGAAGTAGCGACAGAATTAGTAGCGCACCGGGCCGCTATTCATAACCATTAGGTTATGGTGGTTTGACATCATTTCAATTGGCGAGGGCGTGACACTACGCCACACTGAGTTACCACCCGCCTGATGGGTGAAGCTCTCCGTGGAGTACATGATGAATAATAATTCCAATGATACGCGTTTTGTCGCCCGTGACCGTAGTTGGCATCCTCAGGCCTATACGCCGTCCTACAAATCTACCGTACCTCGTTCGCCTAGGCAGGCCTTGGTCAGCATTCAGCAGACTGTATCCGAGCGTACCGGTCCTGATTTTTCGCACTTGCAGTTTGGCAAGCACGACAATGACCTGCTACTGAATTTCAATAACGGTGGACTGCCGCAGGGTGAGCGGATCATTCTGTTCGGACGTATCGTCGACCAATTCGGCAAACCCGTCCCGAATACGCTGATAGAGATCTGGCAGGCCAATGCCGGTGGCCGTTACCGGCACAAGAACGACATTTATCTGGCACCGCTTGATCCGAATTTCGGAGGCGTAGGCCGTACCCGTACGGACAGCGAAGGAAATTATGTTTTCCGGACGATCAAGCCAGGCCCTTATCCCTGGCGTAACGGCGCAAACGATTGGCGTCCCGCCCATATTCACGTGTCGATCATGGGGCCGTCGATTTCAACGCGGCTGATTACCCAGTTGTATTTCGAAGGCGATCCGCTGCTGCCAATTTGTCCAATCGTGAAGTCCATAGCGAGCCCGGATGCGGTCCAAACGTTGGTTGCACGCCTGGATATGACCATGGCTAATCCCATGGACTGCCTCGCTTATCGTTTTGACATCGTCACTCGCGGCGCACGTCAGACCCATTTCGAGAACCTGTGAGGAGGCCATCATGACAGCGACTTTTCTGCCGGAAACCCCTTCACAAACAGCGGGTCCCTACGTTCATATTGGATTGGCACTAGCGGCTGCTGGCAATCCTACCCGCGAGTTGGAAATCTGGAACGAGTTGGCCAAGCCTGACGCGCCCGGTGAGCATATTTTGCTGACCGGACAGGTCTTCGATGGCAATGGCAACTTGGTACGTGACTCGTTCCTTGAGGTCTGGCAAGCCAACCATGAGGGCATCTATGACCCGATTTACGATCAGAGCAAGCCATTCAATGGTTTTGGTCGTACGGCTACGACGTTTGATTCGGGTGACTGGACTGTCAAAACAGTAAAGCCTGGCAAGGTGCTCGATAGTTTAGGACGTCCCATGGCGCCACATATCAATCTGGCGCTATTCGCTCGGGGCATTAATATCCATTTGCAGACCCGTATCTATTTCGAGGATGAAGGCGAAGCGAATGCGATTTGCCCGGTGTTGAATTTCGTCGAACCTCCGCGGCGTCCTACTTTGATGGCCAAGCGGTTTGATGATAATGGGCAAGTGGGCTACCGTTTCGACATCTATCTGCAAGGTCCGCAGGAAACTGTCTTTTTCGACTTCTAATGGCTACGCCTGAGCTTCTTAATATTGGTGAGCGGGTTCGGCAGCATTTTGCTGCTGAGCTGGCCTCTCGTAACTACACTGCCGATGCCGCCCAACAGGCGGCATCGGCGCATCTGGCTGATTGGTTGGAGCGCTTTCTATCCTCCCGTAAATCTTGGCTTCGGCGCCACTCGGCTGGTGTTTATATCTGGGGCGATGTCGGCCGTGGCAAGAGTTTTGTCATGGATGCCTTTTTTGCAGCCGTACCAATTGCCGAAAAGCGTCGCGTGCATTTCCATGCTTTTTTACAAGAGCTGCAACGGCGAATGCGTGATTACGCTGGCCAAGCCGATCCGTTAGCCCTGGTCGCCCGGGAGATCGCTCGCGATGTGCGGCTGATGTGCTTCGATGAGTTCCATGTGCATGACATCGGCGATGCCATGCTATTGGGGCGCATGCTGAAGGTATTGGTTGACGAGGGAGTTGGGCTAGTCATGACGTCCAACTACAAGCCTGAGCGGCTATGCCCTAATCCCCTTTACCGAGAACGCTTCAAGCCTGTTATTGCTCTCATCGAACAGCGTTTCGATATTTGCGCTCTGGATGGTGGCATCGACTATCGGCAGTGGACTAACGAAAATACCGTCTGGGGGCGCTATGTGTGGCCGGAGTCTAAGGGTGGGCAGGCGCGTGTGCAGGCATTACTGGATTTTTCGGAAAATGCCGTGACCGATACCACCTTAAATGTTAATCATCATCCTCTAAAAGTAAGCGCCTATGAGGGGGAGCGGATCTGGTTCGACTTTCATGATCTTTGTGGTCAACCCCATTCAACGGCTGACTATATATGGATCATCGAGCAGTTCCCGCAACTGGCGATTAGCGGCCTGAATACCCTGGCAGGCGAGACCGAAGCGGTTCGCCAGCGCTTCTTGAATCTGGTGGATATCGCCTACGACCGAGGGGTCTATCTCATTTTATGTAGCGAAGTGCCTATGGATGAGTTAGCAGGGGAAAAGACTATCGACTTTTCTCGCACACTGAGTCGTTTGAGACAATTAAAGCCAGAGGCGCTCTAGTCCAAAGACAAGTGAGACGCTGTGTGACCGCGCCACAAGCGAAGCCTCTACCCATTTGGTGAAAAACGTACGCTCATATATAGCGTCTCTTACGTCTTAGCCAGATAAATCCGAAATTTCTCGAAATCCTATGGTAGATCGAAACGCCAGACGCTTATAGCAACCAGTTTTGCAAGCGTGAGGCAATCTCTACAAACGGATCTTATTGCGATTATCGACCAGTTGATTCGATAATCGCCCAACTGATTTTGGCTACTGACTGGAGCGATACGTGATGGATAACACGCGTGATTCCTATTCCTTTGGCGCTCCACCCATTATCGCTTCGCCTGCGAAGCGTATCGACGCGTTTACGGGCGATCCCAATTTCATGACTTCACTGGCGCGTGGACTGGCGGTCATTCACGCCTTTCAGGAGCGTAAGCGGCATCTCACCATCGCTCAGATCAGCCACCGCACCGAAATTCCCCGTGCTGCCGTACGGCGATGCCTGCACACCTTGATGAAGCTAGGTTACGTCACTACAGATGGGCGCACCTATTCGCTTTTGCCCAAGGTGTTAACGTTGGGCCATGCTTATTTATCGTCCACACCCATGGCGCTGACCGCCCAGCCGATTCTGGATCGCCTGAGCGAGCAGTTGCACGAAGCCTGTTCGGTAGCCACGCTGGAAGGAGATGAGGTGCTCTACATTGCTCGTTCGGCTACTCCTCTACGGCTGATTTCAGTTGACCTTAGTGTAGGTAGCCGGTTGCCTGCCTATTGCACGTCAATGGGGCGCATTCTGCTGGCCGCATTGGACGATGCGGCGCTGAGCGACTATTTAGAGCGGGCCGATCTGCAGATCAAGACCAGTCGGACTTTGCATACGCCGGAAACCCTGCTGCCCTGTTTGGCACAGATTCGGCGACAGGGTTGGTGCATTGTCGATCAAGAGCTGGAGGTTGGGCTGCGTTCGCTGGCGGTTCCCATTCTTGACGCCTCTGGCCAAGTCATGGCCGCTATGAACGTTGGCACACATGCCAGTCGTATTACACGACAGGAGCTGGAGAGCCGCTTTTTGCCGCTTCTCTTGAAGGCCAGCCAGGAGTTGAGTGCCCGGCTATTTCATTAAGAACGTGTCGAGTACATGGGCGGTCCGCTGCCTATGACGTTATTGAAAGCAAGAGCGCTTGAAGATTATTGAATCGAATTTACTAGGGCATGCTGATTTATTCAGTCAGGCTTTCGGCTGGCCTGCTTACCCTGGGCTGTCAGCCACAATCAAAGAGGCTTCCAGATCCTATTAGTCATAGGTCCGATCTGTCTGTGCGATAAACGAACAAATATTCGATTATCGCATTGTCTGGTTGCGCCAAGAAGCATACTGTTCCTTCCATTCTGCATTCAGCTGTAAGTCGACTAAGCCGGCTCTGCTTTTTGAAGCAGACGCTCGATTTCGTTTACCCGCCTGAAGAAGATTTTATAACAGCTAACGGTCAGTGACGCTTCCCGGCACTGACTTGAGCCGCCAAACCGGGCGTTGGCCTGCGCCTGTATACAGGCACAGACGACTCGTCTCGGGACCAGGAGACCTATGATGCGTGACGTATTCATTTGCGATGCCGTTCGTACCCCTATTGGCCGCTTTGGCGGTTCGCTATCCAGTGTGCGTGCCGATGATCTGGCGGCTATCCCCCTGAAAGCGCTGATGGAGCGCAATCCCGGGGTGAACTGGGCAGAGGTCGATGAAGTGTTTATGGGCTGCGCCAACCAGGCCGGGGAAGACAACCGCAACGTGGCACGTATGGCATTGTTATTGGCAGGCCTGCCTGAAAACGTGCCGGGTGTTACGTTAAATCGCCTGTGTGCCTCAGGTATGGATGCGGTTGGTACTGCGTATCGTGCTATTGCAACGGGTGAAATGGAGCTGGCCATTGCGGGTGGCGTAGAGTCCATGTCACGTGCTCCCTTTGTCATGGGCAAGGCCGATACGGCGTTTTCACGTAATCAGAAGATTGAAGACACCACTATTGGATGGCGTTTCGTCAATCCGCTGATGAAGCAGCTGTACGGTACTCACTCCATGCCGGAGACAGCTGACAACGTGGCGGAAGAGTACAACGTGTCCCGCGCCGATCAAGACGCCTTTGCTCTACGCAGCCAACAGCGCACCGCGGCATCCCAGGAGAGCGGCTTCTTTGCCGAGGAAATCGTACCGGTCCGCATTGCTCACAAGAAAGGCGAAACTATTGTTGATAAGGACGAGCATCCACGTCCTGACACGACGCTGGAAATGTTAGCCAAGCTCAAGCCGGTCAATGGTCCGGATAAGACGGTGACCGCTGGTAATGCTTCGGGCGTGAATGATGGTGCGGCCGCTATGATCATCGCCTCGGCTGAGGCAGTGCAGAAGTACGGTCTTACGCCCCGTGCCCGTATCCTGGGCATGGCCAGTGGCGGCGTGGCGCCTCGTGTGATGGGTGTTGGCCCGGTGCCAGCCGTACAGAAGTTGCTTGCCCGTCTGGAAAAAACTATTGATGACTTCGACGTGGTTGAACTTAATGAGGCCTTTGCCAGCCAGGCACTGGCTGTAGTACGCGGCTTGGGCCTGCCGGATGACAGCGAAAAAGTGAATCCCCAAGGAGGCGCCATTGCTTTAGGCCATCCGTTGGGTATGAGCGGCGCACGTCTGGTCATGACAACCGTACATTGGCTTGAGAAGAACGATAAGAAACGTGGTTTGGCCACTATGTGCGTAGGAGTAGGGCAGGGCTTGGCCCTAGCTGTAGAGCGACTGTAAGACTGTTCGTGACATGGACTGAGCAAAGCGTCTTGTGATCTTGCAAGGCGTTTGTTTAACCCGTGTCGATGGTAATGCGTCTGAGCAAGGAGCGAAATCTTTTGTAACAGGTCACATCAAAGCTCGCAGAGCCAGTATTGCTCTGGTTCTGCCTGTACGGTGGCCAAGCCGCTGCTATATGCAGGCTAGGCGACTCGAGTTGGTACGCATGGTAATGCCATGCAGCACCAAGGATTACTCACCTATTACAAGAGTGCATAAATGACTACTTCTTCTTACACGTTGGAGGAGCGCCGAAAGCGAATCTTCGCTATCGTTGGTGCGTCGTCCGGTAATCTTGTCGAGTGGTTCGATTTTTACGTCTACTCGTTCTGCTCCATCTATTTCGCTCACGCCTTTTTTCCTTCTGACGATCCGACTGTTCAACTTCTGAATACGGCAGGCGTGTTTGCTGCCGGCTTCCTAATGCGCCCAATCGGTGGCTGGATTTTTGGTGGTGTCGCAGATCGCTACGGTCGGCGTACATCCATGATGATTTCCGTACTGATGATGTGTGCAGGCTCCTTGGCGATCGCCTGTCTGCCTACCTACGACAGCATTGGCTTCTGGGCGCCGCTCCTGTTGCTGTTGGCTCGTTTATTCCAGGGGCTCTCGGTTGGCGGCGAGTACGGGACGACAGCTACCTACATGAGTGAGGTAGCTCTAAAGGGTAAACGTGGTTTCTACGCGTCTTTTCAATACGTCACCCTGATCGGGGGACAATTGCTGGCCGTGCTGGTTGTTGTCGTCCTTCAGCAGCTTCTTACTGAAGAGGAGCTTCGCGCCTGGGGCTGGCGAATTCCTTTTGCCATTGGCGCTTTCGCTGCCGTCATCTCTTTACTGTTGCGCCGTTCTCTGGAAGAGACCGCAACCCAGGAGAGCCGCTCTGCCAAAGAAGCCGGTTCCCTGGCCGGCCTCTTCAAGCATCACAAGGCGGCGTTTTTTACCGTGCTGGGGTATACCGCCGGCGGCTCGCTAATCTTTTACACATTTACTACGTACATGCAGAAGTATCTGGTAAACACGGCCGGTATGAATGCCAAGACAGCCAGCGGCATCATGACGGGGGCTCTGTTTGTCTATATGGTCCTTCAGCCATTATTTGGAGCCTTGTCCGACCGTATCGGCCGGCGTGCTTCGATGCTATGGTTTGGTGCGCTGGGCGCATTGTGTACTTATCCGATCCTGCTCACCCTGAAGTCTACTAGTAACCCCTTCGCCGCCTTCGGCCTGATCATCGTGGCTCTTGCCATCGTCAGCTTCTATACCTCGATCAGTGGTCTGGTGAAAGCTGAAATGTTCCCACCAGAAATCCGTGCGTTGGGCGTAGGGCTGTCCTATGCCGTGGCTAATGCGCTGTTTGGCGGTTCAGCCGAGTTCGTGGCACTGAAGTTCAAGTCCATCGGCCATGAGGAGCTGTTCTATTTTTACGTGTCCGGAATGTTGGTAATCGCCTTCCTGGTGAGCCTGCGTCTGCCACGCAAGGCCAGTTATCTCCATGACGATCATTAACAACTCATAAGAAATACCTGAGGAAAGCTCATGACGCACAGACCTGGCAATTACCTGTTTGACGCCTACTTTACCCAGGCGGCCATGCGGGACGTGTTCAGTGATACCGGCCGTATCCAGGGAATGCTTGATTTCGAAGCTGCTCTGGCACGTGCCGAGGCGTCCGTAGGGGTGATCCCTCAGGACGCTGTAGGCCCGATCGAGGAGGCCTGCCGGGCTGAGCGTTATGACTTCGACGCGTTGCGTGAAGCTATCCTTAACTCAGGTAATTCAGCCATTCCGCTAGTGAAAGCGCTCGGGCGTGAAATCAAGCGTCAGAGCCCCGAGGCTGAGCGTTATGTGCATATGGGTGCAACCAGCCAGGATGTAATGGATACGGGGCTCGTCTTACAGTTGCGCACGGCTTTGAAACTGCTCGAGGTTGATCTGGCAGAACTGGCCGAGACGCTGGCAGAGCAGGCGCAGCGTTATGCCGAAACGCCTCTGGCAGGACGGACCTGGTTGCAGCATGCCACGCCGGTCACCCTGGGTATGAAGATTGCCGGTTGGCTGGGGGCTCTTACACGCCATCGCCAACGGTTGGTGGAGCTCGAGCCACGCCTGTTTACGCTTCAGTTCGGAGGGGCGTCGGGTACTCTGGCGGCACTCGGAGAACAGGCGATGCCGGTAGCCGAAGCGTTAGCCAGAGAGTTGGACCTTTCTCTGCCCGAGCAACCCTGGCATACCCACCGTGATCGTCTGGTCGAAGTGGCTAGCATATGCGGAATGATTGCCGGAACATTGGGTAAATTTGGCCGTGATCTAAGCCTGCTGATGCAGACCGAGGCAGCCGAAACCTTCGAACCGGCAGGGCAGGGACGTGGCGGCTCCTCGACCATGCCGCACAAACGCAATCCGGTTAGCGCTGCGGTGCTGATCAGTGCCGCTACGCGCGTGCCGAACCTAGTAGCAACAATGTTTGCGTCTATGCCCCAGGAGCACGAGCGCAGCCTGGGGCTGTGGCATGCCGAATGGGACACCCTTCCTGACATCGTCTGCCTGACCTCTGGCGCTTTGCAGCAAGCCTTGCTGGTAGCGAAAGGGCTCGAAGTCGACGCCGAGCGGATGCGCCAGAATCTGGAGCTGACCCATGGCCTGGTTCTGGCTGAAGCCGTCAGCATTGCTTTGAGTCAGCGGATTGGGCGTGAGCAGGCGCACCATTTGGTAGAGCAGTGCTGTCGCCGTGCCGTGGCTGAACGGTGCCATCTACGTGAAGCCCTGGGCCGAGACGAAGAAGTTTCGGCTGAGTTTTCTTCTGAAGAACTGGATCGTTTACTTGATCCTGCCCATTACCTCGGCCAGGCCCGTACATGGGTAGAGCGTGCTTGTGCCGAGCATCAGTCATTCATGCGTGCGCGCTAGGAGAAATAATCCGTGGCAACTATAAAAATCGCCGGGGGCGAACTGAATTATCGTCTTGATGGACGCGAAGATGCACCGGTTCTGGTGCTCTCCAACTCGCTGGGGACCGACCTGCATATGTGGGACGACCAGATTCCAGCCTTTACCGAGCATTTTCGTGTCTTGCGCTATGACACCCGCGGGCATGGCAGCTCTTCCGTGACACCAGGGCCCTATACCATTGAGCAATTGGGCAAAGATGTAATTGCCCTGCTTGATGCATTGAACATCCAGAAGGCCTATTTCTGTGGCCTTTCCATGGGGGGATTGATTGGGCAATGGCTGGCAGTGAACACAGGTGACCGCATCCGGCGAGTAGTGCTCTGTAACACAGCAGCCAAGATCGGTAATGACGACGTGTGGAACACTCGGATCGATACGGTACTAAAAGGTGGTCAAAAGGCCATGCTTGATCTGCGCGACGCTTCCATTGCTCGCTGGTTCACTACAGATTTCGCTGAGGCCGAGTCTATTAAAGTCAAACGGATTACAGACATGCTGGCGAATACGTCGCCGGAAGGTTATGCCGCTAACTGTGCGGCAGTTCGTGACGGCGATTTCCGTGACCAGCTTACAAGCGTCACGATTCCTGTGCTCATCGTAGCCGGCACGCATGACGCGGTGACCACGCCTGAACATGGTCGCTTCATGCAGGAGCACATTGCTGGTGCCGAGTATGCTGAGTTCAGCGCGGCGCACCTTTCCAATGTACAGGCTGGTGATGTATTTACTCAGCGAGTATTGGCTTTCCTAACTGCTTAAAGGTAAATCACCATGGATGAACGCGAACGTTATGAAAAAGGCATGGAAGTACGCCGTGCCGTCTTGGGCGATGCTCATGTTGATCGCAGCCTCAAGAACCTGACGCCTTTTAATGAAGAGTTTCAGGAAATGATCACCCGGCATGCTTGGGGGGATATCTGGACCCGTCCTGGCTTGCCACGTCATACCCGGAGCCTTATTACCATTTCCATGCTGATCGGTATGAACCGTAGCGAGGAATTGAAGCTGCACCTGCGCGCAGCGGCCAACAATGGCGTCACGCGTGACGAGATCAAGGAAGTGATCATGCAGAGTGCGATCTACTGCGGAATCCCTGCGGCCAATGCTACTTTTCACTTGGCCGAGTCCGTATGGGATGAGTTAGGCGTAGAGTCGCGTTAGTCTTGAAGTGAAAAGGCCTCGCCAAGAGGGCGAGGCCTTTTCATTACAGTAAGGGGTTCATTTGCCGGTCCAGCTGATCCAGCAAGCGCATGGCCGGTAGGCAGCTTTCAACAGATGATTCAGGCTGTCGTCCTTCTCTAATCGCTGCAAAGAACTCACGATCCTGCAGGGCAAACCCATTTCCTGACAGTGGAATTATATGGCCCTCGTGGTTCTTCAATTCGTCACGAAACACATGCAACGTATCTTCTTCGCCAATATAGCGATAGAAGCTGCCAAACGGCCCACGGTTATTAAAGGATAGGCTCAATGTTGCCATAACGCCTGACACCGACCGCATACCAATAGTCATATCCATAGCGATACCCAGCGTCGGATGGCGCGGACCTTGAATCCCCCAGACCTGAATTTCTGAATCCTCAAGTAGCCAGGCGAACAAATCCACGGTATGACAAGCATGGTGCCATAACAAGTGATCCGTCCAAGTGCGCGGTTGGCCATGCATGTTGCGGTTATCGCGCCGGAAAAAGTAGGTTTCGGCTACCAGATGCTGAAGGTGAAATTCGCCTGCCTGGATACGTCGTCTGATTTCGCGGTGTGAAGGGTTGAACCGACGCGTATGCGCGATCATACAGATCTGGCCGGAAGCGCACGTCTGTTTTGCCAGTGCTTCGGCCTCCGACAGACTTAGGCTCATGGGTATCTCAACCAATACAGGCTTGCCGGCCGACAGCGCTTGTGTCGCCTGTTGCGCATGCAAGGGGCTGGGTGTGGCAAGAATAACGGCGTCGAGGTTTTCTCGTAGAAGACAGAGCTCATAATCCAACGAGTAGTTTGGAATGCCCCATTCGGCTGCAAAGCGAGCCGTATCATCTGGCAGTCCGCCGGCTAGGCAAACAACCTCAACATCGTCGAGGCCTTGCAATGCCTGCATATGGGTGGCAGCGATGGCGCCTTCGCCTGCCAGCAGGACACGTATAGGGCTGGATGTCGTCATCAGTTATTTCTCCCTGTAAGGCCTGAATAAAAAAAGCCTGTCACAGGGACAGGCTTTTTGTGGCACAGAAAACCTTACAGCAGGGACAGCGGGTAGCTGAAGATCAGGCGGTTTTCGTCGATGTCGTTGTTAGAGCCGAAATCACGACGGAGCATGGTGTTTCTCCAGCGCATGTTCAGGTTCTTGAGCGGACCGCCCTGGAAGGTATAGGCCAGGTCAAAGTTGCGTTCCCACTGAGAGCCATCGTCTGTAGTAGACGTATGGATATTATCCCCATGACCGTAACGCGCCATAAGCGCTAAACCGGGGATACCCATCGCTGCAAAGTTGTAATCGTAGCGGAGCTGCCAGGAACGTTCTTTGGCATTGTCGAAGCTCTGTACGAACATATCGTTAGCTAGAGTGCCGCCGCTGGTTCCTGCAAGGCTTAACCAGCCGTCGTCACCGCTAACTTTCTGCAGGCCCACGGAAACTTTGTGACCACCGATACCAGCGGACAGCATGGCGGTAACAAGCTTGTTATCCAGATTACCGGCGAGAGCACTGCCCTCTTCTTTGCCTGTAAAATAACCAAGATTTGCGCCTAAAGTCCAGTCACCAAATTTCTGAGCATGGGTCAGGTTATAGAAGTTTTGCTTATATACATCTTCTAGTCGTGCATGCCACAGGCCGACCATTGTCTTTTTTTCATTAAAAGTATATTCACCGCCAACATAATTAAAACGATCTGATTCTGCATTGGTGAAACGGCCAGGAGTCATATCTTGCATATCAGATGAGTTACGCAAACTCACCTGACGGATCTGGGCACCATAGAAGGTAAAGCCGTCTAGCTCTTTGGACGTAATGGTTGCGCCCTGGAAGGTCTGAGGCAACAAGCGACCATCGTTAAAGCGCAGAACCGGAACGTTAGGCATCAGCTCGCCTACACGCAGTTCGGTCTTGGAAACCTTGGCTTTAAAGGTGGCGCCTACACGGCCGAAATCGTCGGCTGCTTCTCCTGCCAGCTGTCCGGGGCGACGTGTACTTGTAGGTAACAGCTGTGTTCCAGAGCGATCAGCACTACTATCAAGTTTGAAACCGTATAGCGCAGTAATATCAAGACCAAAACCAACCGTACCCTCTGTGAAGCCAGAATTCGCTGTGAAAATGAAGCCCTGGGCCCATTCTTCCTGCTTGCTCTGCTGAGTACTGCTGCTATTACGGAAGTCCCGGTTGAAATAATAGTTCCGGGCCATCACATTGACTTTGGCATCCTCAACGAATCCGGCGGCACTAGCAGTAGCCGGTAGGCCCAATGCGAGAGCAAACGGTGCGAGGCCTAGTAGGGTAGGGGCGGAAAGATAGCGTAACGTCATTTTTATATACTCCCATGAGTTTTAATAACCGCGCCTGAGCGAAATTTTTGAACTTGATATACTTCAGGAGCGGAATGGCCCTCCCTCAGGGCCATCGTGTTCGGCATTAACGCGCAGCCGAACCTTGGCAGTAGCTGTAGGCTATCTGCAAAGTTGAAAATACGTCGAGGATATAATGCAAGTATGAAGGTAATGCTACAGAGTTCATGATGAGCATTCAGGGATGATTCCATTATTAGTCTTGTTGGAATTCAACCGAGCTGGCGTGCTAGCTAAGTTGGTCATGTGATGGTGGCGATAATGCAATCGCTTCGTCAAAAAATGCAAGACAGATATCTGCGTTAAATGCCCCTAAGTTAACCGTTTGGTCTATTCAATAGAATATATATCCACATAAAAACGGCATATAGGACAGTGTCTTGATCAGCATCACCTTCTTGGGCGGTTATCGAACGCGATTAACCGTTTGGTACATTTTGCCGTTGCGGCCTATAGTTACCCTAAGAATAATTCCGGGCTACTTCATATTGAGTCATGAAGACTGGTCTTGACCTAGAGGGTCTTGTCCTTCCCGCTGTGACTCCGTCGCGTTGACGTATTGGATTTGTCCACCAAGAGGAGCTGAACATGCAACGCTCGATTGCCACCGTCTCCCTGAGCGGCACCCTACCTGAAAAGCTAGAAGCTATCGCGGCAGCGGGTTTCGACGGGGTCGAAATCTTCGAAAACGATTTGCTTACCTTTGGCGGCAGTCCTCGAGAGGTCAGGCAGCTCTGTGCGGACCTTGGCATCGCAATTACACTGTTTCAGCCTTTTAGGGATTTTGAGGGATGTCGTCGTGATCGACTAGCACGCAATCTAGACCGGGCTGAGCGAAAGTTCGATCTCATGCAGGAGCTAGGTACCGATCTTGTGCTGGTGTGCAGCAACGTGGCAGCAGACTCTCTGGGTGACGAGAGTATCCTGATTGATGATCTGCGACTTTTGGCCGAACGCGCAGGCGCTCGCGGGTTGCGGGTGGGATACGAAGCGCTGGCCTGGGGGCGTCATGTAAACACGTGGCAACAGGTCTGGAGCATTGTGAGGCAAGTCGATCATTCCAGTCTGGGTGTGCTGTTAGACAGTTTTCATACCTTGTCGATCAAGGGCGACCCTTCGGGTATCGCCGAGATTCCGGGCGATAAGATCTTTTTTGTGCAAATGGCCGATGCTCCTGTTCTTGCTATGGATGTCTTGGAGTGGAGTCGGCATTTCCGCTGCTTCCCAGGCCAGGGGGAGTTCGATCTTGCAGGTTTTCTCGTACCCATCATCCGTACGGGCTATACCGGGCCGCTATCGTTGGAAATATTCAATGACGGCTTCCGTGCAGCGCCACCGCGAAGCAATGCAGCGGATGGTCTGCGTTCGCTGCTGTATCTTGAAGAAAAGACTCGTGAGCGTTTAGCCAGTGAGAATGCAGCCAAGGCCATTCCAGATATCTTGTTCGCGCCAACGCCAGCGCTTGAACTGGATGGCGTCGAGTTTCTCGAGTTTGCTGTAGATGATCCGCTGCGAGCCGATCTTACCCAGTGGCTGACACGCTTAGGATTTGCCAAGGCTGGAGAGCATCGTTCAAAGAAAGTATCTCTATTGCGGCAGGGCAGTACCAATATTGTGCTGAATGCCGAACCCTATTCGTTCGCGCATAACTTCTTTGATGTCCACGGTCCGTCTCTGTGTGCCATTGCACTGCGTGTCAGTGACGGCGCTACAGCCCTGGAGCGCGCCTGCCAGTATGGCGCTCAACCTTACCGCGGGCTGGTTGGCCCTAATGAGCGTGAAATTCCGGCCGTACGTGCGCCGGATGGCAGCCTGCTCTACTTTGTGGATCCGGGCATGGATGGACGGTCTATTTATGACACCGACTTCAACTTGGGCGAACCGGCTGTTCAAAATGGCCTCAACCGAGTCGATCATGTAGCCATGGCATTACCGTCCGAAAGTCTTGACAGTTGGGTGCTGTATTACAAGAGTCTGTTCAATTTCAAGGCGGATGATGAAGTCGTCCTGCCGGATCCGTATGGGCTGGTCAAGAGCCGTGCATTGCGCAGCCCGTGCGGTTCGGTCCGTCTGGCCTTGAATATTTCGGAAAACCGCAATACGGCAATCGCACGAGCTTTATCTAGCTATCGCGGGTCGGGCGTTCATCATGTCGCGTTCGAGTGTGACGATATCTTTACTGCGGTTAACCGGGCGAAGGATGCCGGCGTACCTCTGCTGGAGATTCCACTCAATTATTATGATGATCTGGCAGCCCGCTACGACTTCGATGATGACTATTTAAGCAAGCTAGCCTATTACAATGTCCTTTACGACCGTGACGCGCAAGGCGGTGAGCTGTTTCATGTCTATACCGAGCCGTTTGCGGAGCGCTTTTTCTTTGAACTTTTGCAGCGCAAGAACCAATACAGTGGCTATGGTGCCGCCAATACTCCGGTTCGCCTCGCTGCCATGGCGCAGGCGCATAGCCACAAGAGTCAGCCACGTTTTTAATAGGCGGGCCGCCTGTTTGCCTTATAGCGTGCGGCCTATTTAATAATAAAATTTCCATGTTTCTTTTTGAGCTCCGCCCATGACGGAAACCCTAATTGTTACAGAGCCTGCTGATGTACGACCGGCTGCTGGTCGCCTGCCACGTAAGAACAATCCTGAAGAGACCAAGCAGCATATTCTTTTGGCTGCTGTGGCCGAATTCTCAGCGAGCGGGCTCAGCGGAGCACGTGTCGATACCATTGCCGAGCGTACACGTACATCTAAACGCATGATCTATTACTACTTCGGTAGCAAGGAGCAGCTGTATTTCGCTGTGCTGGAAAAACTCTATGGAGAGATACGCTCCACCGAATCGCACTTGCATCTTGATGAACTACCGCCTGTAGAAGCGATTCGCCGTCTAGTCGAGTTTACGTTCGATCATCATGATCACAATGTGGACTTCGTACGGATCGTCAATATTGAGAACATTCATCACGGTAACCATATTCGGCAGTCGGAAGCCATCACATCGGTGAACTCTTCAATCGTTCAAACGATCGCGCGCATTCTTCAGCGTGGGGTAGAGGAGGGCGTTTTCAGGTCAGACTTGGATCCGCTTGATGTACATATGATGATGAGTTCGTTCTGCTTTTACAGGGTCTCGAACCGCTACACTTTTTCTACCATTCACCAGACCGACCTCACTGCGCCTGCGACCCGTGATCGGCACAAAGCGCTGATCTGTGAAGTGATTCTGCGCTACGTCTGCCTGTGATGCAGAAACGCTTTTTCTGACCTTAAATGAAAAGGCCGCAGTTTAAACTGCGGCCTTTTTGTATCAATTACGCGAATATTACTGACCCCGTACTTTGGCGACTTCCTCGTACATGGTCTTGACCAGTGCAGGATCTACATCAACAGACAGTTTCTCGATAACTGGCTTGGTCTTCTCGCGGAAACGATCCATCTCGGCAGGAGAGATTTCATTTGTGGTCATGCTGCCCTTCAGGGTTTCGTAGGCCTTGTCCTGTGCCTCGGCCGATACGCTGCGTTGGTATACTTGCGCCTCGGCAGCCGCCTCGGTGATTACCTTGCGTTCGTCTTCGTTCAGCTTGTTCCAAGACCTTTCACCGATGATGAAAGATTGCGGGTTGTAGATGTGACGGGTAACGGACAGGTACTTCTGTACTTCATAGAACTTGGTACCGAGGATAACAGTGTTGGGGTTTTCTTGCCCGTCGACGGTCCTTTGCTCGAGACCGGTATAAACCTCGGGGAATGGCATAGGAACAGGGTTGGCGCCTAGGGCAGAGAAGGTTTCCAAATAGCTGGGCGACTGGATGACACGAATCTTCAGACCTTGCATGTCTTCCCACTTGGTTACCGGACGCTTGCTATTAGTGAGGTTACGGAACCCAAGATCCCAATAACCCAAGGTGCGAAGCCCCTTGCTTTCCAGGCGTTTGGACAGTTCCTGGCCAACAGGACCGTCAATAACGGCCTGGGCTTCCTTGGCATTGTTGAACAGGAATGGGAAGTCCAGGATCGCATAGTCTTTGACCTGGGCGGATAAAATACCGGCGTTAAGCACGGTCAGGTCCAGCGTACCGCCTTGCAGGGCCGATACGGTCTGAAGGTCACCGCCCAACGTACCGCCAGGAAAGAGACGCACCTTAATCTTGCCGCCGCTCTTTTCCTTCACGAGATCAGCAAATTTCTGTGCACCCTGGCCTTGGGGGTGCTCTTTCACATTCTGGAAGGCAAAGCGCAGCGTCTGATCACGCACTTCAGCAACTGCCGCTCCGGCAAATAACAAGCTGGCAGCACAGGCACTGGCTAGCAGAGTCTTAATTGTTCTCATGTGAAACTCCTTCATTGTTTTTCTTCTACACAAGTGAATGTTACCGGGCATGGCTACCCGGCCAGGAATTTGAGTGGGCCTAACACCAATTGCGGGAACAGGACCAGCAAAACCAGAACGACCAGTTGCGCTAGCATGAACGGCCAGACACCGCGGACGATTTCATTCATCTGCAGTTTCGACACACCGCAGACAACGTTGAGAACCGTGCCGACCGGCGGCGTAATCAAACCGATGGCAGTATTGATCAGGAACAGCACACCAAAATACACCGGGTCAATGCCTGCCTGAACCACAGCGGGCATCAGGACTGGAGTCAGGATTAGGATGGTAGGCGTCATATCCATCACGGTCCCTACCAAGATAATCAGCAGCATGACCAGCAGCAGTAGAAGTGTAGGGTTGTCCATGAACGGTTCGAGCAGGTCGGCCAGTTGTCCGGGTAGGTCAGCAATGGTGACCAGCCAGGACGACACCATGGCTGCGGCGACCAGCAGCATAACCACAGCGGTGGTTTTGGCAGCGCTCAGTACTAGTTCATACAAGTCGCTCAGTTTAAGTTCACGGTAAATAACTGTGGCCACGAAGAGGGCGTAGACGGCTGCCACGACGGCTGCTTCAGTCGGTGTGAAAATACCGAACTTCAAGCCGAAGATGATGATGAAAGGCAGGCCCATCGCCCAGCTACCATCCAACATCGCCTTGAGGATTTCCTTCTTCGATCGCTTGGGTGGTGTCTCAACCGCTTCCTTACGCGCTACCCACCACCAGGCTACCGCCAGAGCCGCGCCCAGCATGATGCCGGGCACAATACCCGCTAGGAACAGCTTGGAGATCGACACGCCAGAAGCTACGCCAAAGACGATGAAACCAATGCTTGGCGGAATGATGGGGGCAATGATGCCTCCCGCCGCGATAAGACCGGCGGATCGCTCGCGGCTGTGACCGGCCGAGACCATCATGGGTACCAGCAAGGCCGCCAGGGCAGCGGCATCGGCCACGGCAGAGCCGGAGAGCGAAGCCAGCAGGCAGGACGCGATAATAGCGACGTAACCCAGGCCACCTCGTTTGTGGCCGACCATGGCCATGGCAATATTTACGATGCGCCGCGACAGGCCGCCAGCGTTCATGATCTCGCCGGCCAGCATGAAAAAGGGGACTGCCATAAGGGGAAAGCTGTCAGCTCCATTAAGCAGGTTCTGCGCGATGATCTGGGCATCGAACAGATCCAGGTAATACATCATGGCCATACTGGCGAGCAGTAGGGCAAAGGCGATGGGCATGCCAATCGCCATACCGCCAGCGAGAGAACCCAGGAAAATAGACAGAATCATCAGTGAGTCTCCCTGGAGGCGGTTTTAGGCGTCGTAGCGATATGAGTATCTTGTTGATCGGTTACAGGCTGAGAGACGTAATGATCGAGAGGGTGGAGCAGAACAACATAGAGTTCATACAGCATGATCCCGAACGACGTCACTCCAAAGATCAGGCCAGCCGCGTAAAACAGCGCCATCGAAAGACCCGAAGCAGGCGCTACAACATCCTTGTTGATCACTGCCTGTTGCCAACTGCCCTGAACCACCAGCCACAATATGTACAGGACCAAAAGGTGGGCTACGGTGAGGCAAACGCGCTTTCCAGCCGTAGGCAGTGCTCGAATCAGACTGTCCATACCGATATGGGAGCGCTCCTTCAGGCCGAGAATGGCACCGAGGAATACCATGTAAACGAAGAACCAGCGGGATAGTTCTTCCGAGACACTGATACCGGAGTTAAAGGCATAGCGTAGGACGACGTTGCCGAATACCAGTATCACCATGCCGAGCATGCAGATGACTAGTAGTACCTTGATCAGGTGAAAATACAGGTCGACTAGTTTTGTCATGATTTAGCTCGCTTACATAACGGCCTTGCCAGCCGCCCGGTAGATACCGGACAGGACCCAATGAGCATAGAGATGGCATATATCATAGGCATCATGACACTCATATACCCTGAGGCGTTCGGGAGGGGTTCGCTCTAAGCACAACGGCAGCACGATCATGACATTGGTAGCCGGTAAGACGACTTAGGAATTTGACGGCATTCATTTTTATTGTCCTGTCTAAAACGAGGCGCTGCGACAGGGCAGCGCCTCTGTATGGCATTATTTGCCCATGCTGGCGAAATGCGCCTGCATGCGCTCGGCGTTGGCCTCCGTGCCGGTAAACAGTTCAAATGCCTTTACGGCTTGAAAAACGGCCATACGGCTACCATCCAATGTACGGCACCCTAAGGCGCGCGCTTGGCGCAATAGTTCGGTTTCGAGTGGGAAGTAGATAATTTCTGCTACCCAAAGGTCTGCTCGCAGCAAGTCGGCGGGAAGTGGCATGCCGGGAAGTTTAGCCATGCCGACTGGCGTTGTGTTGACCAATCCCTGAGCCGCCTGCATAGAAGCAGGCAGATCAGTACCTAGCTTGGCGCAGGTGGGTCCGAAAATGGCCTTTAGGTTGTTGACCAGCTCTTGGGCCTTGGTGATATCCACGTCGAATAGGGTCAGCTCCTGCACGCCTTCACGAATCAAGGCATGCGCAACGGCCGCGCCAGCACCGCCTGCGCCCATTTGCACGACCCGCTCGCGGGCTGCATCAGGCAGGCCACGGCGAAAGCCTTCGGCAAATCCCAGGCAGTCGGTATTATGGCCGACCCGCTTACCGTCTTTAAGGACGACGGTATTGACCGCGCCAATACCCAGTGCCTCTTCAGACAGCTCATCCAGCAGGGGAATAACGGTCTGCTTGCAGGGAAACGTAATATTCAGGCCGGTGAAGCCCATTCGTTCGGCAGCGGTTAGCAAGTCTGGCAACGCCTTGGGTTCAAGGCCCAGGGCATCCAGATCGATCAGGCGATACAGGTAGCGGATGCCTTGTGCATCGCCTTCGTGTTCATGCATGGCAGGTGTGCGCGACGACTGAATACCTGCACCGATCAGTCCAGCAAGAACGGAAGAAACGTGTTTTTCAGACATAGCTGCTACTTACTCTGTAATTGACCAAAATACTCGACCGCCATGCGGTATCCCTGGATGCCGAATCCACAGATGACACCGAGCGCAATGGGCGATACGAAGGAGTGATGACGGAAGGCTTCACGCTTGTGGACATTGGAAATATGAACTTCGATGACAGGCAGCTCCGCAGCGGTCAGTGCATCGCGGATGGCAACTGACGTATGGGTCCAGGCCGCCGGATTGATAATGATTCCGGCAAACCGGCCACGTGCCTGATGAATCCAATTAATGAGTTCACCTTCATGGTTTGTCTGGCGAAACTCGAGGGTCATAGCATGCCGGGCTGCGGCTGCGTGGCAGAGCGCCTCGACATCGGCAAGAGTTTCGTGACCGTAGGTAGCAGGCTCACGCATACCGAGCATATTGAGATTAGGGCCGTTAAGCACCAGAAGAGCCTGTGGCATCTAAACAACTCCGTCTTATTTTTATAGTGAACAAGGGCTTGATACAAAATGTACTAACTGGTTAATCCAGTCAATAACCTTGCGCGCTGAAAAAACTGGCTTGGCCTACATAAAAGATGGGTGATGCAAAAGGAAGGATTGGAAGGAGTTCAGTAACTCATTGAGAATAGAGCCGTTTTGTAGTGTAGAAGCAATACGTTACGAACTGTGATAGGTTGCATTAAATGTTCGTTTATCGCGCAGATAAAGCAACGAGAAACAGGTATAGGGAGCCTCGCCAGAGGGCTAGCTGTCGAGACTCCCATAGGTTTACTAAATAGTATTCGTTGCCTTGGGCGTGTCTTCTCGACCTCCCCATTCCGTCCAGGAGCCATCATAGAGCGCACCATCCGGCAGGCATGCTACCGCCATGCCTAACAACAGCACGGCGGCCGTCAGGCCACTACCACAGCTGGTTACTACAGTACGCGTCCCGTCGACACCCGCCTGGATAAAGCGCTCTCTCAGCGCTTCTGGCGATTTGAATGTTTGATCAGCTTCCAACAGTTCATTGAACGGTAGATTAGCGCTGCCGGGAATATGCCCCGCAGCCAAGCCTACACGTGGCTCGGGTACACGGCCTTCGAAGCGGGCTGCTGCACGTGCATCAAGTACATGCTCGGCGCCGCTAACTAGGTTGGCCTTGAGATCACCCAAGCCGCGTAGCAATCCCGTACGCAGGCTGGCATTGAAGTGGGCTGGAGCGACAGGGGCGGCTTGCCCGCTGTCGAGGGAACGATTTTCCGCTCGCCATTTGGGTAGACCACCGTCCAGCACAGCCACTTGGTCATGACCAAATAACCGGAACATCCACCAGACCCGCGCCGCTGAAAACAGGCCTTTTTGGTCATAGACGACGATACGGGAGTTGTTGCTCACACCAAGCTCGCTGACCATACGGGCGAAGCGGCCTTGAGACGGAGCCATATGCGGTAGAGCGGTATCCGGATCGGAAAGGGCTTCTATGTCGAAGAAACGCGCGCCTGGAATATGGGCGGCGGCGTATTCGACCTGGGCATTCTGGGGTTCGCTCGGCAGATAGGCACTGGCATCGAATATCACCATGTCTTCAGCGCCAAGTGTATCGGCCAGCCAGGTGGTACTGACCAGAGGACCAAATGTCATAAATCGTCTCCATGCAAATGAGCAGACCCGGCAAGCGAGGTCGCCCCTTACCGGGAATCCATTGGCATCCTATCCTGAAAGAAGGCTAGAGGGTCGCAGGACTACCTTCAGCCGGACGCAGGGGATGTTTCACGTCAGTGCAGACGATGGGGTAAGGTAGGCGTATGGTCGAAAGGGACTCTAGTCCCTTCGTATTGTCGAATCCAGGAGCGGCAGGTGTCGCCCTTTTTCAGGAATGCGGTAATGAGTGATTCAAACGCGAGTCAGGGCAGGGCTCCGGCCATCAAATGGCAGCTGGGGCGTATCGTCGATGAGTTGCAGGAAGCACGCAATGAGTGGCGGAGCCAGTATGGCCGAACGCGTGAACTGGGCAGCCGTGAGCTACCGTCACGTGTTGTTATCAGCGAAATCATGGAATCCTTGTGCAGTGCCCTGTTTCCGTTGCGTTTGGGGCCGAGCGATCTACGGGCGGAAAGCGAGAATTTCTTCGTAGGGCATGTGCTCGACCGCGCACTTAATGCCCTGCTGGGGCAGGTTCGGCTGGAACTCTGCTATGCGGCGCGGCAGCAAGGCATTTCAGAGTGCTCTGTTGATGAACCGGCCCAGCGTATCGTGCAGGATTTCGCCCTGGCCTTGCCAGACTTGCGTCGCTTGCTCGATAGCGATGTGCTGGCCGCCTATAGCGGTGACCCGGCAGCGCGCAGTGTGGATGAGGTACTGTTGTGCTATCCCGGTATCCTGGCGGTAATTTATCACCGGTTGGCGCATCAACTGTATAGTTCCGACTTACCTCTACTGGCACGTATCATTGCTGAACTGGCGCACTCCGCAACAGGGATAGATATCCATCCGGGCGCAAAAATCGGACGTAGCTTTTTCATCGATCACGGCACAGGCGTAGTGATCGGGGAGACTGCAATCATTGGGGAACGGGTACGGATTTATCAGGCTGTGACTCTGGGAGCCAAGCGGTTTCCAGCCGATGAGTCGGGTAACCTACAGAAGGGACATCCGCGTCATCCAATTGTAGAGGACGATGTGGTTATCTATGCCGGTGCGACCATTCTTGGCCGGATTACTATCGGTAAAGGTTCGACGATCGGCGGGAATGTCTGGTTGACTCGGAGCGTGCCGGCTTACAGCAACGTAACGCAAGCCAATCTGCAGGGGTGCTCTAGCGTAGACCAATAAGTGGATAAGGGCTGGTTATACGTTGCCGGCTGGCATCATTTCTTATCGATGGTGTTGTCATTTGTTCGACTATTGCTAAACAGTCGCGGAACGATAAAGAAGATGCAAAGGGCCATTACAGTACAGTATATGGCTGACAGCTCGCGGCCTGTACCGGCTGCCATGCCAATGGCAGCCGTCAACCAAATGCCGGCTGCCGTAGTCAGGCCCTTTACGTGGTTCGGGCTTTGGCTCTTGATAATCGTTCCTGCACCAAGAAAGCCTACGCCAGTAACCAGCCCTTGAATAACCCGACTTAAATCCTCGCTGTCGATACCTGCTAATTCCGGCGCTAGTACAAATAAGGCTGAGCCGAGAGCCACCAGCATATGGGTACGAACACCTGCGGCCTTGCCAGCTTGCTCGCGCTCAAGGCCAAGTATTGCCCCTAACATCGCCGCCAAGGTCAATCGCAAAACGAGTCGGGTCGCCTGCTCGGGATCGCCGAGGTCAGCCAACTCTTCTTTCAAGGTATTCCAGACGATTTCCCTGGTGTCAGTCATGGGCATTCCTTCTACACGGTAAACTATCTGGACCTGACCTTAGGCCGGTTAAAGCACCTCGCTTTATTCAGGGAACAGGTGTGAGCCGGTTAAGTGTATTGAGCGTAAGAACCTGACACACTCAACCGGCGCGGCTGAGGCCTCTCACGGTGATATGGGGTCGCTGGCCGGAAAGGTTTCTTCTACCGCCTCGTCCAATTGATCCTCATCGACCTCTCGATTATCAAGGTCTTCATGCTCAATGTTCTCATTGGCAGGAACTTTCTGATCGTCGCTCATAGATACTTTCTCCCATACAGACCCTTTCAAGGGCATTACCGGATTAGGCTCTATGGGAGGGGTAAGGTTCTTTCCGTCCATCATTCCCTAACGATTCATGCCATGCTGGCGATACGCACGTTGGCCCTTGTCTTTTAGAGACAGCGTCCACACGTCTATGGACATGTTGAGGCTTTTCGCTGGCACAGATAAGCACTTGGCCGACATGACGCCGGTAGCTTTCTGTAATAGCCACCCCGGTCATGCTCACGATGTTGGATGCCTTGATGATGGGGTGATCTGTAATCACCTGTTATCCATTTTTAACAAGACGGTGGGGATAGATGGAATTCAAAGATTATTATGCGGTACTGGGTGTGGACCCAGGAGCAGATGAGAAAGCCATCAAGACGGCTTACCGCAAGTTGGCTCGCAAATACCATCCGGATGTAAGCAAGGAATCAAATGCCGAGAGCCGGTTCAAGGAGATTTCCGAGGCGTATGAGGTTCTGAGAGATCCGGGTAAGCGTGCCGAGTATGATCAGCTCCGGCGCTATGGTCAGGCAGGTCAGGCGTTCGAGCCGCCACCTGGATGGCGGCCCTCGGGTGGTTTCGAGGATCTGGACGGCAACGTGCATTTCTCAGAGTTCTTTGAGTCTGTTTTTGGCGCACGCCCCGGAGCGTCGGGAAACACTCGTTGGGAGCATTCTGGCGGACGTCGAGGGCAGGATATGGAAATGGAGTTGCCGCTGTTTCTAGAAGATACCTTGTCTGACGAGCCAAGAACCCTGAATTATCAGGTGCCTCGCTACAGTGCAGACGGGCGTCGCCTGGAAAACGTGCAGAAAACCCTTAACGTACGTATTCCAAAAGGCGTGGCTGATGGAGAGCGCATACGGCTTAAAGGGCATGGCGCACCGGGGCGAGGTGGGGCACCGGCCGGTGACCTGTATTTAGTTGTTCGCCTTGTGCCACATCCTCTCTTTGATGTTGACGGTCACGACCTGATCCTGACTGTTCCGCTGGCACCGTGGGAGGCTGCGTTGGGTACCCGGATCACGATTCCTACCTTGAGCGGCAAATTGCAAGTCACCATACCGGGCAACAGCCAATCCGGGCAACGGCTAAGGCTTAAGGGCAAAGGGCTACGCAACCGCGCCGGCGGTGCGGGCGACCTGTATGTCGTCATCAAAATCGTAATGCCGACAACTCAGGACGAGGCAACCCAAAAACTCTGGAAGCAACTCGCCGATAAGGCTTCGTTCAACCCCAGAAGTGAATGGAGGGATTAAGATGACAACCGTGATCTTGGAGTTTGGTCTGGACGAACTCAGCCGTCTGGTAAATACACCACCGACCCGGGTCATAGAAATCGTTGAGCATGGGATTGTCGAGCCGAGCGGACAGGGTCCTGACCGATGGATGTTTGATCTGTCAGCGTTGCACACCGTGCGCCGTGCCGTGCGGCTTCAACGGGAACTGGAGCTGGACTGGGCGGGGATTGCACTGGCTATCGATTTGCTAGACGAGGTAGAGCGGTTACGTACCGAAAACCAGCGGCTCAGGCAGCGACTCGCGCGGTTCATGCTTCAGGAGTGAATCAGGGCAGGATAAAGGGCTGCGGTAACGGACCGCAGCCCAGCCATCAGGTTAGAACCAGCGGTCGTTGCGTTTGCGTCGTCCGGCAAAGGACGGCAGGATCAGACCGGCAAGCAGACCGGCCCCAGCAATGCTGCCGCCATAAACAAAGTAACGCATTAGAGCATCTTGATTCTCATCGCCAAGACGTGCCTTGACGCTACGGAGTTCTGATTGGGCCTCGGTTAGTTCATTGTCCAGTTTGCGGCGAGTATCTTCCAGTTCGTCAATGCGCGCCTTTCTGGCTTCCAGGGTTTCCTGCATACCTTGAACGCGGCTTTTCCAGCCGTCGTCGATAGTCTTGAGCTGGGCACTGAGTTCGTTAACCTGCTGCTGCAGCTGTGGGACGTATTCGCGCGGACCTGGCTGTTCTTGCAAGTCTGATGAGCGAATCCAAACCAGATCACCACCTTCCCCGCGGATCTGGCTGTAATCCCCTTGGGTACTGACCAGCTCGACTTTCTGGCCGGACTTAAGCGCCCCGACGATTCGATAGCCATCGGTCGGTCCGCTTCTGACATAGGTGCTCAACGTGTCGCTTACCCAGCGATCACCTGGGACGGCATTTTCCTGTGCATGGGCTTGCCCCAATCCACCAAGCAAGGCAGCACTTAGCAAATAGGTGCTGAATCGGGTTCGTGTTGCCTGCATGCGTGTACCCTGGGAAAGCAGGGGAAAGCGAGAAACCAGGCGGGATAGAAAAGTTTGCATAGGCATGTGAACGGTCATGTTTTCGAAATAGAAAAGGCGCTCAATAAGAAGAGCGTCCTCATAAAAAGTGGCCGTACCCTAACAAGGCCTGTCTATACCATCAACGTAACGCGTTAGCGTTCGTGATTGGTGATCCAATTCAAGCTTTGAATTGAGAAACCGCTAGCAGCTGCCAAGCTCGTAGTACGCCTTTTTGTTTCAGCATGAATCCGGCTTGCCTGTGACAGGAACTGCATGCAGTGAGGCAAGCGAAAAGAAGGCCATGGTAATCGCTTGGGGCGGTGGACGAAAGGCGTCGTCCGTCATAAGAGCCTTACTCATGATCTGCTGCAGGTCAGTGATACCGTACCTCGACGGCTGCTCAGGTGAGCCGCCGAGGTCTTGTTCCGGTCCAGTCGGCCGGATGTTGAAGAGGCTCTAAGGCCTGTTAGTGCCGACGCCGCCGACGCTGCATCCATACGATCAAGGCAAATAGGGCAAACCCTGGAACCCACATAAGCTCCTTGGGCCAGCCCTCGGTAGGAACGCGTACAGCCATGATCTGCTGGTCGAATTCCAGCCCTGCCGCAGCGGCCGGACTGCCGAAGGCCACCGTGTCGATCAGTATTTTGCCGTCCTGTTCGTAATACTCGATACCGAGATTTTCCAACCGCTCCTGGCCGTTGCTACCCTCCGGAATTGTCAGCAGCACGCTGAGTTCACGGGGATCGCCTACCGCATCCTCACCCAGGATACGTAGCCGCACCTGAGTTCCAGCATGGGTATCGTCCAGGGCTTGTACCAGTTGCGTAGGTTCGAAGTCCTGATAGGGCGGATGTACCATATCCATCCAAAAACCAGGGCGGAACAGGGTGAATGCCACAAGCAGCAGCAATACACTTTCATACCACCGGCTTTTGACCAGAAAGTAGCCCTGTGTACCGGCTGCAAAAATCAGCATGGCAATGGTTGCGACGATAAAGATCAATACGCCATGCCAGAAGTCTACGTTAATCAACAGCAGATCTGTGTTGAAAATGAACAGGAACGGTAGCGCGGCGGTTCGCAAACTGTAGTAAAACGCGGTAACACCGGTTTTGATCGGGTCACCTTTGGACACAGCGGCCGCTGCGAACGAGGCGAGACCTACCGGCGGCGTCACATCGGCCATGATGCCAAAGTAGAAGACAAACAGGTGGACCGCGATGAGCGGTACGATCAAGCCGTTCTGTTGACCCAGGGCAACAATAACTGGCGCTAGCAGGCTAGAGACTACGATGTAGTTTGCTGTAGTCGGCAAGCCCATGCCCAGGATCAGGCTGAGGAAGGCGGTAAGCAGCAACATCAGCAGCAGATTGCCCATCGACAGGAGTTCGACCAGATCAGCCAGTACCAGGCCAACACCGGTCTGCGAGACAGCCCCGACAATGATCCCCGCTGCGGCCGTAGCAATGCCAATACCGATCATGTTGCGCGCCCCGGCGATCAGGCCTTCCCGAAGATCTACGAGACCGTCAGCAAACGTGCCGTGATCGTGACGACCATCCTTGCGTAGCCAATTGAGTAACGGCCGCTGGGTCAACAGAATGATGACCAGAATGACGGAGCCCCAAAAGGCTGAAAGGCCAGGGGAGAGCCGCTCGATCATCAGGCACCATACCAACACGATGACAGGCAGCAGGAAATGCAGGCCGGACAGCAGGATAGGTTTTGTCTGAGGCAGGGCTTCCAGCGGAGTATCCGGGTCCTCTGGCGGCAGCGGCGGATTACTCGCCGCTATCTTCAACAGGCCCAGGTAAACCACGGCAACAAGCCCGCCGATTACCCAGATTGCCGCGTCGCCTAAGGCCGGCTTAAGCCAGCCGAGCCCGTAGTAAACCGCCAGAGAAAGTCCGCTGATCAGCGCGACGCCAAAGGCGAAGCCCATCAGGCGTTGGAGCCAGGACCGCGTTTGTTGATGGCGAGGCAGGCCTTGAAGTCCTAATTTAAGGGATTCAAGGTGAACAATATAGAAAAGGGCAATATAGGAAATCAGCGCTGGCAGAAAGGCGTGTTTGATAACCTCCGTATAGGGAATACCCACGTACTCAACCATCAGGAATGCGGCGGCACCCATGACTGGCGGCATGATCTGCCCATTAACCGAGGAGGCTACTTCCACGGCGCCGGCCTTTTCGGAGGAAAAGCCTGTGCGCTTCATCATTGGGATAGTGAAAGTACCGGTAGTAACAACGTTGGCGATAGACGAACCGGAGATCAGACCCGTCAGGCCGGACGATACGACTGCTGCCTTGGCTGGGCCTCCTTTCAGATGCCCCAGCAGGCTGAAAGCCAACTGAATGAAGTAATGCCCGGCGCCTGCACGCTCAAGCAGCGCACCAAACAGCACGAACAGGAACACGAAGCTGGTGGAAACACCCAGGGCTATGCCGAAGACGCCTTCCGTCGTGATCCATTGATGATTGGCCAGAGCAGTGAAACTCACTCCCCGGTGTGCCAGCAGGCCAGGCATATAAGGGCCCGCCAGGCTATAGATCAGGAAGGTCAAGGCAATGATGGCAAGGGCCGGGCCGAGGGCACGGCGGGTGGCCTCCAGTAGCAAGGGCAGGCCAATGCAAGCTGCGACTAGATCGGCTGTTGTCAGATTACCAGGACGTTGCGACAGTTCCTGATACATGACAAAGAGATAAGCTGCACTGGCGGCTGCGATGAGCCCGAGCGCGAGATCCACCATGGGTACGCGGTTGCGTGGCGAGCGTTTGAAGGCCGGGTAGGCCAGAAACGCCAGGAGCAGGGCGAACGTTAAGTGAATCGACCGGGACTCGGTGTTGTTGAATACGCCAAATCCCAAAATGAACGGCAAGGGAGAGGCAATCCAGAGTTGAAACAGCGACCAGAGTAAGGCAAGCCCGGCAATAACGCTGGCCATGAAACCCTGCGGACTCCGGGCGCCCACATCCTGAGCGACCAGTTCTTCCGTAGAGAGGTGTTTTTCAGACATAGGCTAACCTGTTTGTAGCATTCGGACATAGAGAGCCCTTCCAACCTGCGTTGGAAGGGCTCTCTTGACTGTAGTGTGTCTAGCGCCCTGCAATTACTGATCAAGGCATAGAATAAACACACCCATTCGATCAGGCGCTAAAAACGAAACCGCGACATAGGCCGCGGTTCGTTGGCGCAGTCTGACCTTAGAGCCAGCCGCGCTCCTTGTAGTAGCGCTCAGCTCCCTCATGCAAAGGAGCAGTCAAACCGACCTTGATCATGTCTTCGGCCTTCAGATCGGCGAAAGCTGGGTGAAGCTTCTTGAAGCGATCCAGGTTCTCGAATACAGATTTGACCAACTGGTACACCACTTCCGGATCCGTTTTGGCGCTGGTGGACAGCACGGCCTTGCCGCCAATGGATGGGGTGGCTTTGTCACTGCCCTTGTACAGGCCCGCTGGAATCTCCGCCTTGGTGTAGTAGCTTTTTTCGGCCAGTAGCTTGTCGATATCCGGGCCGGTAACAGGTACCAGGACAGTATCAACTGTTGTGGCCGCTTCTTGAATAGCACCGTTGGGATGACCTACGAAGTAGGTCATTGCATCGATATTGTTATCGCCCAAGGCGGCGGCTTGCTCGGCAGGCTTGAGTTCGGAAGCCAGGGAGAAGACCGATTTATCCCACCCTTTTACGCGCATGATTTCTTCGATCGTATCGCGCTGGCCGGAGCCGGGATTACCAATATTGACGCGCTTGCCTTTAAGGTCGTCGAAGCCGTTGATATTGGCCGACTTGCGGGCCAATACGGTGAACACTTCGCTCTGCATGGAAAAGACGGCGCGGAGATCTTCCATCGGACCTTCGTTCTTGAAGGGTTCGAGGCCTTTCATTGCCTTGAACTGATGGTCCGATTGCATGATGCCAAAATTGAACTCGCCGTTGCGGATACCGTTTACGTTGGCAACGCCGCCACCGCTGGACGGAGCGTTGCACTTGATGGTTTCTTCAGCAGCACGATTGAGGAAGCGGCAAATGGACTGGCCTGCAACATAGTACACACCTGTCTGGCCCCCCGTACCGATCGTAACGAACTGCGTGGCGGCCTGGGCGACACCGCCAAGAGATGTACCAGCCAAGACAGCTGTTAAGGCCCATGCCAAGGATTTGCCTTTCATGCGAAGTGCTCCTTTTCTTAAGATTCTACTTTTGATCGTTCTTGTGAAGCGACCAAGGCGTTTCTTTATAGTGCAATCGGCACCGTTGAGGAATCGTTTTATCGCGTATCGTCAAACAACGGCCTACTTGAGAGCAAACTTTCAGGTAGGCCAATACCCTCGCCAACCATGACTTATAGCCGGCACGGTGGTACGCATCAGAGTTTGAAAAAGTAGTAGAGTGCAGTGGCAGATGCACGAAATACCAAGGCCCGCATAGTGGCCTGGTCAGTGCCAAAACGTGCGCTGGTGAGATGATTTCTGGCGTTTCCCGTATAGGTGCGATCTCTTCTGAAAAAAGCAGGCTTCGATCCGCTAGCGTTTGGACCGCTTGGCAATGTCAGCATCGCCTCTGGACTCATGACTTCACAACTAGCCGGAAAGCCTAGCACCTCAAAGCCACTGGCTCGCTTGGCTTGGTAGAGCTTTCCAGGGCCTCCAGGTGTGGGGCCAGCCCGCACCTGGAAACGACTTTTATAGGGCACCAGTATGCAGGCGGCCCCGTCAATAGCTTTAGGGGAGTAGGATGAAATGTCGCGCTCAAGTGATATATCCAGAGTGCACCGCGGGAAGCGGCGTGTTCTCAACGCTGCGGAAACAGGTACAACGCAGCGTAATGCAGAAGCATGATGGTCTTGCCATCCTGAATCTCGCCGTTACGAATCATGGCCAGTGCCTCGTCGAACGGTAACTCCAGCACTTCGATATCTTCACCCTCATGGGCCAAGCCGCCACCGGCGCTTTTTCTGGCGTCAATGTCGTATTCGGCCGCAAAGAAGTAGAGTTTTTCCGTCACCGAACCGGGACTCGTGTAGGCCTCGAAAAGTCGGGTGACGTCATGCACGTGATAACCCGTTTCCTCCTCGATTTCTGCGCGAATACGCTCTGCCGGGTCGGCGTCGTCGAGCAACCCGGCAGGCGTCTCGATCAGAAGGCCCTCGGTACGCGGATCCATCTGATAGACCGGAAAGCGAAACTGGCGGATCAATACAACTGTCCGGCTCGTCAAGTTATAGAGCAGGACAGTTGCGCCGTGGCCGCGGTCATACGTCTCGCGAGTTTGCTGTTGCCAGGTGCCATCGCTGCGCAAAAAGTCGAAGGTGTTCTTCTTGAGTACACCCCAATCATCGGAGAGCAGCTTGGTAGAAGTCAGGCGAACACGGGAGGGAGCATTGGTCATCGGAAATTCTCGTAAAGGCTCTATGGCAGAGCATAGCGGGATTACCAGAGTAAGCCCAAGACGATACCACCTTATGCTATGTCATCAGAGAACCAAGGAAATCCAGCCCTAAAGTCAGGAAAGCAGCGATTCCAAGAGAAATAACGGTAAGGGTTTTGCCCCACCAAACACTCCATTTCATCAAGCCTGCAACGATGCCGACGGCACAAAACAAGAGGCCGAGTTTAAGCAACGCTGCTGCCCAGACGATGACTTGCTCAAGTAGATGCCACAATTCATTCAAGTCGATATACATCATAAATTCCGTCGTGTTTCGACGGATATACTCTATCGAACTCTAGCTTTGGCTGCTGATAACTACTGCCTTCAGGCGGCACTGATCGCTCGTTAAGCAAGCGGTAAGGAAACTCTGCGTATGCTGTCTTGAGATATTGACAGGTTTACATACGGAGAAAGCGGCATGGGAATGGGTGACGAACTCATGGCGGCAGGGCAAGCCCGTATGCATTATCAGCAAAGCGGGCAAAAGGTACTGTTTGTGGATCGTGACGGGGCGCCGCGCTGGTCAGAGATCTGGGAGCACAACCCGTATATTCTTAGGCAGGCAGAAGCCGGGTGTATTCAGCTATGTAACGCGCCGAAAAGCCGCCCTTACATTCGGGACAAGAATAAGAAAACCTGTGCCTGGCAACCGTTTCCCCTTGTAGCCGCCGAGGTGTTTTTTACGGAGGAAGAATTAGCCTTTGGTCAGGCGCAAGCGCAAGGAGCCATTGTTGTCGAGCCGCATACCAAAGTGCCCGACTCGAACAAGGCATGGCCCTGGGAGCGGTGGGAACATCTCGTTAGCTATGGATTCGATTTTGTACAGCTTGGCCCAGTGGGTACGCGTGTTCTGCCAGGTGTTCGGCATGTCGTGACCTCAACCTTTCGAGAAGCTGTTGCAGTACTGGCCCATGCCCGCGCTTTCGTAGGGGCTGAGGGTGGACTCCATCATGCGGCTGCAGCCGTTTCCACGCCGGCTGTCGTGCTGTTTTCCGAGTTCATCTCGCCACGGATTACCGGTTATCCAGAGCATATCAATCTGTATGAGGGAAAGAGCCTCTACGGCAACGGTGCGCGGTTACCCTGCAAGCAATGCCGTCATTCGATGCTGGCTATTTCGGTCGAGCAGGTCGCCCAGGCTATAGAAAGTATCTTGCGATCGACACGCCCGGCGCAGCCATTCGGTTCTCAATATGCTCGGCTTGAATCATCCGATGCCTGACGGAAACGTATGGTCTAAACAATCGACCATTGGCTCACCCAATAGCGCATAACGTCCACTACCAGTGGTGTTTGCCTGAAAAACTCGGTGTAGTACACGATTTCCTTTCTGGATGGGCTGTGATGCCAACCTGTAGGCTGGCAGACTGCCCGTTCGTCATCGGCTCGTTGGGCATCATGCAATTACTCAGTTCACGTCAGATTCTCTTATCGAGTTGGTTCGTTATTCTTGCCAGTCTCATGCTCGTCTTTCCGCTGGGCCTGGTTCCCAGCCTGTTTGCCGGGCTGCTGGTTTTTGAGCTGGCCAATATGCTGGAGCCGCGTCTGCAACTCCTGATTCCCGGTAACCGGGCGCGGATTGTGGCAGTTGCCTTGCTCGTTACGCTGGTCGTCTGTGTGCTGGCTGTCGGCTTTGCCGGAGCGATCAGTTTCGTACTGCATGAGGTAAGGAATCCCGGCAGTCTGATTGACAAATTCATGGTGCTGACTGAGCGCGCCCGGGGACAACTGCCCCTTTCTGTCGATAAGTACTTGCCGGCCAGTGCCGAAGAGCTGCGCCGTGCTGTCAACGAGTGGCTGGTTGCGCATCTGAGCGAGTTGCAGATGGTCGGAAAGGGAGCAGTACATACCTTTGTGACCATGCTGATCGGCTTGATTCTCGGGGCAGCGGTGGCCCTGCAGCGCAAGCGCAGTGTGGCGGACGAGCGCCCGTTAGCGTCGGCCCTGCTGGACCGAGTGTCGCTGCTGTCCCAGGCTTTTCATCGCGTAGTCTTCGCTCAGGTCAAGATCTCCGCCATTAATACAGTGTTGACAGCCATCTTTCTGGCAGGCGTGCTTCCGTTGTTCGGGATTCACTTGCCACTGACCAAGACCCTGATCGTGCTGACCTTTATCGTCGGGTTGCTACCCGTGATTGGAAATCTCATTTCCAATACGTTCATCCTGATCGCTGGGTTGTCCGTGTCGTTATGGGTTGCGGTCGCGGTGGGCTGTTACCTCGTGACCATTCACAAGTTGGAATACTTTCTGAATGCCCGCATTGTGGGCGGCCAGATCAATGCCCGCTCCTGGGAGCTGCTCCTGGCGATGCTGGTATTCGAGTCGGCCTTTGGTTTGCCGGGGCTGGTTGCTGCGCCAATCTACTATGCTTATGTGAAGAGTGAGCTGATACGAGCCGAACTGGTGTAGCTGTTTCCTGTACTAAAGAGAACGGGTGTTACACCCGGGCGGCTATAGCCCTTGTAAGGGAAATTTCGATGCCCAGGCGCAAGGCTTGGAAAGCTGGAAGTAAAAACCCATATGTAGCTGTAGACGAATCAACAGGAGGTCGACATGGCCAGCGGTTGGGCGAACGACGGTGCAGTACAGGAACAGATCGACAGTACGATTGAGGATGCCATCCAGCGGGCCCGCAGCCAGCTGGCGCAAGGCGAAAGCTTGACCCATTGCGAAGAGTGCGACGCCGAAATTCCCAAGGCGCGCCGTGAGGCTGTTAAAGGCGTGCGGTTGTGTATCGTCTGCCAGAACGCGCACGATCATGAACAGGCCAAATTCAGCGGCTACAATCGGCGCGGCAGTAAGGATAGTCAGCTGCGCTGACCTAACAGCGCGCCCGGCATTCTCTTTCTAAAAGAGGATGTATCTGCGTGTCAGCCTGGTTATGGCTTGGCTACATGCCAGACGCCGCCCTTGCCCTCACCGTCCCGATCACCTGGCTCCATGTCCCTGGCGTAGGTGTAAAGTGGCTTGCCTTTATAAGACCATTGGCTTATGCCGTCTTCTCGCGTGACCACACTCCACTTTCCAGAGCCTGTTTCGCCCGCCATAGCCTCTAGTGGAGGCCAGTTTTCGGCACAGGTGGAATGGCAGGTCGATATACCCTCTGAATCCTTATCGTAGGTATAAAGCGTCATGCCCTCGCTATCGACCAACATGCCATCTTTGTCCTGGGCCGGAGCGGCTATCAGGACAGTGGAGGCTGCAAACAGGGTTGCCGCAAAGAGGTAACGGATAAACATGACAGGCTCCTGACGTCGGCTGCGAGTTGGAAGCAGCCTTCGCCTCAAGGATAGGAAGGGACTTGTTCATTCGGTCACGACCATTCACTGTTTCAGTCTAGTTCATCGTGCAGTCTGTATAGGGTGTTGCCTTTGTATAGGTTGTGATTGAAGGCGTAACGCATCACTCGAAAAGATACAGGGCGGCGTGATACAGCAGGGTGATGGTCTTGAGGTCCTGGATCTGCCCTTGTTGAATAAGGCCGAGCGCTTCATCGAGTGGCATTTCTAATACCTCGATATCTTCTCCTTCATCAGCCAGACCGCCGCCCTCATCCTGGCGCTTACTCGCGTCATATTCCGCTACAAAGAAGGATACTTTTTCTGTTATCGAGCCGGGGCTGGAAAACGCGTCGAATAGGGGAGTGACGTGTCCAATGTCGTAACCGGTTTCCTCTTTGATCTCGCTTCGGATACGCGTGTCAGGCGATTCGGCCTCGTTCTTGCCTGCTGGCGTTTCAAGTAGCATGCCGTCTGGGACACCATTGACATAGGCGGGAAAGCGGAACTGCCGGGTCAGGACAACCGTGCGGCGTGCCCGGTTATAGAGCAGGACAGTTGTGCTGTCGCCCCGGTCATAGGTTTCGCGCGTCAACTGCTGCCATGTCCCATCGCGGCGGCGGTAGTCAAAGATGGTTTTCTTGAGTGTGGAGAAGTCGTTGGAAAGCGTTTGGCTGTCCACGATGCGAATGAAGTCAGTGTTATCGGTCATGGCGCGCTCCCGTAAAACCCTTCAGACCGTGGCGAATGGAAAACGGCGTAGGCAGTCGTCGGAAACCGGTGCGCTTAACGGCGTGCATGGCTGACTGGATCGTAAGCTATGCACGCCTGCGATGCGTTAGAACAGGAAATACCGCTGGGCCATCGGTAGTACCTCTGCCGGCTCGCACCATAGCAACTGCCCATCCGCCTTTACCTGATAATTCTGGGGATCGACCTCAATGGTAGGCAGATACCCGTTGTGGATCAGGTCGGTCTTTTTCACGGTACGGCAGCCTTTCACTACCCCAATCTGCTTTTTGAGACCCAGCTCGACGGGAACGCCTGCATCAAAGGCTGCCTGGCTGATAAAGGTCAGGCTGGTGGAATGACGCGCGCCGGCAAAGCTTGCGAACATTGGTCGATAGTGCACCGGTTGTGGCGTAGGAATAGAAGCATTGGCATCGCCCATGAGGCTGGCTGCGATGGCGCCACCCTTTAGAATCAGCGAGGGCTTTACGCCAAAGAAGGCGGGACGCCAGAGAACCAGATCCGCCCATTTTCCTACTTCAATGGAGCCTACCTCATGACTGATACCATGGGTAATCGCCGGATTGATGGTGTATTTGGCGATGTAGCGCTTGGCTCGAAAGTTATCGTTGCCAGGACCGTCTTCCGGTAAAGCGCCGCGCTGCTTTTTCATCTTGTCAGCAGTCTGCCAGGTGCGGGTGATCACTTCGCCTACGCGGCCCATGGCCTGGCTGTCAGAGCTGATCATGGAAAACGCGCCCAGGTCGTGAAGAATGTCCTCGGCAGCGATGGTCTCGCGGCGGATGCGGCTTTCGGCAAAGGCCACATCTTCAGCGATGCTCGGGTCAAGGTGGTGACAAACCATGAGCATGTCCAAATGCTCGTCGATGGTGTTCCGAGTGAAGGGGCGCGTCGGGTTAGTGGAGCTGGGTAACACATTGGGGAAGCCGCAGGCCTTGATGATATCCGGCGCATGACCGCCACCCGCTCCTTCGGTGTGGTAGGTGTGGATGGTTCGATTCTTGAAGGCGCCCAGGGTCGTTTCGACAAAGCCGGATTCGTTCAGTGTGTCGGTATGAATCGCGACTTGAATATCGTATTGGTCCGCCACCGCGAGACAGTTATCGATGGCTGCCGGTGTGGTGCCCCAATCTTCGTGCAGCTTGAGGCCGATGGCGCCGGCCTTGATCTGCTCTACTAGCGGCAAGGGCAGGCTTACGTTGCCCTTGCCGGTAAAGCCTATGTTCATGGGAAAGGCATCTGCTGCCTGAAGCATGCGCGCCATGTGCCAGGGGCCGGGCGTTACCGTAGTGGCATTGGTGCCGGTGGCCGGGCCCGTGCCGCCGCCGATCATGGTGGTTACACCGCTCATGAGCGCTTCTTCGATCTGCTGAGGGCAGATGAAGTGGATGTGGCTGTCGATGCCGCCCGCAGTAAGGATCATGCCTTCACCGGCGATCACTTCGGTCGCGCCGCCAATGGCAATCGTGACGCCAGGCTGGATATCTGGGTTACCGGCCTTGCCGATAGCAGCGATGCGGCCATTCTTGAGGCCCACGTCAGCCTTTACGATGCCCCAGTGATCAAGAATCAGGGCGTTGGTTATAACGGTATCGACTACATCGGCCGCACAGCGCTGGCTTTGGCCCATGCCATCACGGATGACCTTGCCGCCCCCGAACTTAACCTCCTCACCGTAAATCGTGTGATCTTCTTCCACCTCGATCCACAGGTCCGTGTCGGCCAGGCGAACCTTGTCGCCTGTGGTGGGGCCGAACATGTCGGCATAAGCTTGGCGGGAAATTTTCATATCGCTCATCCTGATCCTGTTAGAGGCGGCGCTATGCCGGACCCTTCCTGTACTTCATGTATGAAGAAAGACAGATATCGCGTGGCTCGGGCTATGCGCTCCGGCTCATGTTGCGAAGCGCATCCTCCGGGTGAGCGCAGCGATACCTGTCACACCAGATCACGGCTTACAGCCGTCCCATTACGCGTCCGGCAAAACCGTATACGGTTCGTTCGCCCGCTAGCTCTACTAATTGCACATCTCGGGACTGCCCCGGCTCGAAGCGCACCGCCGTTCCGGCAGGGATGTTCAGGCGCATACCACGGGCCTGAGCTCGGTCAAAAGCGAGCGCATCATTGGTTTCGAAAAAGTGATAGTGGGAGCCCACCTGAATGGGGCGGTCACCCGTATTTGCCACGGTCAGGCTCAGCGTACGGCGACCAACGTTGAGCTCGATGTCGCCATCGGCAATTTTATATTCACCCGGAATCATGCGGTGCTCCTATGAAATAGAGAGAATAGAGTCCGGTGTCTACTCACCAAGAGGCTCCAGTTTTAACTGCATGAACGTCAGATCCAGCCAGCGGCCGAATTTCTTGCCAACTTCCGGCATCTGCCCGGTGGTAACGAATCCGAGGCGCTCGTGCAGGCGGATCGAGACGGCATTTCCACTTTCAATGGCTGCCACCATCATGTGCAGGTTGACGTTACGGGCGCAGGTGATCAGTGCCTGCATGAGCTGGGGACCAATCCCCTGACCGCACTGGTCGCTGCGCACATACACCGAATGCTCGACGGTATGGCGAAATCCTTCGATCGTGCGCCAAGTGCAATAGCTGGCGTAGCCGATCACCGCACCGCTGGCATCATGGGCAACCAGTACCGGAAATTTCTGGGCCGTACGGTCCGCCAGCCAGGCGCGGCGGTTATCGAGGTCTACCAGCGTCTCGTTCCAGATGGCTGTGGTGTTTTCCACAGCATCGTTGTAAATCGCCAGGATGCCGGGCAGGTCGGCCTCGCTTGCCGGTACGATGGAGCAGGTCATGGCTACCTCAGGCAATGGGTTGGTGTACGGTCACAAGTTTCGTGCCGTCAGGAAAGGTGGCTTCTACTTGAATTTCCGGGATCATTTCTGGCACGCCTTCCATAACCTGGTCGCGGGTCAACAGGGTAGTGCCGTAATGCATCAACTCGGCTACGGTCTGGCCATCTCGAGCGCCTTCGAGCAGAGCCGCAGAAATGAGCGCCATGGCTTCCGGGTAGTTGAGCTTGAGCCCACGAGCCAGCCGGCGTTCGGCAACAAGACCAGCCGTGAAAATAAGCAATTTGTCTTTTTCGCGAGGTGTCAGGTCCATCAGGTACTCCAGATTCTGGGAGGGACGGCACTGCGGCCCAGCAGGGCGGGGCGTAGCAGGGTCCAGAGTTCGATCAGCCAGGCACGAGCCGCCAGTGCTTCATGGCTAAGGCAGCGGGCTACAAGCAGGCCGGGTAGTTGGGTCAGGTCGCCGCGGCCATGACAAGATACCTTGCGGCAGTCCTTGAGTAGGGCTTCGTCAATGTCGCCGGTTATCAGCAGCGTGGCGAAAACCGGATGACCATCGAGACCGATAGGTGAGTCGAGTAGTCGGTCGCCGCCCTGGAGGCGCTGGCGCTCATGCCAGAGCGGTTGACCCTCTCGGTAGATATCCAGATGCGCCTGGAAATGCCCCTCGGCAAAGCGCTCCGTGCTGGCAGGACGGCCAAGCGCTACCATGTCCCAGTACAGGAGGCGGGCGTCACCCTGAAGGTGGATTCGGGTCGCGAGTTCAGCGCGGGCGCCAGAGAAAACAATGGTTTCCTGCGGTAGCCATTCCAGCGTGGCTCCCGGCTCGACATGGAAGTCGAGTTGCTGAAAGGCTGCTCCGGGCGCGCGATACCACTTGGCCGCCCCTGGACTGGTTAGCTGCGTCCAGGCGTTTTCGCCTACGCGAACAGCTATGTCCAGCCGGTCGCCGCCGGCAATGCCACCCGGAGGGTGAACAATGATGTGCTGGCAGACCTCGGGTCCTTCGGCATGCAGGTGTTTCTGTACGCGCAAGGGGCCGCTATGACGTCGGGTGACCGGGCGCGTCCAGTCATCCTGGCGCGCATAGGCGAGCTCAAGCTCGGCATGCCACGCAGGGGTAAACAGGGCAGGAGCAATAGCTGAATTCATCGGACTCGGTCAGGGGCAAGGAAAGGGCAGTGTATAAGTTTCATCCAGACACTCACATCAACCTGGCGAAGATTGCCGCCATTGCCGTGGGCTGACGCCAAACCAGCGGCGAAACGCACGGGAAAAGGCGCTGGTTTCAGAATATCCGAGGAGCGGGGCTAATTCGGAAATAGGCAGTCGCTGGCGCAGATAATGCAGAGCTAACTCACGGCGTTCGTCTTCGATAAGGGTCGTGAAGCAAAGATTACGCTCACGCAGGCGGCGTTGCAGCGAGTGGCTGGAAAGCCCTAGCGATTCGGCAATTAATTCCAGGCTCGGCTCGCCTTGAATGAGTGCATGGCGCACCTGCGTACGGGTTTCCTGCACCAGATCGGGTGCGCAGCGGCCACGGATACCCAGTTGCCGAATGGCGTCCTGGACAACGCTTAACAAAATGGCATCCCGCTCAGGCATCCGATGTCCTGCCAGGTCGCGTTTAGGCACGACCATGGCATTACAAGGTTGGCTGAACAAGATGGGGGCATCGAATAACCGGCGATGCTCTTGCCAGGCTTCCGGACGGGAGTGTTCGAAATGAACGGCACGCGGCGCCCAGGTGGGACCGAGCACATGGCGAATCAGGTTGAGCACCATGCCCATGGTCAATTCGGCATCCTGGCGTTTACCCAGAATGGCCTGATGGCGGACCTGATACTCGAAGCGGTAACACTCGCCAAAGTCGACGAGGCGGATCAGGGTGCTCTGCTGATGAAACGGAAAGGCCAGGGCGAAATTGCGCAACGCCTGTTCGAGAGTGTCCGAGCAGAGCCCGACGTAACCCAGCAGACCCAAGGCATGAGGCTTGAATTGCTGACCGTAATAGAGCCCGAAGTTGTCGCAGCCGGATTGTCCGGCGGCCTCTTCCAGTACTCGGCAATAGCTAACCAGATCAAGACTCAGCGCGGGGTGGAGCAGTTGTTCCGGGTCGATACCCGAGACGCCAAAGATCCGGTCTACATCACCGCCATGGCCTGCAATAAAAGTGTCCAGTCCGCTTGCCGCTGCCGACAGAACGCCAATGTTGCCGGCCGAAGCGGTGAGTGCATCGGAAAGGGGCGCATGTCGGGTGAGGGGCAGGGTCATACTGGCGAGCCATGGATGCCGATAATACGGACACGTAGCAATTGTCATGCCTCGCTTGGCAGGCATGAAAGCTGCGCTGATAACTTGATCAGATTCAATGGCTTGGCGCCATTTCGGTGCAAAAGCGAGGCGCTTATGCGGTTCTGCACGACAGTGGTGCACGAGCAAGTGAGACGGTGCGTAACACCTGACGCAAGTTGACCGCACGCATCAGAAGCTGTCTTTTACGGTCAAGTCGTACGCGTTTGACGTGGTTATGCTCGAAAACAGGGTAGACCTATGTCCCTTTCCAGGAGACTGACGCAATGACAGCAGCACAACTCAAACCCACCTTGGGTACGCTTCATTTATGGGGTATCGCCGTAGGCCTGGTGATTTCAGGGGAGTACTTCGGCTGGAGCTACGGTTGGGGCGTAGCCGGTACGCTGGGCTTTCTGGTCACGGCGTTAGTCGTGGCGGTTATGTACACCTGCTTTATCTTCAGTTTTACGGAGCTGACCACCTCCATTCCCCATGCCGGCGGTCCGTTTGCCTACAGTCTGCGTGCTTTTGGCCCCACCGGCGGCATGATTGCCGGTTTGGCCACGCTGATCGAGTTTGTCTTCGCACCGCCTGCCATTGCCATGGCTATTGGGGCTTATCTGAATGTTCAGTATCCCTCGTTAGACCCGCGTTGGGCGGCGGTGGGGGCCTATGCGATTTTCATGACCCTGAACATTCTGGGCGTAAGCATTGCAGCAACCTTCGAGTTGATCGTGACCGTACTGGCCGTGGCTGAACTCCTGGTCTTTATGGGCGTGGTAGCGCCCGGCTTTAGTTTCAGCAATTTCGTTCTGAACGGCTGGGCCGGTTCCGATACGTTTGGAAGCGCCGCCATTACCGGCATTTTTGCGGCGATTCCCTATGCTATTTGGTTCTTCCTGGCAATCGAAGGCGCTGCCATGGCGGCTGAAGAAGCTAAGGACCCGAAGCGAACTATTCCCAGGGCTTACATTGCGGGCATTCTCACATTAGTGACCCTGGCCATTGGTGTCATGGTCTTTGCCGGCGGAGTTGGTGACTGGCGTGAACTGTCGGGTATCAATGATCCATTACCGCAGGCAATGAAAGCGGTAGTAGGTAATGACTCTACCTGGCTTCACATGCTGGTATGGATCGGCCTGTTTGGTCTCGTGGCGAGCTTTCATGGAATTATCATGGGCTATTCTCGGCAGTTCTTTGCCTTGGCCCGTGCCGGTTATCTGCCAGCAGGCCTGGCCAAGCTGTCGCGCTTCCAGACCCCACACCGCGCCATTTTAGCCGGCGGCGTGATTGGCATCGCGGCGATCTTCAGCGATGGAATCGTGAACCTGCAAGGCATGAGCCTGACCGCCGCCATGATCACCATGGCTGTCTTCGGCGCGATCGTCATGTACATCATGAGCATGCTGAGCCTGTTCCGTCTGCGCAAAATCGAGCCGAACCTGGAGCGCACCTTCAGGGCGCCGGGCTATCCAATCGTGCCGGCTATTGCATTGGTTCTGGCCATTGTCTGTTTGATTGCCATGATCTGGTTCAACGGGACCTTGGCCTTGGTCTTCCTGGGGCTAATGACAATCGGTTTCGTGTATTTCCGGTTGACCGGGCATCAGCGCCAGGCTGCCATACCGGACAGTCTGTTGTCACAGCCTTGAGCAGGACGCGCCCGTCAACAGCTGGCGGGCCTCTTTCCGCGGTAAAGGAGGAGTGGGTGAATGGCTGATTTTGTACATACCATCGGGCAGCAGACCTGGCGATTCGATAGTCTCAAAACGCTTATGGCCAAGGCCACCCCGGCACGATCCGGCGATTACCTGGCGGGTGTCGCTGCCAGTAGCGATGTGGAGCGGGTGGCCGCACAAATGGCGCTGGCCAACGTACCGCTCATACACTTTTTGAACGAAGCGCTTATTCCCTACGAGACCGACGAAGTCACGCGCCTGATTATGGATACCCATGATGCGGCCGCGTTTGCGCCGGTACGTCATCTCACCGTAGGCGACTTTCGTAACTGGCTGTTGAGCGATGCCGCTGACGAGGCCAGTTTACGTGCACTGGCACCAGGGCTCACGCCAGAGATGGTAGCCGCCGTTTCAAAGATCATGCGGGTACAGGATTTGATCCTGGTTGCGCAAAAGGCCCGGGTCGTCACCTGTTTTCGTAATACGCTGGGGCTGCGCGGACGGCTGTCGACCCGCCTGCAGCCCAACCATCCCACGGACGATCCCGCCGGGATTGCTGCCAGCATTCTGGACGGCTTGCTCTACGGCAATGGCGATGCCGTCATTGGCATCAACCCGGCTACCGACAGTACCAGTGGTATTTGTGAGCTGTTAAAGATGCTGGATGCGGTCATTCAACGGTATGAGATTCCCACGCAGTCATGCGTCCTGACTCATGTCACGACGTCTATTGAGGCCATCGAGCGCGGCGTACCGCTGGATCTGGTGTTTCAATCCATTGCCGGTACCCAGGCGGCCAATGAGAGTTTTGGTATCAGCCTGGAGTTATTGCAGCAGGGCTATGAAGCCGGGCTTTCCCTCAAGCGCGGCAGCGTAGGCGAGAATCTCATGTATTTCGAGACGGGGCAGGGCAGTGCGCTGTCAGCCAATGCCCATCATGGTGTTGATCAGCAGACTTGCGAAGCGCGAGCCTACGCCGTAGCCCGCCAGTTCAAGCCGCTACTGGTAAACACAGTGGTTGGTTTCATCGGCCCGGAATACCTTTACAACGGCAAGCAAATCATTCGCGCCGGGTTGGAGGATCATTTCTGCGGCAAGCTCCTGGGTGTGCCCATGGGCTGTGACATCTGCTACACCAACCACGCCGAAGCGGATCAAGACGACATGGACACGCTCCTGACGCTGCTTGGCACGGCGGGTATCAATTTCATCATGGGCATTCCCGGTTCCGACGACGTCATGCTCAATTACCAGACCACCTCTTTCCACGACGCGCTCTATGCCCGGCAGACCCTTGGGCTGCGCGCCGCTCCGGAGTTCGAGGCCTGGCTGGAAAAAATGGATATCCTGCGCCTGGATAATGGCCGCTTCCGCCTGGGGGATGCCCTGCCACCGCCTTTTCGCCAAGCCCTGGCTCAGTTGAGTTAAGGAGAAGAATCACCATGGCCAAGCCTGATAAGAGTGCCGCTCAAGCCGATCCCTGGTTGAAGTTGCGTCGATTGACGCCTGCTCGCATTGCCTTGGGCCGGGCCGGCACCAGTTTGCCGACAGCCGCCCAATTGGACTTCCAGTTTGCTCACGCCCAGGCGCGTGACGCCGTGCATTTGGCATTCGATCATGCCGCCTTGAGGGAGCGTTTAAAGCAAAAGGGACACGACAGCCTTGTGCTGCATAGCGCAGCGGCTGACCGTAACGTCTATTTGCAGCGGCCAGATCTGGGGCGGCGTTTGAACGCAGAGTCTGCACAGCGGTTGCATGAATATGCCGCTGCACATGTAGGAGGCGTTGATGTTGTTTTCGTCATTGCCGATGGGCTTTCTGCACTCGCCGTGCATCGCCATGCCCTGCCGTTTCTTGAGCGGCTGGATGAGCAGGCCAGCCAGGACGGTTGGTCGCGCGCGCCGGTTGTGCTGGTAGAGCAGGCGCGGGTCGCTATTGGCGATGAGATCGGAGAAATACTGGGCGCCCGGATGGTGGTCATGCTGATCGGTGAACGGCCCGGCCTTAGCTCGCCGGATAGTCTGGGTTTGTATTTCACCTATGCTCCCCGCGTCGGCCTCACCGATGCCTACCGCAACTGCATCTCTAATGTTCGTTTGGAAGGTCTGAGCTATGGCTTAGCGGCGCACAAGTTGCTCTACCTGATGCGCGAAGCCTGTCGTCGCCAGTTGTCCGGTGTGAAACTCAAGGACGAAGCCGACGTGCCCATGCTGAACATGAATGATACCGAGCCAACGCCAGGAAACTTCCTGACAGCGTTCTAATCAGCGGCCCTTGCGTCTGAGCTGGGCGGCTAACCGTAAGAGCCGCTCGGCTGAAATGCTAGAGCGTCTTACTAAACCATTCAATAAATGAACTTTGCTGCCGAATCCTTGATACAGCCCGCTTATTTGGAGTCGAGGAATGAATGTGTTGCCTACGCGGATTGCCCAGCGAATGACGCTTGGCATTCTGATGTTACTCATGCTGACCGCTTTGTCGATCTATGGCGTTATGGCTCTGCGCGGCAAGCCTCAATTGGTTGAAGCGGGTACAGTGGCTGCCGAGCAGTCGGCTACGGCTATTGCACGCCAGCTGGAATTACAGTTGATCCGGATCGAAGGAACGGCTGCTGCCATGGCACACCTGGCCGAAACGCTTCCCCGTGATGAGGCTTTGATAAAAAGCAACTTACCCAATGTGATCAACAGCCAAGGCGATAATGCTATCGCAGGGGGCGGTATCTGGCCTGAGCCAGGCGCTTTCACGGCAGGTGTGGAGCGGCGCAGCTTTTTCTGGGCACGCAATGAGCGGGGCGGCCTGGATTATTCCGACGACTATAACGCCGCCGATGCGACACCCTACCAGAGCGAATCCTGGTACACCGGCGCCAAAACGGCCCCTGCCGGTCAATGCGTCTGGTCCGATGCCTATCAGGATTCGGTGACCGGTGTGGCGATGACTACCTGCAGCGTTCCCTATAAAGAAAATGGCCGCTTCGCCGGCGTTTCTACTATCGACCTTAAGCTCGACGGCCTCGCCGCCTTTCTGAAGGCCGAGGGTGGTGTCACTGAAGGCTACGCCTTTGCCCTGGATCGCTCCGGGAATCTGCTGTACTTCCCGGACATTTCTACTCAGCAAGGCTTGCCAACGTTAAGCAGCCTTGGTGAAAAGCATGCCTGGCTAAAACCGGTCATTGAGGCGGTAGCCGCTTCCGGGCAAGAGCAGCGCACCGTCTTTTTACCGGAAGATGGCCGGTTGGGCGCTCCGGCTTATGTCAGTCTGAAGCCGATGGGGTCTACCGGCTGGTATGTTGCTCTGGTAACACCGGAGACGCACGTAACGGGCTTGGCTAATCGGCTAACCGCTGAAATCCTGATGTTCTTGCTACCGCTGTTAGGCATACTCCTGGCTCTGGCCTGGTTTGCCTGCAAGCGTCTGCTTGCCCAGTTGGAAGAAACCACGGCGCAAATCGACGCCTTGGGTGAGAGTGGCCAGGGCAATACCGAGTTGGAAATCTACCGCGCGGATGAAATTGGTGCGCTGCGTGGAGCTGTTAATCGTTATGCGGGCTCACTGCGGCAGATGCTTAATAGCATTGCTGAGGAATCGACCCTGCTTGAGCGCCAGGCATCTGAACTGGCCAGCCTGTCATCTGGGCTGGCCGTGCGGGCCGAGGCGCAGCGCGAAGACAATACCTTGCTCGCCACCGCCATTACCGAAATGTCGGCCAGCGCCCAGGAAGTAGCGTTGAATACCACAGACTGTTCGGATACGGCCCGGCATTCGCAGCTTGCTGCTCGGGAAGGGCAGGCTCATGTGCAGAGTAACAACCAGTCCGTAGAGGCACTGGCGGGCGAAATTACCAGTGCCGCCTCCGCGATTACCCGCTTGGGTGAAGATATCGAGCGGGTCGGTAGCGTTTTGGACGTTATCAAGTCCATTTCTGAACAGACCAACCTGCTGGCGCTCAATGCGGCCATTGAAGCGGCTCGCGCAGGCGAACAGGGACGTGGCTTTGCCGTGGTGGCCGATGAGGTCCGTACTCTTGCAGGTCGTACTCAGACGTCGGCCAACGAGATTCAGGAGATGATTGGTCAGTTGCGTCAGGCTTCCAATCAGGCCGTTACCACCATGCAGACCAGTGCTGACCGTACCCGGCAAGTCGTTACGCAGGCCAGTAAGGTCTCTGGCACGTTGGTCAATACGGTGAGCAGCTTCGACGATATCGTTCAGCGTGCTCAACAGATCGCCGTTGCCGCGCAGGAGCAAAGCCAGGTTACCCAGGAAATTAACGAGCTGGCTGTGCGAATCCACGCGTCCAGCGAAAAGGGCGCTCAAGATGCACACGTGCTTCGCGAGCTGGGACAAGGGATGCATGCGTTGTCCGGGCGGCTTGGTCAGATGAGTCGGAGCAGCTAGATAACGTGACGCGGCGCATCAATCGCAACGATTGGCGTGCCGCGTCAGCTATGCTCGTTTAGCACTTACTAGATAGGTAGCGCGGTCGGTATGAAGGCGCTCCGTGCTCAGATTGCCATCAGCCCACGTACTCCTTCTGCCTCCATATCAGTCCCTTTGCCATTCTGAACGATCTCACCGCGGGCCATGACGATGTAGCGGTCGGCCAGCTCGGCAGCAAAATCATAAAATTGCTCGACCAGCAGAATAGCCATGTCGCCGCGTTCCGCCAGGCGCTTAATGACAACTCCGATTTCCTTGATGACCGAGGGTTGAATACCTTCGGTGGGCTCGTCAAGGATTAGCAGGCGTGGTTGACTGGCCAGCGCGCGACCGATAGCGAGTTGCTGCTGTTGCCCACCGGACAGGTCGCCACCGCGCCGATGCTTCATCTGTTTGAGCACCGGGAACAGTTCATAGATGAATGCAGGTACTTCCTTTGCCTGACTGGCAGGAAAGCGGGACAGACCCATCAACAGGTTTTCTTCAACGGTCAGGCGTGGAAAGATCTCCCGGCCCTGAGGCACATAGGCGATACCCGCCTGGACGCGCTGGTGAGGTTTGTAGCGGGTGATAGGATTGCCTTCCCAGGTCACGCTGCCTTGTTTGGCAGGAGTCAGCCCCATGAGGCACCGAAGTAGTGTGGTTTTGCCGACCCCGTTGCGGCCTAGAACGCAGGTCACTTCGCCGATCTTCGCGTCGAAGGAAAGACCGCGCAGGATATGACTGCCGCCATAGTATTGATGAAGTTCGTTTACCTGAAGCATGACTGTGTTTCCATATAAGGCGAGTGACGCATCCAATGCTTTGCGTACCGTCGGAAGGGCCTCTGCAAACTCAGGCGCGGCCCCATTATGCTGGCGCTATCGGCCAAGATAGACCTCGATAACTTGTTCGTTCGCCTGGACTTCCGCCAGAGAACCTTCAGCCAGCACATGCCCTTGATGCAGTACAGTCACATGATCTGCGATGGCTTCGACGAAGCCCATGTCATGCTCTACCACCATGAGCGAATGCTTTCGCGCCAGTGAAGTGAACAGCTCGGCGGTAAACTCTGTCTCGGCATCGGTCATTCCAGCCACCGGCTCATCCAGTAACAAAAGCTGGGGCTCCTGGGTCAATAGCATCCCGATTTCCAGAAACTGCTTCTGCCCGTGGGAGAGCAGCCCGGCTGGCCGATGACGGGATTCGGCGAGCCGGATTGTAACCAGTACCTCTTCGAGACGGTCTTGTTGTTCGCCTGTAAGTGTGGCGCGCAGGCTAGCCCAGACGGACTTGTTGGTCTTTTGCGCCAGTTCCAGATTTTCGTAAACGGTCAAGGCTTCAAATACCGTGGGTTTTTGAAACTTTCGACCTATTCCAGCCTGGGCGATCTCGACTTCGCTCAGGCGGGTCAGGTCGAGCGTTTCACCAAAATATGCCTTGCCGGTGTCTGGGCGGGTCTTGCCGGTAATCACGTCCATCAGGGTGGTCTTGCCGGCACCGTTCGGTCCGATAATGCAGCGCAACTCACCCACGCCGATATAGAGTGTCAGCGCGTTTAGCGCCTTGAAGCCATCAAAGCTGACGCCTATATCTTCCAGGGTCAGAATGGTCCCGTGGCGCGTGTCCAAGCCACCGGTGACCTGATGACCCAATCCGCTGGATTCGCTGCTAAAGGAGGCATCGACCAGGTTAGGTACGGGAGTGGCCTTCATGTCTCTTTGTCCTTACGGATCAGTCCGATCACGCCTTTAGGCAGGAACAGGGTCACCACGATAAACAGCAATCCTAGAAAGAACAGCCAGTACTCGGGAAAGGCAACCGTAAACCAGCTCTTGGCGCCGTTGACGATACCGGCACCCAAGACCGGGCCGATCAGCGTGCCGCGTCCGCCCAAAGCCACCCAAATGGCTGCTTCGATAGAATTAGTGGGCGCCATTTCGCTAGGGTTGATGATGCCTACTTGCGGTACGTACAGCGCACCGGCCAGCCCGCAAATGACGGCCGAGAGCGTCCAGACGAACAGCTTGAATCCTCTTGGGTCATAGCCGCAAAACATCACCCGGTTTTCAGCATCTCGAATCGCCGTCAAAATGCGGCCGAACTTGCTTCGCGCCAGCTGCCAGCCGAGCAGCAGGCTCGCCACTAGCAGGGCAACGGTCAAGAGGAATAACAGGGCGCGCATTCCTGGCGCTGCGATGGGAAAACCAAGCAGTGTTGTGAAGCCGGTAAAACCATTATTGCCGCCAAAGCCTGTTTCGTTGCGGAAGAACAACAGCATGCCGGCAAACGTCAGCGCCTGGGTCATGATTGAGAAATACACGCCCTTGATCCGTGAGCGGAAGGCAAAAAAGCCAAATACAAAGGCCAATAGGCCCGGTGCCAGTACTACTAGGCACAAGGCCCAGAGGAAGTGCTGCGTGCCAGCCCAAAACCAGGGAATTTCCGTCCAGGACAGAAAAGTCATGAACGCTGGAATGCCCTCGCCAGACGCCTGACGCATCAGATACATGCCCATGGCGTAACCACCTAGCGCAAAGAACACACCGTGGCCCAGGGACAGGAGACCGGCGTAGCCCCAAACCAAGTCCAACGCGAGCGCGACGATGGCGTAGCAGAGAATCTTGCCCACCAGAGTCAGCGTATAGGCAGAAACCTGTAGCGGGTGGTCGTTGGGTAGAAGAGACAGCAAGGGCAGGGCGATTAATATGGCCAGCGCCACCGCGGCGATACCCAATGTCCAGCGGGGCCCTACGGTGCGGGCGGCAGTCAGAGTAAGTGGCTGGTTCAATCGAGGACCCTCCCTTTGAGCGCGAAGAGGCCCTGGGGGCGTTTTTGGATGAAGAGAATGATGAGAGCCAGAATCAGGATCTTGCCGAGAACGGCGCCGATCTGGGGTTCGAGAATCTTGTTGGCGATGCCCAATCCAAAAGCAGCCAGTACACTGCCCGCTAGTTGACCAACACCGCCCAGCACCACTACAAGGAATGAGTCAATAATGTAATTTTGGCCTAGATCCGGGCCAACATTACCCACCTGTGATAGCGCTACTCCCCCCAAGCCTGCAATGCCTGAACCGAGGCCAAAGGCCAACATGTCGATGCGTCCAGTTGGAACTCCACAACAGGCAGCCATATTGCGATTCTGCGTCACGGCGCGGATGTTTAGGCCCAGACGTGTCATGTTGAGCAGCGCCCAGGTCAGAATCAGTACGAAAATCGCGAAGCCGATAATGATGACCCTGTTGTAGGGCAGGAGCAGATTCGGCAGTACCTGAATGCCGCCGGACAGCCAGGCAGGATTGGCCACCTCAACGTTCTGCGCGCCAAATACGACCCGTATCAGCTGAATCAGCATCAGACTGATGCCCCACGTGGCTAGCAAGGTTTCTAGCGGTCGGCCATAGAGGTGGCGGATCACGGTACGCTCCAAGACCATGCCGATCACCGCGGTAACAAAGAACGCCGCCGGCAGGGCCAGTAACGGATAGTAGACCAACATATCCGGTACGAAACGTTGGAGCAGTGTCTGCACAAGATAAGTTGTGTAAGCCCCTAGCATCAGCATTTCGCCATGGGCCATGTTGATCACGCCCAGCAGACCATAGGTAATGGCCAAGCCTAGAGCCGCGAGCAGCAGGATCGAACCCAGGGACAAGCCGGTAAAGGCCTGCCCGAGCAGATCGCCAACCAACAGGCGACGCTCTACTTGCGCAAGGCTGGTCTCCGCAGCCTTGCGCACTGCTGCGTCGGGCTCATTCGCCGGATCGGTCAAGGCTTGCAAGCGCGCACGCGCCTGCGGCTCGCCGGTATCGCCCAGCAACCGGACCGCTGAGAGACGAGTATCTGGACTGGCATCGGTCAGCTGCAAATTCGCCACGGCAAAGCCCAGGGCGCGTCTGACTGAATCATCCGCCTCGATATTCAAGCGCTGCTCAAGGAAGGCTCTCTGCTCGGGCTTAGCGTCCTGGCGCAGCGTTTGTGCGGCGGCAAGGCGTACACTTGCCTCGTCGGATAAAAGCTGGTGGCTAGCCAGGGCGTTGTTAATGAGGATACGCAGACGATTGTTCAGGCGTACCGGCTTTGGAGTGCCCGCTGGAGCTATAGAAGGTTCGCCTTCAGCAGCGCTCAGGGATGTCCCCTTTACGTAAAATGCCCGCTTTTCACCATCAATGACAAAGCGGTTACTGTGTAATGCCTCAAGCAGCGGTAAGCGCTCAAGTGCGGGTTGAGCAGCCCATTGCTGCAACAGCGTAACTTGCCCGGCAGGGCTGGCAGCGGCAAAGTCGCTGGCAGGCCCTGCCTGGACGGGAATCGCAAAACTTACTAGCAAGGCAGATACTAAAAAGAGAACTAGGCGCATGGTCTTTCTCATGGATGCTGATTCGCATCGTCGGGTGCGTCGTGCGCGGGATGGCATGCTGCAACCAACCGCAGGCACTCGTGGCGTCTGCGGTTGGCAGAGGTTTAAAACGTGCCTTTCACCGGCTGGTCCGGCTTTTTGTCGTTCCCAGGAATATACGGACTCCAGGGTTGCGCACGAATCGGTCCCTCGGTCTGCCAAACCACACTGAACTGACCATCATCCTGGATCTCACCGATCATGACGGGTTTGTGCAAGTGGTGATTGGTCTTATCCATGGTCAACGTGTAACCGGAGGGCGCATTGAAGGTCTGGCCAGCCAAGGCGTTACGGACTTTACCCACATCGGTGGACTGGGCTTTTTCAACGGCCTGTGCCCACATGTGAATGCCGACATAGGTCGCCTCCATTGGATCATTGGTAACCGCCGTGCTGGCACTCGGCAGGTTATGGGACTTGGCGTAGGCCTTCCAATCGGCTACAAACTTTGCGTTGACCGGGTTTTCCACGGATTGAAAGTAGTTCCACGCAGCCAGGTGACCGACCAGCGGAGCGGTATCGATACCGCGCAGTTCCTCTTCGCCTACAGAAAATGCCACAACGGGTACATCCGTTGCCTTCAGCCCTTGGTTGGCCAATTCCTTATAGAAGGGAACGTTGGAGTCGCCATTAATGGTAGAAACCACCGCGGTCTTGCCACCCGCGGCAAACTTCTTGATGTTGGCCACTATGGTCTGATAGTCGCTATGGCCAAACGGGGTATAGACCTCTTCGATATCCTTGTCTTCTACACCCTTGCTATGCAGGAACGCCCGCAGGATCTTATTGGTCGTCCGTGGGTAGACGTAGTCAGTACCTAGCAGGAAGAAACGCTTGGCTTCGCCTCCGTCTTCGCTCATGAGATATTCCACGGCGGGAATGGCCTGTTGATTAGGTGCTGCGCCGGTATAAAAGACATTGGGCGACATTTCTTCACCCTCGTACTGGACCGGATAGAACAGGAGACCGTTCAGCTCTTCAAAAACTGGTAATACCGATTTGCGTGATACGGATGTCCAGCAGCCAAAGACGACGGCTACCTTATCCTGGGTCAACAGCTGACGCGCCTTTTCCGCAAACAATGGCCAATTGGACGCAGGGTCGACTATAACCGGCTCTAGCTTCTTGCCATTTACACCGCCCTTGGCATTGATTTCGTCGATGGTCATCAACGCCATGTCTTTAAGCGATGTTTCGGAAATTGCCATGGTGCCTGAAAGGGAATGCAGGATACCGACCTTGATCGTATCGGCGGCTTGGGCCGCGCTGATATGAAACAGTCCGCTGACTAAGAGGGCGCTAGCGGCCAGAGTAGTTTTCAGTAAAGGGCGGCGCTTCATGCAAAGGCTCCTGGATGGCGATGCTCGATTGTGGATAAGCCTTCATGGCTTTGATCGATGCTTATCACTATCCATGCCAAATGCCTGGAGCGCCTGTGTTTCCTGGGGTGGCTGCTTGGCATTGGCAAACGCTCTGTAAAACATGACCTTTTTTAGTGCCATGCTTCACAGTGCATAATCGGAGAGGCGCTGTTTTAGGGCGTTCTTTATTAAGAGAAAGTCCTATCGGGCAACTACATCTGAAAAAACTGATGTAGCTGCCGTCTTACTTCTTTATGTCGAGCCCGTTTCGCTCTCGGGCCCAGTACTGCAACAAATCCCTTAATTGGGACAGCTCGATCGGTTTGGCCATATGGCCGTCCATGCCCACTTCTCGAGCTCGTTCCTTGTGCTCGGAAAGAATATGCGCTGTTAGCGCCACGATAGGCGTATGAGGTCGGTTTTCACGCTTTTCCCAGGCGCGTATCCGCTCGGTTGCGGTAAACCCGTCCATCTCCGGCATCTCACAGTCCATCAACACCAGGTCGTAGGCAATCTGCTGCATGGCGGCCAATGCTTCCAGACCGTTGGCTGCTGTATCTGGCTCGATATTAAGCTTTTTGAGCATGCCTCGAATAACCTTGGTAGAAATACTGTTGTCCTCAGCCACTAGCACTTTGAAGTTACTTGGCAGAGAAAGAGTTTGCGTTTCGCGGGGCGTATCGCCCAGAGGCCGGCTGCGCCGGGCCAGCTCATTAGCCAGCGTAGCCTTTAAGGTGTAACCCGCTACTGGTTTTGTCAGGACGCGCTTGATACCCGCATTTCGGGCAATAATTTTGCTAGGCGCGTTGGTAATACCGGTAAGCATGATCAATAGCAGATCATGGTTCAGGTTCGGATCCTCATTAATCCGGGCGGCCAGCTGCATGCCGGTCATGCCCGGCATTTCCTGATCGAGCAGGACCACGTCAAAGTATTCCTGCAAATTCGCCTTGGTACGCAGTAGGGCCAGAGCTTCCCGTCCAGAGGCTGCGGTCGTAACGTTCATCCCCCAGGCACTGCATTGCAGCTGAAGCACCTTACGGCAGGTCTCGTTATCGTCAACCATCAGCAGGCGAATACCCTGTAACGGCTGGTCTAGGTCAGCGACCGGATTGTCTATCAAGGCTTTGGGAACAGGCAGTGTAAGCGAGACCGTCGAACCGGTTTCCGAACCGCTTTCAATGCCCAGTTCACCTTTCATGAGCAGGATCAGGCGGTGAGTGATGGCCAAACCGCGATGAGCCCCGGACACCCCTGAGGCCAGAAAATCACGGCTGTCTAGCCGGTTCGACGTGAGTCGCTTGCGAACCTCCGGTTCGATGGGGGTGCCACTGTCTTGCACGGCAATACGCAGATGTGGGTTCGGCGTATCTTGACCTTCGAGGGCAACCACTAAAAGGATTTCGCCTGATTCGGTACGCAGGAAAGCGTTATCCAACAGGCTGAGCAGTACTTGCCGCAGGCGCGTCGGATCACCGGTCATCATGCGCGGCACCTGCGGCTGAATAAAGCTGATCAGCTCTACTTGGCGGTGTTCAGCCTTGGCGCGGAAGATATCCAGGCTGTCCTCAATTAGGGCGTTCAAATCGAACTGGACATCTTCCAGTTCGATTTTCCCCGATTCAAGCCGTGAAATATCCAAAATTTCGTTGATCAGTGCCAGTAACTCATTACCGGCACTGTGAATGGTCTGAACATAATCCCGCTGCTTGGGCGACATCGATGTGCCCATGAGCAGTTCGGTCATGCCCAATACGCCATTCATGGGCGTCCGGATCTCATGACTCATCCGTGCTAAAAAGTCGGCCTTTCCCTTGATCTCGGCCGTACTGGCCGCCTGGTCACGGCTGCTGGCAAATTGCTTTTCCTGCAGGTAACGCTGGCGCTCACCGACCGCAATGCTCATCAAAAAGCCGGTCACTACACTTGTGAATACAAGGGAACGGCCCAGCCATTCTGGAGACGGCCAGTACCCTAGCAGGCGTGGCATAGCAAGAAGACCTGCCACGATCAGTAATAAATAGGCGAGCGCAAGCCAGCGCGCCGGCTTAAAACCTTGGCGCCAGAACCTCAGGCTGATGCCGCATAGCGTGATGATGGTCAGGCCTTCCAGCACATACAGCACCTCGCCGATGTAAATATCTTTTGTAAGCAGGCGGAAAGCTGCTGCCAGAAGCAGGGCAAGGAACAAAATGCAAAGCAGCAGATTCAGCCTTAGCGTTACCTGCCGGCCATTGAAAAAGGCACTGGTAAAGTAGATACAGCATGCCACCGTAGCCAGCGAGCAGAGGTCCATCAGCAATGGCGTCAGGTAGATTTTGTCTACCAGTACCATGCTTGCCAGGCCAAAGATATTGAACGCCACGCTAATCTGCAGGCCCAGCAACAACGTGAGCGCAATGCCGGTGTTGCTGCGGCGATAGAACAATTGCAGTAGATTAAACAGCATCAGCATGCACAGGCAGCCCATGAGTATGCCAAACATCAGCAGCCGGAAAGCAATCGTGATCTCGGCATTAGGTGCTATTTTCACAAAGGCGCGAATAGGCGTCCGGCTTTCCAGCCGAATAAATACATCCAGCGCACCAGTCGTCGCAGGTAGGGTGAACAGAAAGTCGCGGCTCGGTTGTTCGCGATAGCTGCCAGGGCGGGCTATTCCAGTTCGATTGATCGCCAGAACCTTGTCGGCACTGATAGCATAGAAGTCTATATAGGCCACATTGGGAGCAATAGCTCGCAGTATCCGAGTGGTATCGGATGCTGGTAAGCGGCTATAGAGCCAGATGGCGCCTTCGCTCGCCGGCCGGTGCGTCTCCTGTCCGGGAAGCGATCGAAACTCGGATAGCCGCTCTCGCACATCGTTGAGCTGCAGGCTGCCATCAGCATCATCCAGGCGTGACCAGGCCGCCAGTTCTTGAGCGTCGGCAGGCGGCAGTGCATACAGGAGAACCAGCATTACGCTGGCAAGGAAACCAAAGGCGGTCCTGAGCCGGCACACAAGAAATCCCTTCTGAAATAGAAGACAGAGTATAGCGGGCCGGCTAACGCGGATAAATGCTATCAAGCGGCCTATGGTCGCTTGATAGCATTGTTTCAATGACGTTCGCGAGCTATGGCACGATAGCCGATATCGAGGCGGTAGAAACAGCCCTTCCACGTAATTGATTTAGCCAAAGCGTAAGCATTAGCCTGTGCTTCAGAAACTGTCTCGCCTAGTGCTGTAGCACAGAGTACACGGCCGCCGCTGGTCACCACATAACCTTCTTTCAAGGCAGTACCTGCATGGAAGACCTTGCCTTGCATTGAAACCGCTGAGGTAAGTCCTTCTATGGTGTCGCCCTTGGCATAGTCGCCCGGATAGCCGCCAGCTGCCAGTACCACGCCCAGGCTCGGCCGGGGATCCCAGTTCGCCTTGGTTTCGGCCAGCCGTTCATCCAGCGCCGCCTCGACCAGGCTGACCAGGCTGGACTGCAGGCGCAGCATGATAGGTTGGGTTTCCGGATCACCAAAGCGGCAATTGAACTCAATTACCTTGGGGGCGCCTGTCTTGTCGATCATCAAGCCCGCATACAGGAAACCGGTGTAAACGTTTCCTTCGGCAGCCATGCCTTTGACGGTAGGGTAGATCACCTCAGCCATGATACGGTCATGGATATCAGGCGTGACCACAGGTGCTGGAGAATAAGCGCCCATGCCACCTGTGTTGGGGCCCGTATCGCCATCGCCGACCCGCTTGTGATCCTGGCTGGTAGCCATGGGCAGAACGTTCTGTCCATCGACCATCACAATAAAACTGGCTTCTTCGCCTTCGAGAAATTCTTCGATAACCACACGTGCGCCAGCATCGCCAAAAGCATTGCCAGACAGCATGTCACGAACCGCATCTTCAGCTTCCTCCAGGGTCATTGCCACAATGACGCCCTTTCCAGCTGCAAGGCCATCGGCCTTGATTACGATAGGCGCACCCTGTTCGCGCAGATAGGCGAGGGCGGGCTCAACCTCGGTAAAGTTCTGATAAGCCGCTGTTGGAATCTTGTGACGTGCCAGGAAGTCCTTGGTAAAAGCCTTCGAGCCTTCGAGTTGGGCGGCACCTGCGGTGGGGCCAAAGCATTTCAATCCGCGGGAACGAAACAGGTCAACCACGCCTTTTACAAGAGGCGCTTCCGGGCCGACGATAGTCAATGCCACGTTCTGCTCGGCAAAGTCAGCCAGTTGGTCCAAAGCCAGTGCATCAATGGCTACGTTCTCGCATTTTGCTTCGGTAGCCGTACCGGCATTGCCGGGAGCGACGAAAACCTTTTCGACGCGAGCGTCCTGGGCCACTTTCCAGGCTAGGGCGTGTTCGCGTCCGCCGCTGCCGATAATCAATACGTTCATGTTCGCTCCTTCTAGCGATCAGGCCGTTTCTAGGCCTCATCTAGCGGGTAGAGGCAAGAAGCCCAGAGCGCATCGGCTAATGCTTTAGGAAGCGGAGCCGATGATTTTCACTCTGGGCACTATAAGAGGATGGTCCGATCCCTGCTCAGCCGTTAGTGACGGAAGTGCCGCATGCCAGTAAAGACCATCGCCATGCCAGCCTCATCGGCAGCGGCGATCACTTCGCCGTCACGCATCGAGCCGCCTGGCTGAATGACAGCTGTAATGCCTGCTTTGGCAGCATTATCGATGCCGTCGCGGAACGGGAAGAAAGCATCGGACGCCATGACCGCACCTTGTACGGCAAGACCAGCATGTTCGGCCTTGATGGCAGCGATTCGGGCCGAGTTGACGCGGCTCATTTGACCAGCCCCTACGCCTACGGTTTGACAGTGTTTGGCATAGATAATGGCGTTAGATTTCACGAACTTGGCTACTTTCCAGGCAAAAAGCAGGTCCTGGATTTCCTGCTCGCTGGGCGCCCGCTGAGTCACGATTTTCAGGTCCGACTCCGTGATCATGCCAATGTCACGACTCTGCACCAGCAAACCGCCATTGACCCGCTTGAAGTCCCAACCAGCAGTTCGCTCAGCGGTCCATGCACCTGATTCGAGCAGTCGTACGTTGGCCTTGGCCGCAACGACTTCTCGGGCTGCCACGGATACTGTTGGAGCGATGATGACTTCAACGAACTGACGCTCGACGATTGCTCTGGCCGTTTCCTCGTCCAGTTCACGGTTAAAGGCAATAATGCCGCCAAAGGCAGATTCACTGTCGGTGGCATAGGCCTGGTCATAGGCCTTGCGAATGCCGCCTTCTTCTTCTGAAGCAACGGCTACGCCGCAAGGATTGGCATGTTTGACGATCACGCAGGCAGGTGCAGCAAAGCTTTTTACACATTCCAGCGCGGCGTCGGTGTCAGCAACGTTATTGAACGACAGTTCCTTGCCTTGCAGCTGGACCGCTGTAGCAACGCTGGCTTCCTGCGGTTTGGCCTCGACATAAAACGCCGCGCTCTGGTGCGGATTCTCACCATAACGCATCTCTTGCGCCTTGATGAACTGGCTGTTGAACGTACGAGGGAAGCTACCGCGGTTCTGCGTAGACAGCGTATCCGCTGCCTGGTCAATTGTGCCCAGGTAGTTGGCGATCATACCGTCATAGGCTGCTGTATGTTCGAAGGCTTTGAGTGCCAGGTCAAAACGCTGGGCATAGGTCAGTCCACCGGTTTTCAGGCTTTTAATGACGCTCTTGTAATCACTGGCATTGACTACGATGGCAACATCTTTGTGATTTTTCGCCGCCGAGCGCACCATGGTGGGACCACCAATATCAATATTCTCAATCGCGGTAGGCAGATCACAATCTGGTTTAGCTACCGTGGCCTCGAACGGGTACAGGTTGACTGCAACCAGGTCAATCGGCTGAATGCCATGCTCATTCATGACAGTATCGTCTGTACCGCGACGGCCCAGAATGCCGCCGTGGATTTTTGGATGCAAAGTCTTGACGCGACCGTCCATCATTTCGGGGAAGCCCGTGTAGTCGGCTACTTCCACAGCTGGGACAGCATGCTCGCAAAGCAATTTGTAGGTGCCGCCGGTAGAGAGGATCTCCACCCCCAGCGTAGCGAGTTCGCGGGCGAAATCGACGACGCCAGTCTTGTCGGAGACGCTAATCAGCGCGCGGCGGACGGGGAGGCGGGTGGTTTGGTCGGTCATCACAAAGTCCATCGGTCAGGCGAGAGAAAAGGCCGCCTGGTGCCGATCTGGATGACCGGCTCCAGACATCATGTGTCGGTCAGAGCAGGTCGTACTGCTTTAGTTTTTTGCGTAGGGTGCCGCGATTGAGCCCTAGCATTTCAGAGGCTTTGGTCTGGTTGCCCTTAACGTAATTCATTACGCTTTCAAGCAACGGAGCTTCGACTTCGCAAAGTACCATGTTGTACACGTCAGTGACGGGCTGGCCGTCCAGGTGAGCGAAATAGTTGCGCAGGGCCTTTTCCACACTGTCGCGCAGGGTCTGGCCTTCCTGCAGCGGTGCGGTCAGGTGCTGCTTGAGATTGGCGTTATCGCTCACAGGCGTGATTCCAGTCATAGAATTATCGAACAACGAAGTCATGCCACTTCCTTCCCATCAGCTGGGCATTGTGCGAAATATGCACGAATGCTGGCGTGTTGTGCGTCCATCTCTTGTAGACGATTGAACTGGGTACGAAACCCTTGGGCCTCGGGCAGGGCGGCGAAATACCAGCCCACGTGCTTACGGGCAATGCGTACGCCCATCTCTGCACCGTAGAAATCATGCAGGGCTTTTAGATGGCCTAACAGGATACTTTCCACTTCTTGCAAGCTTGGTGCCGGTAAATGAGCGCCGGTACGCAGGAAATGATCGATTTCACGAAAGATCCAGGGACGACCTTGGGCGGCGCGGCCGATCAACAGAGCGTCGGCGCCGGTATAACTCAGAACATAGTGGGCTTTTTCAGGCGAATCGATGTCGCCATTGGCAAATACCGGAATCGAAATGGCTTGTTTGATCGCGGCTATGGTGTCGTATTCCGCCTGGCCAGTGTAGAGATCTGCACGGGTACGACCGTGAACGGACAAAGCGGCAATGCCGGATTGCTCGGCAATCCGGGCAATGCTGACACCGTTACGGTGATCACGATCCCAACCGGTGCGAATCTTGAGCGTAACCGGCACGTCAACGGCTGCCACAACAGCCTCAAGGATTTCGCGCACCAATGTCTCGTCTTTCATGAGTGCAGAGCCAGCCGCCTTATTACAGACCTTTTTAGCGGGGCAGCCCATATTGATATCGATGATCTGAGCACCGAGTTCAACGTTGTGTCTGGCAGCATCGGCCAGCATTGCCGGGTCACCACCCGCGATCTGTACGGAGCGGGGCTCGGGATCATCAGCATGAATCAGACGCAAGCGGGACTTGCGGCTACTGTACAGGCGCACATCACTAGTGGTCATTTCCGATACGACCAAGCCTGCACCAAGCTGACGACACAGCTGGCGGAACGGTCGATCGGTCACCCCGGCCATCGGCGCGAGGATCAGGGAGTTAGGCAATGTATAGGGGCCGATGCGTACCACCGACATGGATTTACCCTGGCCGAAAATTACCTCATCCGGCAACAATGGCGCACGTTGCGGATGGACAGATGTACTAGAAAAGGGGCAGCAATGATACCCGCTAGAAGTGTCCGGATAAAGGCTGAGTTGAACAAAATCTGAACAATTCAGACGGTGCTACCACTGGTCGCTCGATTATTTCCTTTTGGAAATACCTACTCTGGCGAATGAAAGCTCAAGCTGTAATTCACCGCTCGGCTGCCAGGATCAAGAATATCCAGCGAAATATGGATAGGAGTCTGGGGCGGCATTTCAGTTTGCCCTTTCAACTCGCCACCTAAGTATTCCCACGGCTTGAAACGTCGACTGGCCAGCAACTGGCCATTCAAATCAGCAAAGCGCAGTTCCAGTAAAGGGAAGGGCTGAGAGAAGGTAGCCCGGTTGTAGAGGATCGCGTCAACTTGCAGGGCCCCTGGAAATTCCGGATGACTACGGACAACCAGGTTACTGCTACGGATTTGTTTGACGTCGACCTTGGACGGTACCTTGCAGCCTACAGAGGCACAAAACTGAATGAACCATGGGCGATACTGATCCTGGCGGGCCAGTTCATCGAAGTGAAAGCCTATGTATTGAGCGACAAGCGCCAGGAGCGCAACTATGTTCAGGGCAATCCAGCCCAGGCGCTTGCCCCAGGATTTCTTTGGGGGTTGCCAATCGAGCTGTAGGGGCTCGTCGTGCAGATCCAGCAGTGTCTCAACATGCAGTCCCGGCTCGGCACGTGCATCGGTAGCTCTCTTTGGTGCGGCAGAGTGAGCGAAGGCATCGTGCTCATCTGGAGACGTTTCCATGTGGAGAATAGGTTTGGCACTGTCGGTCTGCGGCAGCTCTTCACTAGTCTTGTCTACAGGGCCCAGTGCGGGTTCAGGGGAGGCATCGTCCTCAATCGATTCCAGCGTCAAGGTTGGCTCATGACGCTGCTCGCTGCGAAGAGCATCTTCTTCCTCTCGAAGCAAGGCTTCTGCCCAGCTTTCATCATAGCTAGGCTGACGTGAAGGCTTTTCCTCATGACCGAACGTAGGCAATGGCGGAAGGCGCTGAGCGGACTCGAGCGCATCGAGCTTGGCCAGCTCTTCATCCAAATCCAGGCCGTCGAGATCCAGATCGTCATGAATCAATAAGGTGTTCGAGGCTGTTGGTTCAACAGACGATGCTTGTCCAGGTGCTTTAGCGTTCTGGAGTGCCATGTCTTCCGTAGCGGTCGAGCCTATATCAGTTCCTGACTCGGCAGGTGCGTCTGCTGCAGTCGCATCGGCTCCGGTTGTAGCCGGTAAGGCTTCAGTAGAGGGCGCCGTCCAGGTTGTTGAGGAAACTGCATATTCTTCAGAGTAGGCAGATTCCGTCAGAGGCGAGGAATCCTCCAGGTATTCGTTGGCATTGAAGGTTTCCAGGCAGACGCCGCAGCGCACAGTGCCATGAGCGGCCGTCAGATGAGCAGGGGTGACTCGAAAGCGAGTGCTGCAATGCGGACATTGGGTGACGTAGGTGGCGGTCATTGCGGCGATCTGATCGGTCCTGCTGAAAACGGATTAGTGTACTCCAACACTCAGCGCAGAAAAGTGGCTCTTTGCAGCCACTTTTCGCCGCACGTCTGTTGTCGTGAAGAGGATTAGCGACGCACGCCGGTGATCCGTATCCAGCCTTCACGTTCCGCAGTAGGATCAAGAAGGAAGGCCGACTCATAAGCGGCGCGTACTTCTTCCGCCTGTTCGGCAAGTATGCCAGACAGAGCCAGGCGTCCGCCGGGCTTTACGAGATTGCTTAATTGTGGAGCAAGACTAACCAGGGGACCAGCCAGGATATTGGCTACCAGCACGTCTGCTGGTTCGGTCGGAAGTGATTCGGGAAGATAGACCGGAAAGCGTTCCGGAGCAATGCCGTTGCGCCCGGCATTGTCTCGCGAGGCCTCAAGTGCCTGGATGTCAATGTCGGTACCTATTGCGCGCTTGGCCCCTAACAGCAGGGCAGCAATAGCTAGGATGCCTGAGCCGCAACCAAAGTCGAGTACCTGGCAGTCTTCTAGCGGTTGTCCATCAAGCCATTCCAGGCATAGTGCCGTGGTGGGATGCGTGCCTGTACCAAAAGCCAGACCAGGATCCAGTAGCAAATTGACGGCGCCCGGCTCGGGTGCTTCATGCCAGCTCGGTACAATCCACAAGCGTTGGCCGAAGCGCATCGGTTGGAAGTTGTCCATCCAGCTGCGCTCCCAATCCTGGTCTTCGATATGCTCCAGCTGGAAAGCTTTCTCGCTCCCTGCCAGCAGGGTCAGGTGTTTGGCCAGATCATTTTCATCAATATCCGCCTCAAACAGGGCCAGCAGATGGGTATTGCTCCACAGCGGCGTGGTTCCCAGGTCCGGTTCGAAGATCGGTTGATCCTCGGCATCCATGAAGGTCACGGAGACAGCGCCCAGATCGAGCAGGGCATCTTCATAGGGCTGGGCTTGTTCGGGCGTGATGGCGAGTCGGACTTGCAGCCAGGACATGGCGAAACCTTTCAGCGTCGTAGGATATTTCGGGTAGAAAAAAGCAACGGGCCGCATAAGGCGGCCCGTATTTCAAGCGTGGCTCTTAGTGTTTCAAGCCTAGCTTGTTTTCCAGGTAATGGATGTTCACGCCACCTTTGCTAAAGGCTTCATCGCGCGTCAGCATGCGATGCAGATCGGCATTGGTTTTGATGCCATCGACAATCAGCTCATCCAGGGCGTTGCGCATCCGGGCCATGGCCTCGTCGCGGGTCCGTCCCCAAGTGATTAGCTTGGCGATCAGCGAGTCGTAGTTCGGCGGAACCTTGTAGCCACTGTACAGGTGCGAGTCGACCCGCACGCCATTGCCACCCGGCGCGTGGAAGTGCTTGATCAAGCCCGGAGAGGGCATGAAAGTCTTCGGGTCTTCGGCATTGATCCGGCACTCAACGGCGTGGCCAGTGATCTTGATGTCTTCCTGCTTGATCGACAGCTTGTTACCAGCCGCGATGCTCAGCATTTCCTTGACGATATCGACGCCCGTAATCATCTCGGTGACAGGGTGTTCCACCTGAACGCGCGTGTTCATCTCAATGAAGTAGAAACGACCGTCTTCGTACAGGAATTCGAACGTACCTGCACCACGATAGCCAATTTCAACGCATGCCTTCACGCAGCGAGCCAGCACTTCAGCACGGGCCTTTTCATCAATCTGCGGAGCTGGGGCTTCTTCGATAACCTTCTGGTGACGACGCTGCAGCGAGCAGTCGCGGTCGAACAGGTGCACGGCATTGCCCTGGCCATCGGACAGAACCTGAACTTCCACGTGACGCGGATTGCCCAAGAACTTCTCCAGGTAGACCATGGAATTACCGAAGGCAGAGCCTGCTTCAGTCTGAGTCAGCTTGATCGACTTGATCAGGTCGGCCTCTTCATGAACCACGCGCATGCCACGACCACCACCGCCGCCAGCAGCCTTGATGATCACCGGATAACCTACTTCACGGGCGATGCGCAGGCACTCGGCCTCATCGGTCGGCATGGCGCCATCGGAGCCAGGTACAGTCGGCACGCCGGCCTTCTTCATGGCGTCCTTGGCGGATACCTTGTCGCCCATCAGACGAATCACGTCTGCAGTAGGACCAACAAAGGTAAAGCCGGAGCGTTCAACCTGCTCAGCGAAGTCGGCGTTTTCAGCCAGGAAACCATAACCTGGATGAATAGCGGTAGCGCCGGTCACTTCAGCTGCGCTGATAATGGCCGGAATATTCAGGTAGGACTGCGGAGACGGGGCGGGGCCGATGCAGACCGATTCGTCGGCCAGGGACAAGTGCATCAACTCACGATCGGCGGTGGAGTGAACGGCCACCGTCTTGATGCCCAGCTCCTTGCAGGCACGGACCACACGCAGGGCAATTTCCCCGCGGTTGGCGATCAGGACTTTTTCCAGCATCGCGGACTCCCGTCGATCAGACAATGGTGAACAGCGGCTGGTCAAACTCAACCGGCTGGCCGTTTTCGACCAGGATGGCGCCAACGGTACCGCTAGTTTCGGCTTCGATGTGGTTCATCATCTTCATGGCTTCGACAATGCACAGAATGTCGCCTTTCTTCACGCTCTGGCCAACCTCAGCAAAGGCAGGAGACGCGGGAGAGGACGCACGATAGAAGGTGCCAACCATCGGCGAGCGGACAACAGTGCCGCTCAATTGCGGTGCAGCGGCAGGTGCTTCGGCGGCAGGTGCTGCGGCAGGAGCCGGAGCGGCAGCAGGAGCAGCGGCTACCGGCGCAGCGGTATAAACGGCAGTTTGCACGGCGCGCTGGCTTTGGCGGCTGATTCGAACGGATTCTTCGCCTTCACGGATTTCCAGTTCATCGATTCCGGATTCTTCCAGCAGTTCGATCAGCTTCTTGACTTTACGAATGTCCATTACCGTTGGCACTCCCCACGGGTTTATACGTTTACGTTTTTATCGGGCGAATCACGTTGATTCGCCGTCCTGTCATGCAAGAGCAAGGCGGTATGTCGCCTTGCCAATCTTTTCAATGCCGGGACAACGCCAGGGCAGATGACCTGACGCAACCCGCACCGTGATAGCCGTGAAAGGGATACGGCCATCCTAAATGTCTGTACGCGTCCTATGACGGAGCGGTTCAAGCACATGGGATGCTCGTTATCAGCGATGCGTCACGTCGTGAGTGTTTCTGTTCACAACAACCTGCCAGCGCTTACAGACGAGGTAATGGCGGCGGACTATGCCGGATTGATTGCTGACTGTCTAGTCGCCTGACGTTTGCCGTAAATGTCAGCACGATGGCCGAAATTTTATCTTATTACTCGCTACAGGCTTTCTTTGAAGCGTTGCAGTTTGTTAAGGAAGGTGGAAGCGTCTATTTCGCCAATAACCCTTATATCGCGGCGCTCCTGCCCATTGCGGTCAAAGAACTGGATAGCCGGAGGGCCGAACAGGGCGTAGCGATCCAGCAGTTGTCGCTGAGCAGCGTTACTAGCAGTGATGTCGAAACGAATCAGACGAAAGGTAGCGAGTTCATGTGCGACGGAGGGAGTATTGAAGACGTCGCGTTCGATGACCTTGCAACTGATACACCAGTCGGCATACCAGTCGAGTACTACTGGCTGATGGTTTACTTCTGCCTCTTTTAGCGCTTGGTCCAGCGCTGCAGGCGTTGTCACGGTCTGCCAGCTTTGTGCAGGCTCTACTGTAGAAGTGGCTGTTGTCTGTACTGGCGGCAAGGGGCGAAGTGGGTCCGACTGGCCTTGCAGCGCACCTATCCAGGAACTGATGGCATATACAAGCAGCGCGATGCCCGCTAGTTGGGCGAGCCGTTGCCGGGGTGTTTTTACGGTAAATTCAAGCGCGCCCAGGAAAAGCGCTGTGCCGGCAGCCAGCAGGCCCCAGAGAGCCAGGGCCAGCGGGCCAGGTAGCAGACGCTCCAGTAGCCAGATTGCTACGCCGAGGAGCAATACCCCAAAGGCATTGCGGACGCCTATCATCCAGGCTCCGGAGCGGGGCATCAAGGCACCGCCACCGGTTGCGAACAAGACCAGCGGAGCGCCCATTCCAAGGCCGAGCGCAAACAGCTTTAAACCGCCGCCCACTGCATCGCCGCTACTGCTGATATAGAGCAGCGCACCAGCCAGGGGAGCAGATACGCAGGGTGAAACCAGCAAGCTGGACAGTACACCCAAGGTTGCAGCGCCTAGCACTGAGCCGCCTTTGGCCCCGCTGGCTAGGCGGTCAACAGGATGACGAATGAAGGCAGGCAGGCGCAGCTCGAACAAACCAAACATGGCCAGAGCGAAGAGTACAAAAAAGGCGGCGAACGGAATCAGTATCCAGGCGGATTGCAAACGGGCCTGAAGATTTAACCCCGCACCGAATAGTCCCATCAGTGAGCCTAACAGAGCAAAGCAGGCAGCCATGGGCAGGACGTATGCCAATGACAGTAGTAATCCACGCCCTACGGTAGGATGTTCGGCGTGGCGGCTGCGCAGCACTATGGAAGACATAATAGGCAGCATGGGCAGTACGCAGGGTGTAAACGTCAAGCCCAGGCCAGCCAGAAAGAAAAGGGCTAGATCGCGCCACTGCCAGCCGGGAGCAACTGGCTTTGTATCACCAGAAGCAACAGACACCGATGATGGAGTTCCCAATGATTCGCTCAGGGCAATCCGCTTGGTTTCGGGGGGATAGCACAAGCCTTTGTCGGCACATCCCTGGTAGGTCACAGATAGCTGACCGACTGCATCCGGTGCAGTCAGTGGAATATCGATATCGACGACCGCATGGTATACCTCGACATCGCCAAACCATTCGTCGTGTTTCGGCTCACCGGTTGGCAAGGTGACGTCACCAATCAGCCCCGGCGGAGTTGTGCTGAACTGGAAGCGTTGACGATACAGGTAATACCCTTCGGCAATGATGAAACGCAAAGTAAGCCGATCCGGGTTGGAAGTAAGCCGCTCGATACGGAAAGCCTGATCCACCGGAAGAAAATCCCCGGCACTGCTAGAAGCACTCAGGCTCGCAGGAGGGCGATTGCTATCGAACAGACCAGCAGAGGCTGCGGTGGAAAACAGAAGACAGATCAGTAATAGCAGGCGGAGCATAGCGATCTCAACAGGCGGAACTGCTGTGCATGATACCGAATGTCCTCTGCTATGAACGGACCGATTGCTCCGATCTATGTGTATCAGCCGATGTCAGCCCGCTCATGCTTGAACTGTTGTAGGGTTCGTTGCAGTTCTTCGCTCAAGCTCAGAAGCTGCTCGCCCTGCTGCTGTCCTTTGGCGATCAGCTGGAGATTGGTGTTGCCCTGACGATGAATGCGCTCGCTGTGTTCACGAATTTGGCTGACCGTATGAGTCTGCTCCGCCGTGCTGTTCGCGATACGCTGAACTCCCTGGGTAATCGTTTCAATCGCCCGGATGGTCTCGTCTAGGGCTCGCTCGGCCGCTGCGGCGCGGCTGGCTGTCTGCTTGGCCTGTTCCACCTGAGCATTCATGGCCTGCAAGGACTGGCGTGCCGCCTGCTGTAGCCGCTGAGTCAACAGACCGATCTCGCCCGTTGCATCGGCGCTGCGTTGAGCAAGAGTACGCACTTCGTCAGCAACCACCGCGAAGCCTCGTCCCTGTTCGCCGGCACGTGCTGCTTCGATGGCGGCATTGAGAGCCAGCAGATTGGTTTGTTCGGCGATACTACGGATCACACCCAGTACACTATCGATTGTGGCGGTTTCGCCAGCAAGATGATCGACGAGGCGGGCATTATCCTGAACCTGGCCTACCAGATGATGCAGCCCGGAAAGGCTATCTGCGATGACTGCTTGTCCTTGTATAACCGTGCGACTGGCCGATTGACTGGTATCGGCTGTGTGATGGGCGTCGGTGGCAACCTGCTGTATGGTTGCCTCCATGCCGGTCAACGCTGTTCTGATTTCACCGGTGCCTTGTGCCTGTTCTTCTGCGCTGTGATGCAGATTGGTGCTCAGCGCCGCCAACGTTTGACTGCTACCGCCCACGTGGCCGGCATGGGCATGAAGCGTACCAACTAAGCCGGTCAGGTACTGGCGTAGCTGGTTAAGGTTGTTCTGGAGAATATTGAGTTCGGTGGTTCGGGTTCTGGTTTGCAGTGGCTGGGAAAAGTCGCCTTCGGTCCACCTTGCCAGCGTCGGTACCCAGCGTTCTAGCGTGTGGGCCAACCTGCGTTGAAGTCTATCGACCGCCAGCGCTGTAAGCAGGATGAGCATGATGATGCTGCCTTGAAGCAAGCGCACCTCATGCTGAATGCGGGCGTGTTCGGCAATGACGGCTGGTTGTAGAGCTGCCAGCGCAGTGTTTACGGCGTGCAGGCGTTGCTCAGTCGTTTCGATTAGTTCAGCCCGATGCCGGATCAGCGTGCGGGTGTTGGTCAGCTCTTGAGGATAGCGCCGCAACAAGCCAAGCAGCTCACGCTTTAGCGCAATACCTCGGTCCTCGACCTGAGCGTCTGCCGTATCGCTCTCCAACCCCATGAGCGCAGCGAAATCATTGGCTGAAGAAGAAGTTTCTTTTACTTCCAGTAAAGATAACTGCTCCAGACGCTGAGCCGTTGCGGTCAGCATTTCCAGTTCGCGGACGACTTCAGCCCCTAACTCATCGCGGCCGCTTGCTATCAGCTTTTCCCTGGCCAGAACAAGGCGGACTAAATGCTGCGAGGCCACGGCGAGCGGGGCAGCGTACCGCTCGGCTTCTGGGTGAAGGTGGCCTTCTTCAACGTAATGGCCCAGTTGTTCTAGAGTAGCCAGCAGATCACGCTCGGCCTGGATCAGCAATGCCTGTGGGTCGGCAGCCAGTTTGCCTGCGGCCAGTAAATCCTGAGCGGTAAAGGTGCGCAGGGCTTGAAGGTCTGGTGTGAGACGCTGCGCCAAGCTGCTCGGCAGTTGATTGAGGTCGTCCTGAAGCTGATCCAGCGCTTGCAAGGCTGCCTCATGCTGGAGCGCATTGCCGCTGGACAAGTACATTTGGAGATTATGACTGACACGTTGCGTTACGGTGTTGGATAACACCAGATAGCGCTCCATCAGTTCAAACGGGCGCTCCAGTGCACGCTGCGACCAGACGAGCGTAATGCCCAGGGCGCAGCAAATGGTTACCAGGAGCAGGGTGTTAAGGTTCGTCAGCGACTTCAGGCGCACGGAGAGCACTCTATGCTTGGCGAGAGAGCTGCCAAGCATAGCGAAGCGATATGACGCTTTTATGGCTTGTGTGATCTAGGTCACGTTTCGAGGGCGGGTGGAATCACCCAGCCAGATTAGCTCCATGAATTTCTACGCGGTTACGACCGTTACGCTTGGCGCTATACAAGGCTTCATCCGCCTGCCTGGCCAGGTCATTGATATCCTGGTCAGGGCTTAGCTGTGCAATGCCAGCGCTGAAGGTACACGCCAAACTGTCGCTCTGTGTGGGGTAATGAATCTCGGCGAAGCGTTTGCGAATCTCTTCAATCAGACGCAGGGCGGCCTGGGCATCGGTATCCGGGAGTACAACAGCGAACTCTTCACCACCGTAACGGCCAATATGGTCGGTCTTGCGCAGACGCTGCTTTAAAAACAGGGCCAGGCTCTTGATGACTCGATCACCCATGGGGTGACCGTAGCGGTCATTGACCTGTTTAAAGTGGTCGATATCAAGCATCACGAAAGTTAGCTGCTGTCCCATACGGCGCGCATGGTAGCTGGCGTCTTCGAGTAGCTGCAGGGTGTGGGTATGGTTGTACAGGCCGGTCAGGCTGTCCTGCACCATACGGGCCTTAAGGCTACGGGCTCGGGCTGCCCGGGTTCGCACTGTCGCGATCAAGTGATGTGGACGGATCGGCTTGGTCAGGAAGTCGTCACCCCCTTCGCTCATCGCGTCCAGCTGCTTGTCCAAATCCCCTTCGGCCGACAGGTAAATGATCGGTACGCTAACGTAACGCTCATGCTGCCGAATAACCTTGGCCAGCTCAGTGCCGGTGCATTCAGGCATGTACATGTCAAGGATAATCAGGTCCGGATTGAATTCGGCCAGGTGAGACATCACGGCAGTTGGGTTGAGCAGGGTGCGAGTCAGGATACCTGCGCTATTGAGCGACATTTCAGTATGCAGTGCCTGCGCGCGTGAGTCATCGACCACTAGAACCCGGATAGGATCGTAATAGGCTACTCGCGTAAGATTTTCGATCTTCTCAAGCAGGTGCGAGGCATCCAGGGTACCCGTGTAAAACTCGTGGCCGCCTGCGCGAACGGCAGCCAGGCGTCGATTGGTATCGGCTTCGTCGCGGCTAAAAAATAGGATCGGCAGTTTGGTTGGTAAATGGGTCTGGATCTCGGCGGCCAGTTGTAATCCTTGGGCTGGTCCATCGAAATCAACTTCCATCACAATGACGGCCGGATGCCGCTCGGCAACAGCACGACGAAAAGATTCGGACTCCTCGAAGACCTGGATCGTGACGCCAAAATATTCCATTTGCATGGCCAGGCGCTGCGAACGGGCCATGTCCTGAAGGGCGATGTAGATTGGTTTGCGCAAGGGCGGCAAGGCCATGCTGTCTAGTTGGTCGCCATGGCGTAGGCCTGTGCGCGACAAGCTTTGCATGAGCTGGCTGAGATCGGAAATGACGGGGCTGGTTAAACGGCCGCGGTTAGCTGCTACCTGGCGCAGGGAGTCACCGATCTGTTCCGCTATATGTGCATGTTCGGTCTGATCGAAGCGCTGAGCGTATTTGAGCAGGCGGTCATTGGCCTCTGTCAGCTCCTTGAGCGTCATGGCATTCCATTCTGTCCGATGCAGTCTTTGCCAGATCTCCAGTACCTGCCGGGCCTGGGTTATAACCCGCTGGGCAAAGTGGTGCTTGATACGGTCCAGACCAGGATCGTCATGCTCGCTCATAAGTTACCGTTCTTCCGTTGATGGTAATTGGTGGCTATGTGATATCAGGGGGCGTAAGACTATCAGTAACGTCTCGCTAGGTCATCGGCTGGCAGATGTATGACATTAGGCCTTCTATCAGCGGCTTCGGTACACTGTGGTTGCTTCATCAGCAACCCCTTGCCATCGAGAGGGTCGAACCTGAAATTCGACTATAAGGAAAAATCACTATGCTGGACTGGAAGAACCGTACAAGCAGTTGGCGCCAGCGGACAGGCGGTGCCTCAGCCGCGAACGGTAAACCCTGGCTGCGTATCGTGGCGGCCATCATTATCCTCTACCTCCTTGTGACCTTTGTCATGGGCTGGTTCTGGAGCCGGGAACCGGCTTTCTTCCCCGTCCAGCAGCGCGCTCAGGAACACGCAACGTCCGCTCAACGGCAACTGGTGTTGGGCTATACCACGGTAGAAACTCTGAAAGGAGTGGCCGGGACTTTGCTGGACAAGCCGGGCGGATACCTGTCCAACGATATTCTGCCGCCCGGTTTGTGGCTGGATGACATGCCTGCCTGGGAGTACGGCGTACTGGTTCAGGTGCGTGACCTGGCTCGGGCGCTGCGTAAGGATTTTGCTCGTTCGCAGTCACAGTCAACCGAAGACACTGACCTTGCACGAGCCGAGCCGCATTTCAACTTTGATAACCGCAGCTGGGCAGTTCCTTCCTCAGAGTCAGAATACCGTGCCGGTATTCGGGATCTGGACAGCTACCTGTCCCGCCTGGGGGCGCAGGGTCAACAACGTGCACTGTTCTATTCCCGTGCGGACAATCTGCGCAACTGGTTAGGCGATGTTGAGACGCGCCTGGGCTCGCTATCTCAGCGGCTATCGGCCAGCGTAGGCGGGGTACGCCTGGATGCAAACGTCAAACCGGACCAGGACATCCCTCCGGGGCAGATGCCTGAGGTGCAGGAGCGTACTGTCAAAACGCCCTGGTTGCAGATCGACAACGTGTTCTATGAGGCGCGCGGGCAGGCATGGGCGCTATCGCATATCCTGCGTGCCATTGAAGTAGACTTTGCCGATGTGCTGGCCAAGAAAAACGCGACGGTTAACATGCGTGAGATTATTCGCGAACTGGAAGCCGCGCAGCAGCCGGTCTGGAGCCCGATGATCCTTAATGGCAGCGGCTTTGGTGTCCTGGCCAATCATTCACTGGTGATTGCCAATTATATTTCTCGTGCCAACGCGGCCATTATCGACTTGCGCCAGTTGCTGGAGCAGGGCTAAGCGTTCCTGCCTGGCGGTATATAAGCCGCCAGGCAACTTTAGGTTTCCCTTCCGCTCCAATCTCCTTACGTTCCGATTCTTTCATGCACTGTTAAGCGTGTGAAATCCCTGAGCACAGGAGGTTTGTCATGTCGGTCGAAACACTGACCATTGCCGGTATTAGCCAACCCGTTAGTCGTATTGCTCTTGGTACCTGGGCTATTGGCGGCTGGATGTGGGGCGGCAGTGATGAGGCAAAGGCTATCGCCACGATTCGCAGCGCCGTGGAGCGCGGTATTAACCTTGTCGATACGGCGCCTGTCTATGGTTTTGGCAATTCCGAGGAAATTGTCGGTAAGGCTTTAGCCGGCATACGGGACAAAGCTGTTATCGCTACCAAGGTTGCCCTGGACTGGGATGACAATGGGCCGTTCCGCAATGCAACCCCTGCACGTATTCGCCAGGAGATCGAAGACTCGCTGCGGCGACTGAAGACCGACCATATTGATCTCTACCAAGTGCATTGGCCGGATCCGCTAACTCCTATCGAGGAAACGGCGCGTGAGCTTGAACGGCTTTGTCAGGAGGGCAAGGTCTTGGCGTTGGGCGTAAGCAATTTTTCACCCGAGCAGATGGAGGCGTTTCGTGCCGTGGCGCCATTGGCTGCCGTACAGCCCCCCTATAACCTGTTCGAGAGAGAGATCGAAAAGGATGTGCTGCCCTATGCCAAAGAGAAGGGCCTGACCGTATTGGCGTATGGCGCGCTTTGCCGAGGCCTGCTGGCCGGCAAGATGTCCGCCTCGACCGCCTTCGATGGCGATGACCTGCGTAAGGTCGATCCGAAATTCCAGTCGCCCCGTTTCGAGCAATACCTCTCTGCTGTTTCTGCCTTGAAAGATTATGCGCGTGCCCGGCACGATAAATCGGTTCTGGCTCTGGCTATTCGTTGGATTCTCGACCAGGGTCCTACCATTGCCTTGTGGGGCGCACGTAAGCCTGAGCAGATCGAGGGGGTTGAGGAGGCTTTTGGCTGGTCTCTAACGGCAAAGGAGCTAGCTGAAATCGATGGGATACTGAACGCTTTGGTTACCGATCCGGTCGGTCCCGAGTTCATGGCTCCGCCCACCCGGCAAGCCTGATGGCCTTCGACAGGCAGTATCCAGTGCTGCTTGTCGAAATTTTTTCCTAATTGCACTTTTTCCTGCTTAGCATTTGCTCGCAATGCTGGTAAATTGCGCGACCTTTTTATGCGCAGCCCCTGCCAGAGTGGGGCGCTCTCGGTTGGTCAGCCAACCTGTCGCTATCCTGACCCTGTGAGGAATTGCCCGGTGGTCAAGAAAGCCTCTTCCTTTGCCGGTCTCGGCGGCCTGGTGTACTCCACCGACAGCGGTCGTCATTGCCCGGAATGTAGTAAGTCCCTCGTCGATTGTCTTTGCAAGCAGGCCGTTGTGCCAGCAGGTGATGGCATTGCCCGGGTTCGTCGTGAAACGAAAGGCCGTGGCGGCAAAACTGTCACGACCGTCAGCGGTGTTCCGTTGGCACTCGATGAATTGAAAGAATTGGCCAGCACACTTAAACGTCGTTGTGGTACAGGCGGTGTTTTGAAGGACGGCATCATCGAAATTCAGGGCGATCACGTCGACCTGCTGATCGACGAGCTGACCAAGCGTGGCTTCAAGACCAAGAAGTCCGGCGGCTAGGTAGCCGCTCTTTCACTCATCCCATTCCAACCCAAACTTACCGCAGCGTGCTGCGGTCAATATTTTCATATCCTTGAACAGGAGAAGCCGGCGGATGTCACCAAGACGTACGCGCAAAGACGATGGAAGCCAATGGACCGTAGCCGATAGCCGTAGTGTGTACGGTATTCGCCACTGGGGCGCTGGCTATTTCGCAATCAACGAGGCGGGCAATGTGGAAGTCCGCCCCCATGGTCCGGATGGCGAGCCCATCGACCTGCATCTGCTAGTTGGACAATTGCGCGAGGCAGGACTGTCCTTGCCGCTGCTGGTGCGTTTCCCGGATATTCTTCAAGGGCGCGTGCGTGCATTGACTGGAGCCTTCGATAGCAATATCGAGCGTTTGGATTATTCGGGGCGTTACACCGCGCTGTATCCGATCAAGGTTAACCAGCAGGAAGCCGTGGTTGAAAACATCATCGCCACGCGCAACGTTTCCATTGGTCTTGAGGCCGGCTCCAAGCCTGAACTTATGGCCGTACTGGCTCTGGCGCCTAAAGGCGGCACTATTGTCTGTAACGGTTACAAGGACCGCGAATTCATTCGCCTGGCGCTGATGGGGCTCAAGCTTGGTCACAATGTTTTCATTGTTATCGAGAAAGAGTCCGAGGTTCAGTTGGTAATCGAGGAGTCGGAAGACCTCAAGGTCATGCCTCAGGTTGGCTTGCGGGTGCGTCTGTCTTCATTGGCCTCGAGCAAATGGGCGGATACTGGCGGTGAGAAGTCTAAGTTCGGCCTGTCGGCAGCGCAGCTCCTTTCAGTGATCGAGCGTTTCCGCAACGCTGGCCTGGAGCAGGGGGTACGCCTGTTGCACTTCCATATGGGGTCGCAGATCGCCAACCTGGCTGATTACCGCCAAGGATTCCGCGAGGCTATCCAGTACTACGCTGAGTTACGTGCGCTGGGTTTACCTGTAGACCATGTTGACGTCGGTGGCGGTCTGGGCGTGGATTACGATGGTACCCACTCGCGCAATGCCAGCTCCATCAACTATGACATGGACGATTACGCGGGGACGGTGGTCGGCATGCTCAAGGAGTTCTGCGACCGACAAGGCCTGCCGCATCCCAACATCTTCTCCGAAAGTGGACGCTCCATGACGGCTCACCATGCGGTGCTCGTTATGCAGGTAACCGACGTGGAGCGGAACAACGATACGATGCCGGATATCGAGAATTTCTCAGATAAGCCGGAGGTTGTGCAGTGGTTGATCGAGCTATTGGGTGATACCGATCCAGAAATGGTGACTGAGACCTATTGGCGGGCTACACAGTACGTCAGTGAGGCGTCAGCTCAATATGCCTCTGGGCGCCTTAGTCTGTGCGACAAGGCTCTGGCCGAGCAGTGCTATTTCGCTATCTGCCGTCGCTTGTATAACCAGCTGAAGGCACGTCAGCGCTCGCATCGTCAGGTGCTGGACGAACTGAACGACAAACTGGCCGACAAGTACATCTGTAACTTCTCGGTTTTCCAAAGTTTGCCGGATACCTGGGCGATCGGTCAGATTCTGCCTATCGTTCCATTGACGCGTCTCGACGAAGAGCCTATGCGGCGTGCCGTCCTGCAAGATCTGACCTGTGACTCTGACGGCAAGATCAATCATTACGTTGATGAGCAGAGCATCGAGACCAGTCTACCTGTCCATGATGTACGGCCTGGCGAGGATTACATGCTGGGGGTTTTCCTGGTAGGTGCTTACCAGGAAATTCTGGGCGATATGCATAATCTGTTCGGCGATACCGACTCGGTAAACGTCTATCAGGATGCTGACGGCTCGGTGCGTCACGGCGGGATCGAAACCCATGACACCATCGAGGACATGCTGCGCTACGTGCACCTTTCGCCTGAAGAGTTGATGACCTACTACCGTGACAAGGTAGCCGGCGCGAAGCTGACCGCGCGCGAGCGTACACAATATCTGGATGCCCTGCGCCTGGGGCTTACCCGATCGTCCTACTTGGCAGGATGATCGTTAACGGCTCCGGCTAACCGCCGGAGCCGTTATTTCAGCTGCAGTAAATACTGACTCCCTCCTAACTGGCGAACCTGCTGACGAATCCAGTTGGCGCGTCGACTGACATGGCTGCTCGGTCGAGTAGGGCTCCACTGACGCGGATTGGGCAATATGGCTGCTAGCAGACTGGCTTGCCGGGCCGACAGATAGGGTGCTCCCACCCCAAAATGGTGCCGTGCTGCGGCTTCTGCACCGAAGACTCCCGAATCCCATTCCACGCTATTGAGATACACCTCTAGGATTCGCTGCTTTGGCCAGAAAGTTTCGATCAGGACGGTAAACCAGGCCTCCAGACCTTTGCGTAACCAACTGCGGCCCGACCACAGAAAAACATTCTTGGCGACCTGCTGACTGATTGTGCTGGCACCCCGCAGCGAGCCGCTGGCTTCGTTATGGTTTAACGCTTGTTGAATTGCTTTAAAGTCGAAGCCCCAGTGTTCAGCAAAATGCTGATCTTCTCCGGCAATGACCGACATCTTCAGATCATCGGGTAGCTCCTCCCAAGGCCGCCAGTCACGCTGCAGATCAATGGGCCTACCGTCAATCCAAGACTCGATCTTGCGCTCGACCATGACCATCGAGCCTGGCGGCGGAACCCAGCGAAACAGCAACACGAGTACTACGCTCGCAGCCATGAGGATGAGTAGATAACGGAACAGACGACGAAAAAGTGAGCGCAGCATGCGACTTGGTCTTTGCGGATGAACGGTCCATTATAACCCCCGCTTCGATTCTGTCCGGGAGTTCGCCATGTTTCGTATGTTTCTCATGTTGGCCGCCGTGTTCGGCTTTACTGGCGTTGGGCTAGGTGCCTTTGCAGCACACGGCTTGCGTAACCGGCTTAGCCCGGAGCATCTGGCAGTATTTCAAACCGGTGTCCAGTACCAGTTGGTACATGCTCTGGCATTACTAGGCGTTGCTGTTCTGGCAACACACTTCCAGGGGCGTTTGGTTGGGTTGGCCGGCTTGTTTTTTACCTTGGGCATTGTGCTGTTCTCGGGCAGCCTGTATGTGCTGACGCTATCAGGTTTCAACAAGCTAGGAATTATCACGCCTTTTGGCGGCCTAGCCTTTCTCGCCGGCTGGTTTTGTTTAGGCTTAGTGGCATGGCGCCTCGCATGAAGGCGACAAAGACGGTTGGTCATCTCGTCGGAAGGGCTTAGAATGCAGGTCCTTCTGTCTAGACCGCTTCTGCCATGCGCATTCAACTGAACGGCGAACCTTTCGAACTACCCGACGGTGCTACCGTAGCGGATTTGCTCGTCCGGCTCGACTTGACCGGACGGCGAGTGGCCGTAGAACGAAATCTCGATATCGTACCCCGCAGCCAGCACGCCGAGACCACCCTGGTGGACGGCGACAGCCTGGAAGTGGTTCACGCCATTGGTGGCGGTTAGACCGCCGAGGATCTGCCATGCACAGCAATCGCCATGATACGCCCCTGACCCTGGCTGGCCGCACCTATCAGTCGCGCCTGCTGGTAGGCACAGGCAAATACAAGGATCTGGATGAGACGCGCCGGGCTATCGAGGCCTCAGGGGCCGAGATCGTTACCGTTGCGGTCCGCCGTACCAACATCGGTCAAAATCCGGGGGAGCCAAATCTGCTGGATGTTATTCCGCCGGATCGCTATACCATATTGCCCAATACCGCCGGCTGCTATGACGCAGTTGAAGCGGTACGGACCTGCCGTCTGGCGCGCGAGTTGCTAGATGGACATTCCCTGGTCAAGCTTGAGGTATTAGCTGACCAGAAAACCCTGTTCCCAAATGTTATCGAGACCCTCAAGGCTGCGGAAACGCTGGTCAAGGATGGCTTTGACGTCATGGTATACACCAGCGACGATCCGATCATTGCCCGGCAGCTGGCTGAGATAGGTTGCATCGCCGTCATGCCGCTGGCCGGCCTGATCGGTTCGGGGCTCGGAATCTGCAACCCTTACAATCTGCGTATTATCCTTGAGGAAGCCACCGTACCCGTGTTGGTGGATGCTGGCGTTGGTACGGCTTCGGACGCGACCATTGCCATGGAGCTGGGCTGCGACGCTGTATTGATGAACACGGCGATTGCCCATGCCCAGGATCCGGTACTGATGGGTGAGGCCATGAAGCATGCCATTGTTGCCGGACGTATGGCTTACCTCGCTGGACGGATGCCACGTAAGCTGTATGCGTCGGCTTCTTCTCCGCTGGAAGGTTTGATCAACTGATTCAACCTTCCCATCCTGTTTCAACCCTAACGACCCGGTACTCCGCCGGGTCGTCTTGTCTTTGTGAATAGCCATGAGCGACCAGGAACTCGATACCTCTCACGCGCGCCCGATGCGCACCGTTAAAAGCTTTGTTATGCGTGCTGGACGTATGACCGAGGGTCAGAAGCGCGGCCTTGAGGTGGGTTGGCCTCGGTTCGGCATGGAATTAGCGGATGGGCTCCAGAATTTCGATTCCGTATTCGGTCGTCAGGCACCGCGTACTGTCGAAATTGGCTTTGGCATGGGGCACTCGCTACTGGAAATGGCTGCGGCGGCACCTGAGCAAGATTTCATTGGTGTAGAAGTGCATCGGCCGGGGGTCGGAGCACTACTCAATGGTTTGCTTACCGAGCAATTGAGCAATGTTCGGGTCTATAGCTGCGATGCGCTAGAAGTGCTGCGTGAGTGTATTGCTGACGCCAGCCTGGATCGCGTGTTGTTGTTCTTTCCTGACCCTTGGCACAAGTCGCGTCATCACAAGCGTCGTATTGTGCAGCCGGCTTTCGCAGAATTGATCCGCAGTAAGTTGAAAATTGGTGGCATTCTGCACATGGCAACCGATTGGGAGCCCTATGCCGAGCATATGCTGGAGATTATGAAGGCAGCCCCGGGATACCGGAATCAGGCTGAGGATGGTACTTACGTACCGCGTCCGGAGGAGCGTCCTGTCACCAAGTTCGAGCGGCGTGGCGAGCGGCTCGGTCATGGAGTGTGGGATCTGAAGTTCGAGCGAGTCTAATAAGGCAGCTTCTAGAGGCTAGGATTGATCCTAAGCCTCTACTCAGGTCTTTTTTAACGACGTTCGGCCAGGACGCCCAGCAAGCAGACGCCAATCAGTAGGACGGGAGCCAGGCTATAGTTGTTAAATTGGCCCAATCCCTTAACAACCCACGGTGTCAGATGCGTTGTGGCTGCGCCATAGATCGCGACAGTGGCTGCAGCCAGGGCAGGTACGCGAACAAGAGTTGGCAAACTGCCTAGGCGTTGCTTGACCCAGCCATTGATCTCGGTACCAAACATCACCAGCAGCGTGGAAATCAGCGCCAAGGCGATTTCGCCAAGATGGCCACGGCACCAGCGAGAAGCGTCTGCGACGATACTGAGTACATAGTCCACGCGTCATATCTCCTTAATCAGGCAAAAAATGCTGTAGCAGGTCGTTCAGAAACAACTGGCCTTTAGCTGTGGGTGCCAGGCGCTGCGGATCCCTTACCAATAGGCCTTGGTCTCGTGCTTGGGTAAGGGCGGTGTTCAGCTCATCTAGGAGCTGTCCGGTTCTCTGAGAGTACAACTCAGCGGGCACGCCTTCGACTAGACGAAGCACATTCATCATGAACTCAAAGGGTAAATCGGCCGGTTCCAGATTGCGCTCGCCCGCCTGAAATCGTTTCGTCGGATCTAAATAGTCCTTGGGTAAACGTGTTTTCCAGGTCCGAATAATTTGCCCGTCGGGGCGGCTCAATTTGGCATGTGCACCGGCACCGATGCCCAGGAAGTCACCAAAGGTCCAGTAATTAAGGTTGTGCCGGGCTTGGCGACCCGTTTGAGCATAAGCCGATGTTTCGTACTGGCAATATCCGGCATCTGCCAGACGCGCCTGCCCGGCTTCCTGGATGTCCCATAGCGTGTCGTCTTCAGGCAATTCAGGTGGTTTGCTCCAGAACACCGTATTCGGCTCCATGGTGAGTTGATACCAGGAGAGATGGGTTGGGGCTAGAGCGATGGCCTGTTCCAGGTCGGCCAGCGCATCGTCAACACTCTGGTCCGGTAAGCCATGCATAAGATCCAAATTGAAATTATCAAAGCCGGCCTGTCGTGCCATATCAGCCGCTCGAACAGTCTCATCGCGCCCATGGATACGACCCAGAGCCTTGAGCTTGGCTTCCTGAAAACTCTGAATGCCGATAGAAAGTCGATTGATGCCCAGGCGACGGTAGGCTGCAAACTTTTCCTGTTCAAACGTGCCGGGATTCGCTTCGAGCGTAATTTCAATATCCCGGACGAAAGGGATGCGCTGTTCGACGCCAGTCAGCAGGCGGTCTAGCGCTTTGGCTGAAAATAAACTGGGCGTGCCACCCCCAAAGAAGATCGATGTCAGCGAGCGACCGTGCACATGCTCGAGATCAGACTCAAGATCAGCCAAGAGCGCATCGACATAGGCTTCTTCCGGCAGCTCCGGCCCGGCGGCATGAGAGTTAAAGTCACAATAGGGACACTTACGCACACACCACGGGATATGGATATATGCCGCCAGTGGCGGCATTACCAGCATGTCGTTCTTGATCAAAGGCCCAGCCGCTCACGCAGGATGGCCATCGCCCGAGCGCGATGGCTGATTTGGTTCTTCTCCTCGGGAGCAAGTTCGGCACTGGAGCAGTTCCGTTCAGGTACCCAAAACAGAGGGTCATAGCCAAAGCCATTCTCGCCACGGGCTTCAAACAGGATACGTCCATGCCATAAGCCTTCGCATACAATCGGTAGAGGATCTTCTGCGTGACGCACCAATGCCAGCACACTAACGAATTGAGCGCCACGCTCAGCCTCAGGTACATCCTTTAAGGCTTCGAGTAATTTGGCGTTATTAGCCGCATCGCCTCGTCCTTCAGCATAGCGCGCTGAATAGATTCCGGGAGCGCCGCCCAACGTATCGACGGCTAGACCTGAGTCGTCTGCTAGGGCAGGCAGGCCCGAAACGCGTGCCGCATTACGTGCCTTGAGAATGGCATTTTCAATGAACGACAGGCCGGTCTCTTCAGGCTCGACCTGGCTGAACTCACCTACGGAGCGAACCCGTACGGCATCACCCAGCATGGCTTGGAGTTCTTTTAACTTACCGGCGTTATGACTGGCCAGTACCAGTTCAGAAAATTCGATCATTGGTCTGATCCACTGAAAAATAATATCGACAGAGCGCAGCACTGGCGCTGGGCTCGTCATGATAGGGGATGTCGAACGGCTTGGCGGATGAATCGGATAATGGGTCACCAGATCGACAGCTGTTGGGATGCGCGGAGCGAAACACTAACATTAAGCGATCTGCTCCTGGAGGCTTACATCCCAGGGCCGCTGACCCGATAGATACCAATCTCGCCCAGCAGGTTAGGCCATAGGCGACTGGCTATGCCATGGCGGTGTTGACGATCCACGGCGAGCCGGTCAAGCACCTTCACCTTCAGCTCATGGCACAAGTGTTCGAAATCCTTAAACGTGCAGAAGTGAATATTCGGCGTGTTGTACCAAGTGTAAGGCAGGAACTCTGAAACGGGCATACGGCCATTGCGGACTAGATACCAGCGGCATCGCCAATGGCCGAAGTTAGGGAAAGTAATGATGCACTGGCGGCCTACCCGCAACATTTCCTCGAGGATACGATCAGGAAAATGCACAGCCTGTAATGCCTGGGTCATAACCACAACATCGAAACTGTTGCTGGCAAAGTTACCCAGCCCTTTGTCCAGGTCCTGCTCGATTACATTTACGCCTTTGCGAATGCATTCGGCGATGTTCTGCGGGTCGATTTCCAGGCCATAGCCGGCAACCTGTTTGTAGTCCCGAAGATAGGCGAGTAATTCTCCTGTGCCGCAGCCCAGGTCAAGAACCCGGCTACCGGCCGGAATCCACTCTTGAATGATTTCCAGATCAGCACGCATGTCTAGTTCTTCATACCGTTATACGATTCATGTAATTACCGAACGCATCTAAATAACGTGGTATCGGTATGAGGAAGGCGTCGTGGCCCTGCGGAGCATCAATCTCGAGATAGCTAACATGCTTTTTCGCAGCAATCAGCGCATCCACGATCTCTCTTGAGCGTGCTGGAGAGAAGCGCCAATCGGTAGTAAAAGACATGATGCAGAAACTGGCCTGAGCGCTCTCGAATGTTTTGGCCAAATCGCCGTTATGAGCGCTGGCAGGATCAAAATAATCCAGTGCCTTGGTCATCAGCAGATAGGTATTGGCATCGAAGCGGCCGGAAAACTCTTCGCCTTGATAGCGCAGATAGCTCTCTACCTGGAATTCCACGCTATGGAAATCGTAGTTAAGCTTGTCCGTCTTGAGCTCACGGCCAAACTTCTGTCCCATGGCATCATCGGACAGGTAGGTGATATGTCCTACCATCCGAGCGAGCATTAGCCCGCGCTTAGGTATTACGCCCTGCTCGTAAAAGCGACCGCCGTGAAACTCATCGTCTGTCAGGATAGCCTGCCGTGCGACTTCGTTAAAAGCGATGTTCTGAGCCGACAATTTAGGCGCCGACGCGATAGCGAGACAGTGCCGAACGCGCTCGGGGTAACTGATAGTCCATTGCAGAGCCTGCATGCCGCCCATGCTGCCGCCGACCACGGCGGCCCATTGATGAATGCCCAGCATATCGGCCAGACGTGCCTGGCTATGAACCCAGTCCTCAACGGTGATTACAGGGAAATCGGCCCCATAAGGCCTTCCTGTTAGAGGGTTGGCGCTGCCCGGGCCGGTCGAACCATTACAGCCGCCCAGGTTGTTGAGCGAGACGACAAAAAACTTTCGCGTATCGATGGGCTTGCCTGGACCGATACAGCTGTCCCACCAGCCGGGCTTCCGGTCGTCCATGCTGTGATAGCCCGCAGCATGATGATGACCGGACAAGGCATGACAAATCAGCACCGCATTGCTGCGGCTTTCGTTTAATTCGCCATAGGTTTCGATAACCAAGTCGTATTCGGCTAACGATCGGCCGCACGCCAGGGGTAACGGCTCGGCGAAATGCAGGGCCTGAGGGGTAACCAGACCTACGGAATCAGGGGGTATTACACTAGGCATTGACGGCTCTTGTGCGTGAGAGGGCGTCAGTCTAAAGAGGGCCGTTGCAGGCGGCAAGCACAGTGCACAGTTGCACAGTACTTGCCACCTATCAGGTTATATGCCTTTAGGCAAAGCTGACACCTGGCAGTGCTACAACTTTGGCCTGTCGTTGCACGGGAGCAGGCCTGCGCAATTGGCGAAGGATGTCATTGGCTTCGTCACACTGGCTTTCCAGAGCCTCGCAGTAAGCGGCAAGTCTGGATTTCTGCTGGTGTTGATCCAATGTTTGCTGGGTCAGTGATTTAAGTTCGAGCATATTGGCTTCAAGCAATTGCTTGTGCTCGCGGGTGAACTGAATCAATGGCAGCAAGGCAGCTTCGTTCCAGCGCTTGGCTTCTCGGCAGGTTTCCTCATGGATATGAACAACTTCCTTGACCAACGTTGCGAAAAAACGTCGGGTCAGCACACGTTGTTCGGTGAAGAACGTTTTCATCTGCTTGCGGAAGTGATCGGCCTTGAGCTGTAGCTGGCGTAGCGAACGGATATGTGCCTTTATACGTAATCGGGGCGGTTCCAGACGGTATGCAGGATTTTCCTCATTGTGACGTTGGTAAATGTTCTGCAACACCTTGTTCGCACGTTCACCCTCGTAATAAAGACCAAGCATGTCGTGTTCGATATTTTGGAAGAAGCGATGAATCGCCTCGCTAATGCCTAATGTCGTCCAGCTACCTGCTAAATTATGGCGGACGTCAGTCAAGTGTCGCTCCATTCTGGCTGGATTAAGAACCTCGCTGAGTAGAACAGCTTGGCCTTGTAACATCCGCTGAGTCGTACGCAGGTTCAAGAGGCGCTTATGATATTGGGCATGCTCTTCACGGGTACGGTCGATCTGCTCGGCCAGAACTGCACTACTTGAGGTAGCTTCATCTAGGTGCCGATACTGCTGACGTACTTCTTCCAGGCGCTGCGTAAGCAGGCTCTGGCTGCTAGCCAGCAGGGCAATAACCTGATTGATCACCTGGTTTTGCAGCAGTTTCTCCTTCTGGCCGATGATCCGCTCGCACAAAAGATGTTCCAAGGCTGCTAAGTGGCTGCGTTGGAGAAGCTCAGGCTCGGCGCGTACCTTTCCGAGGAGAGCCTGTTTGGCTGATAGCGGAAGTACATCGGCGGTTGAAATACCCAGCTGGCGTGCCGTCGTTTCACGGACCCGAAGGATGGATTGTTCAATAGAGTCTTCTCCATTGAGATCATCCCAAAGAGTGTCAATCTTGTTAAGTATGGCGAACAGCCCATCTGCTGACTCGCCTCGAGTAGGTTTAATGTGCTGTTCCCAGAGTTGCAGGTCGGATGCCGTCACACCCGCGTCGGCAGCAAGCAGAAAGAGGATGGCTTGTGCCGAAGGCAGCATCGACAGTGTTAATTCCGGCTCGCTGCCAAGCGCATTAAGACCCGGTGTATCCAGAATGCGTAAGCCTTGGCGCAGTAGAGGGTGATCGAAATGAATGATCGCGTGACGCCAGGCTGGGATCTCTACCTGATCGTGAGCGTTTGGTCTGTCCAGGTGGGCAGCATCGAATCCCAGCGCTAAAGCGGTTTCCAGTGAAACCGTCTGCGTCTCAGCCACTTTCTTCAGTGCTGCAGCCATGCTTTCAGGCTGGCCGTAATCCAGTGTGATCTGAGTCCACTGCTCAGGCATCGATCGCCACTCGGCTACGGCAGTCTCATCCAGGCGAGACTCAATTGGCAGTAAACGGATGTACGGTGCATCGGCATCAGCATCGTAAAATAGCTCAGTCGGACACATCGTCGTCCGTCCCGCTTGCGACGGCAGCATTCGCTGCCCGTAGTCAGCGAAAAACAGAGCATTAATCAGCTCAGTCTTGCCGCGAGAGAATTCGCCGGCAAACGCAAGCGTAATGGTGTCCTCGCGGAGAATCTGTCGGCAGCGCGCCAACGTCTCATCAAGACTAGGGGTACCCAGTCGATTGCGTGCTAGCCAATCGCTGTATCGGTCAACCTGCCGTATGAGTTCGAGCTTCCATGTCGAATAGGCATCGACATGTCGAGAAAGACGCTCCATACCTCGTCCCTGTTCTACCATGGGCGTAAAAGAAGGCGGTACGGTGACCTAAGGTCGGCTTACAGTCAATCAGCCGCTGAAAGGATTCTCTAGACGGTCAACTCAACTATGTGAATGGCATTGAAAAACGTGTCGAAATCTTATTTGGATTTCGACACGTGGTTTTTACAGGAAGGGGGCCAGTACGGAAGGCATACCCGTCATCATGGCTAGATTATTAATTACCAGCATGTCGATTAGCTTGATTGCAATGAAGGCGAAGATGGGTGAAAGATCCAAACCGCCCATGTTAGGTAGCAACCGACGGAAGGGAGCCAAGGCCGGCTCGCAAATCTGGTTGATCAGCTGTGCACCAGGGTTATAACTACCCGGAGCGACCCAGGAAAGGATGACGCTGATAATCATTGCAAAGAAAAAGACCTTGAGAAACAGGGAGGCCACGGCAATGACCGACCAGATCACTAAGTGCAGTAAGGCACCGCCTGTCCCGTATTGCAGAATGACCAGATTGAGCCCGTTCATGCCTTCCACGCGGGTAAGCAGCAACAGCAGCAGCATGAGCACGAGCTGAACCAAAATTGCCAGAACCAGCGAGGCGAGATCTACGCCGCCAAAGCCGGGGATTACGCGGCGCAAGGGGCGTACCAGCGGTTGTGTGGCACGTACGATGAACTGGCTCAGTGGGTTATAAAAATCCGCACGCACCAGCTGCAGGATGAAGCGTAGCAACACGATGAGTAGATAAAGGCTACCCAGTGTTTGCACGATAAGAATCAGGGCGGTATTGAGACCGTACATGGTAACTCCTTATTGACCTAGTTCTGTCGCCAGCTCCGCTGAGCGACGGGACGCAGCTGCGAGAGCCTTTTGGACCAGTGCCTCGAAGCCATCATCCTGAAAAGTCTTGATGGCCTGCTCGGTCGTTCCGCCGGGTGACGTGACCCGGCGCCGTAGTTCAGCAGGCGATACGTCACTGGCTAATGCCATCTGTGCCGCCCCCAAGGCTGTTTGCAAAGTAAGACGTGAAGCGGTATCGCGATCCAGGCCCAGGTGTTCCCCGGCGCGAGTCATGGCTTCCATCAATAGAAAAAAATAAGCCGGCCCGCTACCTGATACTGCCGTGACGGCATCGAGTTGGGCTTCAGTATCAACCCAGACCGTAATTCCCACAGCCGCTAGCAGTTGTTCAGCTTGTTGCCGCTGGGCTGCGCTCACCTGCTCGTTGGCGAACAGGCCGCTCGCTCCCTGACGAAGTAGGGCGGGAGTATTGGGCATACAGCGTACCAGCGCTCGTGCGCCTAACCACTGGGTCAGGCTGGTACAGGTAATACCGGCTGCCACCGAGACCACTAATTGCTCGGGTTGAAGCGAGGCTGCAATTTCCTGGCAGACACGTTGCATAATCTGTGGTTTGATAGCGAGCACTACGACATCGGCATCTTTGAGCGCATCAAGGTTGGATTCAAATGTTCTAATGCCATGGTCGCTTTGTAAGGCGGCGCGCTGGTCGGCCAGCGGGTTGCTTGCTGTGATAAGGTCGGCAGCTACGCCTTGCGTGCGCAAGCCGCCAATCAGACTGGCAGCCATGTTTCCAGCGCCGATGAAGGCGATGCGAGTATCGCTCATGTACATAAATTCCTTAATGAGAAGCAGAAGAGGGAGCCGCGCCGTAATCTCTGGCACCAAACAGAGCTGTACCGATCCGGACCCAGGTGGCCCCTTCGGCGATAGCGACTTCCAGGTCATGGCTCATGCCCATGGACAGGGTATCAAGATTCAGGTTCATCGCCTCGCTGAGTTCGCGTAGTCGTGCAAATGCGGCCTGCTGCGCCTCGACAGCTGTTGTGGCTTCGGGAATTGCCATTAGGCCTCGTAGCGTTAGGCGTGGTAACTGGGATACAGCGTGGGCCAAGGCGGGCAACTCATCGGGAGCACATCCTGATTTGCTGGTTTCTCCGCTAATATTGACTTGGAGACAGATATTTAAGGGGGGCATGCCTTCCGGACGCTGTTCGGAGAGGCGTTGGGCGATTTTCAATCGATCCACCGAGTGTACCCAGTCAAAATGACTGGCAATAGCGCGGGTTTTGTTCGACTGAATAGGCCCGATAAAGTGCCAAACTAGCGGCAGATCTTTAAGCTCGCTCTGTTTGGTTAGCGCCTCCTGTAGATAATTTTCGCCAAAATGCTGTAGGCCACAGGCAAACGCTTCCCGCAGGGCTGCGGCTGGTTTGGTCTTACTCACGGCTAGCAGACCAATGGTAGCTGGCTCACGACCACAAGCCTGTGCAGCGGCTTGGATACGAGTGCGTACTGTTGCGATATTTTCGGCTATCGTGGACATTCAACCTCGTTCTCTTTGGCCCGCCGCAGATTGCGGCATTCTACCCGCTTGTTTGTATTAAGGGAGTCCTCATGGATATCACGGAACTGCTGGCGTTTTGTGCCAGACAGGGCGCATCCGACCTTCATCTTTCTGCCGGCTTGCCACCCATGATCCGTGTCGATGGTGACGTTCGGCGCATCAATCTGCCTGCTTTTGACGATAAGCAGGTACATGCGCTCATCTACGACATTATGAACGATAAGCAACGCAAAGATTTCGAGGAGTTTTTCGAGACTGATTTCTCGTTTGAAGTGCCTGGCATCGCGCGCTTCCGAGTCAATGCGTTCAATCAGAACCGTGGGCCTGGCGCCGTTTTCCGAACCATTCCTTCCAAGGTGCTATCCATGGAGGAGTTGGGCATGGGCGATGTGTTTCGCAAGATAACCGATGTTCCCCGCGGGCTGGTGCTGGTCACCGGTCCGACTGGTTCCGGCAAGTCCACTACCCTGGCAGCCATGCTGGACTACCTGAACAACACGAAATATCACCATATCCTCACAATTGAGGATCCTATCGAGTTTGTTCACGAGTCCAAGAAGTGTCTAGTCAACCAACGTGAAGTACACCGCGATACCTTGGGCTTCTCTGAGGCCCTGCGCTCAGCACTTCGTGAAGACCCAGACATCATCCTTGTAGGGGAATTACGTGATTTGGAAACTATCCGGCTGGCCTTGACAGCGGCAGAGACCGGTCACCTTGTCTTCGGTACGCTGCATACCACTTCGGCGGCCAAAACCATCGACCGAATTGTCGACGTGTTCCCTGCTGAAGAAAAATCCATGGTGCGTTCGATGCTGTCTGAATCCTTGCAGGCGGTGGTTTCGCAGACCCTAATTAAAAAGGTCGGCGGTGGTCGCGTGGCGGCTCATGAAATCATGATTGGTACGCCTGCCATTCGGAATCTTATCCGGGAGGACAAGGTGGCACAGATGTATTCAGCTATCCAGACCGGTGGTGGTATCGGTATGCAAACTTTGGACATGTGCTTGAAAGGCTTGCTGGCCAAGGGTTTGATCAGCCGCGATAGTGCTCGTGAAAAGGCCAAGACGCCGGAGAATTTCTGATGGAGTTCGATAAGTTTTTAAGGTTGATGGTGGAGAAGGGTGGGTCTGACCTCTTCATCACAGCTGGCGTTCCGCCTTCGATGAAGGTCAACGGCCGTGTTTTACCTGTGATTAAGGAACCACTCTCGCCCGAGCAGACACGAGAAATTGTCTTGGGTGTGATGAATGAGCAGCAGAGAGCCGAATTTGCTGAAAAGCGCGAGTCCAATTTTGCGATCAGTGCACGAGGTATCGGGCGTTTCCGGGTTAGCGCCTTCTATCAGCGCAACTTGATAGGTATGGTGCTGCGGCGTATTGAGGTCAATATCCCGACACTCGATCAGCTGCGTCTACCTGAAACACTCAAGAAGCTTTCGCTCACCAAGCGAGGACTGATCATTTTCGTGGGTGCGACCGGTACGGGTAAGTCCACTTCGTTGGCGGCCATGATTGGACACCGCAACAAGAATTCGACGGGTCATATCATCTCTATCGAAGATCCTATCGAATATATTCACCAGCATCAGAACTGCATTGTTACTCAGCGTGAAGTCGGCCTGGATACAGAGTCGTTCGAGGTCGCGTTGAAAAACACGCTGCGTCAGGCTCCGGATGTCATCATGATCGGTGAGGTGCGTACTCGGGAAACCATGGAATATGCCGTGGCGTTCGCCGAGACGGGACACCTGTGCCTGGCTACGCTGCATGCCAACAACGCCAACCAGGCTCTTGACCGGATCATCCATTTCTTCCCGGCGGATCGGCATCAGCAGATCTGGATGGACCTGTCGCTCAACCTGAAGGCAATCGTAGCGCAGCAATTAGTGCCTACGGTGGACGGTAAGGGGCGGCGTGCCGTGATTGAAGTACTGATCAACACGCCGTTGGTAGCGGATCTGATCCGCAAAGGTGAAGTACACGAACTCAAGCCGTTGATGAAGCGTTCCACTGAATTGGGCATGCAGACTTTCGATCAAGCGCTCTATCAGCTCTATCGGGACGGCGAAATCAGTTATGAAGATGCTCTGGCTCATGCGGACTCGGCCAATGATCTACGCCTGATGATCAAGCTGGGTTCGGAAACCGATGCGGATCATCTGACAAATATTTCTCAAGGTCTGTCGTTGGATATGACGGATGACACCACGCGTTTTCGTTAGGTCTGTTTTTCCCTGTACTTGTCAGGTTCAAGCAACTCTCTAGCCTGGCGCAGGGTAGATACGATTTCCTGGAAAGCCGCTTCGCGCTGAGCGGCTTCTTGGATACGAAGGGGATAAGAGGGGTGATAGGTTACAATCAGCCACCCTCCCTCCAAGGGTAGGGGCCGCGCCTTATAGTTGGCCAGAGCTTCAGGACGATATCCCAGCAGTGCCTCAAAAGCCGTGGCGCCTAGTGCAACAATGATTTCCGGGCGTACATCCGCCAGCTCCTGAAGCAACCAGGGGCGGCATGCCGCAATCTCCTTGTCAGGCGTGACGTGTTTTCTACGCAAGCCTTGAGGTGTCCATTTGAAGTGTTTGACGGCATTGGTGAGGTAAAGTGCATGCCGATCAAGGCCTGCTTCATTCAGTGCTCGGTCCAGTACCTGTCCCGCTGGTCCAATGAAAGGACGACCAGCGAGATCTTCCTGATCTCCAGGCTGTTCACCAATCAGCATGATGCGAGCCGTTACCGGACCTTCTCCAGGTACCGCTTGGGTTGCCTGTTGCCATAGCTCGCAACGGCGACATTCATCGAGCGCCGTAACGGGTTCACGCTTTGGCTGGGCACGCTCTGCAGCAATCAACACGGTCTTTCCAGCCTGGGCGCCTACCGCCTCAGCCTGGGCCAACTGCTGGGCGCCTATACGGGCATCACTCAGTAAAGTAGGAATCAGCGGACCTTCCGGCAAGTCTTTCCAGAAACGTCTGGGCATATGATTGGCTAGCGCACGTGAATTAACACGCGCCGGATTGAAGGTGCTTGCATAATACGCCTGCCACAGAGAATCGCCCTCATCACGTTGCTGCTGAGCGATTGCTTTTAACGCATCCGGACACGGTCTTTCGAATCGCAGGCTCTTCCCATCCCATAGAGCGGCGGCATCCGGGGTCGCGATCAACCATGATAGGTTGCCCATCCGATCACAGAAGTGCGGTGCCGCCAACTCCAGCACATCATGGGCCGGTTCGTGCCAGGCTACGTAGGCTGGCAAAGCATTCCGTTCATAGGGTCGAAAGCGCAGGAAGGCGTGAAGATGGTGAACTTCACGGTGGACCGCTTTGATACGCCGATGTAGTTCGCTGCCGTCCTCATCACCTGCCAGCATGGCTGATGGATCACCCTGGACAACCCGCCAAAGGATTCGATACAGCAAGGCCCAGCGGTCATCGCTGCGAAAGCAGACGGCCGAAGCCAGCAGATCTGCCAACTGCCTAGGGACTCGTATGGTATAAGTCGATTTTTCGGCTAGAGAGGGCTCTGCCTGGGCAAACAAGTCGCTAGATCCTACTGAGTCATGCCAGTTGATCTTTTCAGGCGGAACCGCTTGCTCTAGTAGCTGGCGGGCACAGGCGCGCCAGCCAGCGAAAGTACCATCAAAGACCACACTGTGCATGGCTTACCAGAGCGCCAGTTGAGCAGGCTGCTCGCTCAACTGGTAACGTAGATGCTGAGAGTCTGCCAGGGCTAGCGCAGGTCGATAATCCTGCACGATGATAAACGGCTTGGCTTTTTCCAGGCTGCAGCGTAGACGGATCAAGTCCGCATAACGAATGCGGCGCTGTTGCCGAAGTGTAGCCAAGCGTTTTGCCGTCAATACGCCAATCCCTGGTACTCGGGCAATCAAGCTCGGCTCGGCACGGTTCAAATCTAGCGGAAAGATGTCCCGATTACTCAGAGCCCAGGCCAGTTTGGGGTCAATATCGAGCGGTAGATTACCGGACTCGGTTGGTAGCTCCGCAGCGTTAAAGCCATAGCCCCGCATGAGAAAGTCCGCCTGATAGAGTCGATGCTCACGCAGTAAAGGCGGAGGAGTCAACGGAACGGAGCGAGGGCTGTCCGGGATAGGACTGAAGGCGGAATAGTACACGCGTTTGAGGCGGTAGGCACCATACAGGCGCTGGGCCGTATCCAGAATAACGCGATCATTTGTAGCGTCGGCGCCAACAATCATTTGAGTACTTTGCCCAGCAGGTGCGAAGCGGGGAGATTTTCGTTCAGTTTCCGCTTCCTCAACTCCTAGGCGAATGGTACCCATGGCTTTCTTAATACTCTGGCCGTTCTTTTCAGGAGCCAAACGCAGCAATTCAGTTTCCGTTGGCAACTCGATGTTGACGGACAGACGATCAGCATAAAGACCCGCTTGGGCAATCAGCTGCGGGTCAGCATCGGGAATAGTCTTTAAATGAATATAGCCGCGGAAATGATGTTCTTCACGCAGCAGACGGGCTACCTGAATCAATTGCTCCATCGTATGGTCGGAGGAGCGAATGATTCCAGAGCTTAAAAACAGGCCACTGATCATGTTTCGACGATAAAAGTCGAGCGTGAGCCGGACAACTTCTTCTGGTGTGAATCGCGCTCGCGGAACATTACTTGAGCGCCGGTTTACGCAGTATTGACAGTCGTAAAGACAAAAGTTGGTCAGCAGAATCTTGAGCAGCGAGACGCAACGGCCATCCGGTGTGAAGCTATGACAGATGCCCATGCCATCAGTCGAGCCCAACCCTTCCCGGCCTTTTGAGCTGCGCTTGGGCGCGCCGCTACTGGCACAGGAAACATCATATTTAGCCGCATCGGCCAGAATGATGAGCTTGTCAGTGAGTTCCACGCATTACTCCGTAGATACTGTATATAAGAACAGTATCTACGGAGGCGAGCCACTATACAAATCTTTTAAAAACTATTCGTAGGTCAACAGCATGACCGTTACGATTTTCGTGAAGTGGCTGGACGGGTACGCGCTGTTTCACTACTAGCGATCGTTTGTGGAAGAACGCGTTTGGCTGAAGCAAAGCGCTTTTGCCAATAGGGTTTGCTCAAATGATCAATGCGGACGTTTTCACCACGACGAGGCGCATGGATAAAGCGATCATGGCCCAAATAAATAGCTACATGATCGATACCACGGCCATTGATCTTGAAGAAAACAAGATCGCCCGGCTTAAGGTTCTTACGCTCAACCTTGAGCCCTTTGACCCGAGCCAGTTCTCTTGAGGTGCGAGGTAGATCCAGATTCTTTACATCGCGATAGGCATAGTTAACCAGGCCGCTACAGTCAAAGCCTTTTTTAGGCGTAGTGCCACCCCAACGGTAGGGGGTACCAAGCACATTAATAGCACGATTGACGACTTTCGTGCTTTCCTTAACTGCCGCATGCTGACGGTTAAAACGTGTTTGGCTCTTTACACCTTTCTGAGGGTGCGCAGGAACATACACATGTTGCACCCGGTAAGAAGTAGACGCCACGGTGCGAGAAGATGATTTGGCATGAGCCGGAGCGGCAGTGCGAGCACTATCGGCTTCTTTAGCCTGGACAGCTGCAACAGGCAGCATCAAACAGGCGGAAAGCCAGGTAATGAGAAAGGAACGCATTGTCGATTAACCTAATTGTTAAAAACGCGCAACTTTATATCAGAACATTTGTGACTTTTCCGCTCCGCTGGTCGATACAAGCTTTAAAAAATCAGCAGTTCATGTCGCAAAACGTTTCGTTGGCAGTTGGAATCACTGGCAGAATGTGGCTTGAAACTTAGAAAATCGCGCTTATTTGAAAGGCATACAAGCCTCTTAGGGAGTCACCATGCGGTTCCAGAACGATACGCATAGCAAAATGCTGGGTTACTTGTTGTGGATTTTCGGGTTTTTAGGTGCCCATCGTTTCTATTATGGCAAGCCCATAACCGGCACAATTTGGTTTTTTACGCTGGGGTTACTAGGCATCGGTTGGATCATCGATCTTTTCCTTATTCCATCCATGGATCGTGAGGCCGATTTACGCTTTTCCGGAGGTCAGACTAATTACAGCATTGCCTGGATCCTATTAACCTTCTTGGGCATATTTGGGGCTCATCGCCTATACATGGGCAAGTGGATAACGGCATTGCTTTATCTTGTAACGGGCGGATTCTTTTTGCTGGGTGTTCTATACGACTTCTGGACGTTGAATGACCAGGTTTCGATGAAAAATCGTCAGCAGAGCAGCGGCCTTCTTCGCTAGGCTGTCTAGAAAATGCCCCTTATGAAGGGGCATTTTGTTTTAGCGTGAATAAGTCGGTTTTCCGCCTAGAAGTGTCCGTTGTACGCGGCCGGGCAAAGACTGACCTAGGAATGGATTATTGCGCCCTTTGGAATGCCACTGCTCACCGGCTATCGTAGGTTCCGTAGGTGAGAACAAGACCAGATCGGCTGCTTCACCGGTAGTCAATCGGCCAGCCTTGAGGTTGAGCGCTGCAGCCGGGCCGCATGTCAGTCGGGCCAGTAGCGTAGGCAAATCCAGCAGGCCATCCTCGACGAGAGTCAAGGCCAGCGGTAGCAACAGCTCGGCACTACTGATACCTGGGTCTGTAGCAGCGAAAGGTGCGAGCTTCGCATCGGCTTCATGAGGCTGATGGTGGCTGGCGATAGCTTGAATCACCCCAGTCTTAACTCCTTCACGCAGCGCTTCTCGATCCTTTTGTGTCCTTAGTGGGGGCATTACATGGTAGAAGCTTGAGAAGCCTTGTAGTCGTTCATCGGTCAGCAGAAGCTGATACAGAGCGACGTCTGCCGTCACAGGAAGGCCTCGCGCCTGGGCATTTGCAATCATTTCGACCCCCCGTGCGCTTGTCAATTGACTAAAGTGCGCACGAACACCGCTTTGCTCGACAAGCAATAGATTTCGCGCTAAAGCAATAGTCTCGGCCGTCTCAGGAATGCCGGTTAATCCTAAAAAGCTGGCGGTTGGCCCCTCATGGGCAAGTCCGCCTTCGGCCAGGTCGGCATCCTGGGACGTGAAAACTACTGTCAGATCAAATGTGGCAGCGTACTCGAGAGCTCGACGCAAAACTCGGGTATTGGCCAGCGGTTCCAGGCCGTTAGTAAAAGCTACGCAGCCAGCTTCACGTAAAGCTACTAGTTCCGCAAGCTGCTCGCCTGCTAGGCCTTTGGTCAGCGCACCGATGGGAAACACGCGGGCGTAGCCTGCCGCCTGAGTGCGGTCAAGAATCAACTCCGCGACGGCTGTTGTATCCAGGACAGGCTTGGTAGACGGAGGGCAGCACAGGCTGGTTGTTCCTCCTGCCGCTGCAGCCAGGGTTTCGCTTTCAATAGTACCCTTGCGGGTATAACCCGGCTCGCATAGCGAAACGTTCAAATCTACCAAGCCGGGCGCAACGATCCAGCCCGTTGCATCGATAACCTGCTCCGCTTCGAAAGCAACGGGCGCCTCGCCTATTGCTTTTATCGACCCATCTGCAATATGAACGGCGCAGATTTCATCAAATGATGTAGCAGGATCAATTACTCGGGCGTTTAGAATACTAAGGGTCATTTACGCGCTCTCTTGTTCGAACTGACGCTGGGCGGTTTGTCCGCTCATGGCCATGGACAGCACTGCCATGCGAACGGCAATGCCATAGGTGACCTGGTTGAGAATGACGGACTGGCTACCATCAGCAACTGCTGATTCGATTTCAACGCCCCGGTTGATCGGGCCGGGGTGCATAACAATGGCATCAGGTTTGGCCAGCGCAAGGCGCTGCGTCGTCAGGCCGAACAGTTTGTAATACTCGCCTTCGCTCGGCAGGAGCCCGCCCTGCATGCGCTCACGTTGAAGGCGTAGCATGATCACAACATCAACATCCTTAAGGCCTTCTTCCATTCGAGTAAACGTACGCACGCCGTACAGTTCTTCAAGCCCTACAGGGATTAAGGTACGCGGCGCGACGACACGGACATCCGGGCAGCCCAATGTCCGTAGCGCCAACATATTTGAGCGGGCTACGCGAGAGTGGAGGATGTCGCCTACGATAGCTACCGACAGGTTTTCAAAGCTGCCTTTGTGACGTCGGATAGTAAGCATGTCGAGCATACCCTGGGTAGGGTGTGCATGACGTCCGTCCCCTCCGTTAATTATGGCTACTTGGGGGCAAACGTGTTCGGCAATGAAGTGTGCTGCCCCTGAGTCGGCATGACGAACCACAAACATGTCGGCTGCCATAGCCTCAAGGTTGCGTAAGGTATCAAACAGGGTTTCGCCCTTACTTGTAGACGATGTCGAAACGTTTAACGTAATAACATCGGCAGAGAGGCGTTTGGCTGCTAACTCGAAGGTTGTCCGGGTGCGAGTCGAGTTTTCGAAAAAGACATTGCATACCGTCTTGCCACGTAGCAAGGGGACTTTTTTAACCGCACGAGCTCCTACTTCAAGAAAGGAGTCGGCAGTGTCCAGCAATTCGGTTAAAAGCTCGCGCGGCAGGTCATCCAGCGAAAGAAAATGGCGCAACTGTCCCTGGGCGTTGAGTTGCAAAGAACGCGTAGCGTCGGTCATGGGCGGCAGGCCTTGAGTATTAGGATGCAGAAGAAAAGTCTTTTCGTTCGAATGCCAGCGGGGCAGGGCCTAAAAGTTTGACACGCTCCGTAGGTGCTAATGACAAAATCTGCCCTACGATGTCAGGGCGGATCGGCAGTTCTCGTGCTTCAAGATCAAGCAGGCAGGCCAGAGTAACGCTCGCCGGGCGCCCATAGTCGAAGAGTTCATTGAGAGCGGCGCGTATGGTGCGGCCGGTCATCAGAACATCGTCTACCAGTACCAAATGCTGTCCTTCGATTTCGAAAGGAAGAGCAGAGGGTTGCACCTGAGGATGCAAGCCTTTTTGCGTGAAATCGTCACGGTAAAACGACACGTCCAGCGTTCCTAGAGGAAGGTCACGCTTGAGCTCCTGTAACAATGCCTGCGCAACCCAGATACCGCCGGTACGGATACCCACGAAGCGGGGTTCAGCAATGCCTTTATGTTCAAGGTAGGCAGCCAGGTCGCTGGCCATGCGAGGAATCAATTCATCAGGATTAGGCAGGTTCATGAGATTTCCTTAGGTGGCTGAGGCGCAGTGGTATCGGCTTGGGCAGCTAGCCACCCCTCGAGTAACAGCGCAGCAGCCAGGGCATCGACAGGGTGATCCCGGTAGCCGTCGCGTTGACCTTGAGTCAAACGTTCACCTTTAGCGGCAAATGTTGTTAAACGCTCGTCATGGGTATGCACTGGTAGGTTGAAACGACCATTAAGTCGACGAGCGAATTTTTCAGCACGCGTACTCATCTCGCTAGGGGTTCCGTCCATGTTCAGGGGGAGGCCGACTACTAATGCATCCGGTTGCCATTCCTTGATCAGGTTTTCAACGCGGCCCCAATCGGGCACACCATTTTGTGCTTTTAAAACACAGAGTTCACGGGCTTGGCCCGTAATGGGTTGACCTACCGCAACACCAATCTGGCGAGTACCGTAGTCAAAGCCGAGCAGCAATTTCAGAGGCTTGTCCATTTAGGCATGGCCCGATTGGTTAGTTAAAAGGGAAAGGTTTACGCCAAGCTGAGACGCTGCTGCTTTTAGGCGCTGTTCACTAGAGACATCAAACAGTAGGGCGGGGTCAGCCTCGCAGGTCAGCCAAGCGTTTTCAGCCAATTCGGTTTCGATTTGGCCGGAGCCCCAGCCAGCATAACCTAAGGCGATCAAATGCCGTTCCGGGCCATGGCCATCGGCAATTGAAAACAGGATGTCTTGGGAAGTAGTCAACGAGACTTCACCCAATTCCAAGGTAGCTTGAAATTGGGAGCCAGTAGGGTGCAGGACGAAGCCGCGCTCTGTCTGTACCGGGCCTCCTGCGTAGATAGCTACATTATGGCACCCTAGAGGAGTCGGCTCGTCAGGTCGCAGTTGCTCTAGTACGTCTTCGAGATTAAGACCGCTGGGACGATTGACAATCAGCCCCATGGCACCCTCTTCGCTATGCTCAATCAAGTAGATGAGTGTTTGTGCAAAGTTAGAGTCGGCCATGTGAGGCATGGCGATTAGGAAATGATTTTTAAGGTAGTGCTGAGTGCTCGCTTTCATACCAGTAGTTTCTAGCTTCACGCTTGAAGCTTCAAGCGTGAAGCACCTTGATCACTGACTGGCCAGACGATCGCCCCGCTCGAAGCGCCAGGTCCGGATGATTTCGAGCCGGTCGATATCACTCAGATCACCACTGAAGGGCGCAAAAGGTGCGGCGAGTCGGACGATGCGCAGCGCTGCTTGATCAAGCACGGTCTGACCGGAAGACTCGAGGATCTGCACTTCATAAAGCGAACCGTCCCGGTTGATGGATACCAGCAGACGCAAACTGCCATACAGGCGCTGGCGGCGAGCCTGCTCAGGATAGTTGAGATTGCCGACGCGCTCGATTTTCTTGCGCCAGTCTTCCTTATACCATGCGCCCTTATCTTTCATGGTCGAAGCGGCATTGATGCGATAAATCTTTGGTCGCTTGGCATATTGCTGCCGCTCTTGATCCAGTTGCGCCTCCAGGCTGGCGATTTCGCTAGATAATTGACTGCTATCGAAATGGGGTGTTTCCCGTGCAATGGCTTCGGGTTCTGGTGTTTCTCGGCTGACTGAAGCCTTTTCCTCACGAGAGGCTCGGGTCGTTACAGCAGCCTTAGGAGTTTTAGGCTGTGTCGTCTGGCGAGGCGAAGTTGGTTTGGTAGCCGGCTTGATCTCGTTGTCCTTGAACGGAACGTCTTCGGTCGTGCTCGGCGCGACGGCTTTATCGAGCGTACCGCTACCTTGCTGGTTTTCCTGGGCCAGGAAGTCCGCCTTTTCCGGCGCTTTATCACTATTGAATGTGGCCAGGGTTACTTCCAATGATTTACTAACCTGGCTGGGTTCGGGCATAGAAAACCCTAATCCTACTATCAGTACGATATGCAGGAGTGCCGCAATGAACAGCGTGAAGCCCAATCGGTCTGCCGGGCGGACGACGGAAGGGGAGGGCGGCATATATTTGGTGGCGGCATTCATGATAGATGACTAGGTAGCTTTACCATGTGAATCCACGACCTGCATTGAAACTCAACGCAGGCCGACTCCGGATAAAGGAGGGAAGTCTGAAGAGACTGCGAGCAAAAGTCTATTGCGCACGTCTCACTGACACGCTCTTTTCAAGGACATCCATCAGGCGATCAGCGATATTTGTGCCGTAGGCATTATCTATTTCGCGGATACAGGTCGGGCTCGTGACATTAATTTCGGTAAGGTGTTCGCCAATCACATCGAGCCCTACGAATATAAGCCCACGTTTACGTAGCTCTGGCCCGACTGCTGCAGCAATTTCTCGGTCGCGTGAGGATAATGGCTGAGCCACACCCCGACCGCCCGCTGCCAGATTGCCGCGGGTCTCGCCTTGCGCTGGAATACGGGCAAGGCAGTACTCTACCGGCTCGCCATCTATCATCAGGATCCGCTTGTCACCATCTTTGATACCCGGTAGATAACGTTGAGCGATGATCTGGCGTTTACCATGATCGGTCAACGTTTCTAGAATGACAGATAAGTTTGGATCACCCTCACGATGACGGAACACCGAGGTGCCTCCCATACCATCAAGCGGTTTGAGAATAATATCGCCATGGGTCTTGGAGAACTCTCGAATCAAATCGGCTCGGCGGCTTACAAGAGTAGGGGGTGCCAATTCTGGGAACAAAGTGGCAAAAAATTTCTCGTTGCAGTCTCGTAAGCTTTCAGGTTTGTTAACGATAAGGCAGCCTTCACGCTCTGCCTGCTCTAACATATAGGTAGCATAAATGTATTCATTGTCGAACGGCGGATCCTTGCGCATCAGAATGATATCAAGGTCGCCAAGCGGTAAATCCTGCTGTTCGCCCAGGTCAAACCAGTGCTCTGGATCCTGGTGAACTGTCAGTGATCGGCAACGAGTTCGCGCTTTGCCGTCAAGCTGGTACAGGTCCTGCATCTCTATGTAATGCAGCGCCCAGCCGCGGGCTTGGGCTGCCCACAGCATGGCCAGTGAACTGTCCTTCTTATAGGAAATGTGGGCAATGGGATCCATGATTATCCCGATGCGTAAGCTCATTGATCGATTCTCCAAAGCAACGGTTTGACGGCCAGATGCAGCCGAGGCTGATGAACGCTCAGAGTGGCGATAGCGCACCTAGTTATCAAGAAAAAACCGGCAGTCCGGTGATTAATAGATTGGCCCTGTAGAGTGTGCTAAAAAGGCCCGGTTTCCAGCCGACACTCTAATATAGGCTGTAACGCATTGTTAAAGGCGTTGTCACTCGCCGATGTGGTGGTAGATCAAACATGGAACAGTACTCCGAAGGGCTGAAAGTGATGGTAATCGACGATTCGAAAACGATTCGTCGAACGGCCGAGACGCTACTCAAAAAAGTGGGTTGCGAAGTGATCACTGCGGTCGACGGATTCGACGCGCTCGCTAAAATTGCCGACAATCATCCTAATATCATTTTCGTTGATATCATGATGCCGCGTCTGGATGGTTATCAGACGTGTGCGCTGATCAAGAATAACAGTGCTTTTAAGTCGACGCCGGTCATCATGCTTTCATCCCGTGATGGTCTGTTTGACAAGGCCAAGGGCCGGATCGTCGGGTCCGACCAATACCTCACCAAGCCATTCAGCAAAGAAGAGCTGATAGGCGCAATTAAAACTCATGTTCCCAGCTTTAACCCCGTCGAGCATACGTCTTAAGACGTCTTCGTGGTGCTGACAACGTAGGATCTCAATTATGGCCAGAATATTAATCGTTGATGACTCTCCAACGGAAATGTACAAGCTGACTGCAATGCTGGAAAAGCATGGCCATCAGGTGCTTAAGGCTGAGAATGGGGCTGATGGCGTTGCCTTGGCTCGTCAGGAAAAGCCTGATGTCGTCTTGATGGACATCGTCATGCCAGGCCTCAATGGTTTTCAGGCGACTCGTCAGCTGACTAAAGACAGCGAAACTAGCCAAATCCCAGTCGTTATCGTTACGACGAAGGATCAGGAAACCGACAAGGTCTGGGGTAAGCGCCAGGGTGCGCGCGATTATCTGACCAAGCCTATCGATGAAGACACGCTCTTGAAAACCTTGGCGGGCGTATTGAAGGGTTGATTGGTTTCGTATCCAAGGCAGGATTCTCCCATGCGTAACACATATTCTCCTTATTTCATCCTTTCCCAGATGGAGGGGCGTTGCCGAGACCTGGCAGCGGGCTTACCTGCTCAACAGGAAATGGTGCGTTCTTGGAGCGGTATTGGATTTCGCATGGGAACACAGCTGTTCGTAGCGCCTATGGGGGAAATAAATGAGATTCTTCATGAGCCACGTTATACACAGCTTCCAGGCGTAAAACCTTGGGTGAAGGGCGTTGCCAACGTGCGGGGTCGCCTTTTGCCCCTTATGGACTTAAATGTCTTTCTGGGAGGAGAGTCGTCGTCATCACGTTTAAAGCGACGGATTCTTGTCGTTGATGTTGATGATATTTTTGCCGGTCTTATCGTAGATGAAGTGTTGGGTATGCAGTATTTCCCAAATGCCTCTTTTTCCGAATTGCCAGCAACATCAGCCGATTCTCTACAGCCTTTTATTCATGGCGCATTTACTCGTGAATCTGAGTGGCTGGTGTTCAGTCCTCATGCGCTAGTGAGGCATCAGCAATTTCTGAGCGTGGCTGCCTAGGTCACGGCATACAAAATAGAAGCCTGAACGATCATCGAAGGCTCAAGCCAACTACAGCGGTACTCATGTATGCGACTCTTCCAGTCAGCGGCTGGTCGAATAATTGCATACGTAAAAGGGAGTATGGGAGCCGGTGACGGCTTTTCTACAGGGAATATGCAATAAATCGGTCCAGGCGGGGGCCAATGATGAAGAAAACGAATGCAGGAAAAACCAGTTCTTTAATCGCGGGCCTTTTTGTCGCGTTGATCATTTCTATTGTCTTGCTGTTTGCAAACTTCGCTTACTTGAGTACGCAGGCAAACCACGACAAGCAGTATCTTGGACACGCTGGAGAGTTAAGAGTTCTCTCTCAACGGATTGCTACCAATGCTTCCGAAGCGGCTACCGGTAAGCCTGAGGCGTTCAGTCAACTTAAGACTGCGCGTAACGAGTTCGAAAAGCGTTGGGACATCCTTGTTAACGGTGATGATCTAGCGGGCCTGCCACCTTCATCCTCTAATGTCGCTCCGGAAATAGAGGCTGTACAGAAGGAGTGGGACACACTTCGCAAGAGCGCGGACGACATTATCGCTAGCGAGCAAACGGTTCTTTCTTTGCATCAGTTGGCGACTACCCTTGCTGAAACCATTCCTCAATTGCAGGTGGAATATGACGAGATCGTGGATATCCTCCTGGAGCGTAATGCTCCTGCACAGCAGGTAGCTGTAGCTCAGCGTCAGGCTCTTCTCGCCGAGCGTATTCTGGGATCCGTGAACAAGGTTCTAGCGGGTGATCAGTCTGCTGTACAGGCCGCTGACAGCTTCGGTCGTGACGCTAGCATGTTCGGTCGTGTTTTGACGGCAATGCTCGATGGCAACGTGTCCATGAACATTACCAAGGTTACCGATCCGGAAGCAGTGGGGCGCTTGAATGAAGTTAACGAGTTGTTCGAGTTTGTATCCGGAAACGTGGACGAGATTCTGGGCACTTCTGCAGAGCTGCTTGTAGTTCGTGAAGCATCTAACCAGATCTTTTCCGGTTCTGAACAGCTACTTGGTAAAGTTTCTGATCTGGCGCAAGGCTATAGCAACGTCACGGCAGAGCGTCGCATCAATGTACTCGGTGGTTATGTATTAGCCTTCATCGCTTTGGCTTCGATCATTGCCATTGGCTTGATTATGGTTAAGGAAACACGCCAGCGACTGGCCGAGACAGATGAAAAGAATCAGCGCAACCAGACTGCGATTCTTCGTCTACTGGATGAGATTGCCGATTTGGCAGACGGTGACCTGACCGTAGAAGCTACCGTAACGGAAGACTTTACCGGTGCGATTGCTGACTCCATCAACTACTCCATCGATCAGCTCCGCGAATTGGTCAAGACGATCAACCATACCGCTCAGCAGGTATCGGTTGCTGCCCAGGAAACTCAGGCGACAGCTATTCACTTGGCCGAAGCTTCCGAACATCAGGCTCAGGAAATTGCAGGAGCCTCGGCGGCGGTGAACGAAATGGCGGTCTCGATCGATCAGGTATCGGCCAACGCTTCGGAATCAACCGCAGTAGCGGAGCGTTCGGTATCGATCGCGAATAAAGGCAACCAGGTTGTACATAATACAATCGTGGGTATGGATAACATCCGTGAGCAGATTCAGGATACGTCCAAGCGAATCAAGCGTCTGGGTGAGTCTTCCCAAGAGATTGGCGACATTGTAAGCCTCATCAACGACATTGCCGATCAGACCAACATCCTTGCGCTTAACGCTGCTATTCAGGCATCGATGGCGGGTGATGCTGGCCGTGGTTTCGCCGTAGTAGCAGACGAGGTACAGCGCTTGGCTGAACGTTCTTCCGGAGCGACTAAGCAGATTGAGGCCTTGGTAAAAGCCATTCAGACCGATACCAACGAAGCGGTTATCTCCATGGAGCAAACAACTTCTGAAGTGGTTCGTGGAGCTGCTCTGGCTCAGGACGCAGGTGTTGCTCTGGAGGAAATTGAAAAGGTATCGCGTGCTCTGGCCGGTTTGATTCAGAATATTTCTAACGCAGCACGTCAGCAGGCTTCGTCTGCTGGTCACATTTCGAGCACCATGAATGTAATTCAGGAAATCACCACGCAAACGTCAGCGGGTACTACCACTACGGCACGTAGCATCGGTGATTTGGCAAAAATGGCGAACGAAATGAAGCGCTCCGTTTCAGGCTTTAAGTTGCCGGAAGACCAGTCTTCGGATCAGTAACCTCACTCATACAACGGAGCGGCAAGAGGTTATGGACGCTAGTGCAGTTCAGCTCGAGCGATCCGAGCAGCGGGTGATAGAGCCTCCAGTAGAGATGTTGCCAACGGAGTTTTCCGACTGGCAGCGTTTACTGGAGTCACGAGTCGGTATCGTTATTAACGACCGACGACGCTACTTTCTCCAAAGTCATCTAACCGCTCGTATGCGAGAGGTAGGAATTCGGGACTATGCCGCTTATTACCGCTATGTGACTCAGGGCGTCGATGGAGCTATAGAATGGACAAGCCTGTTGAACCATCTCACGGTTCAGTTCACTCAATTCTTTCGTCATACCCCTTCGTTCGAGGTAATGGAGAGTTACCTGAGCGAGCGGTTGAAAACGTCTCCCGGTAAGGTTTGGTCCTTATGGAGTGTTGGCTGCTCCAGTGGTGAGGAAGCCTACTCAATGGCTATTACTGCATCGGAAGTGCTTCGTCATGCGGGCCTACCGGAAACGTATGGGGTATTTGGCACCGATATCAGCTCGGAAGCTTTGAATCGCGCCCGGCTGGGTTTGTACATGGCTCAAAAGGTTCAGTCTGTGGAAGCTTCGCTTCGCAAGCGGTACTTCCAGGATCATGCGGATGGCCGCCTGTCCATCGTTCCTGCATTGAGGAGCCGCTTATGTTGCGCGCGTCTAAATATGCTGGAGCTTGCTAAGGCGCCATTGTCTGGCATGGATGTCATTTTCTGTCAGAACGTACTTATTTATTTCCGTCGATGGCTTCGTAAGGACATCCTCAACCAACTGGTGAATAAATTGACGCCAGGGGGATTGCTGGTCATCGGCGTGGGTGAAATGAGTAATTGGACTCATCCTGAGCTCGTTCCGCTCGGGGATGAGCGCGTTCTGGCTTTTACCCGCAGGGTAGCTTAACGGTATGAATGGAGTGGATATGGCGGATCGGCACGATTATGTCGCTCTGGAGTGGGTCAAGGGCGAAATCGCCGAAACACTCAAGCAGGCTCAGCATGCGCTCGAAGCGTTCGTCGAGAATCCCCAGGATAGTACGCGGATACGGTTTTGCCTGACTTATATCCATCAGGTTCATGGCACTCTACAAATGGTAGAGTTCTACGGTGCGGCCCTGCTCGCCGAAGAAATGGAGCGTTTGACAGAAACGCTTCAAAGCGCTACGGGACATGATAGAGGCGAGGCGCTTGAGGTTCTGATGAGGGCTATCCTGCAGCTGCCCTCCTATCTTGACCGTATACTAAGTGCGCGGCGCGACTTACCCATGATGGTACTGCCGCTGCTCAATGAGCTGCGAGCGGCTCGGGGTGAAAGACCACTCTCGGAAGTCAACTTCTTCTCGCCTATCGCGCCTCCCGTTATTCCGTCATTGACCCCGGAAGAGGTAAGCCACCGAAATACTGCTGAATGGTCAGCCATGATCAGAAAGCTACGGCAGGTATTGCAGGTTGCACAGGTCAGTCTGTTCCGTAACCAGGGCGTCTCCAGTCATCTTGTCTATTTGACTCGTGTTTTTGGTCGTCTTGAGCAGTTGTGTCATGACAGCCCCTTAGGCGAACTTTGGCCTATGGCTTCCGCCATGATCGAAGGGCTGACAGTCGGGACACTTGAAAATGACAGCCGTGTACGTGTTTTTCTGCGGCGTATCGATCATGAGGTGAAACGACTCCTGATCAATGGCGCCGCAGCGATGAACCAGCCGGCATCCTATGATCTAACGCGGGATCTATTGTTTTATTTGGCCAAGGCGCCAAGTCAAACACCCCGAATAGCCGCGATCAAGGCGCAATACCGTCTTGAAGAGGCCTTGCATATATCAGGACAGTCTGCTGCAGATGAAGCAGCAGGGATAGGTCCTGATCGTGATGCAATGCGCTCAGTGGTTACAGCGCTGCGTGAAGAGCTTGTCCGCATTAAAGATAGCCTGGATCTGTATGTGCGCAGTGATCGGCAGCAATCCTCTGAATTAAATACATTGCTGTCACCCCTTAAGCAGATTGCCGATACATTGGCCGTTTTGGGTTTTGGGCAACCACGGCGCGTTATTCTTGATCAGATTGATGAAGTCTCTGCACTAGCGGTTGGAGCACGACCGAGTACTGATGCTGCGCTCATGGATATTGCGGGCGCACTTTTATATGTCGAAGCCACATTGGCGGGTATGACTGGCATCGTTGAGTCGAGCGAGGAAGAGGAAGATCACCTTCCGACTACCGACGTGGCTCAGGTGCACCAGCTAGTCATCAGGGAAGCGCGCAGTGGGCTCGAGCAGACCAAAGACGCCATTATCGAATTCATCGCATCTCAATGGAATCATGAGCATTTGCAATCTGTGCCGCAATTACTGACACAGGTGCGTGGCGGTCTGGGCATGATTCCTCTTGCAAGGGCAGCTGGGCTGGTGGAGGCCTGTAATCGCTATGTACAGCAGGAGCTGCTTGATCGTCAGGCTGTACCGGACTGGCAGAGCCTGGATACATTGGCTGATGCAATTACCAGCGTTGAGTACTACCTAGAGCGTCTTACGGATGATTCTAGTACGCAGCAAGACATGATTCTGGATGTGGCCGAAGAAAGCATGGTATCGCTTGGCTACCCCTTGATATCGGTAGGCGGTGTAGACGTCGTCGAGCCAGTCAAGATGCCTGTGACTGCACCTGAGTACTCGAAAGAGGTCCGGCATACCCTAGAGTCGGAGCGGGATCTACGCATTGGAGAAGCGCCGCTTGCTACTGTAGATGAATTCGAAAAGCCGGAACTGCTGGAGCCGATGGCCAAGGCAGACGTTACAGATAATGTCGAAGAGGCATTGCCGGCAGAAACGGCTTTCGAAAGTCAGAATATTGTTACTGACGAGACTTCTGAAGATTCAGGCGAGTTTTCGGTAGAAGAATTAGTAGATACAGCTGAGCAGCAGGCGATCAAACCTGATGAGCTGTCGATATCTAACGATATAGAGTCTATTTTTCTCAAAGATAACTCCGAAGCGGCAAAAACTGACCAACCTGAAGAATATGTAAGTGAAGTAGAGTCTCAAGGCGAGCCTGAAGAGTCGGAGAGCCTTGTAGCGCCTGCGCCTTTAACATTGCCTACGAGTGAAGAGGCAATGGGGCTGGCTCAGGTGATGGCTTCTCCCGTAGCGCCAATCAATCCGCCTGCTAAGAACGCGCCGCCTAGCCTGTTACCGCCTCCTGCAGATGAAGAGCCCGTCGAAGAAGATCTTCGAGAAGTTTTTATCGAGGAGGCTGAAGAAGTTCTCGATGCACTGACAACCTATATTCCCCGGTGGGAAGAAAATACAGCTGATAAGGAAGCGCTAAGTGAGAGTCGCAGGGCATTCCATACGCTGAAAGGCAGCGGCCGTATGGTGCGCGCCTTGGTCATTGGCGAGCTGTCATGGGCTATTGAAAACCTTCTTAATCGCATCATTGATCGTACGGTAGAGTCCTCTCCAGACGCAATTTATGTTGTAAGTGAAGTAGTAAAGCTTCTACCGCAATTGATTGATGAATATGCAAACCATCAACAGCGTCAGCGCAATGATGTTGATTATCTAGCCGCAGCTGCACATGCATTAGCATTAGGATTGCCAATTGCTGAGCAGGAAGAAGTAGAAGTTGAAGCTGGAAGTGACGCGGCTTCTCATGAAGAGCTTGTGCTCCAGACTGAGGAAATGGCGAAGCCTCAGGTTGAGCAACCTGACGTGGATGCTATTGGTACCGGGGAGTCGCTTGAAGAGCCATCCCTTGAGCTCAAGCCGGATAGCCTAGAGCTGCACCAGGACACTATCGATCCTTTATTACTGGATATCTTCTGTAACGAAGCGGAAACCCATCTTGCTACAGTTTCGGAGTATTTAAATCAGTCCGAACTATCGTCGCTACCGGTTACAGATAATCTCCTACGAGCCCTGCATACCCTTAAGGGTAGTGCACATATGGCCGGAATTGCACCGATTGCAGACATGGCGGCTCTGCTTGAACGTGTAGTCAAAGAATATAAATCCAGCCATACGCCCTTTGAGACCTCTGAGCGAGATGTGCTGGCCGATGCTGCCAATTCGATCAGGGGTGGGCTAAATCAGTTGGCTAGTGGGCGAGTTGATATCGACCTGGTCGATAATGACGAGTTGTTAGCTCGCCTGGATGCTCTCCTTGACGATCGTGTCGTTCCCTTGGCGTCTGATGCGACTCCTCAATCAGGTAGCCGTTATGACCGGCAGCGTTTGCTCGACTTCCTTATGGAAGGCATGGATATCCTTTTGCATGGAGATGAATTGCTAGAGTCCTGGCAACAGGACGAGGGCGATGACGCTACACATGCTGCCTCGCTGGCTTCAGACTTTACTCTTTTTACCGATAGAGCGGCGGATGTAGGGCTGGTAGATGTTGAAGCATTAGGATCGGCTCTTTGCGAGGTTTACCAAGCCATTATTAGCGGAGCGTTACCCAATCGGGAACAGTTCTTCGATGAGGTCCTGGCTTCGCAGGAGGCCTTGGTCAGTATGCTCAATCAGTTGGCTGTGGGTTTGCGAGCCACAGCTCAGCCTGAGCGTATCGCTGCCTTACAAAATGTGCTCTTTGATATAGAAGCTATTGATGTTCAAGACGAACACTTAGAAGCAGAAGCAGAAGCAGAAGCAGAAGCAGAAGCAGAAGCAGAAGCAGAAGAGATTGAGCTAACCACTGTCGATATCACTCTAGAACCTAGGGAGCACATTGACGCGCCAGAGACTCTGCCAGAGCCAGGAGTTGAAGAAGGCGTAGACAAAGCTCTCGAAAATCCAGAGTGGGCGCTCATTGAAGAACCAGAGAACACTGTTAGTGTGCCCTCGTTGGAATCTACTGATACCACGGCAGCTGCTGGCTTTTCTTGGGAAGAAGACGATTTCGATAATGAAATGGTCGCTATTTTTCTAGAAGAAGCCGTTGATCTTCTGGATAGTGCAGGCTTGGCACTAGAGCGGTGGTATGATGATCCTTCCAACCCTAACTATCTTTGGACGTTGCAGCGCGACCTGCATACCCTGAAAGGGGGCGCCAGGATGGCTGATATAGAGCCAATCAGCAACCTGGCTCATGAGCTCGAGACGCTTTATGAAGGATTGGTCGATGGTCGTTACTCAGCCACTCCTGAGCTCAGACCTTTGCTTCAGCGCTGCCACGATCGTATCGCTCAGCAACTCGATCAGCTCCGACGTCACGAAATGCTGGCGTCTCCTGATGACCTGATCGCAGAGATACAGTCCTATCGACAAGTCCCTTCCTCTAGAAGCGAAGGTAGTCTTGTCGAAGCTCCCTCCCTTAATGTCAGTGCAGCGGAAGATGAGGCTTATGGAGCCGATGCGGAGCTGATCCACATCTTCCTTGAGGAAGGGGATGATATTCTTGAGAGTACTTCAGCTTCGCTCGTGCGTTGGCAGGCTGATACTCAGAACAGTTTTGAACTAGAGGCTTTGCAGCGTGACTTGCATACCCTGAAAGGGGGGGCTCGCATGGCTGAAATAGAGCCTGTGAGCAGTCTGGCGCATGAACTTGAGTTTCTTTATGAAAGCTTGAGCGCTGGCCATTTAAGGGCTAGTGATGAGCTTTTCGCCTTACTGCATCGAAGCCATGATTGCCTGGCTGAAATGTTAGCTGCTGTTAGAGAGCAGCGGCCAGCGCCTAATGGTATCGAGCATATAGATGCTATCCGACGTTTCCGCTCCGATGCCCAGGGACAGCTGGAGCGCCCGGCCAGCGTAAGTTTGATACCGGCGCAAACGCTAGTTGATAGCGATGAAGAAGATGAAATCCTCGATATTTTCATTGAGGAGGCAGAGGACCTGCTGGACAGCATGGAGCAGGCGCTACAACAGTGGATGCAGTCAGAGAATGCTGAGGAAGCCGTTGATGAGTTACTGCGCTGCTTGCATACCTTGAAAGGGGGGGCGCGCTTAGCAGGTCAGCTTTCGCTAGGGAACGATGCTCACTTGCTGGAGCAAGAGCTAGGTGAGGCCAATCCGCTTAATGGTGTAGTAACAGCAGAGCGTGCAGCTGAACTTAAAGCTCGTGCCCAGTCGGGTGTGGCTGATCTTGCTACTGAAGTAACGGCTTTGCGGGCACGTCGTCAGCAGCTTGCTTCAGATTCGCTTGCTGTTATGGCGGTCGATGAGCTCGAGCCCGAAGAAATGTTGGCACCGGTCATGGCCGCCACGGCTCAGCAGGATGTCGAAGAAGTTCGCATACTGCCGTTCGTACAGCGTGCCCAAGAAGCTGCACGTCGTGAAGGTAATCGACGCGCACCTCAGGAGTTGGTGCGGGTTCCTGCCGATCTGCTCGAGGGCCTAGTCAATCTGGCGGGTGAGACTTCCATTTTCCGCGGGCGTGTTGAGCAGCAGGTCAGTGACATCAGTACAACACTGGGCGAAATGGAGGCAACGATCGAGCGGGTGCGAGATCAGCTGCGCCGACTTGATATGGAAACCCAGGCCGAGATTCTGAGCCGCCATCAGGGAGAAAGCGAGCGGGCAGGCTACGAAGAATTCGATCCGTTGGAAATGGACCGCTACTCACAATTACAACAGCTGTCCCGCTCGTTGTTTGAGTCTGCTTCTGACTTGTTAGATCTTAAAAACACGCTGGCTTTACGTAATCGCGATGCAGAGACGCTTTTGCTGCAGCAGGCGCGCGTGAATACTGAATTGCAGGAAGGCTTGATGCAAACACGCATGGTGCCATTCGATCGAATGGTGCCGCGTCTGCGTCGTGTGGTTCGACAAGTTGCCAGCGAACTGGGTAAGCAGGTCGACTTCGAGATCGATAACCCAGAGGGGGAGCTGGACCGTAACGTTCTTGAGCGCATCGTGGCTCCGCTTGAGCATATGCTTCGCAACGCTGTCGATCATGGTATTGAGACTGGAGAGGCACGTAAGGCTGTCGGAAAGCCAGAGGTAGGGCAGATCAAATTAACGTTGGGGCGCGAAGGCGGCGATATTCTGTTGACTTTGGCTGACGACGGTCGAGGCATTGATCTGCCTGCTGTCAGACGCAAGGCGATTGAGCGTGGACTACTGGATCCCCAAAGCGAGATGTCCGATCAGGACGTTATGCAGTTTATTTTGGAATCGGGTTTCTCTACGGCATCACAGGTGACTCAGATCTCAGGGCGTGGCGTAGGCATGGACGTTGTCCATTCTGAGGTCAAGCAGTTGGGCGGTAGCATGAGTATTCAGTCGGTGCCGGGTGAGGGAACACGGTTTTCGATCCGTCTGCCTTTTACCGTATCGGTCAACCGGGCTTTGATGGTGTATTCGGGTGAAGATCTGTATGCCGTACCGCTCAATACTATTGAAGGTATTGTTCGGGTATCTGCGACCGAGCTGGAAGCCTATTACCAGTCAGGTGCAGGTGCTTTTCAGTACGCCGGACAGACCTATGAGCTGAAATACTTGGGGGAATTGCTAGACAATGGACAGCGCCCCAAATTGAGCAATCAGCCGTTGCCGCTGCCGGTTATTCTGGTGCGCTCGAATGAGCATGCCGTAGCCATACAGATTGACACCTTGGCCGGCTCTCGAGAAATCGTGGTGAAAAGCCTTGGGCCTCAGTTTACAGGGGTATCTGGTATTTCCGGGGCGACTATTCTAGGGGATGGCCGGGTCGTCGTGATTCTCGACTTGCTGGCCCTGATTCGTAGTCATTACACGCGGCAGACCACTAGTACTTCGCCGTCTACTATCGCTCTTGAGCGTGCCGTCGAGCATGAAGCCGTACGACCTACATATGTCATGGTGGTGGACGACTCGGTTACGGTACGTAAAGTGACGAGCCGTCTGCTCGAGCGACATGGGATGGACGTGGTTACCGCCAAGGATGGGGTTGACGCCATTGCCCTGTTGCAAGAGCGTCGCCCTGATATCCTCCTGCTCGATATCGAAATGCCACGTATGGATGGCTTCGAAGTGGCCTCGCTGGTCCGTCACGATGAGCACCTCAAGGAGTTGCCTATCATTATGATTACGTCGCGTACCGGTGAAAAACACCGTGACCGCGCACGTGCTATTGGCGTGAACCATTATCTAGGTAAGCCGTATCAGGAAAACGAGCTTCTTACCCGCATCCATGAGTTGGTGAAGGATCATGACTGAGAAATCAGCAGTGCGGGTTGCAATTCTGGCCGACACTTCGCTGCAACGTTACGTGTTACAGCAGGTGCTAGCAGGAAACGGCTACCAGGTCGTGTTCAACAGTGATCCTGCTCGGCTTAGTACAGAGATGCTGCGAGCCTGTAATACTGACTTATGGCTGGTCGATCTAGCGGAGTCGGAGGATTCCGACTTACTGGATGATCTGCTGGAGAATACATCGACCCCTGTTCTATTTGGAGAAGGGCAGGCGCCAGAGTTCAACTCGGAGCTTTTTCCCCGCTGGGAGCGGCGATTAGTGACGAAGCTGAAACACTTGGTCGGTGATACTACTGAAGCCGTAGGCCCTAGTTTACAAGCTTTGCTGGCAGATACTAGCCGCCCGGAACGGCTCAGTGTGCCTGAAGGCTTGGCAAAAGCCTCCCTTCAAGGTGAGCCGGCTAAAGAGGTTTGGCTATTGGCTGCCTCCATGGGTGGACCTGATGCAGTGAAGGCATTTCTCGATGTTTTGCCGGGAAGTTTGCCGATTGGTTTTCTGTACGCTCAACACATCGACGCTAACTTCGAAGCCACTTTGCCAATGGCAGTAGGGCGTCACAGTCAATGGCAAGTACAAGTCGCTCAGCCAGGCGATCATCTACGTTGCGGTGAGGTCATTGTCGTACCTACTCAGCATGAGCTGGGCTTCGAGCAAGATGCTCGAATTCGCATCACTGACCGACGCTGGCCTGAGCCTTATACGCCCTCAATTGATCAAATGATGCTCAACCTGGCGCAGCACTTTGGTTCTCGTTGCGGCGTGATCGTCTTCAGCGGAATGGGGAGCGATGGAAGCGCCTCGGCTGCCTATATGCGCCGCCGCGGCGGATCCATCTGGACGCAAAACGCAGCCAGTTGCAGTTGCGCCAGCATGCCAGAAAGCATCCGTGAAGCGGGACTTTCAACCTTTACGGCCGATCCGCGAGGCTTGGCCGAGGCCTTGGTCGCTCGTCTGGCCAAGCAATACGCTCACTGAAGGAAGCAATTATGAGCCAAGTGCCTGCCGCGCCCTCTACCGAAGCCCTTACCGGCCTTCTGCTTTCGCTGACTGATCGAACTTTGTTGCTGCCTAATGTGGCGGTAGCTGAGTTGGTGCCCTATCGCCCAGTACCCAAGCTCTCAGGCATGCCGGACTGGTGCCTGGGGCAGGTAGGGTGGCGTGACCTGCGTCTGCCGCTGCTCAGTTTTGAAGCTGCATCTGGGGCGACGCTGCAATTCGATCGCAGCAGTACGACAGCTCGTGTCGCGATCATCAATGCGCTGGGCGGCCGCGAGCATGTTCGCTTTCTCGCCTTGCTCGTTCAAGGAATACCACGATCCATGCGGGTTACGCCTGAATTACAGGCTGCCGATGTACCGTTGGCTCCCTTAGAGTTGGCCGCTGTTCAGCATGAGGAGAGCATTGTGAAAATTCCAGATCTGGTTGCGCTGGAAGAGATGCTTGGGACACTGGGTATTCTTTAAGGCCTATCGCTTAGTCGAGCGTTAAAAGTCACCCCACATCTGCTGGGCTACAGATAGCGCCACAACAGGGGCCGTCTCGGTACGCAACACGCGGGGGCCGAGGCGAGCTGCCTGGAAGCCTTTTGACAAGGCATGGCTAACCTCAGTCTCGCTTAACCCACCCTCTGGTCCGATCAAGAAAGCCAAAGAGTCAGGTGCTGGATGGCGTGTCAGCGGCTCGGCTACAGGGTGTAGGACGAGTTTCAGCGAGGCATCACTCTTGTCTAGCCAGTCTGCCAGCAAGACGGGTGGATGAATAAGAGGGATTACCGAGCGACCACACTGCTCACAGGCGCTAATGGCAACCTGGCGCCAGTGGGCCAAGCGCTTATCGGCACGTTCGTCCTTCAGGCGCACCTCACACCGTTCGGTCAAAAGCGGTGTGATTTCACTAACGCCGAGTTCTGTAGCCTTTTGAATGGCCCAGTCCATACGCTCGCCCCGTGACAAGCCCTGACCCAGATGGACGCGCAGGCGGGACTCTTCAAGACCATTGATCTGCTTTTCCAGCTCGACCCGCACTGTCTTCTTTCCTATCTCTGCAACTACACCGATAAACTCCTGACCGGAGCCGTTGAACAGTTGAACGGCATCGCCAGAACTCAGACGTAATACTCGTCCTAGATAATGGGCTTGAGCCTCAGGCAATAGATGTTGGCCAAGCGAGAGCGGAAGATCGACGAAAAAACGTGATAGGCGCATGGATATGATTCAGATCGGGATTGAAAAATGCAGGAAGCAGGCCGTCGCGATGAGTTTTCCTTGCCGATTGAAACCCGGCAAGGAGGAGCTTTAGCGAAGGGCAACCAGGGGTAAGGTCTCGAAGCGGACACCGGCTAAGCCATGACTAATCAGCGAGCGGATGTTGGCATGATCCGTTCCTTCCGGCGTGGCAATAACACTGCGATAGTGTTCGCCAAAGGCTAGCAGAGCTTCTTGGGTATTAAAGTTTTCCAGCAACGCCAGACCTAGGGTTTTGCAAGAGCCTTCGTTCTGGCCTTCCGCATTTTCTACCGAGCCATTCACAAAGGCTCTGGGCGTGTACTGATAGTGCTCGGCAATAAAGGCCAGCGTATCGGCAAACATATGCTCACCGCTATTGAGCTGCCGACGAAAACTTTCCAACGTATTCATGGTTTTGCATTCTCCTTGAAAGCGGCTGCCTGTTCAGGTGTCGCTTCCTTTTGATAACGGCTTTTCCATTCTGCGTAAGGCATTCCATAGATCGCCTCTCGTGCATCGTCCAAGCTTATATCGACACCTTTTTCGTCTGCCGCAGCCTTGTACCATTTGGACAGACAGTTGCGGCAAAAGCCTGACAAGTTCATCAAGTCGATGTTTTGTACGTCGGTCCGCTTGCGCAGATGCTCGACGAGAGTGCGGAAGGCGGCAGCCTCAAGCTCGATACGCTCTTGTTCAGTCATGGAAAGTCCTTCTGGAATAAGAGATTATGCCAGGAATCTACTTAAGCATTCCTGGCGTGACGAAGGTGGCGACCACCATTGACGGTAACGGTACTACCTGTGGTGTAGCTAGAGGCTAACAGATAAAGCACTGCCTCAATGATTGGTTCGGCGCCCGGTTCGTAAGGCAGCAGGGCCTTTTTCAGCGTAGCCTGCTGGTACGTTACTGTGCTGTCTTCCTTGAACAGGAGAAGACCCGGTGCGATGGTGTTGACCCGCACACTCGGCGCAAGCTTTTCAGCAAAAGACAGCGTCAAGTTACTTAATCCCGCCTTGGTTGCGGTATAGGCGATATGGTTACGGCTTCCGCGCAAGGCGCTGTCATCGCTTATATGAATAATATCGGCGCGCGGCGCTTTAAGTAGAAGAGGCGTTAAGGCCTGATTCAAATGGTAGGGTGCCTCGAGATGCACTTGATACATAAGCCTCAGGTGTTCAAGGGAGTCATCCAGCCAGCGTGAAGCGTTATGGATGATGCCTCGGATAGATAAAGCATGAGTAAGCAGGTAATCAATCAAGCGTTCCCGATCTTCAGGGCAGCTCAGGTCTGCCTGAAACGTCTGGACTTGTTCAAGTTCGGCCAGTTCTCCTGGCTGTTCCCGGTAGACGGCCAATACCTCATAACCCTGGCGACTCAGGGCTTTGGTCAAGGCTAGGCCAACACGCTTGTTGGCACCGGTCACGATCAGCGGTACTGACAGCGAATCAGTCATGGCATGAAACTCCGACAACCAGGTGGGCGGCCTACCCAGTCGATAGGGTAGACAACATACGATTATCGCAGACCCATGCCACGGAACAACCTCAAGATTGCCGACTGATTACAGCCCGAAGGGGGCGGCGTGCCGCCGAAGGGTTCGGGGCTTGGTTAAGCCAGCCCGATAACAGGCGAGTAACCAAAGGAATAAACAGGCAAACCATGATGGGCGTCAGGATTAAGGTACTTACCAGAACCCGTGGTAAGAGCGTTAAGCTACTCAACGATGCGCCAAACAAGGCATTGAACAACAGGGATATGGGAAAGAAGGCTAGCCAAACGGCTATGCTTTGTTTCCAGCGAGGAGGTGTGCCTCGCGAGGTGGCGAACCAGGTATCGAGTCCTTGGGCACGGTGCTCATGAGGTTGCTCGAATAAGCCTTGTCCGCGTTCGAGCCAGCGTTGCCGTGTACTGGAGTGCTCCCACTCATCCAGAGTATGCTCATCGGTAAAGCGGAAAATGATCTGGACTTCATTATCGCCCGGAGGCGGGGAGAGCACGCCAGATCCTAGATAGCCAGGATAGTGTGTTGCCAGACGTTCGCCTTCATGCAGCCAAGTGAGAAAGTCATCATAACGGCCTTCGGCAACGCGACGGGCCACCATCAATGTGACGGGATGAGTCATAGATTCGCTCCAACCTTCAACGGCCCGGATAGGGCAGTCAATCCAAGCAATGCGGGATAAGCACTGCGCTCGAAAACGGAGCCCTTGATGAGGATTCCAATGGCCTAGCTATAAGGCCAGGTAAGGATACGCAAGGTTCACACCAAACGCTCATGTTGATGATGAGAGACTTATAAGCGTTTGTGTTTCACTGAGCGGATCATGAGTCTGTTTAAGGCATAATCGAGCGGTTTGAAGAGCAGAGGTGTTTATGAGAGTCGCAATACTATGTGGCACGGTCTATGGTACGGCGGAGGAGGTCGCTCACCATGTCCAGGATCGTTTGAGGGCCGAGGGGCATGTGGTCTGGCTTGATCCACGCGGAACCTTGGACGCGCTTATGTCGTTTGACCCTGAGATTCTTCTTGCAGTGTCGTCGACCACTGGTATGGGCGAGCTGCCTGATAATATACAGCCTCTCTATTATGCTCTTCGTGACCGTTTGCCTGATTGGCGAGGGCGGTTGGGCGCAGTGCTTGGTTTGGGTGACTCAAGCTACGGAGATACCTACTGCGGTGGAGGGATGCACTTTCAGGAGTTGTTTACCGAGCTAGGCCTGCAGATACTGCTGCCTATGCTGCGACTGGATGCCAGTGAGACCGTAACCCCTGATACCGACGCCGATCCGTGGCTAGATGACTTGATAGCAGCACTCACGAATCGATAGGTCATGTACTTCCGATTTCAACGGCTACCCTGCTTCTGCTGCTGACAGACCAGATTAGCCGTTGGCAGTAGGTAGAGGCCGATGAAGTTTGGTCTTTTAGGCGGGCGCGCCGGGTTCCGTTTGTTGCCAGACTGCTCGGGTATATAACAGGTGTGGCCAGAACTAACACTGATTTTTGGGCTGCTCTAGAAGGCCGAATCATAATTGATGGATTCGTTCTTGAAGATACTTCCCGACCCGCCCAATTTTTATCGTCCATACGACTGCTAAAGCTAAAGCAAAATTTTCAGCTGCCTACAATTCGCTTTTGAGATAGTAGGGGCGGGCGTATCCTTGTGTTAGCTAGTTTTTTCGAGTGGTTTATGATTCCCCGTTATATACGCTTGCTAATCGAATTGGCCGTCTTGCTGGGTATCTGGTGGTTAGGCGGCTGGTTGGCTCGCTATTTTGAGTTGCCTATTCCGGCAGGTGTGCTTGGGCTGGGTATTCTGCTGCTGCTTTTGATCTGTCGGGTCGTTCGTCCTGAATGGCTGGCCAGCGGTGCGCGTCTTATAATTGGCGAGATACTGTTGTTCTTTATTCCTGCATTGATGAGCTTGCTTGACTATGGCCCGCTGGTTCGCGAGGAAGGTATTCGTATCTTGCTCGCCGTCTGTTTCAGCACGCTACTGGTTATGATCAGCACAGCGCTCACTGTGGAATGGATGTTTCGTAGGCGGAGCCGGCACGATGTTTGATGGGGCTGCTCTCTTTTGGCTAGTAGTCACTTTGGGCGGTTATGTGCTGAGTCGCATGATCTACAGGCGCATCAAATGGTATGCCCTGGCCCCCATTGTTTTCGTTCCCACTATTTTGTATCTGATTGCCATTCCAACGGGTACGAGCTATGGCGAATATTCTCGCTACACCGGCTGGTTGATCACGTTACTAGGGCCAGCTACGGTTGCCTTTGCTATTCCGATCTGGCAACAGCGTCGTTTGTTGGTGCGTTATTGGCGGGCTTTATTGGCTGGCATGATTGTTGGCAGTCTAGTGTCCGTTGGCAGCTCATGGCTGCTGGCCTATCTGCTGTCCCTAGACGCGACCATTACTTTGTCTTTGCTGCCTCGCTCGATCACGACGCCATTTGCCATGCCTATGTCGGGGGATATAGGCGGCGTACCGGAGCTGACTGCGGCTTTTGTCCTGATTACGGGTGTTTTTGGCTCAATCGCAGGCAGTCTTCTCATCAGGATTTTGCCGCTGCGCTCCGCTTTGGCGCGAGGCGCGATGTTTGGTGTCGGGGCGCATGGCGCCGGGACGAGCCGTGCCTATGAAGTGGGTATCGAAGAAGGGACTGTTGCCGGTCTCACGATGGTTTTGACCGGTCTTCTCAACTTGCTTGGCACGCATGTATTGTTATGGCTGATTTAGAAGGGTGCTTCCCTGCACCTTGGTCATTCGTACCGACGCTATACCTTGAAGTGCGATACTAGAGTGTTCAATTCGACAGCCAGGCGAGATAGTTCTTGGCTGGCTACTGTTGTTTCACGGGCGCCGTCTGAGCTCTGCGTTGAGAGGTCACGGATATTGACCAGGTTCCGGTCGACTTCACGGGCAACCTGCGCCTGCTCCTCAGCCGCGCTGGCAATAACGAGGTTGCGCTCGTTGATCTCGGCAATGGCCTGAGTAATCTGGCTGAGTGCTTCGCCAGCGCGTTGAGCGATATCCAGGGTCGTGCTGGCACGGGTACAGCTGGCATCCATGGAGCCAACAGCCTGCTCCGTACCACTCTGGATGCCCATGATCATCTGCTCGATTTCGCGTGTGGACTCTTGGGTACGATGTGCTAGTGCCCGAACTTCATCGGCCACGACGGCAAATCCTCGACCTGCTTCACCGGCACGCGCTGCTTCGATGGCCGCATTCAGGGCGAGCAGGTTGGTTTGGTCGGCGAGGCCGCGAATCACATCCAGTACTTTTCCAATATCGCGAGACTGACTGGCTAGATCGCCTACCAGATGGGCTGTCGTTTGCACTTCATGGCTCATTTGCTCAATGGACGATACTGTTTCCAGTACACGTTCCTGACCCTCACGAGCTGACGTCGCGGAGCTTTTTGAGGCTTCCGACGTAGTAATCGCATTATGCGCTACTTGCTCGACTGCCGAACTCATCTGATTAACCGCCGTAGCTGCCATTTGGATTTCATCGTTCTGGCGATGCAAGCCTTGGGCGCTGTCATTTGTAATGCTGCTCAACTCTTCCGAGGCCGCTGCAAGCTGGTTAGACGAGTTAGCAATACGTTCGAGTGTCTGACGCAGTTTTTCCTGCATGGTCCGCATGGCTAAAAGCAAGCGTGCGGGTTCGTCACGGCCTGCAACGTGAATCTGTTGCGTTAGATCGCCTTGGGCAATCTCTTCCGCTGCCGCTAGTGCCTGGTCGATAGGACGAACGATACTACGAGTCAATACCCAGGCCAGTAGGACGGTAAGAAGGACTGCCAGTATGATCATCACAATGGTAGTTATAATGGTAGCGGAGTAGCGTTGTGCAGCGTCCTGGTTGGCCTGGGTGGTTACAGCGGTATTCAACTCGACGAGTTGAAGGAGGACCTTGTTAATGGCATCTGAATTTTGCAATAGATCATCATTCAGAATAGTCCGAAGGCTTTCCAGCTGCTCGTCTGTAGACAACTGCACCATCTTTGTTTTGAGCTGAAGGAACTGAGCCCACAATGTTGAGTAGCCGTTATAAAGGCTGCGCTCCTGCTCACTGGAGATCAGCTTTTCATAACGTGCCCGGGCAGCTTCTACTTGAGCGCTACGCTTTTCAAAAAGCGCTATCGTTTTTGACAGGTTTTCCGGCTCACGATTGAGCAGCAGGCGGTAGGACAGAACTCGCAGACGAACCGTCAGCGTGGTGATTTCATCAAGACTCGTAACGCTGGGAAGAATGTTCTCCTCAAAGTGCACACTGCGTTGACGGATTTCTTTCATTTGAACAATGGAAAAGATCCCAAAGAGTGTTGTAAGTAAGGCAATCGTAAGAAAGCCAAGAAATGCGCGAGGCGCAATGTTCATGTTTCGTAACGTCATGGAGGGCTCCTGATACTGCAATCGAACATCAAGTGCAGTTATATCGGCCCGTAGAGACATTAATTGAACATAAGAAGTAAGAGAGGGATAAGCGGCCCTACTTAATACCTAAGTCTTAGTGAAGCAACCGTGTTAGCCCTCCCAGTTCGGCCAGACGTTGTGTCAGCTCCAGTTGTTCGTTGGGGTCATTGCTTAACAGAAGGGCGCGCTCAATGTCATAACGCTGGGCTTGCGGACAATCCAGTTGGCCATAAAGATCAGCCCGTGCAAGATGATCCGATACCATAGGGGGCCCTAGTTCTAAAACGCGTTGGGCATCCTTCAAAGCTGCCAAGAGTTGGCCATCATGATGATGCAGCTGGCGCAAGTTGCGGGAAAGCCGTTGTAGCAACTCATAAGGCAACGCCACACGAAAATGTGAGGCATTCAACTCGACTTGAGGGCCAAATTGGTGGGCAAGAAGCATCTTGCAATCCGGAGAATATAGGCGCCTTCCGCTCGTAGGATCCAGAAGATGATCAGCCCCGGGGACACGTAAAAGAAAGTGTCCTGGAAAATTGATACCTGAAAGGGGAATGTCCAGCCGGAAAGCTAGCTCCAATGCAATAAGTGCTAACGATAGTGGCTGGCCTCGACGGCGAACCAAGACCTGGTGCAACAGTGCTGCGTGTGGCTTGAGAGGCCATTCATCGGCATGAAAGCCTAACTCGACTAACTGCCTGAGAAGCTGCTGGGCCTGTTCAACAGGCGAGCTTCGCTCATTCACGGCAGCTCGGATCGACGGAATTAAGTCAGCTAATAAGCGCTGTGCCGTTTCCGGTTGAAAGGTGAGGTCATGTTCAGCAGCTATCCAGAGTGCTGCTTCGAATACAGCCGGCGGTTCGCGTCGTAAGCAATCCAGACAGGCTTGGCGTGGTAGTTCCATCGCTTTCTCCCAGACCTATGCCGGCTCGGCATTCGATAAGCGTAATCATAGTTATTCTTGGCGAAAGGGCTCAAGGCAAGCCCAACGTTCAATTGTCATTTATACCAGTTGGACTGCTGTCAGGCTGATCTGTCACCACGCATGAAAAACTGCTGAGCCCTCCGGTAGTAATGCAAATACCAGTCGGGAGGGCAGTGTAAGACATTGGCCTGACGACATCTGAATAATTGATGCCGGTTAGCCTTTAGGGTAATGGGTGTGCTGACTGGAAACTTTACTTGCCCAAGGGGGCAAAGAGCGCTTCGATATCAGCCTCTGTCATTCGCCAGTCGCCGCCGTGCTCGTCAAGAATACCTGCTGCCAGACGCGCTTTTTCGTTCTGCAACTGCTGGATTTTCTCTTCCAGAGTACCTCGCGCAATGAGCTTATAGACAAAGACAGGCTTATCTTGACCGATCCGGTAGGCCCGGTCGGTAGCTTGATTTTCGGCGGCCGGATTCCACCATGGATCAAAGTGAATAACGGTATCAGCCGCGGTAAGGTTGAGGCCTGTCCCTCCTGCTTTCAGACTCAACAGAAAGACTGGAACTTCGCCGCTCTGAAAGCGTTCGACCGGGGCACGGCGATCCTGTGTTTCGCCAGTCAGGGTCACATACGGCACGCTACGGGTGTCCAACTCCTGCTGGATCAGGGCCAGCATTGATGTGAATTGCGAAAACAGCAGTACGCGACTGCCGTTGGCCAAAAGCCCATCAAGCAAGTCCATAAGCCCAGCCAGCTTGCCAGAGGGTTTGGGTGTCTGTATGTCAGCTTGTACTAAGCGGATATCGCAGCAGATCTGACGCAGCCGGAGCAGGGCATCAAGTACGATTAACTGGCTACGGGCCAATCCCTTGTGGGCGATCTCCGTGCGGACTTTTTCATCTAGCGCTAACCGAACCGTTTCATAAAGATCGCGTTGCGAGGGAGTCAGGTCTACAAGTTGGATAATTTCTGTCTTGGGTGGCAGTTCACGCGCTACCCGCTGTTTGGTCCGCCGGAGAATGAACGGCTTAATGCGTGCCTTCAAGTGGCTGAGCCGCTGTTGATCGCCCTGCTTTTCAATAGGGGTCTGGTAGTCATGTTTGAAGCGCTTCGCATCACCTAGCCAGCCAGGCATTAGGAAGTGAAACTGAGACCAGAGTTCACCTAAGTGGTTTTCCAATGGGGTTCCTGTCAGACACAGGCGATGTCGCGTCTGAATGTTTCGGGCTGCTTGCGCCGCCTTGGTGGCTGCGTTTTTAATGGACTGCGCTTCATCTAGGACGAGCAGGTGAAAGGCAAACGCGGCGAGTTGCTCTGCATCCCGTGGAAGCAGCGCATAGGTCGTCAGCACAATATCGTGTTCAGTAATCTGCTCGAAGAGCGCACGACGTTGTGTACCTTGCAAGGCCAGGACTTTAAGCGTGGGCGTAAAGCGAGCGGCTTCATCCTGCCAGTTGGGAATGAGACTGGTAGGCATCACGATCAAGGCCGGAGCGGACAGACGACCGGCCTGTTTCTCAATCAAAATGTGAGCCAGCGTTTGTAATGTCTTGCCTAGCCCCATATCGTCAGCCAGGATGCCGCCTACTTCCAGCTCACGTAGCGCCTGCATCCAGGCCAGACCGTCGCGCTGATAGGGTCTCAATTCCGCATGCAGTTCTGCCGGTACCGTAACAGGCGTCGCCGCGTAATGACGCAGGCGTTGTGCGAAGTGGCGAAGTTGCTCGCCGCCTTGCCACGTTAGCGGGAGTGCATCATCCAGTTCGGCCAAGCGAGAGGCATCAAGCGGTGACAGACGCAGCTGCTTGGTATCGCTCGGCAGCGCTTGGCCGTAGAGCTCAACAAGTGTGTTGAGGATTGGCTTCAGCCTACCTAGAGGTAGAGCTACACGTGTAGCTCGGCCCTGTTTGCGAACCTTAGGATTCTCCAGGCGCAGCAGCAGGCGTTCTTCATCGGATCGGCGTGCTAGTGCATCGGGCTCGAATAAGTGGGGATCGCGACGGATCAATTCAATCAGGATAGGCAGCAGGCTGATTCGACGACCTTCAACCAATATGCCTACTTCAAGATCGAACCATTGATGATCAATGGCTTCTTCGATCTCTCCGTACCATCCCTCCACCTCACTGAGTTCGAAAATAAATTCAGGACGTATATCGATCTGCCAGCCCTGATGACGCAAGCGGGGCACTACGTCCTGAACAAAGTGCAACCAGCTGGAGTCATCAGGCATTTCCAACATTTCGCCGGCTTCTTCGGCCAGTGCTGCGCTACGGCGTGTGGCGACGCGTAAACCAGCTTCTTGCAAGGTCCGGCGAAAATGTTGTTCAGCCTCGCCATGGCGAATCAAAGGTTGGGCAGGCTTCTGACCGAATGATGTGCGGCCAGGTAAAGGTTTACCGAATACTCGCTGGCTACCATACACAAAGGCCAAGGCGGCCCGATGGCGTGTAATCGGCCGCATACGGGCTGTCTGACGGTCATAGTCGACCTGGACATGACTTCCCAGGGTCAACACCGGAACGGGCGGTTTGATCTGCTGAACGGTACCTTCTGATGCTTCTCGCCGGGGAGGCGGGTCGCCTGCACGTTGACGCCGCTCCAGCTCGAAGAGAACGGCCGCGCTATGCTTACAGTTGCGACCAGCGCCACAGGTACAGCGGCTGTCGACTTGCCAGCTCTTTTGGCCCGCTTTCAAGGTCAATGACTGGCGGTAGACCAATCCCGAAGGACTACTGCATTGAGCGTAGATCAATCCATCCGCTGCTGAGCGGACCGTGGCAAGTCCCTCGAGGGCATACCGACGCCCCCGCTCGAGGTTACGCTCGGTGAAAGAGCCTTTCCAATCTTGCCAATGGAGATGGTCAAACCGTAAGCGCATAAGAAGCCTGTAACGCAGAGTGCAAAACAGGAGATTGTGCCACAGCTAGCCGGGTTCCCTGCATTCATTTGGAGCAGGCTTTCGGCTAGAGGCTATTTTGTAGGCGGGCAAGCGCTATCCGTTTATAAAAAGCGCCTATATTGTATGAAGAGATATCTTCCGCTTGTACAAATAAACGTGGGGGGCTGGTTATCTTACAGTATTAATCGGCCCATGCCTGTGGGTTAACCAGATCACGGGGACGGGTTCCGTTAAGGACCGCTGTCAGGTTGGCTACCGCTCTTTCTGCCATCGCATAACGTGTTTCGTGAGTAGCCGAGCCGATATGCGGTAGGGTCACTATATTTTTAAGTGAGAAGAGGGGGGAGGCTTCCAGGGGTTCCCGTTCGAACACATCTAGACCCGCTCCACGGATACGCTCGTTGCATAGGGCATCGTATAGAGCCGCCTCGTCTATCAAGGGACCACGGCCGATATTGATCAGAATGCCACTGGGCTGCATGAGCTGCAGTTCGTATGCACCAATCATGTGATAAGTCGATTCGTTCAATGGGGCAACCAAGCAAACAAAGTCAGAACTCTGTAATAGCGTTTTGAGATCGCAAAACGCTGCGTCCAATTCTTTTTCAAGATCTGGCTTGGGGCTGTTGGCCGTATAAAGAATATTCATATCGAACCCAAAACGGCCGCGTTTGGCAAGGGCAGCGCCAATCCGGCCCATACCTATAATGCCTAGAGTCTTGCCATACACATCGGTACCAAACTGTGCCTCGCCAATGCTCTGGTGCCACTGCCCCGCTTTAACATAGGCATCCAATTCTGGAAGGCGACGAGCCGCGCTCATAAGCAAGGCGAAGCCTAGATCTGCTGTCGTTTGGGTCAAGACATCAGGCGTATTGGTCAACATGATGCCGCGCTCGGTCAGATAGTCGACTTCGTAACTGTCGTAGCCGACCGAAACACTAGAGATCACTTCAAGGTTTTGTGCCTCTGCCAACTGCTCTCGTCCTAACCTCTTACTAGCCCCGATCAAACCGTGCGCTTCAGGGAGGGCACGTTTGAGCTGACTATCGAAGTCGCCTTGAGGATCGATTACCGTAACGTTGTAGGTCTCGCTTAGCTGCTGTACGAGTGCAGCAGGCAAGCGATTAAAGACGACAATATTCTTTCTCACGGATGATCCTCATAGTCATGGCTCTTACTTTCAGACTAGCCCAGCCGCTGCGAAACTGGGGCGGATTGGGTAATCCTGTAGGAACGTTGCAAGTGACTCAGGTGTAGGCTGCTCATTAAAGGCCAGACCCAGAGCTTCCTGATGTATTCCAGTAGACGTTAGCCAGAGGCAATCAATATCGGCTGATACAGCTCCCGGTACGTCAGTTACCAGCGAGTCGCCAATGAATAGAATTTTCTGAGCACTTCGCTGAGCAAGTTCGTGCCGTGCGCAATGGAATGCGTAAGGCTCTGGCTTGCCATACCAACGTACAGCTCCTCCTTGAGCGGCAAAGTAATCAGCTAGTTTTCCCGCGGCGTAGTAGGTAAGTCCGCCCGATACAACAGTCCTGTCTGGGTTGGCACATAGAAAGGGCAGGTGAGTGTAGGCCGCAAGCGGGGCCTGACGTGCCGCCAGTTCATCCTGAGGAAAGCTGCCTACGCCTAGAATAAGGGAAGCTTCGGCGATATCGTTCGTAAAGCGTTTGCGGATGCCTTCAGGCCAACCGACTTGGCCCTCGCCGGGTCCAGTAAGGTAGATACCGCCTTCTGTTAGACCAAGCTCTTGGGTCAACGCATCGATGGCAAGTTGGCCAGACGTAGTAATGCCAGCAAAGTGCTCGGCAGATATGCCTAGCTCAACAAGATGGTGTGTCATGGACAACGCGTCTCGGGATGCGTTACTCAGAAACCAAACGGGTTTCTTTTCAGCCGCGCGCCGAGACAACCAGTCATTAGCGCCTGGGAAAGCATCATAACCGTCGATCAGAACGCCCCAGAGATCAAGGATAAACCCATCATAAGCGCTACAAAGATCGTCCAGCTCTGCAGGAGTGATAAGGCGTGGTAGGGAGGAAGAAGCATTCATGGGAAATCCTGGTCTATTGACTGAGCGCTCCAGAGTGTTCCATGAGTTGAATACTTTAGCGAGCCCTCGGTTGGTTAGTGCCATAAAGCAAGACACCGGCCTAAGCCGGTGTCTTTTGAATATCGAAAGTCCTGAGAGGTCTTGTTTTTATTAGCTCTCCTGACTTCTTCGTATTAGCGCGCTATGGCTTTGGTTGTCTTTACTTCAGGAGCATCAACGCGGCCATAGACGTCTTCGTAACGGACAATATCATCTTCGCCAAGATAGCCACCCGACTGAACCTCAATGATCTCCAGAGGTACCTTGCCGGGGTTAGCCAGGCGATGAACAGAAGTCATCGGCAGGTAGGTTGACTGATTTTCAGTCAACAGGAACGTCTTGTCATCACAGGTAACCTGTGCTGTACCTGAAACAACGATCCAGTGTTCGGCCCTGTGGTGATGCATTTGCAGCGACAACTGCGCACCGGGCTTTACGGTGATGCGTTTGACCTGGAAGCGATGACCCATATCAACGGAGTCATAAGAGCCCCAGGGACGGAACACTTCTAGATGGCTCTTGACTTCCTGGCGGCCTTGCTCTTCGAGCTTGTTGACCACTTTCTTGACGTCTTGAACCTTATCCTTATGAACAATCATCACCGCATCTTTGGTCTCAACGACAACGATGTTTTCCACGCCAATCAAAGAGACCAGCTTGCCGTTGCTATGAACCAGACAGTTTTGGCTGTCGTGAAGAACTACGTCACCCTTGACCACGTTGCCGTTGGTGTCCTTGTTATGAACATCCCAGATAGCGGACCAGGAGCCTACATCGTTCCAGCCAGCCGACATTGGTACGACACAGGCACGAGTTGTCTTTTCCATCACGGCGTAGTCGATGGAGTTATCGGGGCAGACAGCGAAGGAGTTACGATCAATGATGATATGGTCACCATCAGCCTGGCTGCGTTCAAGCGTCAGCAGGCAGGTATCGTAGATATCCGGATCATGCAGTTTTAGCTCTTCCAGATAACGGCTAGCACGGAACAGAAAAATACCGCTGTTCCAATAGTAGTCGCCGGATTCTACATATTGTGTTGCACGAATAGCATCGGGCTTCTCAACGAAGCGCTCTACACGATTGACCCCTTCAGGCAATTTGTCCGAATGGTTAGCCTTGATGTAACCGTAGCCGGTTTCAGGGCGAACGGCTGGAATGCCAAATAGCACCATTTCGCCTTTTTCAGCGGCTTCGTTAGCAGCATGTAGGGAAGCTTTGAATGCTTCTATATTTTCGATGACATGATCGGCTGGCAGCACTAGCATCAGTTCGTCTTTGCCGTCGGCGACGAGCTTCATCGCTGCAATGGCTACTGCAGGTGCAGTATTGCGACCAAACGGTTCCATGATCAGCGAGTCGGGCTGACAAGTAACGGTTTTCAACTGCTCTTCAACAATGTAGCGATGCTCGACGTTGCAAACGATCAGCGGCTTTTCCATGCGTTCGTCGCATGCCAGGCGCGAGATAGTTTCCTGGAATAGAGTCTTTTCGCTTGTCAGGGCAAGGAACTGCTTTGGATACATCTTGCGGGACAGGGGCCAGAGTCGTGAACCGCTTCCCCCGGAAAGAATCACTGGAATCATGGCATTCTCCTTCAGCATTGGCTGAGTGTTAAGGTCGCAGTCCCTTCGGTTCGGGACGAAGCGTCCGTGCTTCTGTTACCTGCGTCTGCAGGATAAATAAATGACGAAAACGGATCGTCTTAACTAATTACGTTAAGTTTTAAAGTTTCAATTTGATTAGAACTTATAGGGAACGGATCAAAGGCGGAGTTATTGAATTTTTAATTCATAATGTTCCGCTCAAAATAACTATCCATACCACTTAATTAGAATGATGTTGCTAACAAGGACAGTGGCCAGAACAGTTTCCTTTTGCCACCATGGTCGTCATTGACTGTCTTTACTCAAATAAGTTCACTAAATCGCTTGAAAATTCTAGTAACTTTCATTCGCGTTTCAGTGATACTAACGCTAGTCCCTATGACGAGAATTTTCTGTGAATTGTTCAATAGAAAAGCGAAGATCTTTTTAGAGTGTGATCCGTTTCAATTTTGCAGAGCGGATCAGCAAGGCTTGTTGCTGTGCTTTTAATAAGACTAAGTGAGTTTTATCTGAACGCTTCAGATAAAGCGTTCAGATAAGGAAAAGCGCCTAAGCCGGAGCGCTTAGAGAGGTAAAAGGATTTGAACTGGCTGGCCGTTGAGCTCGATAGGAAGAGGGCTGTCGGCTTGAAGCAATGCTACAACCACATACGTAGTGCCACAGCTTTCAACCTTGGTATCGACGATGCGTGCTGAGTATAGAGTTTGCTCGGTGATCAGTTTGAACTCAACACGTTGACCTGGTTGTACATGAGCATACTGATGAATCTCGAACCGCCCTTCGATTATTGCTCCTGATGCATCAATTGACTTGACTAAGCCTGCATTGAAGCGGGTATTTCCTGACGCGAGGCTAACAGAGCTGATCATGTCACCCATAGTGACCATATCGCCGGCCCGATAGGCTTCTATTAAATAGCGCAGGGCGGATAATTCTCGTGTTGCTAAGTTATGAAATGCACAGCCGACCCGACCCGTGTCACGGTCAATCGACTTGATTTCGAAGTTAACATCGATAGCAAAGCTGAGCCTATCGATGGCAAACAGTAGTTTGCCTTTTAGAAAGTCATTTGTATGAACCGTAACGCCTCTGGAGGTAAAGCTGAATCCGCCTGCCGAAAGATCCGTCAGTTGATGTTCCATGCCTTCCCGATGCGCACCCTGATAGCGAATACGCGCCGGAACCCTTACCCGGGGATGTTGGCGTTGTGTCTCAATGTCTGGCGTACAGGGCGCAGATGTGCCATTCCTGTCCATAATTTATCCCCAGCTAAAACATGGTTGTGATGTAAAACGCATTACATGAGGGCGCTGTGTTCAGCGAGCTGCGTTATAGATCCGGCTCATGAAGTAGAGCCGAAAGTTATCTATGCCAAGGGGCTCAGAATGTTTTTCATTCAATAGATGGCTCGCGAAGAAAGACGACTTTGTTTGCCGTAGAAAATTCTTCACTGAAATAATAGCCATCACTGGTAAAGGCTTTGATCTGTTCAGGTGAACGGATCCGGTTTTTGATAACGTAACGTGCCATCAGTCCTCGCGCCTTTTTGGCATAAAAACTGACAATCTTATATTGATCGCCCTTCCGGTCACGAAACTCTATATCAATAATTCGACCCTGCACCATCTTTCGCTGGATTGCGCTGAAATACTCGTTAGACGCCAGGTTCAGCACGATATCATCGCCTTGTAGCGCAGTGGCTTCATTCAACCAGCTACTAATACGTGTTCCCCAAAAAGCATACAGATCTTTGCCTTTCGGATTCGCCAGTTTGGTACCCATTTCCAAGCGGTAAGGCTGCATTAAGTCCAGGGGGCGCAAAATGCCATATAGGCCCGACAGTATGCGTAGATGCTGTTGGGCAAAGTCGAAATCGGCATCAGAGAAGTCTGTAGCTGCAAGACCTGTATACACATCACCTTTGAATGCCAAGAGCGCTTGTTTAGCGTTCTGGGGTGTGAAGTCAAGGCTCCAGCTGGCGAATCGAGCTGCATTAAGACCAGCGATCTTGTCCGATACCTCCATAAGCGAGGCGATATCTGCAGGCGATAATGTATTCAGCTGTGTAATGAGCTGTTGTGCGTCGTCGATATGTTCAGGTTGGGTAAAGCGTGAGGTCGCTGGGGGTGTTTCATAATCGAGGGTTTTGGCAGGTGAAATCACCATCAGCATGGTCGAAGCTCCTTATAGCGAAGCGGCCATTTTAGGCTTGGCAGGAAGGAGGCTCCAGTTGGAAAAAGCTATACGGGCAAAAAGCTATTTTTTGCAACGCAGTCAAAAACTGTAGTCGCGATGACGACAAGTTGCCAGGGATGTCCGTCGGTTCGAAAAAAATGATGGGTCTTTGTACAAAAGGGTTTTTCCCGGTGTCAGTTTTAAGGTATTACCAGAGTGTCCGCTGCATGAATGGGTTTTCCCTTAGGTAGCAGGTCTGATCCTGACTATCGTCAATGCGGCGGTACCTTTCGCTGCGGAGAGCCGTACGGCCTCCGTCGACTGGCCAATAGAATCCTCTGGATTCTCGATGAGGTGACCGAGTATGGATGACTATGGACGCTCCCGCCCCACCCAGCCCACCCTCTATGTGCTCGACACCAACGTACTGATCCACGACCCCAATGCTTTGTTGAATTTCGAGGAACATCACGTCGCGATTCCCATGACCGTGTTGGAGGAGCTCGATAAGCTTAAAGCGGGTAAGCACAGCGTGGCAGCAGAATGCCGTCAGGCGATTCGATTGATCGACAGTGTCTTGGCCGATGCCTCGCCACAAGATGTTGAGCGGGGAGTTCCAATTCCGCGCGGTAAAGGTGGCACGAGCGGTTACCTGTCCATTCTAATGAACAAGCGGGCCGCCCCGGTGACGTGGCTGCCTGATAATCACAATGACAATCGCATTATTAATCAACTGGTGGAGCTGTGTACGCATCATCCAGGCGAGCGCGTGGTGCTCGTTACCAAAGACATCAACATGCGTTTGAAGGCGCGTGGTTGCGGCATTGATGCTGAGGATTACCATACGGATCAGCTTGTAGACGATGTGGCCTTGCTGTCGCGGGGCTATCATACGCTAGAAGGCTCTTTCTGGGATCGGGTCAGTAAGGTCGAGTCTCGTCAGGATGTAGGACGCGTATGGCATCGGGTTCAGCTGTCGGACAATCTACCGGCCATGCACTTAAACGACTTCATTATCGATGAGCAGGGATTTGTTGGTTGGGTTAAGGCTATTCGCGATAGCGAACTGATCATTCTCGATATGCATCAGGAACCGCTGCTGCATCAAGAGGCTTGGGGTCTTAAGCCGCGGGACATTTATCAGGCGCTGGCTTTGTTTGCCTTGCTGGATCCAGATATTCACTTGGTCAATCTTACCGGGGCCGCTGGTTCAGGTAAGACTATCCTGGCCTTGGCGGCTGCCATAGAACAGACCATGGTGACTAAGCGCTACCGTCGAATCATTGCAACACGCAGTGTGCAAGGGCTTGATGAGGACATTGGTTTTCTGCCAGGGACTGAGGCTGAAAAAATGGAGCCTTGGCTGGGCGCTATCACCGACAACCTGGAGGCCTTGCACATGGATGACGAAAGTCCTCATGGGAGTGTGGATTATATTCTGAGCAAGGTGCCCCTACAGTTTAAATCGCTTAACTACATTCGTGGACGAAGCTTTCAGCAGAGCCTTATCCTCATCGATGAATGCCAGAATCTGACTCCTCATCAGATGAAGACCATCATCACTCGGGCAGGCGCTGGTTCGAAGGTAATCTGCCTAGGTAACTTGGCGCAGATCGATACGCCCTACCTTTCAGCGACCAGCTCGGGGCTCACCTATCTTAGTGAGCGCTTCAAAGGTTTCCCGCATGGTGTGCACATTACCTTGCAGGGAGTTCCACGTTCAGAGTTAGCGGAATACGCCGAAGCTCATCTCTAACCCTCCTATCAGGAGGCCGAACCTTGGATGCGGTCGGCTTCCTGTATCAGGTTTCCCCTATAGTAGAATCGAGGTCTGATTTTTGAGGACTAGCGAACATGCTGACCCATCTCGATTCCCAAGGCCGAGCCATGATGGTGGATGTCACCGACAAGCAGGTGACTTTTCGCGAGGCTGTGGCTGAAGCGCGGGTGCGCATGCAGCCCGAAACCTTGCATTTGATTCAGAGTGGTGGGCATCCCAAGGGGGATGTTTTTGCCGTGGCCCGTATAGCAGGAATCCAAGCAGCTAAAAAAACCCATGAGCTGATTCCGCTTTGTCATCCACTCATGTTGACTGGCGTCAAAGTTGAGCTCGTCACCTGTGAACCGGACAGCGTCTATATTACGGCAACCTGCAAACTATCCGGGCAGACTGGCGTAGAAATGGAAGCTTTGACAGCAGCCAGTGTCGCAGCACTAACCATCTATGACATGTGCAAAGCAGTAGACCGAGGCATGAGTATTGAAGCTGTGCGCCTTTTGGAAAAAAAGGGCGGCAAGAGCGGTCATTTCAAAGTGGAGCATGATGCATGATTCAGGTGCAATACTTCGCCCGCTACCGGGAGGCGTTGCAATGTGACAGCGAGTCACTTGATTGGCAAGTGGGGTTCACCTGTGTGAATGACCTACGAACTCATCTTATGGCTCGTGGAGGTATATGGGCCCAGGTGTTGGGTGAGCGTAACCTGATGTGTGCACGCAACCAAGAGCTCTGTGGGCTGGAGGAGCCGCTTATGGACAGCGATGAAGTTGCCTTCTTTCCTACGGTGACGGGGGGCTGACATGAGCATACAGGTAAGTGCCGAAGTTTTTGACCCGGGTAAAGCACTTAATGCGTTGCAAGACAAGCATACTGGTGTAGGCGCTGTAGTCGGTTTTGTAGGCTATGTTCGTGATTTCAATGATGGACGTGAGGTCGGCGGCATGTTCCTCGAGCACTTTCCCGGCATGACCGAAAAAGCCTTAGCAAAGATTGCACAGCAAGCCCATGAGCGTTGGCCGCTACTTAACGTCAACATTATTCATCGGATAGGGCGACTCGAACCCGGCGAGCCAATTGTTTTTGTAGGTACAGCAAGCGCTCATCGACAAGCAGCCTTCGATGCGTGCGCATTCATCATGGACTATCTCAAGACACAAGCGCCTTTCTGGAAGAAGGAAGACACTTCCGATGGGCCGAGATGGGTTGAGGGAAGAGACAGTGACAGAGACGCTGCCGAACGCTGGTAGCGGATGAGGCATCAAAGCGAAGCGCTAGGCTTCGCTTTTTGGTCAGGGCCGTAGCTTATTTTTTACTCGGAACAGGCTTGAGCAATTCTGCAGGGGGCATTTCACATGCGATCTTGCGACCTAGAAGCGTCTCGATTGCGGGTAGGGCAAAGGAGTCATCCTCTCCGGCAAAACTTATAGAGGTGCCGCTCGTACCGGCTCGCCCCGTTCGGCCGATACGATGCACGTAGTCGTCCGGATCTTCAGGAAGGGTGAAGTTGATGACATGACTAATGCCATCGATATGAATACCTCGCCCTGCCACATCGGTAGCCACCAAGACACGAATCTTACCTTCGCGGAACCCTTCTAAAGTTCTTATACGCTTGTGCTGAGGAACATCCCCAGACATCTGGGCAGCACTGACACCGTCACGTGTCAGGCGCTCTTCGATTTTTCGCACTTCATCCTTGCGGTTGGCGAATACCATGACGCGGATCCAATTATTTTGCGTAATCAGGTTGTACAACAGCCGATATTTATCTGAAGACGAAACAGCATAAATACGTTGATCGACCGTTTCGCTGGCTACATTTTCCGGTTCGATTTCAACGATGGCTGGCTCTACGGTCCACTGTTTGGCCAGGTTCATAACGTCTTCGGTAAACGTGGCGGAGAAGAGTAATGTCTGGCGTTCGTTTTTGTGTGGTGTCTGGCGGATGATCTGACGGACCTGAGGAATGAAGCCCATATCAAGCATACGGTCGGCTTCGTCCAGGACTAGTACTTCGACCATGTCCAAATACACTTCGCCACGCTGATTGAAGTCCAGCAGACGTCCTGGTGTAGCTACAAGAATATCGCAGTAGCGTGCTTCAAGTTGCTTGAGCTGCTTATCGAAGTCCATGCCACCGACAAAGGTCATGACATTAAGACCGGTGTACTTGGTCAGCAATTCGGCATCTTTTGCGATTTGGACAACCAGTTCGCGTGTAGGGGCGATGATTAGAGCTCTCGGCTCGCCCATATAGCGTTCTTGAGGCGGTGGTGTTGTCAACAATTGAGTAATGGTCGAAATCAGGAAGGCCGCCGTTTTGCCGGTACCCGTTTGGGCGCGTCCAATAGCATCCTGACCCTTAAGGGTGAAACCCAGCACCTGTGCCTGGATAGGCGTGCAGTAGGGAAAGCCCAGGTCGTGAATGGCATGCATCAGGCGCGGATCTAGCCCAAAATCATGAAACCGGACTTTACCTTCCTGCGGCTCGACAATGAAATTATCGAGTGTCCATGTATCCGGCGCGGTCTTGCGTTCACGTCTTGGCTTGCTGGAAGGTGCAGACGTGTTGTTTTTGCCATGGGTGTTTTTGTTGCTGGCTCTGGGTTTGCGTTCCGCTGCGGCCGGTGTTGGTTGAGGTGCCAGGGGAGCCGAGCGGGTTTCTGCCTGCGCAGCGGGCGTAGGAGTAGAAGTAATTTGAGGTGTAGGTGCCTCATTTTTGCCGAACAGTTTTTTTAGTGCTTTGAGCACGGGTTCTCTCATAGTTTGAACAGGAATAAACGAGGAGTGTAAAGCAAGTTGCGGGCCTGGCAAATGCAGCTTGTCAAGCAGGAAGGTAAGAAGGCGCTTGGAACTATCCGAAAAGACAGTTCCGGCCGTTGCGTTTGGCTTGATAAAGTGCTTTGTCGGCACGCTCGATATGCATCTCTAGTGTATCCTGAGCATGCATCTCGGCGAGACCAATGGAGATTGTGACGCCTGGTAGACGACCAGCGGGCGAATAGAAGTCTTGAACACTGGCGAGGCTTTCTCGCAGTCGTTCGCCAATCATTCGGGCGGCGGTACGATCCAGCTCAGGTAAAAGAATGACAAATTCCTCACCTCCATACCGAGCCATGCTGTCCTTGGGTCGAAGTTGCGAGCGCAGGGTATTAGCTACCAGGCACAATGCATAATCACCTGCAAGGTGGCCATAGGTGTCGTTATAGTGCTTGAAATGATCGACATCCAGCATGAGTAGGCACAGGGGCTGCTGATTGAAAGCGCACCGGGTGCTTTCCCGTTCATATAACTGTTCAAGACGTCGACGATTGAATAGGCCGGTCAGCGTATCGACGTTAGCGTTACGCTCGGTATCCAAAATAATGCGATTACCCTGGCGCACGCGCTCACACAGCATTTCCAGAAGGTTCTGACTGGTTTGCGGCGAATGCTCCATTAATGCGAATAGCTCATGACGATGCAGAATCACCACCTCGGAGGGCTCGTCAGCAACAACATAAGCGGTAGGTTTTTCGCTATCGAGAAAACTCACCTCGCCCGTGCATTCACCTTCGCCTAGTGTAGATACTGGTTGGTTCTCCAGGGAGCCCAGATGTACACGGAAACGGCCGCGTAAGATCATGAATAAGCAATCGTTAGGCTGTTGGGGGCAAAGCAACACCTCACCTTCGCTCAAGACTCTCCGTCCGAGCGCACGCGCCAGTTTCTCCAAATGATGGACGTCGACGTCCCGAAACAGCCGCAGGTGGCGGATGTGTCGGAGATTTTCTTGCCATTGAGGGGTATCCATCATCAGCATAGTGAGCAATGGCAAAGGGATGAAGTGCCTGTAGGCATAGTCGCTCCAAAAAACTGCAGAAAGCGGACGTAAAGAGATCACTTCTTGACTAAAGGAAGTAAAGAAAGTTCTTTGTCTAATTGTGACAGTGTGAGCGACATCCTGTTTCGCTGGCGAACCTGTTCTAACAAACCAGCCGCTGCAAGGCAACGGCTGAAATTTGTTCAGGCCAAACGCTGTTTCAACCACTGAGCTATATGGGCAATTTCTTCCTGTGTAACCTCATGCCCCATAGAATAGTCCTGCCATTCGACCGGCACGTTTTCCTTGGCGAGAAAGTCATATGCCGCACGCCCCAGCCCCAGGGGTACAACATCGTCTAGCGTGCCGTGAATGCAAAGAACAGGAATATTCCGGTTAGCATGTGCATCCAATGTTTCTTCAAAGCCCGGCGCGTAGGTGGAAAGAGCCAAGACCCCGCCCAATGCCCGGTAGGGTGATGTGAATGCTGTATGGAAGACTACCGCCCCTCCCTGAGAGAAACCGGCCAGAATAATTCGGTGTGAATCGATACCCTCCTGAAGCTGTTGATCAATCAACTCACCTACATAGTGGGCTGACTCATCTAGTTGTGCGTGATTAATAGCACGTGCTGGTGTCATGGCCAGGATGTCGTACCAGGAAGGCATTGCCCATCCACCATTGATGCTGACAGGACGAGAGGGGGCTTGTGGCAAGATGAAGCGAGTCGTGTTCAGGACGCGCTGCAAAATTTCAGCAACAGGTTGAAAGTCGTAGCGATCCGCGCCAAGACCATGCAGCCATATCACGCATGAATCAACGGTTTGAGTGGGCTCGATGATTAAAGGAGTGCTATCGGGCATGGGAGCTCCATAAAAGTGCGTGCTGAGACGAAACGGTAACAAATAGTGCTGGAGTAAAATGTCGCATTTCTATAATTAAATTCAATAGAGGCCAAAACTCCCAAGCGGTGCTCATTTAATGATGTCGCTTTGCCTGGTCCAGCTTTTGCTACACATCAAATGTGAGCATTCGGATGCGCCAACAGGTAACACATTCTCATCTGTAGGTAATCACCCCTGATTCGCTCGGCCAAGCCTGTAAAAACAGCTAACCCAGACAATGGTCGAGAGTAGGGCGCTTGAGTTGGCCTCGTTTCCCTGTGCAACTCTTGCGTTGTATACGTTGCTCGTGAGGCTATGTACAAGCCCCTTTGAGAATGAGCGGGACCGGAAGCCACCTTATTAAACAACTGGAGGTTATCAATGAAGATGGTTAAAACCACCCTGGCGATTGTAACCACTGCGGCAGTATTGGGAGTCAGTGGCTTCGCTCAAGCGGGTGCAACCCTTGACGCCGTCAAAAAGAAAGGATTTGTGCAGTGCGGCGTTAGTGATGGCCTACCAGGATTTTCTTTTACCGATGCCAAAGGCGCTTACAAGGGTATTGATGTTGACGTCTGCCATGCGGTTGCAGCTGCGGTCTTTGGGGATGCCAGCAAGGTCAAGTTCAGCCCGCTGACAGCCAAGGAGCGCTTTACGGCTCTGCAGTCGGGTGAGATAGATGTGCTGTCGCGCAATACAACCTGGACCAGTTCGCGTGATGCAGGCATGGGATTAGTTTTTGCCGGTGTTACCTATTATGACGGCCAGGGCTTTTTAGTGAATAAGAAGCTGGGTGTGAACAGTGCCAAAGAGCTTGATGGCGCTACGGTGTGTATTCAGGCAGGTACCACTACAGAGTTGAATCTGTCCGATTACTTCCGTACCAATGGCATGAAATACACTCCTATTACTTATGATACCTCCGATGAAAGTGCCAAGTCGCTGGAGGCAGGGCGCTGTGATGTATTAACGTCTGACCAGTCCCAGCTATATGCACAGCGCATTAAGCTGGCCCAGCCGGACGAGTATGTTGTTCTGCCGGAAGTGATTTCCAAGGAGCCTCTTGGCCCGGCTGTACGCCGTGGCGATGAGGAATGGTTCTCCATCGTGAAGTGGTCCCTCTTTGCAATGCTGAATGCCGAGGAACTCGGCGTGACCTCCAAGAATGTTGATGAAATGGCCAAAACCCCCAAAAGCCCTGATATAGGTCGACTGTTGGGCATTGATGGTGAGTACGGTAAGGATCTTAAGCTGCCAAAGGATTGGGCTGTACAGATCATTAAGCAGGTAGGCAACTATGGCGAAGTCTTCGAGCGTAACGTAGGTGCTGAAAGCAACCTGAAAATCAAGCGTGGCCTCAATGCGCTCTGGAATCAGGGAGGCATCCAATACGCTCCGCCTGTGCGCTGATTCTTGACGTGGCTGCTCATCCGGGTGGCCTGAGACGTATCGCCGAGACAAATCCAAGCTGGCATCGCTTTCAACCTTGCCGGCCTGGATTTGATGAGGGTGTTTGATGCAAAACACTGGTAATGCTTCGCCTGCCTCCGGATCGTTTTTCACTGATCCTCGCAAGCGTGCCTGGCTATTTCAAATCGTGGCTGTCGTTATCGTAGTAGCGATTGGCTGGTTCCTGTTCAACAATACTCAAACGAACCTGCAGCATCGAGGAATTACATCGGGCTTCGGCTTTCTGCAAAACAGTGCAGGGTTTGGTATTTCGCAACATCTGATCGATTACACCGAAAGTGACACGTACAGCCGCGTCTTTCTGGTCGGATTGCTCAATACCTTATTGGTTTCTGCTCTTGGTATCGTGCTGGCCACTATCATCGGGTTTACCCTGGGCGTGGCACGGCTTTCACCTAACTGGCTGATCCGCAGGCTGGCCGGTGTCTATATCGAAACCATCCGTAATATTCCACCTCTGCTCCAGATATTCTTCTGGTATTTCGCAGTGCTTTCACCTTTGCCAGGGCCTCGGCAGAGCTTGGAGCTGGGTGAGGTGTTCTTTGTCAACAATCGCGGACTGTATATGCCGGCTCCTGTTGCTGCGCCAGGCATGTGGCCGTTTTGGATTGCTTTGCTGGTTGCCGTTGTCGGTTCAGTACTACTGCGCCGATGGGCACGTGCACGTCAGCATCTGACGGGGCTACCGTTTCCCGTGCTGTGGTGCAGCCTGGGATTACTGATCCTATTACCGGGACTGACCGTAGTCATTAGTGGCGTGCCTTTCGACTGGGATATGCCGGTACTGCAAGGATTTAACTTTCGGGGCGGTTGGGTTGTCATCCCGGAATTAATTTCTATTGTGATGGCCTTGTCGCTGTATACCGCCGCATTCATTGGTGAAACGGTACGCAGCGGCATTCAGTCTGTTAGCCATGGCCAGACCGAAGCGGCCAGCTCGCTGGGTTTACGTCCAGGTCTGACACTGCGGCTGGTCATTATTCCGCAGGCGCTGCGCGTCATCATTCCGCCGCTAACCAGCCAATACTTGAACCTAGTAAAAAACTCATCTCTGGCAGCGGCTATCGGCTATCCGGAAATGGTTTCGCTCTTTGCTGGGACGGTACTTAACCAGACTGGCCAGGCTATCGAAACCATGATGATCACCATGAGCGTGTATCTGGCTATCAGTATCAGCATTTCGGTATTGATGAACGTTTACAACAAGCGCATCGCGCTGATCGAACGTTAAGGAGCGGGCATGAGCAATACGACCCATACCTTCAAGCCCAGCCTGCCACCGCCAACTCTAAATGTAGGCGTTATAGGGTGGCTGCGTACCAATCTGTTTTCCAGTGTAGGGAATACACTCCTGACCTTGGTGGCGCTTTACCTGATCTGGTTGGTCGTTCCGCCAATATTCAACTGGGCATTTTTGCAAGCTGATTGGGCCGGTGCGACGCGAGCGGACTGCACGGCTGAAGGCGCTTGCTGGGTGTTCGTGAAGGAGCGCTTCGGCCAGTTCATGTATGGCTTCTATCCCGCCGAATTGCGTTGGCGGGTCGACTTGACTGCCGTTCTGGCTGTCGTCGGTGCGGCGCCCCTGTTCTTCGATCGCTTTAAGCACAAGGCACGCTACGGCATCGCCTTGCTGGTGGCCTATCCGGTGATCGCGTTCTGGCTGCTGTATGGCGGGTTTGGCCTGCAGGTCGTGCCTAGCAGTGCTTGGGGCGGTTTGATGCTGACGATCGTGATCGCTGCCGTAGGGATTGCAGGCGCATTACCGCTGGGCATTCTGCTGGCACTGGGACGTCGATCATCGCTGCCGGCAATCAAGGTGATCTGCGTTACCACGATCGAGTTCTGGCGCGGTGTGCCACTGATTACGGTGTTGTTTCTATCCTCGGTCATGCTGCCCTTGTTCCTGCCCGAAGGGCTTAGCCTGGATAAATTGCTGCGTGCGGTTGTGATGGTGGTGATCTTCGAGGCGGCCTACATCGCTGAGGTAGTACGCGGTGGGATGCAGGCAATTCCGAAGGGGCAGTACGAGGCGGCTGCCGCGATGGGCTTGGGCTACTGGCGGACCATGGGGCTGGTCATCCTGCCCCAGGCGTTGAAGCTGGTCATTCCAGGCATCGTGAATACTTTTATCGCCCTGTTCAAGGATACCAGCCTGGTCATCATTATCGGCCTGTTCGATTTCCTCAACAGCATCAAGCGCGCCACGGCAGATCCCGCCTGGTTGGGAATGTCCACTGAGGGCTATGTTTTCGCTGCACTGGTGTATTGGGTTTTCTGTTTCGCCATGTCCAGCTATTCGGCGCATCTTGAGCGCAAGCTGAATACAGGCCACACGCGTTAGGAGTTATTCGATGAGCGAAGCGATTAAGCAGGCCGTGGTCAGCGATAAAATGATGATTCATATGCAGGGCGTGAATAAGTGGTATGGCCAGTTTCATGTTCTCAAGGATATCAATCTGGCTGTAACGCAAGGCGAACGTATCGTGCTATGCGGGCCGTCAGGATCAGGTAAATCCACGACGATCCGTTGTATCAACCGTCTGGAAGAACATCAGCAGGGGCAAATCATTGTTGATGGTACTGAGCTGACCAATGATCTTAAACAGATCGAACGCATTCGTAGCGAAGTCGGCATGGTGTTCCAGCATTTCAATCTGTTTCCGCACCTAACCGTCTTGCAGAACTGTACGCTGGCTCCGCTGTGGGTTCGCAAGATGCCTAGGAAGGAAGCCGAGGAAATTGCCATGCATTATCTCCAGCGTGTGCGTATTCCCGAGCAGGCTCATAAGTATCCAGGACAGCTTTCAGGTGGGCAGCAACAGCGTGTAGCCATTGCCCGAGCCTTGTGCATGAAGCCCAAGATCATGTTGTTTGATGAACCTACCTCGGCACTGGATCCGGAAATGGTCAAGGAAGTGCTCGATACCATGATCGGGCTAGCTCAGGATGGCATGACGATGCTATGCGTAACCCATGAAATGGGGTTCGCCCGTACGGTGGCCAATCGGGTTATCTTTATGGACAAGGGGGAAATCGTAGAGCAGGCGCCACCAGATCAGTTCTTCGACCATCCTCAGAATGAACGTACCAAGCTATTCCTGGGGCAGATTCTGCACTAAGCATGCTGCTGAAAGACGCTTTAGGCGCCTTTCAGCATGTCTAGGAGAACGTGGCGCTTGTTCAAGCCATGGCAGGATGACGACAATAGCGCGTCTTTATTTTGTTGGATGATTCGCTCTGTCCGTTCTCTCTGCTTTAGTTTCAATGACGCATCCTGTAAGACCCTGGTTCGTTTACCTGGTCCGCGCGGCCAATGGCGCTTTGTACTGCGGTATCAGTGATGATCCGGTACGGCGGTTCGACACGCATAAGCGAGGCAAGGGTGCGCGCTTCTTTTATTCCAGCCCTGCACAGGCTTTGGTTTATGTAGAGCCCTGTGGAGACAAATCGGCTGCGTTGCGGCGTGAGCGGGCAATCAAACAGTTGAAGAAAACTGCCAAGGAGCGATTAGTCTCATCATGGAGCGGCCCGATCGTCGAATAGGCATAAGCGTACAGTCAGGCTACCTTTAGGCTTTACTATAAAACGAGGCCCTGCCATGACCGACCTGATTTTGCATCATTACTGGACGTCACCCTTTGCGGAAAAGGTCCATCTTTTGATGGGATTCAAACAGCTTGCTTGGCGCTCGGTCATCATTCCACGCATCATGCCTAAACCCGATCTTACGGCCTTGACCGGTGGTTATCGGAAAACACCTGTGTTGCAGGTTGGTGCGGATATCTACTGTGATACGGCTCTGATTGCACGACGACTGGAGCAGGCCAAGGCGACGCCTACGCTCTATCCAGAAGGGCAGGAGTTTACCTGCACTACATTTGCAGCCTGGGCAGACAGCGTAGTATTCCAGCATGCCGTGGCGTTGATTTTTCAGCCAGAGGTCATGGCGGAGCGCATGGCGAATATTCCCCCAGAGCAGGCGCAGGCATTTCTGGCGGATCGTAAAGCTCTGTTCGAGAGGGGGAGCGCACCTCGCATCAGCGCCGAGCAGGCTCGCCAGCATTGGCCAACCTTGATGGCTCGGTTGGAGCAGCAGTTGGCGCGTAGCGAGGGTGAGTACCTGTTCCAGGCGCCTTCTATCGCTGATTTTTCTTTGGTTCATTGCCTTTGGTTCCTCAAGTCAGCGCGGCAAACGGCGTCGCTAGTTGAGGAGTATCCCGAAACGATGGCCTGGTATGAGCGTGTGATGGGGTTCGGCCACGGCACCCATACGGATCTGAGTGGTGAGGAAGCCATCCAGATTGCACGCGCAGCGCAGCCTGCTGCGTTGCCTGAGGAAGCCTCTATTTATCCCGCTGGTTTGCAATCAGGCAGTCAGGTTTCGGTATCGGCCGTGGACTATGGTATTGAAGCTGTCAAAGGTGAACTCTTATTTAGTGGAAGCGAAGAGTTCATCGTGCGACGCGAAGATGAGCAGGCTGGTGTGGTGCATGTGCACTTCCCGTGCATGGGCTTCAAGATCGAGGTGTTGTAGGAGCGGAAGGTGGAGCGCTGCAGACGCGCTCCGCCAAATGATCAATCCTTGCGGCGTTTGATCTGGTCTTTCAGCTGAGTTGGCACTTGACGAATGATCAGAAGATCCTGCGATTCGTCATATTCCACTTTAGAGCCTAGTAGGTGAGCCTCAAAGCTGATGGACAGTCCTTCGGCACGTCCAGTGAAGCGGCGAAACTGGTTAAGCGTACGCTTGTCCGCTGGAATTTCAGGAGCAAGGCCATAATCCTTATTGCGAATGTAGTCATAAAACGCCTTTGGCTGCTCTTCGCTCATCAACTCCGAAAGTTCATCCAGTGCAATGGGCTCGCCAATACGGGCCTGGGTATTCGCATACTCTACCAGCGTGTCGGTCTTCTCCTTGGCTTGCTCCTCTGGAAGGTCTTCGCTTTCTACGTAATCGCTAAAGGCCTTGAGCAAGGTTCGCGTCTCGCTGGGAGCATCGATGCCTTCCTGGCAGCCAATAAAGTCACGAAAATAATCAGAGACCTTCTTGCCGCCCTTGCCTTTGATAAATGAGATGTATTGCTTGGACTGCTTGTTGTTGCGCCATTCCGAAATATTGATACGCGCCGCTAAATGCAGCTGGCCTAGATCCAGATGTTTGGCGGGTGCGACATCCAGAGTGTCGGTCACGGTTACGCCTTCGCTGTGGTGGAGCAGGGCGATAGCCAAGTAGTCCGTCATGCCTTGTTGGTAATGCGCGAACAAAACATGACCGCCAGTAGACAGGTTCGAGCCTTCCATTAATTGCTTTAAGTGATCGACGGCTTGGCGTGTAAACGCCACGAAGTCCTGCCCGCCGTCGAGATATTCGGTCAACCAACCACTGAAAGGGTAGGCGCCCGATTCTTCATGAAAGAGGCCCCATGCCTTATTAGGTTTGGCGTTGTAACTTTCGTTGAGGTCCGCCAGCAGGTTTTCAATGGCTTGCGACTCACTCAACTCTGCATCGCGGGCGTGCAGCGTGGCGGGCTGTCCGTCGGGTTTTTTATCGATCAGATGAACGATGGCGTGGCGAATGGGCATGGGACTCTCTTTTCAATAAAGCGCAGGCGACATTGCCGCGAAGAACTGATGTAGTTGTTAGTGTAGCGCACCCTTATGGCTGCCTTAACGGGCATTCAGCTGCCAGCGCGTCTGACGCCAGTGCTGACGAGACCCGGTATCCAGGAAGGTCCATGCCACTAAGCGGCTACGCTTTTGCCCTTGTGACATATCAATCGTACGGATGTCCTGTGCCTGGGCACGCTTTAGTGCAACCTCGAGCCCTTCTACATTGGTAGCTTTTGAAACCAGGGTGCTGAACCAGAAAACCTGCTGGCCATAGCGGGCGCTTTCTTCGGCCAGCAGGCGGATAAAGCGTGCTTCGCCACCTTTACACCATAGTTCAGCCCCTTGTCCGCCGAAATTCAGTACAGGCAGCTTGCGTTTGGGGTCAAGCTTGCCGAGGTTCTTCCATTTACGGCGGCTGCCACTCAGGGCCTCGTCAAGAGAAGTGTGAAAGGGTGGGTTGCAGAGGGTAATGTCAAAACGATCCTCCAGCGTGATGATATTTTGAAATACATGGTCTGGTTCAGGCTGTTGGCGGAGCGCGATATGCGAGGTCAGGCGGTTACTCTGCAGAATAGCGCCAGCTGAAGCGAGGGCCGCGGCATCAATGTCTGCTGCGGTGAAGCGCCAGCCGTACTCGTGATAGCCAATCAGTGGGTAAATGCAATTGGCTCCAACGCCAATGTCCAGCGCCTCAATAGCGGCACCGCGGGGAATCACGCCATCATTACTATCTGCCAGTAGGTCGGCCAGGGAATGGATGTAATCGGCCCGGCCTGGAATTGGCGGGCATAAGTAGCCCTCGGGAATGTCCCAATAGGCAAGACCGTAGTACTGCCGAAGCAGAGCTCGATTGAAGACCTTGACCGCCGCCGGATCAGCAAAATCAATGCTCTGCTTCCCATACGGGTTGATGATTACAAAGGGAGCCAGCTCAGGGCAGGCTTTGATCATCTTGGAAAAGTCATAACGTCCCTGGTGGCGATTACGGGGATGCAGTATGCCCTTATGGGGTGTAGGGGAGGGAGCGGGGCGCTTTGGCGGCTGTGGCATAGGAGGCTCGAGCAATCAGGGATAACCTAATAAGGTCTTTATTGTGGAAAGATTGGACTTGATCCAATGTTTATCGATGGCGCCCCAATCGCGAATAACGTACTGGCCGCTATGATTACGGGCGCCTTCTGCTTGCTCGAACACACAGTCGATGTCCAAGTCGCTCAAGGCGGCCAACGTATCCTGGGCTGTACGCCGAGGCATGCCAGTCGTTTCCATCAGCGCGGGTACACTGGTAGCGGTACCGGAGTCGACTAACCAGGCCACGTACAGGCGACGATAGAAACTTGTTTTGGTCTTGCTTACGTCCATGGGAGCTCCCTCGGTTGACCGTCCATCATAGAAAATCAAAAGGCCCGCCTAAGCGGGCCTTTTGATTCGACTCGAGCTTTTACAGGGTAGCGATACGCTCACGCTGCTCGGCCAGTTTGGCCAGGGCCTGCTCCGCCTCAGCGAGTTTGGCTCTCTCTTTGGCGATGACTTCAACTGGCGCCTTGTCTACAAAGCCAGCATTGCTCAGCTTGCCGCCTACGCGCTTTACTTCCCCCTCCAGACGCTGAATTTCTTTGTCCAGACGACCCAGTTCGGCAGCCTTATCGATTAAACCGGCCATTGGCACCAACACTTCCATCTCGCCAACCAAGGCGGTCGCGGAAAGCGGGGCTTCCTCGTCAGAAGCCAGGACACGGATGGACTCGAGCTTGGCCAGTTTCTTCAACATCGGCTCGTTCTCTGCCAGGCGGCGCTGGTCTTCCACATTGCCATTCTTCAAAAGAATGTCGATGCGCTTGGCCATGGAAATATTCATTTCGCCACGAATCTGACGTACACCCAGCATCAGCGCTTTGACCCACTCGATGTCGCCTTCGGCAGCGCTATCGATACGCGCCTCGTTGGCAACTGGCCAGGCCTGCAACATGATCGTATCGCCCTGCTGACCTGCCAGCGGCGCGATGCGATGCCAGATTTCTTCCGTGATGAACGGCATGAACGGATGCGCCAGACGCAATGCCACTTCTAGCACGCGTACTAGAGTACGGCGCGTACCGCGTTGACGCTCAACAGAGGCATTCTCGTCCCATAGAACCGGCTTCACCAGTTCCAAGTACCAAGCACAATATTCGTCCCAAATGAACTCATAGAGCGCCTGGGTGGCTAAGTCGAAGCGGAACTGCTCCAGTTGGCGAGTTACCTCGGCTTCAGTGCGCTGCAGTTGTGAAATGATCCAGCGGTCCACGGAGGACAGTTCCACTGGTTCATCATTAACGCCGCAGTCTTTGCCTTCGGTGTTTTCCAGAACGAAGTTGGCAGCATTCCAGATCTTGTTGCAGAAGTTACGGAAGCCTTCGACGCGGCCCATGTCGAACTTGATGTCGCGGCCGGTAGAGGCGAGCGAGCAGAACGTAAAGCGCAGGGCATCAGTGCCGTAGCTGGCAATGCCTTCCGGAAACTCCATGCGGGTTTGCTTGGTAATTTTCTCGGCCAGCTTGGGCTGCATCATGCCGCTGGTGCGTTTCTGGATCAGGCTTTCCAGGTCGATACCGTCAACGATGTCCAGGGGATCCAGTACGTTGCCCTTGGATTTGGACATCTTCTGGCCCTGACCGTCGCGCACTAAACCGTGAACATAAACGGTTTTGAACGGAATCTGCCCGGTCAGGTGGGTGGACAGCATGATCATCCGGGCTACCCAGAAGAAAATGATGTCGAAGCCGGTCACTAGTACGTCAGTGGGGTGGAATGTCTTTAGAAAATCAGTCTGCTCCGGCCAGCCCAGAGTAGAGAATGTCCACAGGCCCGAGCTAAACCAAGTGTCCAGCACGTCGTCGTCCTGGCGCAGCACAATATCACCCAGGTTGTGCTTGCTACGAACTTCTGCCTCGTCGCGACCGACATAGACGTTGCCCATATCGTCGTACCAGGCGGGAATCCGGTGCCCCCACCAGAGCTGACGGCTAATGCACCAATCCTGAATGTCACGCATCCAGGAAAAATACATGTTCTCGTACTGCTTCGGAACGAACTGAATAGAGCCGTTTTCCACTACCTCTATGGCCTTTTCCGCCAATGGCTTGGTGGAAACGTACCATTGATCCGTCAGCCAAGGCTCGATGACCGTACCGGAGCGGTCACCTTTGGGGACCTTGAGGGCATGGTCTTCAATTTTTTCCAATAAGCCGGCAGATTCAAACGCAGCCACAATGCGCTTGCGCGCTTCGAAGCGATTAAGGCCCGCATAATCGGTAGGAATGGCCGTGTCGACGTTACTGTTGATACTACCGTCCAGGTTAAATACCTGAGCCGTAGCCAGCACGGCTGCGTTCTTGTCGAAAATATTAATCAACGGCAAATTGTGGCGTTTACCGACTTCATAGTCGTTAAAGTCGTGAGCCGGAGTGATCTTCACACAGCCGGTGCCAAATTCGGGGTCGCAGTACTCATCAGCCACGATCGGAATGCGACGGCCTACGAGGGGAAGCTCGATAAATTTGCCGATCAGTGCCTTATAACGCTCGTCTTCCGGGTGCACAGCCACAGCGGCATCGCCTAGCATGGTTTCCGGACGGGTCGTGGCGACGATCAGATAATCCAGGCCTTCAGCGGTCTTGGCCCCATCAGCTAGCGGGTAACGCAAGTTCCACAGTGAACCTTTTTCGTCGTGGTTCTCTACTTCCAGATCGGAAATAGCGGTATGAAGCTTGGTATCCCAATTGACCAGGCGCTTGCCACGGTAAATCAAGCCGTCTTCGTGTAGGCGGACAAAGGCTTCCTTGACCGCCTCCGAGAGACCGTCGTCCATTGTGAAGCGCTCACGTGACCAGTCGACCGAAGAGCCCAGGCGACGGATCTGGCGGGTAATATTGCCGCCCGATTCGTTCTTCCATTCCCAGACTTTTTCCAGAAATTTCTCTCGACCGAGATCATGACGACTGACGCCTTGGGCGCTCAGCTGACGCTCCACCACCATCTGTGTAGCGATACCGGCGTGGTCTGTGCCTGGCTGCCACAGAGTATTGCGGCCTTGCATGCGGCGGAAGCGGATCAGGGCATCCATGATGGCATTGTTGAAGCCATGACCCATATGCAGGCTACCGGTAACGTTCGGCGGCGGGATCATGATGGTATAGGGCTCGCCCGAGCCTTGCGGGGCAAAGTATCCCTTGGCTTCCCAAGTCTGGTACCAAGTGGTTTCAATGGCGTGCGGCTGGTAAGTCTTGTCCATGTGGATTGGCAAAGGCGTCTGAAGAAGGAAAGCCTTTGAGTATAACGGGGATAACGGCCAGGCGCGATTGATCGCAACCTTAGCCGTCTCGATTAACGGGTTTGTCGATGCTTTAGAAGTACGTCCAGGCGTGCATCGAGACGCTTGTGCAGCTCGGCCTCGATCTGAGGTACAAAATCGTCGATAACTTCCTGCAGCAGAAGCTGTGCCTCTTTGCGAAGTTCATCTTTTGAAAGGGACCTTGCTGCGGGAAGAGACGGCTCGATCTGGTCTAGCAGCGGCGGAATGGCGCTTAGGCTGTCTTCGGTAGGAACAACGACGTCGGACAATACAGGAATGCCTTCGGAGTCAAGCCGGTCGGTCAGGGTAGGTAAGTTTTCTTTATCTAGTATTTCACGAATCGACTCGAGATCGTTCACAAGGTGTGTGGGGCGAGGCGGTAACGCTTTGTCCATAAGAATCAGACTCGCGGTAGACGATGATCTTGTAAAGCATAGCCACGCTCACGATAGAAGCGGAAACTCTCCCTCGCTGCCTGACGTATGGACGGCTCATCGATAACCAATTCCGCAATCCGGGCAAATTGAGTGAAAAAGGACGGAATGCGTGTGTCTAGGTTGATCAATAGCTCGCCGCGTACAGCGTCCGGCGCCTCTATACCCAGTACTACAGGGCTGTCAGGTTTGTCTTCTACCAAGTCATGAGGAAGAAAACTGTCGTGTCGAAATGACCAGAGACGCTCGTCCAGGCGCACCCGCTGAGCCTCATCGGCGCAGTGTATGTAGGTTTGCATGTCTTGCTTCCAGGCTTTTTCAGCCAGGCGGCATGCAAATATCAGACGGGCATCCGGATCGGCACTGGGAAGGACGTAAAAGTCCACGCGAGTCATGTCGGGTCTCTCATCGCAGGTAAGGGAACCCTGCCGCGACAAGGCACATGACCTCATCGCGGCAAAGGGCTTAGGACTGGCTACGATCCAGCAAGTACTGCATCAGCAGGGGAACCGGCCGTCCGGTTGCAGATTTCTCTTTTCCGCCGCTAATCCAGGCTGTACCAGCCACGTCCAGGTGGGCCCACCGGTAATTCTTTGCATACCGGGACAGGAAGCAGCCTGCTGTAATAGTGCCCGCCTTGGGCCCCCCGATATTGGCCATATCGGCGAAGGGGCTGTCGAGCTGCTCTTGATACTCGTCATGCAACGGCAATTGCCAGACGCGATCATCGGCGGCATCACCAGCTGCCTTGATCTGCTGGATCAGGTCGTCATCATTTCCCATCAGGCCCGACACCAGGGTACCCAATGCTGTGATGCACGCGCCGGTCAGGGTCGCGATATCGATAACCGACTGAGGCTTGAAGCGCTCGGCATAAGTGAGTGTGTCACACAGTACCAGGCGACCTTCAGCATCTGTATTCAAGATTTCGACCGTTTGACCGCTCATGGTCGTCACGATATCCCCTGGACGGGTTGCTGTGCCGCTGGGCATGTTTTCAGCACATGCCAATAGGCCTACCAGATTGATCGGCAGCTTTAGTTCGAGGGCAGCGCGGAATGTGCCTAAGACGCTGGCCGCACCGCACATGTCATATTTCATCTCATCCATGCCCTGGCTGGGCTTGATGCTAATACCACCGGTATCAAACGTGATGCCCTTACCAACCAGCACGTGCGGTTGCGTATTCTTTCCTGCGCCCTTGTAATTCAATACGACCAGACGGGGCGGCTGAGCGCTGCCCTGGGCTACGGCCAGGAATGATCCCATGCCGAGCTCTTGCATCTTCTTCTCGTCCAGAACGTCGACCTTTAGGCCTGCATCTTTGTACTGTTTGCCTAGCGCCTTGGCTTCTTCGCCAATAAAGACAGGGTGACAGATATTCGGCGGTAGATTGCCAAAGTCTTTGGCGTAGGCCACCCCCGCGGCAATGGCTTGCCCGTGAGTAACCGCGCGTTCGATTTCAGCCTGAGCTGTCTTGCTGGTGACCAGCGAGATCTTTTTCAAAGCACTAGGCTCGGCTTTCTGGCTTTTGAAACGATCGAACACATACAACCCATCGGATAGGGTTTCGATCAAGAGGCGCGTCTTGGTATAGGTATCGCGTTGTTTAACGTTGATATCAGCCAAACATAGGGCAGCGTCAGCGCCGCCGAGACCTTTCAGCACGCCTAGTACAGAGGCAATGAGTTTGCGGTAAGCGCGGTCGGCAATGCCTTCTTCTGCCTTGCCGCAGCCGACCAGCAGGACTCGTTCGGCCTTAAGGCCTGCTAGACCTGTCAGAAGAAGCGTTTGACCTGGCTTGCCGGCCATGTCTCCACGCCGGATAGCAGCACTTAAGGCACCGCTACTGGCCGTATCTATCGCGGCGGCAGAGTTATCCAAGTAGCCGTTCTCGCCAATGGCAACGACCAAGGTGGCGGTTTTCAATGTTTCCGGACGTACACTTTTAACCAAAAATTCCATTACGAGAAGCTCCCCAAGACAAACGAGTGGGTTTGCAGGATAATGCCGGCTATTTTCGCCGGGGCCGCCCTGCGGGCCGCCTTGCGCGGGTCGGTTTAGCAACGGCGGCTAGTTTGAGCGTACGCGCCTGAGCCTGACAACCCTGGAGAACACTGTTTGATCGTCTTCCGTTATCTTTCCCGTGAGGTCGTCACTACGATGGCCGCGGTCAGCGCCGTGCTGCTGGTGATTATCATGAGCGGCCGTTTCATTAAATACCTGGCCCAGGCTGCTCAGGGAATGCTTGATCCTAGCGCTTTGCTCATGATCATGGGATACCGAATCCCTGGCTTCCTTGAGCTTATTCTACCGCTGGGCCTTTTCTTAGGTATTTTGCTGGCCTATGGCCGGCTCTATCTCGAGAGCGAAATGACCGTTCTGTCGGCAACTGGAATGAGCCATCGTCGCCTATTGGCCTATTCCATGGCACCGGCAGCGCTGGTAGCTATCGTTGTGGCCTGGCTAAGCCTTTCGTTATCACCCTTGGGGGTTCAGCGTGTCTCGTCCATTCTTAATCAACAAGATGCGCTGACTGAATTCGACACGCTGGCAGCCGGACGTTTTCAGGCACTACGTGATGGTACGCGGGTCACCTATACCGAGGCGCTTAGCGAAGATCGCTCTGAGCTGTCCGGTGTCTTCATCTCGGAGAAAAACCTTTCGAAGAGTGGTGCAGATAAAGGTATCGGTGTTTTAGTCGCGGATAAGGGGCGTCAGGAGGTTCATGCCGATGGCAACCGTTATCTCATTTTGGAAAATGGTTTCCGCTATGACGGTACTCCTGGGCAAGCAGATTACCGAGTTGTGCAATACGACACATACGGCGTACTACTGCCTAAGCCGGAGGTAAGCTCCGATGTCGGTGAGCGAGAGGCCATCCCGACCCGTGAGTTGTGGGCAAGTAACGATCATCGGCATCAGGCTGAGCTGCAATGGCGGTTGTCCATTCCTCTGCTGGTCTTCATCGTGACCTTAATTGCTGTACCGCTTTCTCGCGTCAACCCTAGGCAGGGACGCTTTTTAAAGTTGCTCCCAGCCATCCTGTTGTATATGGCCTATCTGTCGCTATTGATCGCGACAAGAGGTGCGATAGACAAAGGGCGCCTCTCGCCAAGTATTGGCCTATGGCCGGTGCATCTACTATTTCTTGCGTTAGGTTTGCTGCTGGCCTTCTGGGAGCCGTTGCGCCTGTCCATGCGCCGTCGGGCTGCGGAGAAAGGTCATGAATAAAATCGACAGTTATATCGGGCGCTCTGTCTTTGTCAGCATCCTGGCAGTATTAGGTGTAATTCTCGGCCTAGCATTGCTGTTCGCCTACATCGATCAACTGGGTGATTTCGACGATAACTACGGTGCCTGGGAGGCGTTGCGCTTCGTTCTTCTGACTACTCCTCGGCGAGCCTATGAAATGTTGCCCATGGCTGCATTGATCGGCTGTCTGATCGGTTTGGGAGCGTTAGCCAGCAGTAGCGAGCTGATTGTCATGCGAGCTGCCGGTGTATCGTTAGGGCGAATCGTATGGGCGGTCATGAAGCCTATGCTGGTTCTAATGCTGGCAGGCGTACTTATAGGCGAGTATATGGCGCCCTGGAGTGAAAATCTTGCCCAGAGCGGACGTGCATTGGCCCAAGGTAGTGGCGATGCACAGAGTTCACGGCATGGCTTATGGCACCGGCAAGGGCGTGAGTACGTTCATGTAAATGCTGTGCAACCCAATGGCGTTTTGTTTGGTGTCACTCGCTACGAGTTTGACGAGGAGCGCCACCTCTTATCATCCAGCTTTGCCCGGCGTGCCGAGTTCAAAGGTGATCATTGGGAGTTGCAAAACATCGCGACTACCCGTTTTCATGAGCGTAGTACTGAGGTCATCAAGGCTCCAACCGAGCGTTGGGATATTGCGCTGACGCCTCAAATATTGGATACCGTCGTCATGCAGCCTGACGCTTTATCCATTTCGGGGCTATGGTGGTACATCCATTATTTGGCCGATCAGGGCTTGAATAACCGTTCTTACTGGCTTGCTTTCTGGGGCAAGGTTCTACAGCCATTAGTTACCGCAGCCTTAGTGTTGATGGCTATTTCCTTTATCTTCGGGCCATTGCGCTCGGTTACGCTGGGCCAGCGAATCTTTACCGGCGTGATAGTGGGCTTCGTTTTCCGTATCGCCCAGGATCTGTTGGGACCATCAAGCCTAGTGTTTGGCTTTTCGCCCTTATTGGCCGTCCTGGTTCCTGCTGGTATTTGCGCCTTGGCTGGGATCTGGTTGTTGCGTAAAGCTGGTTGAAATAGCGAAAAGGCCGGAACTCTCTTCTTTCGGCCTTTCAATCACAGTAAGGTTTTCTGTCGAATTTCTGCTGAGCGATAAGCAGGCGAGTCGATTAATTCGGCATGCCTGGTATCTTTCCTGAGAAAGTTTTATCCCAATCGATATGGCAATGAAAAATGACCTTAAAGATTGGTTCAGCAGCGGAGTCACTAGGAGCGAGTTCCAGCCTATTCGAGTCCCTAGGGAAGTTAAAAATCACCTAGCACATGAGAAATAGTCATGTTGATTCTTATGTCGAAGAGACTTAATGAATCATTTCTTATGTTCCAAGCACATCTCCCTGTAAGCGTGCTGTACGTTCCTCGATTTCACTCTTGATATCATCAGCTACGGCTTTTAGTAGCACTGCATGATGCAGTTGGCTGGCGTGAAGGTCTCGCTCGACGATAATGCCCTGAGGGGTCGTCACGATGACGCGCGCGAAGTGCTCATTCTGTTCCAGGCATTCTACTTTTCCTTCAGTGGTCAGCTGACCTATCAACGCTGCCAGTAGTCTTTTCATAACCCGAATCTCCTGAGGGCCTATCAAAATGACATGACTGGCAAAAGGGAGTTCTAGCCGCTGGGCGGATAGTTCTCGTGGAGGCAGGTAAGTGAATTAGGCGAAAAAGAAGGGAAGGCAAGCCGGCTGGGGCTGGCATTGATGTCCAGGCACTACAGGGCTAGCCCTGCCTGGTCATTTGGCGGCCGAGACTTTATTACGCCGGGCGGCTCAGATTTCTTAAGGTAACAGGGCTGGCAGGTGGTGCGGAGGGCGTTAGCGCACCATGCATTCTGTATGTCACGGTAGCATCCTCCGCCAAAGACAAATGAATATCGGCCCCTAAGGGTAGTATCACAGTCATTTGTGTGCCGGTAGCGGTTACCACTTCGACTTCTACAGTGTCTGAAAGTGTATTGGTAATCGTGTGAATCTTTTCCACTTCAGCTTCAAGAAACTGCTCGAGAATTACAGGACCCTTATCCAGTTGGGGCGGATAGTCCTCTTGCTTCTCAAAGGAATCGAGCACAGATGGGTGGGCTTCAAGAAATTGTTCTAAAATCGAGGGTTCTGTATTTAGAAAATGGCTTAGAAGCGAAGGCTTTTCAGGTGTAGTTGGTGCAAGAGTCGACGTGTCTTCCAAGAGTTTTGTCAGAGCCGACGAGTTGTCTTCCAATAACTGCCCGAGAACGATGGAGTCTTGCTCTACGTGCTGCTCGATTTTTACCGGATCTTTCATATCAACCTCTCCTTGTCAAACTGTACGCATGCTCTAGTGCCTTGCTGTAGCAAGTGGGCCACTAGGGAACTGTGAGTCCTGCCTGAGGGTATGTCTTTGCGACAAGACTTGCTCACTATAGAAGAACATTTCTAACCGCGACTTAACTTTCTAAGTGGTTCCGCTCTTTCTGACAGGCGGCCCTTTCGCTTTTCTTACCAGAGTTAGGGCTGCTAAGGGCAGTTTAACTTCCAAACAAAGATTTTATTAAAGCGCTAAAGTTCCAGGTATGTAACTCATAAAGTGGCATCAGGGCCATCTAGAGCTATGTTTTTACAGTCGTAAGTTAATAATTTTCTTCTTTAGATAGTTACAGATCAACGATTGTTAGTGAGCTTTGTTTTTACAAAAACCTGCTGCTTTTCGTAATTTCCTGCAAAAATTTCAAAAAATTGGCAAAAAGGAGTGCGTTAGTTTTTGTAAAATCTGGTTTGCTTGTGTAGCAGCTTAAAGTGATAAGCAAGAGTAAAGATAAAGCCGTTTTAACGTGCGGTAGGGGTAGGGCGTCTCATACGATTTAGATATATAAAAACCTCATATGTGACTGTTTTAATAAAACGTTAAGGCATAAGGCTAGAAGGCCTTGCGTATCGTTTTATGACAGGTAATTGGTTTTCAAAGGTATGAGCCAAGAGCATTGTTCACTGTGTTCTGTCTATTGAACAGAAGACAAGTTGTGCTGATAAAGGTCGCTTGGCTTTTTATACAGGTAAGTGGAAGGGCAAATGACAGGCACAAAAAAAGCCAGATAACTGGCTTCTTTGTTTTCCCTCTATAGCATGGCGCTATTTGGGAGATCTTTGGTGCCTCGGGAGAGACTCGAACTCTCACTCTGTCGCCAGAAACGGATTTTGAATCCGCCGCGTCTACCGATTCCGCCACCGAGGCAATGGCGGCGCAGTATAGAGATGAGTTTTAACCGCGTCAACGCTTTTCATGGTCATATTTCATCTCTTCCGGTAAGCTGTGCGGCCTTTCGAGATGAACCGGCATGCAAGTTTCCGATTTTTATTTTGAGCTACCTGAGACGCTGATTGCCCGACACCCTCTTCCCGAGCGGCGGGCAAGCCGTCTATTGGTGTTAGATGGGCCTTCTGGAGCCATCCAGCATCAACACTTTTCCGACCTTCTGGACTACTTACGTCCAGAAGATGTGATGATTTTCAACGATACGCGTGTGATTCCTGCTCGTCTGTTTGGGCAAAAGGAAAGCGGCGGCAAGCTGGAAATCTTGGTCGAGCGGGTGTTGGATGAACACCGCGTATTAGCACATGTACGCTCCAGCAAGTCGCCCAAGCCAGGCTCGTATATCGTGGTCGAGGGAGGCGGGCGTGCCGAGATGCTGGCACGTCATGATGCTCTTTTTGAGCTGCGCTTTGACGAAGCCGTATTGCCTTTGTTGGATAGGGCTGGGCATATGCCGCTGCCACCATACATTGATCGCCCGGATGAAGAAGCTGATCGCGAGCGCTATCAGACTGTTTACGCACGAAAGGCAGGTGCTGTGGCCGCTCCTACAGCGGGCCTGCATTTTGACGAGGCCATGCTGGCAGCAATTCGGGAAAAGGGTATCGAAACCGAGTTTGTGACGCTTCATGTTGGCGCTGGTACTTTCCAGCCGGTCCGCGTTGCGCGCATCGAAGATCACCATATGCATCGTGAGTGGCTACAGGTTAGCCAGTCCGTGGTTGATGCTGTTACGCGTTGCCAAGCGCGAGGCGGTCGGGTCATCGCTGTAGGGACAACCAGTGTCCGGGCGTTAGAAAGTGCTGCGCGCGACGGACAGCTGAAGCCATTTAGTGGCGATACGGATATTTTTCTTTATCCTGGGCGGCCTTTTCACGTCGTCGAAGGGCTTATCACTAATTTCCATTTGCCGGAATCGACGCTGCTCATGCTGGTATCGGCTTTTGCAGGCTATACGCAAACGATGGCGGCTTATGCCGCGGCGGTAGAGAATCAATACCGTTTCTTCAGTTATGGTGACGCTATGTTTGTCACCCGCAATCCAGGGGCCAAGGGGCCAGAGTCCTGACATGAGTTTCATGAAATTTGAATTGCTGGCAACTGAGGGGCGGGCCCGCCGTGGCCGACTAAGCTTTCCTCGCGGCGTAGTCGAAACCCCTGCCTTCATGCCGGTTGGTACATACGGCACCGTCAAGGGCATGTTGCCACGAGATATCGAGGCGATTGGGGCTCATATCATCCTGGGGAATACCTTTCACCTCTGGCTGAGACCTGGTATCGAGGTCATCCAGAAGCATGGCGACCTGCATGATTTCATGCAATGGAAGGGGCCTATTCTTACGGACTCGGGTGGCTTTCAGGTGTTTAGTCTGGGAGCGCTGCGCAAGATCAAGGAAGAGGGGGTCTACTTTGCGTCGCCTGTCGATGGTGCCAAAGTATTCATGGGGCCTGAGGAGTCCATGGCGGTACAGCGAGCGTTAGGCTCAGATATCGTTATGATCTTTGATGAGTGCACGCCTTACCCGGCCGACTTCGAGACGGCTAAGCGCTCCATGGAGCTATCGTTGCGTTGGGCGAAACGTTCACGTATCGCTCATGGCGATAATCCTTCGGCCCTGTTCGGTATTGTGCAGGGGGGAATGCATGAGGAATTACGCCTGCGCTCCCTGGAAGGGCTCGATAGTATAGGCTTTGATGGTTATGCTATCGGTGGGCTTTCTGTTGGCGAGCCGAAGGAAGAAATGATCCGGGTTTTGGATTTTCTTCCACCGCACCTGCCTGCCGACAAGCCGCGTTACTTAATGGGTGTTGGAAAGCCGGAGGATCTGGTCGAAGGTGTGCGGCGTGGCGTCGACATGTTCGATTGTGTAATGCCTACACGTAATGCACGTAACGGCCATCTCTTCATCGATACCGGTGTTATCAAAATTCGCAATGCTGTTCACCGGCATGATGATTCACCATTGGACTCAACGTGCGACTGCTATACCTGCCGCAACTTCTCTCGCGCTTACCTGCATCACTTGGATAAGTGTGGCGAAATGTTAGGGAGTATGCTGAATACAATCCATAATCTGCGTCATTATCAACAGGTGATGTCTGGTTTGCGGGACGCTATTCAACAAGGTAAATTGGCCGACTTCGTCGATTCCTTCTACGCACGCCGCGGCTTGCCTACCCCGCCGTTGGCTGATTGATTTTCAGACTTTGCAACAGGAGTTATTGCAATGAGCTTTCTGATCCCTGCTGCCTATGCCCAGGATGCTGCTCCGGCAGCTGCTGCGCCCGGTGGTGAATACATCCAGTTCGTGTTTCTGATTGGCTTCGTGGTTATCTTTTACTTTTTGATCTGGCGGCCACAGGCCAAGCGTGCCAAGGAGCATAAGAATCTGTTGGGTAACCTGCAGAAAGGCGATGAGGTTGTTACTTCGGGCGGTATCGCTGGTCGTGTTGTAAAAGTTACGGACGAATTCGTTGTGATCGAAGTATCTGATACGGTCGAACTCAAGTTTCAGAAAGGCGCTATCGCCGCAACGCTGCCTAAAGGCACGTTGAAAGCGATCTGATCCAACCCTCCAAGGTATGCACGGGGCGCGCAAGGCGCCCCGCTTCTTAATCCGGGCGGTGTCATGCTCAATAAATATCCCTTATGGAAGTACCTGCTGATCCTGGCAGTATTGGTAGTCGGCTTCATTTACTCTGCACCTAATCTTTATCCTGACGACCCTGCTGTTCAGATCAGTGGTACAAGCACGGAGCTGACCATTACTCAGGGTGATCTGGATAAGGTTAGCAAAACGCTCTCAGGCGCTGGCATCACTGTGAAGGCGGCTGAGCTGAGCGCTGATGGTAAGCGTGGTCTGATTCGCCTGAGCAAGGCGGAAGAGCAACTGCCGGCGCAGGATTTGGTTCGTAAGACGTTGGGTGACAATTATGTCGTAGCCCTCAATCTTGCCTCCACCACGCCTCAATGGCTGCGTAATCTGGGCGCGTCGCCCATGAAACTAGGCCTTGATCTATCTGGTGGGGTCCATTTTCTGCTAGCTGTGGACATGGACAAAGCTGTCGATGCTCGAATGAAAGTCTACGACAGCGAAGTGAAAACTCTACTGCGGCGTGAGCGCATACGCTACCGCAGCCTGCCTCAGCAGGGAAACGTCATTCAGCTAGGTTTTGCTGATAGCCAGGCGTTAGAGCAAGCAGCCAGCCTTGTTCGAAAGAATTACACTGATTTCGTCGTAACAGACGAAGCGCGCGACGACATGCAGGTACTTCGTCTAGAGCTTTCCCAGGCTAGGCTGACTGAAATCCGTGAATATGCCATTACGCAAAACCTTACGACGGTCCGCAATCGGGTTAACGAGCTGGGTGTTGCCGAGCCATTGGTACAGCGTCAGGGTGCTAGTCGGATTGTGGTAGAGCTGCCGGGCGTTCAGGATACTGCTGAAGCCAAGCGTATCCTGGGTAAGACGGCTAACCTTGAGTTCCGTCTTGCGGCGACAGCCGACACACCTCGCGGATCGACAGAAAGTTTTGAGTTTCGTGAGCCGGGCCGGCCTTCGGTTCCGCTAGAGCGTAGCATTATCATTACTGGTGATCAGGTCACTGATGCTTCGGCCAGCTTTGATGAAAACGGCCGTCCGCAGGTCAATATCAAGCTGGATGGCCATGGCGGCGATTTAATGAGCCGTGCTACGCGCAGTAATGTGGGACGCAGCATGGCGGTCGTATTCATCGAGCAGAAGCCTGTGACGCGCTATACCCGGCAGGTTGTCGACGGGGTCGAAAAAGACGTGGCGGTCCAAAGCTTCCAAGAGGACCGTCGGATTATCAGTCTGGCGACCATTCAATCGCCGCTGGGTAACAGTTTCCGTATTACCGGTCTGGACGGTGCGGGTGAGGCGTCCGAGCTGGCTCTGCTTCTGCGTGCGGGTGGTCTTGCGGCCCCTATGTACTTTGCTGAAGAGCGTACGCTAGGCCCGAGCCTGGGAGCCGATAACATCGCTAAGGGTGTTAATGCCTCCATCTGGGGCATGGTTTTCGTTTCGCTGTTTATTATCGCGATTTACCGCTTCTTTGGTGTTATCGCTACGGTAGCATTGGCCTTCAACATGGTTCTGCTGCTCGGGCTCATGTCCGTTCTACATGCGACACTCACGCTTCCGGGTATAGCCGGTATCGTTTTGACGATGGGCATGGCTGTTGATGCGAATGTCCTGATCTTTTCGCGTATTCGTGAAGAGTTGGCCAACGGGATGCCTGTACAGCGAGCTATCCATGAAGGCTTTAGTCGTGCGTTCAGTGCCATCATTGATGCCAATCTGACGACTCTTCTAGTGGGTGCAATTCTCTTTGCCATGGGAACGGGGCCGGTTAAGGGCTTTGCCGTCACTATGTCGCTGGGCATTTTTACATCCATGTTTACAGCCATCATGGTTACCCGCGCTATGGTCAATTTGATTTTCGGGGGCCGCAACGTCAAGAAGTTGTGGATTTAAGGAGGTAGCCATGAAAAGAACTATTAATTTCATGGGGGTGCGCAAGTTCGCATTTGCCATGACGCTCATCCTTACCGTGCTCGCCATTGGTAGTATGTTGACCAAGGGGCTGAATCTGGGGCTGGATTTTACGGGCGGGACGCTTATTGAGCTGCGTTATCAAGAGTCTGCCGACTTGGGAGCTATACGCGAACAACTGGAAGCGTCGGGATTAAAGGATGCCGTTGTGCAGAGTTTTGGCGCGACGACTGACGTACTGGTTCGTATGCCTGGTGATGACCCTCAGCTGGGCCAGAAAGTAGCGGACGCACTTCAGCAAGGCAATGAAGAAAACCCTGCTTCAGTGACTCGTGTCGAGTTCGTAGGTCCGCAGGTGGGTGAGGAGCTGCGTGACCAGGGTGGTCTGGGAATGCTACTAGCGCTGGGAGGAGTTCTGCTCTATGTAGGTTTTCGTTTCCAGTGGAAATTTGCTGTAGGTGCCATTATTTCCCTTGTTCATGATGTGATCGTGACCTTGGGTATTTTGTCCTTTTTCCAAGTTACATTTGATCTAACCGTCTTGGCTGCAGTTTTGGCCATCATAGGTTATTCGCTTAATGACACTATCGTTGTTTTTGACCGAGTACGTGAAAACTTTCGGGTTTTGCGCAAGGCCAGTCTCATAGAGAACATTAATATTTCGACGACCCAAACCTTACTGCGAACCATGGCAACTTCGATTTCAACCTTGCTGGCCATCGCAGCACTGTTGTTCTTTGGGGGAGATCACCTGTTCGGCTTTTCGATTGCTTTGTTCATTGGTGTGTTGGCGGGTACTTATTCCTCGATTTATATCGCCAATGTGATCCTGATTTGGTTGAACTTGAGTAGTGAGGATCTGATTCCGCCTCCTGCTAAGGAAGTCGACGATCGTCCTTGAGTACATGGGCTGCTTTTAGCAGCCCATGTTTTTATAGGTGTAGAAAATTCCTGTGAGTAAATCGATGGTTGTGGGAGCGCTCTTTAGCATTGGTGTGGCGACTGCTAGCGGAGTCGTTGCCTATGCGCTTTCAGCGCGAGAACCCCAATTTGCTGAAGTCTTGACCGTCCAGCCTATCAAGGAAGTTATTAAGACGCCTCGTAATGTATGTAAAGACGTTGCCGTGACATATCCGCACTTGGTGAAGGATCAGGATCGAATTGCTGAAGCGGCCGTAAATACTGAAGTAGGCGGTGTGGAGAGATCTGCTAGTAGAAAAAACCAAGAGCGTCCGCCGCTGAAAGATTTCTTTACAGTAACAGAAACGCGCTGCAGCACGATTATAGATATAAGTGAAAAGGTCGTTGCTTACGAAATAAAGTATCTAATCAATGGCACTGTTAAGCAGATGCGTATGAACCGTGATCCAGGTAATCAGATTCCTGTAATGGGTAATCAGTTAGTGTTAGCTGGCGATTCAATTACGGTTCAATAATAAGCGTTATGCAATATAAAAAACCCGCTTACTAGCGGGGTTTTTATATTGAGAGAGCATTAATCAATGTATTCGAACAGTTTGACGATTTTTTGCACGCCAGACACGCTCTGAGCAACATTGGTCGCTAAATTAGCTTCTTGATGCGTTACTAAGCCTAACAAGTAAACAATGCCATTCTCGGTGACCACTTTGATGCGTGATGAGGGCACGTTGTTATCAGCAATCATTTTTGACTTGATACGGGTTGTAATCCACGTGTCATTGTTCCGTGCTAGCAAAGAAGAAGGCGGTAGAATTTGTAGTTCATTGTGGACCAGCTTGACGCGTTGTACCGCACGAGCTACTTGTTCCGCCTGTGCCTTCAATTCTGGCCGAGGTGTCTGGCCTGCCAAGAGTACTACACCGTTGTAGCTGACCACGACGATATGGGATTTATCAAGGTCTGGGTGAGCCTTGGAGATGTTTACCGCCGCCTTGGTTTCGATAAGTGAATCATCGATCTTGCTACCAATCGTACGCGTCCCACGATTATCGTCGATGGGCTTGTCACGCGTCGCAGTCAGAACGCTATTGCAACCGCTGAGTGCCAAGCTAGCTACTAGGCAGGACAAGGCGATGCCTTTCTTCATTCTTCACTCCCAAACAATTGCTGATCGATTTGATCGCACAGGCAATGAATGACTACCAGGTGAACTTCCTGGATGCGTGCAGTGACCTTGGCCGGGACACGAATCTCGATGTCTTCCGGTAGCAATAAAGAGGCCATACCTCCACCGTCGCGCCCGGTCAGCGCAACGACGGTCATTTCCCGATCATGAGCCGCCTGAATAGCTTGAATGACATTAGCTGAATTGCCGCTGGTTGAAATAGCCAGCAGAACGTCACCAGGCTGGCCTAGGGCGCGAATCTGCTTCGAAAAAACTTCGTTGTAGCTGTAGTCATTCGCAATAGAGGTAAGGGTTGAGCTGTCAGTCGTCAGAGCTATGGCTGGCAGGCTAGGCCGCTCACGCTCGAAACGATTCAACAGTTCGGAGGAAAAGTGCTGAGCATCTCCAGCCGAGCCGCCATTGCCGCACGATAGGATCTTTCCTTCGTTGAGCAGCGCATTGACCATGACCTGGCTCGCATGCTCGATATAGGGAACAAGGACCTCCATCGCTTGACGCTTGGTCTCGATGCTGTCCTGGAAGAGCTTGATAATGCGGGCTTGCGTGTCCATCGGTTTTAGTCTTGACCTTGTGAAACTACTCAGGAATCGAATGCATTCTTGATCCACTCGAGGCGTAGCGGCTGGGCAGTGGCCGTGGGGCTTATCGCTACGACGTCGAAACGGCAGGGCTGTCGTGCCCAGCGTGTTTCGTTCTGAAGAAAAGACTCCGCAGCAGCGACCAGGCGTTGGCGCTTACGAGCATCGACGCTTTCTATCGCTCCACCCCAGGCGCTATGACGCCTAGAGCGAACTTCGACAAATACTACTGTATCTCCGTCAAGCATGACCAGATCAAGCTCACCTAGCCGACAGGACCAATTGCGTACAAGCAACTTCAACCGGTGACGTTGAAGATGATCTAGGGCGAGGTTTTCCGCAGCCAGCCCGCGTTCGCGTGTGGTTGTCACAGTGGAGTCGGCTGAGTAAGTGGTTGAACCTGGCCATTAATGAACTGAGCCCAGGGGAGTTTACGTGTCACGCGTTGAGTTGAGCTGAGACTTAGCTCGCCGGATAGGCCTTCTAATTCAGTATTTGGTAAGGCCTTAAGCTGTGGAAGCCGGCTGGAAAGCATGTAGGCATCGGCGCCCATGGCATAGAGTCGCCCAAAGCTACTAGCCGCTTGAGGCCACTGTGCAACCACTTTACGGCGTATTGGATTGTTTGGCTCGAGTAGCCAAGGGGTTTCGCAGAACTGAATACCGTTTAGGTCTTGATCCTGCGCAGGGTTGCTGGTGCCCGTGTAAAGATGAGACGTTGCATATACAGGGATGTTGCCAGCGTACTGATAGGCCAGCGTAGGATTGATCTGGCGAGCCTGCTGGGGAGTGGCTGCTAGGAAGATGAGGTCAATGCTCTGGCCGTTCTGTCGGTTCTGCAATAGACGGCTGATCTGTCGTGCAATCTCGACCGGCTGATCGATTCTCTCAGCACCTAGTAATGCACCGCCCTGAGCTTGCCATTCACGGCTGAACGCTGCTAGGACGCGATCACCCCAATCGCCGCGAGGAACAAGTGCCACGGCAGTATGCTTGCCATCTTTTTTGGCGCGTAAGGCAGCCTCACGGGCCTCGTCCTCTGCTGCCAGACCGAATTGGTAGAGTTGTGCAGGGCCTTCGTCTTGCGTGTCGCTGTAGTTCAATGCGAGTGTCGTAATAGGTAACTGCTCGCGATCATTGAGCTGTTTGACGAGGCTCTTTTCTAGCGGCCCGATAACTAACTGAATGCCATCTGACTTGGCTCGTTGGTAGAAGTCATCCAGGGAGCGCATCTGGGTACTATCATAAAAAATCACGGCAGGCGGCGAAGTGCCTTCCTGTTGGCTTTCGTATAGTGAAGCCATAAAACCATCTTGCAAAGCCTTCGATACATTAGCCAGCTGACCTTGCTGCGGAAGCAGAAGGGCGATTCGATTCAGCGGTTGTTGTTCGGTCGTTCTGAGTGCTGCCAGCGCTTTAGGTAACTGGAGGGCGGCGGGATGATTCGGGTTTTGCGCACGCCAGGCATCAATGGCTGCAATTTGCTGATCCAGGGAGGCATTGGTACGTGTAAGGCTGACTAAGGCTAGCCAGCCATTGAGTTCGGTGTTTCCAGGGATTGCTTGTAGCTGCTCGGCTGGCAGGGCGGCTACCAAGCCCCAAATGGCTTCATGGTTATCGGCGATCTGCTGAGGGTCTTTTAGCATGGGCGCGATATAGATGCGCTCCTTAGCTGCCGGCAACTGTTGCTGATCCGCCTCAAGGGCTCGAGCCTTAACTAATGATGTACGGATTTGCTGTTCGACAGGAAGTTCGGCAATACGCTCGAAGCCTGGTTGTTGCAATGCCTGCAGAGCCTGTTTGGGCTGATTTTCAGTCAATGCTATTTCGGCACTTAGTGTTCCGGCATATACCTGCGGCACAGGTTTCAATTGCTGGAGCTGGAGTGATGCTAGGATCTGCTTCGCTTGTGTCAGGTTGTGCTGCTTATAGGCTAAGTCAGCTGCAGACAGACGCAACATGTTTGCCTCTTCAGAGGTGCTATTGCCGGCCTTTTCCAAGAGCTGTTGAATAGAGGCTTGAGGCGTCCGGGGCAACTCGCCCAAGGTATTGGACGGTGCATTGGCACAAGCGGCCAAAAGACTGATGAGAGGGACGCTTAACAGCGTACGCAGGCGAACGGTCATGTCGTATGTCCTGACGCAATCGGAATGAAGTGCATGGATTGTAACCAGTGGCAGCCTGTGGCGCGAATGGCAGTAGCTCGAAACGCGTACAATACCTCTGACTTCATTGTTGCAAGAGGCCTTTCATGTCCACTCCTGGCACGCTTTACATCGTCGCGACGCCCATCGGCAACCTGGAAGATATCAGTGCCCGAGCGTTACGTATCTTAAAGGAAGCGGCTCTGATCGCAGCAGAGGATACGCGGCATTCGTCACGATTATTACAGCATTTTGGAATCAATACGCCTTTGGCTGCCTGCCATGATCATAACGAACGAGAGCAGGGCGGTCGTTTTATCAACCAATTACTGGCTGGTGAGAGTGTGGCGTTGATTTCTGATGCTGGAACGCCCTTGGTCTCTGACCCGGGCTTTCATCTGGTACGTCAGGCCCGTGCTGCGAATATTCCTGTTGTACCTATTCCTGGAGCATGTGCTGCGATCGCAGCATTGTCAGCGGCTGGGCTGCCTTCGGATCGTTTCATCTTCGAAGGTTTCCTGCCTGCCAAGACTACGGCCCGGCGGACGCGTCTGGAAGCACTCAAGGAAGAGGAGCGTACGTTGATCTTTTATGAGGCGCCGCATCGTTTGTTGGAAAGCCTGCAGGACTTATCTGCAGTGTTGGGGGGCGCACGCCTGGCAGTCCTGGCCAGAGAGCTGACGAAAACCTTTGAGACGATTAAAGATGCACCGCTGGCTGAATTGTGTTGCTGGGTTGAGGCGGATGCGAATCAGCAGCGAGGTGAGTGCGTCTTGTTGGTAGCGGGATGGGAGCCATTGCAAAAGGATGAGCTTAGTGCAGAAGCTATACGGGTTCTGGAGCTTTTGTTAGCCGAGTTGCCGCTCAAGCGTGCTGCGGCTCTGGCGGCAGATATTACTGGAGCACGTAAGAATGCGCTGTATCAGCATGCACTTGAGAAACAAAACAAAACTTGAGGTTGTTATACGTAAGGCATCTCGTTACCCTTGCGCCTGGAGAGTCGATTGGGCAGTCGCTGTTCCTGCTGTTTACAGTAGGAAGGGAGGAAAGTCCGGGCTCCGCAGGGCAAGGTGCCAGGTAATGCCTGGGAGGCGTGAGCCTACGGAAAGTGCCACAGAAAATAACCGCCTAAGCGCGTAAGCGCCGGTAAGGGTGAAAAGGTGCGGTAAGAGCGCACCGCACGACTGGCAACAGTTCGTGGCTAGGTAAACCCCACCTGGAGCAAGACCAAATAGGAATCCATAGGCGTGGCCCGCGCTGGATTCGGGTAGGTCGCTTGAGGCAGTCAGTGATGGCTGTCCTAGAGGAATGACTGTCCTCGACAGAACCCGGCTTACAGATCGACTCTCCTCCTTTTTCCCCTTCTCCTGTCCATCCTATCCCTCCCATTAGCTTGAGCTTTTGATTCAAGTATTACTTTAAGTAGCGTGGCTAATTGATTGAGTTTATTTCCGTTTGTCGGAAAATTATGAGCCATGCCGTTTCGTTAAATGTATGGAAAAACCTGTAACTCATTCGGCTGTAAGCATTTTTGGCTGGAGGGCTCGCCTTGACGGTGGGGGGAGCGCGTCAATATAGTGTGCCCCTGTGGTACGAAGTGGTTAAAAGTGGGATTTAATGGTAGGGGAAGCCAGCCAAAGGAATCGCCGATTTGTTCCGCGGAGCGAGTGCCATAAGTCTTGACGTTAAAGGGCGCCTCTCGATGCCGAGTCGGTATCGGGATGAGCTTCTTGAGCGTTGTGCAGGGCACCTTATCGTGACGATCGATGCCATTGATCCATGCCTTTGCGTTTACCCCCTTCCTGAATGGGAAATCATCGAAAGCAAACTTCGTGAACTTCCTTCCTTAAGAGAAGAGTCGCGACGTTTGCAGCGTTTGCTCATTGGTAATGCGGTAGACCTGGAGCTTGACGGTAGCGGCCGCTTTTTAATCCCGCCCCGGCTCAGGGAGTATGCCCATTTGGATAGGCGCGCTGTACTAGTAGGACAGCTGAACAAGTTTCAGTTGTGGAATGAGGATGCCTGGAATGGCCTGTGTGAAAACGACCTCAAGGCAATCAAGGAACCCGGCGGTCTGCCGGATGAACTGCGCGATTTAATCCTGTGAATACGACTACTGCATTTACCCATGTTACCGTCCTGCTCGATGAAGCCGTCGAGGCTTTGGCTGTACGTCCCGAAGGGCTTTATATAGATGGTACTTTTGGTCGAGGAGGCCATAGCCGCGCGATCCTGAAACGACTTACCGGCGGGGGACTGCTTGGCTTCGACAAGGATCCACAAGCGATCCTGTCGGGACAAGCACTGGCGGCCGAAGACGGCCGCTTTGTCATTGTGCAAAGCAGCTTTGCTGATATGGGGCTGGCCTTGGCCGAGCGTGGCTGGGCAGGGCGCGTGGACGGTATTCTTCTGGATTTAGGCGTTTCCTCTCCGCAACTGGATGATCCTGAGCGCGGCTTCAGTTTCATGCATGACGGCCCATTGGACATGCGGATGGATCCTACGCAGGGACTCAGCGCAGCCGATTGGCTGATTTCGGCCAGCGAGGATGATATTGCCCGAGTATTTCGTGACTATGGCGAAGAGCGTTTCGCCAAGCGTATGGCTCGTGCCGTTGTGCAGCGTCGCCAGGAGCAACCATTCACGCGTACTGCAGATTTGGCTTTGGTACTGAAAGAAGCCAATCCAGCCTGGGAGAAAGGCAAGCATCCTGCGACGCGAGCTTTCCAGGGGTTGCGCATCTTTATCAATAATGAGTTAGGCGACCTTGAAAGAGGACTCGAGGCGGCTTTCGATGCGCTCGCCGTTGGAGGGCGACTGGTCGTAATCAGCTTCCATTCGCTGGAAGATCGTATTGTTAAGTTGTTTATGCGCCGACTTGCCAAGGGGGAGGCGGATAATCTGCCGCGTAATCTTCCTGTCCGTACCCAAGCGTTTGAGCCTCGTGCACGTTTGGTGGGTAAGCCGATCTACGCATCGGATGCCGAGCTTTCTGTAAATCCACGATCCCGCAGTGCAGTCATGCGTATTGCGGAGAAGCTGCGATGAGTACTCTTTTTGCCAAAAAACTGCCTACAGGCAGTTTCGTCATGTTGGTACTTTTTCTAGCTGTCCTGCTGTCAGCCGTTGCTGTTGCTTACAGTGCCCACTGGAATCGGCAGCTGCTCAATACCCTATATGCAGAAATGAGCGTGCGTGACAAGGCGCAGGCTGAATGGGGCCGTTTGTTGCTGGAGCAAAGTACTTGGACGGCACATAGCCGGATCGAGACGCTGGCTAGCGAGCAATTGAAGATGCGTATCCCAGAGCCAGAAGAGATCAAAATGGTGTCGCCATGATGAAGCTCAATGGGCTGCATCATCCCTGGCGGTTTCGCTTGGTAGTTGGTTTGCTTGCAGTAATGGCCGGTGCTATAGGCTGGCGTATCATTGATCTGCATGTTATCGACCGAGAGTTTCTTAAAGGGCAAGGCGATGCCCGTAGTGTGCGAACCATACCCATCGCGGCCCATCGGGGTTTAATTACCGATCGCAATGGTGAGCCACTGGCGGTAAGCACGCCTGTGACAACCCTCTGGATCAACCCAAAGGAGTTATCCGGCGCGCGTGATAAATGGGCGCTCCTGGCCGATCTGGTAGGACAGTCCAGAGAAGATCTGGCCAAACGCCTCGAGCAAAATGCGAATCGCGAGTTTCTATACCTGGCGCGTGGCATGATGCCGGAGCAGGGCGAAGCGGTCATGGAGCAGGTAAAGCTTCAGAAGATTCCCGGTGTTTATGACATCGAAGAGTTCCGCCGCTTCTATCCGGCAGGCGAAGTAGCTGCTCAGGTTGTAGGTTTTACCGATATCGATGATCGCGGTCGTGAAGGGGTTGAGCTTGCCTTCAACGATTGGCTGGCTGGGGTGCCTGGAAAGCGGCAGGTTCTCAAGGATCGGAGAGGGCGAGTTATCAAAGACGTTCAGGTCGCCAAGAATGCCAAGCCCGGAAACTCCGTCGCCCTTTCGATTGATCTGCGTCTGCAATATCTAGCCAATCGTGAGTTGCGTAATGCCCTGACGCAGTTTGGCGCCGCATCCGGCAGCCTGACCATGGTCGACGTCAAAACCGGCGAGATTCTCGCCATGGTTAACCAGCCGACGTACAACCCCAATAATCGTCGTAACTTGAATCCAGCGAACATGCGTAACCGCGCCATGATCGATGTATTCGAGCCTGGTTCCACTATGAAACCACTATCGATGAGTGCGGCGCTGGAAAGTGGTCGTTGGAAGCCTTCCGACAAAGTAAACGTGTATCCGGGCTATCTGCAAATTGGACGTTATACGATCAAAGACGTCGCACGAAGCCAGGAGCCTCTTGATCTGACAGGCATTCTGATCAAGTCCAGTAACGTCGGCATGAGCAAGATTGCCTTCGATATTGGCGGCGAAGCCATTTACAACACGATGCGGCAGTTTGGGTTGGGTCAGGACACTGGTCTGGGTTTTCCGGGTGAGCGGGTAGGTAATTTGCCTAACTACCGTAAGTGGAATCCTGCTGAGACGGCAACATTGTCCTATGGCTATGGCCTGTCCATTACGGCCATTCAATTGGCGCATGCTTATTCCACCCTGGCAAACAATGGAAGTTTCATCCCGCTGTCGCTAACGCGGGTAGATCGAGCGCCGCAAGGTGATCAGGTCGTGCCAGAGCATGTTGCCAAAACCTTACAGGGCATGCTTCAGCAGGTCGTCGAGGCGCCAAGCGGTGCATTCCGTGCTCAGGTACCTGGCTATCACGTGGCAGGAAAGAGTGGAACGGCACGTAAAGCTTCGGTGGGTACCAAAGGCTATACCCAAAATGCCTACCGATCCTTGTTCGCCGGTTTCGGGCCGACAACCAACCCGCGCATCGCTATGGTTGTCGTGATCGACGAGCCGAGTAAAGGTGGATATTACGGTGGCGTCGTTTCTGCGCCGGTTTTTAGTCGTGTTATGAGCGGAGCCTTGCGTTTGATGAATGTACCGCCAGATAACTTGGCTCCGCTATCTGAGCAAGGCCAAGCAAATGCCAACGAACGACCCGGCAAAGGAGAGCGTGGTTAATGTCCATACCTCTCAATCAGCTATTGCCTCAAACCGATAGCCCCGTGTTGATCGAAGGATTGACGCTGGACAGCCGAAGCGTACAGAAGGGTTACTTGTTTTTCGCTATTCCTGGCGGACGGCAGGATGGTCGCGTGCATATTGCTGATGCCCTGGCACAGGGAGCTGCGGCTGTAGCCTATGAGATTGAAAACGCGCCAGACCTGCCCGCTAGTGGCTCGGTTCCGCTTATTCCTGTGAGAGGTTTGGCTGGCCAGTTATCCGCTATTGCTGGGCGTTTTCATGGTAATCCCAGCCATAAGCTCCGTTTGGTAGGCGTTACTGGAACCAACGGAAAGACCAGTGTTACGCAGTTGATCGCGCAGGCTTGTGATCGATTGGGACAGCGTTGCGGCATTGTTGGAACTCTGGGGACAGGCTTTTATTCGGCTCTCCAAAGTGGGAGCCATACCACGCCGGATGCCTTATCTGTACAGGCGACCTTGAGTCACCTTGAGCGGCTCGGTGCGCAATCCGTAGCGATGGAAGTTTCTTCACACGGCCTGGATCAAGGGCGTGTAGCCGCAGTGAATTTTGAGGTTGCCGTCTTCACTAACCTGTCCCGAGATCACCTCGATTATCACGGTACGATGGAAGCTTATGCGCAGGCCAAGTCTGCCCTTTTCAAGTGGCCTGGGCTCAAGACTCGCGTTATCAACATTGATGATGAGTTAGGGGCGCGTCTGGCCTCCGAGCCTCAACCATCAACCTTGATTACCTATAGTCTCGATAACCCTGCGGCTACGCTGTACTGCCGGCAGGCAGTATTCAGTGATGAGGGTATTCGAGCTGGGCTGGCTACCCCCGCAGGCGACAAGGTCATGAATAGTCCACTGATCGGACGATTCAACCTGAGCAATCTACTGGCTACGGTAGCTGCCTTATTGGGTATGGGGTATCCGTTAGACGATATTCTTCATGTGGTTCCTCATCTGCAGGGGCCAGCTGGGCGTATGCAGCGTTTAGGTGGCGGGAAGGTGCCACTGGTTATTGTCGATTATGCCCACACGCCTGATGCGCTCGAAAAAGTACTTCTTGCCTTGCGGCCTCATACACAAGGTCAACTGATCTGCCTATTCGGCTGCGGTGGTGACCGCGATAGCGGTAAACGTCCCTTGATGGCCCGCATCGCTGAACGCTTGGCAGATATTGTCGTAGTAACTGACGACAATCCACGCACCGAGCCGAGCGAACGGATCATTGCTGATATCCGGGCCGGCTTTGTCATGCCAGAAAAAGCCATATTTATTTCTGCTCGTGATGCCGCTATCGCCTATGCCATCAATATGGCTACACCCCAGGATGTAGTACTGCTCGCTGGGAAGGGGCATGAGGACTATCAGGAAGTCTCAGGTGTAAGAATGCCTTTTTCTGATCTGAAGCACGCCCGTCAGGGGCTGGCCATAAAGGAAGCCGATCATGCTTAAGCCTATGTTTCTTCAGGACTTAGTGGCTCCACTTTCGGCTCGTCTGAAAGGCCATAACGTTTCATTTTCAGCCGTTTCGACTGATAGCCGTACGATTATGCCGGGGCAGCTGTTTATTGCACTGTCTGGCCCTCGCTTCGATGGACATGCCTATTTAAGTGAGGTCGCAGCTAAAGGCGCGGTCGCTGCCTTGGTGGAGCGGGAGCACCCTGCTATCGAGTTACCGCAACTGATTGTTAGCGATACACGCCAGGCGCTCGGGCAAATTGCCGCCCTGAACCGAGCCGGATTCCCGTATCCGGTAGCTGCAGTTACTGGTTCAAGCGGTAAGACAACAGTAAAGGAGATGCTGGCTTCTATCTTGCGCACCTGTGGGCCTACTCTGGCTACACAAGGTAATTTGAACAATGATTTAGGCGCCCCGTTAACCTTACTGCAATTAGGGGAAGACCATCGTTACGCCGTTATCGAGCTGGGCGCTTCTCGGATAGGAGAAATTGCTTATACGGTTGGGCTGACCCAGCCGCACGTTGCCATCATTACCAATGCCGGACGTGCTCATGTAGGGGAGTTCGGAGGCGTAGAGAAGATCATTGAAGCCAAGGGTGAAATTCTCGAAGGGTTGGTTTCAGGGGGGGTCGCTGTACTCAACCGGGACGATAAAGCTTTCGAGCAATGGCAGGCTCGCGCCAGCGGTCATGAAGTATGCAGTTTCGGTTTAAACGAAATGGCTACCTTTCGAGCCGTTGAGCTTGCACGTGATGCCCGTGGCTGTTCAAGTTTTTCTATGATCTGCCCGGCAGGTCAGGCACGTATCCAACTCAATCTACTGGGCGAGCACAACGTACTAAATGCTCTAGCAGCAGCTGCTGCCGCTCATGCCGTAGGGATATCAATTGAATCCATTGTTATAGGGCTCGAGGCGTTGCAGCCAGTCAAAGGGCGCACTGTCGTCAAACGGGGCGCTCAGGGTGCCCGCGTTATTGATGACAGTTACAACGCTAATCCGGGTTCCATGAAGGCAGCAGTCGATGTGCTAAGTGGTTTTACGGGCCGGACCGTTCTTGTCGCAGGCGACATGGGGGAGTTGGGAGAGTGGGCCACCGAGGCGCATGCCGAACTGGGCAGCTATGCCCATAACAAAGTTTCAGCCTTGTACGGTGTTGGGCCATTGATGGCACATGCGGTCGAGGCTTTTGGTGTTAACGCCCGGCACTTCGCTGACCAATCCGACCTGATCAATGCTCTGCTATCTGAAAGCGGCCCGGATTGCACTTTTTTAATCAAAGGTTCGCGTAGTGCAGCGATGGATAAAGTCGTTCTGGCGCTGTGCAATAAAGATGTTGAGGAGAAACACTGATGTTGCTGCTGCTGGCGGAGTTCCTGCAACAGTTCTACAAGGGCTTCGCGGTCTTTCAATACCTGACCCTTCGCGGCATTTTTGGCGTTTTGACAGCTCTTGTGCTGGCACTTACGCTCGGTCCGTGGATGATCCGTACCCTACAGATTCGGCAGATCGGCCAAGCGGTCCGTCATGATGGGCCACAGTCGCATTTGTCCAAATCTGGAACGCCCACCATGGGAGGGGCCCTGATCCTTACCTCGATTGGTATCAGTACCCTTCTCTGGGCCGATCTGACAAATCGCTACGTGTGGACGGTTTTAGCGGTCACCTTCTTTTTTGGCGCCATCGGTTGGGTAGATGATTACCGCAAAGTAATCGAAAAAAACTCTCGAGGGTTGCCGAGCCGGTGGAAGTACTTCTGGCAATCAGTGTTCGGTCTAGGTGCAGCCTTTTTCCTATATATGACGGCAGAGTCGCCTATCGAAACGACCTTTATCGTGCCGCTGTTGAAAAACGTTGAAATTCCGCTGGGCATTTTCTTCGTCGTGCTGACCTATTTCGTTATCGTAGGCTCGAGTAATGCCGTCAATTTGACCGATGGCTTGGATGGGCTGGCCATTATGCCTACCGTCATGGTCGGGGGAGCGCTGGGCATCTTTTGCTACCTTTCGGGTAACGTGAAATTTGCCGATTACCTGCTCATTCCTTATGTCGAGGGTTCAGGCGAGCTGATTGTATTTTGTGGCGCCCTGATTGGGGCTGGCCTGGGCTTTCTATGGTTTAACACCTATCCCGCCATGGTTTTCATGGGCGACGTTGGCGCCCTGGCGCTAGGGGCCGCACTAGGCACTATCGCTGTCATTGTTCGCCAGGAGATTGTGCTCTTTATCATGGGAGGCGTTTTCGTAATGGAAACGCTGTCAGTCATGATTCAAGTCGCTTCCTTCAAGCTCACCGGACGTCGCGTTTTTCGTATGGCCCCTATTCATCATCATTTCGAGCTCAAGGGCTGGCCTGAGCCGCGCGTAATCGTAAGATTCTGGATCATTACCGTAATTCTGGTGTTGATTGGCCTGGCCACGTTAAAACTGAGGTAAAAGCATTATGAGTCTGATCGCTTCTGACCAGTTTCGTATCGTGGTCGGCCTCGGTAAAAGCGGCATGTCACTGGTGCGCTATTTAGCACAGCAGGCCACACCGTTTGCGGTCGCCGATACGCGTGAAAATCCGCCGGAACTGGAAACCCTCCGGACTCATTATCCTCAAGTGGATGTTCGCTGTGGCGAGCTGGACGTTGAATTTCTTGCACGTGCAAGCGAGCTGTATGTAAGCCCTGGTCTGTCTTTGCAGACACCTGCTCTCATGGCGGCTGCCGACCGAGGGGTTCGGCTCTCGGGGGATATCGACGTTTTCTCACGAGCGGCCAAGGCTCCTATCATTGCTATTACAGGCTCTAATGCTAAAAGCACGGTCACAACTCTAGTAGGAGAAATGGCGCGAGAGGCCGGCAAGCGGGTCGCGATTGGCGGTAACTTGGGTACACCTGCCTTGGACCTGCTGGCTGAGGACGTCGAGCTGTATGTTGTCGAGTTGTCCAGTTTCCAACTGGAAACCTGTGAGCGCCTGGAGGCCGAAGTCGCCACGGTACTCAATGTCAGTGAAGACCACATGGATCGCTATAGCGGCATGGTGGCTTATCACTTGGCGAAACATCGTATCTTTCGAGGAGCTCGTCAGGTTGTAGTCAACCGTGATGATCCCTTGTCCCGCCCCCTGATCTCGGACCAAGTGACCTGCTGGACCTTTGGTTATGGGCAGCCAGACTTTAAGGGTTTTGGTATTCGTGAAAGTGGCGGCGAAAAATATTTAGCTTTCGAGTTCGATCCCTTATTACCTGTTAAAGCACTCAAAATTCGTGGTGCACACAATCAGGCCAATGCGCTGGCAGCGTTAGCGTTGGGTCATGCTGCCGGTTTACCGTTCGAACCAATGCTAACTGCGTTGCGTACGTTTGCAGGTTTGCCCCATCGCTGCCAATGGGTCGGCGAGCACAAAGGTGTTAGTTACTACGATGACTCCAAGGCTACAAATGTAGGGGCAGCTCTTGCTGCCATTGAGGGGCTCGGTAGTGATATTGCCGGAAAGCTAGTGCTGCTCGCAGGAGGTGATGGTAAAGGAGCTGATTTCGAACCCCTACGTACGCCAGTCAGTACTTACTGTCGTGCCGTGATTCTTTTGGGACGCGATGCTGCGCGTGTTGCCGCTGCGCTGGATACAAGCGTTCCGCATGTATATGTGGATACCTTGGAGCAGGCAGTTTTGGCTGCGGCAGAACTGGCTCAGTCCGGTGATGCTGTTTTGCTATCGCCTGCCTGCGCCAGTCTTGATATGTTCCGCAATTTTGAAGAACGTGGCAGGTTATTTGCTCAAGCAGTAGAGGCGCTTCACTAATGTTTTCACTGCTGCGTCCTTATCCGTCGCCACTGGCCAGTCGGAATGGTATCGACCTCGACTTTCCTTTACTGGCTGGCTGCCTGGCCTTGTTGGGGCTAGGGCTGGTCATGATTACTTCCGCCTCCTCGGAAGTAGCGGCTGCCCAAGCGGGAAATCCACTGTACTACATGATCCGCCATTTGATTTATTTGGTAATCGGCATTGTTAGCTGCGGTGTTGTGCTCATGATTCCTATGGCTACCTGGCAGCGTTTCGGGGGTATGCTGCTGATTGCTGCCTTCGTTGTGCTGATCATGGTGTTAATTCCGGGAATTGGTCGCGAAGTCAACGGCTCACTGCGCTGGATCGGGTTTGGTCTTTTTAACGTACAACCATCAGAACTGGCCAAGGTATTCGTGGTGATCTATCTCGCCGGCTACCTGGTTCGCCGTCAGGATGAGGTGCGCCATAGTTGGATGGGGTTCTTTAAGCCTTTTATTGTGTTGTTGCCCTTAGCAGGCCTGCTACTTCGGGAGCCAGATTTCGGAGCCACGGTTGTAATGATGGGGGCGGCGGCGGCCATGTTGTTCCTGGGAGGGGTTGGCCTGTTTCGCTTCGTGCTTATGGTCGTAGTGGCTGTTGGTGCTGTATTCGTTCTGGTTCAAACCCAGGAATATCGGATGCAGCGACTGATTACGTTCACGGATCCCTGGGCGGATCAATTTGGATCCGGTTATCAGCTTACGCAGGCCTTGATCGCGTTTGGTCGTGGCGGCTGGTTTGGTTTGGGCTTGGGAAACAGCATTCAAAAGCAATTTTACCTGCCCGAAGCGCATACCGACTTCGTATTTGCCGTATTGGCCGAAGAGTTGGGCTTAGTCGGTGCGCTGGCAACTGTAGGCCTGTTTTTATTCGTTTGCATTCGTGGGTTGTATATCGGTTATTGGGCTGAGCAGGCCAAGCAGTATTTCTCGGCGTATGTGGCTTACGGTTTATCCATGCTGTGGATTGGTCAGTTCTTGATCAACATTGGCGTGAACGTTGGTTTACTGCCTACCAAGGGGCTGACGTTGCCATTTCTTAGTTATGGGGGAAGTTCGCTGATCATTTGCTGCGTCAGCATGGCGTTACTGCTGCGGATTGAATGGGAGCGACGTACCTTACTTGTCGATGAGGAAGTCGAGTTTACCGAGGAGGACTTTGCCGATGTCCGGTAACGTTCTCATTATGGCGGGCGGTACGGGCGGTCATGTTTTCCCAGCCCTTGCCTGCGCCCGCGAATTTCAGGCGAGAGGATTCACGGTCCACTGGTTAGGAACACCAAGAGGTATCGAGAACGATATCGTACCTCAAGCCGGTTTGCCTCTTCACCGCATTACTGTAACTGGATTACGTGGCAAAGGACTTAAATCGCTGCTTAGTGCCCCCTTGCAATTAACCGGCGCCTTGCTGCAAGCCTTACGCATCATGCGTACGCTCAAGCCCGTATGTGTTTTAGGTATGGGAGGGTTCGTAACAGGGCCGGGTGGGCTGGCGGCACGTTTGTCAGGGGTTCCGCTGATCATCCACGAGCAGAATGCTGTTGCTGGAACTGCCAATCGCCTCTTGGCTCCCCTGGCTCGGCGTGTATGTGAAGGGTTTCCCGGTACGTTCTCTGCTTCTGTAAAACGGCTGAGCACAGGCAACCCTGTGCGTACGGAGCTGTTCCTGAACGACTCACGTATGGCTTTAGCTGGCCGGCCAGCACACCTATTGGTTTTAGGTGGAAGCCTAGGTGCAGAACCATTGAACAAATTATTGCCAGAAGCCCTGGCGCAAGTACCGGTCCATCTACGCCCCATCATTCGCCACCAGGCTGGACGCCAGCATGCCGATGTAACAGCTGAGCGCTATGGAGCCGCCGGTATACAGGCCGAAGTTTTGCCTTTTATTTCTAATATGGCGCAAGCGTATGCCTGGGCAGATCTGGTGATCTGCCGCGCTGGAGCATTGACTGTAAGCGAATTAACTGCAGCAGGACTGCCAGCTTTTCTAGTTCCGCTCCCGCATGCCATTGATGATCACCAGACACGCAATGCTGAATTCTTGGTGAATGAAGGCGCCGCTGCCTTGTTCCCGCAAAAGACGACGAGTGCAGCGGAGCTCGCTGCACAGCTAACAGAGGTTTTGATGCAACCCGAACGACTGATTGCCATGGCTGCTCGTAGCCGTGCCTTGGCCAAGCCTGATGCAACCCAAGCCGTAGTCAACGCTTGCTTGGAGGTAACCCATGGTTAAATCCCAGAGCGCTATTCAGGCTGAAGTCCGGCGCATGCGTAGCATTCGGCGTGTTCATTTCGTCGGTATTGGCGGCGTGGGCATGTGTGGTATTGCCGAAGTACTACTTAATCTCGGCTATGAAGTGTCGGGGTCGGATTTAAAAGTATCGGCTGTTACCGAGCGGCTAGAACAGTTTGGTGCTCGTATTTATATTGGTCATAGCGCTGCGAATCTGGAGCGTGCTGACGTATTGGTCGTATCCAGCGCTATCAATAAATCGAACCCCGAAGTGGCTGCTGCGTTGGATCGCCGAATTCCAGTAGTTCCACGTGCCGAAATGCTGGCTGAGTTGATGCGTTATCGGCATGGTATTGCAGTGGCCGGCACGCATGGTAAGACTACTACCACTAGTCTTATCGCTTCGGTACTGGCAGCGGAAGGTCTCGATCCCACGTTTGTTATTGGCGGACGTCTCAACGCCGCAGGTACCAATGCCCAATTGGGTACCAGTCGCTACTTAGTAGCCGAGGCGGATGAAAGCGACGCGAGCTTTTTACATCTGCAGCCTATGGTCGCCGTTGTCACGAATATAGATGCTGACCATATGAGCACCTATGGCGGCGACTTTAACAAGCTGAAAAAGACGTTTATCGACTTTCTACATAACCTGCCTTTCTACGGGTTGGCTGTGCTCTGTGTCGATGATCCGGTTGTACGCGAGATCATTCCTCAAGTAGCACGTCCTACTGTCACTTATGGTACCCATGAAGACGCCGATGTTCGAGCAATCGATATCCGTCAGGACGGGATGCGGACTTATTTTACCGTGTTGCGCCAGGGGCATGAGCCGATGGCTGTATCGGTCAATATGCCGGGTGTTCATAACGTGTTGAACGCCTTGGCTACCATAGCCATCGCGACGGATGAGGGAATCAGTGACGACGCTATCATGGCCGGACTTTCCGGCTTTCAAGGTGTCGGCCGGAGATTCCAGGTCTATGGAGAGTTACCTGTCGAGAACGGTAGTGTCATGCTGGTCGACGACTACGGGCACCATCCGCGAGAGGTGGCGGCTGTTATTAAGGCTGTAAGAGGTGGCTGGCCTGAGCGCCGTCTAGTCATGGTTTATCAGCCTCACCGTTATAGCCGTACCCGTGATCTTTATGACGACTTTGTACAAGTACTGGCCGATGCCAACGTACTACTTCTGATGGAAGTCTACCCAGCCGGAGAAGAGCCGATTCCTGGGGCGGATAGTCGTCGTCTTTGCCATAGTATCCGGCAGCGTGGTCAGCTGGACCCTATCTATGTCGAGCGTGGTATCGAGTTGGCCCCCATAATCAGGCCTCTGCTGAAGGCGGGAGATATCCTCTTGTGTCAGGGGGCCGGTGACATAGGCTCGCTCGCTCCCCAATTAATTAACAGCCCACTGTTCACAGTCGAAGCCGCAGGGAGGCCATTATGAGCATCCTGAGTTCTTTATCGATATCGCCTGCTGATTTTGGGCGGGTCGCTGTACTGTTCGGTGGTCGTAGTGCCGAACGAGAGGTTTCCCTGAAGTCTGGTCAGATGGTGCTATCTGCTCTTCAGGCGGCCGGTGTTAATGTGTTCGGTATCGATGTGGGAGACGATTTCTTACAACGCCTCGCATCCGAGTCCTTCGATCGGGCCTTTATCGTTCTACATGGCCGGGGCGGTGAGGATGGCAGTATGCAGGGCTTGCTTGAATGTTTAGGTATCCCTTACACGGGCAGTGGCATATTGGCTTCAGCGCTGGCAATGGACAAGCTACGTACCAAGCAAATTTGGCTTAGCCAGGGATTACCTACACCTCAATATGCCGTTTTGTGCAGTGAGTCTGATTGTCGAGCCGCGGCCGAGGAACTCGGCTTTCCTCTGATCGTCAAACCGGCTCATGAAGGTTCCAGTATTGGTATGGCCAAGGTGAGCAGTATTGATGAGCTGATCTCGGCTTGGCAGTCTGCCTCGGCATATGACGCGCACGTTTTGGTAGAGCAATGGATAAGTGGCCCTGAGTTCACTATTGCCATGCTCGGCGATCAAGTCATGCCGCCGATTCGACTGGGTACTTCGCACATCTTTTATGACTATGAAGCCAAGTATCTTGCTTCAGATACACGCTATCAGATTCCCTGCGGCCTAGATGAAGACCGCGAAACCGAGCTTAAAGCATTGACCCGACGTGCTTGTGAAGTCATAGGCACGCACGGCTGGGCTCGAGTTGACGTCATGCAGGATGAGCAAGGCCGTTTTTGGTTACTTGAAGTCAATACCGTGCCGGGTATGACTGATCACAGTCTAGTGCCTATGGCTGCCCAGGCGGCAGGGCTAGACTACCAGCAGTTGGTGCTGAAGATTCTAGCTGGCACTCTGGAGTCGAGAGGCTAACTCATGGTCATGACACTTCGACATTCGCAGCCCGGTGTAGGGCGCATGCCGCTACGCAGCAAGGAGCCGCCACGAGGTGCTAGCCGTCTGGTTGAGAAGGAGCCGCTGACCACACGGCTGCCCAAACCCAGTTTTACCCTGTTCAAACGGCTTGCTTGGCCTCTCCTGTTGCTTGGTCTGGGTTACGGAACCTATGAATTGTCTCAGCGCTTGTTGCCTTATGCGGATCGACCAATTACCAAGGTGAATGTCGAAGGTGATCTCAGTTATATCAATCGGGAGGCAGTTCAGCAGCGTATTGCGCCTTATTCGGCCGGAACGTTTTTCTCGATCGACCTGACCGGCATGCGACAGGCTTTAGAACAGATGCCTTGGATTGCTCACGCCGAAGTGCGCCGAGTATGGCCTGATGAAGTTGCTATTCGTCTGGAAGAGCAGTTGCCAGTGGCACGTTGGGGTGATGAGGCTCTTCTGAACAACCAGGGTGAGGCGTTTGCGCCTAAAGATCTGGCCCATTATGACAACCTGCCGCGTTTGCACGGTCCGCAGCGTGCACAGCAGCAGGTCATGCAACAATATCAATTATTCAGCCAGATGCTGAGACCGCTGGGCTTTACCGTGGCGCGTCTGGAAATGCGTGACCGTGGCAGCTGGTACCTGACTACTGCCCAAGGGGTTGAACTAATTTTCGGTCGTGACGACCTTGTGAGCAAAATGCGACGCTTCGTCAAGATGTATGACGAAGTGCTTAAAGATCAAATTGCCAATATCGTCCGCATCGACTTGCGCTATCCAAACGGACTGGCTGTGGCGTGGCGTGAGCCGATCGCCCCAACGACTGTAGCGGCAGCCAGTGCCGAATAAAGAATTGAGGAGAATTCAAAAAACATGGCAAACGTGCAGAGCGGCAAAATGATCGTCGGGTTGGACATTGGCACTTCTAAGGTGGTGGCCTTGGTGGGTGAGGTGTCTTCTGACGGCCAGCTCGAAATCGTAGGCATCGGCACTCATCCCTCGCGAGGGCTGAAAAAGGGCGTGGTTGTTAACATCGAGTCCACAGTTCAATCCATTCAACGGGCGGTTGAAGAGGCTCAACTGATGGCGGGTTGCCGCATTCACTCCGCCTTTGTTGGTATTGCTGGAAATCACATCCGCAGCCTGAACTCCCATGGAATCGTTGCTATCCGGGATCGTGAGGTTAGTCCAGCCGACATCGAGCGAGTACTGGACGCAGCACAGGCCGTGGCAATTCCAGCTGATCAACGGGTCTTGCATACCTTGGCACAAGACTATGTGATCGATAACCAGGAAGGTGTTCGAGAGCCGTTGGGTATGTCGGGCGTTCGTTTGGAGGCCAAGGTCCATGTGGTGACCTGTGCCGTGAACGCTGCGCAAAACATTGAGAAATGTGTTCGTCGTTGCGGATTGGAAGTCGATGACATCATTTTGGAGCAGCTAGCTTCGGCCTACTCTATTCTGACAGATGATGAAAAGGAACTAGGTGTTTGTCTTGTCGATATCGGAGGAGGAACTACTGATATCGCCATATTTACAGAAGGAGCTATACGGCATACGGCGGTTATTCCAATTGCAGGAGATCAGGTTACGAACGATATCGCGATGGCTTTGAGAACGCCTACGCAATATGCTGAAGAAATTAAGATTCGGTATGCTTGCGCTTTGGCAAAGTTAGCGAATGCCGGGGAAACCATTAAGGTACCTAGTGTAGGGGAGAGACCACCACGCGAACTTTCGCGACAGGCATTGGCTGAGGTGGTAGAGCCGCGTTACGATGAACTCTTTACGCTTGTTCAGGCAGAGTTGCGCCGCAGCGGATATGAGGATCTGATCCCGGCTGGGATTGTCTTGACTGGTGGAACTGCCAAGATGGAAGGTGCAGTCGAACTCGCCGAAGAGATTTTCCATATGCCGGTACGTCTGGGCGTACCGCAAACGGTCAAAGGGCTGACCGATGTTGTACGTAACCCGATTTACTCGACAGGTGTAGGCCTGTTGCTCTACGGATTACAGAGACAATCCGACAGCGTGCCGGTCATCACCGGCGGATATAACAGTGATGAACCCAAGAATTCAGTCCTGGAACGCATAAAGCGTTGGGTCCAGGGCAATTTGTAATCAAATTAATCGCGGCAGCAGTAGGCGAAAACCGAGAGGAAGAGAGGGGATTATGTTTGAGCTCGTAGATAATATTCCACAGAGCGCAGTCATCAAGGTCATCGGCGTAGGCGGTGGCGGTGGTAACGCGGTGAACCACATGGTGAAAAGCGGCGTTGAGGGCGTCGAGTTTATTTGCGCCAACACGGATGCTCAAGCGCTCAAGAATGTGAGCTCTCGTACTGTTCTGCAGCTAGGCCCAGGTGTGACTAAAGGCTTGGGTGCTGGTACTAATCCGGAAATTGGTCGCCAGGCGGCGATGGAGGATCGTGAGCGTATCGCCGAAGTGCTCGAAGGCGCTGACATGGTCTTTATTACGACTGGCATGGGGGGTGGTACCGGTACCGGCGCTGCACCGATTATTGCGGAAGTAGCCAAGGAAATGGGTATCCTCACCGTTGCCGTGGTTACGCGTCCGTTCCCTTTCGAAGGCCGCAAGCGTATGCAAGTGGCAGATGAAGGTATTCGCTCTCTTTCCGAATGCGTCGACTCGCTGATTACCATCCCTAACGAAAAGCTGCTGACTATTTTAGGTAAGGATGCCAGCCTGCTAGCTGCATTCGCCAAGGCTGACGATGTATTGGCCGGAGCCGTTCGAGGTATCTCCGATATCATGCAGCGTCCTGGTCTGATGAACGTCGACTTCGCTGACGTCAAGACTGTTATGGGCGAGATGGGAATGGCTATGATGGGAACCGGCCATGCCAGTGGTCCGAACCGCGCACGTGAGGCTACCGAGGCTGCAATCCGCAATCCGTTGCTGGAAGACGTTAATCTGCACGGAGCGAGAGGAATTCTCGTCAATATCACAGCCGGTCTTGACCTATCTCTAGGCGAATACGCCGCTGTAGGTGAAATCATTGAAGATTTCGCTTCTGAGCATGCCACAGTGAAAGTAGGCGCGGTTATCGATCCTGAAATGCGTGACGAATTGCACGTGACTGTAGTTGCTACAGGATTGGGCGCTCGTATCGAGAAGCCAGTGAAGGTCGTGGATAACTCGGCTCAACAGGCTAACCTCACGCCGCGGCAAGAGCATTCTGCCGTAAACTACCGTGACCTGGACCGTCCGACCGTTATGCGTAGCCAGAACCACAGTAATTCTGCGACGGCTGCCAAGATGAATCCGAACGATGATCTGGATTATCTTGATATTCCAGCATTCCTGCGTCGTCAGGCCGATTGATCGGATTTATCGAAACAATGGATGTGATTAGTGGGAAGTAATGGGTCGTTCTGCTATGATCGGCCCACTATTGACAACTATTCGCACCAGCGACGAACGGCAACTGTCATGATTAGACAACGCACACTGAAGAACACCATTCGCGCCACTGGCGTTGGCTTGCATTCTGGGGAGAAAGTATATCTCACCTTGAAGCCGGCACCTGTGGATACGGGGATCGTGTTTCGCCGTATCGATCTCGATCCTGTCGTGGAAATCCGCGCCTGGGCCGAGAGCGTAGGGGAAACCACGATGTCGACTAATTTGCTGCAGGATGGCGTTAAAGTCGGCACGGTGGAGCATCTGTTATCAGCCCTGGCAGGTCTGGGTATCGACAATGCCTATGTGGAGTTGTCTGCTGCTGAAGTGCCGATAATGGATGGAAGTGCAGGCCCGTTTGTCTTTCTGATCCAGTCGGCTGGTATCGAAGAGCAGGACGCAGCGAAGAAATTTATTCGCATTAAACGTGAAGTCACGGTGGTAGATGGTGACAAGCGTGCCACGTTTGTGCCTTTCGAAGGTTTCAAGGTTAGCTTTGAAATTGACTTCGATCACCCTGTTGTAAGCGGTCGTACACAAAAAGCTTCTGTCGATTTTTCGAGCACAGCTTTCCTTAAGGAAGTCAGCAGGGCACGTACCTTCGGCTTCATGCGTGATCTAGAGTTTTTGCGCTCCCATAACCTGGCTTTGGGTGGAAGTGTAGATAATGCCATCGTGGTCGATGAGAACGGTGTTTTGAATGAAGACGGCCTCCGCTATGAGGATGAATTCGTCAAGCATAAAATTCTTGATGCCATTGGTGACCTTTATCTGTTGGGCAAGAGCTTGATTGGTGAGTACCGTGGCTATAAGTCAGGGCACGCTATGAATAACCGGTTACTGCGTGCGCTGATCGCTCAGCCAGATGCATGGGATGTGGTCACGTTTGAAAATTCGAGCGAGGCTCCTATTTCCTATATGCGACCTGCCGCTGCAGTGTAATTGTCACTTGCAGAAAAAAGCCACCAGTACGGTGGCTTTTTTATTGGCTTTTAGGGTTTTCTGTTTGCCCGGCTAGCCAGGCGTTCCAGAGCGGCGCGTAAGGCCGGATTGCTGATCCCTTCTGCTGTGGCCAATAGGCTTTCTGCTGCGACATTTGATAGCTCACGCTTAGGGCCTTGAGCGCGAGGAGTCATGTTGTTGGGTCTTACTTTAAATAGGATTCTCTGCAACGAAGCGAGCTCACTAGCCTGTTGCAGTTGTCTGAGTAGACGACGCTGCTGATAGCGCAAACGGGTAGCCCAATGACCGTCCGTGATAATGAGCAGTAGATATCCGTCACGCCAGGCTGCGACCTTGCAGTGCTCCCGAGCGGCTGGCTGCAGTTGGGCATCGACCAGTCGCTGTAAGTGCTCCAGGCGCTCAGCTTGGTAGAATAGTGATTTCAAAGGTTTCGCCTGGCGAAGCAGCGCGGCAGGCGCGACGGCGGATAAAGGACGAAAAGCCATATGAAAGCACACTCCTGATGAGGCGTTGCATGGTAGCAGATGAGCTGGTCAAGATAGAGTTCAGTTGTGGTGAAAAGCTCTTTCAGTGATGTCAACCTTTTCTCATCGGCGTTTCCGAGTAGAATGCCCTATTGTCTTTTGACGGCGCGGGCGAAGGTACCGATCCGCCGCCCCCCCATTTCTCCGAGTGGAAGACCCAAGTCGATATGTTTGCGCCTTTGTTGAAAAAGTTCTTTGGAAGCAAGAATGACCGCGAAGTAAAGCGTATGGCCAAGGCCGTGCAGGCCGTCAATGTGCTTGAACAACAAATGATTGGGTTGTCCGATGAGCAACTGAGGGGGAAAACGCAAGAGTTCAAAGATCGTGTAGCCAAGGGCGAAACATTGGATAGCCTTTTGCCTGAAGCCTTTGCAGTAGCGCGAGAGGCTGGCAAGCGGGTCATGGGCATGCGTCACTTCGATGTTCAGCTGATTGGTGGGATGACACTGCACGAAGGCAAGATTGCCGAAATGCGTACTGGTGAGGGTAAGACCCTGGTGGGAACCCTGCCGGTCTACCTAAACGCCTTGTCAGGCAAGGGTGTGCATGTCGTAACGGTTAACGACTATCTGGCTCGTCGTGATGCTAACTGGATGCGTCCGCTGTATGAGTTCTTAGGGCTTACAGTAGGGATCGTCATGCCGTTTCAGCCGCCAGAGGAAAAGCGCGCTGCCTATGCGGCTGATATTACCTACGGCACAAACAATGAGTTCGGCTTCGATTACCTGCGCGATAACATGGCGTTCAGTCTCGAAGAGAAATATCAGCGTGAGCTAAATTTTGCAGTTGTCGACGAGGTAGACTCGATCCTTATTGACGAGGCACGTACACCGCTGATCATCTCAGGGCAGGCGGAAGACAGCTCACAGCTCTACATACAGATCAATACCCTCATTCCCCGTCTGCAACAGCAGATTGAAGCTGAAGAAGGGAAGGAAGGAAGTGAAGGGCATTACACTATTGATGAAAAAACTCGTCAGGTCGAACTGACTGAGTTGGGTCATCAGTTCGTTGAGGATTTACTGTCTCAAGCAGGCCTGCTGGCTGAGGGAGAAAGTCTTTATTCGGCCCACAACCTTGCTTTGCTAACCCACGTCTACGCTGCCTTGCGGGCCCATAAGTTATTCCATCGTGACGTCGAGTATATCGTCCAGAATAATCAGGTCTTGCTGATTGACGAGCATACGGGACGGACCATGCCGGGGCGCCGCCTGTCCGAGGGGCTGCACCAAGCCATCGAGGCGAAAGAAGGGCTGCCGATCCAGGCTGAAAGCCAGACCCTGGCCTCAACAACCTTCCAGAATTACTTCCGTCTGTATAAAAAGCTGGCCGGTATGACCGGTACCGCAGATACCGAAGCCTTCGAGTTTCGTCAGATCTACGGTTTGGATGTCATTGTCATTCCTACGCACCGTCCTTTGGCGCGTAAGGATTTCAACGACCTGGTGTATCTGACCCAGGAAGAGAAGTACGCTGCCATCATTGCCGATATAAAGCAGTGCAAGGAGCAAGGGCGTCCTGTTCTGGTAGGTACGGCTTCTATCGAAAGCTCCGAGTATCTCTCGCACCTCTTGCAGAAGGAGGGGATCGAGCACAAGGTCTTGAACGCCAAGTACCACGACAAGGAAGCCGAAATTATTGCTCAGGCTGGCCGGCCCGGTGCGGTCACCATTGCTACCAATATGGCGGGCCGAGGAACCGATATTCTGCTCGGTGGTAACTGGGAAGCGGAAGTGGCTGCCCTCGATTCACCTACGGAAGAGCAGATTGCCCAGATCAAGGCCGAGTGGCAGAAGCGGCATCAGCAGGTCATCGAGTCAGGCGGATTGCATGTGATTGCATCCGAACGGCATGAATCCCGCCGTATCGACAACCAGCTGCGTGGCCGTGCAGGTCGTCAAGGTGATCCGGGTTCCAGCCGCTTCTACTTATCTCTTGAAGATAATCTGATGCGTATCTTTGCCTCTGATCGCGTGAAAAACTTCATGAAAGCCCTAGGTATGGAAGCGGGCGAAGCGATTGAACATCGTATGGTGACCAATGCCATCGAAAAGGCGCAGCGCAAGGTAGAGGGCCGTAACTTCGATATTCGTAAGCAATTGCTTGAATATGATGATGTTGCCAACGAGCAGCGTAAGGTGATCTATCACATGCGCAATACGCTTCTGGCATCACAGGATATTGGCGAGACCATTGACGAGTTCCGTCGGGATGCCCTCAAGCAGTCTGTAGATGCTCATATTCCGCCGCAATCGCTGCCTGAGCAGTGGGATGTGCCTGGGCTGGAGGATGCCATCTACAATGATTTCGGGCTTAGACTGCCGATCCAGCAGTGGCTGGATGAAGACGACAAGCTTTACGAAGATACCTTACGCGAGAAGATTCATGCAGCGTTGGTCGCGGCCTACCATGAAAAGGAAGACATGGCTGGTGCCGAAGCGCTGAGAAGCTTCGAGAAGCAAATGTTACTGCGAGTCTTGGACGATTTGTGGAAAGACCATCTGACAACGATGGATCATTTGCGCCATGGTATTCATCTACGAGGATATGCACAGAAAAACCCGAAGCAGGAGTACAAGCGCGAGTCGTTCAACCTATTCCAAGAGCTGCTTGAAAACATCAAGCGCGACACTATTCGGGTGTTGTCCCACGTTCAGGTTCGCCGTGAGGATCCGGTTGAGGAAGAGGCGCGTATGCGTCGGGAGGCCGAGGAGATGGCCAAACGTATGCAGTATCAGCATGCCGAGGCGCCTGCCATTTCCCAGCCTGAGGTTCAGGAGCCGGAAGAGGGCGAGGCGACTATTGCCCCGCTTGAGCCAGTACGTAACGACCAGAAGATCGGCCGCAATGAGCCGTGTCCTTGTGGATCGGGTAAAAAATATAAGCATTGCCATGGCAAGCTTGACTGATATGGTCTGAGTACCAGGCGTCTTGATCATTTCGCCGCGACCGGCCCTGCCGCTCGCGGCGTTTCATTGATAGCGACAGGAGAATTTACATGGCTGTTGGTCTAGGCCCTTTATCTACGCTTCATCCCGTTCCAGGTTTCGAGCTGGGTATCGCATCGGCTGGTATCAAGCGACCAGGCCGCAAGGATGTCGTGATTATGCGCTGCGCTGAAGGATCAAGCGTGGCGGGAGTGTTCACGACCAACGCGTTCTGTGCCGCGCCTGTAATTGTGGCGCGTAAACGCTTTTCTGGCGAGGTTCGCTATTTGCTGACCAATACCGGTAATGCTAATGCCGGAACGGGTGAGCCGGGCCTGGCTGCTGCTTTGCGTACCTGTGCAACGCTGGCGCAATTGGCCAGTGTTGACGAGACATCTGTGTTGCCTTTTTCTACTGGCGTCATTGGCGAGCCACTTCCGGTTGAAAAGATCGAGGCTGCTTTGCCAGCCGCCTTGGCTGATTTGAGTGAGCATAACTGGGCCCAGGCTGCGGCCGGTATCATGACTACCGATACGCTACCCAAGGGGGCAAGTCGCCAGTTCCAGCACGATGGCGTGACGGTGACTGTAACGGGTATTAGCAAGGGAGCAGGCATGATTCGGCCGAATATGGCCACTATGTTGGGTTACGTAGCGACTGATGCCAAGGTGGCTCGCCCAGTGCTCCAAGATCTGTTACGCGATGCTGCCAATAAATCCTTCAACCGGATTACGATCGATGGGGATACCTCTACCAACGATTGCTGCATGCTAATTGCTACGGGTAAGGCCAACCTTCCAGAAATCACCGAAGCCGAAGGCACATTATTTACGGCATTGAAAACCGCGGTATTCGAAGTGTTCATGGAGCTGGCCCAGGCTATCGTTCGTGATGGTGAGGGCGCGACTAAATTTGTAACGGTGCAGGTCAATGGTGGCGCTACTCAACAAGAGTGCCTGGATGTAGCTTATGCAGTTGCGCACTCACCTTTGATCAAGACAGCGCTGTTCGCCTCCGACCCTAACTGGGGACGAATTCTGGCAGCCGTAGGACGTGCCGGTGTACCGGATCTGGACGTTAGTCTTATCGATGTATTCCTGGGCGAGGTTTGTATTGCCAGCCGGGGTGGGCGTTCCGCTACCTATACGGAGGCGCAAGGCGCAGAAGTGATGGCGCGAGAGGAAATCGGTATTCGTATCGAGTTGGGACGCGGTCAATGCAGCGAGACGATCTGGACGACGGATCTATCTCATGAGTATGTGAAGATCAATGCGGAATACCGTACCTGATCACGAGTTGCCCCTATTAAAGCGAGGAGACGCTGCAACACGCGTCGCTCCTGTGCTCCTATGATGCTATTGAGATAAAAAGGAGAGGCGCGTGTCTCTGACCCTGGTAGTTGGTAACAAGAATTATTCTTCCTGGTCTTTACGTGCCTGGCTCGTGATGGAGTTATCAGGCGCACGGTACGATGATCTGCGTATCCCCTTGTACACGCCGGATAGCCGTGCCCGCTTGAAGCTGCATTCGCCGACCGGCAAAGTGCCGGTCCTGAAAACCGAACATGGTGTTATCTGGGACTCTCTGGCTATTGCTGAGTACATGGCCGAACAGTTCCCGGAGGCTCATTTGTGGCCCACCGATACCCGGGCTCGCGCTTTTGCTCGTGCATTATGTGCTGAAATGCATAGTGGATTTATGGGGCTACGCAATCATCTACCCATGGATATGAAGCGTCGTCAGGGGTTGGCAGCTCTTCCACCAGAGGCGGAAAACGATATTCGGCGTATTTGTGCCCTGTGGGCTGAGTGTCGGGAGCGTTTTGGTGCCGAAGGCCCTTACCTGTTTGGCCGGCCCAGTATTGCAGACGCGTTTTATGCACCAGTAGCCAGCCGTCTGCGCAGTTATGCCGTATCGCTTCCGCCTGAGGCGGAGGCGTATGTGGAAACTATCTATCAGTGGCCAATGTTTCGGCGTTGGTATGACGATGCACTGGCAGAGAAAGAGGTAATTGGATGAATCGAATTCACGTCGTTGCGGCAGTCATTCGAGATGCATGCGGCCGCGTACTTATCGCCAAGCGTGCTCAGGATCAGCATCAAGGCGGGCTGTGGGAGTTCCCGGGTGGAAAAGTAGAAGCAGGTGAGCCCGTGCCTATAGCATTGGCACGTGAGCTTCGCGAGGAGCTGGGTATCCAGGTGGAAAGCAGTCGGCCCTTGATTCAGGTTCGTCATGATTATCCGGACAAGGCTGTTCTGCTCGATGTATGGGAGGTTACTTCCTTTTCGGGCGAGGCCTGTGGTCTGGAGGGTCAGCCCCTAGAGTGGATCGTGCCGAAGCAATTGCCGGATTATGAATTTCCAGCGGCTAATACTCCAATTGTAAAGGCAGCACGCCTACCTGGTTCCTATCTCATTACTCCGGGTGATTTGACAGTAAAGGAGCTGCTTCATGGTTTGCAACGCGCTCTGGATGCCGGTATCGCGCTCGTTCAGCTAAGAACGCCGCCATCGTTCGACCCTCAGTACCGTGATCTGGCCGTGGACGTGCAGGGCTTGTGTGCAGGGCGGGCCCAGTTAATGTTGAAGGGGCCACTCGAGTGGCTAGGTGATTTTCCTGCAGCCGGCTGGCACCTGACCAGTCAGCAGTTACGGCGTTATGCGGCTAATGGAAGACCTTTCCCACCGGACCGTTGGTTGGCGGCATCATGTCATAATGCTGAGGAGCTGGCACTGGCTGCGCAGATGGGAGTTGATTTCGTGACATTGTCACCCGTTCAGCCTACCGAGTCTCATCCCGGTGCGCCTGTACTGGGTTGGGATATGGCCGAGGCGCTTATCAGAAACTTCAACCATCCGGTCTATCTGCTTGGTGGTGTGGGGCCAGAGGATCAGACGAGTGCCTGGGATGCAGGCGCCCAAGGTGTTGCAGGGATTCGGGCCTTCTGGCCGACAATTTCCTGAGACAGCAGGAACACTTATGTTCCAAGCGTGATCAGTTCTCTCTGCGAGCTTTTGATGGCGGCGAGGCAGGTTCGAGCAGAGGGGCAGGGATCAAAAGATCACCTAGTTCTGCGGCACGCCGAGCCAATACTTTTTGCTTGAAAACTTCAAGGATCTCGACCAGTACCTGATCGAGATCCGTCGAGTCCTGAGGCAGGCTTTCATCAAAGCTGCGGTCTGCAATCCGGCTTGCCAGAGCGCGAAAGTCACGTGAACGCATACCGATAACGGCCTCATGAATCAGACGATTGACGATATCACTCAAGGTATTGTCAAGAGAGCGGGCTAGCCGATCACCCATCGGAAGACGCTTGAGCGCCTTGATATCCTCATTTTTAGCGACCGCATTGCTGATCAGCTCACTTACATAACGCTCCAGTGTCACACGGTTTTGTGTATAGCTTTCATCCAGCATGCGTTGCACACGCTTGGCTGTAGCATCGACTAACTGCTGCTTGCGTGGTCGGATAACATCATCGATAACGCCACTGGAAAAATCACTCTGAGTACGTAGTTCATCCTGCAACTCAGCAAAGATTTTGATCATTACACGATCAGATATGTCCTCCATCAGCCTTTGGTAGTAATGGTTGAGGAAGCCATAAAGGCGCCAGTGACGGATATTGATCAAGCCCAGGCGCTGCAGACGAACCAGTAACGTGATGAGACGGAGCGCACGGAGTAAGCGGAAACCGCTCAAGGGGATGCAGCCTAGGACGTCATACCAATGCACGAAAGGGTAATACCACCATTTGGCGTGACAGCGTTCGGCAACAGCAAGGCTCCAGCCGATCAGGACGTCTAGCAGAAAAAAGGCTACAAAGGCTAAATCGATCAGCTGAAAGTGAGCATGGATGGCCTCGGCATAGGCATGATGCATAGACGGGACGGCCGCCTCGAAGGCGCGATTGATCGGGCCGATCGAGAACAGGCTGTCGAAAAGAAGTAGTCCCAGATTGGCGCAGACCAGGATAATGATAAGACTGTCCCAGACGGCATGAAGCCCTTCCCGGCGACGGGTCGTTTGGACCGGCTCAGTCACGAGAGGCTTCCTGATGAGCCGCAGGTTGCCAAAGAATTTCTGCCAGCCCTTGACGACGCCCGATCAGGCGTGCAGCTACAAACAGCAGGTCGGACAGACGATTCAGGTAGGCGAGGCCTAACCCTAATAAGGGCTCATGGCGATTAAGGGTCTGGCAACGCCGTTCGGCCCGGCGGGCCTGGCTGCGGCAGACATGCGCCAAGGCTACGGCGTGCGAGCCGCCGGGCAAAATGAAGTTTTCCAGTGGCCCCAACTCTTCGTTCCAGATATCGATGATCTGCTCCAGGCTTTCCACCTCATGCGTCGTCAGGGCTCGATAGTCTGGCATAGCCAACTCACCACCCAAGTCAAACAGGCGGTGCTGGCAAGGCGCAAGAACGGTAATGACTTCTTTTAGACTTAAGTGCTGAACGGACTGCTGGGCCAGTTCGGCTAAGAGAAGACCAAGCTGACTGTTAAGTTCGTCCACATCGCCAATGGCTTCGATACGAGGATGATCCTTGTCGACTCGGCTGCCATCAGCCAGACCGGTTTGGCCAGTATCGCCGGTGCGGGTATAGATCTTCGACAGGCGATAGCCCATGAAAATGCTCCTTTCAGGTAGAGGTGGCTTCCGTCTGGATCAAGGGCAAACGCAAAGTGAAACATGTTCCTTCGCCCGGCGTAGATTGCACTTCCATCTGGCCCTTATGGTTGTTGGTAATGATGAAATAGGACACGGACAGCCCCAGTCCAGTGCCCTGGCCAACTTCTTTTGTGGTGAAAAACGGCTCGAAAATCCGTTTGCATATGTGCTCAGGAATACCGACACCGTTATCTTCCACCTGAATTTCTGCCCATTTCCCCTGACGCCGAGTCCGGAGAACAATATGACCCATTTCGCCTTCTTCCTCATCGCCTCGCTGATGGATCGCTTGTGCGGCGTTCTTCAACAGATTCAACAAGACCTGTTCGAGTTCATTGGCAATGACCGGAACCGGCCCAAGGTCGGGGTCAAACTCCCGCTCGATGTGCAATGCACGAAAGTCGAAACCTTCGGCTAAATCAAAATCGGTTCCGGCAATTTCAATCGCCTGATCAATTAGCGGAGGCAATTCGCAGGCTTCCATCTTGCGATTGCTGCGACGACTGAAGGCCAGCATGTGGCTGACAATCTTGGCGGCACGGCTGCCGGCTTGGTGAATGCCATCCAGCAGCCGCGGAATTTCACGCCCTTCAAGGTAGCAGTTGATTACGTCCAGCTCGACATTGCATTCAGCGGCCTGATCAAGATTTTTCTGCAGATCAGGTGATAGCCGCCTACGAATGTTCTGCACGTTATGCAGGATGGCGCCCAAGGGGTTATTGATTTCATGGGCCATACCAGCAGCAAGTCCGCCGACGGAGAGCATTTTTTCTGATTGAACCATCAGCTCTTCCATAGTGAGACGCTGAGTAATGTCATCGATACGAATCACGACGCCACGACCGGCTCCACCCATAAGTGGGTAGAACGTCAGCGTGTAATGCCGGGGCGTATCGATCAGGGCCCAGGTAACGCGTTCGACCTTTTCAACTCGCATATGCTCGGCGGCGCGGCTTAATTGAGGCAGAAAGGGCTTTATCGAGGGAAAGGCGAGAAAAATAGGCTGGTTCAGTGCTTCGTCCAGATTAGTTCCGGAAAGGTTGGTAGCTTCCTGGTTCCATTGGGTGACATAAAACTGCTCATCCACTGCAATTAGGGCAGATGGCATGGAGTCGATGATGCTGTTGAGGTAATTCTGAAAGCCGGTAAGTTTCTTTTCGATCTTGCCGCGGACCTGAACTTCCAGCTCCAGTTTGCGATTGGAGCGGCGGGTTTCTTCGGCCAAACTCTGGGCTTGTAAAACGGCAGACTGAGCGTCATCGCGGGCGCGCTTGAGTTGTTGCTCACGACCCTCGATTCGGGTGAGCATGGTATTAAAGGCATCGGCTAGACGACCAATTTCGTCTTCGCTGCCCTTGCCAGCCCGGAGAGCATAGTTTTCCTCGCGAGTAACCTGACGGGAAAGCTCCTCCAGTTGCAGAATGGGGTTTGTGACCAGCTTGCGAATTTGCTGGGCGACAACGAACCATAACAGCAGGCTAAAGACGAGAATGGCGAGACTGGCCGTCAGAGTGCCGGTATAAAAAGCCCCCGGTAGCTCGCTACTAGCGACTAAGAGAAGATGGCCAGATTGTCCTTGAGGCTGCGGAAGTTCGATCAGTACATTTGTACGAAACTCACGTAAACGCCATTTTTCCAAGTCGGAGTAGCGGGTAGGCAATTGAAGTACATCGCCGTTTTGTACTTCTGCTAGCAGGCGCCCGTCGCCATTGTAGATGGCTGCAAGACGTAGCGGGCTATAGTTATCCAGGCGCTGGAGCAAGGCTTCGGCGTTTTCCTTCGAACGTAAAGCTTCCTCACTTAAACTAGGCGTAGCCAAAAGGCGACCGACGGTTTGCAGGGCTTGCGGCGTCATGCTTTCCTGGGAGATCCAGTAAGCCGCCGAAATGAAAGTAATATTGGCAACTAGCAGGACTGCACTTAGCAAGACCAGCAGGGCAGCCAATAACTTCTGGCCGACAGGAAGATTCTTCAATCGCTCGCGCAGGGACATGGTTCGATGTGCCGCAAGGTTAGAGGGGAAGGGTAGCCTGCCCTTAATCTATGGGCAATCCGCGTGTCGCCAGTTGCTCGCTCAAGCGGATATGGAGGCTTTCAAGGCGCGCCAGCTTTAGCGAGTGCCGATGGGCTTCTTCCAGGGCATGACCAAGTAAAAAGCGGATTTCAGTCCGACGACCGCTACGCACGTCTTGTAGCATGGACGATGTATTAGCAGCAGTGGCATCAATAATGGCTAGAACAGCCTCATAGAGGCCTGATGCCTTTTCGGTCTGACCGGTATGCCTAAGCAATTCACAGAGCTCTTCGCACACCGACTGAATCTCGGCCGTATGTGCATTAAGCTCGCCGTTGCGGCAATCGTATAACACGGTCAGAGGATTAATGGCGCAATTGATAGCCAGCTTACGCCAGAGCTGACCTAGAATATCGTCTGTCCATTGAGCCGGTATGCCTGCTTCGCTCAACTCGTTTAGCCAGGCGGGTGGCTCGCCGGGATGGGTAGGATCACCTAACCAAGTGTGCCCTTGGCCAGCATGGACCACACTGAATGTATCGTCCCGAAAAGCGCCTTCAGTGCTACTTGCCAATATTGTACGGGCACGAGGAATCCGGGCGCTGACAGCGTCCTGACTGCCCATGCCGTTCTGCAAAAGAATAACGTCTGCCCCCGATGCCAGACGCGGCGCGATGCTGGCGATGGCTTCTTCCGCATCATAGGCTTTGCAAGCCAACAGAAGGCGACGAATAGGTACGGCATCCTGCGCAGTCTCAGCCGCAAGGGGATACAGGCTGGTATCGTCACCTTCGCGTAGTCGCAGTCCTCCTACTTGGCGATACTGCGCAAGCCGTACGCGATCCCTAAAAATCAGCCTGACTGGTATTCCCGCACGAAATAGGCGGGCGCCCCATAATCCACCTAGGCTCCCCGCGCCCAGAATATGCCAGCTCATCGTAACGTGCCTGATCGATAAGGTAGGGGACGTGATTGTTGCTGAAGTCGTGGCATGACGGAATTCCGGGTCTTTGAGAGTAGTCGTTATAATGCCGCCCCCTTTTCGATCGTCAAGCCGAACGACATAACTGCGTTCGACCTACATGGAGATATGACATGCCTTCGTTTGATGTGGTGTCCGAACTGGATAAGCACGAAGTCACCAATGCGGTGGAGAATGCCGTAAAGGAGCTGGATCGCCGGTATGACCTGCGTGGAAAGGGCTCTTTTGAATTTAAGGAACTAACCGTCACGTTGACGGCCGAGGCGGATTTCCAGCTTGAGCAGATGCTTGAAATCCTCAAGATGAATCTGGCCAAGCGCAAGATTGATGTGCAGTGCCTTGAGATCAAGGACGCCTATGCTTCCGGCAAGGCTGTCAAGCAAGAGGTCATGCTGCGTGAGGGCATCGACAAGGAGCTTGCGAAAAAGATTGTCGCGCTGATCAAGGAAAGCAAGATCAAGGTTCAGGCGGCTATTCAAGGCGAGCAGGTCCGTGTAACAGGCAAGAAACGCGATGAGCTTCAGGAAACCATTGCGATGCTGCGAGGACAGGAGCTCGGTATGCCGCTGCAGTTCAATAATTTTCGAGATTGATCCGGCTCTGTCAGGAGCCAAGAGAGCTCCTGACGGAACCTTCGATGCACCGGTACGTCGCACTTAGCATGGCCAACGGCTATGGGCCGGGCATTTCCATTGACATAAGGAGTATCCAACGATGGATCTAAGTGTGCAGTTCGACCGGTTGCTCGCCTCTTCCGAGGCTTGGTTGCCGGTCATCCTGCAATACGCCGGTAAGCTGACACTGGCACTCATAACCCTCTGGGTCGGCTGGTGGCTGGTCAACAAGGTCACTACTAACATGACGCATCTGCTCAAAAGCCGGCACGTGGATGTGGAACTACTGGGCTTTGTTGGCAGTTTGGCAAATATTGCTTTAAAGATTCTTCTGGTCGTCAGTGTCGCTTCGATGATCGGCATCGCAACAACATCGTTTATAGCGGTCATCGGGGCTGCTGGCTTGGCTGTAGGCCTGGCGTTACAGGGAAGTCTGGCCAACTTTGCTGGTGGTGTATTGATCCTGATCTTCCGGCCTTATCGGGTAGGTGAGTTCATCGAAACCCAAGGCATTCTGGGTACCGTGGATTCGGTGCAGATCTTTCATACCATCCTGCTTACTGGTGATAACAAGACAGTCACTATTCCCAATGGCATTTTATCCAATGGAGTGATTACTAACTATTCACGGCAGGCCAAGCGCAAGGTCATCTATGACATAGGTATCGATTATGACGCTGATCTGCAGAAAGGCCGCGAGGTGTTGCTCAAGCTGGCCGAGGACGAACGCGTACACCGCGATCCTGCTCCAGAGGTTGTAGTGGCCAAACTGGGAGACAGCGCCATTACTTTGTCTCTGCGCTTCTGGACTAACAGTGCCGATTACTGGCCGCTGACCTTCATGCTCAACGAACAAGTGCGTGACCGTCTGGACGAAGTAGGTATTGGAATTCCCTTCCCGCAGCGTGTCCTGCATATGGTTTCGGACGCAAAAACGTCCTGAATCTCGTAGATGAACAAAAAAGCCCACCTTTAAGGTGGGCTTTTTTTAAGACGTTCTGGGCTCACCATGCACTGCTTCAGGCGCAGGCTCTCTGGCCTGCCGTATCCACATAATCATGATGAGTAACAGCGTTGGAATTCCCAACAGGGCGGTAATCGTAAAGAACGACACGTAGCCAACCTGTTCGACCAACGTACCTGAGTAACCTCCTAGTAGCCGTGGTAACAGCAGCATGAGCGAGCTTAGTAGAGCGTATTGAGTAGCCGAAAAACGCAGGTTGGTCAGGCTGGACAGATAGGCGATAAAGGCCGACGAGGCTAAGCCAGCGCTGAAGTTATCGAAGCAGATGGTAATTACAAGAAGCGGAAGACTGGCACCCGTCATGGCAATCAGGGCGAACAGCAAGTTAGTCAGAGCTGAGGCTATTCCACCAATTAAGAGAATGGGTAGGATGCGGATCCGGGCCGTCAGTATGCCACCTGCCGCAGCGCCCAACAGAGTCATGATTACGCCAAAAATCTTGCTGACACTGGCAATGACATCCTTGCTGTAGCCGATGTCGATATAGAAAACGCCAGCCATGACGCCCATTACCGTATCCGAGAGACGGTATGTCGAAATCAGGCCGAGCAGCATTAGGGCTTGCCAACGGTAGCGTTGTACAAATTCACTGACCGGCGTCAGCACTGGCCCCATAAGTCGACGCCCTGGCGTCGACAGGCAAAGCAATGCAATGAGCAGATACATCAGGCCGCGAGGCCAGTAACCTCCATAGAACGACTGGCAGCCGCCCGTCACGGCAATACATAAAATAATAAGAACAATAACCGACACCGCTTGGTGGGCAAAGTCGAAGCGGGGTACTTCATCAACTTTGCTGGCAGCAGCCTGCAAGGCAAAAGGATGCCGGATCTGCTCGAAGAGATCGCGAATGGGCGCGTAGATCCGTCGCCCCCAAGGGGAGAGGCAGCCGATAATGAAGAGTGCATACAGTAAGGCACGTGGCCAGGCCCGATCGATCAAAGCATTAATCATCGCCGGGACTGAAATAAGCATCACGAGCACGAGGGCTACAGACAGTAACTGATGGTTAAAGCCGAACCGGGAATCTGCCAGTCCCATAGGGGCCGCTAAAGGTGGTTCACTGATCAGTAGGCTGGTTAGCAGGCCAGGCAGTACTAGTAGGGCAAACAACATATAAGTTGTCGCCCAAGCGGACTGGCTATAGGAAAGTACGCTTGAGCCTAGCAGGTCAGCGAGAAATAATGCGCCTGCACTCGCCAGTAAAGAAGCTACCCGATAACCCGTCATGTAGCAGGCTGCTAGTGCCGCTTGGCGACTATCTTCAGCAATCTCCAGTCGATAGGCATCTATGGCGATATCTTGCGTGGCCGAGGCGAAAGCAACCATGACCGCCAGGGCAATCAAAGCGCTCAAGTGAAATTGAGGATTACAAAAGGCCATGCCCAGCAGGCCTACACCTACCAGAACCTGCGAAAAGACCAGCCAGGAACGTCGACGGCCTAAGGTGCCAATAATAGGTAAACGCCATTGGTCCAGCATGGGCGACCAAACCCATTTGAAAGCATAGGCAAGCCCAATCCAGCTGGCATAGCCGATAGTTTCGCGAGAAACACCTGCTTCGCGTAACCATACCGACAGCGTGGAGAAAACCAGCATAGTAGGCAAGCCGGCAGCAAAGCCAAGCAGCAGCAACGCTAAGCATGCGGGAGACTTATAAGTTACGAAGGCCTCTCGCCAGAAATTTCTAATCATCAGGCCAGTCAATCGCGAAAAACGAGCACTCTACTCGGAAGGCTCTGCAGGATTCCACCCGTACCGACGCATGTCTACCTTTCCGTTGTGAAAAATGACGCCCTCAACTATCAGGCGTTGCCGTTGCTCTATTGCTGAGGCTGACTCGGCAGGGAGACTGATTTTGCCGTTAGCCGCTAACACTCGGTGCCAGGGAAGACTCGTTCCTTCCGGTAAATGGGACAGCATACGGCCCACCCAGCGCGCTGCACGGCCTAGCCCGGCTAAAGCTGCAAGCTGTCCATAACTGATGACCCGGCCGCTAGGAACCGCAGCTAATACATAATAAAGCCTTTCCTGACGAGTGGGCCCCTGCTCACTTTGGGGCGATTCGTCAAACGCGTCAGTCATGGATTTGATCTGCTCCCCAAAAAAGGAAAGAAAGACAAGTTAAAAGGAATTTTTCTCACTGGCAAAGTCGCATATCCGGCTCGCTTCAAAGTTTCGTACTTTTTGAAGTACGCCCTTGTGCTCTTGACGAGTCAACGGATAATTCGCAACCGCTTTTCCATCCTTCAACGGCATTTTCTATGTTGTCACGAACACTTTTCTATGTTGCTGCCGCTTCTCTGGTTGCCGGTGCCGCCCATGCGGACACTGTCTGGCTGAAGAACGGTGACCGCTTGACCGGGACGATCAAGCTTTTGGACAGCAAGAAGCTATTGTTGCAAACCGAATATGGTGGCTCTATTCCGCTCGACTGGAGCAAAATTTCCACGTTACAGAGCGATAATCCCGTCTTGGTACGGCGCGGCGATTATGCCGATGATGTTGAGGTGAAACGCCTCAAGCCAGCCGGTCAGGGTGAAGTGATCGTTGATACTGACAGCCAGGGCGAGCAAACCATGCCACTGGCCAGCATTACCCAAATTGTCCCACCACGGCCATTTCTTCGTGATTTCACTTGGAAGGGTAACGTCGACGTTGCGCTGGATTACAAGCGCGCCGAAGAAGATACGGACGACTACGATGTCGATTTCAAGACCCAGGCCCGTCATGGCATGTGGCGTCACAATGGGCAAGGTAGCTACAACAAGGAGAAGAGCGATGGCGAAGTATCGACCGACAACTGGTCTTTGGAGTACGCCCTTGATCGCTTTATCAATGAGCAGTTTTTCTGGCAGGGCCGCGTGTCCTATGACCGCGACAAGATAGAAGACATTGCCCGCCAGCGTACGATTGGTACCGGTCCAGGTTATCAGTTCTGGGACAATGAGCTTGGAGCCTTCTCCCTGACAGCATTGTTGGACCGTGCCGACTACAAATACCAGGACGGTACTCAGGATAACTTCTATTCGGTTTCGATGAAGTGGAACTACAACCGTTATTTCTCTGGGAAGACTTTCGAGTTGTTCACAATGGGTGAAATCGGCCGTCCATTAGACAATACGGCCGATTTCAGCCTGGATAGCGACATAGGGTTGCGTTACAAGGTTACCAACTGGGCCTCGCTCAACCTCAAGGCTTCTAAACAGTGGGTCAGTGGCGCCGAAGGACATCTTAATGAGACAGAATACAGTGCAGGTTTTGGTGTGACCTGGTAGGTAGGTCTGGCCTGTGTTGTATTGACAAGGGCGCCTGGAGGCGCCCTTGTCGTATCCTGTATCCATGACTGCCTATAACGGCCTTGTCTACACCGTGTAACATCTCTCTAAAGGTCATTAAAGCCTTGATAATGCTGAGGCGCGCTTCGCCCGAATTCACTATATAAAGTCGGCAGGCTTGAATTGGCGCGCCGGCAACGCCACCTTGGTGGAATTGTTAGCTGGCCCAGGAGGCCATGAAGGAAGCTTCAATGCGCGTATTCTTTTTCCTGTTTCTTTTGTTTCCGCTGCTTGAGCTGGCAGTTCTGATCAAGCTTGGCAGCGCAGTTGGTGTAGGCTGGACGTTGATCCTACTGATTCTAAGCACTTTTGTTGGCATCGGTATGGTGCGGGTCGCCGGCTTTGCCACAATCTGGCGGGCTCGTATGCGTCTTGCTATGGGCGAAATGCCTGAAAAGGAGATTACCCAGGGGCTTACCTTGGGTATCAGCGGGATTCTTTTCATTCTCCCTGGTTTCATTAGCGATGTTTTTGCCTTGCTGATTTTGTTGCCGGTTACGCGAAAGTTGCTGGTAGGAGCCGTTGTTCGTCGATTAAACATTCGTACAGCAGGTCAGTTCCGTTCTGAGCCACACAATTCGTCTCGTCCGGAGGGGCCCAAGGTAATCGAAGGCGAATACGAGCGTCGCGACGATTAAATATGTTTAGAAATGCTATTTGCCGCTCGAATTGTAAAAAAATTTCTAGGTTTGCCCTTGAAATGACGTTGCACAACCTCATGTAGCGGACACCGCAAGGTCCTTGCCAATGGCAGGCTGATTTTGCGTTCCGCTTTGCGGGGCGCACCCGGCATTGCCGGTTAAAACAAAACTGCCGGTGGCTTTCACCGGTGATTGGAAACGCTTACATATTTGGGAGATACGACTATGAAGCTTCGTCCTCTGCATGATCGCGTCGTGATCCGTCGCAGCGAAGAAGAAACCAAGACCGCTGGCGGCATCGTGCTGCCGGGTTCGGCTGCTGAGAAGCCGAATCGCGGTGAAGTCGTTGCGGTAGGAACCGGTCGCGTTCTGGATAACGGCGAAGTGCGTGCTCCGGCTGTCAAGGCTGGCGACAAAGTAGTGTTTGGCCCTTATTCCGGCAGCAATACCATCAAAGTTGATGGTGAAGAGCTGCTGATCATGGCTGAATCCGAGATCCTGGCTGTACTGGAAGGCTAATTGCCGATCCCCTGTTTCCACCGAATTCGTTTAGAGGAAAAAGAACATGGCTGCTAAAGAAGTCAAATTCGGCGATTCCGCTCGCAAGAAGATGCTGGTTGGCGTTAACGTTCTGGCTGACGCGGTAAAAGCGACACTGGGTCCGAAAGGCCGTAACGTGGTTCTGGACAAGAGCTTCGGCGCTCCTACCATCACCAAAGATGGCGTTTCCGTTGCAAAAGAAATCGAACTGAAAGACAAGTTCGAAAACATGGGCGCTCAACTGGTTAAGGACGTTGCGTCCAAGGCCAACGATGCAGCAGGTGACGGTACTACTACCGCTACCGTTCTGGCCCAATCCATCGTCAACGAAGGTCTGAAGGCCGTTGCCGCTGGCATGAACCCAATGGATCTGAAGCGCGGTATCGACAAGGCAACCATCGCCATCGTTGCCCAGCTGAAAGAGCTGGCCAAGCCGTGCGCCGATTCCCGTGCCATTGCTCAGGTAGGCACCATCTCCGCTAACTCCGACGAATCCATCGGCAATATCATTGCCGAAGCTATGGAAAAAGTTGGCAAAGAAGGCGTAATTACTGTTGAAGAAGGCTCGGGCCTGGAAAACGAACTGTCTGTTGTAGAAGGCATGCAGTTCGACCGCGGTTACCTGTCTCCTTACTTCATCAACAAGCCGGACACCATGTCCGCTGAGCTGGACAGCCCGCTGCTGCTGCTGGTTGACAAGAAAATCTCCAACATCCGTGAAATGCTGCCGGTACTAGAGTCCGTTGCGAAAGCTGGTCGTCCGCTGCTGATCGTAGCTGAAGACGTTGAAGGCGAAGCACTGGCTACGCTGGTTGTTAACAACATGCGTGGTATCGTCAAGGTTGCTGCTGTCAAGGCGCCTGGCTTCGGCGATCGTCGTAAGGCCATGCTGCAGGACATCGCGATCCTGACAGGCGGTACCGTGATTTCTGAAGAAGTCGGCCTGAGCTTGGAAAGCACTACGCTGGAGCACCTGGGTCAAGCCAAGCGCGTTGTAATCAACAAGGAAAACACTACCGTTATCGACGGTGCTGGCGTTCAGGTTGATATCGAAGCTCGCGTCAAGCAGATCCGTGCCCAGATCGAAGAAACTTCTTCCGACTACGACCGTGAGAAGCTGCAAGAGCGTCTGGCCAAGCTGGCTGGCGGTGTTGCCGTGATCAAGGTTGGTGCGGCTACTGAAGTTGAAATGAAAGAGAAAAAGGCCCGCGTTGAAGACGCTCTGCATGCGACTCGTGCAGCCGTCGAAGAAGGTGTGGTGCCTGGCGGTGGTGTAGCGCTGGTTCGTTCCTTGCAGGCGATTGAAGGCCTGAAGGGCGATAACGAAGACCAGAACGTTGGTATCGCTCTGCTGCGTCGTGCGGTCGAAGCGCCCCTGCGTCAGATCGTAGCCAATGCTGGCGGTGAGCCGAGCGTAGTGGTTGACAAGGTCAAGGCTGGCCAGGGCAACTACGGCTTCAACGCTGCTAGCGGCGAATACGGCGACATGATCGAGATGGGTATCCTTGACCCGGCCAAGGTAACCCGTAGTGCACTACAGGCTGCTGCTTCTATTGGCGGTCTGATGGTTACTACCGAAGCCATGGTTGCTGATATCCCAGAAGACAAGGCTGCTCCGGCAATGCCTGACATGGGTGGCATGGGTGGCATGGGCGGCATGATGTAATCAGCCTCTCAGCTCCAAGCTAAAAGCCCGGTCTTTATGACCGGGCTTTTTTTTGATTACATTTTTACAGGCTCCTTGCCTCATCGGCTTGTTCAATAAATATCGATCATGCGAGGACAATGCTAAGTCAGCTGCCGAGCGACGCGGACGACGGTCGCCTAAAGAAAGTAAAAGGCTAGCAGGATAAACCCACCTGATAGCCAGTACGCCAACCAAGATGATCATTCGTTTGGCGCGATGATGAAAAATATTTCAAGGAAATCATTATGTCGGCCTATAAAGCCTTGTCCGGCTTCGTAGAAAGGATTGGGCAGGGGACTTGATGCTCAACAGCAGAATGATGATGGCCAGAGTCAGCCCTAGGCCTAGAGAAAATTAATTGGTCGGCATAGGGCTGAAACGGGTTCGTTCATGGTTATCCTAGAAAAAAGCAAGAAAAGGTCGCCAGGTCACTTTAAGGGCAGTGTGGCCACGAGCCTGCTACGGCGTTATGCCTAGGTGAATAGGCAGTGAAAAATGTCAAACCGCGTCTCTGCAAGAGCAGAGTCGATGAGGTCTGTGAATGCGTATTCTGGTAGTAGAAGACAACCGTGACATTCTTAGTAATCTGCTGGACTACCTTAGCCTCAAGGGTTACAGCGTTGATTGCGCTCAGGACGGGCTGTCCGGCCTGCATCTGGCTGCGACCGAACATTACGACTTACTGATTCTTGACGTTATGTTGCCGGGGATCGACGGATACACGTTATGTCAGAGGCTGCGTGAAGATGCCCGCCGTGACACGCCGGTAATCATGCTGACGGCTCGCGATCAGCTTGATGATCGCTTGCAAGGATTCCGTTCGGGTGCAGATGATTATCTGATCAAGCCGTTCGCTTTATCGGAGCTGGCAGCCCGTGTCGAAGCGGTTATGCGCCGTACCCGGGGTGGCGGTCGGCGGCAGCTCCAGGTTGCTGATCTCTGCTACGACTTAGATACGCTGGAGGTCAGCCGGGGCGGTAAAATGCTCAAGCTCAACCCAATCGGTCTTAAACTGCTTGCCGTACTCATGCAAAAGAGCCCGCATGTAATCAGGCGCGAGGTACTCGAAGAAACATTATGGGGTGATGACTGCCCCGACAGCGACAGCTTGCGCAGCCATATACACCAGTTGCGTCAGGTGATTGATAAGCCATTCGAGAGCTCTCTTTTACATACTGTCCATGGCGTAGGGTACCGTCTGACGCAGGATATTCATGGAGTATAAGCAAAGCCTTTCCCGGCGAATCATCATTGCCTTTGTACTGATGACCATGGTGGTTGGCGGGTTGTTTTCCTTTGGAATCGTCGAGGTTGTGCATCTAGTCGAAGAGCAACTGATTTCAGAGGATATGAGCAGTGAGCTCAGTCGCATGCTCCGCCGGGATATGCGCGACGGTGGACAGCCTGACTTGGATCCGGGTATGCGTCTTTATTACGTTCCGAAGAGTGAGTCCGCATCCTTGCCGCCGCATATTGCAAACCTCAGGCCTGGCTTTAGCGAGGTAGAGGAAAACAATCGGTACTACTATGCCTGGGTTCGTATTCAGGATGGCCGTCACTATGTTCTGCTGCAGGACCAGAGTGATTTTGAGCGACGTGAGAAGGCCTTGTACCGGATTGTGTTTAAGGGTTTTCTACTGAGTGTGGCCTTGTCTGGTCTGTTGGGCTGGTTATTGGCCCGACGGGTCATCGCTCCTGTAAGTCGTCTGGCTCGACAGGTTCGTCACCGTGACCAGATGCTGTCAATGGCGCCACCGCTGGCACCTGACTATGCCCACGATGAGGTCGGGGAGCTGGCGGCAGCTTTTGACGATGCCCTGGGCCAGCTACGTAATGCTTTAACGCGCGAGCAGCTGTTTACCAGTGATGTCAGCCATGAACTGCGTACGCCTCTGATGGTGATTGCTACGTCCTGTGAATTGTTAGCCGAGGACCCTACCTTAAGTACACGCGGCAAGGCACAACTGCAGCGTATGGCGGATGCTGCCGAGGAAATGCGCGATTTGGTACAGACCTTTTTGCAATTGGCACGTGCCCAGGGAGATGTCGAAGTCATCGCACCGCGTAATACGCTGCGCCAAGTGGCTGACGAACTGGTCAGTCAATGGAGAGGCCCTATCGAGACTAAAGGGCTTAGATTGGACTATCAGCCAGACCGGGCTGACCTTACAGCAACCTTCAATGCACCTTTTTTACGCTCCGTGATGAGCAATCTGCTGCGTAACGCTTTGCACTACACAGAGGCCGGTACGATTCGGCTCATACTGGACGACATGACTTTTTCTGTAGAGGACACCGGGAGCGGTATTCCGGATGACCAACATCAGGCCGTCTTTCAGCCTTTCGTGCGAGGCCAGGGGCAGCGAGGAGAGGGCTTAGGGTTGGGGCTATCGCTTGTACACCGTATTTGTCAGTTACAAGGATGGACGGTGTCACTTACCAATCGAGTTCCGCAAGGTTGCCGGTTCCAGATCAAGCTGACAGAGCCAGCTTCCATGATCGAGATAACATAATTTTCATACGGCCTTGACTTCCGATTGACGGTAACTTTGTAGCGTAACGCTACCCCATAAGGATTGCTGTCATGAGCCTACGATTGAATTACCGTTTTCTCAAAATATGATTGCGCTAGCCGAGCAGTATCTAAAAAATATCAGAACGGCGTAGCGCGTCGCCTCTCCCGGTAGTGTGGCAAACAGCTTGCCCGTCGCTGGCCGGGCAACCCCATCTGGCCTGTTCTGGCGGAAAAGCATAACCGGGCTATCATTGAGCGGATAAGTCAGCAGATAGGCTGACAGTTGCTCTCTTAGTCCAGCCTCAAATATGGCTGTACGCTGTAATCAGACCAAACGCGATGTTTTTCTGAAACAACCTGGTGCTACCCTGGCCGGCCTACATACAGCGCATTGGCGTATGCATGTTTGTATGACAAGCATATTTTTGTCAGGACAACATGTTGTCGAGGGAGCTTTTTGCTTCGATATCGCGCTTCTCGATCCAGAGAAGAGAAGACGCCCTTTTAGCGCTAGCCGTGCTGTTCAGCGTGACTTTGTTCAATTAAGACGCCACTCGTCGCTCAGTACAGCGGATTGGAAAAGTCTGGTCTACGGTTATCAAGCGATATTTGGCAAGCTCATCAGAGGGTTGCAACCATGAACTTACAAATTACAAGAGGTTTGCTACTGCTCGGCGCACTGGGTGTTACAACAGTGGCTTATTCCGCTTGGCAGGAACCTACTCCTTCCGTTGTTTCAGGGCACGTAGGTTTACCTTATTGCCAGACTCCTGTTAGCGCACGCTCAGAGACAGCCGAACCAGCCGATCAGAATCTTGTTTTGTTTCTTTATAGCTTGGCGCAGGGAACAGCAAGCGCCTCGCAATAAGATTTTCTGCGTAGACATACGCTGCACATGCTGGAAAAGGTTTTTATTCAGTCAAAGCTCGGGCATGCTGTCGGGAAAGGTTTGAATAATTCGAGCAAATTTTATGGCTGATAGCATTTTTTCCCAGTGCAGCGTGCAAAGCCTTCTGGATACGGACTTCTATAAGCTCACCATGATGCAGGCTGTCCTGCACAACTATCCCAATACGGAAGTCGAGTGGGCATTCAAGTGCCGTAATAATGAAGACTTGCGTCCTTACGAGGCCGCTATTCGGGCCGAGATCGAACGGCTGGCCGATATTTGCATCAGTGACGAGCAACTCGACTTTCTCGAGCGTATTCCGTTCATCAAGCCTGACTTCATCCGCTTCCTCCGGTTATTCCGCTTCAACCCTCGGTATGTGCATATTGGTATCGAAAACGATACCTTCAGCTTGCGCCTGAGAGGCCCTTGGTTGCACCTTATTCTTTTTGAAGTACCGATCCTTGCGTTAATCAGTGAAGTACGCAATCGGCATCGTTATCCGCATCAGTCTTTAGAAAATGCCCGCGAACAGCTATACCGCAAGTTCGAATGGCTCAAGCAAGAGGCGAGTCCTGCTGAGCTGGCCGGCTTCAAGATGGCTGACTTTGGTACGCGCCGACGTTTCTCCTTTCCGGTTCAGGAAATGGTCGTCAAGGCGCTTCGGGATGATTTCCCCGGCCGCTTCGTAGGGACCAGTAACGTACATCTGGCGTTAAGCCTGGGCGTCACGCCACTGGGCACAATGGCTCATGAATGGTTCATGGCCCATCAGCAACTGGGACCGCGGCTCATTGACAGCCAGATTGCTGCACTGGATTGTTGGGTGCGGGAATACCGGGGGCTGCTGGGTATTGCATTGACCGATACGGTTACCATGGACGCGTTTCTGCGTGACTTTGATCTTTATTTTGCCAAGCTGTTCGATGGTTTGCGTCATGACTCGGGCGATCCCATCGGATGGGCTGAAAAAGCTATCCGGCATTATGAAAGCCTAGGCATCGATCCTCTGACCAAGACGCTGGTTTTTTCCGACTCCTTGAATCTGGAGAAGGCCCTGAACCTATACCGTTCTTTGCGTGACAGGATCAACGTGAGCTTTGGAATCGGCACCAATTTCACATGTGATCTGCCTAGAGTAGAGCCGATGAATATTGTGCTAAAGATGACGTCCTGCAATGGTCAACCGGTTGCCAAAATTTCCGATGTGCCTGGTAAGACGCAAAGTGAGGATCCGAACTTCGTGCATTATCTCAAGCACGTCTTTCAGGTCTCAGCTTAAGGCACGGCGGGATCAAAGGGTCCCGCCAGTGGTTTTAATCACGCGTGCAGCAACAAGTGGTTGTCCCAGAGACCGGCGGGTAACTCGAGCGGACGCATCGCGATCTTTTCCTGGCGGCAGTCATAATGCCGGCAGCGGCCTTGGCCGGAGGTAACGACGAAACCATCTTCTACCGCACCGACGCCTGCACAGTCGGGTAGGGGCGCGTCCAGGCGCAAGCCACCGCTGTCTAAATCCCAGATGAAGAAGCGGTTACCGCGTGGCGCTGTAAGCGCGACCAGCCGTAGCGTACTGTGTACAGCGACGCTAGCGGTGTATTGCGCCATTGCCTGTCGTTGAGCCTCAGCGACAGGGAAAGCCTCAAAAGCCTGGCCAGGCCGCTTGATACCCAACAAAGCTGCCGGGTCAAGGCTGCCCCCCATGTATTGCTGACAGGCCAGGACGGTACCGTCTTCGGCAATCGCCAGGTGGCGGATACTGTTCATCTGCAGGTCCAGTATTTCCTTGGAAATCAGCTCGCCATTGCGGTGCATCAGAACCAGACTGGGCTCCATCGCATCCAGATTCATCTCTACACGGCTTTCGGCTTCAGTCCGAATACCGCCATTGGCGATTACGAAGGTTTCCCCGTCGGGCATCCAGACAACCTCATGCGGGCCCAGACCATGGGTGCTGAGTTCGCCTTCGCGCACTAACTGCGAACCATCGAAACGATAGCAGCTTAATAACCCACGACCTGGGTCGCTCGTGTCGTTCTCTGTGGCATAAAACCACTCGCCTGTTCCATGAAAGACGCCATGCCCATAGAAGTGACGATAGCGGGGTGAATCCAATGTTTGTACAAGACGTCCGCTACGTAGGTCTATCAGATAGCTTTGCGTGCCAGGCCGGCGTGCTACAAATACCGCGAGAGGCTCTACGGGATGTGTGACGATGGCATGGCACCGCTGAGGTACGGGCGTCATGAAGACTTGTGAGCCATCCAGACGATAGCCGACCGCATAGTGACGGCCCTCCACATCATCGCGTGCAGAAAGCAGCAGTGGCTCATTTTGACCGGGCCCCAGCGTCCAGCGACCCAGACGACGTAAACCGTGCAACAAAGAAGAAAAAGGCATGGCAGGGCCTCGCGATCAGTCGCCGTCGTTGGCATTGAACCCTAGCTGGATCCCCAAGGCCTTGGCCAGCTCGCTTTCATGTAAACGATGCACGGTGTTCAGGCTGTCATAGAAAGCGTTGAGCTTAGCAATGCCGGTGGGCTCGGCCAGCCAGTACTGGAGCGATTGTTGCTGAAGCTCATCAAGGCGCGCCTTACTATCGGCATACGCGGAATCGATGCGTTCGGCCAAAGGCTTTTGTTCACTGGGAAGCAAGGTACGCAGGCCTCTGCCTTCCACACCGTTCCATAGCGCCTGAGCGCCGGCCAGGCTGGCGGCAATGCTCAGCAGCGAGGATTCGCTGCGCCAGGCTTCAGCTTGGAAGGGCTGGGGAATGCCTTTGCTTTGTCGACCTAGCGGTACACCCAGCTTCTTCTTCAGGCTATCCAGCGCTGTGACTTGCACACGTAGCAGGTCGGCGATCGCTTCCTGGGCGTCTGCGTAGCGCTGGTTTGGGAACTTGGATAACTGAGCCAGCATGCCGTCAGTTTCCTTCCACTTGGCCAAAATCGTCTGAGCCAGGGTTTGTTGATGTTCGCCGATAGCCATCAATAAGGGGCAATAGCGAGCTTTCTGCTCGGCATTGGCCAGTTCGATATTGCTGTCGAACAGGATGTACTCGTAGGCGGTTAGCCCCTGGACCACGACGCTGGCTTTGTCTAACGTGGACTTGTCGATCTGCGAGTTGGTTTTGAGCAGCTGCTCGACTTGGCGGGCCACCAGGTTTTTCTTGTCTGGGTAGAACTGTACCTGCCAAGCGGTATTATTCTCAGCGAGGGGGCCGATCAGTAAAGGTTGCAGTTCAGCCCAGGCTTTTTGTGCTGTGAAAAAGGCCGCACGTGCTTTTTCCAAGTCTTCCTGACCGGAGCAGAAGGCTATAGCACTGCTGGACAAAGCCCGGTCAGCATCGGCCCAGCGCGAGTAAGCCGGTAATAAGACCTGTTCGGCTAATGCCGCACTAGTTTGTGCCTGCGGATCCTGCGGGGAGCAGGCGCCCAGTACCAAGGCCAGGCCGGTCAACAGAAAACGGGGACGAAACATCCCTAGCTCCTTATAGCGAATTCAGAAAATCAAGCAGGGCCGAGCGCTCGCCGGCGTTAAAGTCCATTACCTTTTGTTTGGCTACTTCGGCTTCGCCGCCATGCCAGAGAATGGCCTCCAGCAGTGTACGCGCACGCCCGTCGTGCAAAAAATGTGTGTGGCCGCTGACGGTTTGTGTTAACCCAATGCCCCATAAGGGAGGGGTACGCCATTCTCGACCGCTGGCCAGAAATTCGGAGCGATTGTCAGCGAGTCCATCGCCCATGTCATGCAATAAAAGATCGCTGTAAGGATGAATTAACTGATTCGCCAGTTCCGGTTCGGCTGGCGTTGGTCCAGTTTTGAAACTAGGCACATGACAGGCAGGACAGCCAGCGGCGTAAAATAATGTCTTGCCCTTTAATACTTCAGGATTGTCGACCCCTCTGCGCATGGGGACACCCAGATTGCGGGTATAGAACAAGACCTGCTGGCGGATGTTGTTGCTAACTTCAGGCGTACCGCCCGTGGGCATCTGTTTACAAACAATTTGCGCGGGCGTGCAGTCGTCGTTATCAATCAAGCTGGTTGTAAGGCCCATATCGCCTGAAAAGGCGGTGGCGTTCTGCTGGTCTAATGTCGGTTGGCCTGCTTTCCAGCCAAAACGGCCAAGTACGGTCTTGTTCTCAACAAAGCTCCAGACATGATTGGCACGGCCCGAAATACCATCGCCATTAACATCTTCCGGGTCCGCATGGGCCAGGATTTCTTGCTCTGGAATGGCTTCCAGCAAGCCAAGGCCGATCATGGGAGGAGCGATACGAGCCGAGAAGCGGGTCTGCGAGTGAAAGGGACCATAGCCCAGGTTATCAATGCGCAGCTGCAGCTTTTGCAGTTCTACGACCGTCCCGTCTTTTAACATTATAGGAAGGTTCGAATAGTCGAAGCGCACCCGGCCTTCTGGTGTAACGCCTGGAGTGGCATTGTCCTGCAGCTGACCTCCATATACCGGTTCAGGTACTACACCCAGTGTCTTGAGGGTCTCGGCATCGCCCGGCCCTTCGGGTATGGACAAGCGGACCAGCATCGTAAAGGCATTGGTTGCATTCGGCCCCGGCGGATGGCCACGTCCGTCCTTCAGATGGCAGCTTTGGCAGGCGTTAATATTGAAGAGCGGTCCTAGTCCATCCCTCGCCGTGGTTGAGGAGGGCGCAATGACCCAGGGATTACGAAAGAAACTGTTGCCGACGCTAAAGTCCAGGCGCCGTTCCGGCGTTAGGTTGCCCGCTGGCAGGGAAAAGGCATTCACGCTTCTGTCATTGACGCTGGCAGTGCCCCCTGATAATGCTTCACCCGGTTCGGCATGAGTGAATGAGGGCGTCTTCGGATCACAGGCGCTTACCAGAAAAAAGCAGGCTAGCGTAGCGGTGCGTATAAGGGCAGTGTGCATCGGAACCTGTGCGGCATGTGAATACGTCGAAGCCACGACAAGCAACGCTCATCGTGGCTTCGGCATGCCCAACCGGTAAAGGGGGCCTTGGATCAGAACGCGTGATCGGCGTTATCAGGCTTCAGATCCTGGATGCCCAGTTTGGCGGCAGCCTGCTCGATAGAGCCGGTTTGCTTGACCAGCGCCTGAATAGCATCGCGAATCTTCTGCTGATCGGCGGTATTGTCTGGTGCGATCATCTGATCGTAATGCACACCGTCTTTTTCAGCGCGATCGACCAGGGCCTGTAGCTTGGCCTGTGTGTCGTCGAGGTTGGCTTTGAGTATGGCATCGGCCTGGGCATCAACCTTGGCGACCAGTTCAGACAGGCTAGGGCCTTTCACTTCAGTACCGTCGATGCGCTTATACTGGCCCAAATACACATTGCGGATGCCCAGGGCATCGTAGTACAGCGTGTGATGGGTGTCGTCGCTAAAGCAGTCATGCTCGTCTTCAGTAGAGTTGGCTTCCAGCGATACTTTCATGCGCTCGCCTGCCAATTCGCCCAACGACAGACTGCCCATGCCAAACAACATTTTGCGCAGGCCGTTCTCGCCGCTTTCCTCTTCCAGCGTGGCACGATAGTTATCGGCAACACCAGGTTTCCACTGATCAGCCATATACTCGAGATCGCTGACCAACAGATCGGTTACTGCTTTCAGGTAAGTCCGGCGACGGTCGCAGTGACCGCCGGTGCAATCGCTGCCTTCCAGGTAATCACTGGCGGGGCGGTTGCCAGCACCAGGGTCGGTACTGTTCAGATCCTGGCCCCAGAGCAGGAATTCGATAGCATGGTAGCCTGTGGCTACGTTGGCTTCGGAGCCGCCCAGCTCATTCAGGTCGGCCAGTTTTTCGCCGGTAATGTCCTTGACGTCCACCTTGTCCTCGCCCACTTGGATCTCTTCGTTGGCGATGATATTGGCGGCCGCGCCGGGGTTGCCTGTCGCATGTTGGTAGTCCGAGGCGACATAGTCGATCAAGCCTTCGTCCAGGGGCCAGGCATTAAGTTGACCTTCCCAGTCATCCACGACAGGGTTGCCGAAGCGGAACGCTTCCGACTGAGAGTAGGGGGTACGTGCGGCCAGCCAGGCTTCACGCGCTGCCTTTAGCGTCTCGTCGGAAGGAGCTGCAAGAAAAGCGTCTACAGCTTTCTGAAGATTTTGACCCGCCGTCAGAGCGTCACTGAATACGGCCTCGGCGATATCAGCATAGTTTTTAACAACGGCCTTGGCTGCCGCTTCATCCGGAGTTGCCGTCTGGGAAGCGGAGGGTGCGCTGGCGGCAGGCGTTACCGCCTGGTTAGCCGGGGCCTGTTCCTTTTTATCGTCACCACAGCCAGCCAGTGAAATGGCAATGGCGAGGAGGCTCACGCTCGCCCAATGCATACGGGTCATTCCGGAATCCTTTTCTGAAGTAGGGTGCTCGATTATCGAGCGCAGAAAAAAGCGGCGCTAATAATGCGAAAGATTTTCATTTTTGAAAACCCCAGCTTGAAGGGTTTCCTGAATGGCAGACACAGCGGTTGCCAAAAGAGGGTATCTAAAGCCTTGATACATAGGCTATGACAGAACTGAAAACAGGGCTCGGCATGAGCCGGGCCCTGTGGTAACGCAGATTAGGCTGCGAAGTTCTTCGCTACGAAATCCCAGCTCACGGTGTTCCAGAAGGACTCGAGGTACTTCGGACGCAGATTACGGTAGTCGATGTAATAGGCGTGCTCCCAGACATCGATGGTCAGCAGCGGTGTGTCGCCTGACGTAATGGGGTTGCCAGCGCCGATAGTGCTGGCCAGCGCCAGGGAGCCATCTGCTTTCTTGACCAGCCAAGCCCAGCCGGAACCAAAGGTGCCGATAGCCGTCTTGGTCAGTTCTTCCTTGAATTTATCAAAGGAGCCGAAAGCGGCATTGATGGCATCTGCCAGCGCACCGGTAGGCTGGCCGCCGCCATTAGGCGTCATGCAACTCCAATAGAACGTATGGTTCCAGACTTGCGCAGCGTTGTTGAAAATTGCGCCAGACGAAGTCTTGATGATGTCTTCAAGGCTTTTGCCTTCGTACTCGGTGCCTGGCACCAGATTATTCAGCGCAGTAACGTAGGTCTGATGGTGCTTGCCGTGGTGAAATTCCAGCGTCTCGGCGGAAATATGCGGTTCGAGTGCATTCTTTTCGTAAGGCAGCGGTGGCAATTCGAAAGCCATGGTTATCTCTCCATAATGTCTCATCAGGGCGTTGCGCGGCATAGCCGACCGATCAGGCGCCGGTCTGGCTCGCGGTTCGTCGAGTAGGACTCACTACCGCGGATGGGGATCATAGCACCCGCTTCGTTAGCTCGCCATGTAACGCCGGAGCGGATGAGTGATGGACGTTTAGATCACGAAATCACCTGGCGAATCAGGGGCAGAGCTGCCAGCAACATGGCGAGAGCAACGCCCAGGTCGATCAGTCGCCATACTTGGGGCTTGGCTAGGTAGGGCGCAAGCCGCGCGGAGCCGAGTGCCAGGCCAAGAAACCATAGCGCCGAAGCGCAAGCCGCACCCAGGACAAAAGCTGTTGGGACCGGCTGACGTATGCCAAGCGATCCGATCAGTAGAATCGTGTCGACATAAACATGCGGGTTGAGCAAAGTCACTGCCAGGGTAAGCAGTAGGGTTTTTCCCAGACGACGCGGTGCAGCGGCCTCACTATGCAGAGCTTGGGGACGCAACGCCCGGTGCAGAGCCAGCCCGCTATAGCCGAGTAAAAAGATAATACCAGCCCATAAAAGCAGAGTGGTTAATAGAGCACTTTTGGCAAGCAGGGTAGCCAAGCCGAAAACGCCAGCAGTGATCAGCAGGCTGTCACATAACAAGCAGAGCAAGGCAACCGCTAAATGGTGTTCGCGACGAAGGCCCTGGGCCAGTACAAAAGTATTTTGTGCGCCAACCGCAACAATAAGACCGGCCATGGTGAACAAGCCTGTCAGATAACTTTGCCACATGTTAGGCCTGCCTTGTTGTGCGTAATGGTGTAAGTACCCAGATGCGCTCAGCTTGCTTCGTAAGGCAGTCGTTCTGAGGGCACTCAGCCCTAGTCTCATCACGGCTTTTTATATGGTTTCCATGAGTCACTTGACTATGTTCCTGGTTTTCAAAGGCACCGTCCTTATAACGGTTTGCATGAAAGATTGGCCTCCTTTGAGAAAGACCGGTGATGAGACCAGTGAGGGTGGTCATAGCGCTTACCTTTTGCAATCAAGATTGGCGATTCTGGCAAGGAGAGCTATATAAGAGAAACGAATAATACTGATACTGCATTAGGAAAACTGATGTTTGATTACAAATTGTTGATGGCTCTGGCGACGGTAGTGGAGCAAGAGGGGTTCGAGCGGGCAGCATTGACATTGGGCCTTTCGCAATCGGCTATTTCGCAGCGAATTAAGCTTCTTGAGGCGCGGTTAGGCGAGCCAGTGTTGCTTCGGCAAAGTCCGCCGGTTCCAACTGCAGTAGGGCAACGCTTGCTTAACCACATCCAGCAGGTCCGTTTGCTTGAGGGGGATCTCAAGCGACAAGTGCCCACATTGGAAGATGGTACGCGGGAGCGATTACGTGTCGCGCTTAATGCCGATAGCCTGGCCACCTGGTGGGCTCCGGCCGTTAGCGCGTTCTGCCAAAAGTACGCGGTGCTGCTTGATCAGGTAGTAGAGGATCAGGATGTCGGACTCAAGCGCATGCGTGCAGGCGAAGTAGCCGGGTGTCTTTGCGGCAGTCCTCATCCAGTTGCCGGGGCCCGTGCCATTGCATTGGGGGCAATGCGATACCGCAGTGTAGCCAGTCCGGCATTCATAGAGACCTATCTGGATGGGGAGGTGACAGCCGAGCGGCTAGCGGGAGCGCCAGCCATCGTTTACGGGCCGGACGACCGCCTCCAACATCGTTTTATGGCACAGTTAGGGTTCGAAGGTGCTTTTTATCATCACCTTTGTCCATCGTCAGAAGGCTTTTTTCAGATGACGCTCAACGGGCTCGGCTGGGGGCTTTTGCCGGAATTACAGGCTCAGCAAGCCCGTGCACGCGGGGACCTGGTTGATCTATTGCCCGAACCCTACACGATTATCGATGTTCCGTTGTACTGGCATCATTGGCGCAACGGTGGTGAAATCCTGGCCGCCTTAACCCGGCATTTGATCGACCAGGCCGGACGCTGGTTAGTAGCGACTTGACGGAGATATTCGATGCGAATTCTGGTGACAGGTGCCAGTGAGTATATAGGGGCTCGGCTGGCCTTGGATCTGATGGCCAACAACCACTTGGTGCGTGTGCATGGGCAGCCGGGTCCCATGTTGGAGGCACTAGTCAAACAGGGAGCTGAGGCAGCTTCAGGATCCTTAGCGGAGGTGGAGCAGGCCCGTCGGCTCTGTGATGATGTGGATGCGGTCGCCCATTGTACCGATGCAGTCGGAACGCTTTCCGTGGCAGCGCTGGAGGCGAGCAGCACATTCATCGAGGCTTGCCTGCATATGCGTGTGTCCCGCCTGGTCTATGTTTCCTCAAGCAGGGTATACGAGCGAGGCGGGCAGGCTTTAAAAGAAGATCAGGCCCCCGACAAGCCGCGAACACTTGAGGCTCAGCGCCGGCTACAGGTCGAGCGCCTGGCCCTAACGGCCTCCGAGTTTGGTTTAGAGGTAATCGTATTGCGACCTGCCATGATTGTCGGTCTGCCAGATACTGTCTGGGCGCCGCGGTTGATAAGCCTGAATCGTCAAAAGCGGCTTCGTCTGCAGGGTAATGGCCTTAACCGCTGGGACTTCATTAGCATGAGTAACCTGTGCAAGGCCGTTGAACTAGCACTGCTAACCGAACACCCGGACGCCATGAATAAGGTGTATAACCTGAGCGAAGGGCAGTCGCAGCCGGTATGGGACGTGGTCAACTACCTCATGCGCCGACTTAAGCTTCCCATTCTTGGAGATAACGGCCCGCGCTTGTCAACGCGGAGCCTGCTAGCAGGCTGGGTGAGTGCATGGCGGCAGCGAGACCGGCAGGACGAGCCGGATCCGGTTTGGCTGATGACACGCGAGTTCACGCTTGATATCGCACGTGCCCAGGCGCTGTTGGACTATCACCCTCAGGGGTCGCTATGGAAAGCTCTGGATGAATACATTGAACACCGTTCCGCACGCCGCTAAAGCAGCACTGCCGTGTGTTTGGCATGGCTTGTATACTGGCCCGATAGAGTCCTGCCAGTTGGCTAACTCACTTTTCAGCCCATGAAGGTCTGCTATGCGCAACGATTCATTTGATGAATTCGATAATGTTCCCAGTCTGACGCCTGATAAGGATTTGAGTGAGGATTTTGGTCGTGGGCATGGTCGCAGTGCGCGTGGTCATCGCGAGGTATACCAGGATCAAGGAACTCCGGAAACGGTGGAGCCCCTGCGTGCTTCCCGTGGAACAGTGCCGGTAAAAGGCGCCAGTACCGGGCCGCTCTGGGCTCTGGTCGGGGCTATGGTGATCGCATTGGCGGGTCTGGGGTGGTGGAGTCATCAGCAGATCCAAATGATGCAGGAGCAGGTCGTAGCGACACAGGAGAACTTTGCTCGGATCAGTGAGGAAGCAGCCGGTCGGCTACAGGATATTTCCGGCAAGTTGATTTCTAGTGAGTCGAACGGTACCAGCTCGCGCGAAGCTCTCCTGTTGCAATTGAAAGGGATCGAAACCAGGCTGGCCGAGCTGACACGTCAACAGCAGGCAGCCGTGAATGCACAAAATGATCTCGACCGGCGTATCGACCAGCTCGTTACAGAGCTCAAGACGCAGCAGGCTGCATCGTCCGGGTTGGCTGAGCGTGTAACGGCTCTGACCAGTGAGCAGGCTGCGCTCAAGACAGCTCAAGGTGAGCTGAGTCGTTATGGTGAGCAAATCGAGGCGTTGGCCGCTCAGGACAAGAATCTACAGGCTGATATCGCAGCGCTTAAAAAACAGGGCAATCCCGCTAGTGCGATTCAGGAGCTGCAACAAGACCTGCTGGTCCTGCGTAGCGAACTGGATTCACGCAGCAGTGGCGGTGTTGATGCAGCAGTTTTCGATACGTTCAGAGTCCAGATGACACGTAATATCAGTACGATCCAGACGCAGCTGCAGAACATGCAGCAGCAGATCAATGCTCGTCGCTAATCAGAAAGCCCCGCCTGATGCGGGGCTTTTTATTGCCGATGCACTTATAGGCGCGGATAGTCGATATAGCCTACAGGGCCTGTTGTGTAAAAGGTTTCTGGACGCGGCTCGTTGAGCGCTGCGCCCTGCGCTGTACGTTGCGGCAGGTCGGGGTTCGCGATGAATGGAACTCCAAAAGCTATAGCATCGGCTTTGCCACTTTCTAGCCAGGCAGTAGCGCTCGCTTCGGTAAAGCGCTCGTTAGCAATGTAAACACCTCCAAAGGCCTGCTTGAGCTGCGGGCCTAAGCTATCTTGGCCTTCCGCTTCACGAGCACAGATGAAGGCAATGCCGCGCCGGCCTAATTCGTGGACTACGTAGCCAAACGTTTCGGCTGGGTTTTCATCGCCCATATCATGCAGGTCACAACGCGGGGAAAGATGCACGCCGACCCGGTCAGCACCCCAGACTTCGATACAGGCATCAGTAACGTCTAGCATCAGGCGGGCCCGGTTCTCCAGGGAACCGCCGTATTGATCGGTGCGCTGATTAGTACTGCTTTGCAGAAACTGATCTAAGAGATAGCCGTTTGCACCATGAACCTCTACACCGTCGAAACCTGCGGCTTTGGCATTTTCCGCACCCTTACGGAAGGCCGCAATAATCCCGGCGATCTCATCCGTTTCCAGAGCACGAGGGATAACGTACTCCTGCTTAGGGCGTACCAGACTCACATGTCCTTTTGCTGCGATAGCGCTAGGGGCGACCGGCTTTTCGCCATTGAGATACAGTGGAGCGGAAATCCGACCTACATGCCACAGTTGCAACATGATACGGCCCCCTGCCTTGTGTACGGCAGAGGTCACTTTCTTCCAGCCCTCGACTTGCTCATCAGACCAGATTCCCGGAGTGTTCGGGTAGCCTACGCCCATTGGGTCCACTGAGGTGGCTTCGCTCAGCGTCAGGCCAGCGCTGGCGCGCTGGGCATAGTACTCGACCATCAGATTGGTAGGAACACGCTGATTATCTGCCCGGCACCGGGTAAGCGGCGCCATGATAAAACGGTTTGGCAGTTCCAGCGCGCCAATAGTAATCGGGTCGAAAAGGGTGGGCATGGTAAGACTCCGTTTATCGAAAGGGATTAGCCAGCAACCAGCCCGCTTTTGCGTGCTTGGCTGAATGTCAGGTAAGTAAGCACAAGGGCAAGTAAGGCCAAAGCACTGGCAGCCAGAGGCACACGAGTCAGACCGAGCCCTTGGTCAATGACAACGCCGCCAACCCAGGCGCCCAGGGCATTGCCAACGTTGAAAGCCCCGATGTTCAGGGTTGAGACAAGATTAGGCGCCTCCTTGCCAAAGGTTACGACATTGATCTGCAGGGCTGGTACAGCGGCAAAGGCGACGGCAGCCCAAAGGAACAATGTGATTTCAGCGGGAATAAGCCCATGACTAGTCCAGGTCAGAGCCGCAGATACCAAGGCCAGGGCCGCGAAGATGCCTATCAGAGCAGTGGACAAACGCCAGTCCGCCAATCGTCCTCCGATAATGTTGCCAACCGTTAAACCAAGTCCGATCAATAGAAGCGTGCCGGTTATGCCTCGGGGCGACACGCCGGTCACTTGACCCAGTAGAGGGGCAATATAGGTGAACAAAGCAAACATAGAAGCTGAGAACAGGACGGTCATGCCCAATGACATCCAGAAGCCGGCTCCCTTGAGCGCTGCCATTTCACGCCGCAGGTCAGCCTTCTCCTGCTGGGCCTGTCCTGGCAGTACGGACCAGAGGCCTGCAAAGGCAACAATACCAAGTAGCGATACGGCCCAGAAAGTTGAGCGCCAGCCAGCCGACTGGCCGAGCGCCGTACCGAGAGGGACGCCTAAGACATTGGCCAGGGTCAGGCCTGTAAACATCAACGCAACTGCTGATGCGCGCTGGTTAGCAGGCACTAGACTAGCTGCCACTACGGAGCCAATACCAAAGAACGCGCCGTGGCAGAGTGCTGTAACAACCCGCGCCAACACAAGAATGTTGTAATCCGAAGCGGTAGCACATAGCACGTTACCGACGATGAAAATTCCCATCAAAGCCAGCAAGGCCCGTTTGCGGGGCCAGTTAGAGGTAGCCATGGCCATGAAGGGGGCGCCAATGGCTACACCGAGTGCATACCCACTGACCAGCCACCCTGCGGAAGGGATAGATATGCCCAGATCGTTGGCCACATTGGGCAAAAGACCCATGATGACAAATTCGGTGGTGCCGATAGCAAATGCGCTGAGTGCCAGCACAATTAATGAAGGTGGCATTACTGTTCCTGTATTCGAATGAGTAAGCGTTACAACTCGTTGCCGAGTCGTACAAGAAAGGCGCTAATAGTTTCTTCGTTTCGCGTATAGAACACCCACTGACCTACTCGGCGCGTCGTGACTAAGCCGGCACGTTGCAACACCGCTAGATGAGCGGATACCGTCGACTGTGATAAGCCGGTCTTCTGATCGATCAAGCCCGCGCAGACACCGATTTCGACCGGGTGGTCCTGCTGACTGAAGTGAGTGGCAGGGGCACGCAGCCAACCGAGTATTTGACGGCGGACAGGGTTGGCTAATGCCTTAAGAACGTCGTCTATATCCATGAGGTCATATCTTTACATCGCGATAAAACGAACCTTAGATCGTCAATTAACGATATTCAAGGCTGTACCTATTGCAGGGATGAATGGATCTCATAGGAATATTCTATGTATAAAAGCGGGAGGTTTGAGCGTAGGCCCTGTAAAACGTTTCGGCTCTGATTGGGTTTTTTAGAATCCACTACGCTTCATGACCAACCGCACCGTTTTGTAGATATGAATTGATTATTCCTTTTTATCCCGGTACACCACTCAGGCTGTTTTACCATGGGCATGTCCCTTGGTCTGATTGAACGGATTCTACAGGCTATCGGGACGTGCCCATGTTCATCTAATGCAGGCAACTCGGGATTCAGCCCAAGGCTTGCAGTGGTTCGTTCTATGTCTGGAGAAGTTCATGACGTCTATCAAGCGTCCTTTGATTGCAGCATTGGCCGGTGTTTTACTGGCTGGTTGTGCCTCTAACAACTCTTACGAGAACCAGGGCGGCACCGGTACTTCCCGTACTGCTACCTATGGTGGGATTGGAGCTCTTGCTGGTGCGGTCGCCGGAGCGGCAATCGATCACAATAATCGGGGCAAGGGTGCTCTGATCGGTGCAGCGGCAGTCGGTGCGGCAGCTGCGGGTTACGGCTACTATGCCGACCGGCAGGAAGCTGAGTTGCGTAGGCAAATGCAGAACACCGGGGTCGAAGTGCAAAGGCAAGGCGATGACATCAAGTTGATCATGCCTGGCAATATTACTTTTGCGACCGATTCGGCCGACATTTCCGGCAACTTTTATCAGCCCCTCAACAACCTGGCCAGCTCCTTTAAGCAGTTCAATCAGAACAGTATTGAGATTGTCGGCTATACCGATAGTACGGGCAGTCGTACACACAACATGGATTTGTCCAATCGGCGTGCCCAGAGCGTGGCGAACTACCTGATCGCTCAAGGTGTCGATGCTTCGCGGGTAAGTACGCGCGGCGCTGGACCGGACCAGCCTATTGCTTCCAATGTTACTCCGGACGGGCGTGCGCAGAACCGTCGTGTCGAGGTCAACTTGAGACCGTTGCCAGGAGCGACTACGGCCCCGGCGCAATAATAGGTGTGAATACTGCCACCACTCAGCGGAAAGGTGGCAGTATTCCACATGGTCAATTAAATGACGCTGTATTTCTGTTGTCTTGGGTAATAGGCTGTACCAGAACCATCATTTTGCTCACGGGAACGCACGCGGACTTGCGAAGTAAATAAAGGGGAGCTGTATTCAGTGCAGTACGAACTGAAAGGAGAAGATATGGATTATCCAGTTCCTAAGATCAATCAAGGTCCGGTGCTTCTGGTCGTTGATGACCGTATGGAAAACCTGCTAGCCATGCAGGCCTTGCTTGAGATAGGTGACTGGCGTGTTCTGACAGCCAACTCAGGCGAGCGGGCGCTTAAATGCCTGTTGGATGAACCCATTGATCTTGTACTGCTCGACGTTCAGATGCCAGTCATGGACGGCTTTGAAGTAGCTCGTATGATGCGTAGCAATCTGCGTACGCGTTTTACTCCCATTATTTTCGTATCGGCTGAAGCGCATTCCTACGAGGCCGTGTTACGAGGCTATGCCACCGGTGCCGTAGACTATCTGCTTAAGCCGGTCGACCCTAATATTCTTCGGCATAAGGTCAGATCCCTGCTAGAGCATGAGCGTAACCGACGTGAATTACTGCAATTGAGCCAACAACTTGAGTTGGCCAAGGCCTTTAGTGATTCGCTACTCGATAATGCAGCTGAAGGGATTCTGGTCGTCAATGAACAGGGACTGATTACGTTCGCTAATGCCGCCATAGCACGAATGCTCAAGCGCAACATCAGTGATCTGGTCAATTCTGAATTCCTGCATCATTTGAACAGCCCTGAGCTAGGGGATACGTGGCTCGGGTCTACCTTTATGGAGCACTACGATAAACGGGAAACCTATCGGGTACACGATGCGATGCTAAAGACTGCGCGTGGCGGTACGTTACCTGTCACCTTGTCCTGTGCACCCTTACCCCGCTTACAGCGGGCTATGGTAGTAATTGCGCTGGATATGTCGATGATGCGCGAGCTTCAGGATCAGCTTGAGTCTCAAGCGGTGACCGACGCGTTGACCGGGCTACTCAATCGTCGCGGTTTCAACCAGACACTAGAGGCTGCGCTGGCGCGGACCGGGCGCAACGGCAAGCGCATGGCCGTGCTTTATATCGATCTGGACGGCTTCAAGAAGGTTAACGATTCGCTGGGCCATGAAGCAGGTGATCGAGTGTTGTGCATGGTCGCTGAACAGCTCAAGACCTGCATGCGTCCCTACGACATACTTGCTCGTATGGGGGGCGACGAATTCACGGCGCTGCTCGACACGCTGGACCATTTTGAAGATGCGGCTCGGGTTGCGGAAAAGCTATTAGAGCTGATGACGCGAACGCACAGCATCGATGGAATGGAAATTAGCTTGGGCGCGAGTATTGGTATCGCCAGTTACCCAGAGTGCGGACACAGTGTCGACGGCTTGTTGCGCTCGGCGGATATCGCCATGTACGAGGCCAAGCGGGGAGGGCGGCAACAATACCGATTCTTTTCTCCAGAGATGAACGGCCGCGCACGCTCTCGGCTCATGCTGGAAGAAAGCGTGCGTAACGCCATCGATAACAAGGATTTCGTGCTGGCCTACCAGCCTCAGGTCTACCTGCGCACGGGCAAGCTACGTGGGTTCGAGGCCCTTCTGCGGTGGGAGCATAACGTCGCTGGCAAGGTCTCGCCGAATGTCTTCATTCCGCTTCTGGAGGAAACACGCCTGATCAACCGGATCGGCGACTGGATCTTTCGTGAAGGAGCTATGAAGTTGCGGTGCTTGTCCGAGACGTTTGGCAATGACCTCCTGCTTAGCATCAACCTTAGTCCAGTGCAATTTGGCATGCCGCAATTGGCGGAAAGCCTACGGCAGATCATCGACAGCTACGGCCTGCGGCCCGATCAGCTGGAAATCGAGGTGACTGAAACGGCTTTAATGCATGATATCGACTATACCCGTTCTCAACTGGCGCAATTACGTGCGCTTGGCGTGCGTACCGCAGTGGACGATTTTGGTACCGGTTATTCCTCTCTAGCCTACTTGCGCCATTTCGAGCTCGATACGTTGAAGATCGACCAGTTATTTATTGCCAATATGCTGGACTCGCCACGCGATGCGGCGATTGTTAGTACGATCCTGGAGTTGGGTCGTAATCTGGGCTTGGAAGTTATTGCCGAAGGAGTCGAGACTCTAGAACAGCGAGACTGGCTGATCGAGCATGGCTGCGAAATCATGCAGGGGTTTCTGGTTTCGAAGCCGCTTAATGCCGATGTTACTCAGGACTTCCCAAACCACGTGGACTGGTCTGCGCGCCAACCTGATCATACGATTTGAGCATTCGCTCCTACGATCAGGCGCTCTGCCTACTCAGGACGTCTGGCGCGGTTGATAGATAGCCTGATATGTCTGATCTATGGTCAGAGATAGTGGGGGCCGTTTCATCTTTTGCGCATGCTCTCCAGCCAATACTGTAAGTACAAGGAACTCGTCGTTTGCCTGTGGGCCTATAACCAAACGGTTAGGTTCAGGAGCAGTCATGCGCGTCTTTCTTTTGCTGTCGATGCTGGCCTTCAGCTCGCTGGCGCTTGCCGATTGGCAGGTAGATACAAGCTATTCCCGTGTCAGCTTCGTCAGTGTCAAACGAGGCGACATGGCCGACGTGCACTACTTTTCCGAAGTGACCGGTTTGATTGACCAGACCGGTCGGGTTCGTTTGGCATTACCCTTCGATTCTCTTGAAAACACTTTGGCACTTCAGGCCGAGCGGATGCGTGAGTTCGTTTTTAAGGCGGATCGCTTTCCAGAGGCCATTATTACCAGTCAGATCGACCCCTCGACGTGGGAGCAAATGCCAGTAGACGATATCCGTCAGCACAACCTTGATCTTGACCTTGAGCTCAATGGTCAGAAGCAGCGTCTCAAAGCCGAGGTTTCAATCAGCCGTCTGGGCGAGACACTAGTCCAGGTCAATACACTGCAGCCGGTTCTGGTCAAGGCAGTAGATTTCGATCTGCTCGAAGGACTGAAAAAGCTCGAAGAGGTTAGTAGCGTGTCCGGCATTGCACCGGAAGTACCTGTAAATGTGCTGCTGACGTTGCGTCAGGTTCCTTCACCCAGTTGATACGGGCAGTCAGGTGCACAACATGCCAAGAGCGGTTTATCCATGGCGAGAACATAACCAGTATACGTTGTTGGTTGATGGGAACCGGTTCTTTCCGGCAATGCTGGAATGTATCGAGCAAGCCCGGCATGCGATCGCTATTGAACTGTACCTTGTCGAGAAAGGGGCTTGTGCAACAACTTTGATGGAGGCGCTTATTCAAGCGGCGCAGCGTGGCGTAGCAGTGCACTGTCTATTAGATGGGTTCGGTACGCTGCGTATGGATGATACGCATCGTCAGCGATTGGAGGCAGCAGGCGGGCATGTACGCCGATATAACCCGGTAGGTCTGACGCATGGCTGGCGTAACCTCTATCGAGACCACCGTAAATTACTGGTTGTGGACGAGCAGATTGCGTTCGTAGGTGGCAGTGGTGCTACTAACGAATTCTGGGCACCTGGTGAAGAGATATGCCAGTGGCATGAGGTCATGGTACGTATTACCGGCCCTCTCGTTGCTGACTGGCTCAGCCTGTTCCAGCGGCAATGGCAGGCTACGTGCAGCCGTCGCGCCTGGAAGCCACAGGCGAGTCGAGGGCGTGTCCAGTTGCCAACGCCACCCACAGCAACACAGGGCCTGGGCCGAGTGGCCTATGCCGATGCCCGACAGCATCGAGATATTGTATTCTCGCTTGTGCGTGCTCTTATTGGTGCGCGGGAGCGGATTTGGTTGGCCACGCCGTATTTTCTTCCTTCCTGGCGTGTGCGCGGTGCTTTGCGCAAGGCGGCGAAAAGAGGTGTGGACGTACGACTCATCCTGACCGGACGGCATACCGATAACCCCCCTGTGCGGTTCGCCGGACAGCGCTACTACCCAAGACTACTTAAAGCTGGCGTACGAATTTTTGAATACCAACCACGGTTTTCCCATTTGAAGATGGTACAGGTTGACGACTGGGTCAGCGTCGGCTCCTGCAATTTCGATTACTGGAACTTACGCTTCAATCTGGAGGCCAACCTCGAAGCTATCGATCCCACTCTTAGTCGCTCGGTCAGTGAGTGCTTTCTGGCAGATTTTCAGGAAAGTCGCGAGATCACGTTGCAAGACTGGTACAGGCGGCCATGGTGGAAGCGTGCCCGTGAGTGGTTGTGGGGAACATTGGATCGTCTGGTCCTAACAATACTGGGTAAGCGTCATTCATAAGTGCCCTAACGGATTTGCCGCTAAACTACGGCTTCTAGACTAGGACGTTTCATGCATACAGTACAAAAACAACGGTTTATCGGGCTTGAGTGGTTGCGTTTTCTTATGGGCCTGTACGTGGTTATTTACCACACCATTCATTTTTATCCCCAGCGGCAAACCATACCTTTGCTCGATGAGCTGACCAGCATGGGCTTTTTCGCCACCAGTACTTTCTTTGTGCTGTCAGGCTTTCTGTTGGCCCATGTCTATCTCACTGACAACAAAATGCGCGAGCCGGCTACAAGCTTTTGGGTAAAACGTTTTTCCAATCTGTATCCGATCCATATCTTTGCACTATTGTTTTCGATCATCATTGTGACCTGGATCCACTACATGGCTATTCCTCCAGACGGGGCGAAGGCCAGTGTCCGCTTTGTAATCTATGACACCAATGAAGTCCTGGCACGGACCCATCCAGAGCTGTTTCATCACTACATGTCCAATCTGGAGCTGGCGTTCAATGGTTTGCTCCAAGCCAGCATGCTACAGGCCTGGAATCCGTATTATCTGACATTCAATGCACCGCTCTGGTCCATCTCGGCACTGTTTTTCTTTTATCTGACGTTTCCCTTCCTGGCGCCGCGCCTGATGGCAGGTAAGCCATGGCGTCTGCTGCTCCTGGTCTGGGTGCTCTATCTTGTTCCGCCGGTTCTGGTGATCTGGAATCAGGATTACGGCATGCCTTATACGGGGCTCCTGCAGCGTGTCCCCTTATTGAGATTGCCCGAGTTTCTGGCCGGCATCATTCTCTATGGTCTGTTTCGTCAGCAGCAGAATGCTGGGCGGCTACCAGGCTCTGTAATTCGTGTGGGGCTGATCGCCTATCTGATTGTTAGCTTTGGTGTTGCTACGGCCTTGTTCACTCATGGGCCGAAGTTCTGGTACTTCCTGTTGCATAACGGCCTATTGCTGCCTTCGCAGCTTATCCTGGTTTACCTCAGCGCCCTGGCAAGCGACCCGCGCAGTACCTGGTTACAGCACTGGTCTCCTCGGCTGGGTGCTGCCTCGCTGTCCATGTTTGCCCTGCATGTACCGTTGTCCGGGCTGTTCATGACAATGGAGAAATGGCTGGGTGGCGACGTACTGTTGTGTTTTGAGGATTGGGCGGGTTGCATCGACGCGGCAGGGCGTTATCAGAATTCTATCGCCTGGTATGGCGTGTTCCTGCTATTCGTGATTGGCGTGTGCCTGCTTTTTCAGGAACGGGCCGTAGCTCCGACGCGCAAATGGTTGATTGCTCGCTTCTTGCCCTGGGTAGAGCGCTATCAATCAAAGGCGTAACGCGTCGTTCTTACACGAGGGAACTGCGAACAGGCTAGCTGCTCGAACGTCAGGCTTACTCAACCCGGAAGGAGGCAGTCATGGCGGCGAAAAAGATACTTATGCTGGTAGGCGACTTCGTTGAAGATTATGAAGTCATGGTTCCGTTTCAAGCGTTGCAAATGGTTGGGCATCAAGTTGATGCGGTGTGCCCGGACAAGCGTGCAGGTGATACGGTCCAGACGGCTATCCATGACTTTACGGGAGAACAGACCTACAGCGAAAAGCTGGGTCATCGCTTTACCCTGAATGCCGACTTCGCTCAGGCTCAAGTCGAAGATTACGACGCCCTGCTGATTCCGGGTGGCCGGGCACCTGAATACCTACGTTTGAATGATCAGGTGCTGGAGCTGGTGCGTGGTTTCTTTCGGGCTAACAAGCCCGTGGCGGCGCTGTGTCATGGTCCGTTGATCCTGGCAGCTGCCGGTGTGTTGGAGGGAGGTGTCGAGTGCAACGCTTATCCAGCCTGTGCGCCAGACGTACGAGGCGGGGGCGGTCAATACATCGAGCTGCCCTTGGATGGCGCTCATGTCAGTGGTCGTTTAGTAACCGGGCCGGTCTGGACGGCACATGTAGAGTGGCTGCGTAAGTTTCTCGATGTGTTAGACACGCGAATCGAACTATAACGGCAAGTCCCTCATTTCATAGAGAGCCCAATTCCTGGATCAATTTAAGGTTAGATACCAGAGTTCCCGTTCGTCGCCGACGAAGATGTCGTGCTCAAGCGGAGCGTTTATCGTACGCTCCGCTTTTTTTTGAGGTGTCTGTGAAGTCGGTTTTATTCTTATGGCTGAGCCTGTGGACGCTAGTGAGCATGGCGTCTTCCGAGGAGCGCGTTTATCTCGTGGTAAATGGACAATACGGCGATTCGAATCTAGGACTCGTCCTGTTTTTATACGAGCCTTCCATTACTACGCTGGAAGCCTGTCAAGCGGCTCGTGTGCAAGGGCTGCGGGATCGTATCTGGATGCATTACACGCATCGACTGGCACGTGAACGTATCAAGGGGTTTACGGTTCAGCTGAACTACCAGTGCGCCAGGAGCAGCCAAGTGCTAGAACCTTGGTACGAAAAAGACTTCTATGATCTTGTTTATCTGATCCGGGTGGATGCCAATGCTCGGCTTACCTTGCGTCCTTTCGAAAATCAGGCAGCCTGCCAGTATGCGTTGAGACAGTTACCGGAACCGCAACAGGCGGGTTATCGCTGTGCGCGAAGCAATCAGTATTTGCTGTAACCGTAAAGAGAAATAAAAGCCGAAACAAAAAGGCCTGGCGTATGGCCAGGCCTTCAGGCAGTAAAGCGGATTACTGCACTTCAACCGCCAGACTCTCGGCGATTTTCTTTTGCCAGATCGCCGGGCCAGTCTGGTGGACTGACTCGCCATTGGTATCGACTGCGACGGTCACGGGCATGTCTTTGACCTCGAACTCATAAATCGCTTCCATGCCCAGTTCGGGGAAGGCCAGCGTTTTTGAGCCCTTGATCGCCTGAGCCACCAGGTAGGCGGCGCCACCTACAGCCATCAGATAAACAGCCTTGTTATCCTTGATCGCTTCGATGGCGATTGGGCCGCGTTCGGACTTGCCGATCATGCCCAAGAGGCCGGTCTGCTCAAGGATCTGACGGGTAAACTTGTCCATGCGGGTCGCTGTAGTAGGGCCGGCTGGGCCTACAACTTCATCACCGACTGGATCGACCGGGCCAACGTAGTAAATGAAGCGGCCTTTAAGATCTACCGGCAAGGTCTCGCCCTTGTTTAGCATATCCACCATACGCTTGTGCGCGGCGTCACGACCAGTCAGCATTTTGCCGTTGAGCAGCAGGGTCTCGCCCGGCTTCCAGCTCAACACTTCTTCCGGCGTCACGGTGTCCAGGTTCACGCGGCGTGCAGACGGACCGGCCTCCCAGACGATTTCTGGATAAGCGTCCAGTGGCGGTGCTTCCAGGGCAGCAGGGCCGGAGCCATCCAGAATGAAATGGGCGTGGCGGGTAGCGGCGCAGTTGGGGATCATGCACACCGGCAAGGACGCGGCATGGGTCGGATAATCCTTGATCTTGACGTCCAGGACCGTAGTCAGGCCGCCCAGCCCCTGAGCGCCAATACCCAGCTGGTTAACTTTCTCGAACAGCTCCAGACGCAGCTCCTCGATACGGCTTTGCGGGCCGCGGGCTTTCAGCTCATGGATATCGATTTCTTCCATGAGGGATTCTTTGGCCAGTACAGCTGCTTTTTCCGCGGTACCGCCAATGCCAATACCGAGCATGCCTGGCGGGCACCAGCCAGCGCCCATGGTCGGAACGGTTTTCAGAACCCAGTCTACAATCGAGTCAGATGGGTTGAGCATGGCCATCTTCGATTTGTTTTCGGAACCGCCGCCCTTGGCTGCAACGTCTACTTCGACCTTGCCGCCGGGAACGATGCTGTAATGAATAACAGCTGGAGTGTTGTCTTTGGTGTTCTTTCGCGCACCGGCCGGGTCGGCCAGGATAGAGGCACGCAGGACATTTTCCGGCAGGTTATAGGCGCGGCGCACGCCTTCATTGATCATATCGTCCAGGCTCATGGTGGCGCCATCCCAGCGAACGTCCATACCAACCTTGACGAATACGGTCACGATGCCGGTGTCCTGACAGATCGGACGATGGCCGGTAGCACACATGCGCGAATTGATCAGAATCTGAGCAATCGAATCACGTGCGGCAGCCGACTTCTCGCGCAAATAGGCCTCATGCATGGCCTGAATGAAATCGACGGGGTGGTAATAGGAAATGAACTGCAAGGCGTCGGCGACGCTTTGGATCAGGTCATCCTGCTTGATCACGGTCATGTACGCGCTCCTTATAAGGCTATCAGTACTGCGCGGTTCTCGTGCCTGGTCCGTGCGTCGTTTCCCATCAGGGACGGGAAGCGGCGTCCGGGCACACGGTGCGGCTCCTACACTGAGAAAAAGGAGCAGTGCACAGCGTCTACGGTGTAGCCGACACGACAAAGGCGGGGCAGTATAGCGCTATGCAGCTCGCCTGAGAAATCGACTGGCTGTTATGACAGGACTGATATAAGTCGGTAAAATAATAGCCTATTGCTATGCCATGGATGGTCGTCATGCGAGACCGGATTGCTGCGTTTGACCTCTATCGCTATGTAGTGACCCCGTTGGGTCTGCCAGCCCTCACTATGCTGTTGGGCTTGATGCCGGCCATTTTTTCCGCAGGGGTCGGGCTTTACACATTATCATTTGGTAGCTTGCTTCAGGATTGCCTGATCCTGGTCACCGTATTCCTGCTCATCACGTTCGTAATAGTTGTGTTTCGTCAGCGGGCTGAAGCCTGGCCATTAGAGCCTTATGTCATAGGTTCGCTCCTGTTTTTAACCTACTCTCTAACGCATATCCAACATTTGCGTGGCACCTTTCTGGTGTTCTATGCCCTTTTGTTAATGCTGGGTATCTTCCGGATGCAGCTCGGCGCTTTTATCCGTTGCGCGAGTATTGCCTATTTTTCTTATACTGGATTGTGCTTGTGGCTTATGCGCCAGCCCTTGTTGCCCCAGGCAGAAAACATGATGAAGGTTCAGGGGGCGGCTCTGATCGTTACACTGATCTGCCTGATTGCCTTTGCACGTCATCACCAGCGCGTTCGCCAGCAACTGAGCGAGCGTCGTTATGCCCTTGAGGTAAACCAGAACAACCTACGGCATCTCATGCATCAACTGGAGACGCAGGCCATTACGGATGAACTTACAGGGCTGCGTAATCGGCGATACTTCTTACAAGTGGCCAATGAAGCACTACATCGACTGAGCCATGGTCGCATGCATGGATTGGCTTTGATTGATCTGGACTACTTCAAGCAGATAAATGATCAGTTCGGTCATGCAGCAGGCGATGAGGTACTGAAGGCTTTTGCATCCATAGCGACACGCGGGTTGCGTGAGCAGGATGTCCTGGCCCGCTACGGTGGTGAGGAGTTCGTACTGCTGTTACCCTTCAGCGATCCGCAGCAGGTTCATGCCTGTTGTGAACGTTTACGACAAGCCTTTTCACAGGTGACTCTCGATGCTGTACAAGGCGGTTCCTTGAGCGTTTCTATCGGCATAAGTCTCCTCGTGAACGAGCACACGCTGGACGAGGCCTTGCAATTGGCCGATCAGGCGCTGTATCGCGCCAAACGTAATGGCCGCAACCGGTGCGAGGCGGCATGGGAGTCGTGACATGCCAGAAGTTCGGGTCGGGGGAAAAGAGTGGTCCGCGGATGCAGGATCCACGTTACTCGACAGTCTTCTTGATGCAGGGCTACCGGTTGCTTACAGCTGCAGGGCTGGCAGCTGTCAGGCCTGTAAGATCCGCCTGATCCAAGGCGATTTGACCGATCTTCAGCCCGAAGCGTTGACGGCAAGTGCAAGAGCTGAAGGGTGGCGGCTTGCTTGTCAATGTCAGGTACATGCTCCGGTCGAGATTGCCCTGTTCGACCCAGCACGCGATGCGCTTCTAGCGCAGGTCACATACACCCAATGGCTGGCAGAAAACGTACTCGAAATTTGTCTCGAGTCGTCTCAACCGCTGCGCTACCGAGCAGGGCAGCATGTCTTGCTCTGGAATGGAGATATTGCGAGACCTTATTCTTTTGCCAGTGTGCCGAATGAAGATGTCGGGCTCTCCTTTCATCTGGATTGCAGTCGGCCTGGTACTTTTTGCGATGCCGCACGGCGGTTGCGTCCTGGCGACCCGATTCGATTAGGTAACCTGAGCGATGGCGCACTTCATTATCCCGTCGATGCTCAGGAGGTCCCGTTGCTGTTGATAGGGTCTGGAACAGGAATGGCGCCGTTGTGGAGTATCGTACGAGAAGCTCTAAGGCAGGAGCATCTAGGACCGATAAGGTTGGTGCACCGCGCCACCGAGCGTACTGGTCACTATTTGCGTGAACCGTTTGATGATCTGGCAGAGCGCTATGATCACCTAACAGTAGAGTACCTGACGGCTGAGCAATGGCCTGACTGGTTGAAGGGGCTGCGCCTGAGTTCCCGACAAACGCTGGCGCTGGCTTGTGGCGGCCCAAGCTTCATCGAGGCGGTATCGCGCCGCCTGTTCATGGCAGGTTTGCCGAAGGGGCGGCTGCTAACGGACACTTACCTCTCCAAAGCCTTGGGACAGAAATGAAAAAGCCGCCCTAGGGCGGCTTTTTCGTGCATCTGCAGGTTATACCAGCAGATCACCAACACGGTACATCTTCATGGTATTGGTGCCGTCTCGTTTGGTATAGCTGTCGCCCTTGGTCAGAATGACCCAGTCGCCACGCTCAACAATGCCGCGCTTGAGTAATTCATCTACAGCCGCCTGGCTGACTTTGTCGGACGGCATGGACTTAGGATCGAAGGGAATGGTGTATACGTTCCGGAACAGAACGGTACGGGCCTGGGTGATTCGGGAGGACGCAAACGAGAAGATCGGTACCGAGGAACGTAGACGCGACATAATCAGCGGGGTATAGCCGCTATCGGTCAGGCTGATGATAGCCTTTACGCCTGGGAAGTGGTTGGCTACGTAAATGGACGCCAACGCAATACTTTCGTCCCAGCGGGTAAACGTTTGGCCCAGACGGTGACTGGACAGTTTGCTGGTCGGCTGCTTTTCCGCCCCGATACAAATGCGGGCCATGGCCTTGACGGCTTCGACCGGATACTGGCCAGCAGCGGTTTCGGCCGACAGCATGACGGCGTCGGTATTGTCGAGCACGGCGTTGGCCACGTCAGACACCTCAGCACGGGTCGGCATCGGGTTGCTAATCATCGACTCCATCATTTGAGTCGCCGTGATCACGGCCTTGTTGAAACGGCGTGCATGGGAAATGATGCGCTTCTGGATACCAACCAGCTCGGCGTCGCCGATTTCTACGCCCAGGTCACCTCGAGCCACCATCACGGCATCACTTGCCTGAATCAGGCCATCCAGAGCTTCGTCATTGGCTACCGCTTCGGCGCGCTCGATCTTGGCAACTAGCCAAGCCTTGCCACCGGCCTCTTCCAGCAGGCGACGAGCCTCCTGCATGTCGGCCGCATCACGCGGGAAGGATACAGCTAAGTAGTCCACTTCCATCTCGCTGGCCAGTTTGATGTCCTGGCGATCCTTGTCGGTCAACGCCGGTGCGGTAAGACCACCACCACGGCGGTTGATGCCCTTGTGGTCGGACAGCGGGCCGCCAATCAGTACAACAGTATGCAATTCGTTGGCGGTAACGCCCTCGACGCGTAGCACCACGCGGCCATCGTCAAGCAACAATTCATCGCCTACATGGCAGTCGGTAACCAGGCCAGGATAGTCAATACCTACAACTTCTTGGGTTCCCGCATCCCGCGGATGTACCGTGGACAAGCGGAAGGTTTCGCCTTCCTTGAGCTGGATGCGTTTGTCGATGAATTTAGCAATCCGGATCTTGGGGCCCTGAAGGTCGCCCAGCAGAGCGACATGGCGACCATGCTTGGCAGCTAGTTCGCGTACCAGTTGACCGCGGGCCCGGTGTTCATCGGGAGTCCCATGGGAGAAGTTTAGGCGAGCTACGTCAATGCCAGCGATAATCAGCTGCTCGAGAACTTCGGGCGAATTGCTGGAGGGGCCGAGGGTAGCGACAATCTTGGTACGGCGATAAATCATTCAGGTCTTCCTTTCAGAGGGTTCAACCGTGAGGCGGCAGTACAGCAGCCGACTCTGACGTTTAGCTTCAAGACAGGAGCATTGTAGCCTTGCTGAGGCTGCAGGCACATGAAAGGTTTTGTTTCAGCACGTCAATTCATAAAAGTAGTGCTTGAATTCATGGTAGACAGGCGCGCTTCAGGGAATGACGGCGCGGCCGATAACCCGGGCACGGAGGATCAATCATGCGTTATATAGTATTTGCGCTGTTAGCGGCTTTCCTGGCCGGTTGCACTAGTGCTTCAATGAATCGTCATCTCAACAAGGCCTATACGGCTTATGCTAAGGGTGATTGCGAGCGTGTCATGCTCGAGTTGTCCCAGACCGAGCGCAAGAGTCGCGCACGACCCTGGCTGCAGCCGGAAATCTCGATGCTGCGTGGGCAGTGCCTGGAGCGGCAGAAGCTGTACGTAGATGCTGCAGAAACCTATCGTTTCATCGAAGCACGTTATCCATCCAGTGAGTATGCCTACCGGGCGCGGGCGCGTCTGGACACGCTTAGCCAGCTGGGATTGGACGGTACTCGACCGGTAGTCATCCAGGCACAGCCGCTGAAACCGTTGCCTGCTCGGTAATGATGCTGTCTCGGTTGTATCTCGCTATGCTTGTCCACCGACAGGCGTCTTGTGCCAGACGCCTTGGCTGTTAATTCAGGGATAGGGTCCAATGAAACAAAATCGCCACATCGAACGCCATCAGTTGCCTTACTTCCTGAAGGTGTTCAACCGTTTCACGGACAAACCCATGGGGTATCTGGGTAACATCTCTCTGGACGGTATGTTGCTGATCAGTGAGCTGCCTTTGTTGGTCAGTGGCACCTTCGAGCTGCGCCTAAAAGTGCCTGGGCGAGACGGACAGCTCCATTTCATTGATTTTGATGCTACTTGCCAGTGGAGCCGGGAAGACGTTACGCCCGGCTATTACGACTCGGGCTTTTCTCTGGCGGCACCGCCGGCAGACTATATCGACCTGGTCGAATCATTGCGCCACTACTTCAGCTTCAATTCGGCCCATCAGTCTGTATAGATCAGGCGGACGTTACAGAACGCCTGCCTTCTTCCAGCCCAGATAACGTGTCACGAGAGCAGGCCCGAGTTCGCCAGGGAGTGCATCAATCAGTGTAAGCCCTGTATGACCGAGTCGCTCATGCAGGGTCTGCCGGTCGTTGCGGTAGTCCACCGCGCCGCAATACGCCAGAGCTTCTTCATACGTATGCACGTCACGCTCGACCAGCGTATCCAGAATCTCCTCGCGCAAACTGGCTATCAGAACACGATGGTGGGTGCCGAGCCGGTCGAGGGCCAGGCGCAGTGTTTCGTCGTTTTCGTCCTTCAGGTTGGTCACTAGTACGATCAGGGCTCTACGGCGCTGGCGGGTCAGTAGCAGCCGAACGGCACTACTGTAGTCGGGTGGTGCCAAGGTGGGTTGGAGGTCATAAACGGTATTGAGCAAAACGCCGAGCTGTCGATTACCCTTGCCCGGCGCAACATGGCGAGGCGACTCCTCTGCGAATGTACTCAAACCTACGGCGTCGCCCTGACGCAAGGCCACATGGGCGAGGAGCAGACAGGCATCCAGAGCCTGATCGAAATGGGTCAGTTCTCCGTCCTGGCTACGCATGTGCCGGCTGCAGTCTAGTAAAAACAGGATTTGCTGATCGCGCTCCTCTTGGTACTCCCGGGCAATGGGCACGCCTTTACGTGCCGTCGCTTTCCAATCTATCTGCCGCAGTGTGTCGCCTTCGCGAAACTCACGAAGTTGATGGAAATCCTGTCCCAGCCCGCGTCGTGGCTTCTGGCGGACACCCAACTGGCCGAGCCATTGCTCGGCAGCCAGCGGGGTGCTGTCATAGAGGCGGGCAAAGTCGGGATAAACACGGGTCTCACTATGCAGCTCAAGGCGCTGGCGTCGCTGCCACAGAGTAAATGGACTGGGAGTCAATACTTCACAATGAGGATAGATAAACGCGCCGCGCTGCAACGGACGTATTCGGTAGTGGGTCTGGGTAGTCAAGCCTGGCTTGAGCAGTACCTTGAGCGGAAGTGCATCCTGTTCCATACCGCAAGGTACATGGTCGTAAAGTTCGATGAGCACTTCATGCGGGAAGGCATGGTGTACCTTTAACTCAATATCGCTCCAGCGCCCGAGCGGTAACTGGCCTGGCAGGTAGCGCTCGATACGGAGCGGTTTCTGCCGATAGGCCAGCAGTGCATCGATGGCCGCTGCGACAAGCAGAGCCAGCCCCAATCCCCACCAGGCGGTATGTAGGTGCTCCGGCAGAGCGACGGCCAGTGCCTTTAGAGTGCCCAGGAGCATCGCACAGGCCAGCAGTACCACAAGCATGATTAGGAAGCGGCGAGAGGGTTTCATGGCGATTGCTCTACAGGCGCGGGGCCGGTACCTGGTCCAGGAGCTGGCGAAGCAAACGGTCGACCGAAAGGCCGTCGATTTCCAGCTCAGGCGATAAGCGAACACGGTGCCGCAGAACGGGTAGCGCGCACTGCTTGATGTCATCCGGCAACACAAAGTCACCACCGCGCAGCAGGGCACGGGCACGCGCCCCTCGAATCAGGGCAATAGAGGCGCGGGGGCCGGCCCCCAGAGCGAGGCCCGCACCCTGCCGTGTTGCCCGTGTCAGGCGGACGGCATAATCCAGTACCTGCTCGTCAACGGTCAGCTCGGCTGCGATCTTCTGCATGGCCAGAATGTCCTTGGCTTGCAGTAATGGGCGCAGCGGAATGATATCGAGCATGTCGCTGCGGGTAGAACGTGTTACCTGGCGGACCAGCAGGCGCTCGTCCTCTTCGCTGGGGTAGTCGATGTACAGCTTGAACATGAACCGATCCAGTTCGGCTTCAGGCAGCGGATAGGTGCCTTCCTGCTCAATCGGGTTTTGAGTAGCCAGAACCATGAACGGCTGCGGAACGGGAAGGGCCCGGCCTTCAAGGGTGATCTGACGCTCTTGCATCACCTCCAACAGCGCGGCCTGGGTCTTGGCAGGCGCACGGTTGATTTCATCGGCCAGAAGTAGATGGGTGAACGCAGGTCCCTTGCGCAGTTTGAACTGCTCGGTGGTCAGGTCGTACACCGCATGTCCAGTGATGTCGCTGGGCATCAGATCAGGAGTGAATTGGATCCGAGCGAAGCTACCGTCAAAGCAGCGAGCCAAGGCACGGACCAGGAGCGTTTTACCCAGGCCGGGAGCGCCCTCGATAAGCACGTGACCGCCAGCAATCAGGGCGGTGAGCACGTCGTCAATGATTGAGCTCTGGCCAATAAGCGCCTTGCTCAAGGCTTGACGCAGGGCCTGGGCAAGTTGACTCGCCCGCTGGCGTTGCGCCGCTGGATCAGGAGGCGTAGACACAGGGGAGGTGGAGTCGGTCATTGAACGGTCCTTACAGGGGGATGCGGTAAAAGAATCATGCGGGTCATAAGGCTCTTCTTATCTGTTGAAGACGCGCTACGTGCCGGATGAAATCAGCAGTTTTTAATCGGCCGGGAGGGAGAGGTCGCATTGCCTGAATAATTTCCTGAGGGGCGCGCCGGGTCAGGCGACTCAGGGTTTGCCATTGCTCGGCAACAGCCAGTCGCTCGAAGCCAGGATGGCGTCGACGAGCGCGTTGCTGGATATCACGTTGCAGCAGATGGATCAGCGGTGCGAAGCCGGCCTGTCGGCGAATGAATTCGGCGCTGGCGCGCAGGTGCTCGGCCAGCTGGCGCCGGTCTCGCGGCATGGCAGGAAGGACAGGGCCCTGGCGTAAGGCCACGTGCCACAAGGCCAACACAAGGAGAAGAGCAAGAGCAACCAGCGCCTCGGGATAATAAGTTACCAGTAGCGTGGCCAGGTTATCGTTATCTATTCGATAGAGCAATGTGACATGGCTATCCTGGGTCAAGTACCAGAGTAGCCAGGCATTGTCGTACTGGTCGATCTGAGTGTTCTGCCAGATCCAGGGATCGGTGAGTACAGTAATGAGACCATTGCCCCAGGCCAGCTGTACCATATGGGTGGCCGCAGCACTATTGGCCCAAGCCAGCGCCCGGTTCTGTGAGTCGTTCAGATGATAGTCGTCATCAAAACCGATGTAGGCCGGTGCTTGTTCGTTCTCCAAATACAGCTGGGTCAGATGTGCCCAACGCTCCTTCGCGGTGGCCTCATCAGGCGGCTCGAGGTCTTTGGTCAGGTGCTGCTCTATACCCAGCGGGTCAAGGATCGGGTCGCCGCTCTTGCCAAGATTGTCATCCCAGAGCCGGTCTGCCACGACGACGAGGTGCCCGCCACGATGTGCCCATTCCAAGGCCTGCTGGCTTTGCAAGGGTGTCATGCGTTGCCGATCAGACAAGATCAGTACGGTATGTCCTGCTGTAGGCAGGGTATCGATGATATGGAAAGAATCGCTGTGCTGCACATCGACATGTTGGCGACGCAAAAAATGCTCGGCAGCAAGATAAGGATTGTGCCGGGCTTCTGGACTAGGACCACGGTCCTTGAGCGTTTCCTCGATTGTGATGGCGCGTGAGCCCCACAGACCTAGCGCTGTCAGGGTTGCCAGCATAAGAACCGCGGCCAAGGCATAAGCGCGACGCGTCATGCTCTGGCCTTCGTTGCGAACAATGCTCGCCAAGAGGCGCAGAGTGCTTTCATTGCTTCTGTGCTCGGAAGACGATGGCCATAGGCAATGCCCTGCCAGTGTCGAGTAACCTCATGCAGATAACGTTGGGTTTCGGCCGGTATGCGTTGCTCGCCCAGCGAGAGTATTTCCCCTTCGGTATGAGCTTCTCTCAGGGGCAGTTGGAAATCGTGTAGTAATCGACTGAGCAGACCGCGATAAAGCAGGCCCAGCGCCTCACGAGGATGAGTGGGCCAAAGTCGCTCCACCTCGGCGGGTAGATCGGCCGGTAAACTCTCCGGTGTGACATCAAGGCCAAACAGGTGTTCTGGCATGACATGAACGACAGGACGGGCTTTTCGGGTGCGCGGAATGAAGTGGGAAAGCCCGGCGCGGTAATGCCACAGAATCCAGAGAAGGCCCAAGCCCAGCAGCGTCCAAAGCATGACTTCAAGTAGCTGCGCGGTATGGCGGATAAACCAGAGTAAGCCGCCAGGGAGGGTGAGATCCTGAGAAGAAGAGGTCTGGGATGAATTATGGCCGAAGTGCCATTCAAGATGCTTTTCTTCGTTTCTAAATGGTGGCTTTTCCAGTTCGGCCTTGATCTGCTGCCGGGCCGCCTCGCTGGTCAATGGCTGGTTTAGCAGGCGTGGGGTATCTGGTCCGCTGCTCTCAGACGGAGGCAACGGGCAAACTGCCGTTTCTTCGTCAGCCAGGGCTGGTACGGGTTGAATAGAGAGCAGGCCGGCACAGCTTGCAAGCACTAGGGCATAGGCCGTACCCAGCAAGCGTTGACGTAAACGGCGGAACGCCAGTTCGATGTCCCAGCCTTCCAGAATTGTTCGACGATTAAGATAAAGGGTGAAGCCACAGGCAACATACACCGGCTCCCAAATCAGCAGAACCAAGGCATAAATCAGGTTTGTCAGGTGTTCTATCCAGAGCAGGCCGTGCGCTTCGACATCGAGTAGCTTGAACCAGTCCAGCTGTTCGACCATTTGTGCTGGAATAAAAAGATAGACTAGTCCAAGGCCGCCCAGGTACAGCGCTAATTCGATATGAACACCAATCAACGTTAGTGCACGGGCCGTACGGCTGCTGTGCTGAGTTAGCAGGCGTACCCGGGTTAATCGAGGTGTACCGGAAAGACCTTCCAACTGTTGGACCGGTAGCAGGAAGCTACGTTGCAGGCTGAAGCGGCGCCAGGTAAGGCTAGCGATAAGTTGCCCTTTTGCGAGGCGCAGATAGGCCTGTAGCGCTTGCCGAACGCTAGGCGTATCGCCAAAAAGGCCCTGTGCCAGAACGTGCAGGGGAAGCCGATCGAACAACGGTTTCAGCCACCAAAACAAGAGAAAGACCAGGGATGGGTAGTCCCAGAGTAAAAGGGTTAGCAGGGCAAGAAGCGGGAGAGTGAGCAGGGCCCAGCTTTTGAACAGTATACCCGCATGGGTACGCGCCAGGTGCACGCCAAGATCGAGTGCTTCCCAGGGGCTCCGGGGGCGAATCACTGCCTGGCTATCGGTCAGACGCATGCGAGTCTCTTCCCAGGCATATGAAATAGGCACCGACGGCCAGCCAGAGCAAGGCGCCTACACTGTATTTGATCCAGACTGAAAGAGCGGCCGAGGAAGACCAGTAGGCTTCGGTAAAGGCGGCCAGTACCAGCAGTATGGTTACGCCAATGACCAGGCCAACGCAGCGCCGGGCGGCCAATCGCAAGGCTTCGCTACGGCGTTGACGGCCAGGAGCGACCAAGGCAGCCCCCAGCTTGAGCCCTGCCGCGCCGGCCAGCGTGATCGCCGTGAGCTCAAACGCGCCGTGACCAATGACAAACGGCCAGAACGTCACGCCAGAGCCTAGTTGAGTCAAGTAACCTGCTACCGCGCCAATGGTCATGCCGTTGAATAACAGGAAGAACAGACTACCCAGGCCATAAAGCAGTCCGCCGGCGAAGGTCTGAAAGGCGATGCCGATGTTATGGCGGATGTAATAGCCGAACATTTGCCAATCCTGGCTGCTGGCTCGTTCCGGCAGGGCGCCGATGCGCTTGGCGTCAGGTGCATACATGCTTTCCATGTCGGCTACCTGAGCAGGGTCGAGCAGACTATAGACAAGGTCGGGCACGTAATAAATCAGAACCCCCATTACAAGAAGACTGCCGTAAAAAAGCAGGCTGGCGGCAGCGACGGCGCGCCATTCTTCACGAACGAGTTGGGGAAAGTCCGTTAGCAGAAAGCGTATGAGGCGCTGGCCGGGGTTTCCACGGTGACGGTACAACTGCTGATGCCCACGCAGGGTCAATTGGCGAAGCCGATCTACCAGGCCGGGGCTGTAACCACGTGCCTGAGCAAGTGCCAAGTGCTGGCAAAGGCGTCGGTAATTAGCGGCGAAGCGCTTGATGTCCTCGGGTGATGCCAGCGGACGACGTTTCTCAAGCAAGCCAAGGTGCTCGTCGAAGCGTACCCACTCGGCTTGATAGCGATGTTCGAACGGAGACTGTTTCATGACGTTGAACCCATCAAGCCGCGTGCAATGCGGTCTAGGCGAGTACTCGCGTCCCGGGAATCGGTACCCAGCGGCTCGGTCAATAAACTAGCCAGCTCTTCGCGTCGTGCTGACGTAAGGGTTTCACGCCGCTCGCTAAAGGCCAGGATAGCCTGCTGGTCCGCAAGATTAAGCAGAAAAGGAGGTGTCAGCGGAATCACGTCCAGCGGTGCCGCTGCCGGCTGAGGCGTTTCGTCGTGTACGACTAAGGTGCCTGCTGCCAAATCGCCCAGCCTTTTGAAAGCCGGATGCAGCAAACTGCTCAAAATGCCCAGCGTATAACCAAAGGGAAGCAGATCAATTACACGCAACAGATTGCGTAGCAACGAAGCTGACCAGCCGACAGGTGTGCCATCGTCATGCAGAACGCGCAGTTTCATGTAGCGTTTTCCAGGCGAGCGTCCTTGCGCTAACACTTCGAATAACACCATGTACCACCAGCTGACCAGAAAAGTCAGCAGGGCGATTAGACCAACACCTAGTGCACCGAAAAAGCTTAGTACTCCATAAGCAGCGCCCAAGATGACGCCTCGAATAGCCAAATCGATGGCATAGGCCAGGGCGCGCGGCAAGAGGCTGGCCGGGCGTAATGCCAAGTCGATGGATTCTGGGGTTTCGACCCGGTACAGCGTATCCAGAGGAAAAGGGGCAGACATGAACGCGTTAAAATCCTTTCTAGGTACGCAGTCAGAGCGAACGGAGCCAGGGCATCAAAGGCCTTGCCGGCAGAGTATTAGCCGCTGCGGTACGGCATTCTTCCGCGAAGAATTAAAGTTGGACCCTTTCGACATGCAATCACTCCTTGATGATGTCGTTTCCCCAGCCGGTACAGTAAACGCTTCGCTGGTTGTATAGCTTGAGGGGGCAAAGCCTAGCGATCAGATGACCCACAAGGCAACAACAAATTCGACAGTGGTAGACTCGACGCGCTTTTTGGCTAGGAGAGCTTTAGCGTGAGCCAGACTCTTTTTTGGTATGACTTCGAAACCACGGGCACCAACCCCCGGTGTGATCGACCTCTTCAAGTGGCAGGCCTGCGCACGGACGAAGATCTCAACATCATTGGCGAGCCGCTTAATCTTTATTGCCGGCTGGCTGACGATATTTTGCCGAATCCAGCAGCATGCCTGATTACGGGCATCACGCCAGAGAGATTATTACGTGAAGGGCTATCCGAGGCGGCCTTCATGGCCCGGCTGCATAGCCATTTAAGCCATCCCGGTACCTGCTCTGCGGGCTACAACACCTTACGTTTCGACGATGAAGTAACCCGACACAGCTTGTATCGTAACTTTTACGATCCTTATGCCCGCGAGTGGCAAGGCGGGAACACGCGGTGGGATCTGATCGATGTATTGCGTGCGGCGTATGCTCTGCGTCCAGACGGGATCGAATGGCCTCAGGAGGGCGGACGAGTAACGCTCAAGCTGGAGCGCCTGACAGAGGCCAACGGGCTTGATCATGGCCAAGCACATGACGCCTTGTCTGATGTTCAGGCTACGATTGCCCTAGCCCGCCTAATTCGTGAGCGCCAGCCACGGCTGTATCATTTTCTTTATCAGCTGCGCCACAAACGCTCCGTCTTGGAGCACATTACTTTAATGAAGCCTTTGGTACATGTTTCGGGACGCTTTTCAGCAGAGCGTAGTTTTCTATCACTCGTACTTCCGTTGGCTTGGCATCCTCGTAATCGCAATGCCTTAATCGTCTGTGATCTGCATGAAGATCCTGTTCCTTTGATCGAACTGGATGTGCCTACGCTACATCAGCGTCTTTATACCCGGCGCGATGAACTAGCGGCGGGAGAATTACCGATACCCCTCAAACTTATTCAGATTAACCGATGCCCGGTTTTAGCTCCGTTGAGTGTATTGCGCGAAGTTGACCAAGAGCGGTTAAGTATTAACTTGAAACTTTATAAGCGGCGGGCAGCCTGGCTGCAGGATAGAAAGTCACTTTGGAAGGACAAATTGTCGCAGCTTTATCAAATAAGCAGAGACGCAGCTCATTTTGATCCTGAACAGCGACTGTACGAAGGCTTTATATGTGAACAGGACCGTAAGTTGTGCGATCGAATTCCTAAGTGTGAAGAGGCAGTACTGGGACACGATAGCTGGGTATTTAACGATAGCCGTTTACCTGAGTTATTTTTTCGTTACCGAGCCCGTAACTTTTTCCATACATTGAAAACCGATGAACAGGAACGATGGACCCATTTTTGCCGGCAACGGTTAAGTGATGCAGCCATGGGAGCGCCAAACACACTAGCCTCCTTTGAAGAAAGCTTGCATACATTGGCATTGACGGCCAGCGAAGCTCAGCAGGCATTACTGGAGTCCTGGCGTATGCATGCTCAAGCGTTGCGAACGCGTTTTCAGCTTTGAGCCGTTAACTTTTTTAGCCGCAGGTATATAGGCCCCGTTGTACAGGGATTAGTGATGCAAAACTAACTTTTGCATTCTCTTATGACGGTATAAATCTCAAATGTTTTACCCCCTTAAATAGAAAACGCCAGCAAGGCTGGCGTTTTGGGTCTTCTGCTGAAATCAATCCAGCAGCGAGGCCCAGCTTTCTACATCATTGGCGCCCCACTTAGCCTTCCACTCTTTCAATGTCTTGTGGTTGCCACCTTTAGTTTCGATGACTTCACCGGTGTGAGGGTTCTTGTACTGCTTAACTTTACGCGCACGCTTGGTGGCTGAGCCTTGATTGGCTTTGTTTGAAGTGCGGGAAGCGCGGCTGTTTTTAGCGTCGATATCGAGAATAGCGATGATATCGCGCAGAGACTTTTGATATTCACCCATCAGTGCGCGAAGTTTTTCTTCGAATTCGAGTTCTTTCTTCAGCTTTTCGTCTTGAGAAAGATTGTGCAGGCGCTCTTGTAACTCTTTGATAGCTTCTTCTGTAGCGCGGTATTCATTAATAAGGGACATGCTATTACCTGCAATGCAAGGACTGGGCTATTTTTAGTTATGATAGTGGGGCGTTAAGATCAAGTAAACCCGACCTTTGAAGTTTTATTTAATTTTAAATTGAAATAGTGCTTGGCTATTTAACTAATAGTTAAAGCCATGGCTCTGTTAAAATGCAGGAAAGACTATTCACAGGCTGAAGTTTTTCACGCGTACCGCTAGAATAGCGACTTCCGCTTTTGTCGAGGTTTTGTTATGCGCACTTTTCGTCTGGTGATTGCCTGCCCGGACGGCGTCGGTATCGTTGCGAAAGTTAGTAATTTTCTAGCAACTTACAATGGCTGGATTAGCGAAGCTAGCCATCATTCCGATACCGAAAGCGGCTGGTTTTTCATGCGTCATGAAATACGAGCCGACTCATTACCCTTCGATTTGAAGGGATTTCATCAAGCGTTTGCGCCTATTGCTCGCGAGTTTTCCATGCAATGGCGTATTACCGACTCGGATGTTAAAAAGCGCGTTGTTTTAATGGCGAGTCGGGAGTCCCATTGTCTGGCCGATCTGCTGCACCGCTGGCACAGTGGCGAACTCGATTGCGAGATTCCCTGCGTTATTTCTAACCACGATGCCTTACGCAGCATGGTGGAGTGGCATGGCATTCCTTATATTCACGTTCCGGTAAATCCAGCTGACAAGTCGGTGGCTTTCGCCGAAGTATCTAAACTGATCGATGAGTACCAAGCCGATACCGTTGTGCTGGCGCGCTATATGCAGATTTTGCCTCCCGATCTTTGCCAGCGCTATGCCCATCAGGTGATCAATATCCATCACAGCTTCCTGCCTTCTTTCGTAGGGGCCAAGCCCTACCATCAGGCAGCCCAGCGTGGAGTAAAGCTAATCGGTGCTACGTGCCACTATGTTACCGAAGAGCTGGATGCCGGCCCGATCATTGAGCAGGATGTAGTCAGAATCAGCCACCGCGACAATGTCGAAGACCTGGTGCGCTTAGGCAAGGACGTAGAAAAGATGGTGCTGTCGCGTGGCTTGCGTTATCACCTGCAGGATCGTGTAATCGTACATGGCAATAAAACAGTCGTATTCGACTGACAGGAGGCCTTTATGGCCGATCCTTTCGAGCGAGCCACTGCTGCTCTGCCGCCGGTGATTGGAGAGGGCTGCACGCAACGCTTCGATCTCGACGCTCTTGGAGAAAACAGCGGCACCGATTTTCCAGGTGCCACTGAGTTATGGGCCAGCCTGACTAGGGCTGTGGCCGACGAAAGCGAATCAGGCGTTTGAGCAGAGGCCGTCCGGCTAAGTGGATGAATACCGGGGCGCCTGCGATCAGATAGAAGTAATAGGTCACGAAGCGCCAGATTAGAATGGCAGCACCCGCGGTCGCCGTACCGACCATGGGCGTAAGCAAAGCGCCTGAGGCCAGCTCTGCGCTTCCTGCACCACCGGGAAGCAGACTGGCCTGACCGGCCGTCATGGCCAGCATCTGAACCAGGAAGGTCCATGCCCACGGAATAGTGGAGCCCAGTCCGATCAGGGTCATATAGAGGATGCTATTTCGCAGCAGCCAATGTAGCGAACTCAAGAGGAATACGCTCACGAGTACGGTCTTGGGCATTCGCAAGCTGTCTTGCAGGGCGTTGCGGAAGCGTAAGACCTTGCGTCCCCAGTGCAGTCGCTTAAGCGGCTCCATACCCAGCAGTCGAAGCAACCGCCCGTTGGTTCGTAGAACCGTACGGTGATAACGCGCCACGCCTAGGACTACAATGATCACGCCTGTCAGCAGTGCTGCGCTGCCTCCCAGCAACCAGCCTACATGCGGACTAAGTGCATGGAAAACGGCATAAATCAGAATACCGATCAGGGCGAAAACAAAAAACAGTAGGTCACTGAGTTGGTCCACTGCGAACACAGCAGTCGCTTGGGCAGGGCGTACACCACGACGTGCCAGGAGCGCCATTAATGTCAACGGACCGCCTGCACCGCCGGGGGTGGCGCAAAAGGCGAATTCACTTGCCATAACGATTCCCAGCGCACGCAAGTGTGTGGTGCGATGTAGCCGGCGCAGCAGCAGTCGCAAGCGGATGGCATTGATATTCCAGCACACCAGAATCATGCCCAGCATCAGCGCCAGTAAATCCAAGGGAAAATCGAGTAGACGTCCTAGAAGACCGGTTCCGCCCAGTAAAAGGGGAATCAATACGGCTGCGATGAGGGCACTCACTAGCAGCCAGAAGCCTCGGGTCATGCTGCCTGCCGCTCGTGTAAATAATGCCGGTTGAGCCAGTTGATCTTGTTAATCGGAACACGTCCTTCATTCATCAGGCGCTTTAATAGATCAAGCCAGTAGCGCCGTGAAAAATCGTGGCGCATGTCTACAGGGTGCAAGCCAAGACGAAGTAGGGGGGCCTTGCGATGGCGGCGCGCCGCTTGCTCACTAAAGAGCCACGACATGCCCCGACGCCAAGGGCTACGTGCACTCCAGACAAGGCCAGGTGCGTCGATTCGGGTATGGTCGGGCAGTAGATAGAAATGCTGAGGGTCGCTGGTATAGCGCAGCGGTGTTTCACTCAGGGCGCGGCGTGTACCTTCGCTCATCAGCCAGGCAGGCGCTACGAAACCGTGCAGAGGCCAGCCGAAACGTTGAAACAACGCCATGCCGTGGTTCAGTCGCTCGCGAGCCTGTGCTTGGTTCAGTGTGTAGAACTCACCTTCCCATGTGTAAACCCGGCGCATGAACCAATCCCGAGGAGTAGATGGCGATGAAGCGTCGTCACAATGAAAGTAACCATGTAACGCCAGTTCATCGCCTCGGGTGAGGCGCTGATCCATTAGTTGAATGAACGCCGGATCCTTGTCAATGGAATTGCGATGATGAAAATCAGGAACGACCAAGAGCGTCATTGGAATGTTGCCCAAGGCGTCTACCGCTTCCACGAAGGGGCGATAGTCGTTCCAGGTTTCAGGTGCTACGTCATGTAGTACCAGCATTACGTTACGTTCAGCCATGTGCGGCTACCGGAATCTCTACTGTGCCGAGGACGGCATGATAATGTGCCAACAGCCCGGCGACCACGGTATCCCATGCATGATGTGCTTCAACATGCTGCCGAGCCTGACGGCCCACCAAGCGAGCATCATCCTCGAACAGTTCGCATATGGTCGTAGCCATGGAAGCAGGGTTGTGTGGCTGGCAGAGCCGACCGGTATTGAACGGAACGATTTCCGCCAAGGCACCTGCTCGAACCGCTACGACAGGAACACCACAGGCCATGGCTTCGAGTGCTACCAAACCAAAGGTTTCCTGGTGGCCAGCGTGTAGCAATACATCACTGCTAGCGATCAAGCGGGCTACTTCATGGGCCGGACGAAACTCATTGATGATCGAGACGTTATCTGGCACATGGCTTGGCATGTTCGAGCCAACCAGCAACAGATGATAGGGTTTTCCCAATTGGCGGGCGGTTTCCAACAGAACAGGTAGGTTTTTCTCTCGCGAACCGCGGCCGGCAAAGATCATTAGTCGTGTCGACTCGTCCAGGCCTAGCTCCCGTTTGAGATTGGGGTCGCGTAGCGTGGGAGTGAATGTTTCTAGATCCACACCCAGCGGCTGCACATAAACATTCCTGACGCCCATGCGCTCGAGTTTTTCAGCCATGACTTTGCTTGGAGCAAGGACCCGGTCAAAACTGCGGTACAGGCGCGAGATGTAGGTGCTCATATTATTGCCGAACCAGTTACCCAAACGATTACTGGCCAGGAGCGGCAGGTCTGAATGATAGAAGCCGATCACAGGGACATCCAGACGGCGTCCTGCATCCAGCGCAGCCCAAGCTGTCATGTAAGGGTCGCCTACCTCGATTAAATCAGGCTGTAACTCGTGCAGCACGGTGCGCCAGGGCCCACGGCGGACCGGAAACCGGTAACCTTTGCCGAAAGGTAGTGCCGGAGCGGGTATTTCATGAATACCCCCATTCTGGCGATAGGCGTGCCCCGGGATGAGCACGCTGTGCTGTACCCCCGGATAACGACGCAGACGTTTGTGTTTGGCATCGATATAGGTACGCACGCCACCACTGGCGGGTGCATAGAACATGGTCATATCTGCGATATGCACGGTGGAGCTTCCTCCGTTCGGCTTCTAGTAAGAACCATCCGATACTGCTGGCATGAGTAAGGTGAGCAAAGTTGGATAAGAAGAGCTCATGCGCTCAGACGTTCTCTCCCTGTGCCCTCAATGGACCATGACAGTAAAAAGACGTTCGCCGGAGGGCTTATTCCAGAGCATCACGCCTTCGCGCTAGGCGAAGGTCGTCGAGTCTTACAGAGGGAGGAAAGCGGGAGCGCCAGGAAAAATCACGCTTGGCGCTCCCAGGCGTTAATCAATAGGCGCTGGCCTGATTCAACATGGTGATATCGTCGTCGCTCAGGGTCAGGCGGGTAGCTGCGGCAAGATCATGTAGCTGTTCGAGCGAGGTGGCACTTGCAATAGGCGCTGTGACGCTGGGGCGTGCGATCAGCCAGGCCAGGGCGACCTGAGCCGGGGTGACATTGCGCTCTTCGGCAATCTCGTCCAAAGCTGAGAGAATAGTCACGCCCCGTTCGTTCATGTATTTCTTAACAGCTTCACTGCGTGCGCCTTTGAGATCATCGCCCGTCCGGTACTTGCCGGTCAGGAAGCCACTGGCAAGCGAGTAATAGCTGATCACGCCTAAACCTAAATCCTGTACGGTGGGCTCAAGATCCGTTTCGTAGTCCTTGCGCTCGTACAGGTTGTAATGCGGTTGCTGGCTTATATAGGTGGGAATTCCCAGGCGTTGACAGACCTCATGGGCTTCGCGCAAGCGGGCAGCGCTGTAATTGGAGGCACCAATGGCTCTCACTTTGCCTTGCTCTATCAGGCGAGCAAAGGCTTGCAGGGTTTCCTCCAGTGGTGTGTCCGTGTCGTCGATATGGGCCTGATAAAGATCGATGCAATCAATTTGCAGCCGCTGAAGGGAGTCGTCTACGGCGCGCTGGATATACTCGGCCCGAAGCCCTTTTTTGCCGTCGCCCATCTCCATGCCTACTTTAGTGGCGATCACGACGTGGTCGCGCTTGCCGCTTTTCTTCAACCACTTGCCTATGATGGTTTCCGATTCGCCGCCCTTATTGCCTGGGGCCCAGCGCGAGTAGGTATCGGCGGTGTCAATAAAGTTAAGCCCGGCGTCTACCAGGCCATCAAGTAATGTAAATGAAGTGGCTTCATCCACAGTCCAGCCGAATACATTGCCACCAAAAGCCAGAGGCGAAACGCGTAATTCGGAGCTGCCCAATTGACGCAGGCTCATAGAGTCCTCCCGTGTGTGAAGAATGACGGTCCGGCCTGGATTGAACCGGTTCCTGACCATGTGTGACTGGAGGAGCGCTTGATCGTTCGCGAGGGTAAAGCGGATGAAGCTGCAGCTTTGGTGGAGTGCAAGCGCTGCAAGGTCTCTGTGAACGGTTCGGGTCTGCCAATGGCATAACCCTGAGCATAGTCAACACCAATGGCCTGTAGCTGTTCAAAGGCGGCCTGAGACTCGACGAATTCGGCTACTGTCTGAGCGCCGAGATGCCGGGCGATATGGTGGATGGATGCGACAATGGTTTGATCCAGGGGATTGGTATCCAAATGACGGACGAAGCTGCCGTCGATTTTGATGATGTCTACGGCAAAGTTTTTAAGGTAGTTGAACGAGCTGAGCCCCGATCCAAAATCATCCAAGGCAACCTTGCAGCCTAACTCCCTCAGACGATTGATCAGACGCGAGGCGATGCTGAGCTTGCTGACTACAGCGGTTTCGGTCAGTTCGAAATGAAGACGCTCCGGTGCCAGGGGGGAGCATGCGATCAGGTCAAGCAGATAGGGCAGGAACAAGGGGTCGTCCAGGCTATTGCCGGAGAGATTAATACCTACTGAGAGTCCTTCTATAGCTTGAATGGCTGTGGCCTGTTCGCAGAGCACTTGGCGTACTACCCAGCGATCCAGACTGGACATTAGTCCAAAGCGCTCAGCTGCGGGAATAAACGTACCGGGCGAAATCAAGTGGCCTTCACTATTGTGTAAGCGCAGCAGTAATTCGACATGCGGACCCTGGGTCGACTCGCGGGTCGGGACGATAGGCTAGGCATACAGGGTAAAACGATCATGCTCAAGAGCATCCCGCAAACCACTGGCGAGAAGAATTTCCCGGTGCTGCTTTTCCACTTCTTCCCGTCCTGCCTGGTATAGCTCGGCACGGTTGCGTCCGCTGTGTTTGGCTGCATAACAGGCGACATTGGCCTGGCTCATCAGCTCCGCTGTGCTGCGGGCCTCAGCCGTAATGGCGACGATCCCGGCGCTGGCGCCAACGTCATACAGCCGATCTTCCCACTGAAAGCGCATTGCAGAAATAGCGGCGATCAGCTTGTTGGCCACCGCTTCGGCCTGAGGCAAGTCACAGTCATACAAGAGAAGCCCGAATTCGTCACCGCCCAGGCGCGCCAGGGTGTCGGATGCACGTAATGTGTCGCGTAGCAAGTGACTTAACTCGCGTAAGAGCGTGTCGCCTGCAGCATGACCGGCCGAATCATTGACAATTTTAAAGCGGTCCAGATCGATAAAGCACAGGGCGTGAACTGCATGCCGTTCCTTTGCGCTCTGCCAGGCGCGGTTTAACTCCTGCTCGAACTTGAGGCGATTGAAAAGGCCGGTCAGGGCATCGTGCGAGGCGTTGTAACTTAACTCGCGTTGCAAGGCACGCGCGCTGGTCACGTTCTGAAAGACCAGAACCGCACCGATAACAGCTCCGTCGAGGGTGCGGACCGGCGCTACTGAGTCCTGAATGTCGTAGCGTTCCTCCTGACTGTTAACCAGAGTTGCCGACTCATTGGACGATAGGATCGTTTGGGTTTCGAGGCAGCACGTCACGGGGCTGGGCAGCGGTTCAAGCGTCTCGCTGTTAAAGATGCGAAACACATCCTGACGGGGGCAGCCCCGAGCCTCTGAGAGCATCCAGCCGGTCAAGGCTTCGGCCGCTGGATTCAGGAATGTAATACGGCCTTCTATATCAGTGGTCAGTACCGCATCGCCAATCGATGCGAGCGTGACCTGCAGGCGCTCCTTTTCTTCATGCAATGCCTCGGTCAGTTGTTTGTATCCCGTTACATCCTGGAGGCTGCCCACAATACGCACTGCTTTTCCCGAGTGGCTGATAACAATGCCCTCAGCACGCACATGACAGATAACACCATTAGAGCGGACGATCCGGAACTCGGTATCGTAGGTTGTACATTGGGTAATGGCAGCTTTGAGTTGATCATGTACAGCAGTACGGTCTTCGGGATGGACGGCATTAAGCCATGCGTACATATCGATCGGCTTGTCATGCGGAGGAACGCCATACAGTTCGGCCATTTTGGCGTCGATGATAAACGTGAGCGACTCAGGGTCTAGTTCCCAGATACCAACCTGCGCGGCCTGGGTCGCTAATCGCATGCGCTCGTTAAGCCGGTTCGTTTCAAGATCAAGGCGTTTCTGCTGATCGATATCTTGAGTCTGCAATAGCAGGTAGTACAGCTGCCCTCCATCTTCCACTATTGGCGACAGCGTGGCACGTACCCATATAGGGGAACTGTGCTTAGGCAGTATTCGTATATCGAGCGTGAAGTCTTCAATTTCCTGACGAAGCAATTGGCCGATAAGACTTAGAGCCTTGCTCAAGTCCTCTGGGTGAGTTAGGGCTGACATGGCGCGGTTCTGCAGGTCTTCGCGGGAGTACCCCAACAACCGGCAAAAGGCTGGGTTTGCCTTATAGATGTCTCCGGATAAGGTCGGTACCGCCATGCCGGAAGGTGCCGAACGCATGGCATTGCGAAAGCGTGCCTCGCTCAGCGCGAGCCGCTGTCGTTCGTCACTGCTCTGCTGCAGCGCTACAGACAGTAGCAGCGGAGGAATCTGCATCAGCGCGAGCGGAATATACAATGCTGTTTGTTGGAGGAGGGAGTTAACAGGCGGCAAGTGAATCAGTCCTGCTGTCAATGCCAGGCTAGTCAGGCAGATCGCTAGCCCGCCGATCAAGGTAATCCCAAATGGTTTAATTCGAATCGTCAGCAAAAGTAATAGTGTGACGGTATAACTATAGGGGTAGGGTAGATAGCGAAACGCCAGAACTGTCAGGATGAGGGTTAGTATTGTCAGCCCAACAAATTCAGTGGGCGAATGCTGAGTAAAGTCACGCCACGTCAGCGAGCCACTCCTCATACTGATAGGCAGCAAGGCCAGTAACCCCAGTACGTCGCCCGTATACCAGTGCATCCAGAGGATAGATAAGGGTTTGCTCGATTCTGTCGGCAGCAGGGTAGATAGGGTCAGGCTGCCTACGGTAGCGCCTACCACTGCCGGAATGAAGATACCGAGCACGAGTAATCGCATGACGTTACCCATGTTGCGAGTAAACGCACCTTTAGGAAGGTAGCAACGTAGCAACCAGGCCGACAGGGTAGCCTCAAGTAACGTGGCAGGCAGAAGCTTAAGACTGTTCAGTACGAGTTGGCCTGAGCCTGCCGAAGCGGCCATTTGCAACACGACGGCACAAGCAATAAGCAATGGCCAACAGGTATAGCGTGAGTGAATCAGAAAGGCAGCCAGGACGGCGCTGGGTGCCATGGAGCAGCCATCGTATCGGCCACCTGTTGCCAGGCTAGACAGAAAAACGTTGCCGCAAAATACAAAAGGCAGAACAGCAGAACGAAATGCGCAGGCTGCTTTTGTTGTGGGGTTGCTGTCGTGTTGTCTCAGGGCAGTGAAAAGGCCTACCGGTGTATCGGCCGTTATGAGGCTATGCTGTAGTTCAGCAAAGCAAACTCATTCCTTGTTGAAAAGGATAAAACTAATTCTCTGGCTTGCTGCATACAGCATGCGGAGGGAGAAAAGAGAAAGGGCTGCGTAAGGTGGGACGAGGGAGAGGAACAACTGCGGATGCGCTTGCCTTTTATATCCAAGGTCGGCCTATCAGCGAGGCCGACCTTGGACGCCTAGCTTACTGAGCTTGGCCTAGTGCGCGGTTCAGCGCACTAAACAAGGCGCGGAAGCTGGCTGTAGTGAGGTTTTCATCGATTCCGATGCCATGCAGCGGACGACCGCCCTCCAGGCGCACTTCAATATAGGCAGCTGCCTTGGCATTGGCACCTGCGCCAATGGCATGCTCGTGATAGTCCATCACTTCAATCGGTACGGGCAACGCCGAAACGAGTGCTTCCAGGGAGCCGTTGCCCGAGCCCTGCCACTGCTGGGTTTCACCATGCGCGGCTACTTCCAGGTTCACGATACTGGTACCGTTCTCTTCCTGCAGGCGGTGGCGCTTGAGCTGATAAGGCGTACTGGCTTTCAGATATTCCTTATCCAGCAGGCCGTAAATCTGCTCGGCTGTCATTTCCAGGCCCAGACGGTCAGTTTCCTTTTGAACGACTTGGCTGAACTCGATCTGCATGCGACGGGGCAGGCTGATGCCGTATTCCTGTTCAAGCAAATAGGTAATACCACCTTTACCGGACTGGCTGTTGACACGAATAACTGCCTCGTAGCTACGACCAATGTCAGCTGGGTCGATTGGCAGATAGGGCACTTCCCAGAGCGCATCTTCTTTCTGCTGGGCAAAGCCCTTGCGAATGGCATCCTGGTGGGAGCCAGAGAAGGCGGTATGAACCAGGTCACCTACGTAGGGGTGACGTGGGTGGACCGGCAGTTGGTTGCATTCTTCAACCGTCTTACGAACGGCATCGATGTCGGAGAAGTCCAGCTCGGGATCCACACCCTGGGTGTAGAGATTCAAGGCCAGGGTCACCAGATCCACATTGCCGGTGCGCTCGCCATTGCCAAACAGGCAGCCTTCTACTCGATCAGCGCCCGCCATCAGGCCCAGTTCGCTGGCTGCAACGCCAGTGCCGCGGTCGTTGTGGGTATGCAAGCTGACAAGAACGCTGTCACGGCGATCAACGTGACGGCAGAACCATTCGATCTGGTCAGCATAAATGTTGGGTGTAGCGGCTTCGACAGTAGCCGGCAGGTTGAGAATCAGACGGTTCTGCGGAGTTGGCTGGAATACTTCAATTACCGCGTTGCACACTTCGACGGCAAAGTCGGTCTCGGTGGAGCTAAAGACTTCAGGTGAATACTCGAAGCGCCACTGAGTTTCCGGACGGGCATCCGCGAGACGCTTGATGACACGACCAGCTTCTACGGCAATGGCCTTGACGCCCGCTTTATCCTGACTGAAGACGATGCGGCGGAAGCTCGGCGCGCAGGCGTTGTAATAATGAACGATAGCTTTTTTAGCGCCCTTGAGTGATTCGAAAGTGCGCTCGATCAGGTCTTCTCGTGCCTGGGTCAACACCTGAATGGTCACGTCATCGGGAATATGCCCGTTCTCGATCAGCTCGCGAACAAAGTCGAAATCGGTTTGCGAGGCCGAGGGAAAGCCTACCTCAATTTCCTTGATGCCTACCTGCACCAACGTCTTGAAGAAGCGCATCTTCTTTTCGCCATCCATTGGCTCGATCAGCGACTGGTTTCCGTCACGCAGGTCAGAGCTGAGCCAGATTGGGGCCTTGTCGATGGTTTTGGAAGGCCAGGTCCGATTGGGCAGATCAATGGCTGGAAACGGGCGATATTTCTTGGATGGGTCTTTAAGCATGGCCATAAAGCAAATCCTTGTTAACGAGCAGCGGCAAATGAAGTCGATGCGAAGGGTCGAGTTCAGGGACGCAGTCGCGGACTGACCAGACGAAGACAGACGTGTTGTCGCAGCAGAATAAGTGTATGAGGTATAGGCATACCCACAACACTAGAGAGGATTAGGGTGAATGGCAAGCATCTATGAAAAATTGAGATTTTTAGTCTTTTAACAAGGATATTTAATTTTTTATTGCTTTGAATCGTATTTATTTGAAATTTTAAGGAATGGTTGTTGGGGTCTTTATGTGGGCTATGCTTGTACAGGGTCGCACCGGTTGCTCAATCGTGCGACCATACCTGATCCTCTTTTGCTGGAATCGGCAGTAGTGATACCACGCAGGCGTTGGCGTCGTTTCGCATGGCTTGGCCTGTTTGCCATGGTCATGGCTTTTGTCGCGCCCGTGGTTTCTCAGGTGCTGGCTGTTAACAAAAGCCATGCGAGCGCCATGTCTCCTGTCATGGTGTCGGTCTCTTCGTCCACCCATGGGCATGATCACCATGCGATGGTGCCGGGGCAGGGGGCGGCGTCGAGCTTGCAGGCACATTGGGCCGCAGTGTGGGAAAAGTGTGGGTATTGCGACCTTTTGTTCAGCAATCCTCCACTGTCCTCTTCGATTACTCTGCCTTTTGCCCTGCCGCTGCCTTTGGGCGAGCCTTTCGTTGTGCTTACCCACCCGGGATATGCCGCTTCCACTGTTTATCTAGGGGCCTTGACGCGCGCTCCACCCGTACTGGGCTGACATATTCATCGTTCTGTCGTCTATCAAACACTAGACGGCTTATTCCTATGTTCAGCTCAGGCGCTTATGCGCCGGTCGAAGGTTATTTTATGCGAATTCTTTTCAGTCTGATTGCTGCCCTATTATTCACTTCCCATGCCGTGGCTCATGAGCACGAGACTGAGCAGCTGCATATTGATCATCCCTGGTCACGGGCGACACCGCCCAATGCGCCGACTGGTGCCGTGTATTTCATTATTTACAATCATGGCTCTCAGGTTGACCGGCTGGTTAGTGCTGAAACTCCTGTCGCTGAAAGTGCACAGTTGCACGCTACGGTCGAGCGCAACGGCATGTTGGGTATGCAGCATATGGAAGAGGGTACCGATATTGCCGTAAAGGGTGAGTTGCGCCTCGAGCCCCAAGGCAATCACCTGATGCTTATGGGATTAAAGCAACCCTTGGTCGCAGGACAGCAGTTCCCACTGACTCTGCATTTCGAGAAGGCCGGCGATGTGCTGGTGCAGGTAAGCGTTCAGGCCGATGCGCCTGATGCGTCTGCGCATAAACACCAGCACTGATCCAAACCCGCGTGTGGCAGGGCGTTCACCGTTCTACGCATACGCTCGCCTTCGAAAATATTCAGGGGTTCTCTATGACGTCCGGCTCAAAAAATGACTTTTATAGTCTGGCATGGCGCTGGCATTTTTATGCCGGTCTGTTCGTTGCGCCTTTCATGATTTTGCTGACCTTGACCGGCATTATTTATCTGTTCAAACCGCAACTCGATCCGTTGCTCAATTCGCAGCTGGAGGTGGTCCAATCTGCGGCTACCCGTGTGTCCATCGACACCTTGCGAATGAATGTCCAGCAGCGTTATCCGCAGGGAGCGATCAGTCAGTATATTTCGCCGCTAGCAGATGACCGCAGTGCCCAGTTCATGGTCAGTTGGGAGGGACGCGATCATACCGTATTCGTCGATCCGTACCGAGGAGACGTGCTGGGTGAGCAGGATGCCAAACTTAATCTACAGGCTATTGCCCGTGCGTTACATGGCGAGCTTATGGTCGGCACGGTTGGCGACCGCCTGATCGAATTGGCGGCCGGATGGGGCATCGTTCTGGTGGTTTCCGGCCTTTATCTATGGTGGCCTCGCTCGCCTAAACTGGCTGGAGCATTCTGGCCGCGCTGGAGAATTCACGGGAGGCCGCTTTGGCGCGACCTGCATGGTGTAGCAGGCTTCTGGAGTGCTTTGGCGCTTTTGTTTCTCTTGATCAGTGGCATGACGTGGACCGGGTTTTGGGGCAAGCAGTACGCTGATCTCTGGAATCGCTTTCCTGCAGCGATGTGGAATGCGGTGCCCAAGTCCGACCAGCAGGCAGGCAGTCTCAATCACAGCCATCATCAGACCGTACCCTGGGCCATGGAAAACACACCGATGCCCGTATCCGGTGGAGCCCATTCCGATCATGCCGGAATGGGCTCTATGTCCAGCATGCCCGCTGCGCCCTTGATCGGGTTACAGCAGGTGGTAGAGATCGCCGAGGCGCGTAAGGTGGAGCCAGGCTATAGCATTACCGTACCCACTACAGCGGATGGTGTGTTCACAATCTCCGTGTTTGCGGATGATCCGCGCCGGGACGCGACCCTGCATATTGATCAGTACACGGGCAAGGTGTTGGCCGATGTGCGCTGGCAGGACTACAGTCCGGTCGCCAAAGCCACAGAGCTAGGCGTTATGCTGCACGAGGGACGGTTTTTAGGGCTGATTAACCAGTTGATCGTTCTACTGGCCTGCCTGCTCGTCCTGCTCTTATCAGTCAGCGGGCTTGTCATGTGGTGGAAGCGCAAGCCGGTCGGCCGCCTAGGCGTACCACCGCTACGGCATGAATTACCACGATGGAAAACCGCTGTGGCCATCATGTCGGCCATCGGCCTGATTTTTCCACTGGTCGGTCTGTCCATGATCATGCTTTGGGCGTTGGACCGGCTGGTACTTATACGCTGGCCACTGGCGCAACGAATTTTAAGCTGACCAGTAAGGATGATGGCGTCCTGAAGGGATGTCATCATCTACCGCGCGCACGAGCTCATTCGGTAAAGCGCCGATAACTTCATTCAGTCGGCAAGACGCATGTTCAAGCGCAGCTCGAACAGACACTGTCGTACAGCAGTTTGAATCTTATGTTTCGTCGCTGGGTGTGTCCTGTTCGGCCTTGGCTTTCTGCTCGGCAATCTTCTGCACTTCGGCTTCGAAGACACGATCAAGCACGCTGGGCCGTTTTTTCCACGGTTTGCGATCGGGTGTAGGTTGGGCAGCATAGGTAATGACTTCGCCACCATAAACGGTTTTAAAGCGCTGGGCCTGGCGCTCCAGTTCTGCGCGGAGTTCTTCTTTAGTCACGGTTTTTTAGACTTCACTATTTGTTTTGATCGAGGCGGTTAGTACGTATTCAAGGGCGAACACGCAAAATTGCTGACCGCAAGGGATGATGGCAAGGTCCTGTAGAGAGCAGGCTCCATCAAGCCGAGCGATAGTTATATAACGCTCGAGTAGCCTTGTCACCTGTTACAAAGCGATTACGTGTGATCGTTTCAACTATCGCATAGCCAGCAAGTAGATATCACAAGCGAGGCATTCAACTTCAGTCTACGCTCTTTTGAGGTGCGTATTTAAGTAAAAATGCCTGCTCTTGGTGCCCTAGTCAGAGCTTATGAAGGGTTCCATGCCGTATTGGCGTGTGCTGTCGAGTTGGCATCATTTTTTCTTGTATTTTGGCAAAGCTGGGCGGAATAGCCTGTAAGTCTTGCTCATATCAGCGCCCTGATGCGCATAGGTAACGAAGCCTGAACGAACCTTTTATGAGGGGCGTTCAGGCTTTTTTTTGGAGTGAATAAATGCGCGATACGGTTTCGATCGGCGCTCTGTTGTCTACCGATGGCACCTATCACTGGATGGGACACAATGCGCTAACTGGTGCAAGGCATGCAGTGATCGAGCTCAACGAGCAAGGGCATCTGGATTTTGAGTTACGTCTGGAGCATGTCAATCCCAAGGGGAGACTTGAATGCTATGGCAAAGCATTGGTTGCTTTACAGAGCAAGGGCATACGGCATGTCTTCGGTCCCATCACTTCAGCCAGTCGCAAAGACATCATTCCGAATTTGGAGCAGGGCGGCAGTTTACTGTGGTACAGCTGTCCTTATGAGGGCTTTGAAAGCAGCGAAAGTGTTATTTATAACGGTCCTTGTCCTAATCAGACGTTACTTCCTTTGCTTCGCTATGCCCTGGACGCCTTTGGAGGCCAGGCGTTTTTGATAGGCTCGAATTATGTGTGGGGTTGGGAAAGTAATAGGCTCGCCCAAGAAGTGTTAGATGCAGCAAGTGGAGTTGTCTGCGGCGAAAAATACGTCAACCTCGGTGTAACTGCTTTTGCCGAGCTGATTGATGCCCTTGTAAGCCAGCCACCTGCGTTCGTTCTCAATACATTGGTAGGCGAGTCTTCCCATGCTTTTCTTCGCCAATTAGATAGGGCCTGCACCATCCGAGGGTTAGCCCTGCCAGTGTTGAGCTGCAACCTGACAGAAGGAGAGCTGGCGGGCATCGGAATCATGCAAACCCTGCGCTTATTGTCCTGTGGGCCTTTCTTCGAAGCGGTAGATCCAATTTTCATTCAACAACAATACCTGCGCCATGGGCCGCATCCCTATTCGCACTACTACGCCAGTACCTACGCGGCAGTACATTTATTTGCCGAGGCGTACCAGCGAAGCGGCAGTGATGCTCCTGAAGCGATCTGTGCAGCGTTATATACCGCACCGGTTCAGACGGCATTAGGTGATTTGGAGGTTTCACCACGCAACAACCATACGAGCTTGCCGTGTTACATCGCCGAGTTACAGGGTAGCCAATTCATTATTTTGCATGCTGAGCCTGGTATGCAACCGGCCGATCCCTACCTGACAGCCACTGACCTGAGTGAATTTCGGACCTGCCGGAAGTTGACGCCGGCCCGTCATCTGAGGATCGTCAAATGATTCTGCTCAAGCGTCCCGATTTCGATAACGGCCAGTTGTTATTAGTGGATTGTGATGAGCGCGCCCTGGCAAGTCTGCAAAAAAGTCTGCAACGGCTGGGTATCGCGTCCTCGGCCGTCCATAGTGATGCTTCGGTAGGTCTGGTAGATGTGCTGGCCTTGGTCGTCGAGCTGGACCACTTTGCCAGCCCTCAGTTGGTCAGCGAAGCCAATGCTGCCGGTGTCCCGATCATCGCACTGTCGCAGCATGAAACGCTGTCGCAAATTCAGCGTGGGCTCGATTTGGGCGCAACGGCATTGCTCAATAAGCCAATTACCCAAGGCTCAGTGTATTCGACCCTGATGATGGCGGTTGGTTTGCGAGAGCGTTTGGCACATGCGGAGGCTCAATCCGCTGCGTTGCAGGAAAAGGTAGCCAGCCGGCCACTTGTAGCCCAGGCGTTGGCTTGGCTGATGGTGGAGCTGGATATTGATGAAGTCGAGGCGTATGAGCGGATTCGTAGCCTGTCGATGACCCTCAACAAAAGTCTAGAAGAGGTCTGTCATGATCTGACTCAGGCGCATAGGGTCGGGCAGCAAGGGGTCGGTTCATGAAGATATTGCTCGGGCTATGTTGTCGGCCTGTAGTAGCAATGGCGCTACTGTTTATTCTGGTTGTGATGTTGCTTGCTCTTTTCGCCCCTTGGGTCGCGCCGTATGACCCATTTGAACAGTTTGTCGAGGGGCTTTCCCTAGAGGGCGCACCATTGCCGCCAGATGCGACGTACCACTTGGGTACGGACCTGCTGGGGCGCGATTTGTTGTCCCGCCTGCTCTATGGCGCCCGGACCTCACTACTGATTGGGCTGATAGCTAACGGCATTGCCGTTCTGATCGGTACGTTGGTAGGGCTGACGGCCGGCTTCGTGCGCGGCTGGATAGGTACGATCTTGATGCGCTTCACCGATCTTATGATGGCATTTCCGGCGTTGCTTTTGGCCATCGCCCTAGCAGCTATCTTCCAGCCCAGTGTATGGATCGTGGCGCTAGTAATCTCTATGGTGAATTGGGTACAGATCGCTCGGGTGATCTACTCGGAAACAGTGGCCTTGTCTGCCCGGGACTTCGTGGCGGTAGAACGTACCCTAGGCGCGAGTGCCCTACGTATTCTGTTCTCGCATCTGTTGCCACATTTGGTACCAACCATCCTGGTCTGGGCCACGCTGGGGATTTCTACCACGGTGTTGTTGGAGGCGACTCTGTCCTTTCTCGGCGTGGGGGTACAGCCGCCGACGCCGAGCTGGGGCAATATCATTTTCGAGAGCCAAACCTATTTCACCTCTGCTCCTTGGCTGGTGCTGTTTCCAGGCGCAGCCATTGTACTTCTGTCGCTGTCCTTCAATCTGGTTGGGGACGCGCTACGCGATGCCTTGGACCCGACGCTTAAAGGGAGAAGCTGATGCTGGCCTTTATGACCCGCCGGGTCGCCTATTCCTTATTGATCCTGCTTGGGGTCACGCTAATTACCTATCTGCTGCTATATATGCTGCCGGCTGACCCGGCCCGTCAGATTGCTGGGCGCAGCGCCACACCAGAAGTTATTGCAAATATTCGTCATCAGCTTGGCTTGGATCTACCGTTCTATCAGCAGTATTTCAACTACTTGAAAGGTTTGCTGCAGGGCGATCTAGGCCGTTCATTCATTCAGCGTTCCGAAGTTTCGGAGCTGATCGGCGCGCGCCTGGTGCCCTCCTTACAACTAATGGGGATGGGTATTCTTTTCGAACTCATCATTGGTGTTGGAATGGGGATTATCGCTGCACTCAAGCGGGATTCCTTTGCGGATCGGTTGCTGATGGCGCTTTCTTTTGTTGGCGTATCTTCTCCCCAATTCATCGCAGCCATGTTGTTTCTGTATTTTTTCGCCGTAAAGCTCGGTTGGTTTCCGATGGGGGGGTACGGCGAGTTCCGCCACATCCTTTTACCGGCGCTCACGTTGGGGCTACTAGGCAGCGGCTGGTATTCGCGGATGGTGCGCTCATCAATGATCGAGATCCTTCACCAGGACTTCATTCGTACCGCACGGGCCAAAGGACTAAGCCGGGCGCGTGTGGTTTTTCGTCATGTATTGCCCAACGCCATCGTGCCGGTGATTCCCATGATCGGTATCGATATCGGCATCTTCATGGGCGGGCTTGTGGTTGTGGAGTCGGTATTCGGTTGGCCGGGCATTGGTCAACTAGCGTGGCAGGCTATTCAGCAGGTCGACATTCCCGTCATCGTCGGCGTAACCACTGTCTCGGCCGTGGCTATCGTGCTGGGTAATCTTCTCGCCGATCTGACGATCCCTCTAATCGATCCGCGTATCGATGTAAAAAAACACTGATAACACTAAAAGAGGCAGGAGCATATGAAACGGAAGGCACTTTCTCTGGCCCTTACGGCCACGCTGTTCACTGGCAGCCTGCTAGCAGCTGAGCCTAAGACGGGGGGCAATATTGTCATCACCTATCAGAACGACGTAGCAACACTGGACCCGGCTATTGGTTATGACTGGCAAAACTGGTCGATGATCAAGAGTCTGTTCGGGCGGCTAATGGATTACAAACCGGGCACCACCGAACTGGTTCCATCCCTGGCGGAGCGCTATACCATTTCGGATGACGGTACCGAATACACCTTCGCTTTGAAAAGAGGAGTGAAGTTCCATAATGGCCGTGAATTGAAGGCCAGCGATGTAAAATATTCTCTTGAGCGTACGGTTAACCCTAAAACCCAAAGTCCAGGAGCCGGGTTCTTTTCCGCTATTGCCGGTTATGAGGACGTAACTGCCGGTAAAACGCAGACATTGAGCGGTGTTGCTACACCAGGCGACTATACCGTGACGATCAAGCTAAGCCAGCCCAATGCTACCTTCCTGCATGTTATGGCGTTGAATTTCGCTTCAGTAGTGCCCAAGGAAGCAGTACAGCAGTGGGGAGCTGATTTTGGAAAACATCCGGTAGGATCAGGCGCCTTTGAATTGGCTGAGTGGAAGCTGGGCCAGAGTCTGGTTTTCAAAAAGAATCCGGCCTATTTCGAGTCGGGCCTGCCGTACCTAGACAGCATCCGGTTCGAAATCGGTCAGGACCCGACCGTTTCTCTGCTGCGCCTGCAAAAAGGCGAGGTGGACATTGCCGGAGACGGAGTGCCACCTGCGCAGTTTCTACAGTTCAAGAATAACCCGCAGCAGAAGAGCTTGATCGTCACAGGCGAACAGTTGCAAACCGGCTACCTGACCCTCAAGACTACGATGCCGCCCTTCGACAAGCTGGAAGTTCGCAAGGCGGTGAATATGGCAATTAGCAAGGACCGGATCGTCCGCATTATCAACGGACGCGCCACGCCAGCTAACCAGCCGTTGCCGCCATCTATGCCAGGGTATGACAGCACCTACACGGGCTATCCCTACGATGTGGAGGGCGCCAAGAAGCTACTGGCCGAAGCCGGCTTCCCAAGCGGCTTTGACACCGAGCTGTATGTGATGAATACCGATCCGCAGCCGCGTATTGCTCAGTCTATTCAACAGGATTTGGCCAAGGTTGGCATTCGTGTACAAATCAAGTCCCTGGCCCAGGCCAATGTGATTGCAGCAGGTAGTGAAAAAAAACAGGCACCAATGGTCTGGTCGGGCGGCATGGCCTGGATCGCCGACTTTCCCGATCCGTCCAATTTCTATGGCCCGATCCTAGGCTGCGAGAGCGCTGTACCAGGCGGCTGGAACTGGTCGCTGTATTGCAACAAAGCAATCGATGCCGAAGCGAAAAAGGCCGACGCAATGGCCAAGCCGGAAGAGCAGGAGGCCCGCACGGCACTATGGCGTAAGGTCTTCACCGACATCATGGATGATGCGCCATGGGTACCTATTTTCAATGAGAAACGCTTTACCGTTCGCTCTGCGCGGATGGGCGGTGACGATGCGCTGTATGTCGATCCCGTCCACATTCCGGTCAACTACGATTACATCTGGGTGAAGTGAATGTGCCAGACCTGCTTGGTTAAAACGATCCATAGCATCAACAGCCATTTCGGCTGGGACAACAGCTTCGAGCCCACCGCGCGGGTCGCACCGGGAACCACATTGGAGTTTCAGTGCCGTGATTCCTCCAGCGGCTACTTTACACGCAGCTCGGTAGCCGCAGACGTGGCAATCATGCCGTTCGACAAGATCAATCCAGTCACTGGACCGATCTTTGTCGAGGGTGCTCAACCGGGGGACGTGCTCAAGGTTACCCTTGACAGCTTCAAACCCAGTGGTTTCGGTTGGACGGCCAATATTCCAGGTTTCGGGCTGTTAGCGGACCAATTCAAGGAGCCAGCCTTGGCCTTGTGGAGTTATGACAAGGACAACCTGACACCTGCAGCCTTCGGAACATTCGGTAAGGTCCCGCTCAAGCCTTTCGCCGGTACGATTGGTGTCGCTCCGGCGGCACCGGGATTGCACTCTATCGTGCCTCCACGCCGAGTGGGCGGTAATCTGGATATCCGAGATCTAGCCGCAGGAACAACGCTGTACCTGCCGGTAGAAGTAGAGGGTGCGCTGTTCTCTATCGGGGATACCCATGCTGCACAGGGAGATGGCGAGGTATGTGGCACGGCTATCGAGAGTGCTATGGATGTAGTGGTCACGCTGGACCTTATCAAGTCCACACCGCTTGCTGCGCCGCGATTCAGCACGCCGGGACCAGTGACGCGTCACTTGGATGTTGACGGCTATGAGGCCTTTACTGGCGTCGCGCCGGATCTTATGGAGGCCGCTCGCCAAGCCGTGAGCAGCACTATCGACTGGCTCTGTCGCGAGCAGGGTATGCCGGCCGAGCAAGCCTACATGCTGTGCTCGGTTTGTGGCGACCTGCGTATTAGCGAGGTGGTAGACCTGCCGAACTGGGTGGTGTCGTTCTATTTCCCTAAAGTGGTTTTTAATTGAGGTAATGCCATGACTGCCGAGACGTCCCGGCCTTTGCTGTCGGTTGAGCGCTTGTCTATCGAGTTTGGAGAGAAGCGTGTAGTAAGCGACCTCAGCTTTGCCCTGCATAGCGGTAAAACGCTGTGCATCACCGGGGAGTCCGGTAGCGGCAAGTCCCTGACCTCGCTGGCCATCATGGGTCTGCTGCCTAAAACGGCCCGCTTGCCTAGCGGGGCTATTATGTTTGATGGGAAGGACCTGCTGCGCCTGCCCGAGAGGCAGATGCAGCACTTACGTGGACAGGCGATCGGTATGATCTTCCAGGAGCCGATGACCTCGCTTAATCCGCTCATGACCGTAGGGCAACAGTTGGAGGAAACGGTCCGCCGTCACGAACCTCTAAGCCGCCGTGAATCGAAGCAGCGTGCGCGGGCGATGCTTGATGCGGTACGTGTACCAAACGTGGACAAGCGTCTTGGGCAATATCCGCATGAGTTGTCCGGTGGCATGCGTCAGCGCGTCATGATTGCCATGGCAATGCTATGTCAGCCTCGGGTGTTAATTGCGGACGAGCCTACCACGGCGCTGGATGTAACTATCCAGGCGCAGATTCTTGAGCTCATGCGCGAGCTGCAACAGGCGTTCGGCACCACGCTGTTGATGATCACCCATGACATGGGGGTGGTAGCGGAAATGGCTGATGAAGTCGTCGTAATGAACCAAGGGCTGCTGGAAGAGCGGGCGCCAGTACGCACGCTGTTCAAAACGCCCCAGGCTGCCTATACGAAAAAGCTGCTGGCAGCGGTGCCGGTATTGGGCACGATGGGCAAGCCGGTATCCAAAACTAAAGAGCCGGTAGTGCTGGAGGTAAAAGACCTGAAGGTGCATTTTCCCTTGAGGGGAGGCTGGTTCGAGGAGGCACGCGCAATCCATGCAGTAGAAAACGTCAGCTTTACCCTACGTCAGGGCGAAACGCTAGGCATCGTGGGGGAGAGCGGTTGCGGCAAGTCCACAACAGGCAAGGCCTTGATGAATATGCTGCCCTATGAAGGCAGCATAAAGTTGCTTGGCCGCGAGCTGAACGGCTTAAAAGGCGAGGCGCTTAAGCCGCTGCGCCAAGACATTCAGATGATTTTCCAAGACCCGTACGCGTCCTTGAATCCGCGCAAGACAATCCTAGATTTGGTTGGCGAACCGCTGCTCATCCATGGCATGAAAAACCTAAAGCTGCGTACCGAACGGGTTGTGGAATTATTGGAGCAGGTTGGCCTGTCAGCAGAAGCTATGGAACGCTATTCACACATGTTTTCTGGTGGGCAGCGTCAGCGTATTTGCATTGCCCGTGCCTTGGCACTTAACCCTAAAGTGATCATCGCTGACGAGTCCGTGTCAGCGCTAGACGTCTCGGTGCAGGCGCAGGTGCTAGAGCTACTGGAGCGTCTCCAAAAGGAGTATCAGCTGAGCTATGTCTTCATTTCCCATGACATGGCGGTAGTCGAACGCCTCTGTCATCGGGTAGCTGTAATGTTCAGCGGACAGATCGTTGAGATTGGACAGCGCGATCAGGTACTAGGCAATCCGCAACATCCTTATACGCAGCGGCTGTTGTCTGCCGTACCGATGCCGGACGTAGATCGACGTAAAGATTTCAAAAGTCTGCTGCGCGATATTGAAGTACCCGATCCAGTTAAACCCCGGAATTATCAGATCCCTAGGCAGGCCTACAAGGCGATTGGAATTGATCATTTCGTTGCGGTGTAAGGAATGGATTGACCGGGCGAAGCAGCTTTGGTATCTGTATGCATATACAGTTTATTGATGAGGCTTGGCATGTCGATTACCGTGCTCGGGCGGAATGAGCGTCTTCGTCATTTACTGCCTGATGTAGGGCAACTACGGATTAGCGGTTTTCGTTCCGCAGCCGGGGTATGGGAAGACCATCCAGTGCCGCTGGAGCGTTTGGCGGCCCGTGCGGCATTGCCGTTATGGGTGATTCGTGTGGATGACGACAGCCTGCTTAGTTTTGGTCTTTATCCAGGGGATCGACTGATTGTCGATCGAGAGGTGGCTTACCGTCCGGGCCATTTGGCTGTTACGGAAGTAAATGGTCGTTATGAGGTTCGTCGATTGCAGGAGGACCAACAAGGCGGCTGGCTGCTAAGGGGCGGAGCGAGGCATATCCGACCAATCGACTGCACTCATGACGAGGCATTGGATGTTTTTGGCGTGGTATTGTTTGTGGTGAGCTATAAACCTCAGCCTGATGGCACGCTATCTACAGCGCGTTTGGCTGGTTAAGTCAGCGCGATAGCCACCTCTCCAACGCCGCGATATCGTTGCCTGAGCCAGCCGTACGGTTCTCGGCGAGCCGCCAGTAGAGTTGGGCCATGGCGAGATAGATGGCTTCGCTGGGACGATCCTTCTGGCTGAAGGCTGCAATCTCTTCCATTTCGGCTACCCAGCGATAGGCCTTGGGGTACATTTCAGGAATCTTTTCATGAGCCCATTCGAGCAGGGCGGGCTGGCTACAGGCAAGTTCGTCATGCAGGGCCTGTCCAGCGCCGTTTCGTTCGGCGGAAAGGATCATTGCTGTTATAAGACCGGTCAGCCCCTTGGTTATACCGGCATAGCTCATTTTCAATCCAGACGCAGCCCCGATTGGCTTGTTGAGTACCTTAATGGGCAGGCCGTACTCGCTAAGCTGGGCAAAGCGTCCAGCATGCTCGCCACTGACATAAAACGATGGACAACCCCGGTCCGCTGAAGGCGGCGCGCCAAAAATGGCAGCGTCGGCAAAAGGGCAACCGGCATCCATAATGACTTGCCCGACCTGCTCAACCGTAGCGGGAGCGATGGCGTTGCAGTCTACATATAGCGTTTTTCTAGTCCTGGCGAGGACTGGAGCGAGTTCCTGTGCCAAGGGTAAGGCTTCGGACGGTGGAACGATGGAAAGCAGAATGTCCGCTTCGCCCAGTTGCTCCGTCTGTACCTCACGCAGGCCAGCCGCGACCGCGCGCTCACGAGTTGCTACGCTGCGCCCTGCCAGAGTTGTGCAGACATCGAGTCCATGATTGCGCAAGTAGCGACCTACGGACGAGCCCATGGCACCGGGGGCGATCAGAGCAACGGTAAGAGTCATGACTCATCCTCGTCATCGGTAGTCAATGATTTCAGGTCCTAGCTGATCGGCCAAGTCTTGCAAGTCGCTGGCGATCAAATCCCATGACCCGGTTGGTGACTCGAAAGGTCCGCCCGGACCTTTTTCCATCGGTCTTTGAATGAAGGCCGTACGCAAGCCCAACTCGCTGGCGGCTTGCAGGTCATCGTTATGCGCGGCGCATACCATGACCTGTTCCGGCTCATGACCCAGGAGCGTACAGGCACGCAAATAGAACTCAGCATCAGGCTTATAGTGATTGAAAAGGTCGGCCCCAAAGATCATGTCCCATGACAGTCTGGCGTGGCGGGCCATGTCGACCAGCAAGGCCACATTTCCATTGGAAAAGGCACTCACGCTGTAGTGCTGCTTAAGACGAGAAAGACCAGCCAGCGTGTCTGGCCATGGTTCAAGACGATGCCAGAGCCGGTGGATCCAGGTGACTTCGGCGTCGGTCAGCCCGACCAGGCCGTAACGGGGCAGGACCTCCTGCAAGGCCAGGCGGTGAACATCATCGAGTGGATGCCAAGGGAGCGTCCGTTCACGAATCTGCTCTACCAGTTGGCCATGAGCTTCGCTTTGCCAGGCATCGACCAATCCTGACCAGTCGGCGGTTATCGTATGCTTCTGGCCGAACGCCTCAAGATTCTTGATCAGGCTGCCACGCCAATCAACTACGGTGCCGAACACGTCGAATAAGAGAGCATGTACTGTCGTCTTCATGGCTTAACTGTTCTTGTTAGGGCTCACTGTCTTGACGAACAGCAGGGCAAGCCAGTTCCCATTTACTGCTGACCGGTCATGGCCGGCTTTGGAAGAAAGATGAAGCTCAACGATTACACCCATTGGGTCTTTGATATGGACGGCACGCTTACTATTGCCGTACACGACTTTGCCGCCATCCGCCGAGCACTGGAGATTCCAGCAACGTCCGACATTCTCCATCACCTGGCCTCGCTACCCGAGGCTGAACGGCAGGCCAAGCATGCCTGGCTGCTGGAACACGAGCGTGAGCTGGCCGTAGGGGCCCAGCCGGCACCGGGCGCAGTGGAACTGATCGAAAGGCTACGACGGCAAGGCTGCATGCTTGGAATCTTGACCCGCAATGCTCAAGAGTTGGCCTATATCACGCTGGAGGCCGTAGGGTTGGGTGATTGTTTTGACAGGAGCGATGTACTGGGCCGGGATGAAGCTCCGCCCAAACCGCACCCTGGCGGGCTGCGCCATTTCAGTGACTGCTGGCGGGTCGAGCCCTGGGAGATGGTAATGGTGGGCGATCACCGGATGGATCTGGAGTGCGGCCGGGCCGCCGGGACACGAACGATTTTAGTCAACAGTCCAACCAATTCCTGGCCGGAATTGGCGGACTGGCATGTTCAGGATTGTTTCGCTCTGGCGTGCCTGCTGGACTAACTACCCATTACTACCGGATCGCTTACAGTGTGGGGGCTGCAAAGGTATCGCAGCGCTCCACCGCACCGGTATCGAAGCCGGTTTTGAACCAGCGTGCCCGCTGCGCAGAGGTGCCATGGGTGAACGAGTCTGGCACGGCGTGTCCCTGGGACTGCTCTTGAAGACGATCATCACCAATGGCATGCGCCGCATTCAAGGCTTCCTCAAGGTCGCCAGGTTCCAGCCACTGCAAGCGTTTTTGGGCCCGGTTGGCCCAGACGCCGGCAAAGCAATCCGCCTGCAACTCCATCCGTACTGAAAGCCCCTGGGCACCTTGCTCCGGAATGCCGCGTCGCTCGGCGGCACGCATCTTATCGGTCGTGCCGGCTAGATACTGCACGTGATGGCCAACTTCATGAGCTATCACGTACGCGCGGGCAAAGTCCCCAGCTGCTGTGAAACGCTGCTCCATATCGCTGAAAAAGGATAAATCTAGGTAAACCTGATGGTCCGCCGGGCAATAGAAAGGGCCGGTAGAAGATGTTGCAGAACCACAGGCCGACTGGACCTGACCATTGAACAGGATGAGCTTGGGTTGCTGGTAAGTAGCGTTATGTTCGGAGAATATCTGCCCCCACGTATCCTCGGTATCACCCAGAATTGCACGGACGAAATCGACTTGTTCGGAGTTTGCATCCGGTGCCTGGGTTTGTTGTTGAACAGGCGCATTGCCGGAGCCGGACAGCATACTGATAAGCTGTAAGGGGTCTTGCCCCGTTACCAGACCAAAAACGACAACCAGCAGGACACCGCCTACGCCCAGCCCACCGCCGATTTGCAGGCCACGCCCTCTGCTGGCCTGCTCCACGTTGTTACTGCGTCGCCCTTTACCCCAATCCATCTATATCGCCTCGCTAGTTGCTTTGAGGCTCTGACCGCAGCGGAGAGGCGGAGTGCTTTGCTTGGCTCGTCTTCTGCTATGGCTTTACGCCTCAGTGACCACCGTGCCTTCACACATCACCGGTACGTTCAACGAATTAGCAATAAAACACTGGCGGTGCGCCTCATGATGCAGTGCCTGAGCCTGCTCGTGGTCGCTGCCTGAGCGTACGGTTACCTGCGGGCGAAGGGTGATCTGGGTAAAGCGGCCCCCCTCCGGTGATTCCTCCATACGGCCTTCGGCATAATCCTCGTATGCCGTGATGATAATGCCGGCTTCGGCGCAGAGGTGCAGATACCACAGCTTGTGGCACGCTGAGACGGAGGCCAGGAGTAGATCTTCCGGGCTCCAGCGTGCCGGATTGCCACGAAAGGCCGGATCGGAAGAGCCTGATAGGTCAGGTTTACCCTCGGCCTGGATAACATGGTCACGGTCATAGGCCCGATAATGCTCCGTGCCTTGGCCACGGTTTCCGGTCCAGGTCGTTCGAACATGATAGGTATGTTGTTTGCCGGCCATGCCTCATTCCTTGTGAGTTCATAGAACGCTTATGGAACCATGGCGACACCTTTCCGTCAGTAAACCAATAGGCCTGCCGTAGCGACAGGCGACATCTGATAGCGGTTACAGGAGACACCTATGCTCAAAGGTACTGCTCTTATTGTCGGGGTAACCGGTATTTCTGGGTATAACCTTGCCAATGTAATGATTGCCAGCGGCTGGACGGTCTATGGATTAGCACGTAACCCGACGGTACAGGAGGGTGTGATCCCAGTAGCGGCGGATCTGCTGGACGAGCAGTCCGTTGTGACTGCTCTACAAGGTCTGCCGATTACGCATGCTTTTTTCTGCACCTGGACACGACGCAATACCGAGAAGGAAAACGTCGAGGCAAATGGCACGATGATGCGCAACCTGTGTAAAGGACTAGAGGGGGCACCGCTCAAGCATCTGGCACTGGTCACCGGTACCAAGCATTACCTAGGCCCGTTCGAAAATTATGGGCAGCGCTCGGCTGAAACGCCGTTTCGTGAAAGCGAACCGCGTCTGCCAGGGGAAAACTTCTACTACACGCTGGAAGATATTCTGTTTGAAACTGCCGAGCGTCGCGGCTTTACCTGGAGCGTGCACCGCTCGCATAGCATGATCGGCTTGGCCCGTGGTAGTAATGCCATGAATATGGGCGTTACGCTGGCCGTCTACGCCACGATTTGTAAGGAAACGGGTCGTCCATTTGTATTTCCCGGCTCGAAGGTGCAGTGGGATGGGCTGACCGATATTACTGATGCCGCTTTGCTGGCTCGCCAAATGGAATGGGCGGCTTTATCGCCTAGCGGACATAACCAGGCACTCAATACAGTGAATGGCGATGTGTTCCGCTGGCGTTGGATGTGGGCTCAGATTGCCGACTATTTCGGCTTGAAGCCTGCGCCTTGTCCTGATCAGCCTTTGCCGCTCGAAGAGCAGATGAAAGACATAGGGCCCGTGTGGGAAGAAATAGCGCGCCGATATGAGCTCGTTGAATCTGACGTTACCAAGTTAGTGTCATGGTGGCATAGCGATGCCGACCTGGGCCGCGAAATCGAATGTTTGAACGACATGACGAAGAGCCGCGACCTTGGCTTTTTGGGCTACCAGGACAGTCGCGCGTCCTTTATCGATGTGTTCAATCGGCTACGTGCTGAGCGATACATTCCTTAGAGCAATAATGTCCATTCGTCGGCAGGTGGCGAGGCGCTAGCAGGATTTTCGCACCTCTTGCGATTGGCAATGCCCAATCTTGTACGGACATAACAACCCAGGAGTGTTGTGATGAAAACTAAGCTTGCGGTACTGGCCTTAACCGGCCTGCTTGCTTCTTCTGCCTTTGCTCAGGTCAATTCTAGCGATTCCTCTATGCCAGCTACGCCGGCAGCGCCACGTGACAACTCTAACGATGCGCAGCCGCAGGCGGATGAAGGTCCTTCCTTGAATGGCGGGAAAGGTGCTCGCACGACTCCAGGGAGCGAGGTCAATAACCCGGATCGTGATGGAAAATCCATGAAGCATGACTCCCATGGAACCCATGGATCGGGTAGTGACAGCTCCAAGTAAGGATCTGATAAAAAGCCCGCATTAGCGGGCTTTTTTCGGAGTATCGCTCAGTTAAGCGGTCAATCGAATAGCCATAAAGGTTTCACTCGGCGCCATGATCTGGTCGCGTGCCGCAATAAGAGGTAAATCACGGCTCCCGTGTGGGGTTCGCGACACAAGTGCATATAGACTGCTGACCGTTTTGGCGACAGCATCGGCAGTGCTTTGCCCATTGAGCAAATGCCCGAGCAAGACGGACGAGAACACATCGCCCATGCCGTTGGGTAGCGGTTGAAGCTCGATGTAAGGAGTCTGAACCATCCACGCTTCCTGTGCTGTGACAGCTAGCGTGCTCAGTTTGTCGAGCGGAAGATCCGCGGTCCGCAGGCTGGTGATAACAATGGTTTGTGGCCCCGGACACTGATCTGTAGCTAATAGCGCTCGTGCTGCCTTGATCGCTTCCTGAGTCGAGGTAAGCGGTGCGCCGTGCAACAACTCGAACTCGTATTGGTTAGGCGTAATCAAGCTTGCCTGCTCAATGGCCCGGCGGCGCAGAAATTCCGGAATGCCCGGGCGTACGAATACGCCGCGGCCTACATCACCCATTACCGGATCGCATAAATAACACAGGTCCGGCTTGTTCCGCCGTAGTTCCTGAACGACGGAAAGGATCACTTCGCCAATGGCTGCATCGCCCAGATACCCCGACAGCACCGCATCGCAGCGCGCCAGGATCCCTCGGGCTCGTAGCCCCTCCAAAACATCGTGGATATGTTCTGGCGGAAATACCTGGCCCTTGAACTCGCCGTATCCGGTGTGATTAGAAAACTGCACCGTATTGATCACAACAGGCTGTATGCCAAGTAGTTGCAGAGGCAAGGTCGCTGCTGCATTACCAACATGGCCATACGCCACATGGGATTGAATGGATAACACCAGGGGCGGTGTACTTGGTGCCATTGAGGTCATGAGAGGCATCCTTCAGATCAGTTCCAGAAACTATACAGCTCCGAAGCTCAGGATAAACCTTTGAGCCTGCTTACGACCTGCTTGCCAGAGTGTTATTGCGTTTGCTGGCACCAAGAGGCTATTACCTCACTTTGGTTTTGGATCATAAACAGACTTTTAGTGCCCCGGATGATGCGTAATGACACCTTCCTGGCCTGTTCGTGTTAATCCAATAACATCGTACGCATCCTTGCGGTCGCCTACTTCCATACCCGGCGAGCCCACTGGCATGCCCGGCGTGGCCACGCCCAGTAGGTCAGGTCTCCGGCGCATCTTAAGGATGTCATTGGCCGGAACATGCCCTTCGACAAATTGCCCGTCTATCACGCCGGTATGGCATGACGCCAGGCGGGGAGGCACACCCAGGCGGCTTTTAACAGCGCTCATGTCGGTCTCTTCGTGATCACGTACGTCAAAACCGTTTTGTCGGAGATGTTCCAACCACTTGGTACAACAACCACAATTAGGGTCGCGATAAACATCGATCGTCAAGGGTTCAGCCGCTTGAACTGTGCACCCCAGCAAGGCTGTGAGCAGAACTAGATAACGCATAACAAGGTCTCTTTCGAGTTGACAGGTAGACAGCATAAACTCAGCGCCGCTTGAGGAGCAGAGGCGGACAGGCTGTTTTCAGCAGCAAAATGCTTCTGATTGTTTAATTCAGGTTCCGCCTAGGGAACATACCATCCCAAAGGAGAGACAGGGGATGCTTCACATGCGTTTCGCTCGTTTGGTTCTACTGATACAGGCGCTCGTTTGGGCCGGGCTAGCTATTGCCTACTGGCTCAAGCCCTATGAAATGACCAGCGCTAATGGCGTCCTGTTAATGGACATTGCATCGGTGACCGAAACCCAGGTTTTCTATGGCGGTATGCAGTTTGGGCTTGCCTTGTTTACAGGGCTGGCCTTCTTTCGCCAAGAACTGGTACGTGCGGCGCTGGTCTTGATTGTTTTCTTGCAGCTTTCTACGACCAGCGTTCGCTTCATCAGCGTGCTCTTCGCTGAGGCGGCTAGCTTTGATCTGCTTAGTCACCTCTACGAAGTCACTATTGTTGTTCTAGCCATCGTTGCACTGCGCTTGTTAGATCGTTGGGAGCGCGACCAGCGTGAGCGCTATAGCGATGAGGATGAGGATGAGGACTGATCAGCGGCGTCCTGTAGCCGGCTTCGGTAACGGCTGATGGCTAGGCTGCAACAGAAGTCCGCCGGCCACCACCAGGCCTGCACCGGCACTCCACAAGGCTGGGCTAAGCCCATTGCTATAGTGGCTGCTTATGGCGGCCAGCAGCGGACCAAGAAGCTGGCCTGTGGCAAAGGCAGCGGTGAGAAGACCGGCATTACGGTGCGGTGAGTCCGGCGCCAGTTCACGGCTGTGTTGCATGACGAGTTGCATGCTGGCTAGGAAGGGGCCTCCGCACAGCAGAACGCCCAGGAGCAGGGCGCTTACCCCGGGCAGCAGGCAGAGCAGAACGCCGGTCGCTTGTAACCATAGCGTAGCGATCAACCAGCGGCGTGTGGCGCCGGGGCGTTGCTGACGAAAGCTGACTATGACCACGCCCAGCGCCGCTGCAAGACCAAAGGCAGGCCAGAACAGGTCGGCAATCCACTCGCCTTGAAAGCGCTCCGTGGCCATCTGCGATAGAAAAGTAGCGGGTACGATGTAACCCATGCCTACCAGCGCATATGCGATGGCAAGCCGATATAAGCGCGGGCTCAGACGTCCTGATGGCACCGCGACGGTGCTAGTGGGCGCGGAAGGCAAGGCAGGCAATGTAACCACTACAAGAACGAGCGCAACGGCGGCATAAATCAGCCACAACAGAGCGGAGCTTCCACCGATACGGTTGACCGCCAGCGCTACCAACCCGCTCATGACGATACCAACGCCCGGCCCGGCAAATACCAAAGCCCCCAGGCGTGGCCGGCCTGCCTGAACGGCGAGCGGCTGGCTGAGGCCGGTTACCATTACCAATACCCATGCGCTGGCCAAGCCGGCGCCGAAACGCAGCACGGCATGGGTCCAGAAGCCCGTCGCCCAGACTGAAAGCAGCGTTAGGCCTACGCATAGCCACAATCCACCAATGAGCCGACCACGGGGACGGCGGGCAAAGAAGGCATCCAGCGCACCGACTAGATACCCTAGATAGTTGGCAGCAGCCAGGAGGCCTGCTGCCGTCAGGTCGACTTGACCTTCCGCAAGTAAATGTGGCAATTGAGGCGTCAGGGCGAAACGGCCGATTCCCATTGCCACGGCCAAGGCAATGAGACAGGCAAACAAGCGGTGCGTGGTAGTCATGTTATACGGCTCCTTTGGTGCAATACCGCTAGCGTAGAAGTTGCCTTCATTCTTTTAAAATGAATAATAAAGAATCACTTGTTCATGAAAAGAGAATGAATAATGGAGCTTGCCGAACTTCGAATCTTTCAGGCGATAGCCGAGACCGGCTCTATTGCCCGAGCCGCCGAACAGTTAAACCGAGTACCTTCAAATCTGTCGACCCGTTTGCGTCAGCTAGAGGAAAAGCTGGGCGTTGAGCTCTTCCAGCGTGAGCGTCAGCGTCTGCATGTATCACCGGCAGGCACCGTCTTGTTGGGCTACGCCCACAAGCTGTTCGCTTTAGCCGACGAAGCACGAGCGGCAGTGCAGGGCGGCGCACCAGCGGGTACTTTCGTACTAGGCTCCATGTACAGCACGGCAGCCATTCATTTGCCGGCCATGATTGCGGCTTATCATCAGCGTTACCCAGCTGTAGAGCTGCGAGTTCAAACGGGGCCCAGCGGAGAGCTGATTGATAGCTTGGTACATGGGCGGTTGGATGCTGCGCTGGTAGACGGTCCGGCGCGTCACGAAGGGCTTGATGGTCTGCCTTTACTTCAAGAGCCAATGGTCTTGGTCACCGAAGCGGATCATCCCCCCGTCCGGTCAGCAGCTGATGTGGCTGGTCGTCCTGTCTTTACCTTCCGAGCCGGTTGCTCCTACCGATTGCGTCTGGAGGCTTGGTTTGCCGCTACGGGCGGAGCCATGGGACCCGTCATGGAAATCGAGTCCTATCACAGCATGCTGGCCTGCGTTATTGCTGGCGGAGTCGCCATGATGCCGCAGTCCATGCTTGATAGCCTGCCGGGACGTAATCGAGTCACCTGTCATGTGTTGCCGTCGCGATTCGGCACTGCCACTACCTGGCTGATGTGGCCTAAGGGCCGAGAGGGTGTAAATCTCAAAGCCTGGATTGCATTGCAAAACGAGCCTCCCGTAGAGGTGCATAGCGCATAGTGCTTGAAATTAGTATGACTAATGCGACACTGATCAGGCGAAATGACAACAACATGCGCCTATAGGCCTGCGCTCCCTGAAAGGATTGAGGACACCGTATGATCAAAATCGCCCTCGTCAGCTTTGGCAAGATTGCCCGGGATCAGCACCTTCCTGCCCTGCGTAATAATCCGGATTATCAGCTCTTGGCTATTGCCAGTCGCAATGCCTCGCTCGACGGTGTTGCACATTACAAGACATTGGAAGAGTTGCTTGAGGCCATGCCGGAACTGGATGCCGTTTCCCTATGCGCACCGCCCTCGGTACGTTACGAGCAGGCCAGACTAGCCTTATCGAGAGGCAAGCATGTATTTCTGGAAAAACCGCCGGGCGCGACCTTAAGTGAGGTGGAAGCACTGACGAAGCAGGCCAAGACCGCCGGTGTAACCCTGTTTGCCAGCTGGCATTCCCGCTATGCACAAGGCGTAGCCCCTGCCAAGGCTTGGCTGGCCGAGCGCACGATCAAGGCAGTCCAGATCAATTGGAAAGAAGACGTGCGCGTCTGGCATCCTGGCCAGGCCTGGATCTGGGAGCCGGGTGGCATGGGCGTCTTCGATCCAGCCATCAATGCCTTGTCCATCGTCACACATATCCTGCCCAAGCCGTTTTTCCTGAAAGAGGCAGCCTTGCAAGTGCCTAGCAATTGTCAGATGCCAATCAGGGCGCAACTCGCTTTTGATAGCGACGGCGTACCGATCCAAGCCGATCTCGATTTCTTGCAAACCGGTCCGCAGACGTGGGATATCCATGTGGATACGGATGCTGGGCGCCTGACCTTATCCAAGGGAGGCAGCCAACTGTATATCAACGGCCAACTTGAACAAGAGGGGCCGGACGAAGAATACCCGGGCCTCTATGTGCGGTTTGCCGAACTGATCAGAAGCGGCCAGTCCGACGTGGATGTCGCGCCGCTGCAGCATGTCGCGGATGCGTTCATGTACGGGCGACGCGAACTGGTAGAACCGTTCGAAGACCAATAGTGCCATAGGCACGAGCGGTTGATTGTGCCTTAGCGGCGTTCGAGCAGGACGCCGCTTTCCATGTGATGCGTCCACGGGAATTGATCAAACAACGCACAGCGAGTGATGCGGTGCGTGTCGTTCAGCTGAGCGATGTTCTGTGCCAGCGTTTCCGGGTTGCAGGAAATGTACAGGATGCGCTCGAAGCGACGGGTGAGCTCGCAGGTATCCGAGTCCATGCCAGCCCGGGGCGGGTCGACAAACACGGTTCCAAAGTCATAACGTTTCAGGTCGATGCCAGCCAAGCGCCGAAACGGGCGAACCTCGTTCAAGGCCTGCGTCAGTTCTTCGGCAGATAGCCGTACCAGGGTCACGTTATCAATAGCATTATTGGCTAGGTTTGCCAGTGCGGCGTTAACAGAGGACTTGCTGATTTCAGTAGCCAAAACCTGACGTACGCGAGTAGAAAGTGGCAGAGTAAAATTGCCGTTTCCGCAGTAGAGCTCCAAAAGGTCATCGTTACGCTGACCAAGAGCGTCATAGGCCCAGCTCAGCATTTTCTCATTAACCGTTCCGTTCGGCTGCGTGAAAGCGCCTTCCGGCTGCCGGTAACGGTAGACACGGCCCGCCACGGTCAAGGCTTCTTCGGCAAAGTCGCGCCCGACTACGATGCGCTTACCGCGTGAGCGGCCGATAATGCTGACGTTCAATTCAGCCGCCAGGCATTCAGCAGCCGTTTCCCAGGCATCATCTAGCGGACGATGATAAGCCAACGTAATCAATGCATCGCCGGAAAGAGTTGTAAGAAACTCAACTTGGAACAGCCGGTTTGAGATCTGATCACAGACCTGCCAGAACGCTTTCAGACGCGGCATCAGTTCATTGATCAGCGGACTGGCAATGGGAAAGTCTTCGATCAGGATAGGGGTGTGCTTGTCGCCTGGCTCAAACATCGCATAGTGCCGCTGACCGTCCTCTCGCCAAAGACGAAACTCGGCGCGCAGGCGGAAGTGCGATAGCGGAGAGTCGAAGACTTCAGGGGCAGGCGCCCCGAACGGAGTCAACAGCTCGATCAGGCGGTTCTTTTTCGATTCCAGCTGGGCGGTATAGGCGGCAGGCTCGAAGGAGGATGCATTCATGGTCAGCTCGTTGATACGTCAGGAGAGCATGTCGGGAGAAAAGCCTGACAGACTCGAATCGTTAGCCAATCCCAATAGTGTGGAAAGTTTCCTTAGCCGCAACCATAGGGAAATTACCTAGGGGAAACGATGTGTCCTTACGAGACCCTAGTCTATTCAAGTGATCGGCATCTCGTAGAGAAGGCGGGCCAAGGCCCGCCTCATGCAGACTACTTAGGCGTTAAACCAGCCTAGTTTGATGACGAACAGGATGGATAGGATGATCAAAGCGGCGTTCAGGTCACGGCTGCGACCGGACAAGAGTTTGATAGCTGTCCAGGAAATGAAGCCGAAAGCGATACCGTTGGCGATGGAATAGGTCAGCGGCATGGCAAGTGCAGTAATCAATACGGGCGTGGCCGTGGTTAGATCACTCCACTCAATTTCTGCCAAACCCGAGGCCATGAGCACGGCGATGAATAGCAGGGCAGGGGCTGTGGCGAAGGCCGGCACACTGCCTGCCAATGGGGCGAAGAACAGGGCAAGCAGGAACAGGACGGCTACGACCACGGCAGTTAGGCCGGTACGGCCGCCCGCACTGACACCTGCCGCAGACTCGATATAGCTGGTGGTCGTGGAAGTGCCTAGCAAGGAACCAAACATGGCGGCGGTGCTATCTGCTATCAAGGCGCGGCCCATTTTAGGGAGATGGCCATCCGCTCTCATCAGGCCGGCGCGCTTGGCTACTCCGATCAGAGTGCCTGAGTTATCAAACAGGTCTACGAACAGAAAGGCAAAGATTACGCTGACCAGCCCAATATCCAAAGCGGCCTTGATGTCCAGCTGCAGGAAGGTCGGAGCAAGGGAGGGAGGCATCGATACCACACCGCCGAATGGCGTAATCCCAAGTGCGATAGCTGCGACCGTCACGGCCAGAATGCCGATCAAGACCGCGCCCGTGACCCGGCGAGCTTCCAAGGCCACGATTAGGAAAAAGCCGAGGACAGCAAGGATCGGACCGGGCTTGGTCAGATCACCGAGCCCTACTAGCGTAGCGGGGTTATCCACTACAATGCCGGCACCTTGCAGGGCAATCAGAGCCAGGAACAAGCCGATTCCGGCTGCGATGCCGGAGCGCAGCTCCAGCGGAATGCTATTAATGATCCATTCACGGATGCGGAAGATCGAAAGCAGAAAGAACATGAGGGCCGAAAGAAATACGGCCCCAAGGGCCGCCTGCCAGGTATGCCCCATATGCAGCACGACGGTATAGGTAAAGAAGGCATTGAGACCCATCCCAGGGGCCAAGGCGATCGGGTAGTTGGCGATAAGGCCCATGATGGCCGAACCGATGGCGGCAGCCAGGCAGGTCGCTACGAACACGGCGCCTTTGTCCATGCCGGTCTCGCCGAGAATGCTCGGGTTGACGAAGAGAATATAGGCCATGGCCAAAAAGGTCGTGACACCGGCGAGAAGCTCGGTGCGGACCGTAGTGTTATGGGCCTTGAGTTGGAAAAGTCTTTCCAGCATGGAACGGGCTCCGATCAATGACGGTTACGGCAGAAAAAGGCGCGAATCATACCAGCTGGCGATAAGATCGACAGAGGTGTTGTATCGATCGGTTTCCGTCAGTCAGAAATTAGAGACTGGTGCCCCTGCCCATGTTCGTTGAGCGTATTGCCGGCAACTCGCTTGGGTAAAAAGCGGTCTGGCCTGTTCCGTCAGTCAATAACGGCAGTGACCGCAACCGCCATATGAGAATCCTCGAGTCGGGCACTGCCATTGCCGTGTCATTCCATGAGTTGCCTGCGCAGCCGATGAAAGCCTATAGGCGTTCATACTAACGTTGAGATTTACCTGGGCTCGGTGGAAAACTCGCCTCGTTGAGGTAAAGCCGTAGCGATTACTGGCATCTGGAGTTTTTCCATGAAAAAAGTTGTAGCGACTAGAAGCGCGACCACTATCGCTTGGCGTTCGGATAAAGGCATGGCGAACGGTAGGCGATAAATGTGTCCGCCCTCCTGTTGTCGAAGCCAAAGACGGCATGGCTTAACAGAACACTGGCGCTATTCCACTGTTCTTTCTTCTCAACAAAACATCGATATATCAATCAATTATCTTTATTAAATCCCTCAAGGATTACATTTTTATAGGCAAAAAGCATGTAGTTTTGCTCATATTGATGTAATGGTTAATCTCCTTGTAGCCCGCGTCATGACTGGCTTTACGCTTCGCTTATTGACAGATGAAAGGTATGCATTTTGTCGGATTTAGGTTTGTCAACCTGTCTTATTTGTGTACTGTATATACGTACAGTAAAGAGGGCTCCCTTTATGCAGGACGACCTGTTCAGCACCGATGCGATTTCTCTACGTCAGGAAAATGAACTGTTACGCCATGAGCTTGAGCAACAGAAGTACACCATTGACGGATTACACGTTTCCTATCAAGAAGCGCTGGACCGTATTGAGCAACTCCAGGCACGCCTGGGCCTATGGTCGCCCAGCCTCCGGTCACGTAAAACAACCCGAACCTATCAAGCAGGTGCTTGATCGAGTCTTATCTAAAATGGTCTGTGAGGTGCCGGATGCAACCAACAGCAGGCAAGCGGAACACGAAAAAGCGCCAGCTTGAAACTGGCGCTTTTTCTTTTGAGTGATAGAAAACTTGACCTCTGTCTTCAGCTGAGCGGGCAATACGGATGTATGTCCTGGTCCTGTAGAGTGAAATCCTGCCTATTTCCAGTACGAGCGAAGGGCGGAAGCTTAAAAGCTGTATCCGCGGGTTTGTAAGTACCTTCCGGGTGTAAACAAGCGATATGCCCTGAAAAGTATCCATCAGTATTGGTATCCCTTTCACTCCTGTGTATCACTACTGGCTTCTTACCATTCTGTTGTAACTCTAGACCTATACGAGTGAGCAAATCGCTTTGGCGCAAGGTGTTCTAGTGCCTGTGTGCTCCTGGTTTTACAAATACTCGTGAAATGGATTATCAATCTGAACCGTTTATGGTTTTTCGAACCTATGCTTTGGACTAAGGTAAGCGTCTCTGACAGCAGGAGGTTCCATGACACGCGCATTGCTCGCCGTTGCCGACGGCAATGAAGATATCGAAACCGTTACGCTGATTGATGTATTGCGCCGGGCCGGTATCGAAGTGCTCGTGACCAGTATCGAGGCGCGCCGTCACGTGACGCTTGCCCGTGGTACACGATTAACCAGCGATGTGACCTTGCTGGAAGTACAGGCGTTGTCCTTTGATTTGATTGTACTGCCAGGCGGTATGCCGGGTGCGCAACGATTGGCCGATAGTGTTGCCCTGAGGCAGTTCATGCGCCGCCATGTAGAGGCCGGCAAGCTATACGGTGCGATTTGTGCTGCGCCTGCAGTAGTCTTAGAGACATGGGGGCTTCTGGATGGGCGCCGAATGACCTGTTATCCCTCTTTTATCGAGCAAGTAGAGCAGGGGCAGTATGTCGATGAGCCCGTCGTGGTCGATGGATCCTGCGTAACAAGCCAGGGACCTGCTACAGCCCAGGCCTTCGCTTTGGAACTGGTGCGCCAACTTCTGGGTGAAGAGGCACGTATATCAGTTGCCAAGGCGCTTCTAGCACCGTATTGAATGGACAAGGTGCGCTGACATGGGTCAACGGCGCACCGTGTCAGTGCCTTCGGCCACTGCGTCGCTCGACGGAGTGACGAGCATTTTTTCATTGGCCGGCTCTGATAGGGCTTTCATGACCGACAATCCATGGCCAGCATCGATGGCCAGGCCGAAACGGATCGCATTGATGATCCGCTTCACTTTGAGCGGATCGGCCAGTTGCTCGGCAGTAATCAATCGCCGAATCTTGGTGCCAGCCTGATCCGTCAGGACCAGCACAACGTTACCGTCGAGGCTCTCGATCAAAAAGTTGATGCTGAATTCGGCTTCGAACGCTTGTGCAATAGATTGCAGGGGACTGCTGCTCATTACGCCTTTCCTCGCTGTCTTGACGCACAGCTCAAACACAAGCAAGACATTGCAAAAAACAAGCCTCTCTCGTTGCGGATACCGTAAACACATCCTTTAGTCTCGTTTTAGGCTACCACCAGCAATGCTCTTGCCTGATTCTTCAATGCTGGTATTCCAGCTTTCTCCCCTGCGACGCTGAACCCAGGACCCTTGGTTTAAGTCGTACCTCCTGAAGTAGCCATGTCGACATGGACTCAACAGAGGAGTGCCACCTAAAAGCGCTCCCGCTTATTACCGTGAGGCCCTTATGAACGCGACCCCTGTACGCCAACATCGGCCTGAGGCCGAGAGCGAAACCCATTCGATTTCCCTATTACTGAACGGCAAACAGGTGCAACTGACGGTAGAACCCTGGACTACTCTGCTGGATTTGCTCCGTGAACATCTCAATCTGACTGGAACGAAGAAGGGCTGCGATCATGGCCAGTGTGGAGCGTGTACCGTTCTGGTCAATGGAACCCGCATCAATGCCTGTCTAAGCTTGGCGGTCATGCAGGATGGAGCCGAAATCACCACGATCGAAGGCCTAGCTAATGGCGACCAGCTGCATCCCATGCAAGCCGCTTTCGTCGAGCAGGACGCCTTTCAGTGCGGTTACTGTACGCCCGGGCAGATTTGCTCAGCTATTGGCATGATCAAGGAAGGCAAGGCGAAAACGCGGGATGAAATCCGCGAACAGATGAGTGGAAACCTGTGCCGTTGCGGTGCGTATACCAACATCCTGGCGGCCATTGAACAGGCTATGCCAGCGTGCCAGGGAGAGTCGCGCGAATGAATCGCTTCAGTTACTCCAAACCGCAACAAGTTTCCGAGGCACTCCAGCAGTTAAGCGATACCGGTCGTTTCATTGCCGGAGGCACTAATTTGCTCGACCTGATGAAGGAGAACGTCGCACGGCCCAGCCAACTGGTTGATATCAATGCACTGCCCTTGAATAAGATCGAAACCACCCAGGCGGGTGGGCTGCGCATTGGAGCCTTGGTCAAAAATTCTACGGTGGCGTATCACCCCGATGTAGAGCGTGTCTATCCGTTGCTTGCTCACGCCATACTGGCCGGTGCGTCGGCTCAATTGCGTAATATGGCGTCCACGGGTGGCAATCTATTGCAGCGTACCCGCTGTTATTACTTTTACGATGTTGGAACCCCGTGTAACAAGCGTGAGCCGGGCTCAGGCTGCGGAGCGCTCGAAGGACAAAACCGCATCCACGCCATTTTAGGGCATAGCGAACAGTGCATAGCTGTTCACCCGTCCGATATGTGCGTCGCGCTCGCTGCATTAGAGGCCACCGTACATGTATCGGGCCCCTCGGGTAACCGGAGCATTCCGTTTGCAGATTTTCACCGGCTTCCAGGTGATACGCCTCATCTGGACACCAACTTGGCGCCAGACGAAATCATTACTGCTGTCGAGTTACCGCCCCGCGGCTTTGCCGAGAACTTCGCCTATCTCAAGCTACGCGATCGGGCATCCTACGCGTTTGCCTTGGTTTCAGTTGCCGCTGGACTCGAACTCAATGGCACCAGCATCGGAGCGGCTCGTATTGCCTTAGGGGGCGTTGCCCATAAACCCTGGCGCTGCCCAGAGGTTGAAGCTGCGCTGATCGGCAAGCCGGCTACCGAGGAAAGTTACCGTATGGCAGCCGATGCCTTACTGCAAGGCGCTGTAGGTTTCGAGCACAACCGCTTCAAGATCGAACTGGCCCGGAGGGCTATCGTTCGTGCTCTGAGCGAAGCCGCTGCTGGAGTAAATGCCCAATGACAATCCATCTCGAAAAAGCCGTTTCCCGAGTTGACGGCCCGCTCAAGGTCACGGGGCGGGCATTGTATGCCGGTGAGTTTGGTACAGCTGATCTCTGTACCGGTTATGTGGTCAACAGTTCGATCGCCAAAGGACGCATTCTGCGAATCGATACCACCGAAGCGCTCAAGGTAGTGGGTGTGCTGGATGTGCTCACTCATGAGAATCGACCCGCAGTAGCCTCGTACAATGAAAGCTATACGGATATGGATGCTGCTGACGGTAAACACTTCCGTCCACTTTATAATGACCGCATTCTGTACAGCATGCAGCCAGTGGCGTTGGTTGTGGCGGAAAGTTTCGAGGCCGCTCGCTATGCCGCTTCGCTGGTACGTGTAGATTATGAAAGCGAGCCGCCCCAGGCTGATTTGTATGCCCAGCGCAGCGAGGCGCATAAGGCACCTACAGAGCTACCCCCGGATCGTGGTGATGCGGAGGAGGCTTGGACTCAGGCGCCAGTAAAAGTAGAGGCGGAATACCACTCTGCCGCCGAGTTCCACAACCCTATGGAAATGCATGCTTCCACGGTGATCTATAGCACTGATGGTAAACTGACCATACATGATAAGACCCAGGGGGTGCAGAACAGCGCCCAGTTCATTTCGAACATCTTTGGGTTACCTGATGGTGATGTGCGCGTTGTGACACCCTTTGTCGGCGGTGCCTTCGGCTCTGGTTTGCGTCCTCAGTATCAGCTAGTGCTTGCGACCATGGCTGCGCTTAAGCTCAAGCGCTCGGTACGAGTAGTTTTGTCGCGTGAGCAGATGTTTTCTTTTGGGCATCGCCCGGAAACCCTTCAGCACCTGAAACTGGCCTGTGACCAGGACGGCAAGCTTGTCTCGACGATCCATGAGGTTATGGGTGAAACCTCGAGTTTTGAGGATTTCACCGAAATGGTCGTGGTCTGGTCCGCGTCGCTGTATCAATGCCCCAATGTGCGTTTGAAATATGATCTGGTTCCTCTGGATCTCTATACACCGTTAGATATGCGCGCCCCTGGCGCAGTGCTGGGCGTCTATGCACTAGAGTCGGCTATGGACGAACTGTCCTACGCGGCCGGGATCGACCCGCTGGAGCTACGTATTCGTAATTTTACGGCGACGGATCCGGCTTCCGGAAATAACCCCTACTCAAGCAAAGAGTTGCTCGAATGCTACCGTCAAGGGGCTGAACGCTTTGGTTGGAACAAGCGCAGCCCTCAGCCGCGCTCGATGAAGGAGGGCCGGCAGCTGATCGGTTATGGTATGGCAACCGGTGTATGGGAGGCTATGCAGAATCCAGCCAGTGCCAAGGCGGTCATCACAATCGATGGCAGTGTGGTTGTTTCCAGCGCCACGGCAGATATCGGCACGGGCACCTATACCGTCATGACGCAGATCGCCGCAGAATGCTTTGGCCTGCCTTTGGAAAAGGTCACTTTCAAATTGGGCGACTCTACGTTGCCCAAAGCACCGCTGGAAGGCGGCTCCTTTACCGTTTCGTCGGTAGGCTCGGCCGTCAAGCAAGCCTGTGAAGCGCTGCAACAGCAATTGTTGGATCAAGCCAAACAGGATGATCAATCGCCTTTCAAAAATTTCGAACTTACCGACGTCATTTTCGAAAATGGCACGATGCGTATCAAGGCTTCACCTCAAGAGTGCATAGAGATCACCGAGTTACTCAAGCAGGGCGGGTCGCCCAGCATGGAGGCTTTGGCCAGCGCATCGCCCAAGGAAGAGCGTGATAACTACACCACGGCAACCCACTCGGCGGTCTTTGTAGAGGTCCGGGTGGACGAGGATTTCGGTACGGTTCAGATCAGCCGAATGGTCAGTGCCATTGCAGCCGGACGGATATTAAGTCTTAAGCCAGGACGTAATCAGATCCTTGGCGGTATGGTCTGGGGGATTGGTATGGCGTTGCAGGAAGAGGGCATGCTGGACAAGAAACTGGCCCGCTGGATGAACCACAACATTGCCGAGTACCACTACCCAGTCAATGCCGATATTCATGACCTTGACGTTATCTTTGTCAAAGAGCATGACGAGATCGTAAATCCGTTGGGAGCCAAAGGGATTGGCGAAATAGGAATTGTGGGTGTTGCAGCTGCTATTGCCAATGCGATCTATCACGCTACAGGCAAACGCATCCGTGATTTACCGATTACCTTGGACAAGGTTTTTCAGAGCTAACAGCGTTCTTGAAAGCATAAAGCCCGCTTAACAGCGGGCTTTATTTTAACTGGGCCTACTTGGATCGGCCGGCTCGTTCAATTTCGGCCTTGTAGGCAGCTGCCTCTGCTCTAGAGTGATAAATCCCTACCAAGTGACCCTCCTGATAAACATCCCAAACGGTGAGTCCTAGGGCACGGGCTTCTTGAGACATATGAGTTTCGTCACGCTCAGTAATAGTGATCGTCATTAGCGTATCTCCTTGGTTGCATAAAGGCACAAGGTGTCTCTTCGCTCGATCATAAAGGTTTAGTAATGCAGACCAAGCCTGCATTCCGCAATAAACTGTTACATTTAGGGTGACAATATGTCACATCATGAACCCAGGCCTGTTTAACGCTCAGGTCGATCATCTGTGTAAACGCAACAAAAAACGCGCCTCAAGGGCGCGTTTTACGGTACAGAGGTAGGTTAGTTGCTGCTGCCTTTCACAGGCTTTCCTTCAACGATGCCTTCCTTCAGCATGATCTGATATTCCTTGCCGTCCGTTTCCATTTGATACAAGCGAACTAACAAGTAGCCCCAGTTTTTGGCGAACCACAGCTCAGTCTTACGACTGCTTTTGGTTGGATCACGTACGCGCTCTACCTTGATGGCATCAATCAGCCCCACCTGGGTTCTTACGCGCTCTTCGCCGATGACACGAAAATCATAAGTATCGATTTCGTCACCATCAACGACTTGATAGCTCATGCTTTTCTTGCCATCCGCTACGTCGTGTTGCAAAAGTAGCTGATACGTTGACTTATCGACCAGACCACGATCAAGCGGCAGGCTGACAGGGTCCTTACGATCGGTACCGGTCACTTTCTTGTTGGCCCAGTCGAACGAGAGCTTACTGCCGCGACTCTTACCTAGCCCATGCCGGGAATAGGTATAGCTGACGGGGAGGAACGCATCACCCTGGTATCGGAATGTACTGCTTTCGGAAAGGCCAGCCACCAGCATCGATGCATTGAATTCAAGCTTCCAGATACCATCCTGCTGTTGTGTCAGGCTCCGCTCCGCCGAGCCGCTCATAGGCATCTGTTTCCAGTCGGCGGTATATGTTGCTGAGAATGGTTTCAGGTCAAAGGCATGCGCAGGTAACGCCAGTGCGCATGCGAGAAGGAACAGTAATCGTCGCATGGGATATCTCCTAGGATCGAATGACATGGCCGGTCAGCGGCAATGGCTGACCATCCAGTTCAGCTCCTCGCTCGGTCAGACACAGACGTCCTTGAGCGAACCAGCTGACGGCGAGGGGATAGATCATATGCTCCTGGGTATGTACTCGCTCGGCCAGGGTTTCCGGCGTATCGCCCGCATGAACCGGCACGACGGCCTGGGCGACAACAGGCCCACCATCGAGCTCTTCGGTGACGAAGTGAACACTGCAGCCATGTTCGAGATCACCAGCATCAAGCGCCCGCTGATGCGTACGAAGCCCTGTATAGCGCGGGAGCAACGAAGGGTGAATATTAAGCAGGCGACCTCGATAGTGCGTTACGAATCCTGTACTCAGGATGCGCATGAAACCTGCCAGGACCACCAGGTCTGGTGTGAAGCGATCGATAACTTCCATTAAAGCGGTATCGAACGTTTCGCGGTCCGCAAATTGTGTGTGATCGAGAACATGAGTCTCGATACCAGCCTGTCGCGCACGCTCTAAACCGTAGGCTTCTGCACGGTTAGATACAACCGCGCAGATTCGACTCAAGGATCCGGGTTTGGCCGAGGCGTTGATCAGGGCCTGCAAGTTACTGCCGGCACCTGAAATCAACACTACAACATTACACAGTGAGGGCATCAGTGCGCCTTCAGGTTATTCAACACAACACGTTCGGCACTCTCGTCGCATGCAGCGATCTGGCCGATAACCCAAGGCTGTTCACCGGCGTCACGCAGATTTTGCAGGGCTGTGTCGACCTTATCCTGAGCTACGCAGATCACCATGCCTACGCCACAGTTCAATACACGGTGCATTTCTACTTCTGCAACGTTGCCCTGCTGCTGCAGCCAGTCGAAAACGGGCGGACGCGTCCAGCTGTTCACGTCGAGGACTGCCTGGGTACCTTTCGGCAGCACGCGTGGAATGTTTTCGGTCAGGCCGCCACCGGTGATGTGAGCCATGGCTTTAACAGCACCGGTTTCCTTGATCAATTTTAGAAGGGGCTTGACGTAAATACGCGTCGGCGCCATCAGGAGATCCGTCAAGGGCTTGCCGTCGAGCTGAATTTGTTCGATATCGGCACCAGCTACTTCAATGATCTTGCGGATGAGGGAGTAACCATTGGAATGCGGACCAGACGAGGGTAGGGCAATCAAGGCATCGCCAGTCGTGACCTTGGACCCATCAATAATCTCGGCTTTCTCTACAACGCCCACGCAAAAACCGGCCAGGTCGTAATCTTCGCCTTCGTACATGCCGGGCATTTCGGCGGTCTCACCACCTACCAGAGCACAGCCAGCCTGTTCGCAGCCCGTGCCGATACCGGTTACCACCTGAGCGGCTACATCGACGTTGAGCTTGCCCGTGGCGTAATAGTCCAGAAAAAACAAGGGCTCGGCGCCGCAGACGACCAGATCGTTAACGCACATGGCGACGAGGTCGATTCCAATGCTGTCATGCTTTTTCAGGTTCATTGCTAGGCGCAATTTAGTGCCTACGCCATCGGTGCCGGATACCAGAACCGGTTGCTTATAACCGGCCGGGATCTCACAAAGGGCACCGAAACCACCAAGGCCGCCCATAACCTCGGGGCGTGCGGTCCGCTTGGCAACGCCTTTGATGCGTTCGACTAGGGCTTCGCCTGCGTCGATATCCACACCGGCGTCCTTGTAGCTCAACGAGGGTTGCTTGCTCATGAATCCAGGCCTTTATAAATGCTGCTAAAACAGGCTATAGGGGGTGGCATAGCCTTGGGAGGCGGCGATTTTACCAGAAGCGATTGAAAAACGGCGTCTTTGAAAAGGCTGGGTTGGCAATAAGCTGGGCCGGATATCGGCTTCATTCAGTTCATGTTCAGTCAGGAAGATTGCTGAAATTGGATGGTTATGATGCAGATTCACTGTCAGTATGCTTGCCGCCAAACAGAGGGGCTTTTAAGGTATGTCTCTTCCTTCTTGCTTGCTGAGAGTCCCCATGCGCCGTTTTGCCCTGTCACTGATGCTCTGCCTGCCGCTGCTGAGCCAGCCCGTAACCGCCGAGGTTGTCGAGGGGTTATATCAGGTGCGTGAGCCGGTTTCGTCGCAAAGCCCAGCAGATCGTGACGCCGCGCTTGCTAAGGCGCTGCAGGATCTCGTTATACGCCTTACGGGTGATCCTCAAGCTACACAGAAGCCTGCCCTGGCTGAGATGCTCAAAGATCCTCAGCAATTGATTACGCAGTATGGCTATGATGCCGGTCCGCCGGCCGGTCTGGTCATCAATTTCGATCCGGCGTCAATCAACCGGACATTGACCCAGGCAGGCTTGCCAATCTGGGGCGCGAATCGTCCAGTGGTGCTTGCCTGGTGGCTGAACGATTCCGAGACGGGGAGTACCTTGATTGGAGATGGCCAGGCTGCGGCTGAACCCTTGCGCCGTGCGGCTCGAAATAGTGGGTTGCCCCTGCGCCTGCCTTTGGCCGACCTAAGCGAGCAACTGGTTGGAACTGCGGAAACGATTGATGCAGGTAAGCCCGACGCTTTACGAGAGGCGTCTGAGCGCTATAACGCCGATGCCCTGTTGACTGTACATGCAAAGCAGGTCGGGAATGGCTGGCAGGCCCAATGGCGCATGTGGACCGGTACGGCAACCGAGCAGGGTAGCGCCCAGGGTGCCGATAATGACGCACTGGTCTCCGCTATCCTGCAGGACATCACTACGCGTCTAGCCAGACAGTACGTGGTAAAACCAGGCGCGGCTCAAGCTCTTACGCTGGTTGTTGATGGCGCCAATTTTGAACGTTACGCTCAGCTGCAGAAGTTGCTTGAGCCGATGGGCGGGCGACTGCTTCGAGCTGAAAACGGCCAGTTGCGCTATCAGCTCAATGTGAATCCTGCCCAGTTGCAAGCACAACTGGGCTTGGCCAATTTGGAGCAGACCTCTGCACCGCTCAATGCCGATACGGCGCCTACCCAGCCCCAGGCAGCTGCCGTCGAGCCTGCTCAGAACGTTCTCTATTATCGCTGGCCATAAGCGAATAGGCCGGCCGCATCAGGCGGCTGGCTCCGCTCCTTCAAAAAGTAGTCTCATCGAGTATCAAACATGATTTCACGCCGCTGGTATGTCATAGGCGGATTGGCGCTTGTGCTGTGGCTGTTACATTCTGTACAACCGATTCTTTCGCCTTTTCTGGTTAGTATGCTGCTGGCCTATCTGGGAGATCCCTTGGTTGATCGTCTAGAGCGGCTGGGCTTGTCTCGTACCCTGTCCGTTCTGATTGTTTACCTAATTTTTCTGCTTATTTTATTGGGCCTGCTGCTAATCATTGTGCCGCTGTTGTTCCGTCAACTAATGCGGCTTTATGAGCTCATGCCACTCATGCTCGACTGGCTGCAGTTCAAGGCGCTGCCTTGGATACAAGTAAATTTAGGACTTGCCGACAGTTTCTGGCGTTTCGACCGTATCAAGGCGGTAATAAGCAGCCATCTAGACCGTACTACCGATATTGTTGGAATCATTGTGGCACAGGCCACTACGTCAGGCTTAGCCATTCTAGGCTGGCTGGGCAATGCTCTATTGATTCCGGTCGTCAGCTTTTATTTGTTACGGGATTGGGATGTCATGGTGGCAAGGCTTCACAGCTTATTGCCGCGCCGTCACGAGGCCTTGGTCAACCGGCTGGTACGAGACTGCCATGAAGTACTTGGAGCCTTTCTGCGCGGACAGCTTATGGTCATGGTGGGGTTGGGCGTGATCTATGCGGTCGGCTTAATGCTGGTCGGACTGGAGTTGGGCCTGCTGATCGGTACTCTCGCAGGGCTCGCCAGCATTGTGCCTTACATGGGGTTTGCTATTGGGCTTACTGCCGCGATGATAGCGGGCTTTTTTCAGTTCGGTCTCGAAGGCTATTCGCTACTAGCCATTCTAGCTGTTTTCGTGACGGGTCAGATGGTAGAGGGTATGCTACTAACACCCTTGCTAGTAGGCGATCGGATCGGCCTGCATCCAGTGGCCGTTATCTTTGCTGTATTGGCCGGTGGCCAATTGTTCGGTTTCAGCGGTATTCTCCTGGCACTGCCAGTAGCGGCCATTATGATGGTACTGCTGCGCCATGTTCATGATTTGTATAAACTTTCCGACCTTTACTCAAAACCCCGTGACGTCAGCGAGCCGCCAGACACGGCATGAAACCTATACAACTTCCTTTGGGTGTTCGTCTCCGCGATGACGCCACCTTTGCCAATTACTACCCCGGCGCCAATGCTGCCGCGCTGGGGTATGTGGAGCGTTTGTGCGAGCGGGACGCCGGCTGGGCCGAAAACCTGATCTATCTATGGGGAGGAGAAGGAGTAGGACGAAGCCATCTGATGCAGGCAGCTTGTTTGCGTTTCTATCAGTTAGGCGAGCAGGCGGTGTATCTCCCCATGGCCGAGCTGTCCGATTATGGTCCTGCACTTTTCGACAACCTTGAGCAGTGCGAACTGGTCTGCCTGGACGATCTGGATGCCTTGGCGGGTAAGCGAGAATGGGAAGAGGGCATGTTTCATCTTTTCAATCGGGTGCGGGATGCTGGCAAGCGGCTACTGCTGTCCGGCTCGGTGCCGCCACGATCGTTACCAGTCAAGCTGCCTGACCTCAAGTCACGCCTGACCATGGCACTGGTTTTTCAGCTCCATCCGCTATCTGACGAAGACAAGCTACGTGCCCTTCAACTCCGGGCTTCGCGTCGAGGTTTGCACCTCAACGAAGAGGTAGGACGCTATATCCTTACCCGCGGCTCGCGCAGCATGAATGCCCTGTTCGAAGTTCTTGAACGGCTTGATCACGCTTCGCTACAAGCTCGACGCAAGCTGACGATTCCCTTCGTCAAGCAAATCATGCGCTGGTAGCGGACCTGGCCTACTAGCAGGCCGCTATTTCTGAAGTCAACGCTTGCTCGAGAGCTTCTGGGCTGTCTCTGCCAAGCGCCGCCCTAAGGCGCGGCATAATGTGATCTCATGTTCATCCAGCGGGCGTTTGCCATCCGTTCCGGCAAAATGGCTTGCTCCATAAGGCGTTCCCCCGCCTCGAGTTTCCAGCAAAGCACTTTCGCTGTAGGGCAGGCCCGCTATAAGCATGCCATGATGCAGCAGAGGTAACATCATAGAAAGCAGCGTACTTTCTTGACCGCCATGCAGGCTCGCCGTGGACGTGAATACGGCCGCCGGTTTGCCTACTAACTCGCCGGTGAGCCAGAGGCTATTGGTCCCGTCTAGAAAATATTTGAGCGAGGCCGCCATGTTGCCATAACGCGTTGGGCTGCCCAGGGCGAGACCGCTGCAATTTCGCAAGTCGTCCAGGGTAGCGTACAGCGCTCCCTCAGCAGGAATTTCTGGGGTAGTTGCCTCGCACGTAGCCGATACGGAGGGAACCGTTCGTATCCGTGCTTCCATCCCGCCCATTTCCACGCCACGTGAAATTTGGTGAGCCATTTGGGCTGTTGCGCCATGGCGGCTGTAGAACAAAACCAAAATGTAAGGCGTATTGCTCATGGCAGGAGCTCCAAAACGGTCTCTGGCGGACGGCCAATCACGGCTTTGTTGCCTACGATCAAGATTGGACGCTCGATTAGAATGGGATGGGTAACCATGACATCGATCAAAGCCTCTTCAGACAGGCCTGGATCAGCCAGATTCAGCGTCTTGTAAATCTCTTCACCTGTGCGCAACAGCTTGCGGGCAGGCATGCCAAGCTTGTCCAGCAAAACTTTAAGTTCCGCCGCGCTGGGAGGATTTTCCAAATAGCGGACAACCCGGATATCCAGGTTTTTTTCCTGCAGCAACTCTAGAGCGCCACGTGATTTCGAGCAGCGCGGATTGTGAAAGAACAGGGTTTCGGTCATGGAAAGGTCGCATCCTAGTGAAGGAGCCCGCTATTCTAACGGGCTTGCCGGGTGGTCTGAATGAGCGTTGTACCGGTCATATCCATCAGGGTAAACGGAGAAACTGCGGATGCGCCAACGCCTGAGCGATGCAATCGAATGGGGCCGCTTCCTGGTCAAGCGATTCATGAACGACCGAGCGCCCAATAATGCGGCAGCCTTGACCTACACGACCTTATTCGCCGTCGTGCCTATGATGACCGTAACGTTTGCCATGGTATCGGCAATCCCAGCCTTTCAGGGTACGGAAGAGCAGATTCAAGTTTTTATCTTCCGGAATTTCGTACCGTCAACGGGCGAGACGCTAGAGCAGCACTTGCGCGGTTTCATCGAGCAGGCGCGGCATTTGACCTGGATTGGTGTAGCCCTGCTGGCCGTGACATCCATTACCATGCTGATCACCATTGAGAAAACCTTCAATGATATCTGGCGTGTCACCCAGCCTCGCCGGGGCATCTCGAGCTTTTTGCTGTACTGGGCCATTCTCAGCCTGGGGCCGTTGCTACTGGGTGCCGGCTTTGCCGTAAGCACCTACCTAACCTCACTGTCCCTCCTGTCCGGGCGTTATGCCGTGCTTGGTGTCGCGGTGCTGTTCAAGTTCATGCCGCTGATCTTTAGTATGGCGGCCTTTACGCTGCTCTATGCAGCCGTGCCCAATACGCGGGTGCCGCTCAAGCACGCTCTGATCGGTGGCGTGTTCACCGCTGTGCTGTTCGAGGCAGCCAAGAGTTTGTTTGGGCTTTATGTCATTTTCTTTCCAGGCTACAAGTTAATTTATGGAGCCTTTGCCACGATTCCCTTGTTCTTGGTCTGGATCTACGTGTCCTGGCTAATCGTACTGTTTGGCGCCGAATTGGTATGCAACCTGTCGTCTTCCAAGCACTGGCGGCGTGATCCGTTACCGACTTCTTTGGTTTTGCTGGGTGTCCTGCGAGTCTTTCTCGATCGACAGCAGACAGGAGCATCGTTGGATTTGCCCTCCTTGCAGAAAAGTGGCTGGCGATTGCCAGGGGAAGAATGGCAGGCCATTCTGGACTTCCTGGAGCGCGAAAAATTGGTGTGCCACACCAGTGGGGGAGGTTGGGTGCTCTGTCGGGATTTGAATACCTACGCACTGACTGAGTTGCTGCAGAAGAGCCCTTGGCATTTACCAACAGGTAACCGGCTTCCTATGGTCGAGCGCTGCCGGCATGACTGGTATCCTCCATTGCGCGAGGCTTTGCTACAAGTCCAAGCCCAGCAGGAAAAACTTTTGGGGGGAAGTCTCGCTCAGTGGTTGCGGCCATCTGTCCAATCCGTATCAACACAGGAAACACAGTCTGTATGAATGTGCGAATCTTAAGGCATGGGCTACTGTTGCTACTCGCTGTTCTGCTGGCAGCGTGTTCACCTGATTTTGGTCTCGATCAGCATGGCCAGAAGATCAATCGTTCACAGTGGGAAGACCGCTGGTTGGTCATTAATTACTGGGCGGAATGGTGCGGCCCATGTCATAAGGAAATTCCTGAACTGAACGCCTTGGCTCAATCAGAGGGTGAGATTGCCGTATGGGGAGTCAATTATGATCACTTGCAAGGCGAGGCCCTGCGACAGAGTGCAGAAAAAATGTCTATTCGCTATGGTGTGTTCCAGAGCGATCCGGCGACATATTTTTCTTTACCTGTCAGCAATGTGCTGCCGGCCACCTATCTAATCGACCCGCACGGTAAGGTAAGGGCTCATCTGGTCGGTGAGCAGACAGCCGAGGCCATTCGTCAGCGGATAACGGCCTTAGAGAAAGACTCCTGATCATGAGGCGGGAGGCATGGCACATCCATATTAGCGGCCGTGTTCAGGGTGTCAGCTATCGTGAAAGCGCTCGGCGTAAAGCAGAGCAGCTTAACGTTACAGGATGGGTGCGTAATCTCACAGATGGCCGTGTTGAGCTCTTGGCTGAAGGCGAACCCGAAGCGCTTGAAGCATTCAAAGCGTGGTTACGGCAAGGTCCTGAACACGCTAGCGTTGTTAAGTTCGAGAAAGAGTCATGTCTATTAGAAGGTGCTATGGATTTCCGTATCCGCTAGTAGCGCATCATCTGGGTAGGCATGTTGGCGGTGTGTTTCTACCATAAGATATTGCTATCACCGCTCTGTAAGATTTCTTCACATCCAAGCGGAATGCTCTGGTCTTGCGCTGGATTTAAAGAGCCGAGCGCTTTTCAAACGCTTCGATTTTGGGCATGGCTTTGGCTAAAGCCTGTATAAATTCTTGTTGCAGCTCAGGGTCGTTATGTGTGAGCTCAATAAGGTTTTGTTCCAGTGTATTGGCTTCTTCATCAAGTCCTAACTCAACAAGGCGCTTGACGCGATGAACCCAGCGGGGCACATCATCTTCTTCAAGGTCATCATAAATCAGTTCATGGGCCTCGAGCAGTTTGCTGCGCAGGTTCCTACTGACGAGCAATGATTTGCTCGCCCAAGTATGATCCTGAGGGTCCTCGACATGAATCTCTAGTCGACCAATACGGCTAATGTCGTGCTCGGCAAAGGGCTCATCGAGAAGATTGAGGCGGAAGCCTCCGTTTTTGTCAGTCAGGAAGTCGTAAGTGCCCTTACCGGCCTTAACTGAAACGGGGCGTTCGGCCCAGGGAAGGCTAGTATATTCCGTCCTTTGGTCCACTTGTTTCTCATCAATACTGGCCAGATTTTGTTCAGAACGGCCGTTCGACTCGACATTCATAAACGGATTTAGCCCATCGATTCCATACTGCACGAGTCCATGAGTCGCGCTGTTGGGCAGGTTGCCCAGCAGCGGAACATTAAGGATGTTCGCACTTATACCCATGACTAATGTCACGCCCCCTAGGGGAACTTCATAAAGTTCTCGCCAGAGTTGGTAAGGGGTATAGCGATCATAATGGCGCGTGACCTCGAACTGCGTCACTTCATAACGGTGCTGATCAAGAATCTTGACCCGGCGCTGTGGCAGTTCGAGTGCCTCTTTCTCTCTGGCATCGATTTGCAGCGTGTGCTCAACTAGCTTGCGATCGACACGTTCTTCATGTTCGCTGCGCTGAGGCAGCTGATTGGCGCAGCCGGGAAGTACCGTCACGCAGGCAAGCGTGACGGGCAGTAAGAAAGAGGCGTTTCGTAAAAACATGTCTTTGCTCAACGATTGATGCGCGCTTCCAGGAATGGCAGCACTTCATCGATCGGCATGTTCTGACTCTCCTGATCGAGGCGACCTTTGTACTCTAGGACACCTTCGTTCAGGCCACGGTCACTCACGACGATACGATGAGGAATGCCGATCAATTCCATATCAGCAAATTTGACGCCCGGGCTGGTCTTTTTGTCACGGTCATCAAGTAATACATCGAACCCTGCTGCCTGCAGACGTGCATATAGAGCGTCGGTGGCCTCCCGCACGCTGGGCGTCTCATACTTGAGCGGGACCAGGGCCACCTGGAAAGGAGCCAATGCTATAGGCCAGGTAATACCACGGTCATCATGGTTCTGCTCGATTGCTGCCGCCACAACACGAGACACGCCAATACCATAGCAACCCATGGTCAAGGTAACAGGTTTACCCTGTTCGCTCAGTACCGTCAGGTTCATGGCCTCGCTGTACTTGGTGCCCAGCTGAAAAATATGGCCAACTTCAATGCCGCGCTTGATGACCAGAGTGCCTTTGCCGTCCGGGCTGGGATCACCTGCAACTACGTTACGTAGGTCTGCAACGTCTGGAAGAGGTAGGTCACGCTCCCAGTTCACGCCGAAGTAGTGCTTGTCATCGATGTTTGCGCCTGCAGCGAAGTCGCTCATCATGGCAACTGAGCGATCAATAATGCAGGGCATGGGCAGATTCAGCGGGCCGAGTGACCCTGGGCCGGCGCCAATAGCTTCACGTACCTCGGCTTCGCTGGCAAATGTTAGCGGACTGGCTACCAGAGCTTGATTGCCTGCCTTGATTTCGTTGAGTTCATGATCACCACGAACAATTAGTGCTACTAACGTACCTTTCTCGACACCATGCACAATCAGCGTTTTGATGGTTTTTTCAATGGGTAGCCCAAAGTTTTCTACCAGCGCAGCAATGGTTTTGGTGTCTGGCGTATCTACAAGGCGCAGCTCTTCTGTAGCAGGCCCCCGAGCGCGCTCTCGAGGTAATGCTTCGGCTTTCTCAATGTTAGCGGCGTACTCGGAGCTGTCGCTAAATACAATATCGTCTTCGCCGGAGCTTGCGAGTACATGGAACTCATGCGAGCCGCTGCCTCCGATTGAGCCGTTATCCGCTTCGACTGGGCGGAAGTTCAGGCCCAGGCGCGTAAAGATATTGCAGTATGCTTGGTACATCCGCTCGTAGGTTTGCTGGAGTGAATCCTGGGTCATATGGAAGGAGTAAGCGTCCTTCATAATGAACTCACGTCCGCGCATCAGGCCGAAACGGGGACGGATCTCATCACGGAATTTCGTCTGAATCTGGTACATATTGATAGGCAACTGCTTGTAGCTGTTGAGCTCATTGCGTGCCATATCGGTAATCACTTCTTCATGAGTTGGGCCTACGCAGAAGTCGCGCTGATGGCGGTCCTTAAGACGTAGTAGCTCCGGGCCGTATTGCTCCCAGCGGCCCGATTCCTGCCATAGCTCGGCAGGCTGAATGGCTGGCATCAATACCTCCAGAGCGCCAGCGGCATTCATTTCCTCGCGCACTACTGCTTCTACCTTGCGTAACACACGCAAGCCCAGTGGCAGCCAGGTATACAGTCCTGAAGCCAGCTTGCGGATCATTCCGGCGCGTAAGAGCAGTTGATGACTGATAACCACTGCATCCGCAGGGGTTTCTTTAAGAGTAGAGAGCAGATACTGGCTTGTACGCATGAGGACAGGTCTATTCTGATCGGCGAAAAAGGCATTGTACGGTGGGTTAGTCTAAACCGTATAGAACCGATAGATTTCTTATAAAACATATGTTTCTATCCATTGAATAAAAATACCCGGCAAGCCGGGTATTTTTATTCATAAGCCTTTCTGCTTAGAGGATGCTTAATGGATATTCGATCATTAGGCGAGTTTGGTTGGTGTCGCCATCGGCATAGTCGCTGTTCCCACGATGAAATGCTTGACGAAAGCGAAGAGAAAGGTCTTTGGCTGGTCCACTTTGAACGACATATCTAGCTTCTAGGTCGAGCTCATGATGCTTACCATTATTACCATAAAGATCAGCATACGCTCCGCCATCAGCTTTAGTGCCGTCAGCATCCCAGCCTTTCACGTAGCGAGTCATAAAGCTTAAGCCTGGCGCGCCATATGTACTCATGTTTAAGTCATAGCGTGCTTGCCAAGATTTTTCGCTAGGACCATTGAAGTCAGAAACATGGATGGAATTGGCCAGGAAAATAGAGTCACCAGTACTAATTTCGTCGCCAGTCCCTATATAATCAAAAGGAGTGTCGCCTCTAACTTGTTGATAGGCAAGTGTGAAGGTATGAGCACTAACGGAGTAAGCTCCAGCTAAGGACCAAGTAGTGTTATTAATGTCGCCAGCTTCTTTACTGCCCTCATCAAGCGTACGGTAAATATTAATATCGAAGGTTAGTGCTTGATTGTTACTCAAAGGTAATGCGTAGTTAACATTGCCGTAGTATTGGCGCCAAATATCTTCAAATTCTGAGCCATATAGGCTGATGCTCATGTTGTCATTAACAGCATAGCTGCCGCCTAGATAGTCAGCGCTTTTAGCATCAACTCCGGCATAGCCTGCGGTCAAGGGTTCGTGGTTACTTTGACCGCGAGGACCTGTAGTCGAAGTGAAGTGTCCAGCGTTTAGATCTAGACCTTCAATTTCACTGCTAATCAAGCTAAAACCGGTAGCGGTTTGAGGGAAAATACGAGAGCCGCCAACTGCAAAGACAGGAGCGGTAGGCGCCATTTGACCATATTTCAACACGGTATTAGATATACGCAATTTTACTGCGCCACCTACGTGACTCCAGTCATCAGCAGCGTCGCCGCCGTCACGAATAGGCACATTTCCTGCGCCACCCTGAACCTCATCAAGCTTAAGGCCAAGGTAGGCAAACAAGTCAACGCCAAATCCTACAGTTCCTTGAGTAAAGCCTGAATTGAAATCAGTTAATACTGCATGTGACCAGTCTCGACCGTCGCCAGCTCCATTTTTCCCATCATGATTAAAGTAATAATTACGGTTGATAAGAGTTAGGCTGCTGTCTTCGACGAAGCCTTTTGATTCTGACTGTTCGCTCGCTACTGCCATTTGAGTGGTCCCGGCAGCTACGGCCAGGGCAATAATGCTCCACTTCATCACTTGCATTGTGATTGCTCCTTTGGATTGAAAATACTGCCATCGTTACACGTAGCAGGTTGTTCTTATTCGGCGCCACTTATAGCACCCAAGTACTTTTCTTGGAAAGTTCCCTTGTTTAGTTTAAGGCTATTCCATGGGTTACATGTATGTCCCGAATAGATATCGCCTTGTCTCATCCTCTTGGCGTAACAATTCCGGCATACGAGTATCCCAGTTATTGAGCGAAAGCTTAGCAAGGAACGTGCACAAACGGTTTTTTGTAAAAAAGCAAAGAAACGCTGCCCTTATTCAGGCATTTTGAGCCTGTTTTAGGGCGACGCATGATCAGCGTAGTACAGTTGTGCCTTATTGTGGTGCGCTGCCGAGTTTTTAATGCTTACTGATGTAGCCTTCGCTAGCTTGTATTTTTACATGAGGTGTTATGTTCAAGCTTGATAGTCGTCTTGAAAACGACACGGTTTCAATAGGTGAACTGCCGCTGTGTACGGTGCGGCTTATGAAGGATGCCAACTACCCTTGGGTAATACTCATTCCACGGGTGCCTGACGTTACTGAAGTTTTCGATCTGACGGTTGAGGATCAGGCTCAACTGATGCGGGAAATTTCTCTAGTGGCCAGCAAGTTGCGTGATTTAACCGTTGCCCGAAAAATGAATGTTGCAAACTTAGGGAACATAGTCGCCCAGTTGCACGTTCATGTTGTTGCTCGTTTCGAGACGGATGCTGCCTGGCCAGGACCTGTATGGGGGCAGGCTCCAGCGAAACCTTACCAGGTTGGAATGCTCGAACAATTAAAAGGCAAGCTTCAAGCGGTGCTAGCAGATGAGTTGAAAGAGGAGATACGTCATGATGAACGATGATCGAATCGCTGAGCTCGAAGTGCGCCAAGCTTTTCAAGATGATCTGATCCAAACGTTGAACGATATTATTGTCGATCAACAAAAGCGCATCGAACGGCTGCAGTTGCAAGTAGAAGTACTAGCTCGCCGTCAGGCTGAAATGGCCCTAGCTCAAGGAGGAGGTGACGACGAAGCGCCTCCTCCTCACTATTGATTAGCGTCTTTTCAAATGGGCCGGCCCATTTTACAGGGCCGGTCTGTTTTAGTCGGAAAAGGAGAGAGTGACATCTTCGGCTTGCAGGCCCTTGTCTCTTTGAATAACGGAAAACTCTACGCGCTGACCTTCAACCAGAACCCGGTGCCCCTCTCCACGAATGGCGCGGAAGTGAACAAAGATATCCTCGCCCTGATCGCGAGAAATAAATCCGAATCCCTTAGACGTGTTGAACCACTTTACCGTACCGATTTCCCTACCTTGCGCTAAGGGAGCGCTCAATGCTGAAGAGCGGGAAGGGGAATAGTGAGGGAGGGCGCCTGGGGCTTTGCTCTGACATATATCGACGATATGAATCAGGGTTGCGATTGCTGCAATCAAAAGAATGATAGCGGTACTCGACGGCAGTCCGGGTATCGCATAGGTCGTAAATAGCGCCGTAGCTTGAAAAAGAATGGCGATTACGAGCAAGGTCAAGGAAAGCGTTTGCATAACGCTTTTTTTGCTTCCTTGCGGGGAGGGGGTAGATGCGAAGGTTAGTAAGCCAAGAAAAGCCATGTAAAGGGCTTCAGGGTGATGTAGGAAATGGGGTTTTTCTGCCTGTAAGGAGGAAGTCAAAGCTAACGAAAGGGCAGCGACACCCGATGCGATGTGAACAAATGTAAGTGTATTCAAAATGGTATCACCTTGGATAAAAAACAAGCTGATCGATGTTGTTGACCTTGATAGGGGCCTTTAATGTAGTCAGCTTATGTGCATAAGCACATGGTGTTATTTAACCGTAAAGGGGATGCCTTCTCAATCAATGCATTGCAAAGATCAAGTGTTGATTGTTTGTTACGAAAAAAAGCCCGGCTGGCCGGGCTTTTTACTATCAATTAGCGAGCAGGCTGCGCAACATCCAAGCGGTCTTCTCATGGATCTGCATGCGCTGGGTTAGCAAGTCGGCAGTAGGCTCGTCGCTCGCTTTGTCAGCGGCAGGGAAAATGCCTCGAGCAGTGCGGATCACTGCTTCCTGTCCTTGTATGAGAAGACGGATCATATCTTGTGCGTCAGGAATGCCTTCCTCTTCTTTAATGCTGGAAAGCTTCGAATAGGCAGAGTATGTGCCAGGTGCCATAAAGCCCAGTGCTCGAATCCGCTCGGCGATATCGTCTACCGCTACTGCCAGTTCGGTATATTGAGTTTCGAACATGGTATGTAGAGTGTTGAACATAGGCCCTGTTACGTTCCAGTGAAAATTGTGGGTTTTCAGGTACAACGTGTAGGTATCTGCCAGCAGGCGGGACAAACCTTCGGCAATGGCGGCTCGATCCTGTTCGGTGATTCCAATATTGATTTCCATACCACTCTCCCCTTGGACAGTCACATTGAGAAATTCAAAGACTAACATAAGCGCTTTTATAGCAGGTCAGGCATTGGAGGCAGGAGCTGTCGGCAAGTTCGATGGAGCATGAACGGAGCTAATGAACTCCCACAGCCTGTCATGGTCCGGCTGCGCCATACTCTGCAAATGTTATAGAATCTTTCTTTTGCACAAGAAGCATTTGGAAACGGCCTTGATGAGGTCTTTCACACCATGACGGAGTCCGCTGCCAGCACTCGTGAATCAGTGTGTATCCATATGCTTTTACATTCCGGACTGAAGAGAAGCGAAACACGACCATGATGCGCAGCCATTATTGCGGCCAATTGAACGAGAGCCTGGACGGCCAGGAAGTCACTCTGTGTGGATGGGTTCACCGTCGGCGTGACCATGGAGGAGTGATTTTCCTGGATATACGTGATCGTGAAGGCCTGGCTCAGGTAGTGTTCGACCCAGATCGTGCCGAAACTTTTGCTAAGGCAGATCGTGTTCGCAGTGAATATGTGGTTAAGGTGAGCGGTAAGGTCCGGCTGCGTCCTGCTGGAGCTGTGAACCCGAACATGGCCTCCGGTGCGATCGAAGTGCTGGGGTATGATCTTGAAGTGCTTAACCAGGCAGAAACACCGCCGTTCCCGTTAGATGAATACTCCGATGTCGGTGAAGAAACGCGACTGCGTTACCGCTTCATTGATCTGCGTCGTCCGGAAATGGCTGCCAAACTCAAGCTGCGTTCCAATATTACCTCGAGTATTCGTCGTTATCTTGACGAACAAGGCTTCATGGATGTTGAAACGCCAATCCTGACGCGTGCCACGCCTGAAGGTGCGCGTGACTATCTGGTTCCTAGTCGTACTCATCCTGGTAGTTTCTTCGCACTACCGCAGTCGCCCCAGCTTTTTAAGCAGCTGCTCATGGTGGCGGGCTTCGACCGCTATTACCAGATTGCCAAATGCTTCCGCGACGAGGACCTGCGCGCCGATCGTCAGCCAGAGTTTACTCAGATCGACATCGAGACCAGCTTCCTTGATGAGCAGGATATCATGGGGATTACGGAGGGCATGATTCGCTCCCTCTTTAAAGAAGTGCTGGATCTAGAGTTTGGTGATTTTCCGCACATGACTTTCGAAGAAGCCATGCGCCGCTACGGCTCCGACAAGCCGGATCTGCGGAACCCACTAGAGCTGGTAGATGTAGCTGACTTGCTCAAGGATGTGGACTTCAAGGTGTTCGCCGGTCCGGCAAACGACCCCAAGTGCCGTGTGACCGCGCTGCGTGTGCCGGGTGGTGTCAGCATGCCGCGCAAGCAGATTGATGACTACACCAAGTATGTAGGTATCTTTGGTGCGAAAGGGCTGGCTTACATCAAGGTCAATAGTCGTGCTCAAGGTGTGGAAGGTCTGCAGTCGCCAATTGTTAAGAACATTGCTGAGCCAAGCCTCAATGCAATTTTGGATCGTGTTGGCGCGGTAGATGGTGACATCGTGTTCTTTGGTGCAGATAAAGCCAAGGTCGTTAGCGATGCGTTAGGCGCTCTGCGTATTAAGCTAGGTCATGACCTGAAGCTGTTAACGTGTGAATGGGCACCGCTGTGGGTTGTCGACTTCCCGATGTTCGAAGAAAACGATGACGGCAGTTTTTCAGCATTACACCACCCATTCACTTCACCCAAGTGCACACCGGAAGAGCTTGAAGCAAATCCTGGGGCGGCTTTGTCGCGTGCCTATGACATGGTACTCAATGGCACCGAACTAGGTGGCGGCTCGATTCGTATCCATCGTAAAGACATGCAGCAGGCTGTCTTCCGTGTGCTTGGGATCAGCGAGGACGAGCAGCAAGAAAAATTCGGCTTCCTGCTCGATGCCTTGAAATATGGCGCACCACCCCATGGCGGCTTGGCGTTTGGTTTGGACCGTCTGGTCATGCTGATGACCGGTGCGCAGTCCATTCGTGAAGTCATTGCGTTCCCAAAAACGCAGAGCGCTGCGGATGTAATGACCCAGGCGCCAGGTGCTGTAGACGCCAAAGCTTTGCGCGAATTGCATATTCGCCTGCGCGAGCAGCCCAAGGCTGAATAATGAGATCAACCGGGCAGCTCTATAGAGGGCTGCCCTTTAATTTAAAGAGTGTGTGGAGTTCGTTATGGCGGGTCATTCCAAATGGGCCAACATCAAACACCGCAAAGAGCGGCAGGATGCCAAAAAAGGTAAAATTTTCACTAAGCTCATTCGTGAGCTGACTGTCGCGGCTCGTCAGGGTGGAGGTGTACCGGCTGATAATCCGCGTCTGCGTTTGGCTGTTGATAAGGCGCTAACTGCGAATATGACGCGTGACACTATTGATCGGGCTATTGCCCGTGGTGTTGGTGCCAACGAAGGCGATAGCGTTGAAGAGCTGACCTATGAAGGGTACGCGCCGAGCGGTGTAGCCTTGATCGTAGAGGCTATGACCGACAACCGAAACCGTACGGCTGCTGAAGTACGCCATGCTTTCAGCAAGTGCGGTGGTAACCTGGGAACCGACGGCTCCGTTGCCTATATGTTTGAGCGTAAGGGCCAGATCAGCTTTGCTCCTGGCGTGGATGAAGACGCTCTGATGGAGGCAGCACTGGAAGCAGGCGCAGATGACGTTGTCAGCCATGACGACGGCTCCGTTGATGTATTTACTTCGTTCACTGACTTTATTGCTGTAAACGAAGCGCTAACGGCGGCTGGTTTCAAGGCGGAAGAAGCTGAAATTTCAATGATTCCTTCTACCACGACGCCACTGGATGTAGAGACGGCGCAGAAAGTTCTGAAGCTGATCGATATGTTGGAAGATCTGGACGATGTGCAAAACGTCTACTCCAATGCTGAGATTCCTGAAGACGTTATGGCTCAATTGAGCTGAGTGTTCTCTCAGTTGTCTTGTTTACAAGAAATAAATAGTGGTTGGTGGCATGATACGCATTGCGAGACTGTGCTCAGCCACTTTTATGGCCGGCCTGGCCTGGTAAGGACGTTATAGATGACCCTTGTGCTAGGCATTGATCCCGGCTCGCGGATTACAGGTTTCGGTGTGGTGCGGGATGTGGGCAAGGGGTGCGAGTATGTAGCTTCCGGCTGTATCCGTACCGGCAGCGGGCCTTTACCTGAACGGCTACAGATTGTGTATCGCGGTGTACGTGAGGTCATTGGCCTTTACGAGCCGGTCACAATGGGCATTGAGCAGGTCTTCATGGCCCGTAATGCGGATTCCGCTCTCAAATTGGGCCAGGCGCGCGGGGCAGCTATCGTGGCGGGCGCCGAGGCAGGCTTGGAAATCGCTGAGTACACTGCTACTCAGGTCAAGCAAGCGATTGTAGGCTCCGGTGGAGCTGACAAGGAGCAGGTGATGATGATGGTCATGCATCTGCTCAAGCTGACCGAAAAGCCGCAGATCGATGCCTCCGATGCGCTGGCTATTGCCTTATGTCATGCGCATACGCGTCAAAGTCTTACTCCTCATGGTCTTTTAGGTGCTCGCCGACGTAGTGGTCGCTTGCGTCTCTGATAGGTGTTTCGGTGATTGGACGTCTTCGCGGTACGTTGGTTGAAAAGCAGCCACCTCATTTGATGGTGGATGTAAACGGTCTGGGGTACGAGTTGGAAGTTCCCATGACCACGCTTTACCGCTTACCTTCGGTAGGTGAGACGGTGACGCTGCACACACATCTCGTGATCCGAGAGGACGCCCATTTACTCTATGGCTTTGCTGAAAAGCGCGAGCGAGAGCTTTTTCGTGAGCTGATCAGGCTTAATGGCGTTGGACCGAAGCTGGCTTTGGCTTTGATGTCCGGTCTGGAGGTTGATGAGTTGGTGCGCTGTGTGCAGGCTCAGGATACGTCAGTGCTGGTCAAGATTCCGGGGGTTGGCAAGAAAACTGCGGAACGATTATTGGTCGAGCTCAAAGATCGCTTCAAAGCTTGGGAAAGCCTGCCGGCTATTGCTTCGTTGGTAATTGAGCCGGCGAACAGCCAGGTCGTCAATGGCGAAGCCGATGCAGTCAGTGCTCTAGTGTCCCTGGGCTTTAAGCCCCAGGAGGCTAGTCGGTCAGTAGCGGCTGTGGCAGAAAAAGGCTTGAGCAGTGAAGAGCTCATCCGTCGTGCCTTGAAAGGCATGGTGTAATCATGATTGAAACGGATCGAATTATTTCAGCTGCAGGACGTGATCGCGAGGAGCAGCAGGACCGTGCCATTCGTCCGCTCAAGCTGGCGGAGTATATTGGCCAGCCTGTTGTGCGGGAGCAGATGACACTGTTCATCCAGGCTGCAAAGGGGCGAGGGGAGGCCTTGGATCATACTTTGATCTTTGGGCCGCCTGGCCTTGGTAAGACCACCCTGGCGAATATCATTGCCCAGGAAATGGGGGTGGCGATCAAGAGTACTTCAGGTCCGGTGCTTGAGCGTCCGGGTGATCTCGCGGCGCTATTGACCAATCTAGAAGCCGGTGACGTCCTTTTCGTAGACGAGATTCATCGCTTGTCGCCTGTGGTGGAGGAAGTTCTCTATCCAGCCATGGAGGACTACCAGCTCGATATCATGATTGGTGAGGGGCCGGCAGCGCGTTCAATCAAATTGGATCTGCCGCCGTTTACGCTTGTAGGTGCTACTACCCGGGCGGGTATGCTGACCAACCCGTTGCGTGATCGCTTTGGGATTGTGCAGCGTCTGGAGTTTTATAGCATCGATGATCTGGCCAGTATCGTAATTCGCTCGGCTAAGATTCTGAACTTGAGGATTGAGCCCGAAGGTGCATTAGAAATTGCCCGGCGCGCACGAGGTACGCCCCGGATCGCTAATCGGCTTTTGCGTCGAGTACGTGATTTTGCTGAGGTGAAAGCTCAGGGTCACATTACGCGGGAGATCGCTGATAAGGCATTGGATCTGCTGGATGTGGATGCTCGCGGATTTGACCATCTCGACCGTAGGCTGCTGCTGACCTTGATTGATAAATTCGATGGCGGCCCAGTAGGGGTCGATAGCTTGGCGGCAGCCATCAGTGAAGAGCGTCATACCATTGAGGACGTTTTAGAGCCTTACCTGATTCAGCAAGGTTACATTATGCGTACTCCTAGAGGACGCGTAGTAACACGCCATGCCTATCTCCATTTTGGGCTTAACGTTCCTAAGCGAATGGGGCCTGGAACCGTGCCGGATTTATTTGAAGAAGATAATAACTAATCGCAGTTGCAACTATTTCCGATTGGCAAAGGCGAGAGTTGGTTCTAGAGTATGCGCGCGCAATCTGATACATGGCCGTTTTCGCTACGGTGTCGAGTTTATTATGAGGACACCGATGCAGGAGGCGTCGTCTTTTACGTTAATTACCTCAAATTCATGGAGCGGGCGCGTACCGAGAGGTTGCGTACGTTGGGCTTCGTTCAGTCCCGTCTGGCGGAAGAAAACATCCTGTTTGTCGTTCATTCAAGTGAGGCACGCTACTATGCGCCCGCTCGATTGGACGATGAGCTTGAGGTAACGGCCCAAGTGGTTGAGTTGAAGCGGGCAAGCTTGCGTTTTTGTCAGCAGGTCCGGCGACGGCAGGATGATGCCTTGTTATGCGAGGGCTATGTGACGGTTGCGTGTGTTCGTGCAGACAATTTCAGGCCAAGGGCTATCCCTGAGGCTATGCGTACGGCATTCGCCGGCGATTCGGACTTATTTCAAGCAGGAGATTAAGCGTGGAACCAACAGTCGACCATACCTCCATGTGGAGCCTTGTCAGTAATGCCAGCCTCGTAGTTCAGCTGGTCATGCTGATTCTGGTGGCTGCCTCAGTAACCTCATGGATCATGATTATCCAGCGCGCTAATGCTATTCGTGCGGCGAAGCGCGCACTCGAGGGCTTTGAAGAGCGTTTTTGGTCGGGTATCGATCTTTCTAAGTTATATCGCCAGGCGGGTAGCAACCCTGATCCAGACTCTGGGGTCGAGCAGATTTTTCGTGCAGGTTTCAAGGAGTTCTCCCGCTTGCGTCAGCAACCCGGCGTGGATCCTGATGCTGTTATGGAAGGTGTGCAGCGTGCCATGCGTGTAGCTATTTCTCGTGAAGAGGAAAAGCTTGAGCAGAGCTTGCCGTTTTTGGCCACGGTAGGCTCTACCAGTCCTTACGTCGGCCTGTTTGGTACTGTATGGGGCATCATGAACTCTTTCCGCGGCCTGGCTACTGCACAGCAGGCAACGCTGGCTACGGTTGCTCCGGGTATCGCCGAGGCATTGATCGCAACAGCCATCGGTTTGTTCGCAGCTATTCCGGCTGTTATCGCATACAACCGGTTTGCGGCTCGCTCCGAAACACTGATTAGTCGTTACTACACCTTTGCCGATGAGTTCCAGGCCATTTTGCATCGTAAAGTCCATACCAGCGACGAGTGATAGGTACTGCCATGGCTAGGGGAAGACACAAGCGTAAACCGGTTGCAGAAATGAACGTAGTGCCCTACATCGACGTGATGTTGGTACTGCTAGTCATTTTTATGGTGACTGCTCCCATGATTAACCAGGGGGTCAAGGTTGACCTGCCTAGTGCTGACAGCCAGCCGATGCCCCAGGACAATAACAAGCAGATTCTGACTATCTCGATCAAGGCGGACGGCACTTACTATTGGAATACAGGGACAGAAGTTGAGACGGAAAGGCAGCGCGAAAGTGCGAGTGCCGTGACGATTGATCAATTGACCGAACAGGTCACCAAAATCATGAGGGCTCGTCCTGATACGCAGGTATTTATTCGTGGCGATAAGGCAGTCAATTATGGGGTGGTCGCAGCCGCAATGGGCGGGTTGCAAACGGCCGGTGTGCCCAATGTCGGTTTGATTACCGAGGCTCCTTGATGCACGACCGTGAGCGTTCTCCTTCCGAGAGCTATTTCTGGCCTGTAATTTGGGCTGTGGCCCTGCACGTCATTATATTCGCTGCGTTGTTCGTAAGTTGGGCCATGGCGCCTGACTTACCGCAATCAAAGCCGATTGTGCAGGCCACTTTGGTCCAGTTGAAGTCCAAGAGTCCGGCTCAAGTACAGACGGAACAGAAATTGGCTGGTGAGGCCAAGAAAACATCGGCTCGGCAATATGAAGCAGAGCAGATGGAGCAGAGGAAAGCTGAGCAGCAGGCGCAGGCTGCAGCAGCGGCGGCTGCCAGGGCGGCTGAACAAAAAGCTACGGAACAAAAGAAAGCTGAGGATGCTCGAAAAGCCCAGCAATTAGAAGCCGCTCAAAAAGCAGCTGAGGCCAAGGCGGAAGCTGCCAGGGCGGAAGCTACTGCTAAGGCTGAAAAAGCGGCTCAAGAAAAAGCGGCTGCCGAACAGCAGCGTAAATCCGAGCTGGCCAAGCGTCAGGCGGAAGAGGCGGCTCAGAAAAAGGCTGCAGCCGAAGAAGCGAAGAAAAAAGCGGCTGAAGAGGCTAAAGCCAAGGCTGCTGCAGCTGCCGCAGAAGAGGCGAAGAAAAAAGCAGCGGCTGATGCTGCTAAAAAACAGGCGGCTGAAGAAGCTAAGAAAAAGGCCGCTGAGCAAGCTAAGGCTAAGGCGGCCGAAGAGGCGAAGAAAAAAGCTGCGCAAGAGGCTGCCCGTAAAGCAGCCGAAGAGAAAAAGGCTCAGGCCCTGGCTGAACTGCTATCCGACGATACGCAGCGACAACAAGCGATGGCCGATGAGGTAGGGGATGAGGTCGCAGGTGATTTCGATGACCTGATCAGGCAGCGTGCGGCAGAGGGATGGACACGTCCTCCGGGTACAAACAACGGCACTACCGTCATTCTGCAAATAGCTATGTTGCCTGATGGAACGATAACCAGCGTCAGTGTGGCAAAGTCGAGTGGTAACAGGGCTTTTGATAACTCAGCTATGGCAGCTGTGAAAAACATAGGCCGTATTACCGAAATGCAAGGGTTGAGTCCTAAAGATTTCAGTCCTTACCGTTCATTCAAAATGACCTTTAGACCTGAGGATTTAGCGTTGTGATCACTATTCTTCGAGGCTTCCTTATTATGCTCTGTTGTGCCGCAGGACTTGCTGTAGCACAAGAGAAGAATATTTTGGTAACGTCCGGATCTGATCGTGCCATTCCCATTGCCGTGGTGCCTTTCGGCTGGCAAGGTGGACAGCCGCTTCCCGAAGACATGGCGAACATCATTGGCAACGATTTGCGTAATTCCGGCTCGTTTGCACCGTTCGAGCGGCAGAACATGCTTAGTCTGCCCACCCAGGCAAGCGAAGTAATTTACCGGGACTGGCAAGCGCTAGGGGTAAGCTATGTTCTGATTGGCAATATTGTGCCCAATGGTGGCCGTTTGCAGATTCAGTACGCTCTGTTCAATGTGGCAACGCAACAGCAGCTCATGACGGGAAGTGTTGGTGGCAGCATGGATCAGCTGCGTGACATGGCGCATTACATTTCAGATCAATCATTCGAAAAGCTTACGGGTATTAAAGGCGCTTTCTCTACCAAATTGTTGTATGTGACGGCGGAGCGCTTTTCGGAAAATAATACACGTTATACGCTGCAGCGCTCTGACTACGATGGCGCTCGTGCGGTTACCTTGTTGCAGTCTCGCGAGCCTATTTTATCGCCGCGTTTTGCTCCTGACGGAAAACGCATCGCTTACGTTTCCTTTGAACAGCAACGCCCGCGTATTTTCATCCAATATGTAGATACGGGTCGTCGTGAGCAGATCACTAACTTCCCGGGCCTCAACGGTGCACCAGCTTTCTCGCCGGACGGCAATCGCTTGGCATTCGTATTGTCCAAAGATGGCAATCCTGAGGTGTATGTAATGGATCTTGGTTCACGTCAGATCCGACGTGTAACTAACGATTCGGCCATTGATACCGAGCCTTTCTGGGGTAAGGATGGCCAGAGCCTTTACTTCACGTCTGATCGGTCCGGCAAGCCTCAGATCTACCGCACTAGTGTTAACGGTGGTGGAGCGGAGCGTGTCAGTTTCGTAGGCAACTACAATGCTAACCCGAAGTTGTCGGCTGATGAAAAAACCTTGGTCATGGTGCATCGTCAAGAAGGTTTCACCAATTTCCAGATTGGAGCCCAGGACTTACAGCGCGGCAGTGTTCGGGTGCTTTCTAACACTAGTCTGAACGACTCTCCCACTGTTGCGCCCAATGGCACCATGGTAATCTACGCGTCCCGCCAGCAGGACCGAGGCGTATTGATGCTTGTGTCCATTAATGGACGTGTGCGCATTACGTTACCTACCACTCAAGGCGACGTTCGCGAGCCTTCTTGGTCCCCTTACCTGAACTGACGGAAATATAATCTGTTCTATAGAAAACACTTTGCGGTTCTTAGGAGTTAACGATGGAAATGCTGAAATTCGGCAAGTTCGCAGCTCTGGCCTTGGCCATGGCCGTTGCAGTAGGTTGTTCGTCAAAGGGTGGTGATGCTTCGGGTGAGGGTGCTGGTGCTGGTGCTGGTGCTATTGATCCAAACGCTGGTTATGGTGCCAACTCCGGTGCTGTTGATGGCAGCATGGGTAGTGAAGAAGCCGCTCTGCGCGCAATTACTACCTTCTACTTCGAGTACGATAGCTCTGATCTGAAGCCAGAAGCCATGCGTGCACTGGATGTTCATGCTCGTGATCTGAAGAGCAGCGGTCAGCGTATTGTTCTGGAAGGCCATACCGACGAGCGTGGTACTCGCGAATACAACTTGGCTCTAGGTGAGCGTCGTGCCCAGGCCGTTCAGCGTTACCTCGTACTGCAGGGCGTTTCCCCAGCTCAGCTGGAAGTTGTCTCCTATGGTAAAGAGCGTCCTGCTGCTATCGGTCACGATGAGCAGTCCTGGGCTCAGAACCGTCGTGTAGAGCTGAAGAAGTAAGAGGTTATGCCTAAACGCCTGGTTGTTCTGATGTCATTGGCTCTAAGCACTTCCTTTGCTTGGGGGCAGGTTCCAGTTCAAGAGGGAGGCTATGGCGGAAGCGGCTCGGTGAGCTCTCCCGCTTATGGCTCTTCAGGCGCGGCATATGCCGGAGATGGGGGTAGCGCTAGCGCCCCCGTTTCTGCGCAGGGCCAGTTGTTTATGCAGTTGCAGCAGATGCAGGACGCTATTGCTCGTCTGCGCGGCCAGCTTGAAGAACAGCAAAATGAAATCAATCAATTGAAGCAGCAGGGTCTTGAGCGTTATCAAGATCTTGATCGTCGAATCTCGGCCAGTGAAGCGGCCGGAGCAGCTTCTCAGTCTTCTAATGTTCCTATAGGAGATGCAAGTGGTGCAATCCATGCAAACGCTGCTCCTGTATCGCCGGTCTCCCAAAGTTCCAGCGAGCCGGGGGATCCTGCAAAAGAAAAGCTGTATTACGATGCAGCCTTCGACTTGATCAAAGCCAAGGACTTCGCCAAGGCGAGCCAAGCTTTCAATGCTTTTTTGCGTAAATATCCTAACAGTCAATATGCCGGCAATGCGCAATATTGGTTAGGTGAAGTAAACATGGCGACTGGGGACCTCCAGGCGGCTGGTCAAGCATTTGCTCGAGTAAGTCAGGCTTACCCTAATCACCCTAAGGTGCCGGACTCTCTGTACAAGCTGGCTGGTGTCGAGCAGCGCTTAGGAAATCGAGACAGAGCACGTGCAATGTATCAACAGGTCATTGCTCAATATCCTAATAGCTCAGCCGCTCAACTCGCTCAGCGCGATATGAAAAGCCTGCCGTAAGGGCTGGTCTTTTTACAATTCCTATTTCTGCAACGGAGGCGGATGGCCTGTATCGCTGTCACGCCCGTGGCCTTTATGCAACCAAATACTCTACGCATTACCGAGATTTTCTATTCATTGCAGGGAGAAACGCGTACGGCAGGATTGCCTACCGTCTTTGTGCGTCTGACTGGATGCCCCCTGCGTTGCCAATATTGCGATACGGCCTACGCCTTCAGTGGAGGGGAAATCCTTTCCCTTGAAACCATTTTGGAGAAGGTGGCGAGTTATCGCCCTCGTTATGTATGTGTAACAGGTGGCGAGCCATTGGCTCAACCAAACTGCCTTCCTCTCTTGAGTCGCCTGTGTGATGCGGGTTATGAGGTTTCGTTAGAAACCAGTGGCGCACTTGATGTTGAGCCTGTAGATGCACGAGTTGTAAAAGTCATTGATCTTAAAACGCCAGGCTCGGCCGAAGTCTCTCGAAACCTATATAGCAATCTTGAGCATGTAACATCTAACGATCAGGTAAAGTTCGTGATCTGCTCTCGAGAGGACTACGAGTGGGCTGTTTCCAAGCTAATCCAGTATCAGTTGTCTGATCGCGTGGGAGAGGTGCTGTTCTCGCCCAGTCATCAGCAAGTAACGCCACGTCAATTGGCTGAATGGATTGTGGCAGATAATTTGCCAGTACGTTTCCAGCTTCAACTGCACAAGCTTCTCTGGAATGACGAGCCAGGACATTGATATGACTCAGAAAAAAGCGGTAGTTCTGCTTTCCGGTGGGCTGGATTCGGCTACTGTAGTGGCCATGGCACGTGCTGAAGGCTTTGCCTGTTACACAATGAGCTTTGATTATGGTCAGAGACACAGATCAGAACTCGCTGCTGCCCAGCGAGTAGCTCAGCAATTAGGTGTAATTGAGCATAAGGTAATTGGACTCAATCTCAACGGTATTGGTGGTTCAGCCTTAACCGACACATCTATTGATGTTCCAGAGGCGTCTACGGAAGGCATACCAGTCACTTATGTCCCGGCTCGCAATACTGTTTTCCTCTCTTTGGCCTTGGGTTGGGCGGAGGTGCTTGAAGCGCGGCATATATTCATTGGAGTTAATGCGGTTGATTACTCAGGATATCCAGATTGTCGTCCTGAGTTTGTTGAATCATTCGAGCGTACGGCAAATCTGGCAACCAAGGCTGGAGTTGAAGGCGAAGGTTTTCGAATCGTAGCGCCGTTGCAATATCTCTCTAAGGCAGAAATTATCAAGGCAGGGCTTGCCCAAGGTGTGGATTATTCCCTAACGGTTTCTTGTTATCAGGCCGATGAGGCGGGGCGTGCCTGTGGCCGATGCGATAGTTGCCGTCTTAGAGCGGAAGGCTTTCGTTCTGCAGGAGAAAAGGATCCGACCCGTTATCAGTAATTTTTTCTCTAGGGTATTGATTCCACGAGAAAAATCATTATTATAGCGCTCGCTTTCGGGGTCGTTAGCTCAGTCGGTAGAGCAGTTGGCTTTTAACCAATTGGTCGTAGGTTCGAATCCTACACGACCCACCATTTTCTCTCTTGTCCTTTCTCTAGGTTCCGTGCGTTAGCCATTTCGCGTTGAATGGCAATGCAAATTCCCTCTTCGCTTAGCGTTTGGGTGCCGCGAACATGTCGAAAATCTCAGAACGACTCTTAGTTCAGGCTCACTTGGCAGCCAAGCAACCAAAGCCATTGAGTATCGCTCAGGAAAATGAGCTTAGATTGGCTATAAAAGCCGAGCTTAAGGCGCAAGATGCTGTTTTGTTGGCCCATTACTATACGGACCCTGTTATCCAGGCCTTGGCTGAGGAAACGGGTGGCTGTGTAGCTGATTCACTCGAAATGGCTCGCTTTGGTAACCAGCACTCAGCGTCTACAGTTGTTGTGGCAGGGGTGCGTTTCATGGGTGAAACGGCCAAGATCCTTAATCCAGAAAAACGTGTTCTGATGCCTACCTTAGACGCAACCTGTTCGCTCGACATTGGTTGCGCTGCTTCAGAGTTCACAGCTTTCTGTGATCAGCATCCTGAACGGACTGTAGTGGTTTATGCCAACACTTCCGCTGCTGTGAAGGCCCGCGCGGACTGGGTCGTTACATCTGGGTGCGCGCTTGAGATTGTCGAGCACCTAATGGATAACGGAGAGCCCATTTTATGGGCTCCGGATCGTCACTTAGGACGCTATATCCAGAAGCAGACCGGTGCAGATATGCTCTTGTGGGAGGGCTCATGCATCGTGCATGAAGAGTTTAAATCCTCTCAATTGTTCGATCTCAAGGCGCTGTATCCTGAGGCGGCTATTCTTGTACATCCTGAATCGCCAGAGTCGGTTATCGCGTTAGCCGACATGGTGGGTTCGACTAGCCAGATGATCAAGGCGGCCCAGACGTTGCCTAATTCTGCTTTTATTGTGGCGACTGATAAAGGCATCTTTTACAAGATGCAGCAGCTATGCCCTGATAAGGTATTTATCGAGGCTCCTACAGCCGGAAACGGTGCGGCGTGTCGTAGCTGTGCGCACTGCCCTTGGATGGCCATGAACACTCTCGAGCGTACCCTGAGCTGTCTACAGCATGGTACGGACGAGGTATTTGTCGACTCCTCTCTCATCCCTCGGGCAGTAAAGCCACTGAAGCGCATGCTTGATTTCACCCAGGCCGCACGCTTGAAGCACCTGGGTAATGCTTAAGGGCTACTTAAATAGGCGGTGTTCCAAGCCTATTTAAGTAATTGTTCGGCAGCTCTCTTCTGAGAAATAAACTCCTGCTGCCGTGCATCGATACGTGCTGCCAGTTGGAAATTAGTAGCTGCTCTTTGTTTAGCAAAACTCAATTGCTGAATGGCTTGGTCATAATCGCCGGTTAATGCAAAGTATTCCGCCCGCGCCTGATGAACACCAATTAGCTCTCCAGCCTGGCCGCGTGTTTCCGCTACGCGATACCAAACATCTGGGTCCAGCGGTCGGTTATGAGCAATCTTTTCCAGTAAGGCACTAGCCTCTTTAGGCTTGTTTAGTTTGACCAGCAGATCAGCCTGAGCCATGTTGACTGCAAAGTCGTCAGGATAGATTTCAAGCATTTTTAGCGTCCTTTGCTCCGCATCCTGCAAACGATTGTTTGTTATATCTAGTTCAACTTGGGCCAAGTTATAAGCGATATTATGAGGAGAGGCTGTTAGTAGCGGCTTTAGCAGGTCGCGGGCTTCGTTTAATTGACCTAAGCGGGTCAGGCCTAGGGCTAGGCCATAGCGTGCGGCATCTAGCTTAGGGTTTTCATTCAGCATGGCCCGAAAACGTTTTACCGCAATGCCGGGCGTTTCCTCGAACATCAACTGAACTCGAGCGCGCATCAATTGATAGGTCAAGCTGTCGTCAAGTCCTCCTGCCGGATATTGCTCAGCGCGGTTACGCGTATCGGCGATACGGTCCTCTGTCACGGGGTGAGTCAGCAGGAACTCCGGAGGCTTCTGGTCGTAACGGTACTGTTTGGCGAGACGGCTAAACATTTCTGGCATGCCGCGTGGATCGTAGCCAGCCTTGGCTAAGGTTAGAATTCCTATCCGATCCGCTTCTTGTTCATTCTGGCGTGAAAAGCGAAGCTGGCTTTGAATAGCGGCTGCCTGAGTGGATGCGATTGCTGCAATACCTGCGTCACCACCGCCAGCCGCAGCGGCAACGATGCCAGCCAGCATGGCGGCCATAAGCGGTAACTGCATGCGTTGCTGATTTTCTACCCCTCGGGCGAAATGACGCTGGCTTAGGTGTGCCAGTTCATGTGCCAGTACGCCTGCGTACTCATCCTCTTTCTGGGCATATAGAAATAACCCACCGTTTACCCCGATAACACCGCCTGGTGCTGCAAAAGCGTTGATTTGAGGATCTTTGAGAAGAATGAAAACGAGCCTGTGATCTTGTACCTGGCTGTTTTCTGCAAGTTTATAGACGCTGCTTTCCACATACTGTTTAAGCAGGGGGTCGGATAGTGTGCTGACCTGTCCTCTGAGCATGCTCAGCCAGGCCCGGCCCATTTGGAATTCCTGTTCGGGAGAGACAATTCCGGAACTTGCGTCCCCTAAAGAAGGTAAATTGTTTGCTGCAAATGTCGGAGCAGCAAGCAAGCAGGTTAAGCCGAGTAGGGCAGGTCGCAGAAATTTCATGGAAGACTCATGACTGCAAAATCCCTACTTTAGCGGTAGCTAACGCTACTTGCCTAGCGACTGGTTGCTGACAGCGTTATTCTGACCTTTTGCTGGAGTTTTCAATGATAACTGAAACCCAACCTTATGAAGGTATCTGTGATGCTGAACTGGATGCGACAGGGTTAAACTGCCCGCTTCCCTTGTTAAAGGCCAAGATGGAGCTTAATCGTCTTCCTTCGGGAGCTGTTCTGAAGGTGGTAGCAACGGATGCCGGCTCTCAGCGTGACTTCAGAACGTTTGCAAACCTGTCAGGACATGCGCTAATTGGAGAGCAGGCAGACGCTGGAATATTCCGCTATTGGTTGCGTAAGGCATGAAAGAAAAAGGCCATAGATAAGGCCTTTTCGTGTCATTGACTTAGAGCTTGCGCAGCGGCTAGAACGTCTTCGACATGACCTGGCACTTTAACGCCGCGCCATTCTTTGCGCAGGATGCCTTCCTTGTCGATTAGGAAGGTGCTGCGCTCGATACCCAGGTACTCCTTGCCATAGAGCTTTTTAGGCTTGATGACCTCAAATAGTGTGCAAAGAGATTCATCTTTATCGCTGACCAGGTCGAAGGGAAAGTTCTGTTTGGCCTTGAAGTTCTCGTGAGACTTCAAGCCATCACGAGAAACGCCCAAGACTTCAGTGTTGGCAGCCTGGAACTGTGGGTAGAGGTCACGAAAGCCCTGGCCTTGAGTAGTGCATCCCGGCGTGCTGTCTTTAGGGTAAAAGTACAGTACAACCTGTCGGCCTTTCAGATTGGCAAGGGAGATGTCTCGGCCTCCAGTCGCCTTAGCGGAAAAGGAAGGGAGGGGGGCGTCGATCATTATAGTCATAGTGTCTTGCTCAAGGATTCTGTGGGCGCCAAGGCTCGATCAGGGCGTCGAGATTCAAGGCGTCAGCAAAGTCGAGGAATTGATCACGGAGCCAGCTGATCTGAGTACCGGCCGGTAACGTCACGGTAATAGTAGCCGTCAGCATAGTACTGCCGGTTTGAGGAGCCTGATAGGTATCACATACCAGGTTCTCCACATCAATATGGTGATCGCTAAAGAATTGGCAGAGCTCGTTGAGGATATCTGGCCGATAGGCAGCACTAACGTAAACAACATAAGGTAGTGCTTGTGGTCGGCTGTCCAATGCAGCGCTACGCGTGACTCCAATAGTAAATCCATGGCGCTTTGCCAGAGCTGGAAGACCTGTTTCCAGACGAGCAAGGCCATCCCAGTTGCCGGAAACTTGAAGAATAAGGGCGCTGAATTCTCCGTGCCGGCTCAGACGGCTGCTAACAACCGCACAGCGGCTTTCCAGGCAGCTGCGGTAGAGCACATTGGTCAGCTCCATCGGATTGGCGCCCAACGCACTAATAACTAGAAATTGCTCACGAGGCGGAGGTGTAGCGGACATTCAGTGTTTCCTGATGAAGAAACCGGCAAACCGGCCAAAGCAGAAGGGTAGCGAAAAGCGAGGTATTGGGGAATGCCCTAGGAGTACTTGGCTTGTGCAAGGCTGGTGGCGTCAGTACCATTACAGCTCTCTAATTTCGGCAGGAGCGGTTGCATGATCACAGGCAGTATGGTGGCGCTGGTCACGCCCATGGATGCACAAGGGCATCTGGACTGGTCCAGCCTGACCAAGCTGGTTGATTTTCATCTGACCGAAGGCACTAATGCTATCGTCGCGGTCGGTACTACGGGAGAATCCGCTACGCTGGATGTCGATGAGCATATTGAGGTCATTCGTCGGGTTGTTACCCAGGTCGCGGGGCGTATTCCAGTTATTGCTGGTACAGGTGGAAATTCTACCCGAGAGTCCATTGAGCTTACCCAGGCCGCCAAGGAGGCCGGTGCCGATGCTTGCCTGCTAGTAACTCCGTATTACAACAAGCCGACCCAGGAAGGCTTGTATCAACACTTCCGGCATATTGCCGAGGCCGTGGCAATTCCTCAGATTCTCTATAACGTACCGGGCCGCACCGCCTGCGATATGTTGCCGGAGACTGTTGAGCGTCTTTCTAAAGTACCGAATATTATTGGTATCAAGGAAGCAACTGGTGATTTGCAGCGTGCTCGGGATATTCTCGATCGGGTCGACGGCGATTTTCTCCTCTACTCAGGGGATGATCCAACCGCTGTCGAGCTGATTCTGATGGGAGGAAAAGGCAATATTTCCGTTACTGCCAATGTTGCGCCGCGTGAAGTAAGCAATCTGTGCGCCGCCGCTTTGCGTGGTGATGCCGAGACCGCACGGAGCATTAACGAAAAGCTGATGCCTTTGCATAAGAATCTCTTCATTGAGTCCAATCCGATTCCTGTAAAGTGGGCCCTACATGAAATGGGTATGATGCCCGACGGTATTCGCCTTCCCCTAACTTGGCTGAGCCCTCGTTGTCATGAGCCGCTGCGCCAGGCAATGCGTCAGTCCGGTATATTGGCCTGATGGAGTATGTACGCATGAAGCGATTGGTAGAAATGTCGGCCCTTGCAGTCATTATTGGTACAACCAGCGGCTGTGGTTGGCTATGGGGCGAACATGGCTATTTCCGTGATCGCGGCAACGATTATTTGGATGCTCGTCAGACGGCTCCTATGCAAGTTCCGTCTGATGTGCAGGCCAAACCCCTTGATCCGCTGTTACCGCTTCCGGCTAACGTCCCGGATGTACAGGCACGCTCGTCCAGTTTTGAAGTGCCTCGCCCACAGTCTTTGCCAATTCAAGCTGATACGGGCGACTATAGTCTTCAGCGCAGCGGCTCTTCCCGCTGGGCATTGGCGCAGCGGCAACCTGCAGAGGTATGGCCGGTAGCGCATCAGTTCTTTACGGATAATGGTTTCATTATTGCTGAGGAGCGGCCGCAGACGGGCGAGTTCGTGACGCAATGGCAACCACTGACCGACCTGACCACTCCTCTGGCTCGTAGCCTGAGTAGCAGTAGTGGACTTGAGCCGGGTAGCGAGACGCGGATACGGGTTCGGATCGAGCCTGGAGTTTCTAGTAATACCAGTGAAATTTTCGTTCAGAATCAAACGCGCCGAGTGGGAAGCACCAGCGAACCGGAGTGGTCCTCGCGCTCGAAGACTTCACCCTTCGATGCTGCTCTCTTGAATGAAATGGTCACCAGCTTGGCCAGTGCTGACACGCAAGGCGGTTCGGTGTCGTTACTGGCCGCGGGCTCTTACGATACGCCTGAGCGTGTTGCCTATTCTCAGGACGGTAATGGTAATCCCATGCTGACGTTGAGTAGTGATTTTGATCGGGCATGGTCCAGTATAGGTCGGGCGATTGAGGGGGCTAATATCCGGGTAGACGATCTTGATCGTAGCTTGGGTGTTTACTACATCAATCTTGCTGAAGGTGCGCTCAAGCCGGATCAGAGCAAACCAGGTTTCTTTGGTCGTCTGTTTGGTAGCCAGCCTTCTACAGAGGAGCAGGAGGCCCGTGCCGAACGTTACCAGGTACGGCTTACCCGAGTGGATGATGTCGTTCAGGTTACCCTCGACAAAAACATCAATACTGTGGCGCCGGCTGATGTCGCCGAAACGGTGCTGAAAAAGCTACAAACGAGCATGCAGTATGCGCTTCGCAGTCCTGGGCAGCGGGAGCCGGGGGAATTCAACCCTGGTTCACAGCCATAACACCTATATTCTGATCGACTGCGGTTTTCCGCTCCGTGAAACAATAAGACGCCTGGCTCGCCTGGGCGTCGAACCTTCACAGCTCGATGCCATTTTGGTTACCCATGAGCATTCTGACCATGTTCATGGAGTTGAGCTGTTGTCGCGTCGATACGGGATTCCGGTTTACCTAAGCGAGGGTACACGTCGCGGCTTACGCAAGCCCATCGATGCCGCTTGCATATTGAGCGCAGGCGATACACTCGAATTGGGCGCTTTGGAAGTCAAGAGTGTAGCTGTACCTCATGATGCTAATGACCCAACCCAGTTTGTGTTCTTTAATGGGAAACGTCGTCTCGGCGTGTTGACAGACTTGGGGGAAGCCACGTTAGGCGTACTGGAATGCTATCGTGACCTGGATGCTTTGGTGATCGAAGCTAACCATGATCGTCGAATGTTAGACGCAGGTCCTTATCCGTACTTTCTAAAGGCGCGGGTCGGAGGATCCCATGGGCATTTGAATAATCAGCAGGCGGCTGCACTTGTGGCCCGCCTGGAATGTGATGCGTTGCAGCATTTAGTGCTGGCGCACCTGAGTGAGAAGAACAACCGGCCGCATCTGGCCCGACAAACCTTCGTCGATACCTTGGGGTGCGACGCGGACTGGCTGCAGGTTGCCGATCAGCATGAAGGGTTGGAATGGCAATTAATTGCCTAGCCTTTCAATTTTTTACAGCGGAGCCACCATGGAAAAACGAACCGAACTCTACCGCGGCAAGGCCAAGTCCGTGTTCATGACAGATGATCCAGATCGTCTCATTCTCCTATTTCGAAATGATACGTCAGCATTTGATGGGCAGAAGGTCGAGCAGCTTGATCGCAAAGGCATGGTAAACAACAAGTTCAATGCCTTTATCATGCAGAAGCTCGAGGCAGCAGGGATTCCAACCCAATTCGATGCGTTGCTTTCGGACAATGAGTGTTTGGTTAAGAAACTCGATATGATTCCGGTCGAGTGTGTGGTGCGTAATTATGCTGCTGGCAGTCTCGTCCGCCGTTTAGGTATCGAGGAAGGGCTTCAGCTGACGCCACCGACGTTCGAGTTGTTTCTGAAAAATGATGCGCTGCATGATCCTTTTATCAACGAATCGCATGTATATGCTTTCGGCTGGGCGACGCCAGAGCAACTGGCGCGCATGAAAGAATTGACGTTCAAGGTTAACGATGTGTTGAACGCATTGTTTGATGATGCTGGCTTAATGCTGGTGGATTTCAAGCTTGAATTTGGCGTGCATCAGGGTGAGATTGTATTGGGTGATGAGTTCAGCCCTGATGGCTGTCGTTTGTGGGACAAGGCAACACGTAAGAAAATGGACAAAGATCGCTTCCGTCAGGGGCTCGGCAACGTGATCGAGGCCTATGAGGAAGTAGCTCAGCGTTTGGGTGTGCCGCTCTAAAAAGCGCGCAAGCGACTGATAACAGATGAAATTTTTATGTTTCGGGCTTCGCCTGTAGCTTTTCAGCTGATATCATGTGCCCCCATTGGAGAGATGCCGGAGTGGCCGAACGGGACGGATTCGAAATCCGTTGAGTCAGCAATGGCTCCTAGGGTTCAAATCCCTATCTCTCCGCCACTATATAAAAATCTTTGTAAATCAATTATTTACAAAGATATAGAAACAGCGGTTTGTAGCAGTGGTTTGCAGAAGTTTTGCCAAGCCGCAGTGATCAAATCGCTGTTTTTTTTCGCCTACCTTAATTGGGTCCGCTGATTAGTCCTTTCGCCCGGTATATCGCCTGTATTACCTCGGCAACCGTCTGAGGTGCGAAACGGCGTGTTTGCCTCGCCTCGTATAACCGGCGAGCGAATATGAATTAGAAGCTTGCATTTCGATACTGAGAGTTTGACGTCCGTAACTTCAGCAGTGCGGTAAATAGTCAGCTAACGGTTGCATGGGGGCGAAGCTCAGGCGAAGATTGAGCTTGGCACATAGCTATCATGGAAGAGACTCTCGCAATGCAGTATCGATATCAAATTGTCTGCTTGGCCAATTCGCAGAAACCTTACGGTAAGTGTGTGCTGGAAAATTTGGAAAGGTAATAACCGTAGCACGTGGGTATGTCCGATGAGCAATCGCCAGCAAGACTCCATCCGGCAGCTCTTTCAAGCAATCGAATTCTCTGTCTTGGAATCAACAACTTAAAATTGAGTAGGCTACGCCTCATGTCCTTTTGCGATACGGTTCTAGTTACGATTTCGTCAATCGAAGATAAAGTGAAAATTTGTCTCGATGCGATTCATTCTTTTGGAAATCAATCTTCTAATTATGGATCTTTGGCTGCAGCTATTATCGTAGCAGTGCTATTGTTTGCAGTTCGCGAGTTTTCTATTAAAGCCAAGAACTATTCAGGTATCTACTATGCAGTTAGTACTGTAGAGGATACGTCTTATAATCCCTTTCGCGAAATGAAAATGTTTCATACACTTGTCTTATTCTCAGACGGTTATGTCATTTCTGGAACAACTGAAAAGACCGGTGATATAGATAAGATTAGGTCTTATGAATACGAAGGCTCTGGAAAAATCAGGGGTGAGGTCAGCGGTAGGGTTGAGCGAAACTATTTCGGAAGTAGTGTGATGAACCTTCACATAGTGGAGCAGGGAAAGGATCGAGAAAGTACCTCATTTATGACTATAAAGGTTCGTCGATTTAGGTTCTTAAATCCATTGAGTTCTGGATCTTTTTACTCGACTGCTGCAAGAACGAAAGGAAGTGTGCTGTGTGGCAGAGAACCATTCAAAGAGCATCCTATAGGACATGTACCATTCCAATCTACTGCGGAATCGCAATCGTCAAATTGCTGAACTATAAACCGATTTTCTCAGATTTAGAGAAGTGTGCAGAAGTTGTTAATCATCTTCAAGGAGAGCATAAAGCCGAGATTACCGGTTCTCTAATTCATACCTTGGTTGTTGCAGAGGATCATCGGAATTCCTTGCACTTTGGTGTGGATCCGATAGCTATTCTTCGCTCCATAAAGGTCCGTATATTGCAAGGGAAACGGCAAGGAGCTAGTACTATTGAGCAACAATTTGTTCGGACGATAACAGCTCGCTATGAAAAAACTCCGAGACGTAAAGTGCGAGAACAAATTTTGGCAGTTATGCTGAGTTCGAGATTTAGTAAGGACGACATTGCGTCGTGTTATCTAAAAGTAGCCTACTACGGTGTGTCACTAGTCGGAATTAAAGGTGTGCGGGTTTTGAGAGCCGACAGTCGAGAATCCGCAAATGAAATAATTGTCGCCCATCTGAAGTATCCTAGGTCATCTAACCCAGAAGGGATGATGGCAAAAAAACATTCTATTAGAGTGACTCATATAAAAATGTTGCTTGCTAGATAGAATGCATTTGTTCTATTAGCTAAAAGAAACTTGAGGGTTTTGTAGCGGAGTTTTGTAGCAAAATACTCAAAATAGCCTGTGCCTATTGGTCTAGACAGGTTGTCGAGTATGACTCTGAGGGTCCCTATCTCTCCGCCAATAGCGAAATCAAAAGCCCCGGCTCTCGGGGCTTTTGCGTTTATGGGTATTCTAATCTGTAGCTTCCCCGACACGCTGTGCCAGAACATAGGAATCTTGTGCTCAAACTGAGCGTGATTACTTATACCTGGTGCAAGCTTGAAGCTGACTTATACTAAAGCGCCATATGAGGTCTGTCACTATTACACGCAGAGGCAAAGGCTCCAAAGCTTTTCCTTTAAGTTCTGTCTTATAGCTTTATCAGGAAACAAATCCGCTATAAGACAGTTGAGCGTGGTATTTTTTTCAGCTCTTTTATTCAGCATGCCTCTAAACTTTTTACTCTAGTTATAGAGCGTCGCTTCGCTGACAATTATCTTGCACACCTAGGTGCTGCTGTACCTAACTCTGCCTGTTTAAGAGCGAAGACATCTGGTCTAAACGATCCGAAGCCGTAGACAAGGCTCACTCCTAGCGTTGGGTAGCATGATTTAAACGGAGTGACGTCGCTTAAAGCTGATATTGAACAGACGACACAGTAAAAAATACAGCCTACCTCTTGCCTGAATACAGGCCAGGCGCCTGATTATGTCGAAGGGTTTACTCAGATTTTACCTATGCTCACTAACACACTTACATTCAAAAGTTTATAAATAAAGGGCTGGTGCGCGTATCGCCAGTGGTTTGACAATCCTTTTACCACCCCCAGCAACTGAACTAATCCCCCTGGTTCCGTTGTAGCTCCTCTCACAAACGTGGGGGTAGTTTTTTACAATAGTTTTTATGCGCGAATATCTAAGGCTGTAGGTTTGATACTAACCGTCTAGTAGTGGAGTTGCTGATTGAGGGTACTTCTAAAACTTTGAGTAGGGGTGGGTGTCGGACTACTGACATGGGTTAACGCTAAGTTAACTGTTGGTTTTATCGACGATAAGAGGAAAATGCATGAGCCTGTTCGGTAACATTCTGGCAAAGCTGGGTATCGGTAAGGATCAGCCTGCCACTTCTAATGAGACTCCTGGCGTTACGCCGTCCCCCTCTGATACCACGTCGGCATCTACGCCTACTGCTCCGGATACAGGCGCTGCTGCACCGCAGGCCATGAGCCAAGTGGATGTGGCGGCCAAGTTAGATAGTCTGGCTGCTAGTCACGCTGAAAAGCTGAACTGGAAGAGTTCTATCGTTGATTTATTGAAACTGCTCGATATGGATAGCAGTCTCTCGGCTCGGCAGGCCTTGGCGAAGGAATTGAATTGTCCCTCGGACAAAATGGACGATTCCGCACAGATGAATATGTGGCTGCATAAAGCCGTGTTACAAAAGCTCTCGGAGAACGGTGGTAACGTACCCGCTGATCTATTGGACTGATACGCAGTCGAAGCGTACAAGAGGCTACCTGATAGGTGGCCTTTTATATTTTTGAAAGTTAGGTATTGAATAGGCAAAAGCCTGAGGAATAGGATGCTTTCCTCTATTTCGCAGGGAGGAAAGACTTAGAGAGTGCTGATGTTCACAATGTGTCGTGCTTCAAGTGTTTAGAAATGCTTATTAAAAATGTACATGGAATGCCTTCTGGATCACTAATCAGTTCTTGCCGACACCGTTTGTCGATATCTATATTGCTGCTTCCCCTGTTTCGGTATGCTGTATATAGGTACAGTATTTAAGGATGATATCATGTCGATGAACCAGACTACGCTAGTCAATCAGGAAGACTCCGAAGAGGTTATGGGCGCGCTTTACATGCAGCAGGCCGATTACTTGGCTTTAGCCAAAGAGTTAAGACAGATAGCTCAGCGGCAGGCAATTCAAATGTCTCAAAGGCCCTTGGCTTGCAGTGAAGAGTGATAGTTACCTCAGTCGATGAAGAAAGAGTATCTCTTTCTTCATCGATGTGCTTTTCGCTTTTCAGCTCCGATTACTAATTGCTTCCAAGAGCCATTACTCGCTTAAGTACCGCCAAGGTACCTCTCAGGGGCTTCTAGGGTTAAATTACCCAGCACCTAAATAGATATAATATGTAAAGCGAAAGGCGTTGCTTGGGTGTTCTAGTTATCGCATCTGGGCATGAGCCTGTCTGTCCGTTTCGGCTGTACTAGGGCCAGATGGCTAAGTGTTGTGATATCTGAAGTTAGGCTTCAAATTTTGCCATGAGCGCCAATAAAGTGGTCTCTCCCGCATGAAGCGTGGGTTATATAACGCAGCGGATGGTTTACCCACGGTCTTGCGCGTTTGGCTAAAAATGATATTGAAGCGACTCACACCTTTTGAGAAGTTTCCCTTTGTCACGGTCCCTATGGTCTAGGTCGCTCTGTTTTGCACCTTGTTCTCTCACGTCTAGATGTGTGTAGGCCTAAATTACGCTCTGTTGGATGCAGTTTTCCTTCCATGATGGCTGGCCCTCTCAAAATGTCGAACGTTCCTCTATAAGTGGGTTCGAATCACAGTGAACCACCCACGCATAGACGAGAGAGGTGTGTCATGAGTAATTATCTGCAAGAACCCTTAAGGGCTCAGGACCCGAGTCCGATAAATCCTGATCCGGGTGCCGATGCCGAACATGATCCTTGGACCGAAGAGCCGGTTGGTCCGGATGGGTTGATTGAGAGGCCTGACGGTATTACGGATAATCCAGACGTGATAGGCGGAGATACGCCGCTGGTGCCAAGTTGATCAATGCTTTCCATGGCCGAGTCTTTTGCGCTCGGCCTTCATTTTTGTACATAGGTCAGGTTGATCAAGGTTCGTTGACTCTGGATGACCGAGCGACTTTGAACAGCCAATGTTTGTAGGCGCGCATTCAATTCCTTCTGTACTTTTAGGTCGGATACTTCAATCATTGAGCCGTTAAGGTTGATAACGTCAGCGTGTGCGTTGATATAGTCCAGCGTATCCACCACTGTTGTGAGTGCCTCATGTGCGGAGGGCAGCAACCTGTTAACGGCCTCTGCGGGCTGAGTAATAACCCTGTTGTATGCCTGATCATATACAGCAAGAAGTGGCTCGGATTGGCTGAGGGTACGCCGTTTCGCATCGGCCTTGTTCAATTCCTCTTTGATTAAAGTAGGCAGGTTCTCGATCTGGATGCGGGCCAACTCGATAGCCTCGCGGCGCTGCAAGGCTTCGCTCATGGACAAGGAGAAAAGTTGTTTGAGCGCTTCGGCGAGCGGTTGCCGGATGCGATGATTAAGTGAGGCCTGGAAGTCTTCCATCACGGCATAGTAGGCGACATAGTCGCCAAATATTTGCTTTTCCTTATCCGTTAGTACGGGAACATGCACGCCAGGTTTGTTGATAATGCGAGTCTGCAGGAAATTCGTGAACGCTTTGCGCTGCCTGTCTTCGTTCGAACAAGCACTCAACAACCCTGGGAAAAGTACTATCAACAGCAGGGCGAATACAAAATGACGTGCGAGCATGGGCGCTTCCTACGATGATAAGCAAAAGGCCACTAGATCTTTTCGCGTCGTACCTTATAGGGCAGGCGGCACGAGCGTCACTTGGTTTCGGAAGGTCATGCAGGAGGAGTGAACCCGATCAAGACAAGAGTGTGACAGGCCCTAAAAGAAGGCGGTATGCCTACAACAAATCGAGTGCCTATCCTATGGGGTTAAAGCTGTTTCCTGCCGAGCAATAGCGTTGCTCCTGGCGCCGGCTGTAGCTTTGTCCGTCACGTTCATATCGATTTTGCCAGGCTTGGCATTGTTGCTTGAAGTACTGTTTCGCACCTTTTCGGCATTCGCGGTAATCGATAGAACCCCTACGATGATTGCTGCAGACGCTAGTTCCATCGATACGGTTATCCACGACGTCCCATACCGCAAGATAACGTTCACCGCCGCTCCATTTCTCTATCCAATGTTGCTCATGCTCTCGTGGCGTTGCTGTGTGATGCTCGGCTCCTGAGGCCATATCTGCTTTGTACTGAGCCAGATAAGCAGCCGAGACCATTCCCTGTGCAGGTTTAGCAGCTTGAGCTTGCGTGCGAGGTACTTCACCAAAGCGGCAGTGCAAGACAGATTCGTCAATCGTATTGCTCCCCTGCATACATTCCCGTAACGGCTTAGGAACGTGAGTAACAACAGGCTCTTGTACTGTGATGGGACGTAGCTGTGAAGGTAAGGCAGATGATGAGGGCGTCTGGGTTACTGGTGGCGGGAAGGAGCTGGGTTGATCTGGTTTTAACTGCACGAAGCCATCAAGCGAATCCCAAATGACGACCATTATGGTGACGGCAACTGCCAGCCAGAAAACAGACACGATGGAAAAAGATTTACGCCGTGTAGGTGGCCGCGGCGCAATAGGCTCTCGTTTGGGGTTAGAGTTTTGCCGATATCGCTCTCGATGCCAGTCACGGTCATACATGCCCATGATGCTTCCTTGCTGGACAAAATAAGAGATTTTGCTTGTTTCAATATGTGATGAATATAGCTTTTTAGGGTATCCAAGGTCCTTTGTAAAAGCTAGCAATGGCAAAGCCTATTAAGGCTTGGGTTGCCAAGCGATAAGAGCATGCGGGCCACTATGTTCCGACTGTGAGTTATCTGAAGAGGTGTAACTGATCAAAGCATGAGGCCCTCCGCCGATGAAACGGCAGGAGGGCTAAAAGCTTCGTTATGATGTGTGTCGCTGTTGGCTGGCGCCATACCAGATAACCAGGGCAAAGCAGAGCATGGGTAACGAGTAGGCATAGGCGGTGCTACTCATGTCCGCAATCAGCCCCATGAAGTAAGGCATGATCGCGCCGCCTACAATAGCCATGATCATAAAGGAGCTGGCGCGCTTGGTGTGTGGGCCAAGGTTCTTCACGCCCAGGGCAAAGATGGTTGGGAACATGATCGACATGAAGAAGAACACTGCGATCAGGCCAATTACGGCAACACTGTCGAATCCGGCAATGACCAAGGCACATAGAAAGAAGTTGATCACGCCATAAATCATCATCAGGCGGGCTGGAGCGATGAAGCCCATCAGCCAAGTGCTGAAAAAGCGGCCCAGCATAAAGCACAGCATGGCGATGGAGAGCATGTAGGAGGCCGATTGACTGGAGGTATCTGTCCAATGCTCGGTTACATAGTTTATAAAAAATGCACCGATACCCACCTGCGCCGCTACATAAAAGAATTGGGTGATTACGCCGCCTACAAAGTGTTTGTGCTGCCACAGGGTACGGTTGTCTTGCCGGGCGATAGCCTCTTCCTGGCTGCGTAAATCTGGCAGAGATGTTTTGGCAAAAAGAAAGGCGATTATCAGGACCAGCGCGGCGATAGCCACATAGATCATGCTGACCGAACCAAGGCTTTCGGACGAGGCGGTGCCTGTGCTGCCTGTGGTAGAAAAGAACAGCGTGCCGCCGATGATCGGGCCGGTAAATTGGCCAAGGCCATTAAAGGACTGAGCGAAGTTAAGCCGGCGTTCGGCCCCGTTGGGATCGCCTAAAACAGTTGCGTAGGGATTCGCTGCCGTCTCCAGACAGCCCAGGCCGCAAGCGATCACAAACAGCGCAAAAAGAAACATGGCGAAGCTGGCCGAAGCTGCAGCCGGAACGAACAGCAGGGCACCCAAGGCATACAAGCATAGGCCGACCAGGATGCCGGCTTTATACCCACGTTTGCTCATGAAGATGCCAGCGGGTAGGGCAACGATGAAGTACGCACCAAAATAGGCGGCTTGAAGCAAGCCGGACTGAGCCTTGGTAACGTGCAGCGTCTCTTGAAAGTGCTTGTTGAGTACATCCAGCAGGCCATACGACAGGCCCCACATGAAGAACAGGCTGGTGACAAGGATGAATGCCCATTGATAGCCCGAGCGTTCCTGGCTGGCAGCGGGTGCGGCCGTTCTGCTTTGGTTGACTAACATGACAGCTCTCCGTGGTTCTTATTGTTGTGCAGCGTTGAGGTCATTGCAGGTGCTGTGAAATCGGGATCGTGGCGTCGCCTAATCGGGTGCTGGCTGATCGGCCAGACCAAAGATCTTTTGCATGGGTATCCATTTGCTACCCTCCGGCGTCCAGGGTGTAGGCGCCTGATAGCGCCACATCAGAGCTTCCCACTCCTGCACCTTGGGATTGGCGGCCGCGGCGGCATCAAAGGCTTCAAAGTTGAAGCCGGGTATGACGTCCATGATCATGACCAGTCGTGTGCCGAGCCGGTAGAGTTGCATGTCTTGTATGCCGGCGCTGCGTAGGTGCGTATCGATTTCCGGCCAGAGGCGCTGGTGCAGCCGTTCGTATTCGGCGATAAGGGCTGGGTCCTCCTTGAGGTCCAGTGCCAGGCAGTAGCGAGTGTTCATGTCAGGGCCCTATCGAGATGTGTATAGCCACCATCGACCGTGAGCCATTGTCCGGTGGTGTGGGCGGCGCGGGGCGACAAGAGAAACACCACGGTGCTGGCAATCTCTTCTGGAGTGGTCATACGCTTACCCAGCGGGATTTTGCTGACGATCTTGTCCAGCTTGCCGTTGGGGTCATCAAACGTGTTGAGCCAGTTTTCATAGAGTGGCGTCATTACCTCGGCCGGAATCACGGCATTTACACGAATGCCGTCAGCCAATAGCGAGGCCGCCCATTCGCGAGTCAACGATAGCTGCGCTCCTTTGGCAGCCGTGTAGCCGCTGGTGTTGCCTTGACCGGTCAGGGCCGTCTTGGAGCTGATATTGACGATACTGCCTTGGCTGTCCCTCAGCGCATCCAGGCAGAGGTGGGTCATCACGTAGTAGTGGATGAGGTTCTTTTCCAGCGACTGGATAAACGCCTCGCGACCCGCTTCCAGGCTTACCCCATCATTCACGCCAGCGTTATTGACCAATCCATCGATGCGGCCAAACTGAGTCCGAGTCTGCTCGACCGCCGCACGGCAAGAGGCTTCGTCGCACAGTTCGGTTTGGATAAAAAGCGCTTGAGGCTGGAGTCCATCCAGCTTAGCGGCAAAGTCGTTATCCAACGGCGTACGGCTAACGATAACTGGGATGGCGCCTTCTTCAGCGAGGCACAGAGAAATCGCGCCGCCGATACCTGAGCCGCCGCCGGTCACGATAAACACTTTTCCATCGAGATGCAGGTTCATGCAGCGTACTCCTGGGCTTGCTCCGTTAGGCCATACAGACGAATCGCATTACCGCCCATGATGGCGGCCCGTTCAGAGGCAGAAAGCGATGCGAGGGCTTGTTGCGTCAGTTGATAGACCTGATCGTACTCACCGGCCAGACGACATACCGGCCAGTCCGAGCCGAACAGGAGCCGCTCGGGGCCAAAGAGTTCCAGTGCCTGATTCAAATACGGAAGAAGCTGATCGGGCTGCCAGGTAGCCCATTCGGCTTCGGTAATCAGCCCAGATAGTTTGCAGTGCACATGGGGCAAGGCGGCCAGCGGTGCCAGCTGCTCGGCCCAGGTTTGAAAATTGCCATGGGTGACGGGAGGCTTGCCTAGATGATCGAGTATTAGAGGTTGCCGGTCGTGACGTCGGGCAAAGTCATAGGTAGCTGCAAGCGAGGAAGATTTAATGAGGATCTCGTAGAGGTAGCCTCTGGTTTGCAAAATAGCCACGCCCTGGTTAAAGGCTGTGTCAGCCAGAAACTCATTCGGATTCGCTTCATCCTGAATCTGATGGCGAAAGCCACGCAGGCGTTGTACGTCTTGCCAGCGATCAAGCGCATCGGGCAGGCTGGCGTCTCGCACATCTACCCAGCCGATAACACCGGCAATCCAAGGGTGTTCCTTTGCCAGCGCAAGCAGGGCGTTGGTTTCTTGTTCTGATTGCCGTGCCTGAACGGCAATACAGCCGCTGATCTGGTGTGCCTTTAGCAACGGCTTCAGATCGTTTGGCAGGTAATCGCGCTTGAGTACCAACATGCTGTCGTCGATCCAGCGGTAGTGGTCTGGCACGTAGCGCCAGAAGTGCTGGTGTGCATCGATTCGGGGTATTTCAGGGCATGTCATTGTTGTCGTCTCCTGAAATGTTGGGGTGGATATCAGGACGATCATTAGCCCAATCGGTTTGCCCGTTGGGTATCGGAGCTGGTCCTCTACCCAATCCTTGGTTAGGTATTACGGGGAAACCGATACTGCTGGCGTGAGGCTGGTTTCATGGTGATCGAAAAACCTGGCGCACTGGGTGGCATGTAAGCCGGACCTTTCATCTCGCAGGGGTCTTCGAAATGCTCATGCAAATGATCGACATACTCCACGACGCGGCCTTCATGAGTGCCGGCTACACAGAGATAATCGATCATGGCGATGTGTTGCACGTACTCGCACAGGCCTACACCACCGGCATGAGGGCAGACCGGTAGTTCGTACTTGGCAGCCATCAACAGCACGGCGAGCACTTCGTTCAGGCCGCCCAGGCGGCAGGCATCGATTTGCACCACATCGATGGCATTGCGCATGATGAACTGCTTGAACATGATACGGTTCTGACACATCTCGCCTGTGGCGACCTTTACCGGCGCAACACCTTCTTTGATCGTCCGATGGCCTTCTACGTCGTCCGGGCTGGTGGGTTCTTCGATGAACCAGGGCTTGGCAAAGGCGAGCCGGTTTACCCAGTCGATGGCTTCTCGCACTTCCCAGACCTGATTGGCATCGATCATGAGGTGCCGGTTGGGGCCGATAACCTCACGGGCGATCGTGACGCGGCGGATATCATCGTCAAGGTCACGACCAACTTTGAGTTTTACATGGGAGAAACCCGCATCGATGGCTTCCTGGCAGAGGCGACGCAGCTTGTCGTCCGGGTAGCCAAGCCAGCCAGCAGACGTGGTGTAGCAGGGGTAGCCGTGTTGCTTGAGCAACTGGATACGTTCTCTCTTGCCTTTAGCGCGTTCGGTGAGTAGTTGGACCGCCTCATCCGGCGTGATGCAATCAGTGATGTAGCGGAAGTCGACGCATCGAACCAATTCTTCAGGAGTCATATCGGCGACAAGTTGCCAGACCGGCTTGCCGACCTGCTTGGCCCAGAGGTCCCAGGCTGCGTTTACCACCGCGCCAGTAGCAAGGTGGATGGCGCCTTTGTCCGGACCAATCCAGCGCAGTTGGCTGTCACTGGTCATATGACGCCAGAAGCGACCCATGTCGGCAGTGATCCAATCGAGATCAAGTCCCTTGATCTGGTTTTCCAGCGCCTGGATAGCGGCACAGCAAATCTCGTTGCCGCGGCCAATGGTAAACGTCATGCCGTGGCCTTCGAGGCCAGACTGGTCTGTTTCCAGAATGACATAGGCGGCGGAATAGTCCGGGTCCGGATTCATGGCGTCCGAGCCGTCCAGTGCCTGGGAGGTGGGGAAGCGAATGTCCTCTACGCGAAGACCAGTAATTGTTATTGTCATATCGGCTCCTCTTCGTATCAGGGCAGCGGCCTGCTACAGGCCGCTGTTTAACGCATGGCGGGCGAGGGCGGCTGGAGGTTCAATCCGCCTGAACGGTGCGCTGCTTCTGCTCGCCCAGGCCGGCGATGCCCAGGCGCATTTCCTGGCCGGGCTTGAGATAGATGGGCTCGGGTTTGATGCCTAGGCCGACTCCGGGTGGCGTGCCGGTGGAGATCACATCGCCCGGTTGCAGGCTCATGCAGCGGCTCAGGTAGGCAATCAGTTCCGGTACTTTGAATACCATGGTGCGGGTATTGCCGTTCTGGTAGCGCTTGCCGTCCACTTCCAGCCAGAGGTCTAGTGCATGGGGATCGGCGATTTCGTCTTTGGTTACTAGCCAGGGGCCGAGCGGACCAAAGGTGTCAAAGCCCTTGCCCTTGTCCCAGGTGCCGCCGCGTTCGATCTGCCATTCACGTTCGGACACGTCGTTAATTACGCAATAGCCCGCCACATGATCCATGGCGTTGGCTTCATCGATATAGCGACCAGCCTTGCCGATAACCACGCCCAGCTCTACTTCCCAGTCTGTTTTGATCGAGCCGCGCGGGATTTCCACATTATCGTTCGGACCGCAGATAGCGCTGGTCCACTTGTTGAACACGACCGGCTCTTTGGGCACATCCAACCCTGATTCGGCGGCATGGTCGGCGTAGTTGAGGCCGATGCAAATGAATTTGCCAACGCGGCCTACGCAGGGGCCAATGCGTGGGGAGCCAGTAACAACAGGAAGACTGGTAGGGTCGAGGCGCTGAAGCGTGGCGAGCCTTTCTGCCGTAATGGCCTGACCGGCAATGTCATCGATGTGCCCGGAGAGGTCGCGAATCTGCCCCTGAGCATCCAGCAGGCCGGGTTTTTCCTGACCTTTTTCTCCGTAACGCAGCAATTTCATGAGGGATTTCCTTGTGCAATAAAAAGGATGGCGTGATGTTTAGGCGACCCAGCCGCCATCAATGACGTTAATGGTGCCTGTCGTAAAGCCCGACGCATCGGAGCCAAGGTAGAGCGCTAGAGCGGCGATCTCCTCAGGCCTGCCAATCCGTCCCATGGGCTGGCGCGACACAAACGCAGCATAGACTTCTTCTTCGGCGCGACCTTCCTGCTGGGCTTGGGCAGCGATGCGTTGACGCAGGGAGGGCGAGTCGACCGTACCGGGGCAGATCGCATTGCAGCGGATGCCCTTGGCCACAAAGTCGGCAGCTACGGACTTGGTCAGCCCAATGACGGCGGCCTTGCTGGCACAGTAGGCAAAGCGGTTTGGTACTCCTTTTACGCTGGAGGCCACCGAAGACATGTTGATGATCGAGCCGCCGCCGTTATCGATCATGGCCGGCAGAAAGGCGCGAATCATGCGGTACATGGCGGTAACGTTAAGATCGAAAGAAAATTTCCAGGCGTCCTCGTCGCACTCAAGGATGGTGCCGCTGTGCACGTAACCGGCGCAGTTGAAGAGAATGTCGACGACGCCAAGATCACTGGCAAGTGCCTGGATGGCGTCGGGCTGTGTGACATCAAGAGTATGGGAGCGGGCGTTGGGAAGCTCGGCGAGGGCGGCGGTGTTGATATCGACCGCAATGACGTCAGCACCCGCTTCGGCAAAGGCCAGGACGCTGGCGCGGCCAATCCCTTGAGCGGCAGCGGTGACGAGGACACGTTTTCCAGCAACGGACATGGGAGCCTCCTGTTTTTATTATTCATGGCAATGACCCGCTGGTATTAACCGCTGCTATGCTGGAGGCATATTGAGTGGCTAATGGTCAGGCCATTGGTCCTCTGGTTTAGCAGTGACTCTTTCGCTGTGCAAGTTTTTTCTGCAGGGCGAACGGTTTGATGTGGGCCGGTGGAATGCGTAATGCCAATACAAACAATTGAAAATCCAAGGCTTTATCGCCAGATTGCCGATCAGCTGCGCAGCTTGATCGAGAGCGGAGAGTTTCCTCCCGGCAGCCGTCTTCCTGCTGAACGGGAGCTGGCCAAGCAGATGGGTGTAAGCCGGGCCTCGGTACGTGAGGCGTTAATCGCCCTGGAGGTTATTGGTCTGGTGGATGTGCGGGTTGGTAACGGTGTGTTGGTCTGCGCCAGTGATCCGTGTTCAACGAGCGATGCCTCGGTAATGGAACTGGCCGCACGAGGCCAGTGGGTCGGACCGGACCCGGAACTGGGTATTGAGGTGGATTTCAATGCTGAAATTCCTCCGTTTTCATTGCTCCAGGCGCGTCGGTTGATTGAGCCGGAAACCGCCGCGCTGGCTGCCTTTAACGCCAGTGAGGAAGAGTTGGCCGGTATTCGCGCGGCATTCGAGCGCAACGTGCAGGACAACCGTGAAGGCTCGACAACACACCCGGGGGATCGGCTGTTTCATATCCGTATCGCCCAGGCCAGTGGCAATCCGGCGTATGCCCTGATGATCCAGCATTTGCTTGGGCATCGTTACGGTTCAATGTATCAACGCTTGCAGGCTCACTACACGCCTGATGACATGCCGCATCGCTCCGAGCATGAGCATCGGCACATACTGGAAGCGCTGGAAGCTCGGAATCCCGATGCAGCCCGCGCAGCCATGCAGGCGCATCTGGATGAGGTAATCCGGATTTTTTCTCGCGGACAGGAAGCGGAATAACGCCTTGTCATTCCATTGCCGTTGGCCTCAGCACAATCTCGTTGATATCGACGGCCGCCGGTTGGCCTATAGCGAAGGCAATCGACTGAGCGACCGATAGTGCAGGGATGGCCATTTCATGGATATGACGTACGTTTTTGGCAACATTCTCATCGGTCACGCTGTTGGGCAGTTCAGTATCAACGGGGCCGGGCGAAATAATGGTGCTGCGGATGTTGTAGGGCGTCATTTCCATGCGCAGCCCTTCGGCAATGGCGCGTACGCCAAACTTGGTTGCCGAATACACCGCACTGGTTGGCCGTACACGGTGCCCAGATAGAGACGAGACATTGATGACATGGCCGCTCTTCTGCTGCTGCATGACCGGCAAGACCGCGGCAATGCCATAAAGGGTGCCTTTGAGATTGATGTCGATCATGCGCTCCCAATCTTCAACCTTACGCTGATCGAGCCGCGAATTGGGCATGATGCCGGCGTTATTGATCATGACATCAACCCGGCCAAACGTCGCAATGGCCTGCTGAACCAGGGCTTCGACTTCCTGCCTCCTGGCCACATCCATTGGCATGACCTCGACCATGCCGCCGGCCTTGCGTATGTCCTGAGCGATGGCGTTGAGTTTGTCCAGACGGCGAGCGCCCAACACAACGGCTGCGCCTTCTGAACTTAAAAGCCGTGCCGTTGCTTCACCAATACCGCTGCTGGCGCCGGTAATGACAATAACCTTGCCTTTAATGTTGTTGCTCATGAAAGTACCTAAGTCGGGTGGTGTTATGAAAAGAACGTTTGAAAATGGACATGTTTCAAGCGGCGGTTATTTGATCGTTTTACGGTTTTTAAAAGACGCTTGAAATCCGGCATCTGATCCTTAAATTTTTCGGCGGCGTTTTTTGCCAGCGAACTTTCGCACCCTTCTGGCTTTGTTCATCTTTTATCAAGGAGATTGATCGATGAAGATCGCGCAGATTGCACCCTTGTATGAAGCGGTGCCGCCCAAGCTCTACGGCGGGACTGAAAGGGTCGTGGCCCACCTGACCGATGCGCTGGTCGAGCTGGGACACGAGGTGACCCTGTTTGCATCTGCTGATTCGCATACATCTGCCCACCTGGTGCCGGGCAGCGAGCAGGCGTTACGGCTCGACCCTACGCCGCTCAAGTCCGATATCGCCAGTCATCTGAGCATGCTGCACGAGTTGCGGGAGCGTGCCGATGAGTTTGACGTTCTGCACTTTCATGTCGACTTGCTGCAGTTTCCCCTGTTCGAGCCTCTTGCCGAGCGGACAATAACCACTCTGCACGGGCGGCTCGACCTCAAGGGGCTCCCGGAGATCTACCGGCGTTGGCACCGATTCCCGCTGGTATCCATCTCCCATCATCAACGTACCCCGCTGGCCTTTGCCAACTGGCACGGCACGGTCTATCACGGCCTACATGCTTCTACCTACCGGTTCCATGAACAGGTTGGGGATGGCTATCTCGCCTTTTTAGGGCGCATTTCGCCGGAAAAACGACCGGATCGGGCTATTGCCATTGCTCGCCAGGCTGGCGTTCCGATCAAGATTGCAGCCAAGGTGGACGCTGCCGACCGCAAGTATTTTGAGCAGGAGATCCGCCCGCTGCTGGATGATCCGCTAGTGGAGTTTATGGGTGAAATTGGCGACAGCGAAAAATCAGAATTTTTGGGCAATGCCCGTGCGCTGCTCTTTCCCATCGACTGGCCGGAGCCGTTCGGGCTGGTGATGATTGAGGCCATGGCCTGTGGTACGCCAGTTATTGCCTGGCGCTGCGGCTCGGTGCCGGAAGTGATAGAGCCGGATGTCACAGGCTATATCGTTGACAGTGAAGCGCAGGCGGTAGAGGCAGTACGAAAGGTGATGACGCTCGACCGGCGGCGGGTACGTAGTGTGTTCGAGCAGCGCTTCTCGGCTACAGCCATGGCCAGACACTATCTGGAGCTGTACCGGCAGCTGCCGGGCGCTCGGAGCGCTGAAGACGATTTCAAGCAAACTGCATAACGACCATGAGTGAGATCCTTATGTCTGATCAATCAGCACAGCGAGGAAGCGAGGTCGAACAGGCACGACGGCTGTTCGTGCTCATGGAAGGCGACACGTTTGTTGTGGCAGATGCCTACGGCGATATGGGCGGACAAGATGATGGGCTGTTCCATAACGACACCCGGATTGTGTCTCGCTATCGATTTACCGTGGCGGGCAAGCGGCCTGCATTGCTCTCGGCATCGGTCAGTCAGGATAACGTCTATTTTACGTCCCATCAGACTAACCAACCGTTGCCGCGGTTGGGTGAAAGCACCACGCCCGAAGGGGTCATTCATATCGAGCGTAAACGCTTCATCTGGAAGGGGTATGTGCATGAGCGCATTCTTCTGGCCAACTACAGCGACCAGCCTACGGAGGTCCCGCTGGGGCTTCAATTCGGAGCGGACTTCCGCGATATGTTCGAAGTACGGGGGCAACAGCGCGCTCACCGAGGCGCGCAGGAGCATACCCAGATGGCCGAGCGTAGCGTCACGCTGCGTTATCTCGGGCTTGACGAGCAGCAGCGCCGTGCCGCCATCAGCTTTTCCGAGCAGCCTGTCGAGCTGAGCGAGCAGGGCGCACACTTCCGGGTGGCGCTGGAAGGCCGTGGTAGCTGGGAGCTGTACATCGATATCGGGCCTGAACCGGTGCAGTCTTCGCGCTCCCGTTATCGACAGGCTGCTGCCCAGGCGCGACGCAGTATGCGGAAACGTCAACGGCGCGGTGCTCAGGTCAAGGCATCCGGCCGCCTGTTCCAGGCATGGCTCGAAAAGTCCCGCGCAGACCTGGCCCTGCTGACCGCAGAGTTGCCCACCGGGCCGTATCCCTATGCCGGTGTGCCCTGGTACTCCACGCCCTTCGGGCGCGATGCCATTATCACGGCTCATCAGGTGCTCTGGTTGAATCCTGAGTTGGCGCGTGGGGTATTGTCGTACCTGGCGCAGCATCAAGCCCATGAAACGTCGAGCTTTCGCGATGCCGAACCCGGCAAGATCATGCACGAGACGCGCAAGGGGGAGATGTCGGTTCTTAACGAGCTGCCGTTCGGTCGCTATTACGGCGGAGTGGATACCACGCCGCTGTTCATCATGCTGGCAGGCGCCTATATCCGGCGCACTGGCGATGTGGCCTTTATCAACGAAATCTGGGCCGCCCTGCAGAACGCTATTCACTGGGTGGAGGGCAATGCCGAGCGTAACGCGCAAGGCTTTATCAGCTATGCCCGGGCTGAGGCGAGCGGTCTGGCCAACCAGGGATGGAAGGACAGCCATGACTCTATTTTCCATGCCGATGGCCGTACCCCAGAAGGCCCGATTTCTCTGGTTGAAGTACAGGGATATGCCTACCGGGCTTATCTGAGCATGGCTGAGCTGGCGGAGTGGCGTGGTGAAAGCGACAAGGCTACTCACTGGCGCCAGCGCGCCGAGCAACTGCGCGAGGCGGTGGAAAAGCATTTCTGGCTGGAAGGACGACAGTTCTATGCCCTGGCTCTGGACGGTCATGGCGAGTCGTGTGCAGTACGAGCCTCCAATGCGGGCCATCTCTTGTTTACCGGCCTACCGCAGCCGGAACGTGGTCAGGCAGTGGCGCAACAGTTGTTATCGCGCGCGTTCAACTCGGGGTGGGGGGTACGAACCCTGGTGCCGGAGGCCGTGCGGTTCAATCCCATGTCCTATCACAATGGTTCGGTCTGGCCGCATGATGTCGCATTGTGCGCGGCCGGTATGGCGCGCTACGGTGAACGGGAAGGAGTGGTGCGTTTGCTCGGAAACATGTTTGAGGCGGCGGCGCATTTTGGTATGCGCTTGCCTGAACTCTTCTGTGGCTTCGAGCGTGCGCCCGGTGAGGCGCCGATCGCCTATCCAGTCGCGTGCCTGCCGCAGGCCTGGGCGGCCGGATCGGTGTTCATGCTCCTGCAGGCCTGCTTGGGCGTGGAAATCGACGGGCACGCGAAACGGGTCGTCATTACTCAGCCGCGTTTACCGTTGGGTATCGACCGTATCCAGCTAAGGCAGCTACGCCTGGGCGATCAGTCGGTAGATCTAGTCTTCCAGCGCTTGGGAGAGCGGGTAGTAGCCTTTGTTGAAGGACACAGCGCAGTCAGGGTAGACATTCGCCTATAAGACAACACAGCAAGGCCAGGCGGAGGCTTGGCCTTGCTGCGCTTGCCAGCAGACAAGCGGTCGGATACCTGTCGGGGCTGCATGATTCAAGGCTCAGCCGGGTATTTGCTGGCACTACGTCCGTATGAAAAGTTTACCTGTGGTCTTTGCCAGTCTGGCTCTCGAAGTGTGATCTCCGTACCCTTCGCACCTTTGCAGTTCATCGTTCATCACGAGGCACCCTATGCAGGACGCAGTTCCACTGACGCCGGGTTTCATGATCGTTCACGGCAATCGGTTGGAAGATCTTCGCAGTCTGGCGGTGAGCTGGATGCGTAGTTACCCGCTATCGCCCCTGGAAAATGAAAATATCCTGGTTCAAAGCAACGGCATCGCCCAATGGCTCAAGCTGGCCCTGGCGGAAGATCCGCGAGAGGACGGCGAGGGCGGCTGCGGTATTGCTGCGGCCCTCGATGTGCAGTTGCCGTCGGCATTTCTCTGGCGCGTATACAGGCAGGTGCTTGGCCGGGATACCGTACCGGAGTCCTCTCCACTGGATCGCACACCGCTGATCTGGCGTCTGATGCGTTTGTTGCCCGGCCTGTTGCACAAGCCAAGCTTCGCTTCGCTGCGCCGTTTCCTCGATGATGATAGCGACATGCGCAAACGCTATCAGCTGGCCGAACGGCTGGCTGATCTGTATGACCAGTACCAGGTCTACCGGGCGGACTGGCTGGAGGATTGGGCCAGCGGCAAGGATCAGCTGAACAAGCTGCGCGACGGCGCTGTCTCGATCCCTGAAGCCTGCCAGTGGCAGGCAGAGCTGTGGCGCGCCTTGCTGGACGACGTGGGTGATGACGGCATGGAAGAGAGCCGGGCCGGCGTGCATCAGCGCTTTATTACCCATATGAAAACGGTAGAAGAGGCTCCAGCCCGGCTGCCTCGTCGCGTCGTTGTATTTGGGATTTCCTCGATTCCGGCACAAACGCTGGAAGCCTTGGCCGCACTGGCTCGGTTCAGTCAGGTTCTTTTGTGTGTGCATAACCCGTGTCGGCACCACTGGGGCGATATCGTGGCAGACAAGGACCTGCTCAAACACGAGTATCGTCGTCATCTGCGCAAGCCCGGCATGCCTATGCAGATCGATCCTGACCAGTTGCATCAGCATGGCCATCCTTTACTGGCCAGTTGGGGCAAGCAGGGCCGCGACTACATTAACCTGCTGGACAGCTTTGACGAGCCGAATGGTTATCGAAGCCTGTTTGCGGACGTGAACGGTGGCCGTATCGACCTGTTCGACGAGGTCGAGCCCGCCCACATGCTGGCGCAGTTGCAGGACGACATCCTCAACCTGCGTCCGTTGAACGAAACCCGGGAGACCTGGCCTGAGGTCGACCCGGCGCAGGATGCCTCCATCCGCTTCCACATCGCGCACAGCCCGCAGCGGGAGGTGGAGATTCTGCACGATCAACTCCTGGCGCGGTTCTCGAAAGATCCTACGCTGCGCCCGCGCGACATCATCGTTATGGTGCCGGATATCGACGCCTATGCGCCGCATATTCGCGCTGTATTCGGGCAGCTGGATACCCATGACTCTCGTTTCATTCCCTTTACGTTGGCCGACCAGGGCCAGCGCGGTCGCGACCCGCTGCTGATCGCGCTTGAACACCTGTTGCGCCTGCCGGAGAGCCGTTTCTCGGTTAGTGAAATCCTGGACCTGCTGGACGTTCCAGCCCTACGGAAGCGCTTTGGCCTGGACGATAGCGACCTCACCACCTTGCATCGCTGGATCGAGGGCGCGGGTATCCGGTGGGGCCTGGATGCACGGCAGCGTGCTCGCCTGGATCTGCCGGATGATCTCAACCAGAACACCTGGCGGTTCGGCCTGCGCCGCATGTTGCTGGGCTATGCCGTAGGGCGCGGCGTGGCGCGGGATGAGATCGAACCGTTCGATGAAATCGGTGGCCTGGACGCGGCGTTGGTTGGCCCTCTTGTTACCCTGATGGACGCGCTGGACCGAGCCCATGACGAACTTGGCCAGCCTGCCAGCCCGCCGGTATGGGGTGATCGTCTGCAAAGCATTTTGCGAACGTTCTTTCTTGCCACTAACGAGCGTGACGAATACCTGCTTGGCCAACTGGAGCAACTGCGTGAAACCTGGCTTGATACCTGCGAGGCGGTTCAACTGGCCGATGAGCTGCCGCTGACCGTGGTACGCGAGGCCTGGCTGGCCGGTTTGGACGAAGGCAAGCTGTCCCAACGGTTCCTGGCCGGTGCGGTGAATTTCTGTACCCTCATGCCGATGCGGGCGATTCCGTTTCGTATGGTGTGTCTGCTTGGCATGAATGACGGCGATTATCCCCGCGCTCAGGCACCGTTCGACTTCGACCTCATGGGCAAGGATTATCGTCCCGGTGACCGTTCACGGCGCGAAGATGATCGCTACCTGCTTTTAGAGGCGCTGTTGTCCGCCCGCGATTATCTGTACATGAGCTGGATTGGCCGCAGCATTCGCGACAATAGCGAACGTCCGGCTTCGGTTCTGCTCGGCCAGCTGCGTGATCATCTGGCGGCAGGCTGGAAGCTCAAGGGCGGCGGCAAGCTGCTTCATGCATTAACGCAGGAGCACCCACTGCAACCCTTCAGTATTCGCTATTTCCAGGGCGATCCGGCGCTGTTCAGCTATGCCCGTGAATGGTTGGCGCTACATGAGACACCGCGCGAAATGGACGAGGAGGCAAAGCTGCCGCCTCATCAACAGGACGAGCCGCTTAGCCTTCATCAGCTTCAGGATTTCCTGCGTCATCCGGCTCGGCACTTCTTCACCCAGCGGCTTAAGGTTCATTTCGACGAGGTGGAGATTCCAGCGCAAAATGCCGAGCCGTTCGTGCTGGACGGGTTTACCCGCTATGCCCTGAGCGAAAGCCTGCTTGATGCCGCCCTGAAAGCCATGGATAACCCCGAAGACGCCCTGCGTGCACAAGCTCAACGCCTGCAGCGCAGCGGCCTGTTGCCTCTGGCGGGATTTGGCGAGCTCTTGCAGGCAGAGCTGATCCAGCCGATGCCTGATCTGGTCAACCGCTTGAGCGGTCTGCTGGTCGCCTGGCCGGAAGAAATTGCCTCGGCGCAGGCGCTTCACTTCGAACATGAGGGCTTGCGTCTGGAAGGGTGGCTGGAGCAATTGCGCGGCCGTTCGGATGGTAGCCTGATCGCTATTACGCCGCTTCCCAACGATATTGGTAAGGACAAGGCCCGCAAATGGTATCGCTTGATCCGGCCATGGATCGTGCATCTTACGGCGTCCGCCTGCGGTATTCCCTTGACCACTGCCCTGGTGGCAACTGATGAAACCCTGCTGCTGGCGCCGCTGGATGCTGGCCAGGTCGAGAAAACATTGCGTCATCTCCTGACCTCCTGGCAGGCCGGCATGCGCTATCCGCTGCCGGTTGCGGTGAAAACGGCTTTTGCCTGGCTGAGTGCGGGAAATGATCCCGGTAAGGCCGAAGCGGCTGCCCTCAAAGCCTATGAGGGCGACGGAGTGAACAGCTTTGGGGAGCGCGCCGAGAGCCCTGCATTGCTCAGGCACTATCCTGATTTCAGTGCGCTCATGGCCAGCGAAGAGTTCGAAGGGTGGTGCGATACGTTGTACCGTCCCTTGTTCGAGGCCGGCTGGGAAGCTGTGCCCGCTTCAGTTCCGGCGCAAGGAGCCACTGCATGAGTCCGCTACATGAAAAACCGCTCGCCCTGCGTTTTCCCCTGCGTGGCAGCCAGCTGATCGAGGCCAGCGCCGGTACCGGCAAGACCTTTACCATCTCGGCGCTCTATGTGCGTTTGATCCTGGGACATGGTGGCGAAGCCGGATTTGGCCAGGAATTGTTGCCGCCCCAGATCCTGGTGGTGACCTTTACCGACGCCGCGACCCGTGAACTGCGTGATCGCATCCGTGCGCGGCTGTTCGAGGCGGCTTGCTATTTCCGTAACGAGATCGAGGCGCCTGACCCCTTGATCGCCATGTTGCGTCAGGATTTTCCAGAAACGCAGTGGCCCGGTTGTGCACGCAAGCTGGACATGGCCGCCCAGTGGATGGATGAGGCGGCCGTTTCCACTATTCATAGCTGGTGCCAGCGCATGCTGCGCGAGCACGCCTTCGACAGCGGCAGCCTGTTCAGCCAGACGCTGGAAACCGATCACAGCGAGTTGGTTGCCGAAGTAGTGCGGGATTACTGGCGGCGCTTCTGCTACGCCCTGAGCGGCGAGGCGTTGGCCTGGGTACGTGAGCACTGGGTCAGCCCTGAGCATCTGGCTCGTGCGGTGCAGGACTTGATCCAGGCGGAAACCCAAGGGGTCGAGGATGTCGAGCCGGGGAGCCTGATTGATGAGTGTTTGCGGCGCAAACGTGAACTACTGAAACAGTTGAAGGCACCCTGGGCGGCCTGGGCCGAGGAACTACGGATGCTGTGCGACGACGCATGCGCACGTAAGGCTGTTGATGGCCGCAAGTTCCGGGCACAGTGGTACAACCCGTGGTGCGACAAGCTCATCGCCTGGGCACAGGATGAAGCCGCCGAGGTGCTGGATCTAGGCAGCGGGTTTGACCGTTTGACATCGAACGGTTTGGCGGAGATATGGAAAACCGGCTCGCCTCCCGAGCATCCTGCCCTGCAAGCCATGGGCGAGCTGAAAACCACGCTGGACAGCCTGCCTCGGCCTGACGTCGAGCTGCTGCAACATGCAGCGCACTGGATCAAACAGCGCTTTATTCTGGAGAAACGTCGACGGGCTGAGATGGGGTTCGACGACCTGCTGGCGCGCCTGGATGTTGCCTTGCAGAGCGACGGTGCCGGTGAACGGCTCGCCGAAGTAATCCGCGAGCAGTTCCCGGTCGCCCTGATTGACGAATTCCAGGATACCGACCCGGTGCAATACCGCATCTTCGAGACGATCTACCGTATTAGGGATAACGACCCGAAGACAGGCCTGTTTCTTATCGGCGACCCCAAGCAGGCGATTTATGCCTTCCGGGGCGCGGATATCTACACCTATCTCAAGGCACGGTTTGCCACTGAAGGACGGCTGCATACGCTGGATACAAACTATCGTTCCAGCGAAGCCATGGTCGCCGCCGTCAATCAGGTATTCCAGCAGGCCGAAGTACACGAAGAAGGCCGGGGCGCCTTCATGTTCCGCCGCGATGGTAGCAACCCGTTGCCGTTCCATGCGGTCAGGGCACAGGGCCGTAAGGAGCGGCTAGTGGTTGACGGGCAGGGCGTAGCGGCTCTGACCGTATGGCATTTGGCAGGCAGCGAGCCGGTCTCTGGAACAACCTATCGTCAGCAACTAGCGGAGACGGGGGCGAGCGAGATTGTTCGGCTACTTAACCTTGGACAGCAGGGCAAGGCGGGCTTTGAACATCCTGAAAAGGGCTTCCAGGCCTTGCAACCAGCCGATATTGCGGTGCTGGTCCGGGATGGCAACGAGGCGCAGGCGATTCGTGCACAACTGGCTGCACGCGGCGTACGTAGCGTTTATCTTTCGGACAAGGACTCGGTGTTCAACGCCCAGGAGGCGCACTGTCTCCTGGCTTGGCTGCGTGCGTGTGCCGAGCCGGACGTGGACCGTATCCTGCGGGCGGGGCTGGCCAGTATTACCCTGAATCTGCCGCTGGCCGAGCTCGACCGACTCAATCACGACGAACATGCCTGGGAAACTCGCGTCATGCAGTTCCGTGGATACCGGAGCCTCTGGCGTACCCAGGGCGTGCTGCCCATGCTGCGTCGGTTGCTGCACGATTTCCAGCTACCGCAAACCCTGATGGCGCGTGTCGATGGCGAGCGTGTGCTGACCAATCTTCTGCATCTGGCCGAGCTGCTGCAACAGGCCGCTGCCGAGCTGGATGGCGAACAGGCCTTGATCCGTTATCTGGCCGAACACCTTACCGAAGGCCGCGCAGCGGAAGAGCAGATCCTGCGCCTGGAAAGCGACGAGGCTCTGGTAAAGGTCGTGACCATCCATAAATCCAAAGGGCTTGAATACCCCCTGGTGTTCCTGCCCTTCATCTGCTCGTTCCGCCCGGTGGATGGCAGCCGGATTCCGGTGCGCTATCACGATGACGAGGGCAACGCGAAGATGACCCTCACCCCGGATGTCTCGGTGATCGAACGCGCCGATGAGGAGCGGCTCGCCGAAGACCTGCGCCTGCTCTATGTGGCGCTGACTCGTGCCCAGCATGCCTGCTGGATGGGCGTGGCGGACCTCAAGCGGGGCAACAACAAGGCTTCAACCTTTCACCGCTGTGCGCTGGGGTATCTCACCACGGGGGGGAACTGCCTGCCATCCTCCGGTGTGCTGGAAGGTATGTTAAAGACGGTAGCCGGCGGCTCTCCGACCATTGTTATCCAGCCTCGGCCTGAAGCAACCAATGACGTGTTTCAGCCTCGCCGCGAGCAGCAGCCTGAGCGTAAGGCGCTGGAGCCGGCCCGTACAGTGGCCGAGCACTGGTGGATCGCCTCCTACAGTGCGCTACGGATCGGCGAACCCACGGAAGATATTGGCGAGGCCCTGCGGCACACGGATCTCTCGCCAGAGAACCCCGAGGCGCAAAAGCTGTTTGACGACGATCGTCTGCCGGAGGCGGCAGAATTTCCGGCGGCAGCCAGTGGCGCCGATCTGCATCGCTTTCCTCGTGGCCCGGGGCCGGGCACCTTTCTGCATGGCCTTCTCGAATGGGCCGGTCAAGAAGGTTTCGCCTCAGTGGCAGAGCAACCCGTGCTGATTGAGGACGCTATCGCCCGTCGCTGCAACCGGCGCGGCTGGGAGGGCTGGATAGTCACATTGACCGATTGGCTGAAAGGCCTGCTCACGACACGCCTGCCTTTGGGCGATTCAGGCGATGTGCTATGCCTGGCGGAGCTCGGGCAGTATCAGATCGAAATGGAGTTCTGGTTCTCGGCGCGGCAAATGCAGGCAAGCCGCCTGGATACTTTGGTCAGTCGTCATGTGTTGAGCGGGCTGCCGCGCCCGCCGGTCGAGCCGAGTCTGCTCAACGGCATGTTCAAGGGCTTCATTGATTTGGTGTTCGAGTATCAAGGTCGCTATTACGTGGCCGATTACAAATCTAACTGGCTTGGCGCCGACGATGCGGCCTATACCCCGGCGGCCATGGCGGCGTCCGTGCTGGAAAGCCGCTATGACCTTCAGTATGTGCTGTACCTGCTGGCCCTGCACCGTCAACTCAAGGCGCGCCTGCCCGATTATGACTACGACCGGCACATGGGGGGCGCCTGCTACCTGTTCCTGCGAGGAGCGCGTGCTGCCAGTCAAGGCGTGTTCTTTGACCGTCCGCCCCGAATCCTGATCGAGACGCTTGATCATCACTTTCAAGGAAACCCTCAGCCCATGGAGGCTAACGCATGAGTCTGGAGCAGTTGTCGCTCTTCGATATGAGCACTGCCGACGAGCCGGCCCCAATCTCTGCACCTGTGTCGGTAGGGTTCGCACCGCTGGACACGATGGCAGACCTGTTCCTGCTCCTGGACCGCTGGGTCGAGCGCGGCTGGCTGCGGCCGCTGGATCGGGCCTTTGTGGCTTTCCTGTATGAGTTGGACGGGCAGAGCGCCCCCTGTGTGATGCTGGCCGCGGCATTGACCAGCCACCAACTCGGGCATGGGCATGTTTGCCTGGACCTGGCGGAAACCTTGAGCAATCCAGACATGGCCCTGTCCTTGCCGCCGGAAGGGGATGAAGATCGACTCTCCATGCTGCTGCCCTCGGATGTACTGCGTGCCCTTTCGGTCGAGTATTGGTGCGCTGCGCTGGCGGCCAGCCCGGTCGTGGCCGAGGGGATGGAGGATGACTGTCCGCTAGTGCTGGAGGGGCAGCGGCTCTACCTGCGACGTTACTGGACCTACGAGCGCTGCGTACGGGAATCGTTGCGCTTGCGCCTGAACTTTCAAGGGCAGGTGGCAGATGATTTGTCACTGCAACTGTCTACCTTGTTTCCCGAGCCGCCCGTCATCGACGGCCAAAGCGTTACAGACTGGCAGAAGCTTGCCTGCGCTTTGGCTGCACGTGGTGCGTTCAGCATCATCACGGGCGGCCCTGGCACCGGCAAGACCACAACGGTAGTCCGCCTCCTGGCTTTGTTGCAGACACCCGCGGTTGAGAACGGTCGGCCGATTCGTATTCGTCTGGCTGCTCCGACGGGTAAGGCGGCTGCGCGGCTGACCGAGTCCATTGGCCAGCAGGTCAAGTCGTTGGCCGTCAGCGAGGCCGTTCGCCCCCATATTCCAGTAGATGTCACCACTGTGCACCGCTTGTTGGGCAGCCGTCCCGACACTCGCCATTTCCGCCACCATGCCGGCAATCCCTTGCCCCTAGACGTGTTGGTGGTTGACGAAGCCTCGATGATCGACTTGGAAATGATGGCTTGTCTGCTGGATGCGCTACCGCGCCATGCTCGGCTGATCCTGTTGGGCGATAAAGACCAGCTGGCCTCGGTAGAGGCGGGTGCGGTATTGGGCGATCTGTGTCGCGATGCCGAACGGGGCTATTACACCGCCCAGACCCAGGCGTGGCTCGAATCGGTCTGCGGACATGGGCTGCATCAGGAGAGCCTTGAGGCCGGTCATCCCGAGCGGCATGCGCTGGCCCAACAAGTAGTAATGCTGCGGCATTCGCGGCGCTTTGGGTCCGGGAGCGGTATCGGTCAGCTGGCGCGGCGGGTCAATGCCCAAGACGCCGCGGGGGCACGTGAGTTACTGGTCTCCAAGTGTTACCCCGACCTTTTCAATCTGCGCCTGCGAGACCAGGATGACAAAGCGCTAGAGCGTTTGGTACTGGAGGGTCATTCTGACAAGGGCCCTCAGGGGTACCGGCATTACCTAAGTATTATCCAAGAGCAGCGGCCAAGTTACGATCAGCCTCTGGATCACCCCGCCTGGGAGGCATGGGCACAGCAAATTTTGAAGGCGTTCGACGATTTCCAGCTGTTGTGCGCCGTGCGCAAGGGCGTTTGGGGGGTAGAAGGGCTCAACCAGCGCATTGCCAAGTCTCTGCTGGCAGCCGGGCTGATCAGTCATGATCAGGGGTGGTACGAAGGAAGGCCGGTACTGGTTACCAAGAACGATTACAGCCTGAACCTTATGAATGGCGACATTGGCATTGCCCTGTGCCTGCCGGACGCCGCCAGCCGTACCGGCAAGGCGATTCGCGTAGCGTTTCCGCGTAACGATGGCAGCGGCACTCTGCGGTTTATCCTGCCGAGCCGTCTCTCGGCAGTAGAAACCGTTTTTGCCATGACGGTACACAAGTCCCAGGGGTCTGAGTTTGCTCATACGGCCTTGATCCTGCCGGAAACATTGAGTCCGGTTTTGACCAAGGAGCTGATCTACACCGGCATTACCCGGGCCCGTCAGTGGTTCAGCCTGATCGAGTCCCGGGCAGGTGTGTTCGAGGAGGCCGTCTTGCGCAAGGTGCGGCGGTTGAGTGGCCTGATGTTGAACTGATTCTGGCTTGCCCCCTGAAAGCCTGCCCTGTGGGCTTTCAGGCAAATACTCTATGACCCTGCTTACCGATAAGCGGTATGCAAGTTTGCTATTGGCGAGCCGATAGTCTGAACGTCACCCTACAACCAATCTTTTGGTTATCGAAATAATTATTGTCTCGCTAATCAATTATGGATTGCGCTTTATTTAGGGCGTAGGTGGCCGTTATTAACAAATGCTGGTTAAGGATAGTGGCATTCGGCCATAAGCTGGCAAGTCGGGACCCTTCTATGAATTTTCGTAACCTTAAAATTGCCCACCGTGCATCATTAAGCTTTGCCGCTATTACTGTGCTGGTAGTGCTATTGGGCATGTTTTCGTTCATTGAGCTACGTGAGCTGCGCCATTCGGAGCAAGAGCTCGAACTAGATTGGCTACCCAGCATCCAGTCTTCCAGCGACATCAACCAACACCTTCAAACCATTCGAATCGAAGGCCTGCGGATTCTGGCTACGCCCAATAGCCCGGAGCAGAACATCATGCTTCAGCGCACTGCCGACGCTCGCCGCGATATGTTGAAAGAGGCGGCGTACTATCGCCAGGCGTTGGTGAGTTCGGCTGAAGAGGCACGTCTGTTCGAGCAGCTCGAAAATGCCATGAAAGCCTATCTGGATGGTCTGGATATACTGCTTCGGTTGGATGCTCAAGAGCAGACCGCTGCCGCTCTGGAATGGGCCAACGATGGATTGCACGACCGGGCCGACGCCTTCCTGGTAGCGCTGAAGACTTTACAGGCCATGAACGATGAAGGGGCAAGGCAGTCGGGTCTCCAGGCCGAGCATACGTATGCCAGCAGCCTCAAGTTTATTGCCGGCATCGTAATCATCGCGGTGGTGCTGACCGTTCTGTTCGCCTGGATACTTACCCATAGTATTGTGACGCCAATTGCGGCCTCGGTAAAAGCGGCCGAAGCCATTGCTGCCGGTGATCTGACTCAACCGATTGCCGATAAAGGGCGCGACGAAGCGGCACAACTGATGACCGCCTTGCAGACCATGCAGCGTAATCTGCGCGATACCTTGCAGCAGATCTCTGATTCATCTATCCAGCTCGCTTCCGCCTCAGAAGAAATGAGTGCCCTGATGGAAGAAGGTAGCCGGGGCTTGCAAAAGCAGAATAGTGAAATTGATCAGGCCGCCACTGCCGTGACAGAGATGAGCGCGGCTGTGGATGAGGTGGCACGAAATGCAGTCGCTGCTTTCGACGCGGCACGGCAATCCAACCAGGCGGCTACAGTGGGCAAGCAGCGAGTAGACGAAACGTTAGGGGCCATGCATCAGTTGACCGACCAGGTAGAACAGACTTCCTTACGGATTCAGGGTCTGGCTGCACAATCGCAGGATATCAACAAGGTGCTCGGCGTAATCAGTGCGATTGCTGCACAAACCAATCTGCTGGCCCTAAATGCCGCCATCGAGGCGGCGCGAGCGGGTGAGCAAGGGCGAGGATTTGCCGTCGTGGCCGATGAGGTACGTGCACTGGCCCATCGTACTCAGACCTCGACACTGGAAGTTGAGCAAATGATTTCCGCAATTCAAAAGGGAACCGAAGAAGCGGCCGCGTCTATGGCATGCAGCCGCGAGCAGGCAGTAACCACGCAAAAGGTGGCGGATCAGGCAGGACGGGCATTGCACGAAATTACCCTATCGGTCAGTCAGATCGACGAACGTACCCAGCAAATTGCCGCCGCGTCTGAAGAACAGGCCAGCGTAGCCGCTGAAGTGGACCGTAATCTGGTTCATATTCGTGATCTAGCTATCCAGAGCGCCGCGGGTGCTCATGAAACATCAGTTGCCAGCAGCGAGTTGGCGGATTTGGCCGTCACGCTTAATAACCTTGTGCAGCGGTTCAAGGTTTAACGGTAGAGAAACCGGAGGGTAAATCTATCCTCCGGCTCGTCTTAAAGCATCCGGCTTGGCACACCGAGACTGGACGGCTGTCGGTAGCAGTCATAAGGTGCGAGCTTCGATGTATGTGTCTCGAGGCCGGCAATGGATTCACTCACTTTGTTCTCCCTGCTTTTACCCTTGGCTGCCCTGGTGGGCTGGGGAGCAACCGCCGCCTGGCTGGTGCGTCAGCAGCAAAACCTGCAAACCCGCCTGCAGGAAGCGCAGGAGCTAATCGAGGCTGAACGCAGCGAGGCGCAGCGGTTGGAGGTCGCCCACAGCCGGCAGGCAGTTGAGCTCGACGCCGAGCGGGACCGGAGCGATCAGCTTCGTGAGCAGCTTGAAGCATTCAGACAAGGCGAAGCCGACTTGCGTCAGCAGGCACGTCAGGCGCAACAGGACATGTCCGACCATCGAGCGGCTGCCGAGGCGGCAAAGGCGCAACTGCATGGACTACAGCAGCAGCTCCAGGAGCTGCGTACTCAGCATGAGCGCGAGCGGCAAATCTCCCGAGAGATACAGGCTCGCCATGCTCAGTTGGTTGAAGAGCACGCTACGCTGCGCACGACGCTGGAGCAGAAAGAGCAACATTTTCTCGAACAAAGTCAGCTGCTGCGGGAAAGTCGCGAACAGCTCAAGCTTGAGTTCGAACAGCTGGCCGGCCAGATTTTCGAGGCCAAGGGGCATACCTTTTCCCAGCACAGCCAGCAATCGCTGGATGCCTTGCTCAAGCCGTTCCGCGAGCAGATCGAAGCCTTTCGCCATAAGGTCGAGGATATCCATCACAAGGACACGCAACAGCAGGCTGCGCTGGCCCAGCAGCTCTTCGACCTGAAAGAGCTCAATCGACAGATTACTCAAGAAGCCCATGAGCTGGCCACTGCGCTCAAGGGGCAGAAAAAGACGCAGGGTAATTGGGGAGAGCTGATTCTTGAAAATGTACTGGAGCGCTCCGGTCTGCGTTTGGGCACCGATTTCGTTCGCGAGGCCAGCTTTACCACCGAGACGGGGCGCCGCCGTCCCGACGTACTGGTCTATCTGCCGCAGAGCAAGCATCTGATCATCGACGCCAAGGTTTCGCTCAACGCCTATACCCGCTATATCAATAGCGAGGATGAAGCCGAGCGGCGAATAGCCCTTGCCGAGCATGTCCAGGCGATGGGTGATCGTATCCGCGAGCTGTCGGACCGGGAATACTTTAAGTTACCCGGATTGAACACACCAGAAATGGTATTCATGTTCGTCCCCATCGAGTCGGCCTTTGTCGAGGCGCTCAAAGCGGACGAGACTCTATTCCAACGTGCCATCGAACAGAACGTTCTGGTAGCGACCCCAACCACGTTGTTGACCAGTCTCAACATTGTGCGTCAACTCTGGCGCTTTGAGGATCAGAGCCGCCATACCGCTGAATTGGCTGACCGTGCCAGTAGGGTCTATGACAAGCTGCGTACCTTCCTGGGCAGCATGGACGGTATCGGCAAGAGCCTGGAAAAAGCACAAGAGGCCTATCACAAGGCCTGTGGCCAGTTGATGAGCGGGCAGGGTAATCTGGTAAAGCAGGTCAACGACTTCAAGGAGTTAGGCGTGGCGGTCAAGGCAGAAATTGAAGGCCAATGGACCGAGCGGGCGGCACTGGAACTCAATCTGGTCAGCCTGGACGGCGAGAGAGGCCATACAGCCTCTGAATCTGCTGCCAACTCGTGACGCAGGTAATGCGTGTAACGGTATCGTCCTGATCCAGGACTTATCCTTAAGCCTGCTATAGCCGAGTAAACAGAAAAAAAGCCTGCCACCGTTAGGGAGCAGGCTTTTTTGTTGGCATGTGGCGAACGCTCTACATGTTTATTCGAGGGTCCAGCCACTCATGGCTGCATTTTGTGCAGGCTCATGATCGCCTGCCAATGCGCGGTTCAAAGCTTTAACGGCTTCGGTGCCACCTTGAGCGGCCAGGGCTTCCATGACCTCTTCCCCGGGAAGGGTTTCACGCTCCAGCAGACCATCCGTGATGCGGTCGAGAGCGGGACGCAGCCGTTGCAGCAGGTTCATACACTGATCGTTCAGACGATGCAGTAACTGATCAGCTGCCTCGATAGAGGCCTGGGCATCGAAGTCCAGGTGTGCTTCACGAAGCGCCTGCAAGCTCAACAACGAGCGATTTGGACCCATGCCCAGCGAGGCGACCATCGACAAGGCCAGCTTGGAGGCTTCCTGCAGATCCTGGGCAGCCCCGGACGATACCTCATTAAAGTACAACTGCTCGGCACAGCGGCCGGCCAGCAGCATTTGGATACGCGCTTTCAACTCGGATTCCAGATGCAGACGCTTGTCTTCTACCGGCGTAACCAGCGTGACGCCTAATGCCTGACCGCGCGGCAGAATGGTGACCTTTTCCACACGCCCTACACTCAGTGCGGCAGCGACCAGAGCATGGCCAGCCTCGTGCACAGCGATGCGTGTACGCTCAGTGGCGCTGAGCGGCGTAACGGCAGTCGGCTGTTCACCGATCCGGCATGTCTCGATGGCATCCACGAAATGGCTCATGGCAACCTGCTTGCAGTTTTCGCGTGCGGCCAGTAAGGCGGCATGATTCACGATATAAGCGATGGCTGCCGGGGTCAGGCCAACGGTATTACGGGACAGTGCCTGGAAATCCAGATCACCTTCAACCTGAACCTTTTTGGCATACAGACGGAATAGGGCGGCACGGTCTTCCAGTGTCGGCAGGCCTACGGCAATGGTCCGGTCAAAGCGGCCTTCACGAACCAGGGCCGGGTCGAGCGAATTAGCAAAGTTGGTAGCCCCTACAACCAGCACACCGCTGGAGCCGTCGAAGCCGTCCATTTCTGTCAGGAATTGGTTGATGATCCGGTTGGCTTCAGCATCACTCGAACGAGACTGTTCAGCCCGTTTGCCAATGCCATCAATCTCATCGATGAAAATAATGCAGGGCGCCTTTTTCCGGGCGGTACGGAACAGGGATTTAACCTTCTGAATGCCCACGCCAAAGAACATTGAGGAGAAATCGCTACCGGTCACCTGAATGAAGTGCGCATTGCACTCGGTCGCCAGCGCCTTGGCCAGCTGGGTCTTGCCGGTGCCGGGCTCTCCGGTCAGCAGGACGCCTTTAGGCGGACGGGCGCCCAAGGCGGCAAAAGCCTTGGGATTACGCAAACAGGTAGTGATGTCTTCCAATGCCCGCTTGGCTTCATGGGCGCCAACGACATCATCAAACGAGACATTAGTGCCCTTGCGCTGAATCTTGAACGGGCTCATGGCACGAAACGCCAGCGGCACGATCAGGAGTAACAGAAGCAGGTAGCCCGGCAGGTTAGTCAGCAATCCCTCGACGAACGGATTCTTGCCAGAGGACTCGGCGAAGGTAGCCACTGGAAACAGTGCCTCACCCTGGCTTGAGTAGTCACGCAGGACCAGATCGCCCACGCGGCCGGAGGGGTCTGCCACCATATAGCGGGCCTGGCCTGTCGTAGTGATATAGACCGCTTCTTCACCAATAACGGCACCGGCAATGGTATGGGCACGCATGTCTTTGACCAGAACGGACAAATCCTGCGGATGAGCCGACCAGGATTCGGGCGCCGTGCGTACCGCTTCGAGCATCGCCTGTACAGAGCCGGGCGCAGCAGGAGCCGCTACGGTACGGTCCGACTGCCAGTACCAATAGGCCAGGCTACCCGCCAGTACGGCTACCAGGGCCAAGGCATAAAGAAGGGTAAAGCGATGCTTGCTGAAAGAAGATTTCTTCATGGGCATTTCCGGTGAGGCAAAACTTCAACGAGGCGCAAAGGCACCGCCGTTCATGAACTTGGGGATTATCGGCATGTGGCGCAGTGAGTGAACACAGCAACGGCGAAATACGATAGGTGGTGTGACCACTCGTCCAGTCAAGTTCTTGTTGGTCGGTTCGTTGTAACGGCCTTATGCAATTGTGTTCGGGGCGTATCCAAGCAAAACGTACTTTTACTGATTTGCTGTAATCAAAAATCATCACTAAACCGTCAATAAATACGTTTTATCGGCCCTACAGGACACTATGGAATAACCATGCCAACTCAAACACCTTTATTGGCTCAGGTTGATAACGCTTTGCTCGAGCGGATACGTAAGGCCAGGCATCTTGTGGTTTTCACAGGCGCTGGCGTTTCGGCGGAAAGTGGCATTCCTACCTTTCGTGACGCGCAGACGGGGTTATGGTCTCGCTTCGACGCCACGGAATTGGCTACACCTGAAGCCTTTCAGGCCGATCCAGCGTTGGTTTGGGGCTGGTACGAGTGGCGCCGGATGAAAGTGCTACAGGCGGAACCCAATTCCGGGCATTACGCCATTGCCCGGATGGAGCAGCACATACCCCAGGTTACGGTGATCACTCAGAATGTCGACGACCTTCATGAAAGGGCCGGTAGTCAGAACGTGCTGCACCTGCACGGCAGCCTGCACCAGCCGCGATGCTTTGATTGTGCTACACCGTATCAGCTCGATTCCGTTCCTACCGAACCCGAAGGCGGACGCCGCCTGCCACCGCCCCTATGTCCGGTGTGTGGAGGGGCTGTTCGGCCGGGAGTTGTCTGGTTTGGTGAGGCCTTGCCAACGACTGTTCTGCCGCAAGCATTCGAGGCCGCGGCCTCATGCGACGTTTTGTTGTCGGTAGGTACCTCGAGCTTGGTCCAGCCAGCCGCTCAGATTCCTTTTATTGCGCAGCAACATGGGGCTGCGGTGGCGCATATCAATACGCAGCCGATAATTTCGAAACATTCCGATGATTGGATGTTGCTGGGTGTGGCAAGTGTTCTATTACCTAAACTGGAAACACAGGCTTTTTCTAATATTCGACCATAATGAAATATCTGCTTAACACACGACTACGTTTAGTATTGTAAATGAGCATAACTAGAATAATGAAATCAAATGGCCACTATATACTTGTAAGAGTGCTATTAAATAAGCTCTGTGGCGGGCTTCTCAAATGTTTAAAGCGAAACGGATTATGGTCTTTTTTTATTGGTGATCGGTAAAACGTTGGATAGCCTTTTAATTGCACTAATAATCGAGGCTCGACTTTGAGTTCAGCAAATGCCGTCATGGCGACAGGCCGCCCCCCTTTTACTGTCAAGCTATTGACCAAAAATCAATTATTGGGGCAACTATTCCAGCATTTTCTCAACCAGCAGGCCGAATTCGAATTATGCGTAGATGACTTCAACGGATTGGACCGCTCAGTCGCTTCACTCTGGCTTCTTGATGTAGGCAGTGTTTCGTTAGAGCAATGCGTGGACTCACTCGATACGCTGATTCATCAGGCGCCGGTGGCGCTGGTCAATACGACGGATGAGCAGGCCCAGCAGCTGATGGAAAAGCACCCGGAAATCAAAGGGATATTCTATACCCATACATCACGGGAGCTGCTGTTGACTGGTATCCAGGCCATGCTTATGGGAAGAGATTGGCTGCCGCGTGACGTAATGGAGCGGCTTATTGCCCGCTTTCGTCGGCTACAGGCGTTGGAGGAGGCTGTAATCGACCTGACCGTGCGCGAGCGGGAAATCCTGTCATTGGTCGGCAAAGGTTATTCCAATGCCGAAATCGCCCATCATTTATGTTTGAGTACCCATACAGTTAAAAGTCATATCCATAACTTGTTACGCAAGATCGGTGCGTCCAATCGTGCCGAAGCGGCCTTGAAGTTTTATGAAAAGACCAAAGGCATATAAATCATGAAACGCTGGGGCATAGGGTTGTTAGGAGTAATGCTCTGTATATCGGCTCAAGCAAGTAATGGAGGAGAAGACGATATTCAGGGGCTTATTGTTGACAATACGATCTCACGCTTCGGGCATGACTTTTACCGTTATTTCAGCGATCGTCTAGTTGATACCACTCCTCTTGATTTCAACTTGGTAGTTAAAGAAAGGCCCTCGGCGCGGTGGGGAAGTTTGATATGGGTAGAACATAATCAGCGTCTCGTCTATCGCCAGTTTATACAACCCAACGTCATGGAGTTAAAGGGCATCGCGTATTCAGCGGCAGATCAAGTCAAGGACACTCTTGATAAACAAAAAATAGAAAATCTTCTGTATGACGCCTTCGACATGGACAGAGACGAGCTATGAAAAATAAAAGCGTATTACCTACGATATCCCTGGGGCTGTTATTGCTTGCCTCTGTCTCATCCTTGCAGGCGACCGAACTGGTCTATACGCCAATAAACCCTTCTTTTGGCGGAAGCCCTTTGAATGGCTCCTACCTGCTCGGCAATGCTCAGGCTCAGAACGATTACGATGACCCGGACGCCACGTCGAGTTCGTCCATGAGTACCCTGGAGCGCTTTACCAGCCAGCTGCAATCAAGTCTGTTGTCCCAGGTACTCACTAATGCCCGAAACGGCCAGGCGGGCAGCGTCACCACAGATGATTTCATCGTCAACATACTTAATGACGAGACGGGTGAGTTGGTTATCCATATTACGGATCGACTGACGGGAGAGGTATCCGAAATCGCCGTCAATGGCTTAGGCGCGACCTACTAAGAAGCAGCGTTTAAAGGAAAAGCTGTCATGAAACGATTAATGATGTCGTCAGCCGTGCTGTGCGCGCTGATAATGCAGGGATGTTCCGTACGTGACCCCATGCCCGCCGAGCAAAATGCGCAACCCACTCTGACACCTCGCGCCTCGACTTATTATGATTTGCTCAACCTGCCCGTTCCTCGTGGCAAGCTTGTTGCTGCTGTGTATGGGTTCCGAGACCAGAGCGGACAATACAAGCCTTCTCCCGCCAGCTCCTTTTCTACCGCCGTGACCCAGGGTGGCGCCAGTATGCTGGTAGACGCGCTGCAGGCCAGCGGTTGGTTTGTCGTGCTGGAGCGAGAAGGTCTGCAGAATGTTCTGACCGAGCGAAAGATCATCCGGGCTACTCAAAGCAAGCCCAACACGCCACAAAATATTCAAGCGCCGTTGCCATCCTTGCAGGCGGCTAACATCTTGCTGGAAGGCGGTATCGTTGCCTATGACACCAATATCCGCAGCGGCGGAGAGGGCGCCCGTTATTTGGGGATAGGCGCGTCCCAGGAATACCGGGTCGATCAGGTTACGGTGAACCTGCGAGCGATTGATGTGCGCGGTGGGCAAGTCCTGGCTAACGTCATGACGTCCAAAACGATTTTTTCGATTGGTCGTTCAGCAGATGTCTATAAATTCATTGAGTTCAAGAAGCTGCTTGAAGCCGAATCGGGTTACACCACCAACGAGCCAGCCCAGCTGTGCGTGCTGTCTGCCATCGAGTCCGCTGTGGCTCACCTGATCACCCAGGGTATTGAGCGGCGACTATGGGCTGCTGCAGACGGAAAAGCCTTGGAGAGCAATCCCGTCTTGGCAAAATATGTGACGGTAAGAACCAAGCCAGAATAGAAAAAGGGCTCTGAGGAGCCCTTTTTCATGCGAGGCCAATCGATTAATTAGGCCCAATCGCCGCGCAACTGGTGTTATCGACATACTTTTGCAGTGTTGGCCATTGCGGACGGTCCTGCCCATTGATGGGCTCGACTGCCAGCTTGTAATCAGCCCAGCCAGGACCTGCCGCCCAGTAGGTTGCTGGTATGCAGTTCTGCTTCAGGTAGGCCAGCATATTATCCATGATCACGTTCCAGCGAGGATCGTTATCGGGGATACCGAACTCACCAATAAAGCCGCGCTTGTTGTGCTTTTTCAGCCACTCTACGAAGGGCTTGACCCGGCTCACGCCGTACATAGGATCCAGTGTACTGACGTCGACCGCATCATACGTACCGCCTGCGTTTTCATCGAAGTAGGTGTGAGCGGAGAAGATGATGTTGTTGGCAGGATCTTTCAGGTTCAGAAGCGAGTCGTTCCAAAGCGCCCAGCGTGTCGCCTCGGCCCAGCCATTACCTTCTACGATGATGGGCTTGACCTTGTCGACGGTCCGCACGCCGTTGATGCCGTATTGGGCCGCGGTTGGCCAGTAATCCAGGGCGCCGTTAGGCTCGTTCATGATGTCATAGGCGTACAACGCCGGATGCTTGGCCCAGCGATAGGCGATGCGGTACATCACGTCCTGGTAGGCCGAGTAGGGGACGTTGGACGTACCGATGATCTCGCCACGGTAACGGGCATAGTTATGCAGGTCCAGAATGACCTTCACATTGTATTTTTGTGCGTAGTTGAGCGTCTGAGTGATCAAGCTTCCATAGTCCGGGTCCAGCATGTTGCCCAGTTTCGGCTGGATGCGCTCCCAGATAATGGGGAAGCGAACCAGGCGAATACCCTTGGCGCTCCACTGGTGAAAATGCGATTCGCTAGGAAAGATGTAGTTGCGGTTATTCATACCGGGCAATACATGTGCAGCAAAACCGGCTCCCGAAAAGTTCAGGCCAACCAGATCCACAGACGTGTCATTGCCATAGGCAGCTTGTTGAGACAGGCACGCTAGGGTGAGCGTGACGAGCAAGCCTTTGAGCATACCCTGGCGGGCAGACCGGTACTGGTTGGAAAAAAAAGCATGTTTCATGATGGATTTCCGTACTGCTTAATCGAAAGGATTCATGTAGGCCAGCATGTACAGGCAAGCCTGACGCGGTATAAGCGCACTCTCAAAGTGAGGTGCATGATGATTGTTGTAATGGGTGTATCGCTTTATACAGGCAGGAATTTAGGGCGGAAATAGGCTGAAAAGCGCATGCTAGAGCATCAAGATGCCAGCAGATGTCATTTTGATGTGACAAAAGTTAGCGTCATTAAAATGACGTATAAAATGTCTTCAAAAAATTGGCGTTGCTAAGTAAGTAAGGAAGCTGGCTATTTTGGCCAAAGGAGAAGCGTGTAAAAAAGCGGAGAAAATAGGTGTGGTTTTTTTGACAACAATTTGGCGTCAATTTTTATCGTAGAAAGTTCATTTTTAGGATGTAACTATTTGTTTCTAAAATCGTTTGGGTGACAAATGGTCATCAAGCCCGGCAGAAAACGCCGGGCCCGGTTCGCTGAATTCAATGTACTGACTGCACGCCCACCTTACTTAGGACGGCCAGGTTCTGCTTGAGCATGTCGTACGTTGTATTGGCCTGCTCATCCGTACTTAACAAGCCATCAAACAGGCTGGCAATCAGAACATTATCCCGCTGAGTAAAAATATTGATGAGTGTATCCGTCTGAGCAGTGGCGCTGCCTTTGGCTTCAAGATGCTCGACAAGAAGAGAAGCCAACAAGGCAACATAGCGTGCAGCCAATGGGTAGGCCTTCAAGAAGACACTGTAAGGCGCATCGATAAGGCTAGGCGAAAAACCTTTGGCCAGCCCGCGTTGCGCCGTTGCCGCGGCCAGATGAATCGCCGCGTCACGCTTCAGGGTGCCGCCCGTATCCTGTAGCGCCTTATTCATATGGGTAAGGATCGTTTTCAGAAATATCTTTCGGTTGGCGTGGTAATCGTCTTCGGTATCCAGCAGGTTGTCACGTATATGAGCCAGTTGTTTGGCTTCCGCCTCGCCATCCACATTTATGGCGGCGATAAAAGCGCGTGTCAGTGGGGCTGCCAGAATGCTTGGCTTGCGACCTTCCAGTTCGGCCTGGAGGATGGGGCCGCTGGAGTCGGAGAAGAAAATGCGATCCTTGTACTGTTTGAACAAGCCGTTACGAGCCAGGGTCCAGGTCTCGTTCTGAAACAGCTCTATGGCTGTACTGTCTGGGATGATGACACGGTTTTTAGTACGGGCGGACAGGTAGGCTTCCAGTTGGGAACTGGCAAAGGCGCTGCTGTCGATGACGAGGTAGCGATAGCTCACACGGTTTCCTTGATAGGCGGCCTGCCGTGGTTCGGCAGGCCCAAAAAAGAGGGGGCGGCTCAGAGTGAAAGCCGCATGGAAAGATCCAGCGCTTTTACGTCCTTTGTCAGTGTTCCAATAGAAATATAGTCCACCCCCGTCTCGGCGATAGGTCGTAGGGTGTCTTCGTTGATACCGCCAGACGCTTCCAGCTTGGTACGTCCGGCCGTCAGAGCCACAGCTTCGCGCATATCTTCAAGAGTGAAATTATCCAGCATGATGATCTCAGCTTGAGTGGCGAGGGCCTCGTCCAGTTGCTCCAGACTTTCCACTTCGATTTCTACGGGCTTGCCTGGGGCGATTCGGCGTGCGGTCTCGACTGCCTGAGCAATGCTTCCGCAGGCAGCAATATGGTTTTCCTTGATCAAAAAGGCGTCATACAGGCCGATCCGGTGATTGTGGCAGCCGCCACAGGTCACAGCATATTTCTGCGCCAGACGTAGCCCTGGTAGAGTTTTACGCGTATCAAGCAGGCGTACCGAAGTACCTTTGACCAGGCCTGCATAATAGCTGCACCGGGTGGCTGTGCCTGAGAGCAGCTGCAGGAAGTTGAGGGCGCTGCGCTCGCCGGTCAGCAGTGAGCGCGCCGGGCCTGTCAAAGTGAAAAGGATCTTGTCGGCACTGACGCGATCGCCATCTTTCACCCGCCACTCGACCTGAACGGAGGGATCGATCTGGCGAAATACCTCATTGACCCAGGCCGTACCGCACAGCGTGGCGTCTTCACGAGTAATGATCTGGGCGCGAGCCTGGCGCTCGGCCGGGATGAGCTGAGCGGTAATATCACCGCTGCCAATATCTTCTTCCAGAGCCTTGCGAACGTTGGCCTGGATTTCCGGCATCAGCTGTTCAAGAGAGGTGGCGTGCATGAAGGATCCTGGTGGCTGCATGACGACAGGCGAAAGGCAGGGTGTATGCGTAACGCGTATCGTCTGAACTGAATTCAGACCACCAGATTACCAGAGCTTTTCCAGATGGGAACGGTGCATGGCGGGCTGAAAGCCCGCCCACACTCATTCGATAGGCTCGTAGGGCAGGCCTACATAATTTTCGGCGATGGTTGTACGGCCGGCTTCGGAGCCGACGAAGTAGTCCAGCTCGGTCTGCTGAATGCGCCGGCCGAAATCGTCGGTATCAGGGAAACGGTGCAGCATGGAGGTCATCCACCAGGAGAAGCGCTCGGCTTTCCAGACGCGGCGCAGGCAAACCTCCGAATACTTCTGCAGCAGCTCCGTACGCCCTTTGCGATACACCTTGACCAAAATACGGTATAGCGTAGAAACATCGCTTGCTGCCAGGTTCAAGCCTTTGGCGCCGGTGGGCGGTACGATATGCGCCGCATCGCCAACCAGGAACAGGTGCCCGTACTGCATAGGCTCGACTACAAAACTGCGCAGCGGCGCGATGCTTTTTTCAATCGAAGGGCCAGTAATTAACTGATCAGCTGTTTCGGCGGGCAGGCGGCACTTGAGCTCTTCCCAGAAACGATCATCCGACCAATCTTCAACCTTCTCGTCGCTGGATACCTGTACGTAGTAACGGGTACGCGTCTTCGAACGCATGCTGCACAAGGCGAAGCCGCGATCATGGTTGGCGTAGATCAGCTCTTCATTAACGGGCGGGGTATCTGCCAGGATGCCGAGCCAGCCAAATGGGTAGACGCGTTCGAAGACCTTGATGACGTCTGCTGGAATCGATTGCCGGGAGATGCCGTGATAACCGTCGCAGCCGGCTACATAGTCACAATCCACGCGGACCGTTTCACCGTTTTTCTCAAAGGTCACGTAGGGCTTTTCGCCCTTGAGTTCATGGAGTTGAACATTATGAGCCTCATACACGCTTGGCGCCCCACAGGCTTTTCGGGCCTCCATCAGGTCGCGGGTGACTTCGGTCTGGCCGTAGATCATTACGGTCTTGCCACCAGTGAGCCCTTTGAGGTCGATGCGCTCCTTGCGGCCATCAAAGGCTATCTCGAAGCCATCATGTACCAGACCTTCACGATCCATGCGTTCGTTGACGCCCGCTTCGCGCAGCAGATCAACCATGCCTTGTTCAAGTACGCCAGCGCGAATGCGCCCAAGTACGTACTCGGGGGTCTGGCGTTCGAGGATAAGGGTTTCGATACCAGCCTTGTGCAGCAGCTGGCCCAGGAGGAGGCCGGACGGACCGGCACCAATAATGGCGACTTGTGTTTGCATGGTGCCTCTCGCTTATTGTCGCTCGCATCCGGAAGCAGGACATGCCGGTGAGCGTTGTTGTGTGCGTTTCCTGTATTTTTGGTTGATTGTCTTTTCACGAGAAGGCACTTTACGTCTCAGGTTCTGGACTTTTATAAACTCAAGGCTGCTAAAAGGGATTTCTTCTTGAAACCGCCTGCGCTTACGGTTCCGGTCTTTGTGCTGTATGGCGATCCGCTCGTATGGCCGACGCCCGATCTCCTGCATTGCGAGTCCATTCCTCAGCGCAGCCGGCTGCACCGCTGGGAAATCCAGCTGCACCGCCATGCTGATCTGGCGCAGCTCCTGTACGTACGCAAGGGCTGGGCAGAGTTGAATGTGGATGGCCAGCTGACAAGGGTAGAAGAGGCAGCCATCCAGGTCGTGCCCGCGCTCTGCATTCATGGCTTTCGCTTTTCGGAGAATATCGACGGGTTCGTTGTCACGCTGGCTATGCCACTGGTGGCACGACTACAGGAGCATCTAGGCGGGCAGAGTGCTGTGTTCAACGAGCCGGGCTTGTATCGAGTGGGGCAGGAGCGTCGCTATATCGATACCCTGTTTGCAGCGATCAACAACGAATACAACAGTGAGGCCCCTGCTCGTGACCTGCTGCTGCAATCGCTCATTGGAGTGCTGGCCGTCTGGCTGGGGCGACAGGTCATGGTGCGTGATGCCCAGGAGCGGCCTGAGCGCGGGCAGGCGTACCTGAGTCGCTTCGCCCAATTGGTAGAGGCGCATTTCACCCAGCATTGGGCTGTTGAGCGCTATGCCAGGCAGCTGGGCATCACCCCGGCCTACCTCAATGGCTTGTGCCGTCGTCTTCGTGGGCAAACGGCCCTTGGTGTCCTGCATCAGCGGCTATTGCTGGAGGCCAAGCGCAACCTGCTCTATACCGGGCTTACGGTGAACGAGATTGCCGACCTGCTGGGCTTTTCCGAGCCAGCGTATTTCACTCGTTTCTTCAAGCGTCTGGCGGGCGTGTCGCCTACGGCGTTTCGGCAGGCTTCGGCGCGAGGGTAGCTGGGCAGCTATTGGCTTCGAACCGGTCGGGCAAGTCGATACACTGCCGGTTCATTCTTGTGGATACTAACAGGCCCGATGGATCTCGACCTTGCCCGTACTTTTCTAGAAATCGCTCGCACCGGCAGTTTCAATGCTGCAGCCGAACGCCTGCATATTACCCAGACTGCCGTCACGGCGCGTATCCAGAGCCTGGAAGCGCAACTCAAGTGCCGGCTGTTCGTTCGTAACCGTGCAGGCGCCCGTCTCACGGCCGATGGGCAGGTCTTTGTCGGGCATGCCACTCAGCTTGTACAAACGTGGGAAGCCGCGCGGCGTGATCTGCCATTGCCAGAAGGCTTTCGCAACCTATTGAACATTGGGGGCGAGACGAGTTTGAGTAACCCGCTTATGCTCAATTGGGTAACGCGCCTGCGTGAGGCCATGCCGGAGTATGCCGTTCGAGCCGAGATGGCGGATAGCCGTACGCTTCAGCGACAGGTAGATCAAGGCGTACTGGAGGCAGCCTTGGTGTATCAGCCTGAATACGGGCCGGGCTTGCAGGTAGAGCCTCTGCTTGAGGAAAAACTGATTTTGGTCTGCGCGGTCGACAAACCAGAGCCGTATATCTATATCGACTGGGGTGAGGCCTTTCGCCGACAACACGATACTGCTTTGCCAGATAAGGCAAGGGCGGCGCTGTCTTTCAGCCTGGGGCCGCTGGCTTTGCAATATCTCGTGCAAAAGGGTGGAGCCGGTTATTTTCGGACCCGTGTGGTACAGCACTACCTGGATAGCGGCGTGTTAAGGCGTGTGGAGCGGGCGCCGGAATTTGCCTACCCCACATACCTTGTCTACTCCCGAGACCGCGATACACCTGCACTGCAGCAAGCCATCCAACACCTGCGCGACGTGGTCGCCGAGGACAGCGACTGGTCGCAGCGGTGGGAAGGGTAGGCTCGTAGCCGTCTATAAAGTACGGCTCACAGCCTACCGGTACGGTGAAGCAGGCGTAGTACTTCAGGCTGCGCTTTCCCGAGAAGCCTCCTGGTTGGCTGCCTCACGATGGGTCAGAACATTTTTCAGCCAATGCTGGTACAGGGCGGCAATCAAATCGGTCTGACTGACGACGCCTGCAATCGCGCCCTGTTCGTCCAGTACAGGTAGGCAATGCAGCCCGTGATCCGAAAGCAGGGGCACCAGGTCAGCAAGGTGGGCGGTGTCTTGCACGCACTGCACGGTACGCGTCATTAATACTTCTACAGGCGTTTCGCTTGAGTGCCCCGAGGCGATGTGGCGGAACAGATCAGTCAACGTCACGATACCAATCAGCTGGCGTTCTTCTGTCAGCACCGGCAACACCTTCAAATGGTGCGTTTCCAGCTGATCCCACGCTTGCCTGATCGTAGCGTGCGGCGTAGCTGTCAGCACATCCCTCGACATAATCTGAGCCGCCGTAATCGCGCCCATCCGGCGGCTCACGGCATGCCGCTCGGTCTGGCGGACCAGGGCTTCCAAGGCATCCGGGGTAATGTCCACAAAGGCGCCAAAGGACTTGAGCGCCTGCTCCAGATCAGCACTTGTAAAGCCGGTTCGCTGACTGGGAAGCGGATCGTGCGTCTTGTGTGGATGGGCAACCGGGGGTGCCTTGGGGTAGGGCAAGCGGGTGAGGTTGTTGTAGATAAGCGCCCCGGCCAAAACAATAAGCGAGCACAGGGCGACCGGCAGCATGACTGCCAGGCCCAGCTGTTGAAAGGCCGGGCCACCCAAGCTGACCGAGACAACAACAGCGATGCCGGGCGGATGCAGGCAACGCAGGCTGAACATAACGATGATAGTTGCAGCCATCGCAACCGCGGCGGCAAGCAAGGTATGGTCAATCCATTGGCCGACCAAGGCACCGACACCGGCAGCCAGGACATTGCCGCCGACAATAGACCAGGGCTGCGCCAGAGGGCTGGACGGTACCGCAAACAAGAGCACGGCCGAGGCGCCAATGGGTGCAGCCACGCGCAGGGCAACATCAAGCCCATAGAAATGCATACAGGCCAGTACGCTGACGACCATGCCCAGGCAGGCCCCCAGGGTAGCGCGCAGCCGCTCTCGAGGCGGGGCATTTACAGCAACGGGTTTAAAGCGTTTGAGCCAAGGAAGGAATAAGGACAGCTTGTTTTTCACGTTAGGTCATGATCGAAGCTACATAAGCCGACAAGCCTACTAAAGCTCGTTAACATCGATCCAATGAATAATAATGGTATTTATAATCAATTATCATGAAGTTAAGCCGGTTTTTATGAGCGCAGCCTGTTTGCGGTGCGATTTAAAATTGAGTTCAGCCCAGGAAAGGCGCAGAGGACCACGTACATGAACTGGCCCTCAATAACACCGCTACTCTGAATCAGCTACAAAGCTCCTACTTATAAGCTGGCTGCAGGGCCAAAAAACTCGTAATAGCTCTGGGCTTCTGGCACGCCAAGGGTTTTGATGTCGCGCTTGACCATAGCCATAAAGGGCTTTGGTCCCAGGAAATAAACATCAACGTTTCTGTCTCGATGCAGTCAGTCGGCCAGCACGGCCGCGGTTAGGAGGCCTGTAGCATCGCTGGTCTCCTGGCCGTGGTTCGCTATGGCAGAAATAGGTTCGCACGTGTGGGAACTGGCCGGCTTTCTCCTCCAGCTAAGGGCGAAACGCCTGTACGCCACCATGCCGGGCAAAGTGAATAAAGGTAGCCGGGCGTGATCCAGAGCAGCTTCAAGCATGGGCAGGGCAGGGCAGGGATAATGCCTTCAAGCACGTCTGATGGGGTTGGATCACCCCAGACGAATCTGGGATTGCGCGAGGCGGTAGATGCCTATCAAAAGCAACTGATCCAGTCTGCCCTGGAGCGTCACCAGTACCGCTGGGCCGATGTGGCCAGAGCGCTGGGCCTCGACCGTGCCAACCTCAACCGGTTAGCACGGCGGCTAGGTGTCAAATGACATGATCTGTGTCATATCTACTCTGTGTGCAGCGCTGCACCATGAAGCCTAAGCAAGGTCTTAGTTCTAGTGAGACGGAGGGTTTATGACACTACGACTGGAACATCTGGAGCGTGAGCAGGTAGAAGCACTAATGGCTCTGGCGACCTCTACGCAGTTGACTCATGATGGCTTTGGCACTGGGCTTGGTGGTGGTCTTGGCCTGGGGGGTGAGTCAGCGTTGGGCTCGCTGATTGGTGAAACCCAGGCAGAGCATCGGCTTCGGGAGGCCATTTCAGGGCTTACACGAGAGCAGAAAATTGAGCTGCTGGCGTTAATCTATGCCGGCAAAGATGGGGGCGAAGCGGAGGCAGGGTTCATGGCGTCCAAGCAGGCACTCGCACCCTTGAGCGAGAGCTATATGGTCGACAAGTGCATCGACATGAGCCCTTTTCTACATCAGCACCTCGAACGGATGTTGGATATCATTGCTTAGCAATGGGATAAGTACATACAAGGGGCCTTGAAAATCGCCTGCTTTTGCACAAGGCCTTAAGAAGACACAATGTTATAGGGCAGGTGCACTTCCACGCGTACATGCTCGGCTTCATTGCTGAACGTGGCATGGCCCCCAAAACCTTCGCACAACGCCTTGACGATTGGCAGGCCCAATCCCCAGCCACGGTCATTGCTACGCGAAGAGATGAAGTAGGGTGTTGCCAGGTTGGTCAGCACTTCGTCGGGCATCTGTCCCTGGTTGCGTACCGCTACTACGACCCGATCGTTTTCATGACGCTGAATGATTTCGATCTGGGTATCAGACAGGCCATGTTTGGCAGCGTTGATCACCAGGTTGTCGAGGATGCGCAGGAAGGCGTGTTTGTCCCAATAAACGCCCTGGTCGGGCGACTCGAAGTGAGTCACGATTTCGTTGCGGACCTGAATGCGCAGGCTTTCGACCGCCTCTTGGAGTAGCACCTTTAAATCCAGATGCTCGGCGTTGAGTTTGATTCCGCCTCCCATGCTGGTGTGGGAGATATCCAGCACGTTGGTAATCATGCGGTTCATGCGCTGAAGGTTTTCTTCCAGTAGCTTCAGCATGTCATCGGTACGGCGCTCAGGCGTCCGCTTCATGAGATTGACGATCATGGTTGCCGTTGTCAGCGGAGAGCGTAAGTCATGATTCAGCGAGCGCATAAAGCGTTCTAGCATGATCTTCTCGGCTTCCAGGTCTTCGCTACGGGCGATAGCCACGTTGCGTTGATTCTCGATGCTTTCGAGACGGTAACTGGATTTGAGCAGCGATGCGATAGTTGCCAGTACTTCATCGCGATTGATCGGGTGCGTTAGGTAGGCTTGTGCTCCCTGATTCAGTCCCATGGCCTTGTCCTTGCCGCTGACAAAGGTGGCCGAGATGTTGATGATGGAAGGCAGTTTCTTTCGGTCGAGTTTCTGCTCGATCGCTTGGATCAAGTCGAAGCCGTTCATATCAGGAAGATTGATATCAATGATGACGAGGTTGGTACACTCGTCGATCAGTTCGAGACCAGCAGCGCCGGTACCGGCCTCCAGCACATCGTAGTTTGGCTGAGACTTTAATATTTTGCGCAATACATACCGATTGGCATCGGTGTCATCAATGATGACGATGCGCTTACGCTCGTTCATTGCTTAAGCTCCTGACGAGGCCTTGTACATGGTGCAATAGATGGTTTACATAATCCGGCCGGGACTTCTGCAGGATGGCGTGGCAATGTTGCTTCAGGTGCGCCTGTTCATCTTCAGTTATCAGTTTCGCCGTATTGATCAGAACGCGTCGGCGCATGCTTGGGTCCATGCTTTCGAGTAATTCTTCACCGCTAATATCAGGCAAGTCCAGATCCAGGAAAATGATATCCGGACGTATAGCGTTGAGTTTATCCATGCTGGTGCGAGCACTGTCCGCTTCAATCATGATCGGGTCGTAGGGCTCTAGCGCTTTCATGACAATATAGCGATCAGCCTCGCTGTCATCGATCAGCAGGATGGTCGTACCTGCGAGTGCACCGGGTCTCAGGTCGTCTTCCGGTTGATCAAGGACGATCGGTAAGCGCAGGTAGAACTTGCTGCCCACCCCAAGCTGGCTGGTAAGATCAATTTCGCCTTTGAGCAACAAGGCAATCCGCTGGGCAAGTGGCAGCCCTAGGCCTGTACCTTCAATATTCTTCCGGCCGGGTGATTTGATCCGGTAGAACTCGTCGAATACTTTCTTTTGATCATCCGGCGAGATGCCGATACCCGTATCGGCCACCATGAACTCGAGCTGATCAGGGGAGGGCATGAAGCAGCGAATGGTGACTGTACCGCGAGGCGTGTACTTGAAGGCATTCGAGATCAGGTTACGCAGTATTTGGAACAAACGTTCCTGGTCGGTATACAGCCGGACGTCTTCAATCGGCATGTCAAGCCGATGCGTGACATGCTCATAGCGAAAGGAGAGGGCTGCAGCAAACGTATCGAGCCGCTCCATGAAGTCCTTCAACATAAACGTGTCTGGTTCAACACGCATCCGGCCCGATTGTACTTCTGCCAGTTGCAGCAACTCGCCTACCAGCGTGGAGAGTTCAGCGGCCGCGTCGCTGATGAATTTGACTTGGCGGTACTGCTCGTCGTTAAGCGGGCCATCCTGCCCTGAAATCAAGAGTTTCGAGATGTTTTCGATGATGTTGATGGGCGTGCGGAACTCATGGGTCATGTTGGAGAAGAAGCGGCTTTTCGCCTCGCTGGCTTCTTCCAGTTCCTGAGCTGTCTTTTCCAGCTCCGAATACAGCGCCACAACACCCTTATTGGTGTTTTCTAGCTCCTTGTTGGTATCTTCCAGTTCCTGCTGCTTGATTCGCAGCTCAGCCGTGGTAACCAACAAATCTTCACTCTGGAGCTGCATTTCCTTATAGGGGTCAAGGGCGCTTTTGTCTGTAAGCTGTCTCAGTAACGCCTTTAATTCGTCGTCTTCAGGAAAAGAGCGTGCGCTAGCCATATACTTTGCGGCGCTGATCCGGGTTCCCTCGCTAGAGGTCGTGATATCGAAGTCATCCATCAGCCGCTGGGCGCCTCGCAGGCCCACTCCCATGCCGGTAGACGAGACATAGGTACCACCAAGAATTTCATCCAGGTGTGGAATACCTTTACCGTTGTCCTGCGCTACGAAGCGCAGACCGTGCAATTGTCCTTTACCGTTGGGCATCAGGTAAAAGCTGAAGCGGCCTTGTTGGGCATATTGATAGATATTGCGGGCCAGTTCGGACACGGCCGTGGCGATGCGGATTTGGTCCAGACGGGGCAGGCCGACCCAGTCGGCGATCTGCTTGGCACGTTGGCGGCACCAGACAATGTCCTGCTCGTTTTCGATACGCAGCGAAGAAATCAGCCGTTCGTTATTCATGCACGTATTACCAGGACGGTGGCATCGTCGGTAGTACGTTTGAAGTCACGGTGAATGACCGCGGCAACGACAGCCGGATGCTTATTGAGCAAGCCAGGATACCCTTCGAAAGAAAGCCTGGAATTAATGCCGTCGGACGACATGATAAGTGCAGTGCTTTCGTCCCACGGATAGGTAAAGGCTTGAATGCGGCCTACCTTGTAGCCCGCCGTGCCGTTGGACGACACCATGCTGCGCACACGGTCCGCAACCAGGACGCCGGCTATGTTTCCCACGCCGCAAAAGGTAACGCGGCCTTGTGCGGCATCGATCTCTGCAAAGGCCAGGGCACCTCCGCGCGTGTTCATGAGCGCTCGATGAGTGCGCTCCATCAGCGTGGTAAGGGATTGCCCGGGTTCGTGATCAAAAAAAATCTCGCGCGCCTTGCTGCTGGCCACATGGGCCAGCGGCCCGTGGCCCAGACCGTCACATACCATGACCCGGTTACCCAGGACGGCCCAGGCATCGCCACAGACTTCCTCCTTGGGATGGGATGTGCTGATCGCACCCTGTCGGAAGAGCGAAGGGGCGGGGGCTGGCTGCAATTGAAAACGGGAAAAGACCACGGCTCCCTGCTGAGGCAAGGAAAAGATATCGAATTGATCCGACATCCGTTTGATTGCGCCCAACCCTGCGCCCATGGTGCCTTTGGTGGAGTAATGATCACTGATACATTGGGTAACATTGGACATGCCGGGCCCGTTGTCCACGGCAATCATGTCCAGGGCGTAACCGTCATGGCTCAGGTACAGTTCTCCCTCTCCGGCATGATTGACCAGGTTGCGGGCCAGTTCCTGGGCGACCACCGTCACGCGCCCCAGGGTTTCCGGGTCATCGGTCAGCTGACTGGCCTGCCGGATAACCGCCCGGCGGGCGGCATCTACATGCGCGACATCAGAGACGGGCAACAGCTGGCTGCACAGTAGAGGGGTTACCGCCATTTCCATAACTCCACACGAGTACCTTTGCCAAGGTCGCTTTCAATGATGAATTCGTCGACGAGCCGTTTGGCGCCGCTCAGTCCCAGCCCCAGGCCGTTACCTGAGGTGTAGCCGTCCACCATGGCCTTGGCAATGTCCGCGATCCCCTTGCCTTGATCCGTAATCACGAGATGCACAGCGTTGCGACCGTTGCGGACCGTATCTTCGATCATGCATTCGCCACCACCGCCGTAAATCAGCGCGTTTCGGGCGATCTCGCTGGCGGCGGTAACGATCTTGGTCTGTGAGACGAGCCCCAGTTTGGCGGCTTCGGCTGCCTGGCGTACGCGCTGGCGGATGAGAACAATGTCAGTCTCCTGCTTCAGCGGAAATATCTCTCTCTTCCCCACGCTCGAACTCCAGCAGTTGATCATCGCTGACCATCTTTTCCAGACGGGCCATCCCTTTTTCCACATTCAATGCAGTGGCGATGCCATCCAGGGAGAGGCCGAGCTCTACCAGCGTGATCGCGACGGCGGGTTGCATACCGACTACGATGACCTTGGCATCGAGTATTCGAGAGATATTGGCAATATGCGAGAGCATGCGGCCGATGAACGAGTCGACGATCTCAAGCGAGGAGATATCGATCAGGACGCCTTTGGCGCGGTGTTTAACGATCTGATTGGTCAGATCTTCCTGCAGGTCCAGAGCGAGTTGGTCGTGCATGTCGACCTGAATAGACAGCAGCAGGTAGTTACCCATTTTCAGGATCGGAATCTTATCCGCCATGGAATGGCTCCTTAACGGGTCGCTGACGTGACGAGGCGAACGTTGAGCTCTTTCAGAGCCATCTGGAACGCGTCGGCCAGGGAGGCCTTGGTGATCACATCACCCAGTTCCACACCAAGATGAACGATAGTGGCAGCGATTTGCGGACGAATCCCGCTGATAATGCACTTGGCACCCATCAGTTTGGCGGCGGTTACGGTCTTCAGCAGGTGCTGGGCAACCATGGTGTCTACAGTGGGTACGCCGGTAATATCGATGATGGCGATGTCGGACTCGGTCTGAACGATCTTTTCGAGCAGCGCCTCCATGACGATCTGGGTGCGGTTGCTATCAAGTGAGCCGATCAGTGGAATTGCCAGGATGCCTTTCCATAATTCGACTACCGGAGTAGACAGCTCCAGCATGCTTTCCTGCTGCTCGCGGATGATGGCTTCGCGGCCTGTCATAAAGCACTCGACCGTATAGAGCCCGAGTTTGTCGAGGAGCTGATTGATCTGCCAGATGTCCTTGGCAGCATCGTCGCTGTACTGCTGAATGCGCGAGAAAAGTGGCTCTTTCAGGGAAAAAATGAACGTGGCGGTATCCGAAGGCGTGAAACCCTGACGGCTCTGGCTGCGAGACAGCCGTTCCAGCATACCTTTGATAGGCGACCACTGAACGCTTTCAAAATCATCAATACCGGCAGCCGCAGCTACGGTCAGCAGTTTAAGCAGCTCGCGGGAGTTGGCGATAACTGTATCTTCGTCGATCAGGTCGGCTCGGATTCCCGCGGCCCGTTGAGCGATTGTCCATTCTTGCAGCAGTTCGTTCTCGTGTGTCTGTAGCAGTTCAGCTATAGCGGATGCGGGCATTATTCTTCCTCTAGCACGGGATAGATAGCCAAGGCGGCTGTGTTCTGGGTGGCTGACCTTGGCTTTTATCTGGGCGTGATACATGCAAGCCGGCCTATCGCTTATGGCCGAGCCTCTAAATAGGGAGATTGGACACAAGAATCAAGGGGAGGTGCGGTGAGTTCGAAGGATAAATCAGGCGGAGGTGTTATCTGGCAAAAGTAGGGAGAGGCGGTAGCCCGTCGCTCCGGACTGTCTTCGTAATGGGTGCATTAAGACCTATAAAGATAAATCACGACTTATGTTAGGTGGCTATGCAACAAATTATTGGGCTGGTTTAAGATGCCAGCTTTGGCGCCTCGATGGTTCAACACGTGATGCGGCCCTAACAATAAATAGCAGGTTGTAGTTTTTATCTGCCAGTGAGCGCACGCCTTAGCCTAGCGACGGCGTATCAAACATGGAGAGATATACCCAAATGAGCACATTGAAGCTGAGTTCACTGACACTGGCGCTAATGGCTTGCAGCTCCTCTCTAGCCTGGGCCGGACAGGCAGACTCCAAGGGGTTTATCGAAGACAGTCACCTAAGCCTCGTCAACCGTAGTATTTATTTCAACCGTCAGGTACGAGGTGACGGTCATGACGGAGAGTCTCGTGATCCACGCGACTGGTTATATGGTCTGATTGCTACCTACGGATCGGGCTTTACTCAAGGCACGATCGGCTTTGGCTTTGATGCCTTCGCTCACCTGGGCCTCAAACTTGACGGCGGCGATGGTCATGCGGGCACCGGTGATCTTCAAGTCGACAATAACGGTGAGGTTCAGGACGACTACTCGAAGATCGGCGGCGCTGTGAAGCTGCAAATTTCCAATACCGTCTTGAAGTATGGCGAGATGCAGCCAACCTCTCCCGTCTTTGCCGCAGGCGGCAGCCGCCTCATTCCGCAGACGGCCACTGGGTTTAGCCTGTTCAGCCAGGAAATTGAAAATCTTGATCTGGATGCGGGTCATTTCACGGCAGGTACTGAGCCAACGTCCACCAGCAGTGACGGCGGGATCTGGGCGACTTATGCCAATGAAGAAACCAGCTCGGTGGATTACCTGGGCGGTGCTTATCGAGTCAATGAAAATCTAAGTGTCTCGCTATATGGCTCAGAGTTCGAAGATATTTGGCGGCAGTATTACGCAAATACTAACTATGTTCTCCCTCTCCAGGATGACCAGTCGCTAACCTTCGATTTCAACATTTACCGCACCACTGACGAGGGCCGCGCCGAGGCTGGCTCGATTAGCAATACCACCTGGTCTCTGGCCGGTGCGTACATGATTGGCGCCCATACGTTCACCTTGGCGCACCAGCGTATACATGGCGACACGCCGTTCGATTACGTCGGCTTTGGCAATAACGGCTCAGGCGGCAGTGGCGACTCGATCTTCCTGGCCAACTCTATCCAATGGTCCGACTTTAATGGCCCGAACGAAAAGTCCTGGCAGGGCCGCTACGACCTGGACATGACTGCCTATGGCATGCCAGGACTCAGCTTCATGACCCGGTACGTTTACGGTTATGACATCGACGGGACCCATGCCGACTCCGGCGGATCTTACGTGGGTAACTACGGCCGTGATGACAAAGAGCGCGAAACCAACCTGGAAGCCAGATATGTTATCCAGGACAGCTCAGCCAAAGACCTGTCGCTGCGTATCCGGCAGGCATGGCACCGAGGCGACGACTCTACTGGCGGCGCAATCAACGAGTTCCGCTTCATTGTCGACTATCCGTTGGAAATCCTTTAACACCCAAGAGCCTGTCATAGTCCAGGCTCTTCATATTCTGAGGCAGCCGTGTGCTAAAGCGCCGGCTGTTCCTCTCTTTCCAGCAGTTCTGGGTAGTCGTTGCGTACGTTTCCAACGGCTTTGTTTACCGGATACCACTTGAAGGCTGTTACTCGCAGCGCGCCCTCATGTGCAATTTCCTGTATACGATCATCAGGCAGGTCCGGTTCCATCCATTCACAGGCGGCATCGGGGCTTAATACCAAAGGGCTGCGGTCATGAATATCAACCATGCCGGTATCGGCGGCTGAGGTCACAATGACGAAACCATCATCCTCGCGTTCAGTTTGATCGCTGCGGTGAAACTGCCCAATGGCCGCAAAAAATAAAGGTTCTCTCGAGGCAAGGCAGATGAAGTAAGGCTGCTTGCGCTTAGGGTTGTCCGGATCTTTTTTCCATTCGTACCAGCCATCGGCCGCTACCAATGCCCGGCCGTGTTTCCAGAGGCTGCGAAACATCTTGCTGGTGGCGGCTGTTTCTACGCGGGCATTAATCACAGGCGGTCGCTTGGCAGAGGGGGATCCTGGCTTTCGCGCCCAGAAGGGAGTGTATCCCCAAGGGACCGGGTCAAATCGGATGCCTTCGGCTGTTTCATGCAGGAGCCGTACGCGTGTACTGGGTGCCACGTTGTAACGGCCCATGGGCATAGCGTCCAGGCCACCAGTAAAGGGCACGGATGATTTAAGCGCTTCGATATAGTCAATGGCCGCCCGGTATTGAGCGAATCGTCCACACATGTCTCATGGCCTGTTGCTCTTTCTGTTCAATCGACAACAAAGAAGGGGAAGAAAGTTCAGGGCAATAAGCAAGTTAATAGCGAGACGCTATACTGAGCTGGGCAGGCTATAAGTAGTGGCGGGATGATGGCCCCGTGCGAACGGCTATTCTCGCATGATAGTCATTTAGGGTCGGTAGCCTGTGCTTCCGTTTATCATATAAAGAACTAAGGTTGTCAGCCGAATGTCGATCCGTTTCAAGCTTATTATGCTTGTGCTAGCTGTTCTGACACCAACACTGCTTGCTTCTGCCTTTGCCATCTACTACGTATATACTGACCAGCGAGCCAAGGTCGAAGAAAGTATGCGGGCTACGACCCGGGCCTTTGCCTTGGCGGTTGACCGTGACTTGTCTCGGCGGGACGCCATCATCGAAGCTCTAGCGGCCGCGCCCTCTCTGGATCGTAACGACCTTCAAGAATTCTACGAGCACGCGAAGCGAATTACCCCGTCGCAAGAGAACACCATCATTCTGTTTGACCTCGAGGGCCAGCAACTCCTTAATACCCGTGTGCCTATCGACAGCGAGTTACCTCATAACTCAGCGGCTACAGTCGAGCTCAAGGATTTTGCCAAACCGATTATCGTCAGTGATCTGTATATGGCGCCGGTGGCTCAGGTGCCCAGTTTCGCTGTTCGCCGCCCCGTCATGCGCGATGGCAGGGTGTCCTACTTCATTTCCATGGGCTCCTTTGCCAGTCAGCTGAGTTCAGTTCTTGAGGACCAGCAGCTGCCTAGCGGCTGGCTAGCCGTCATCATCGACAGCTCTGCGCATGTTGTGGCTAGAAACATCGATCCAGAAACCTACATCGGACGATCCATCCGCGAGCCGATGCTGTCCCTGCTGCTGGAAAATGTCACGCGTGAAGGTTTCTTGGATACTCATTCGTTCGAAGGCACAGAGATCCGCTCCTACTTCAACAAGGCGCCAGCGTCGGGTTGGACGGCTGTAATTGCCCTACCGCAGGATGAACTGCGGCGCAGCGCAATCATGGCCTCTGCCGGTGTTATTTTTGGCTCGCTCATTCTGCTTGGTATTGCTCTAGCGCTGGCCTTTTGGATGGGGCGCAAGATAGCGCATCCTCTTCATATCCTGGACCAGACCGCCCAAGCGCTAGGCCGCGGCGAAGCCGTAAAGCCGGTACCGACTGGGATGGTGGAAACCGACCGTACGGCGGCTGTGCTGGCCCAGGCCAGCGAAGAGATTCAAAGCGCCAATGCTTTATTGAATCAGCGGGTCGATGAGGCCATTACACAGGTTGAGCGTTCACAAAAAGCGCTACTGCAAGGGCAAAAATTGGAAGCGCTGGGGCGATTGACGGGGGGGATCGCGCATGATTTCAATAACTTGCTGCAAACACTGACGATGGGGCTTGAGCTGGCGGAGCTATCATCCACGGATCCGCGTGCTCAAAAGGCGCTAGATGCGTGTAGCCGTTCAGTTGTACGTGGTACCAAGCTCACACGGCAACTCATGGCCTTCAGTCGCAGCCGGGTCGATGAAGCCCGTACTGTCGATTTGCGTGCTGTGCTGATAGGCATGGGCGATCTGCTAGACGGAGCCTTGCCTAGCCGCGTGACGCTCAAGCTGGAGGTGCCTGAGTATTCCTGGTCCGTATTCATGGACCCGCTGCAATGCGAGCTGGCCGTGCTCAACATGGTTTTCAACGCCCGTGACGCCATGCCCAATGGTGGTGAGATTCTGGTGTCACTATCCCGAACATATCTCAATGAGGGTGAGGTAGAAGGCCTTGCTGCAGGTGATTACATTGCCCTGGCGGTCAAGGATAACGGTCAAGGCATGACAGAAGAGGTGCAGGCCAGAGCACTGGAGCCATTCTTCACAACCAAGGAAGTCGGGCAGGGCACCGGGCTCGGTCTTGCCCAGGTTTATGGGTTTGCAGTTCACTCCCAAGGCACAGTGTTAATCGACAGTACTCTTGGCGTCGGCACAACGGTAACTGTGTTGCTGCCTATGGGAGAAATGGCCTTTATCGAGCACAACGACTCCGTATCTGCTGAGGCAAATGCTCCGCTGTCAGCTCGCGTCCTCTTGGTGGATGATGATGAGCAAGTACGACAGGTTGTAGGCCCAATGCTAGAGGAATTGGGGTTTTCGGTTACGGTTGCCAATAATGCCGATGAGGCTTTGCAATGTTACGAGGCTGCGCGTGAGGGACCAGTCGAACAGCGTCCCGATATTATCTTTTCCGACATCATCATGCCTGGACGCATGGACGGTATTGGCCTGGCACTTGCCTTACGCGAACGTGAGCCCGACCTGCCCATTGTTCTAGCAACCGGATATACAGAGCATGCCTTGAAAGATTATGGCTTCAAGGTTTTATCCAAGCCCTATGATTTGAAGACATTGGCGCAGACCTTGAAAGAAGAACTGAAACGCAAGGCAGTGTAAGAAACCCCTGTAATAAAAGCGTGAGAGGTGCCATTGATAGGGCTGTGTTTACCTTGCCCTATCCTCACGTAGCTTACAGAGGTAATGCCATTGCCTAGATAAGGTGTAGCGGATGAATACGGCTATATGCCTGGAAGTAATCCTGCTCGTATTGAACGCAGGTTACGCAGAAAGAGCGGGGCCTTTAGTCTGCTGTTCTGATCTTTTTGGGAAATTCTAACCGTTACAGAGAATGTGCATGACCGTGGCGCGTTTAAGACAGCGTGAACCATGAGGCGAAGCCATGCCGTAAAACCTGACCACTCAGGATCGAGCATTCAGACATGTTGGGTCTCATGCCGCTATTTCTGCATCAAGCACATTGCGTACGCAAACGACTAGAAACCCTTTCGTTCATCGTTATCATGCCTATTGTCATGTGATAGCAATATGCCTCATTCAAAATGGGGATTCGTTTCCACCACGCGCCTGAACGATCTGAAATGGACTTGGTATCGCTTCTTAAAAAGGTTGCCCCGCTAAACATGGCGATGACAGTCGGCGAAGTTGCCGACAGGCTCATGACGGTTGAAAACCAGCGTTATCTTTGTCTGCCAGTAGTAGATGACTTTAACGTTCCTATCGGCTTAGTCAGTCGATACAAGCTGCAAGATATTTTTCTGAAACGCTACGGTCGCGACCTTTGGGAGCGGCGCTCGGTACTTGAAATAATGAATTCGACCCCTTTGCTGATTTCTTTGGACATGGGTCTTGAAGAAGCTGCGGATGCTGTTACAGCGCAACTGCAATATCCAATTACGGAAGATTTCATCCTTATCGAGAAGGATGGTACTTATCTGGGATTGGGAATGGTCATGGATCTAACCAGAGCAATGGCCAGATACCTTAGTCGAAACCGGCAAGTACTTATTCGCGCTCAACAAATTGCAGGCCTGGGCAGTTGGGAGTGGAATGCGCGAAGCGATATTATTTACTGGTCTCCTCAAATCACTCCGTTTATAGGCGTGAAGACCACGCTGACCCATGCCCCGCTACGCGATGTAATCAGCATCTTTACGGCTGAGTCACAAGAGAAACTAATAAGCTTTTTTCATCCATCAAGCCGCTATCTGGAGCATCTTCCTACTCTTGAATTAAAGCTGCAAAGCGCTGACGGTGAGCTACGTTTCTTTGAACTACAGGGCGAGCACTTTAACGATCCCGAGACAGGAGAGCATCATGCTGTCGGGACGTTGCTGGATATTACCGAACGACGAATTTCTGAAGAGCGCCTGGCTCAGTTAGCTAATTTTGATCATCTGACCAAGTTGCCTAACCGCTACTTATTTCAGGATCGGCTACGACATGCCATTACGCAATCGTTGCGAAAGGATTCCAGTGTTGCGTTACTGTTCCTGGACATTGATCGCTTCAAGTGGATCAATGATGCTTTAGGACATGCGGCTGGAGATGAGCTACTTAAACAAGTGGCTCACAGACTTACCTCTCTCTTACGCAGCTCCGATACTGTTGCACGGCTTGGCGGGGATGAATTTACCGTCATACTGGAAAACGTCACGGATTCCGAACAAGTCGCTGTGGTTGCGGAAAAGATCATTAGTAGTTTTGCTGAAAAGTTTAACTTAGATGATCGCCAAGTCTCTGTCTCTACCAGTATAGGCATAGCTCTTTGTCCAAGTGATGCCGATACTATAGACGCCTTGCTCAAAGGTGCTGACCGGGCGATGTATCAGGCTAAATCCCTGGGGCGGAATCGCTATTGTTTCTACACAACCGAGCTTGATCGAGAAGAGCGACGTCGTTTTGAGTTGGAACGTAGATTACAAAACGCCTTGGAAAAGGGGGAGTTTGAACTTTATTTTCAGCCGCAGCTGGATACGCAATCTAGCCGTTTGATCAGTGCTGAAGCGCTTTTGCGTTGGGTCACTCACAACGAATCCATAAGTCCAGCAGAGTTCATTCCTTTAATGGAAAGCTCGCAACTTATTGTTCCTGTAGGTCGCTGGGTACTCAAACAAGCCTGCCTTGCTGCGGCTCTCTGGCAGAAGAATGGGCTCAAGGGAGTAGGCGTTGCGGTAAATCTCTCCGTTTTTCAATTACGCCAGCCCGATTTTGTTGCAATGGTTGAAGCAACGCTTGCTGAAACACGCCTTTCTCCAGGCCTGTTGGTTGTAGAGGTAACAGAGAGTGTTCTGTTGGATGATCAGGGGAGCGCAGATGCACTTCTTAAACTGTCCAGACTTGGCGTTAAAGTAGCCATCGATGACTTTGGAACAGGTTACTCATCGCTTGTTTATTTAAAGAGATTTGCAGTCGACACACTAAAACTGGACCGAACCTTTGTTACTGGTTTAACAAACAACGTAGACGATGATGCGATTGCGATAGCCGTTATTACCCTTGCCCACTCATTGGGGCTTACCGTAACGGCAGAAGGGGTAGAGACCCTTACCCAGCAGCAGTTTTTACGTGATCAAAAATGCGATCATCTGCAGGGCTATTTGATCAGCTCACCACTACCAGAAAAAGAATTTGTGAGCTGGGCGCTAACAAAACATGCCTCATTAATTGATAGTTTTACGCCCTATGATGAAGTTTACCCACTGATTAAATTACAGGCCTGATCTGCTTTTAGGCGCAATCATTACGCTCTAGTGGCCTGTATGTGTTAGCTCATAACGCATAGCCAACCACTTGTTTCAGATAAACCGTAATGATCTAAATGGCCAGGGTATTAGATGAACGCCCGGTAATAGCCATGGAGAAAACTGCCATGGCAACGTACCAAAGAGGCGCCATTCTCAAGGTTTATTAAAGCCGAGTGGCTGGCAGCTATGGGCCGCATGAACGCTATGCTGGCCGCATGTGTTGGCGGCCACTGTCTAATAAGTGCTACAGCCGTATAGCTTGATCACAACAAGGCAGGTATGCAGCGGCCGCAGTGTTGTATTCAATAAACCTTTAGCACTAGATCTGCTATGGCACTATTTGCAGAGCAACCCGCTGACAAGTCGCTTCGACTGAGCCAACAGGCCTTTGTGCCTCATGACCTGACGTCTACCCTATCGTTTACGTGCCTTTCAGGCTCAAGCGTCTAGACTGGTTTTAGACGGGCAAATGTTAGCTGTGCGCTCTTTTTGCCATTGCCCCAGAAAAGCTAAGTAACAAATTCAGATCTGCAAAAATTAATACTCATCTGGTTATGGCCGAAATAGCTTTTAACTGCTCTAGACCCTTAATCGGAACGATAGCGGCAATGTTTGATATCTAAACGACATCATGTCAATGTTATGGCGTCATTGCTTCGCCGTTTTTTGCGCTAGCAATCTTTCCGCTTTTAACAATCAGCCTCCCTTGTAGGAGTGTAAATGGAAAGGCTCCCCGTTCAGGTTCTTGGTGCTCTAGCCGAGCGAATCGACCTAGGTATCATCGTGTTCGATGCGGATATGAATATCCTGCATTGGAATGCTTTCATTACTTTACATAGCGGAAAACAGCTGAAGGATGCACAAGGACGAGCCTTTACAGAGGTCTTTCCTGAAGCTGCCTGCGTAAAGTTCGCTCAAGTAGTCAGTCAAGCCGTTGAAAGCTCTACGCATGTATATACGCACTGGGTAGAGGCGCCGTTGCTACGCCTAGATAATCCAGCTATCGCATTACAGAACACTATTTTCTTTCCTTTCATTGGTTCTGATGGCGCACGTATGTATGGCCTCATCCTGCAGGAATCCAACGCTATTGCTAGTTCTACAAACAGTTTAGAAGCAGCCCTAAACTCACTCAGGAACAAGCAGGACGAGCAGGACCAGCTTCTCCGTAAGTTGGAAGTGGCAAATAGCCAATTACTTCAGTCTGAAAAACTAGCGGCTATTGGTCAGTTGGCAGCGGGTGTCGCCCATGAGATTAACAACCCTATCGGGTACGTCTTCTCAAACCTAAAAACATTAGGCGGCTACGTCCATGATCTATTACGCATCATTGATGCCGTCGATAACGTCTCTAGCTTGGATGAGCTTCGGAATATCAAGCACAGCCTGGAATACAACTATATCCGTAGTGATATAGAGGCGGTGATAAGTGAGTCTGAAGACGGCATTGATCGGGTTAAACGAATCATTGGCGCGCTAAAAGACTTCTCTCATATTGATGAAGAGGAGTTTCGTCCTGTCAGCCTTCACCGCGGTATTGATACCACCCTTAATGTTGTTAACAACGAGCTTAAATATAAGGCTGAGGTAATCAAGGAGTACGGTGATCTGCCGGACGTGGAATGTATTCCATCCCAGATCAACCAGGTCGTCATGAATCTCCTGGTCAATGCAGCTCACTCTATTGAGCAGTTTGGCCGTATTACGATTCGTAGCCGCCAGGAAGACAGCTGGGTGTGGTTGGAAGTTGAGGATACGGGTAAAGGTATAGAAGCCAAGATACTTAATCGTATTTTTGAGCCTTTCTTTACGACCAAGCCTATTGGTAAGGGGACCGGCCTGGGTTTAGCGCTTTCTTACACAATTATCCAAAAACACCACGGCCGCATTGAAGTCTTCAGTGAAGTCGGCAAGGGAACGCGTTTCCGTGTTTGGCTACCCATCAAGCAGACAGCTGAGGCGTCTCAAGTAGAAGTTCAGACCCTATGATGAATGAAAGCGTAGCGACTCTTCTTTTAGTCGATGACGAACCTAATATTCTTAGTAGCTTACGCCGGGTATTGCGTAACGAGCCTTATCAACTGCTAACCGCTAGCGGAGGTGAAGAGGCGATTGCTCTGCTCGAAAGTCATTCCGTTGACCTGATTCTTTCCGATGCGCGTATGCCAGGCATGGACGGGGCGACCCTGTTAAGCCAAGTCCAAAAACAGTGGCCAAGCTGCTTGCGTATTCTGTTGACTGGCTACGCTGATATCACCACAACAGTCAGAGCGATTAACGAAGGGCAAATCTATCGCTACATCAGCAAGCCTTGGGATGATGATGAGCTGCGCACGATTTTGCGCCAAGCTCTGGCCTACCAGCACTCCGAGCGTGAGCGTGTACGTTTAGAGCAGTTGACTCAGGAGCAAAATACACGCCTCCAGGAGCTCAATAATACGCTGGAGCAGCGTGTACGCTCCCGTACGGCTGAGTTGCAGCAAACTGCAGACATGCTTGATCTGGCCTATGCAGAGCTCAAGCGAAGTTATGTAACGGCAACGGAAGTATTTGCCAACCTGGTCAACTTGCGACTAAGCAAGGCCCGCCAAACCAACACCCAGGTAATTGCTCTTGTTAAGGCTTATGCCGAGCATGTAGAGCTTGATGAGCTAGCAGTCAATGATCTGTCCATGGCTGCGGCCTTGTACAACATTGGCAAGCTAACGTGGGATGACCGCTTACTGAACTGTCCGAGTGATCAGTTATATAAAGAGGACAAGGTGCGGTTTTGCCAGTATCCCGTGGTGGGCGAAAGCCTGCTGATGGCGCTAGAGCCCGTACAGGACGCAGCCCGTATTATTCGGCATCATCAGGAGCGGTGGAGCGGTTCGGGATTCCCTGATCGTCTGAAGGGAGAAGCCATTCCCTTCGGGTCTCGTTTGTTAAAGCTGGCTGTAGATTTTATCGAGCTGCAGCGGGGCATGATTCTGGATCGTCGTTTGAGTCGTGACGAAGCGCTGCTGTTGATCGAAAAATATAGCGGCCGTTTCTATGATCCAGACCTTTGCACTCGCTTCATTGAGCTGTGCACCACCCTTGCGCCGGATCTAGCGTTAGCTGATGCAAGTATTCTTGCATTGGATACTCGCAAGCTTGAGCCGGGCATGACTTTGGCGCGTAGCCTTCATGCGCAGAATGGAATGCTGCTGCTAAACGAAGGTAAGCAATTAACCAAGATATTGATAGACAAGTTAATTGCTTTCGAGGCTTCTGAAGGGGGACGTTATACGATCTTCGTTCGCAAGCCGGATCAATCTGAGCAACCCCAAGGGGATGCCAGATGATCAAGATCCAATTAGTGGACGATGAGCCTTACATCCTGAATGCCTTGCAAAGAGCTTTGCATCGATATGCATGGGAAGTACATGCTTTCAAGAATATCAATGCTGCGATTAACGCCCTGTCTGAGCATGAGTATGCAGTAATTCTTTCTGACTACCAGATGCCGGACTTAGACGGCATTACCTATCTGCAACTGGCCAAGCAAAAACAACCTCAAGCGCTACGCATGGTATTGAGTGCCTATGGAGATCGGCACTCCATGATGCAGGCTATTAATAAAGCGGAGGTTTATCGGTTTCTCTCAAAGCCTTGGGAAGACTATGAGATTGAAGCGGCATTGCGCTCGGCTGTCGATCTTTATGAATTGCGTATGGAGAACCAGCGTCTACTGGCCCACATAAGGACTCAGCAGACTGCTCTGACACGTCAACAGCAGGAGCTACAACGGTTAGAGGCGGCATACCCTGGCATTACCCAGGTCAAGCGCGATGCCGAAGGGGCAGTGCTGATTGAGGTGGAAGAGCAGACATACCATGGTTGATTACAGACCGCATGAGCGAAAGCTAATACTCAAGGTTGTTTTTTACGGGCCTGCCTTGAGTGGAAAAACAACAAATCTAATGCAATTGCACAATCTGTTAAAACCACAAAGAAAAGGCGAGCTCATGGTGTTAGAGACTCGCGATGACCGGACTCTTTTTTTTGATCTGCTTCCGATCGGGCTGCGTGGCGAACAGGGGCTGGACCTACGTTTAAAAATATATACGGTGCCTGGGCAGGTACAGCATGACAGTACCCGTAAGGCCGTGCTCTCCCGGGCCGACGGTGTGATCTTTGTCGCTGATTCGCAGCCGCTGCAACAAGATAACAATGCCAATGCTTTCGAGAATCTCGCTGAAAACCTAACAAAGCTTGGTATGACTATTGAACAGTTGCCTTTGGTAATTCAGTTCAACAAGCGTGATCTTGAAGGTGCTGTTGCAGAAAGCGAATTAAGGATGCGTTGGAGGGAAACACCCTGGGCGCCGCTGTGTATGGCCTCGGCGCTTAACGGGCACGGTGTGGTGGAAAGTTTCAGGGCTCTTCTGGAGCGCCTTTACCCTCAGTTAAATCATGAGTTCCATCTGCACAGTAATGAAGGCATTTCCGCTGAACATTTCATTCGCCAACTGAGCGCAGTGGCAGGAGAGGATCATGCGTAGTTTCGAGGATGATCCAAAACTTCTGGATATGCTGTCGCCTGAGCGTTTGAAGAGACTTTTATCACTTATCGAAACCCTTTCTTCTCATTCGCTACGGCTGGAGGAGAAGTATTTAAAAGAGGCTGAGCCGGTAGAGTTTAATCTTGAATGCTTGGCGTGGCTGCATTGTCCTGGCCGGCCTGATGTTCAGCAAGCAGCAGCAAGGCTACTCGAATTCATTTTGATGTATGTCGGGAAGTATCGCCTGGCAGCAAATATGCACCATGACACGACTAGAGCCAGTTACGCTGAATTAGAACGTCAGAATATTGCTTTACAGGTATCTGAAGCCCGCTTCAGATTGTTGTCTGAAGAGCTTCAGACTCGTGTTGATGCTCAGGTAAAGATAATTGAGAAAACCCAACGGCAACTATATGAGTCTGCCCGGTTAAGGGCTGTTGGTCAGCTGGCAGCCGGCGTAGCACATGAAATTAATAACCCGGTCGGCTTTATTTCCAGCAATCTAAGAGTGGCTTCTGATTATTTGAATGAGATCAGCGAAAAGCTACCGGACGACAAAAATACTCATCTCATGCTTGAAGACTTTCGAGCGTTATTGAGTGAGTCGGTAAGTGGTGCTCGACGTATCGCTACTATCGTCACTGACCTTAAAACCTTTTCCAATATTGACCAGGCAGATTTTACGCCTTGCAGCCTTAATGCGTTATTGGGGACCACCTGCCATCTTTTACAGGCGGAACATAAGGCAACGCTTCCTTTAAGAATGGAGTTGACAGAACTGTCACCGCTCGCAGGTTATCCTGCGAAATTGTCTCAGGCTTTTTACAACATTTTAGATAACGCTGTAAAAGCGCTAGAGAAAGAAGGCGGCGAAATTCGAATAATAAGCAGGCAACATCAGGCCACTCAGGAAATCATTATTGAGGATAACGGTTGTGGCATTCCTCAAGACGTTCAGGCCTGTGTATTTGATCCCTTCTTTACAACAAGGCCAGTAGGGGCTGGAAGTGGGTTGGGGTTGACCGTAGCCCGGGATGTTATAGCGGCACATGAAGGAGAGATTCAATTAGATAGCCAGGAAGGACAGGGCACGCGTATCACTTTGCGTTTTTGGAATAAGTGAGGAGATGCCATGGCTAAGCGTTATGCATCACTTTTCCTTGAAGGGGATATAAACAGCAAAGACGCAGATACTCCTGCTCCAGCCCCTTATCAGTTGCTTTTAGTTGATGACGAGCCGGGTATTCTGGCATCGCTGCGTCGCGTGTTTCAGCGTGAAAATTATGAATTGCACTTTGCGCGTAATGCGAGTGAGGCGTTAAAGGTTCTGGAAGATAAACCTATACACCTTGTTATCAGTGATTTCATGATGCCAGGCATGAATGGCAGCGAATTGCTTAGTCAGATACGTAAGCGCTGGCCTGATACCCTCCGGCTCATGCTTACGGGGCATGCCAATACTGAAGCGGTAATGGGGTCTATCAAGGAGGGAGCGGTATACCGCTTTATCCTCAAGCCCTGGAATGACGACGACCTGCGACTCACCATTGCGCTGGCTTTGGAACAATACGAGCTGATGCAGCGTAACCGAACGCTTGAGCAGGTAAACCAAAAGCAGCATCGTGATCTGGAAACCCTGGCAAAGCTAAGCGTGACGAATCGCAGTCAGCTAGCCATCATGCTACATAAGAAAGGGCTTCTTAGCGCTCAGCAAATTCAGCAACTCCATCGGGAGATGCAAAGCCATAAAACGCCTGTCATCTATCAACTGATGCAACACGACTGGGTTGATGAGCGTAAGGTTTATACCCTGTTGCGTCAGGATATGCTGTTCGAAGAAGTCGACTTACGAGAGTTTCAAGCCGATCCGGCTGTGCTGGGGCTTATTCCTCAAGCAGTTTGTACCCGGCAGTTGGTATTGCCGCTTCGTGTAGTGGGAAAGCGTCTTCGGCTGGCCATGGCTGATCCCATGGATATGGGGCTTATTGAAGAGCTTGGATTTGTCACTGGCTATAGCATCCATCCCTTGCTTAGCCCTCTTGATCAACTACAAAACAAACTCAATGAGTTGTTTGGCAAGCCCAGCCAGGCGCAGTTTGAAGAAATAGCCACAATCGTTGGTGGTAGTGACCCTTATGAGGGCATCGAGATTATTCTCGATGATGATGTCGCTAGTGAAAGCCTGGAAGAATTACTAAGTAGCTCTGAAGATTCTCCGGCGATCCGCTTGGTAAACGCCATTATCCTGGAGGCCTTACGTCTTCGGGCCAGTGATATCCATATTCACCCTAGAACTAAGCACGTTGTTGTTCGATATCGAATCGATGGAATCCTGCAAGATAAAATCCAGATTCCCAATACCTTATTGATGTCCCTGGTCTCTCGAATCAAGGTGATGGCTGAACTTGATATCACTGAGCGGCGGAGACCTCAGGACGGGCGAATAACAGTCAAAACGCCGATGCGTATTGTTGATCTGCGTATCTCGACATTGCCTACGATCAATGGTGAGAAAGTAGTGATGCGTGTTCTGGAGCGCCAGTCGGCAGCTCAATCGTTAGAAGATCTTGGATTGTCAGAAGCAAATCTACAGCGACTTCTGCACAGTGTTAGTAAGCCTCAGGGAATCATTCTTGCCACAGGGCCAACCGGAAGCGGCAAGACAACAACCTTATTTGCACTTTTGCAGCATGAGGCCAGCCCCGAAAAGAACTACGTCACCATTGAAGACCCGGTAGAGTTCCATGTTGATCTGGCAGGGCAGGTACCGGTACGCGAGCGTATCGGGTTGAGCTTTGCAAGTGTCTTGCGGGCCATTCTTAGGCAAGATCCGGATGTCATTTTACTGGGTGAGATTCGAGACAATGAAACGGCCGAAGCGGCCTTTCATGCGGCGCTGACAGGACACTTGGTATTTTCTACGTTACATACCAACTCAGCGGCCGCAACCATTGCTCGACTCTTCGATTTAGGTCTTAAACCTTATGTATTGGCAACGGCGCTTGAGGCCATTATCGCCCAGCGTTTAGTCAGGCGTATTTGCCCTCATTGTCGCGAAAAGGTAGAGCCGCCACAGGAGCAGCTTCTTAGTCTTGGCCATGACTTTCTCAAGCCGGGACTGCAATTTTATCAGGGCAAGGGCTGTAGCCAGTGTAATCAGGGTTATAAGGGGCGGATAGGCATTCATGAAATTCTAACCATGAATGATGCTCTTCAAGATGCCATCTTTCAGGGGGTGGGCGCTTCACAATTCCAGGCGATTGCTCAAGAGCAGGGCATGATTACTCTGCTTGATGATGCGCGGGAAAAGGTATGCCAAGGGCTTACCACGGTAGAGGAGATCTTGCGTACTTTAGGCCCACAAGTATTGAAGAAACATATATGAAAGAACGGCATATTATTGTCCAGGCCTATCTTTATCTTCTGGCTTTCTCCTTATTAACCATAGGCGGTATTTGCCTAGCCAACTTTTATCGAATCGACCAGCCAACCCTGCATGTTGTTGTGTTGCCACCGGATAGCTCATTGTTATGTCTGCTACTTGGCACGATGTTGCTGGCTATCATGCGTGCGCCAGGAAACGTGCTAAAGGCTTTAGCCGTTCTCTTGATAATATTTTGCACGTATTCGCTTGCTCATAACTTCATTATGGGAGGCGTTGATGTCGGGGTCTCATGGATCACTGGCTTCAGGCGAATACGTAGCGCATTAGCCTTAACAATGCTTGTCTGGGTGTTGGCTATATTTCTTTGTCAGGGAAATATGGTCGCAAGACGTATAGGGCAGCTTTTAGGACTGGTAATAGTTTTAATTGGTTGCTTCTCTCAGTTTCTACTCTTAAATCCTGATCTTGACGGCTTTAGATTAGGCTTCAAGAAAATGTCCAGCGTGGCAAATATTTATATTGCGCTTTTGGGCATCGCTGTAATATTACTGGGCTCGCTTTCAAAGAAGCCTAGCACCTCTCTTGATCGGCTAACCCTCGCCATTGGATTCGGTGGGGCACTTATTAGCAGTTTGGGCTGTTATCTATTGAGTCAGAAAGATATCGATTCTGCCTCTAAGCGCAGCGATATTCTCTTATCCCACGTACAGAGTACTGTCAGAAAGGACTTGGATAGCCATGTTCAGCTAATAAATCGTATGGCCGAGCGCTGGCAAAGTATTTCTAGAATTCCTCGGATTGATCTTTTACAAAATGAGGTACAGGGCTACCTGCGAGATTTCCCTGCTTTAGAAGGAATAGCGGTTGTAGGCCCCCAGCGAGAACCTTACTGGCTTCAAGCACGTAAACCTGTAGTTCGTGAGTGGTTGGAAACGTTTCTTACTGATCCCTTGGAAGCTGATTGGTTACAGCATGTGATTGATGAAGGAACGCCTCATATCAGTCAGCTTCATTATTATGAGTCCAGCCAGCATTATGATGCTTTTATTGTCGTCCCTATGCTGTTGTCCAATCAGCCAGGCTGGTTTTTAGTCGCCAGTATTGATGTAGGACATATACTTAAGACGCGAATAAGCAATGACATATCAAGTGGTTTTATTGTTCGTGTTTATGAGGGGGAATCCTTACTGTACGAATCAGAAGAGCAGACGCAGCAGCCGTTTATAGTTGTAGGTGAAAGAGAGCTTCACTTGCATGAGGGTATTGAGTGGCGGCTGGTTTCTTCCCTTAATGTTTCTCCCAGTCTTGTTGATCTCCCTGCGTTAGCGCTACTTTTTGGTTTGAGTCTGAGCTTTTGTCTCATGATTAGCCAGCGCCTGGGCTGGCTTGCATTAGAGCGCTCTAAAAGTCTAGAGGCAAGCCTTGCTTACCAGGCGCGCATGCAGAAGTTGCATCAGAAAATCATGGAGTTTACGTATGATGTCTTGTGCTCTATTGATGCTGAAGGGCGCTTCCAAGAGCTTAGCCCATCCTGCTATAGGGTTTTAGGCTATAAGCCTGAAGAAATGGTAGGCCGCTTTTATCGTGAATTCTTGCTACCCGAAGATCAAGAAAAAACGGAACAAGAACTTAGCTCTATTACTCCCCAACACCCTACACGTTTTTTCCGTAACCGATACCGTCACCGCCAGGGGAATATTGTTCATATTCTTTGGACAACAGCTTGGTCGAATACAGAAAAAACCTTTTTTGCGGTTGGTCACGATATTACCCGCTTAGTTAAAAGCGAAGAATTTACCGATGCCCAACGTAGAATTTTACGCATGATTTCTCTGAGAGAGCCCTTGAATGAAATTCTTTCAGAAGTCTGCTGTATGGTTGAAGCTCAAGACACGCAGTCAATCTGTTCCATTTTGCTAGCGGACTCTGAAGAAACTCATCTTATCCACGGGGCTGCGCCCAGTCTTCCAGAAAGTTATATAAAGGCTATTAGTGGATTGTGTATAGGGCCTAAAGCAGGAAGCTGTGGCACGGCTGCTTTTAGACGAGAAGCGGTCTATGTCGAAAACATAGAGGCGGATCCTTTATGGGACGATTTTCGTGAATCGGCGCTAAAGAGTGGTTTGAAGGCTTGTTGGTCCATACCGTTAATAAATAGCGAGGGGAAAATACTCGGGACGTTTGCCATGTACCGGCGACAGGCTTACAAGCCTAATGAGGAGCAACTACAGCTTTTAACAACTGCTGAGCAATTGGCGGCGATTGCAATCGAGCGCTCGCAAAGCTTGCAGCGGATGGAGGAAAGTGAGCAGCGGTTTCGCTCATTGTTTACCTTCAACCCTGATCCTGTTTTTTCCTTAGACTTGGAAGGAAATTTTCAGAATATTAATGAAGCTACTTTAAAACTTACTGAGCTGTCTCGTGATTCTATTATCAAAGCTCATTATTCAACAGTAGTTACTGAGCGGGATCTGGCAAGAGTTACTGCATGTTTTCAGGCCGCAAGCCAGGGGATGAATCAACATTATGAAACTCATATCATCACACCGCGTGGCGAAATTCTGCTCGATGTAACCAATCAGCCAATAATAATTAATAACAGAATTGCTGGAGTCTTTGGTATTGCTAAAGACATTACTGAGCGTAAAGCTATTCTCAAGCAGCTTCAGCAAAAAAATTTATTGTTAAGTATGGCTGGACATACAGCCAAGTTGGGTGGCTGGGCGCTGGTGTTACCTGAGCAGTATATGATCTGGTCTGAAGAAGTCCGGAACTTATTAGAGTTTCCTCCAGACGTAATACCTATATGGAACGATATACTGCCCCTGCATCCAGAGCCATTTCGCAGCAGGGCTGAAGAAGCCATGCGTCTTTGTATTGAGCAAGGAGAGCATATGGCCTATGACATCGAGATCCATACCGCTCTTGGCCGATTGATACATGCTCGTATTACTGCTCAGCCTGTACGTGATGATGATGGAAAGATTGTTCGTGTCGTAGGCTCATTTCAAGATATTAGTGACCGTAAGCGGGGCGAACAGCAATTACAAGCTACACTCAGTGAGCTAGAGCGCAGTAATCGCGAATTAGAAGAATTTGCTTATGTTGCCTCTCACGACTTGCAGGAGCCTCTCAGAAAGATTCAAGCCTTCTCCGAACGTTTAACTGCCAGAACAGCGGGTTTGGACGAAGAGGCAAGTGACTATTTGAAGCGCATGAACTCTGCTGCATCACGTATGCAGGCCTTGGTGATTGATTTACTAAATTACTCACGCGTCAACACACGTGGACAAGTGTTTCAACGGGTGGAGTTTAGCAATGTTGTGGAAGAAGTCCTTGATGACATGGAAGCTACTATAGAGCAAACAGGAGCTCGTATTGAGTGCCATGAGTTGCCAACTGTCATGGGAGATCCTACACAGTTGCGCCAGGTCATACAGAATCTGATCAGTAATGCTCTTAAGTTCCAAGTTATTGGAACCGCGCCTGTCGTCAAAATATATTCGGAACAAACTACAGGCGATACCTGGAAATTATGTATAGCTGATAATGGCATTGGTTTTGATGAGAAATATCTTGACCGAATATTCAACCCCTTCCAACGCCTGCATAGCCGTGAAAGTTATGCGGGAACAGGTATAGGTCTAGCTATTGTCAAGAAGATAGTCGAGCGCCATCACGCTTTTATTACAGCAAAAAGTTCACCTGGAGAGGGAAGTACATTCCGTATCACTTTTCCACGTTCTGACAGGGAAGAGCTATGAATAAAGTCCCCTCACTCATACTGATCGCAGATGATGATCCAGATGATTGTCTGTTGATTAGAGAGGCCTTTAAAGAGGCAGAAATCGTTAATCCTCTTTACTTTGTGCACGATGGTGAGGAGTTGATACGTTATCTCAAGCATCGTACCCCGTACTCGGATAGCAATCAGTATCCCTTGCCCGGGCTTATCTTGCTGGACCTTAACATGCCTTTGATGGATGGTCGGGAAGCGTTAAACGAAATCAGGGGAGACCAGCAGCTACATCATCTTCCTGTTGTTATCCTGACTACATCTTCAGCCGAAGAAGACATTGCTCATAGTTATAAGGCAGGCGTTAGCGCTTTTCTTACCAAGCCCGTTACATTTAGTGGGTTGCTTGAGTTGGTTAGAGAGTTTGGTCGCAAGTGGCCAGATTTAGTTGAATTCTCGAACAGTAAGGACCCGCTATGAGCCCTTTGAATTGCAGCTTACGCGTATTACTGATCGATGATGATGAGGACGACTTTTTCATTGTGCGCGATCTGTTGCGTCAAGCTAAAAAGTCAACGTTTGGGCTGGACTGGGAAAATAGTGCTGAGGCTGGATTACAGGCAATCCTAGAGCAGGCCCATGATCTGTACTTGGTTGATTATCGTCTTGGTCCTGACTCGGGACTGGAATTAATCAATCAAGCGTTGACTGCTGGTGTTACCAAACCATTCATCTTGCTCACCGGGCAAGAAGATGAAGAGTTAGATACTCGCGCTATTGAGCTGGGGGCTGCCGACTATTTGGTTAAAGGGCAGTTCGATACTCGTTTGCTTGTTCGTAGCATTCGGTACGCCGTTGAGCGAAATCAGTCTACGAGAAGTTTGCTTGAAAGCGAAAATCGCTATCGCCTGATGTTTGATGCCAACCCCGGACCTATGTGGGTTTTCAGTAAAGAAACGTTGCGCTTTCTGTCGGTGAACCAGGCTGCTATCGATTATTTTGGATATTCGCATGACGAGTTCATGTCGATGACTGTATTGGATCTTCGAAGTGTTGAAGAGCAAGAGCGGCTATTGAGATACCTGGAGACTAATAAAAACAACTTTCTGGGCAACCTGGGCACGGACGTCTGGAGTTATCAACATAAAAATGGACAAAGCCTTTCTGCCCAAGTTTTTACACATGAGTTTGAGCTTAATGGCCGGCCCTGCTACTGGGTAATGGCTGTTGACTTAACTGAAAAACAAAAAGTACGGCAAGAGTTAATTCAACGAGAGTTGGCATTTCGACAGTTACTGGATGATACCAGGGACGCTCTTCTGGTCATCGGTGATGATGACGTTCTGTATTACGCTAACCCTGCCGCTGAGCGACTACTAAACGCTACTCAAGAGAAACTAAAGCAGCACTGTCCTTTGTTGCCTAAAACCTATAATAAGCTTTATGAGTGGACCTTATCTACGCTTGAAGGTAAGAGCGTTGAGGTAGAAATTCACTGCGCTAAAACAGAGTGGGAAGGGCGGCAGGCAAGTTTGCTGTCACTACGCGATATTGCTAAGCGCAAGGAGTCAGAGAAGCAATTACGTTTACTTCAGCGCAGCGTTGAGTCCAGCTATAACGGTGTTGCTATTGCAGACGCTCAATTACCGGATCTCCCTCTTATTTATGTTAATTCAGCCTTTGAACGGTTAACTGGCTATTCTGCCCACGAAGTATTAGGCAAAAACTGCAGGTTCTTACAAGGGTCGGAGCATGAACAGGCAAGCCTGGAAACGATTCGTGCAGGCTTGGCGCAACAGCGAGAGGTTAGGCAAGTCTTACGTAACTACCGTAAGGATGGAACGCTCTTTTGGAATGATATTTTCATTTCTCCAATTTTTAATGATAAAGGCGAGTTAACCCACTTTATTGGGGTGCAAAGCGACATTACCGAGCAGCGGCGTTATGAGGAAGAGCTGAGCTATAACGCCAGTCACGATGCTCTGACCGGGTTACCAAACCGGGCTTTGCTTGAAGACCGTTTACGGCAGGGTTGCCAGATCTCCCAGCGTTATGGACGTAGTTTGGCGGTAATGTACATTGATCTGGATGGTTTCAAACCTATCAATGACTTATATGGTCATGATCTCGGAGATCAGATCCTGGTAGAAGTTGCTCAGCGTATGGGAGAGCAAGTACGTCCTGGCGATACGGTTGCTCGAATGGGTAGCGACGAATTTATCGTTTTACTTCCTGACCTAGCTCGTGAGGAAGATGCTCTACAAGTAGCGGAGCGACTTATTACCGATATCGCACGCCCTTACCATGTACAGGATATCGAACTGCATATTACGGCCAGTATTGGTATCACGCTTAGTGATGGCCGGATAGATCAGCCTAACCAACTTATCCAGCAGGCGGATAGAGCGCTAAACAAGGCTAAGCAAGAAGGGCGTAACAACTATCAGTGGTATACCTCAGATCTCAATCCCCATATTGGTGATCGAGTTACTCTACGTAGTGAACTCAAGAAAGCCATTGAGAGCCAGTCGCTGGAATTATATTACCAGCCGTTGATAGATGGCCGTAGCGGAAGGGTGACGGGGCTTGAGGCCTTGCTGCGGTGGAGGCATCCCGAAAAAGGTTTTATTCCACCTTCTACCTTTATTCCGGTAGCCGAAGATACGGGGCAGATAATTCCTTTAAGCCTGTGGGTTCTTGATACTGCCTGTAGGCAGATGCGTGAGCTTTGCAATCAAGGCGTGACAGGTATATCCGTAGCGGTGAATATTTCACCCTTGCACTTCCAGCGAAAAAATTTTGTAGCCAGCGTACAAACTGTGTTGGAGCGATATGCGCTAGGGGCTGAATTACTTGAGCTTGAGCTCACCGAATCAGTCCTTATGAATAATACTGAAAGAGCGATAGAGACGTTACGAGAGCTAAAAGGGCTCGGTTTAAGTATCTCCATTGATGACTTTGGAACGGGATTTTCCAGTCTGAGCTATTTGAAGCGTCTTCCCATTGATAAGGTTAAAATTGATCGCTCGTTTGTCAGTGAGATCATAAGCGACCAGCACGATGCCGCTATTACTCAAGGTATTATTTCAATGGCGCATCACCTTAAGCTTAAAGTAGTGGCTGAAGGTGTCGAGAATGAACCACAGTTTGCCTTTCTGAGAAAGAATCATTGCGATATTTTCCAGGGCTATTACTTCGCCAGACCAATGCCTTTCAATGAGCTTGAAGCATTTTTACGAAAGCCTATTCTAGTAAGTGATGTTCCTCCGCCTAGCACTGAAGAAGTTCAAACACTGCTGCTGTTAGATGACGAAGAAAATATATTGCGTGCCTTGGCCCGTGTGCTTCGACGGGACGGTTATAAGATTTTGATGGCTACACGTGCGCAGGAAGCATTCGAACTACTGGCTAAAAATAATGTGCAGGTCATTCTTTCTGATCAACGCATGCCAGAGATGAATGGCACGGAATTTCTTAGAAGGGTTAAAGATTTATACCCGAATACAATGCGTATTGTTCTTTCTGGTTATACCGATTTGAAGTCGGTTACAGATGCTATCAACCAGGGGGCTATTTATAAGTTTCTGACAAAGCCTTGGGATGATGAGCAGCTAAGACAGAACATTGCGCAGGCCTTCCGTGAGTTTGCTAATGAAAAAGAGTGATCAAATGTCTTAGTCAAGCTTTGTGTTCTAGCTGACAACTATCAACTCAGTTTCTCAGGTATGAGTATCACCACTCACGTGAGGCATAAGGAGATGCCTCAGCCGTGTGGCTTATAGCGCTTGCGTAGCGTTGTCAGGAGAGTTTGTAACGGGGCCGGTATGCCGGCCTGCTTCAGGCGAGCAGGGTAGTTAGTCAAGGTCGCTGGGCGTGCATCAATGGATCAACCAAGAAGAAAAATCTTGGATAGATATCCCTGAAGCCTAAACCGCTGTTTGTACTGCGATTCGAGAGGAGACTGTATGCAACCTCACGTGACGACCTTTTTCGATGATGCCACCCATACGTTTAGTTATGTTGTGACCGATCCCGCCACACGCCAGTGTGCCCTGATTGATTCCGTACTGGACTATGAGCAGGCCTCCGGGCATATCGCTACAACCAGTGCTGATCGGATGGTCAACTACATTCAGGCGAACGGGCTGTCTGTGCAATGGCTTCTGGAAACCCATGTCCACGCTGATCACTTATCCGCTGCGGCATACTTACGTAGGCGTGTAGGAGGTACGCTGGCTATTGGAGAACATATAAGGGATGTTCAAGGTGCCTTTTCCCGCCTGCTTAATATCGAGGCAGAACGGCTTGCCCAAGAAGCGCCTTTCGGCCATCTGTTTCGGGATGGCGAACGCTTTTCAATCGGCTCGCTGGAAGGCTTCGCCTTGCACACACCCGGTCATACGCCGGCCTGTATGACCTATGTCATCGGCGATGCCGGTTTTGTCGGCGATACGCTGTTCATGCCGGACTACGGCACCGCCCGCTGCGACTTTCCCGGTGGGGATGCCCGCCAGTTGTACCGCTCGATTCAAAAGATCTTTCAGCTACCAGACGAAACCCGCCTGTTCATGTGCCACGACTATAAGGCGCCGGGGCGTGACGAATACCGCAACGAAACCACCGTTGGTCAGGAGCGCACCTACAATGTACATGTGCATGAAGGCGTGACTGAGGACGGGTTCGTCGCGATGCGCACGGCACGGGACGCTACCCTCAAGATGCCCGCCCTGATCTTGCCATCCGTACAGGTGAATATTCGCGCGGGTGAACTACCGCCTCCCGAAAGCAATGGAATCCATTACCTGAAGATTCCGCTTAATGCGGTTTAAAACCTGGATCGTCTTCTTTATACGGCCCTACCAAAAGGGTGCCGTATTTCTTTTGCCAGTTCCTATTTCTTAGGAACCTATACAGTTACCCATTAAGTTTCAAACGAAGCGGCAGATACAGGGAGGTAGTTACGGATTTCTGGCGTCAAGGTGTATGCTCCGCCCCTTGATATCTAAAAGCCATTAGTGCTTTTTAAGAGTGCTTGGGCTGACGATCGACGTCGTTCACTGATTTGTTTCATCGCTCCGATGAACGTTGTTATCAGGATGTATTGTGCGGAACCGCTTCTCTCAAAGCCCGATTCATTTTTTGCCGCCTGTGTTTCTGGCGGCCGTAGCCTGGTTACTTAGTTTTTACTGGCCCGGTACGACCTTTTTTACGTCGTTGTTTAACGTATTGCCCACGTTGCTCGTTCTGCTGGGCGGTGCCTTCTGTGTGGTTTATCAGCGTCAAAGCCAGCTGTTTACGCTAATCACGCTGTATATCGTCCATGTGTCGCTGTCGCTGCAGACGGAGCATTTCCAGGCAACTCATACCCTTCGGGCAGAGACGCCTCTGGTTTTTCATCTGGCGACCATTCTTGCGCCCTTGCTCGTTGGGGTGTACAGCGTCTGGTCCATCAAGGCGCATCTCCTGCAGGACACCATTAGCCGCGTAGCGCTTCTACTGGTGGCCACGGTTGTGCCCCTGGCGCTGGGGCGTGTTTATCCGGACGGCATGCTCCACTTGGTGGATACCATCTATTGGCCTAGCTTGCATGGTGATTGGATGAAGCTGGCACAGCTGGCCTATATCACTTCTATTGTGGGCTGGGGCACAGTGGTTGTTCGTTATGCCCTGTTTCCTCGCCCGCAACATGCCGCACCTATTGTCGCTATCGCCTGTTTAGCCTGGATGTGGTCCCAGGTGTTTATCGCGCCGCATGTCCTCGATGTGGTAATCAGTTGCGCCCAACTCATGATCCTGGGCTCGGTCATTCATGAAACGTTCTACATGGCGTTCCGCGATGAGCTGACAGGTATTCCGGGTCGGCGTGCATTGAATGAGCGCTTAAGTCGGTTGGGTAGCCAGTACGTTATTGCCATGGCCGACGTGGATCATTTTAAAAAATTCAACGATACACACGGCCACGACGTGGGTGATCAGGTGCTCAGGCTGGTTGCCAGCAAGATGCGCAAGGTGGGTGGCGGCGGCAGCGCCTTCCGCTATGGCGGCGAAGAGTTCACGCTGTTGTTTCCCGGCAAGACGCTTGAACAATGTTTGCCGCATCTGGAAGAGGTTCGTCGTAGCATCGAGACCTATCCTTTGCGGATTCGGGATCCGCAGAATCGACCGAAAGACGATGATCAAGGTAAGGCGCATCGCGGTGCGAGCGAGGCCAAGCCCGTATTTATTACCGTCAGCATGGGAGTTGCCGAGCGGGGCACGGCCGCACGCACGCCGGAAGAAGTGATCAAGTGTGCTGACCAAGCTCTTTATAAAGCCAAGGGCGCCGGGCGTAATAATGTTATGCCCTACGGGCAGGGCGCCCAGCTTGCCTCACGCGTCAAGCGTGCCTGATTTCGGCGCCTCGTAAAAAGATCTGGACGGCATGACTGATCAGCCGATCCAGTTCTTCAGGCGTCGGGGAGGGCGCTACCCCTAAGGCGGCTCGCCGCTGTGGACCTGGAATTACCATGCCAAACAACATGGCCGAGGCTTCCATCGTATCGGGTACATGCAGGCGTCCGGCTTGGCACTGCTGTTCAAGCCATCCGGCCAATAGCTCTACTGCCTTGTAGGCGCCACGCTCATCGTACAGGCGCGCTATCTCGGGAAAAGCCTTCGCTTCGGCCAATACCAGCCGCAACAGACCCACCGGAATTTCACCCAGCGATACATCAGCAATAGCGCGCACATAGCGACACAGCCCTTCCGTCAGATCGTTACCCGGCGTGCCGATGCAGGCTATCGCCTGACCCATATAGGCATCGATGACCGCTTCGAACAGTTCGCCTTTCGAGCGAACCACGCCATAGACCGTACGCTTGGACATGCCTGCCCGTTCGGCAATGGTGTCCATACTGGCGTGATAGCCCTGTTCCAGCCACACCTGTAGGGCGGCTTCGATCAGGCGATCCAGAGGTGCTTGTCTTTCTGCGCGAGGGCGGTTCTTAACAGTCATGGGTGTCCAAAAAATAATTAGTAAAAAGTTGGAAACTAATTAGTTTCCCTTCTGGTCTTTCCAGCGAGCCGAAAGCATGCCACGGCTTCGGACCTGTCCCTCATCTAAGGATATCGATAATGACAAGAAAAGTTGGACGAGACGGTTTTTCCCTTACTTCGCTTAGTGCGGCCCTTTTGACGGCCAGCCATGCCTGGGCAGCGGATGCATCTGTTCAGCGTGAGTCCCCTGATCAACGCGCCGAAGCGGTCGTCAAGGCCATGACGCTGGACGAAAAGATCGCGTTGGTCCATACGCCCTTTGGCTATCCCTTAGGCGATACGCCAAAGCCCGAAGGCGCCATCGGCTCTGCTGCCTATGCGCCTGGCGTACCACGGCTTGGCATTCCTGCGCTGCAAGAGAGCGATGCAAGCCTGGGCGTGACCAATCCCTATGATGTCCGGCCAGGCGACAACGCCACGGCGCTGCCCTCGAGCATGATGCTGGCTGCCACGTTCAGCCCCGCGTTGGCGCGTAAGGGAGGAGAGATGGTTGGCACGGAGGCCCATGCCAAGGGTTTTAATGTGATGCTGGCGGGTGGGGTCAACCTGACCCGCGAGCCGCGCAATGGCCGGAACTTCGAGTATTTGGGTGAAGATCCGCTGCTGGCTGGCACTCTGGCTGGGAATTCCATCGCCGGGATTCAAAGCAAGCATGTTGTATCCACCACCAAGCACTTTGCGCTGAACGCTCAGGAAACCGGGCGTGTAATGGTGAGCTCCAGCATCGACGAAGCGGCGGCACGTGAGTCCGATCTGCTGGCTTTCCAGCTGGCTATCGAGAAAGGCCAGCCGGGGTCGGTCATGACCGGCTACAACAGGTACAACGGCGACTACGCCTCGGAAAACAGGTTCCTGATCAAACACGTTTTGAAAGGCGATTGGAAATACAAGGGTTGGGTCATGTCCGACTGGGGTGCGACTCATTCGCTGGAAAAGGCGGCGCGGGCAGGGTTGGACCAGCAGTCCGGTGAAAACCTCGACCCTGAAGTCTTTTTTGGCGAGCCGTTGAAAAAAGCCGTACAGGAGGGACGGGTACCCGAGGCCCGGTTGGACGATATGGTCACACGCATCCTGCGCAGCCTGTTTGCAGTAGGAGCGGTGGATCATCCGGCCAAAACTGCGGATATTGATTACGCTGCTCATGCCGAAGTTGCTAGAGCAGTAGCCGAGCAGGGCATCGTGCTGCTGAAAAATAGTAATAACCAGTTGCCGCTGTCCGCCAAGGCCAAACGTATTGTTGTCATTGGCAGTCATGCCGACGTGGGCGTGCTTTCTGGCGGTGGCTCTAGTCAGGTGACGCCGCTGGGCAGCGTGAAAGTACCGTCGCCGTATCCGGACAATAGTTTCATTGCGAACATAGTCTATCACCCTTCTGCTCCACTCAAGGCCATCCAGGCCGAAGCGCCTAATGCACAGGTGGTATACGATAGCGGGGAAGACTTTCAGCAGGCCGCTCAGCTGGCGCAGGGTGCTGATGCCGTCATTGTCTTTGCGCAGCAGTGGACAGCCGAGTCTGTTGATGTGAAGGATCTGAGCCTTCCGGATAACCAGGATGCCCTGATCCAGGCTGTCGCCAAGGCTAACCCCAACACTACGGTCGTGCTGCAAACCGGCGGCCCGGTGAAAATGCCATGGCTCGACAACGTGCCGGCCGTGGTTGAAGCCTGGTACTCTGGCTCCAAGGGAGGCGAAGCCATTGCCAGCGTCTTGTTTGGTCGCGTGAATCCATCCGGCCGTTTGCCGATTACTTTCCCGCAGGACGAAAGCCAGTTGCCGCGCCCGACGATGCGTGATCCGGCTACAACCACGTCCAACCCAGGGGAGGAACGCAAGGGTCTATTCTCCGAAAACTACAACATCGAAGGGGCTGATGTAGGGTACAAGTGGTATGAGCGAGAAGGTAAGAAGCCATTATTCCCGTTCGGCTATGGCCTGTCCTATACCCAGTTCAGCTACAGTAACCTAACCGCACACGTGCGTGGCTCCAAGCTGGTGCTGGGCATGGATGTAACTAACAAAGGGTCGCTCACCGGGATTGATACGCCCCAGTTTTATGTGAGCAATACCGATGCGCAGGATGGGTTCACGAGCCGGCTGGTTGGTTGGGACCGTGTGGAGTTGAAACCGGGCAAAACCAGGCACGTTTCTGTTACGGTCGACCCACGGCTCGTAGCGCGGTATGACGACAAGGCCAACGCCTGGCGTATTGCCGGGGGATACTACAAAGTTAGCGCTGGCGCCAATGCCGTGGAGCGCCCACTCAAGGCTCAGGTGCAGCTCACCGAAAAATACCTTGCCCCCTAACCCTCCTGCATGATGTATAGAAAGCCACAGCTTACGCTGTGGCTTTCAAGTTACTGAGCCCACTCTGTGCTGGCGACCGCTCTTCAGGTCCGGGGCACCTCATGAGGTGCTGCCAGTCACAGTAGTATCGTCAAGTCACAGTAAGTTGATGTCATCATGCGCCCGATTACGATAGACCTTGCCGCCCTTACATCTGCCCTTACCCAGGAGGACCGGACTGATTACATCCTTGACCTGGAAACCGGTAGGCTCCTGAACCTGACGGAGGATGACTTCGAGCCGGAAGAGCTGCATGCCATCGAAAGCGAGAAAGGTCGCTATGTGCCAATCGAACCGCTTGGGTTGGCCGAGCGTATCGCCATGCGTGAAGCCTTTCTGTTCGACCTTCACGACCCACATGCGCACCCTGTATTGACCCAGGCGCTAACGGATCGCAAGCCGCTGCGTACGTTCGACTATGAACTCAAGAACTTTCCCAAGGCCCAGAAGGCCTGGAAAGCTTACGAGGCGACTCAGATCAACCAGTACGCCTTGATCTGGCTGCATGACCATGACCTCGAACCGATAGCAGAAGAGCAGGAAAAGCCGGAGGTAAAGGAGAACATACCGGAGGGCATCCTACGACGCATGAACAAAAGCCGCGAGCACGGCTAGGCCTGCTCGCTAAGCGTTATAAGGTTTCGCCCGGCCATCACGACCGGGCTTTTTGTTCACGCCAGCACCTGTCACACAGCCGGAACTCCCGACCCAATAAGGGCATCGGTTTGCCGCATTGCTTGCAGACCTTACGTGCGCCGCTTCCGCTCCGGCTGGCTTGTCGGCGTTCGATACGGCCCGGCTTCCGCCGTCGGGACAACTCCCGGGTAATGGCACCGTTCAGGAGGCTGCGCTGCTCTTCACCTTTCTCGACATGAGGAAAGTGATCCGGCAACGTCCGGCCTAGATGAAGATACGTCTCGATGATATGCAGTGAGCTTTCCAGCGTGGCGAGATCTGCATCGATAATGAGCCGTGGTAGATCGACCACCTTGCTGGCCGCGACTCGTTTCAGCCAGCCCTGGGCGAATATGCTCGCCGGGCTCTCCAGACCGCCACGAATGGGCGTACAGGCAAAGATCCAGCGCAGCGACAAGGGTATGTTTAGATCGTCGATCAGTCTGATCCAGTCGGCCAGTTCGTCCGGCAGAATAGAGATGAACTCGTCCCCATAATTGATATTCCGGTTAAACGTCAGCCAGGCGCGTAGCAGGCTGGGTTCGTGCATGAGCTCGGAAATGGCCATCAAGTGTTCGAGCGAAGGGCGTACCTGGAACTGCGAAAGGTCCACTGGCTGGTCCGGGCTGTTGAATAAGCGCCGTATCGTTTTGAGTGTCGACGCCTCCAAGGCCGTAATCGTGCCGCTTTCATGATGACCAAAGCGCCCGGCACGTCCGCCGATCTGCTTGACCTCCTGCACCGTGAGCTGGCGGTTCTGGATGCCGTCGAATTTCTCATCCGTATAAAAACAGAGCGTATGGGCCGGCAGGTTAAGCCCCATGCCAACGGCATCGGTGGCTACCATGATGTCCGCTTCACCTTCACGAAAACGCCGGGCCTGCTCGCGGCGTACTTCGGGCGACAGGTTGCCATACACCACCGAGACGGTCTTGCCGGTGGTCTCCAGCAAACCCTTCAGCTCCAGTACGGTCTTGCGGCTGAACGCTACAAGCATCGAACCTTCGTCCAAATGCTTGAGCGTTGTCGAGTGTTTGGACACATCGACCGGTGACAGGCGCTTGGTGCGGGTCACTACCAGTCGATCTTCACACAGGTCGCACAAGGTTTTAAGCGAGGGCTCGATAAGTGCCGGGCCGGTCATGATCAAATCCGGCGTATGGGCGCTTACTAGCGCATCCACCCAGGCCCAGCCCCGTTGCGGGTCGGCCAGCATTTGAACCTCGTCGACCACGACCACGTCCCAATGCTGATGCCGGAAGCGCGCGAATTCCTCTACCGTGCAGCAAAAGTGGGTCGCTCCTTCACGGATGATCTGCTCTTCGCCGGTTACCAGGGAGCAGGGGATACCCATGGCCTCGATACGCTCCTGGTTTTCCAGGGCCATCAGACGCAACGGGGAAAGATAGATGCCATGCTTGACGGAGGTCATCGCCTCGATGGAGCGGTGCGTCTTACCGCTGTTGGTAGGGCCGAGCAACGCCGTCCATTTGCGTGTCAGCCGCCGGGCAGGGTAGAGCTTATGGTAATGAACAAAGCGCGGATTATTTTCAAGCAGGACGGCAAAGGCCATCTTCTCGTTGTACTCGGCGCGGGCAAAGCGGATAGCCCGCTGAAGCTTGTCCGGCCCCATCATGAACAGCTCGTTCAAGCGTTTCTGCCCGAGTACCTGGAGATCGAAGTCCTCGGCTGCCTCAAGCATCAGGCCGAACTTGTTTTCCAGCGCCTGCCTATCCTGCGCTTTCCAATCCTCTACTTCCTGTGCGCTTAATACATGACCCTGACCACTGGGAATGCGGCGCTGCACATCCAGCGCCAGACCATCCCGCCGCAGCTCCACCACATAACGCAGTTCATGGGTGAACTCGTTGATCGCATCAATGACTCTGCCCAAGAACTCATCAATCCGAGCAATATCAGGGTGAAGTCTGTCCAGGCAAAGCTGTTTTTCTTCCTCGTTCAGGTGAGCAAGCGGCTGCTCTAGCGTTTTCAAGCGCTCCTGGACGATACGTTGGATCAAGGCATTCACATGGGCTGTAAATGCTTCGCGGGAATCGCTATCGGGAAGCTGCAAGGCCCAGTCCACTTCCAGCAGGTTCTGAATAGAGCCGCAACTGAATGTTTTCTCAATGCCGAAGACCGTGACGGCACAGCTATAGTCCTTTTGGTCGCGTGCCAGAAGGCGGTCGATCAGGCTAGTCGTTTCGGGGTGAGCGAAGATCGTAGCAACCGCTTCTTCATCAAGCCCTAGCCAGAAAGCCTTGGCAGCACGGGCGATATCCACGTTCTTCTGGCTCGCGTAATACACGAACCATTTTTCTTGGTGATTCTTCTTGAGTATGAAGTCCGGATGGTGCACAGAGGCCCACGTGATGAAACGCTCGAGCCGTTCAAGCCTGATGGAACTGCGGGCCTTTCGCATAGGTATACCTTTCAAAACAAATTAAGCCTCTCTGCTTGGACAAGCCCCTAGTCCCATACGATCACTTTACGAAACGTTGTCTGCACAAGAACCGACCAAGCTCTAACTCAAACAGAACCGCTGGCATTTCCGTACGGAGGAAACGCGATGAAAACCGGCATGATCGTATTGCGCTTAACACTCGTGACGGGATGGGTTGTACTGCTGGGCATCACCCTACATGCCGTTGCAGAGAGAGGCCTGATCGAGGCGCCCTATGTGTTTCTGGGAGATCTTACCCATCCCTGGCGTGCGCAGTTCAATACCGATTTCAGCCTTAACCTACTGCTGATCGCTGCGTGGGTTGTTTATCGTGCGCGCTCGTGGCGGCTGGGGCTGGTCTGGGGCTTTCTTACCCTCATGATGGGGGCCTTGTTCACGCTCCCCTATCTCTTGGTTGTAACGCTCCGTGCACATGGAGATATGCGGGTTGTTTTGTTGGGGAGGCATTACAGCCCTAGAGGGCCGCGATAGGCGATGATCAAGTCCATAAGACGCTACGCCTATCAACAGTCGCCGTTCAATGCCTTGCGCAAACGGGGCGCCAGTTCGTCGAGCAGGGTTTGCACTGAGCGGAGCGAGCGGCAGTCCGGGCGGGTCAGCAGCCACAACTGGGTGTCGCAGCCGGGCAGGGCGTCGCTCAGTTGTTCTACCTCGGGCAAGCTATCCACCATGTAGTCGGGCAGGGCCGCCACGCCCATGCCAGCATGTACCAACTGGGCTACCGCATACATGCTGCCGCAGCGGTAACGGGGGATCAGGTCCGGATACTGTCGGGTGCGCCAGACTACAGTAGCGTGATCCGGCAGCGAGTCGTCCGGTGCAACCCAGGGGACAGCAGTGGGCGTATTGCGCAAGCGCTCACGGTACTTTACATGCCCACAAATGACATGGGAGACGCTGCCCAGGCAGCGTCCAACCAAATGCTCCGGGGGGGAGTCGGTCAGGCGCAGGGCGATGTCGGCATCGCGGCGGCTCAGGTTGGCAAAGCTGTTGGACGTAGCCATCTCCAGGGACAAGGCTGGATAACCCGGCATGAACTCGGCCAAGGCCGGTAGCAGCAGGCTATGCAGTACGGCATCGGTACAGGTGAGGCGTATGTTGCCGCTAACTACGGCGTCGCCATGCTCCAGCACGACCCGGGCCGCCTCCAGGGCTTGCTCGGCGCGTTCCGCCTGCTCTGCCAGGGCCTGGGCCGTGTCGGTAGGCAAATAACCGCTACGACTTTTTTCAAAAAGCGCCGAGCCTAGATTGGCTTCCAGCCGACGAATCGAGCGAAACACCGTTGAAACGTCCACGTGTAGCAAATTGGCAGCACGTGCGAGGGAGCGCCCGCGAACCAAGGCAAGGATCAGGGAGAGATCAGTATGGGTAATCTGATAGTGCATGGATGCAATGTTTCCTTGCTCAAGTGCCCATGTCTGTTTGCGTTGGAGCCATCTTATACTGGAGCCACGTCCAGCACATCAGCGGGCGTTTGGGGAGGTCTGGCGGAAGTAGGGTTCCCCTCCCGTAAGGGATCAAAACAACAACCTAACCGAGCCGCTCTTGCTGCACGAGCGGCTCCGCGGCATATGCCGCTAGGTTAATAAAAAGGATGCCAAATCATGTCGTCGGTTCTCGCCCACGCCATTCCGTCCAGTGAAGTAAGCCAGTTCCTTCAAGCCCATCCCGGTATTCAGTACGTCGACCTGCTTATCGCAGACATGAACGGCGTTGTCCGGGGCAAGCGAGTTGAGCGGGCCAGTCTGCCTAAAGTCTATGAGCGTGGCATCAATTTACCGGCCTCGCTCTTTGCATTGGATATCAATGGCTCGACGGTGGAGAGCACAGGGCTCGGACTGGATATAGGCGATGCCGACCGGGTCTGTTTCCCGATTCCAGGTACATTAAGTTTCGAGCCGTGGCAGAAGCGCCCTACGGCTCAGCTTCTCATGACCATGCATGAACTGAATGGACGGCCATTCTTTGCGGATCCCCGTGAAGTGCTACGTCAGGTCATTGCAAAGTTCGATGACCTGGGGCTGCGTATTTGCGCCGCATTCGAACTAGAGTTTTACCTGATCGACCAGGATAACCTGAACGGGCGACCGCAGCCTCCGCGGTCGCCTATCTCCGGTAAGCGTCCCCATTCGACCCAGGTCTATCTGATCGACGATCTGGATGAGTATGTCGATTGCCTGCAAGACATGATTGAGTCCGCCAAAGCTCAGGGAATCCCGGCGGATGCCATCGTTAAGGAAAGCGCACCGGCACAGTTCGAGGTCAATCTCCATCATGTGGAGGATGCATTGCTGGCCTGCGACTATGCGGTACTGCTCAAGCGCCTGATTAAGAACGTGGCTTATGACCATGGAATGGACTCTACCTTCATGGCCAAACCCTATCCCGGCCAGGCGGGTAATGGTCTCCATGTACATATTTCTCTACTGGACAAGCAGACCGGCCGCAATATCTTTACCAGTGACGATCCGCTAGAGAGTGATTCTTTGCGCCATGCCATTGGCGGTATCCTCGAAACGATGCCCGCGTCGATGGCTTTTCTGTGTCCGAATGTCAACTCGTATCGCCGTTTCGGCGCCCAGTTCTATGTACCCAATGCGCCGTCCTGGGGGCTGGATAACCGGACGGTTGCGGTTAGGGTGCCTAACGGCAGCCCGGATGCCGTGCGTATTGAGCACCGCGTCGCCGGTGCAGATGCCAACCCCTACCTGATGATGGCGTCGATTCTGGCGGGTATCCATCATGGCCTGACGCAGCGTATCGAGCCCTGCACGCCGATCGAGGGTAACTCCTACGAGCAGCTTGAGCAGAGCCTGCCAAACAACCTTCGTGACGCCTTGCGCGAGCTGGATGACAGTGAGGTTCTCAATCAGTACATCAGCCCCGACTACATCGACATCTTTGTAGCCTGCAAGGAAAGCGAGCTGCGCGAGTTTGAAGTCTCGATTTCGGATCTGGAATACAACTGGTACCTGCATACCGTCTGATCAGGAGGTTTTGATGAGCATTCCGCCACGTGAAACCTGGGAAGCGCTGTATGCCCGCCCGATGATCGAAGGGCGTGCCTTTATCGAGGGCCGATACGGCAACTCGCTGAATGCTTTCGACCAGTACACCGAGCTCAAGGCCACCTGTAGCAAGCTGTAAGGCGGACGCATAGCAGGTCTGGTTTCAAGGAGTTATCAATGCAGCAACATACAACTAGTTACTATGCGGCGTCTCGCAACCAGCATGTCGACTATCCAGAGCTGCTGGATAGTGTCGAGTGCGACGTCTGCATCATTGGCGCCGGCTACACAGGCCTTTCCACGGCGCTTTTTCTCCTGGAGCAAGGATTTACAGTCACGATCGTAGAGGCAGCCAAAGTCGGCTTCGGCGCATCGGGCCGTAACGGCGGCCAGATCGTCAATAGCTACAGCCGCGACATCGACGTTATCGAGCGAACCGTAGGTGCACGGCAGGCCAGTTTGCTGGGAGCCATGGCATTCGAGGGGGGACGAATCATCCGTGAGCGGGTCGCCCGCTATGGCATCGAGTGCGACCTGAAGGATGGCGGTGTTTTCGCTGCCTTCAACGACAAACAGATGAAGCACTTGGAGGCGCAAAAGCGTCTCTGGGAACGCTACGGCAATGATCAGCTCGAGCTACTGGACAGCCGTCGTATCCGCGACGTAGTGGCCACGAACCGCTATGTCGGCGGTTTATTGGACATGAGCGGTGGCCATATCCATCCGCTTAACCTTGCCCTGGGCGAGGCCGCGGCAGTGGTATCCCTAGGGGGAAACATTTACGAGCAGAGCCCGGCGATCCGTATTGATCGTGGCGACCGACCTGTCGTGCACACTCCTAAAGGGCAGGTTCGCTCCCGTTTTGTGGTAGTGGCCGGCAATGCTTATTTGGGCGGTCTAGTGCCGGAACTTGCTTCTAAATCCATGCCATGTGGTACACAAGTCATCGCCACCGAACCGCTGTCCGAGGAGCTGGCCCATAGGCTGCTGCCTCAGGACTATTGCGTCGAAGACTGTAATTACCTGCTCGACTATTACCGACTCAGCGGCGACCGTCGCCTGATCTATGGCGGCGGGGTAGTTTACGGTGCACGCGATCCGGCGAATATCGAAAAGATCATCCGGCCCAAGATGCTCAAGACGTTTCCGCAGCTTGCCAAGGTCAAAATCGATTTCGCCTGGACAGGTAACTTCCTGCTAACGCTCTCGCGCCTGCCTCAGGTCGGCCGGCTTGGCGACAACCTTTATTACTCTCAGGGCTGTAGCGGCCATGGCGTCACTTATACGCATCTGGCCGGCAAGATATTGGCCGAGGCTTTACGCGGGCAGGCCGAGCGTTTCGATGCCTTTGCCAGCCTGCCTCATTACCCTTTCCCCGGTGGTCGCATGATGCAGGTTCCTTTCTCTGCACTTGGCGCCGCTTACTACCAGTTGCGTGACCGGCTCGGCGTGTAGTCCGGCAAGAGGAGCGTTGGATGTCACAGATTCCCTTGATTGGCGTTACGGCCTGCCGGCAACAGCTCGGCAAGTATTCGTCCCATACTGTAGGCGACAAGTATGTCGAAGCGGCTGGCTTTGCTGGAATTCCGCTCATCCTACCGGCGCTAAACGAGCCGCGGGAGCCGCAGCAATTGCTGGAGCATCTGGATGGCCTGCTGTTCACCGGCTCACCGTCCAATGTCGAGCCGCACAATTACAACGGAGCACCTAGTGCCGAAGGCACTTTGCACGACGCGTTTCGAGATCGCATGACGCTTCCCTTGCTACGCACGGCACTTGAACGCGGCATACCCATATTTTGTATCTGCCGTGGTTTTCAGGAGCTGAACGTGGCGTTGGGTGGCACCCTGCATCAGAAAGTGCATGAGGTGCCGGGCTATCGCGATCACCGTGAGCCACAGAGCGAGGTACTGGCCGATCAGTATGTAGAGCAGCACCCGGTGCAAGTTCTGCCGGGAGGCGTGCTCGCGCAGCGTGGACTGGCGGGTAGTTTCAATGTTAATTCGCTGCATAGCCAGGGCATCGACCGTCTGGCTCCTGGGCTGCGTGCCGAGGCCGTGTCACCTGACGGGTTAGTGGAGGCGGTATCCGTCGAAGGCGCGCCTGGCTTTACCCTTGGTGTGCAATGGCATCCAGAATGGCAATTTCAGGAGAACCCGGTTTCGCTTCGGTTGTTTCAGGCTTTTCGCGAAGCCTGTCAGACGCAGGCCGCCAAGCGCGCTCGCTGGCGTGAGGCTTCCTGATGCCTGTGACCAGTCTTGACGGGTATTCCCACCGCTACATCGGCTCTAATGGCAAAGATGTCTGATGTTTCATCTTAGGAGTAGCTGGCTTTCAGCAACGAGCAGAGGTGAACATTTGTAGCAGAGAGGTAAGCTCTAGGCTTACGGAGAAAGCAAACTGGAGCGGCGAAGGGAGTCTAATTATTCATTAATTACAATGATTGCAGGCTTGTTTTATTTTTAGGTGTACATGTAGGTGTACAAGAATCTTGCTGCTGGGCTTGTTTTTGAGTTTCGTGAGGCAAAAAAAAGCCCCACTGGAGTGAGGCTTAAATAGGGAAAACCGACAGTAGCAGGAGGGGTGCTACTGCCTGGTTACATAAGGTATCGACCGGAAGAGAGGGAGCTTTAGTTAGCACTAGCTTTTTTATTGGCCGTGATGAGCTTAGGCAGACGTATTATTCGAAACTCGTATTTTGCGGATATGTAAAAAAGACTGAGGGGGCGGCGTCCGGAGTAGGATGGCCTAAGTCTGAGCCATCCCCCCATGCTTAAACCAGCCGTAGCCTCGGTTTCGTATCAAACCAGCGGTATAAAATATCGATCTTCTCTCCATCGGCCGGGAATACGTGCACCGACTCTCCATGCTGCGCTGTAGAGATTATCCTCGTTCCATTACCAGTGATGACTTCAACCTCGATCTTTACGCCTGTGTTGTTTTCCACTACGTAGTGCTTGGCTGGCTCCAGCTCAAGTAGCTTGGGTTTTTCGCTCATATCAACGTCCTCTGTTTTTTAGGCCAAACTTCTGGGCTAGGGCCTTCTGCATTTTGCCGTCGCCCATTGTGTCCGCCACGATCAGGTCGATTACCCAGCGCCCATCCTCTTTCCGGCTTGACGCCTGGCCGGCCTTATCGGGGTTGGACGTAATGTTGATGACAGGTGACATGTCTGATCCGCTGCGGCTTCCTTGAATCTCGCTCAAGGTTTTGTCTAGCTTGGCACTAGTCTCAGCAGTTGTGACGCGTTCACCTTTTTGGAGTAGCCAAGTACCTGTTTCAGGCACTGAGTCGATGCCATCGTGAGCCATACCGATGGCTGAGATATTGGAGACGATCCCAGCTGTTGCTGCGGCAACCGAGGCCATAGCGGCCAGGTTGAGCGGAAAGGGGTTAGCCGCGGCCATGGCTATGCCTTGCTGAATCGCCACCAGAGACTCGGCAATAGCAAAAGCCTTCTGAGCGGCAAACATGGCCTTATAGGCAGTCGATTGTTCGCCGGCCATGGTCTTGGTGATGTCTACTAGTGAGCCGAAAGTATTCTGTGCAGAGGTCAGCATGACGTTCTGACGGGAGCGCTCAATATCGTTCAAGCGATCCTGGTGCTCCTGCTTGATTCTTTCCTCTTCTGCATCCCACTCGGCGTTAAGGTCGGCCCGGGCTTGGCGGTTCTGGTTAAGCATATCGAGCTGGGTCTGATACCACTCTTCGAGCTTTTCCTGAGCATCGTTGATCTTATCCAGTTCGCCAGAGGCGCCACCAAACTCTGCATCAATCCCGCCAAATTCAGGCGCCTCTACGGTGGATTGATCAATAATAAGTGTGGCCGTCTTTCGGTATTCCTCATCGCCAATCGAGCCTTTTGCCGCATCCAGTACAGCCAGGCGTTCTTTTGTCGTAGCTAAAAGCTTTTCTTCATCGCCTTGCAGGTCTACTACCAGGGCGGAATAGTTCTTCATGACCTCCTGCTGCTTGTCATAAGCAGAGATGGTTTCAAGATAGGCAGCAGCCAGAGTCTTTTGTGAATCAGTCGCCTTGTCCTGCTCCAGACGGTACAGGGTCAGGGCCTCGGTATTCATACCAACGGTTTCGGCCTGTTCCTTAAGCGCGGCTAGTTGCTGCTCTACGGCATCCGTAGCTTTTTTGGTCGCGCTGGTTGCTACACTACTCACACCGGATCCGCTCTGACCTTTGAGCATGTCCTGATACTGGCTCATGAACTCGCCCAGCTTCTTTAGCCGGTCTTCGCCTCCGGTAGCGCCCTGGCCGTCGATCTTCTCCATGAATCCTGCATAGCCAAGGGCCAGATCATTGAGACCGTCAGCTGTACCGCTCGCACTCTCCTTGATCTTGTCGAAGCTCTCATACGCTCGGTACATGCGGACAGGCGGGAGGATGGTTTCCCACCAAGAGCCCTCACCCTTAGAGGCTTCGTTCAGGTCATACAGCCCCTGAATGGCCTTGCCTGCTATATGAAGCCCAGCAACGGCGCCGACTGCACCCTTACCAATGGCGCGCAGTCCATCAGCCAGATCATCAGCTACGGTTGCAGCTAAAGCCGTGTCGGTTGTGGTTGTGGATAGTCCTCTAGCAAAGTCAGCCAGGACTGGAATCAATGCAGTGCTGATCTGGTTCTTCACGCCAGTGGTTGCGTTATCCATCAGGAACATGGCGGCACTTAGCTCGTTGGCCTGCCTGATCGTATCGCTACTGAGGATTGCTCCAGCACGCTCTGCTTCATCGGCAAAGGCCTTCATGCCTTCACCGTTGTTTTTCATCAGCGGATATAGAAGAGAGGCGTCATCAGCCAAGCTCTCCATAAAGAAGGTAACCTGCTGCTGACTGGCGCCTGCCTTGTCCAGCGTATCGACAAATAGGCCCAAGGCAGCAGGGCCGCTTAGGCCTTTAAAGCTATCTGCTGTAACGCCAGCTTGCTTGGCGGCGGTATCAAAGAAGTCCTTTAGCTCGCCTCCACCTGTTGTGGCATAGTCGCCCAGCTTGTCGGACACGTCTTTGAAGATATCGGCTAGCTTGTCGTTTTCAATGCCGGCCTGCCGTGCGCCAACAGCCATGCGCTGGAATTCCTCAACCGAGGCGCCTGATACGGCAGCAAACCGGCTGATTTCCTTCGCGTTATTGACGGTAGAGACTGTCATAGCTGCGAGCGCTGCAACGGTTGCTGCAGAAGCTCCGGCCACAGCCGTACCCGCTGCTTTCATATTTTGTTCGACCTGGCGGCGCCATTTCTCTGAGCTACGCTCGGCCTGATCCATACCGGCCACGAAGCCGCCGGTCTTGGCTACTAAGTCGAGCGTCAATGTTCCTAATGAACGTGAAGCCATGAGTTAAATCTCCGACTTTAAAAGTTAACGTCCTGGTTAAGTCGCTTTAGGGTTAAACCTAGGACTTATGCGGGTTGTAGGCCCTTTTCTGGTAAACATGCCGGTAAACGGATTGTTAACTTTTTTCAAAAAGGGGAAAAAATCTGCGAACGGGAGGGGGCGCGGTGTCCGAGAGCGGAGGGCTTTGGACTTTGGTTATACCCCTGGCCGATAGAGGTGCCTGCCACGGTGCAAGCGGGGCTGCCGCTGAGAGACGCACCTGCAGGCTGTCGGGGTTTACCCATCCCTTGCGGGAAACACCTATGCAGCCACTCGCCGACTAACACTGCATAGGTGGACTGGAGTTAGGCCGGGTTCAGCGTGACCTTAAGCACAGCACCAGCAGCGAACACAGCCAGGCCTGCACGCAGTTCTGCCAGTAGCGTTACTTGGTTGGTCACGAAGTTGTCGCGGTCTTCACGAGAAGCCATGACCGTAGGCGATTGACGATCCAGTACCGCCAGCTGAGCAGGATCAAGCACCAGAGCAGTACCTACCGGAATACCAGCCGATAGCACGACAGGTACGCTCCATAGGTTTGCTGGGCCTGGGTCACGAGGCGAGCCAAGAATGTAGCTAGAGTCAGTAGCCTTCATGCTGGCAATGGAGAACCAATCAGAGTGGTTCATAACGATAGCGCCTGGTACCCAGCCTGCAGCACCTAGAGCGGTAATGGCCTGGCCGATACGATCAGCCGGGGTTAGGCCTGGGGCTGCACTATCAACGAAGGGCGTAGCCTGGGGAAGGATACCCAGCATACGACCGGTTGACCCGTCACCATTTAATACTTCAGCTTCCAGCTTGGCTTGTACGCCATAGGTCATCAGGCTGCTAAGTTGCTGCTCAAGCGCTGGAGCATCGTCCAGGATCTGGATAGAAGCGCGTGTCCAGTGAGCAATAGTGCTGATCGTGGCTTCCTTTACTGCGAAGGTAGGCGTGCTCTCTGCTTTCAGGTCACCTTCTGCCACCTGTACCGCTGCGCCGTTGGCCTTGCCGGTTAGCTGCATGAACTCAAACTTGCCATTGCTCACCGGTAGGGACGGCAATAGGTCAAGAATGGTCAGGCGAGGCTGAGGGTTGTTATACAGGCCTGTAGAGCGCTGGGGCTGTACATCATAGGAGGCGCTGGTCATGGCCTTGCGCAGCGTAGTGATGTCGCCGCCTTTCAGCTCGACACGGCCGGTTGTGTTAGCACCGTTACGCATGTTTTCAAGCTGAGTAGATTTAACGAACGAGCCAATCGGGTTGGCCTGGTTGTTAAAGCCTTTCACTTCCATATGATCGGCGCCGTTTGCGGCTTTCTGCTCCAGGTCGAACATACGGGTGCTTACGTTTTTAATCTCTTGGCTTAGCTCGGCTTTCATCTGCTGGACAGCCTGGCCGTGGTCTTCAATGGCTTTAGTGATGATTTCGAATGACATAGTGATACCTCAACGTCCCTGCAGGGACTGTGTGATGCGTTGGAGTTTGGCTGCGATCTGAGCCAGTTCTGCGCTGTCGTCGGCTTGCTCCTCTCGAACAAGTCCGTTCCAGCCGCCCGCCATCAGCCGTTTGGCCTCACGGGCAGAGAGCCCCAGCGCATCACGCGCGGCACGCTCAAAATCTCTTGGGTTTGGGTTGGCTGGATCGAATACGCTTTTTACGCTGACGATCCGGGCCGAAGGGTTAGCAGCAATGCCCACCAGGGACACTTCCACCAGATCAATTTCCTTCAGCAGTCGGGCACCGTTTACCAGCTCGGCACCGCCGGGCGGAATCGTGTATCCAATGCTGAGGGCTAGTGCTCCATCCTTTGCCAGGGCATGCGCTGCCTTGGCTTGTGGCACGTCTAGAGTCAGCCGACCATTAGCCAATAAGCCTTGGGCGTCCTGTTCAAAGGAAGTCCATACGCCTACGGGGTTGGTTTGGTCGTGCTGCCATAACAGGGCGGGGCGAGTGCCTGCCGCTGCATGCTTGGCCAAGCTCTTTGTGAAGGCACCGGGGGCGATTAGATCGCCATGATGGTCGGGCTCTCCGCCAAAGGTCGAGGCATAGCCGGTAAAACTGCCGAGGTCTTCACTGGCAGCGAACTTTAAATGTAGTGGTGCGGTTTGGAATGGGCGCATTAGCGATGTCTCCAAGGGTGCAAATGGGAATGCTCATTTGCCGCTCGAAGCGCATCACGCGCATCTTGACGGGGGTCGAGTACATCACGCACTCGACTGGTTAAGCATACAGTTTTTTTAGTGGTTGTGGTCATACAATTTCAGCCTCTGGCCAGCGAAAACGAGCAGCTTCCAGGGCTTCGCCGTAGGTCATAGGCTCACCAATCATCGTGCAGATCTGCTTTCCCTTTACGCTGATCTGCCAGTGCATCTTGCGAGCCTGCCCATCGTTGGAGGCAAGCTCAGCCAGGATCTCCAGGCGATGACTTTTAACGTAGCGTCGGACGTCATCAGTCAGGCGACTGGCAGGGGAAAGGGCGATCCTTTTCCCCCGTAGGCGAGCAGCAAAACCACGATGAGTGAGGTAGTCGAGGGCAGCCATCAGACTTCCTCCTCATCGTCATCATTGAAGGAAAGTGCTCCGAAGGTGCTCAAGTTTTCCTGAAGGTGCTCACGATTTTCTCTGAGCATCTTCGAAGAAGTTTGAGCACCTTCGGACAAAACCCACATCCAGCCCGCTTCCATACCAGACTTCTTAGCCTTTGCCCCGATGACCTTTTGAGCACGTCGCACCGTTGCCCAGGAGAGGCCGCTACCATCAGCGTCAGCCTTTAGCTGCTTTGTTGGGACTGGGCCATTAGCAAGTGCTTCACGCAGAAAATCGCAAGCGTCATCCAGTTCTGTTCTATGGTCTTCGGAGCCGTTGGTTTCGACATTGGCAAGGATGTCTCGGGCGCTGCCTTCGATCTTGTCGCCCCATATGACCCTGGTAGTAGAAATGCCATCGCCTACGGTGCACTCCTCAATCACATAGGAGCAGCCGCCAGAGTCGGTTGCTATGTTCGACTTGGCTCGGGCCAGGACGCGAAGGTCTGAATCCTCTTCCTTTGCTGCTACCAGTACGGTACGGGCCAGGGCGCCAAAGGCTTGAGAACCCAGCACACGCTCAGCCGGGTTATTGCCTGCCGATCCCTTTGAGAAGTGAGTGATACCCAGAACTGCACAGCCATAGTGCTCTGCCATGTCCACCACTGGCTGTAAGGCTCGGCGCACATCATTAGCGCGGTGCATATCGCCGGCCACAGCGGAGACAATAGGATCAATCATGATCATTCCTACGTCGCCAATACGCTCAAGCTCAGCCGCCAATAGGTCAATGTCCTTGGCCGGATCGAACGGCGTGCTTTCACCCAAGCCATTGATCCGTCCTTGCAGGATATAAACCTTATTGAGATCCGCACCGGCCGCCATGAGACGCGGTACGATCGTGTCTGAAGGGTCATCCTCACTCGACAAGATAATGACGCTACGGCGCTCGTTGAATATCTCGCCATCAGGCCAGCGACCACCGCAAGTTATCGTGGCGGCAAAGCTGATAGTTGCTGTGGTTTTACCGGCACCACCAGCTCCAGCTAGTAGAGTGAGCTTTCCGAGTGCGATCCAGTGCTGCCAAAGCCAGCGGATAGCTAAAGGTTTGATTGATGATGCCTGTATAGAATCAGCGCGCCAGTCATTCTTGGCAGCCTCTGCCCATTCCTTGCTAAAACGATCCTCGATGACTTTCATTTCGTCACCCCCAAGCGCTGCTTGGCAAGGTCGAAGCGAGCCTGATCCTTTTCACTTAGCTGAAGGCCTTGGGCCTGCATGGACAGGCCGATCTGGTAGACAGCCTGCTCGTGCCGGATAGCTGTTTTGCTAGGGCCGCGTCGCTGGGTCTTTTCACCCGGGAAGAGGTCGCGCAAATCCAGTCCAATAGCGGCGGTAATGTCAGTGGCCGTACAGCCTGCCCAGCACTTGAGCAGGACTGTTCCGTCATCACATTCCTTAATACCCAGGCTTGGGTTCTTGTCCTGGTGCGCAGGGCAACAGGCTTCCCACTTGCCGGCGCCTTTGGCCTTAACCTTGTCCAGACGAGAGAGGATTTTGTCTATCGGCAAGCAAGCCGATCCCCTCAGCACCTCTCGGCACTGTTGAAAATTCGTCATGGTTAAGCCCTCGGTTTCGAGGTATTTGCCGGCTGTTTAGCCAGTTGATTCATCCGATCCTGGATGCACATCTGAGTATCGCTAAGGCTGCACATAAGCTTTCCTAGACTTTCAAGCATCCAGCCAACGTCTGTTACTGCACTGTCCGATAGGCCAGTTTCACCGTTGCTTGCCGTACAGGCGAGGAGGTTTCCAATACCTGAAATACCTAGGGCCAGAGTGGCGACCTGGTTGGCGGCGATCTTTTCTGCTTTGTCCAGCTTTTCAGGCTGCATGGTTTGGATCTGCTCGTAATTAGGGAGCAGGTCATTCCATTTTGGGAGTTCAGCACCGTTCATTTGGCACCTCCCACTTCCAAGCTGCGGGCCTTAGCCATGTGAGTGTTATAACGTTTCAGGCGTACAGATAAGCTAGAGTTGGAATGCAAAGCGGAGAGGGCCATTGCTCGATGAGCGGCAGCACGATCAGAGGACGGATTGCGGGCATGTTTCATGAGTAGAGCTCCTAGAGTTGAGGAGCTGCCACCGCTTGCGGCCAAGCAAGGAATGGTGACAGCTGTACGCGGGTTGGCCGACCGGGACTCTAGGCACCCGGCACACCCGAAGGTGTCCCACGCACAGCCGCCATAACACGACACGACAGGCACAAAAAAAGCGCCTGCAGCAGAAATGGGGGCGCTTATGCGCCTAGAGATATTCGACCGGCCAAGGTCGGCCGCTGAATTTGCAGCGACAGGCCGACAATACATCTGGGAACGTACGGATGCAATAGGCATCATTGCAAACCCTCCGGCGCGTCGTGCATTTCCAGACGAGAGCCATCAATCAAGGCCATAAGCGTATTACGGCTCAAGCCTTTGGCCTGTAGGATCGTTGCCAGACTCATAAAGCAGGCAAGTACTACCACCGAAGCTGGGTTATCTGTCTTTTGCGCTTGGGCTGTGATTAGCGGCAGCAGAGTGTTAAGAATGAACGGCTCGTGAGTTTCGATACTGCAGAGGCTATAATCGTCCTGCATGTTTTCGAAGCCGCTTTGCTTCTCTCCGGGGGCGAGCGGCTTTTTCATGCGGCATCCCTCGCGGCAATTTTCGATTGCAGCCACGCCTCAATTTCAGCCACTACGTAATAAGCAGCAGCCTGCCGGCTTTCGCTGAACTTTATGGGCTTGGGAAAGGTAGGGTCTTTCTTTTTAAGCTTATCCAGGCCGGAACGGGTTTGACCGATCCACTTGCACAGGTCTGGCTGGGGAATTAGAGCTTGGTCTACGGTGGCATTATTTGGAAGCATTTGAGCGTCTCCTTATGGCTGACGCTCCCCATTATTCATATCGACACCTTGGAATCATTAAGTCCTTTTTTCACTTCCAAAGACCAGCCGGAGGTTCAATTCCATATGTTGCTCTCAACATCAACTTCGCCGTGTCTTTATGCTTGTTAATTAGATTCCTCATTGCCCTATCGCCAATATTTAGAGCAGCGGCATGGCGGCGCTTTACCTCAGACTCAGCCAGCTTTGGGTTCGCACCTGCCTCTATCGCAACGATTGTCTCAAGCATGTATTGCGCGACGCGTGAGGATTTTTCGAACCATTGGCTTTGTTCTGATAATTGCTTTCCCTGCTTTTTCGCAAGTCCCAATCGGCGGCCTACTTCATCCATTGATTCGCTCATGTTGGCACCAGTCATAGCGCCTCTTAGAGCAAAGGCAATAGCCTTCATGTCTTCATCACTTGGCTGCACACCATTTTCAACATCGGTGCAGAAGCGATACACAAGCGCATGACCAGGAGTCATATTGACGAGCGATCCCGTCCGCCTAACCATTTCCATTGATAAGACCGGCCGTTTTTTCATGCCCGAACCCGACCCAGATCAATTATATTTGAGTCAATCACGTTGACCTTTTTATCGAATTCGGCCCTTTGGGCAGGTGTCATGCCTTCAGCTAGGCAGTCGAGGTAGTCGGCGTACCACTGCATCATGGCGCGGCGCTGGGGCAGGTAGTGGGCCTGGTTGTAGATACCGGCTACACCTTCCTCCTTGTGTGCCAGTTGCACCTCTACGTGGTCCTTGTGCCATCCATGCTCACGCAGCAGGGTTGAGGCGGTGTGTCGTGTGCCGTGACCTACCAAGCGGCCTCGATAGCCAATCTTGCGTAGGGTCAGGTTTATGGTGTTCTCGCTGATAACAGGCTGCTGTGCACCGATTCCAGGGAAAAGGTAGCGGCCTCGTCCGGTCAGTCGGTGTAGCTCTCTCAGGGCTTCTATGGCTTGCCGACTCAAGGGCACTACATGGTCGCGCCGGGTCTTCATCTTGGCGGCTGGAATCGTCCACAGGGCTGCATCAAGGTTGAACTCTGACCACTTAGCCCAGCGCACCATGCCAGGCCGGGAGGCAGTCCATATACATAGCCAGGTTGCCGTTCTTGCTGGCGTACGGCTGGTGCTTTGGCGCATGGCCTGCAGGAAAGCAGGTAGCTCGGGTTCTAATAGGTGAGGGTAGGGCTTGGCCTTAGGGGTCTTGGTCGCGATCGTCACCAGTTCGGAAGCTGGGTTTACCTCACACAAGCCTCGGGCAATGGCCTGGCTGAAAATCTGACGTAGGGCTACGCGGATCTTGTCGCGGGTATTGGTTGCGCCTCTGGCCTCAATCTTGGCTTGTAGCTCGGCACAATCTCTCGGGGTGATCTCGGTAATAGGCTTATTGCCTAAGGCCGGGAGGATATCGTTATCCAGGTAGCCACGCATGAGGCGCAGCGTACTTTCGGCCAGACCATCATCTACCTTACGCTGATACCAGTAGGCTACTGACTCATGGAAAGGGTTGAGTACAGAAGCCTCTCTAGCGGCTCTCTGCGCGGCTTTATGCTGTACCGGATCTATCCCATCGGCTACCAAGTCACGCAGCTCTAGCGCCTTCTTACGGGCTATTTTGGCCGGTATCTCTGGGTATCCACCTAAGCCATGCCATGACCACTTACCATCAGGCTTTTTGTGACGCAGTAGCCAACCTTTTTGACCGTTAGGCTTCACCCGAAAGTACAGGCCGTTGCCATCCAGCTCTCGATATTCCTTATCTTCAGGCTCAAGACTCGCTAGTACCGTATCGGCTAGCGGGCGTTTCTTGATCTCTGAGCGCTTCATTCCTTGTACACCTTAGTTTGGGTATATAAGTGAGTGTACATGCTGGTGTACACCGAAACCAAGGGTATATGTAAGCATATAGAATCATACGGGCACAAAAAAACCGGCTACAAGGGCCGGTTTATCTACATCTTAGGTCTTTTGGGATGCTTCCGTATGCTTCCGAAAAGAGATATCTGGAGCGGGCGAAGGGAATCGAACCCTCGTCATGAGCTTGGGAAGCTCAGGTAATGCCATTATACGACGCCCGCTTAAGGACCGCCTTTGTACCAGAACTCGGGCCAGGGGTGAAGCCTGTAAGCAAGGTTTTTATACAAAGGGAGTCTAGACCGGGTTTTGCGGTCAAAGAAAGTATCGCCTCGTGCGGTGTAAGAGGGGCAGTCTGTAACTGCCCCAACGCTGGCTGCTTAGGGAGGGCGTTTGCATGCCTCGCTTGGGTTCTTTCAACGGTTTCATCCCGCCTTACATTCTCAGTCGTATCATCGATCATGGCGGTGAGCATCAGCGCTCCCATGCGCTGGGTACCCTGAGCCACGTGCGTAGCCTTCTGCACAATCCTGGGCCGCCCGGTGTGCGTCAGGCCCCATTAGGGGAGCTAGAGCGTACAGATGACGAGCGCGCTCAACGCAGTATCTATGATGCTAAACAAGGCATGCATCTACCGGGTACGCTGGTTCGTAAAGAGGGGCAGGCTGCCGTCGGTGATATCGCAGTGGACGAAGCATACGATTACCTCGGCGCAACCTTTGATTTCTTCTGGCATGTTTTGGGCCGTAACTCCATTGATAACCGTGGACTCCCGCTAGTAGGAACAGTGCACTATGGGCAGCAGTATCAGAACGCCTTCTGGAACGGTGAACAGATGGTTTTTGGTGATGGTGACGGTGAAATCTTTAACCGTTTTACCATTGCGCTGGACGTCATTGCCCACGAGCTTGTGCATGGCGTAACGGAAAGTGAAGCAGGCCTGGTCTATGTAAACCAGTCCGGTGCGCTTAACGAGTCCGTCTCGGACGTATTTGGAGTTCTGGTCAAGCAATACAGCTTGAAGCAGACGGCCGACCAGGCGGATTGGCTGATTGGCGAGGGGTTGTTGACCGACAAGATCAACGGGCGTGCACTGCGCTCGATGGCCGAGCCGGGGACGGCTTACGATGATCCCCTACTGGGCAAGGATCCGCAGCCAGGGCATATGCGTGACTTTATCGAGACGCGTGAGGACAATGGCGGTGTGCATCTTAATTCAGGTATTCCCAACCGGGCTTTCTACTTGGCGGCCACGGCGATTGGTGGATATGCCTGGGAAGGCGTAGGCCGGGTATGGTATGACACGTTGTGCGACAGCCGTCTGACCAACGATGCGGACTTTTCCGCCTTTGCTCGCCTAACGGTGTTGAATGCCAGCCACCGGTTCGGTGCCGAAGCGCGTGAAACCCAAGCCATTAGTGATGCATGGGGCGGTGTTGGGGTATACCTGACCTGAGGAGGTTCGTATGAAAGAACTGCCTAAACTGGGACCGGACGCACTGGTCCGTGTTTCCCGGCAGGGTGGCTTTGCAGCGATCAGCGCACTGGCACGCCCACGGGAAATTGACTTTTCCAACTGCAACGAAGACGAACGTGGCCGTATCTGTTCGGTACTTGAGCGGTGTTTACCCGAGTCGACAGAAAGCGTCGGCCGGGGCGATCAACGCTTCTATCAGGTAGAGCTGCGCTTCAAGGACAAGCCTGATGAACTCACGATTACTATTCCAGAGGATCGTGCGCCCAGTGAACTGGTCCGGTTGTGGGACAAAGGTGACGCAAAAGTACCTTGATCCTTAGTCTTGCAGGAAAGCATGCCATTACGCACTCATGGGACTACAGGGCGCGTGAGGTTTAGTACGCTCTACGAACACAAGTGATCCGTAGAGCGTTGCGAAGACATAAAATGGCAAGAGCAGACTTCGCTTTATAGCTTACGGTACAGCGTTTATTGTCTGGGTAGATAACCCACAGGCAATTTCATCCGCTGTCAACTGGCGGTAATCTCCAGGAGTCAGAGCTGAATCGAGTCGGATCGGACCGATACTTTCACGATGCAGCCGCATGACCTGATTGCGAAAGTGCCCGAACATGCGTTTGACCTGATGGTAGCGGCCTTCGATAAGTGTCAGCCGGGCGCAACGCTCGTCCAGGATGTCCAGCCGGGCAGGTAGGGTGGTCAGGTTTTCGAATTTGAAATAGAGCCCATCGGCAAATGCCTGAACATATTCAGGTTGGATCGGGTCCGCCGTCTCTACGTAGTACACCTTGGGTAACTTGGTTTTAGGCAAGGTAAGGCGGCGAGACCAGTGGCCATCATTGGTGATCAGCATGAGCCCCGAGGTTGTAAGGTCCAGCCGGCCGCTCAGATGTAAATCGCCCTTGTCTGGCTCATTGAGCAGATCAAGCACGGTAGGATGCTCCGGATGCTGGGTCGCGCTCACATAGCCCGGCGGTTTATGCAGCATGAAATAGCGGGCGGGTTTCCCGGCCTGAAGCAGCGTTTCGTGCAGCTCTACACGGTCAAATTCACGAATTTCATAACGGCCGTCCATGGTCGGCACGCCATTGACGCGTACGTGCCCATGCGCTAGATGCAAGCGGGCATCCTGCCGATTCAGGTCGGGACGGTTGCTTAGGAATCGATCTAGGCGCATCAGGTGTTTTCAGCTGAATCTGTATGTACTTGTGCACACTGCACACAAAGGCAGGCCTGCTCGCGCGTTTCAGCAGGCAGTTCAGCTATGGCAACAGGATCGATCCGCACCTGAAAGCACCAGCAGTCTGAAGCTGGCTCCGCACAGCCCGCCTGTGCACACCCGTTAGGTTGGCCGCAGCGCGGGCAGAGATGAGGCGGGTAGAGTGTATTCATGTTCAATTGCCTTACTCGGAGCGGTCCGCCAGGACGATACGGTTACGTCCTCGTTGCTTGGCACTATACAGAGCCCGATCGCCACGACCGATGAGTTGTTCCAGGTTTTCATTGGGCCGCAATTGTGCGACGCCTATGCTCACCGTAATCTGGATCGAGACATCATCATGACTGAATTGGAGTTTAGCTGCTTTATCCCGAAGCTTTTCGGCCAGAATGAGTGCCTTGTCAGCAGGCGTGTCCTTAAGCAGGATCAAGAATTCCTCACCTCCCCAGCGACAAAGGAGATCTGACTGGCGAAGGTTTTCACGCAGCATTCTGGCAAAGCCGCGTAATACCGTGTCACCGGTTTGGTGGCCGAAGGTATCGTTTAGCAACTTGAAGTGATCGATGTCGAGCACGGCCACGCTCAAGGGACTTTGTTGGCGACGTGATTCGTGCAAGGCCTGTTCAGCCAGTAGACCGAAACCTCGGCGATTGGGTAGTTCGGTCAACGTATCCTGCATGGCCAACGCCTCGATACGCCGCTGGAAACGGCGCAGTACCAGGCTTACCAAGATCAGAACGGCAGTCGTCACCATCAGGGCTACGAAAAGATGCCAATAAAGGATATGGCGCGTCGCGTTCAGGGCCTGACCTTCTGCCTTGTCAACGAACAGGAACCACTCCAGCTCAGGAATATAGCGTACGGTCAGGAAGTGTTGAGTCTTGCCTTGGGTGTAGGTGTAACTGCCCGCCTTAGGTTGGGGCAGTTGCTTGCTTAACCCCTCCAGGCTAGGAATTTCTGTAAGCGGAGTTCCGCGCTTGGCATCGTCAGGGAAGTGATCTCCCATCAGGGCAATTTTTCCTTGGTGGTCAACGAAGAATACGCGCCGCCCATAGCGCTGTTGATAGTCGTTGATCAGCTTGACCACCGCGTCTTTGGTCAGTCCTACGCCGGTAACCCCAATGAGGCGGTTGTTGTAATCAAAAACTTTATAATTGATGAAAATGGTGAGCTGATCCTGGTTAGCCATGTCCAGGTCAACATTGATCTCATACGGTGCGCCCATACCGCGCACCCGGTAAAACCAGGCATCCCGGGGCTCCATTGGGCTAACTTTCTTGATCACGCCCTGTGCCTGATAGTAAGTCTGCGTCTTGTCAGAAACAAAGAACGCTGTCTCGGTACCATATTGGGTGATGATTTCATGAAGGTAGCGCTGAATTTGCTCTACATCCTGTTCGCCATGCATGACCCAATCGCGCAGAAAGGTGTCACGTGACATGACCGAAGAAATCAAAATGGGGCGAATAAGGTCTTTCTGGATTTCAGAGTAGACGTTGTCGGCCGTGAGCGGCAGCTCAGTATCACTGATGTGATGACGGATCGAACTAACTGAAGTCTGATAGCTGATCCATGAGTTCATCATGAAGCCCGTCCCGAGCAACGCTATCAGAATCAGCAAGACATAGGACTGAGAGCGAAAGTACGTCACAAGCGTCATGAAAAGTGATCTGGTTCAAAAGTGTAATCGTAGCGCGCCTACGGGTACGCCGCTATGACTCTATGGTTGATCAGCAGGCTTTAGACGTTCAGCGCCTACCCAGTGTCATGCTTGCGTCGTGTTCAAAGAGCATTCTGAAGAACTCAGGCCATGGTCATAACCAGCGAGGAGAGCAACGATGGAGGTATCCGTGTACAGAAGCAGAGTGACAGGCGCCGTGCTGGCAGCGGTATTAAGCTGCGTGGCCGTGTCGGCAGGAGCCGATGAAATGGGCAAAGCTTTAAGTGAAAAGGCTGGTATCCCATACCCGGCAGTTATTGCGCACCGAGGTGCCTCTTATGATGCACCCGAGTCCACGGCGCCGGCCTATCTGCTAGCTCGTGATCTGGGTGCCGATTACCTGGAATTGGACCTGCAACGTACTCGTGATGGCGTGTTGATTGCCTTGCACGACGACAACCTCAGGCGCACCACCAATGTTACGCAGCGTTTCCCCGAGCGGGCCGATCAGCCTGTCAGCTCCTTTACCCTGGCAGAGCTGAAAAGCCTTGATGCAGGCACTTGGTTCAACGTAGCTCATCCGGATCGGGCGCGACCTACCTATGCAGACCAGAAGATCCTGACGCTGGATGAGGTAATCGACATTGCCGAAGGCGGTACAAACAAGCCCGGCCTGTACATCGAGACCAAACAGCCTAAATTGTTTCCTGGCATCGAAAAGGATTTAAAAGAAAAACTTGCTGCACGTGGCTGGGTAGATACGTCTGCACCCGCGCAAGTAGTAACGGGTGGAAAGACAGTGCAGGTCGCCTCCATGCCGGGCCGCGTCGTGTTGCAAACGTTCGAAAAAAGTAGCATGGAGCTGCTCCAGCAAGAGATGCCAAACGTGCCTAAGGTGCTTTTGCTATGGCTGGAGTCTGGCAGCATCGAGCCGAGACCTATGCCGTCATTCGCCGACTCGGGCGAGAAAGACAAGGCGGCGTATTACGCCAAGTTGGAAGTCAAGTCGAAAGAGGAATATGCAAGTTGGCTGGATTGGGCGAAGCAACATGGGGCCCTCGGCATCGGCCCGTCTTCTGCACTGACCCATGGGGGCGATCAGAGTTACGCTGACCTGGTGCAACCTTGGATGAACCAGATGGCCCATGAGAAAGGCTTGATCGTTCACCCCTATACGGTGGACGAGGCGGTCGACTTTCAGAAAATCAGCGCCCAGGGGGTAGATGGATTCTTTACCAACCGTCCGGCGGAGCTGCTCAAGTTCTATGACCGGCCTTCTTCCGATACGATCGATACAATCCTGAAACGCCACGGCTATTGAGCGCTCAGGACACAGGCAGTCAGGCGCAATAACAAAAGAGCATTGCGTCTGACTAATTTTACGTAGCAACCAACAGGCACGTCATGCTTATTGCTCCTTTCACTGGTGCCAAATTGGCTCTGATAGCTGGCAGTATGCTGTTGACCTACAAGCGCGACCAAAAGACCAGTATCCCGTTTCCAGGTTGTTGGGACTTTGCTGGCGGTGGTCGGGAGGGCGACGAACATCCTATTGCCTGCGCCTTACGGGAATTAGAGGAGGAGTTTTCTCTGCAACTGCCGGCCGAGCGCATTCATTGGGGTCGCCGCTATACAAGCGTTACCCAAGGCTGTCTCGACGCCTACTTTTTTGTGGGTACGCTGACAGCAGAGGACATCCTGTCTATACGCTTTGGCAATGAAGGCCAGTACTGGCGGATGATGCCCATCAACGAATTTCTAGCTCATTCCAATGCGGTGCCGTATTTGCAGGCGCGCTTGCGGGATTACTTGAACGGTGCCGATAACCTGCTGAAACATCTTGAAAAGACGACTTAACGCCAGCTGAATGCCTTGCTGATTGGTCAGGCAAAAAGACTGCTCGCTGATAGGATCATCGAACGCACTGTTTTCCAGAGTGTGGAGGATTCAATCTTGCGGCGTCTCTTTTTGGCGTTAGCGTGTGTTCTACCCTTGGGCGGTTGTGTCATGTACGACCAAGGTCCCTATTACAGCTCCTCTTACGAGCGCCGTGTTCATGTAGTGCCTTCCGGTCCGCCTCCGGTCATCCTTTATCGCTCCTCGCCCCGCTGGCGGTCAAACATCTATTACGGGCCTCCACCTCCGCCGCGTTATCAGCGTTATCAGCGTGAACGGAAACAGGATAGAGGGCATCGTTATGAGTCTTGGCCTCATCGTCAGCACCGGCCCGACTACCGCCGACCACGCTCGCCCGGTTATCACTATCAGCAAGGTTCCCCTCGCTGGCAGCACGATCGATAAGTATGGGTATTTATAAAGGCGTACTGCACCCTAGGTGTCGACAGGCATATAGGGTGCATAGACCAAAAACAACGGGCCGTTTTTTACATTACTGCCTGCTGGCCATATAGGTACGCCAGCTACCGAAGTGGGTGATCTCTTCGGCACCCTCCAGGCCATAAGAGTCACAGATAAAGCCCGTTTCCCAGCTACCGTCGGCCAGCTGTACTTTGCCTAGCCCGAGGGGGGCGGGAATACCGGTCAGAAAGGAACCCAATTCGCTGCTCGGCAGTTCCCAGATTTCTACGGCAATGGCCCGGCCACCTTTGGTTACACGGACCATACCGGGGCGTAACGGTGGCCCACCAGCCAGGGCGTAAAGTTTATAGTCCGGGGCGCTTTGCGTACTCATGACTAATTTGCCGCCCCTTTTTACCAGTTGCCAGTTGAGCGGTAGTCCTTCCATATGGGCACCGCATACCACCACGCGGGCACGATCATTGCGCGCTAAGGTTGTTAGCGTAAGGGGTTCCAATGCTGAACCGCCTGCGAGGGGAAGTGGCTGGGCATGCTGAAAGGCATTGGCGAGGCTTAGCAGGTATTGATCAGTAAAGGCTCGTCCGAACAGCGTCACTCCCCATGGCAGACCGTTCTGCATGAAGCCGGCGGGCACCGCTACCGCTGCGTAATCCAGCATGTTCATAAAGTTGGTGTAGTAACCAAGATCAGAATTACGGGCAACAGGTTCGGCCTGCAATTCGTCAAGGGTGACGGGGCGGGGATAGGCGGGCGTCAGCACGCAATCCAGCGTGGCCAGTGCCTGGTCACAGACAGCCTTGAGTGTTTGCAGGCGGTACTGGGCAAGAAAAGCATCCACTGCCGTTGTGCCGGGCGCTTTGGCCAGCACAGCCCGAATGACAGGCAGCACGGCCTCGGGCTGTTTTTCAATCAAGCTGCCCGCCACGCTGTAGCGCTCGGCCACCCAGGGGCCTTCGTACAGCAGATGGGCTGCTTCGAGGAACGGGGCGAAGTCTAACTCAACGGCCTCGCCACCTAGCGCTTCCAGTTGCTTTACTGTCTGCGCGAACAGCACGGGGCTCTCCGGGCAACCAAGAAACTCGAGCTGCTTGGGTACACCGAAGCGGAACGGACGTAGAGCACCGAAAGCGGAAATATCGTTCCAGAGCGGATTGGCGCGACTATACGCGTCACGCGGATCGTATACGGCGGTCAGGGCGAGCAGTTCGCTGGCTTCTTTGGCCGTGGCGGTGAAATAGGTAACGCAATCCAGTGTACGGCATGCCGGAACGACACCCGCCGTCGAGATCAACCCTTTGGTGGCCTTGAGGCCGATGAGGTTGTTTAGTGCAGCAGGCACACGGCCAGAGCCGGCCGTATCCGTGCCCAAGGCAAAGCTCGCCACACCCAATGCTATCGCCAGGGAGGAACCTGCACTGGACCCACCGGAGGGGTAGTCTGGGTGAACACTATTGCGGCAGGCTCCATAAGGCGAGCGAGTACCATTAAGGCCTGTGGCGAACTGGTCCAGGTTGGTCTTGCCCATAGGCACGGCGCCTAGAGCAATCAGCTGCTCGACAATAGTTGCCGAGCGATCCGGTGTGTAGGCGAAGGCTGGGCAGGCCGCCGTAGTCGGGATGCCGACCAGATCGATGTTGTCCTTGATGGCGAAGGGAATGCCATAAAGCGGAAGGTCCGCTGGGGATTTATCCTCTAATGCCGCTAGGTAAGGCTCCAGCTCCGCCAAGGTAAGCAGGTGAATGAACAGGTTAAAGTCAGGATTCAACTGCTCGGCACGGGTACGCAGCTCACTAATCAGGGCACGGGGCGTGGTACGGCCTTCACGGTAGGCCGCACGGAGCGTGTCGAGGCGCAGGTCGGTCATGAGTAACTCCTTGTAGGCTGGGTTAGACCAATGGCAATACCCCAGCGATAGCATTATTGGACGGGGTAGCGCGTTGCTCTACCCCGTCTGGGATTCGGTTGGCCTAGGCCTCTTCGATCACCATTACACGTTGCCCTGCACGTATGGGGGAGCCGGGTTGCACGCGAACATCCTTCACCAAGCCATCACAGGGTGCGATAAGCGGGATTTCCATCTTCATGGATTCCAGGATCACCAGCACATCACCAGTTTTAACCGCTGTGCCCGGTTCCACCTGTACCTGCCAGAGATTGCCGGCAATATGGCTTTCCACAGCGGTCTGCCCGGCAGCCAAGGGGGCATCCTCACCGGGTTCCGGCGTGACGTCCTCGGTTTCGAAATGTGCCTGACCTGATTCGATCCAGCGCTGGCGCTCGGCATTGAAGGCGGCTTGCTGGTGAGTGCGGAAGGTCTGGATGGAATCAGCTTCCTTGGCAAGGAACGCCTGGTAATTCGCCAGGGATAATTCGGTTTCTTCGATCTGAAGCGGATAACGACCAAGGGGGAAATCAGCGCGTATCCTGAGCAACTCTTCTGCCGAAACCTCGTAGAAGCGGATCTGATCGAAGAAGCGCAGCAGGTAAGGCTGGCCATGGAAAGCATCGACCTGCTTGTAACGATTCCACATTTGCAGCGTGCGGCCTACGAACTGATAACCGCCAGGGCCTTCCATGCCGTACACACAGAGGTAAGCGCCACCGATGCCAACCGAGTTTTCAGCCGTCCAGGTACGGGCCGGGTTGTATTTGGTCGTGACCAGACGATGGCGTGGGTCCAGCGGTGTGGCTACCGGGGCGCCCAGGTAGACATCCCCCAGGCCCATCACAAGGTAGCTGGCGTCAAAGACGATTCGCTTCACTGCTTCAATGGAGTCGAGGTCATTGATGCGGCGGATGAATTCGAGGTTGCTTGGGCACCAAGGAGCATCTTTGCGCACCGTGGTTGCATACTTCTCGATCGCCAGTTTGCACGCCGGATCATCCCAGGACAGCGGAATGTGCACGATACGTGAGGGCACTCGTAGATCATTGGCGTTACGCAGTTCGCGCCAGGTACGTTCGACCAGGATCAGCAGGTCATTGAGGGATAACTGCTCAGGACGATAATGCACCTGTAGCGAACGGATACCGGGCGTAAGATCAATAATGCCCGGCAGCGCGAGTGCTTCGAGCGATTGCATCAATGCATGCCCCCGGAAGCGCAGGACCAGGTCCAACTCGGCTGGGCCTATCTCCAGAAGCAGGTGCGTGTCGCCCGACAACCGCGCTACCAGGCGCTCATCGTTGTGGCCGATGTCCAGAACGATAGGGCTGATCAGCTCCGATTCGGCACTGGCCAATGGCAGTACAGTGTAGTCGGCACTGGGAATCAGTGTTTTAGTCTCGGCATTACGAACCTGAGCCAACAGGCGAGCCGTTTCGATACTGACCGGTACGAAACGCACCTTGTTACCGGCTTTCAACTGCCCCATCTGCCATAAATCAGCCTCAATGATTGTTACCGGGCAGACGAAACCGCCCAGACTGGGACCGTCTGGCCCCAGGATGACAGGCATGTCACCCGTGAAGTCGATGGCACCGATGGCATAGGGGTTGTCGTGGATGTTGGACGGATGCAGGCCAGCCTCACCGCCGTCTTCCCGCGTCCATTCCGGCTTTGGACCGAGCAGGCGTACGCCGGTGCGGCTTGAATTGAAATGCACCTCCCATTCGGTATCAAGAAAGCGCTGAATGTAGGCCTCGCTGAAATATTCCGGCGCACCATGCGGGCCGTATATCACCCGTAAGGTACGGGTTTCGCTCAGTGTTGTGCATAGCTCCGCTGAAAGACTGGCACCGGCACTGTGATCGTTCAACGGATGCAGGTGCAGCACATCGCCTGCCCGTAAGGCACGCCCGCCGTGGCCACCAAACTGGCCAAGGGTAAAGGTGCTCTTGCTGCCAAGGTAATCCGGTAGATCAAGCCCGCCTCTCAGGCACAGATAACTGCGCGCACCGGCACCGCTAACGGTGCCCAAGGCCAGGGTAGCTCCGGCAGGAATGAACAGGTTAGTGTTCATCGGTTGCGGCACGCTATTGAGCAGTACGGGCAGCGCTGCACCTGTTACGGCAACTACCGCGTCCGTGTTGAAGCGCAGGGTTGGTCCGGTCATAGTGATTTCAAGTCCGGCAGCGCCTTCGGGGTTGCCCAGCAGGCGATTGCCCAGACGCAAGGCACGATCATCCATCGGCCCGGACGGCGGGATACCCACGGCCCAGTATCCCTGACGTCCTGGATAATCCTGCACAGTGGTTTGGGTACCTGCACTGAGTACTTCAACGGTTGTAGCGTGATAAGCCAGTTCTTCCAGGCAGCGCGTCCAAGGGTTGCCCGAGGCAAACGGTGCATCCGCCAGGATCTGGCGCAAGTAGTCACGATTGCTTTCCACGCCATAAAGGCGAGTGCTTTGCAGGGCGAGGTCCAGCGCATTGCGCGCGGCGTCTCGTGAGCTGGCCCAGGTAATGACCTTGGCAATCATCGGGTCGAAATAGGGTGGTATCTCGCATCCGGCTTCCACCCAGGTATCGATGCGCAGGGCGCGGCTTTTCAAAGGCGGAAACTCGACAGCAGTTAGCAGGCCTGGGCTGGGCTGGAAGTCGCGGCCTGGGTCTTCGGCATACAGCCGCGCCTGGATAGCATGGCCTTCAGGCTTCAAGTCTTTTGTAAGCTCGGCCAGTGGTGGTAGGTCGCCAGCGGCCAGTTCGATCATCCAGCGTACCAGGTCTACACCCCAGACCTGTTCAGTAACCCCATGTTCAACCTGCAGGCGCGTGTTTACTTCCAGAAAGTAGAACTGCTGAGCTTCGCTGTCATATACGAATTCGACAGTGCCAGCGCTGCGGTAATTAACAGCCTTACCCAGAGTGATTGCCGCTGCGCACAAGGCTTCCGCCATGCCTTCAGGAAGATTTGGTGCGGGAGTTTCTTCCAGGACCTTCTGGTTGCGACGCTGGACAGAGCAGTCCCGTACGCCTAGGGCAATGACTTCACCCTGGCCGTCGCCAAACATCTGTACTTCCAGATGGCGGGCGCGCTGGATATATTTTTCAATGAATACGCCCGCGTCGCTAAAGTTATTCTGCCCCAGGCGTTTAACGGTCTCGAAGGCATCAGTGAGTTCACTTTCGGAGCGACAGACCCGCATGCCAATCCCCCCGCCACCCGCCGTGCTTTTCAGCATGACTGGATACCCTACGGTCTCGCCCGCCTTGAGCGCAGCGTCCAGATTTTCCAAGAGCTCTGTACCTTCGAGCATTGGCACGCCGTGTTTTTTGGCCAAGGCACGAGCGGTATGCTTGAGACCAAAGACGCGCAGCTGCTCAGGCGTTGGGCCAACAAAGGCAATCCCGGCGGCTTCGCAGGCCTCGGCAAACGCTGCATTTTCGGAAAGAAACCCGTAACCGGGATGGATAGCCTGCGTGCCGGTTGATTTGGCAATATCCAGGAGTTTGGGCACATCAAGATAGGTGGCCGCGGCTGCGCCTTCCCCCAGGCTGATGGCTTTATCGGCCTGGCTCACGTGCAAGCTGGCGCGATCAGCTTCGCTATAAACAGCAACACCTTCCACATGGAGGTCACGCAAGGTGCGCAAAATACGGCAGGCAATGGCGCCGCGGTTGGCAATCAGGAGTTTCGTGAACATGTCGCGCCCTCGAAAGGGAGACGGGCCGTCCCGCCGTGGTTTCACGCTCCAGGGTCGTCCCGGGAGCCAAGTTGTTGTAATGCATTTTTGAGGATGGGCCGAAGCGCTCCCCATCGACTTGCCAGACTGGTCTGCTAACCGCGTTTTTCATCATTCTGGCGGTTACGCTCCCGGTTGAGCGACCCGGTGGCCGATGATTCCAGGCACTGCCCTGAGCGGCTCTGGCACCAGGCAAACAGCCAGGTACGCAAGCGGTACTTCAGTTCCATACCAGCACCTCTGCGGGTGTGGGATTCCAGCCGTTGCAAGGGTTATTCAGCTGCGGGCAATTGGAGATCATCACAATCACATCGGTTTCGGCACGCAGCTCTACATATTTGCCCGCCCCGGAGATGCCATCCTCAAAGGTCAGCCCGCCTTCAGGCGTCACTGGAACATTCATGAAGAAATTGATGTTGGCGGCGATATCGCGCTTGCCCAGGCGGCCGTCGTGGTGGCAGGCGCAGAGAAAATTGTCGCGGCAGCTATGCATGTAGCGTTTTTCCAGTGCATACCGCACGGTATTGCTCTCCTGAGCGCAGGCGCCGCCGAGCGTATCGTGGCGGCCACAGGTGTCGGCAGTAATAGTCAGAAGTGGATTGCCTAGGTTGGAGTAGAGCACCGTGCCGGTGGTGAGGTAGATCTTGCCCTGGCGGCGTAAGGTGCGCTGGGCGTCATAGCGTTCACGTGGGTTCGCTGCACTGTAGAACAAGGTATCTACGGCCTGATTACCTTCCAGGTCATGAATGCGAATGGTCTGCCCGGCCTTGATCTCCTTCAGGTAAGGTGCGCCCGCTGGAATGACTTCACGGTAGATGGCGTCTTCAGGACGTTTTTCACTGGCAGTCAGTGTCATGGCAGTGGCCCTCACAGAAAGAATCGTTCGGTATTGATAAAGCCGCGAATATTTTCCTCGCGGGACAGGCGGCAGCACTCAGCCACGGCGGGGCCAGCACTTTTCAGCGTTAGCGTGACGGGTTTTGGCGCGTAGTCTGGAACTGGGTCCAATGGATGTTGCAGAGCCGTGAGCACAACCAGGGTATTCATCGGGGCATACAGCTCGATGTAATCGCCGGCCTTGGAGTTACCCTCGATAAAGTGGAACGCGCCGCCGGCATCTACATCCACTCGGCTGAATAGGTTGAGCGTCATGAGTAGGTCTTCCAGACCCAGGCCCCACTTGCCCATCTCTACCAGCAAATTGTCAGTACCGTTGCGGTGAAAGCTGTTACGCAGTTCTTGGTAGCGGCCGGAACCGTACTTTTCGGCTACCTCCTCTGCATTAGCTACGCCACCAAAGCTGTCGTGCCACCCGCAGGTGTCCTCGACAATGGCGGCCAGCACGCGGCCCATGTCTGAGTACAGGCAATGGCCCTTGGTGAGCTTGGCCGTGTGCTGACATTTGAGCGTGTCCGGCAGGTTTAGTCGCTCGCTTTTTTCCTGAGCGTTGAACATAAGCAGACTGACATTGGCGCCACCTAACTCATCGGTGATTCGCAGCACCTGGCCGCGCTTCACGATAAGTGAGGTATGGCCACCACCGGGCACATGTTCCTCGAGGAGAAGGGGAAAGGCTGAGCGTATTTGAGTCATGGCAGGGTCCTCAATGGATGGCTGGCTGGCCCGGCAGGGACGCTACTGACGCCAAGGCGCCTGAGGTTTTCCTGCGGTTCACTGGAATGTTGTAGGTAATGTGAGCGCCATAAGCGTTGGGCGCATGCGGGTCGACACGCATCTTGTCGAACACCAATACGCGACTGGCGAGCGTGAAGCCTTCTGAAAGGTCATGGGTAACCATGAAGATAGTTAGCTTATGTTCCTGCCAAAGCTCATTCAGCAGTACATGCATGTCTTTGCGAGTGCCTGGATCAAGGGCACCAAAGGGTTCATCTAGGAGCAGGATGCGTGGCTTTACAATTAACGCCTGGGCAATAGCCAGGCGCTGTTGCATGCCCCCGGAAAGCTGGCTGGGATATTTGTCGAGAGCATGACCCAAGCCGACCCGCGTTAACAGGGCAGCAGCGGTTTCACGCAGGCGCTGCTTGTCTGCGCCAATGAGGCGGCCCAGAAAGCGTGAGTGCGGTAACTCCATACCAATCACAACATTTTCCAGTACAGACAGGTGCGGGAAGACGGAGTAGCGCTGAAAGACCACGCCACGGCTTGGATCGGGCTCGGCGCGGAGCGGCTGACCGTCCAGCAGGATTTGGCCCCGGCTAGGGCTCTCCTGGCCGAGCAGCATCCGCAGGAAAGTAGATTTCCCGCAGCCGGAGGCCCCTACCAGTGCACAGAATTCGCCTTCCTGGATCTCCAGGTTCAATCGCTCCAATACGATCTGTTCGCCGTACTGCTTCCAGACATTTTTAACCTGGATCATGAGCGAACCCCTTTGTCATACCAGGGGAATGCCCACGTCGTTAGACGGTGTAGCCCACAATCCATCAGCCAGGCCAGCAGCGTGATCCAGACAACATAGGGCACAATGACGTCCATTGCCATGTAGCGGCGAACCAGAAAGATGCGGTAGCCAAGTCCATCGGTACTAGCAATGGCCTCGGCGGCAATGAGGAACAGCCAGGCCGAGCCGAGCGCTAGACGTAGCGCAATCAGAAGACGCGGCAAAACTTGTGGCAGCACAACACGCAGAATTAGCGTCCAGCTATTTGCGCCTAGGGTTTGCGCCTTAATCAGGATTTCTTGAGGAATTTCTCGAACGCGCTGCTCAAGGTCACGCGTCAGAACAGGGGTAATGCCAATGACTATGAGCATGACTTTTGATAGCTCACCCAGCCCGAACACGATAAACAAGACCGGCAGAATGGCCAGGGGAGGTACCATGGAAAGTACTGTCATCAAGGGGGACAGTGGCGCGCTGAGGAGCGGAATCGCGCCTGAAGCAATACCGATCACCACGGCAATCGCGGCGCTGATGGCAAGCCCGGTCATCAATCGAGTAATACTCGATTTCGTATCCTGCCAGAAGACATATTCGCCGGTGCGTTTGTCTTCGGTAAAGGCCAGGCGATTCACGGCTGCCGTCATTTGGGAAGCGCTGGGCAAAAGCTTGTCGTTAGGATTTTCCGCCAGGCGGGTAGCCGAACCGCTGAAGTAGGCAAGCAGCAGCAGAGCGAAAGGCAGCAGGACGAGAAGCAGGCGGCCTCCGCGGTCAGGCTGGCGATTGATTAGACGCATGGTGGAATACCTGTATTGCAATTGCGGGAGAAGTGAGCGGGCTGTTGCATGAGCATTGGCCCGCATCCCTATCAAAGCGTGCCGTCGGCAGCCATCTGCGCGTAGGTAGGATCAAAGCGCAACTTGATATTGTTGGTATCGCCCACAGTAACGTCTTTGGCAAACGCCATACCGATCGCATTGGCATCCGGTGCACCTTCACCCAGCAAGCCATGGTCGAACGAAAATTGGGCAATCTTTTCCATCGTTTTAGGCAGATCAGGACTCAGTACGAAGTCCAGCGACTCTTTCGGCGTGTAAAACAGCTTGGTGTTAGCCAGTTGCGCCTTGAAACCCTCAAGATCTGTGCCTGAGGCTTTCGCCATGGCAACCAGCGCTGCCTGGCCTTCAGGCGTTTCGGAGATCATCAGGGCGGTCATTTCGTACCAGGCGCCAGTCAGTGCTTTGCCCAGATTAGGGTTTTCCTTCAGCGTCTCGGTATTCACTACCATCATGTCCATGATCTCGCCCGGAATCTTGCTGGAGTTGAAAACCTCAGTGGTGTCCGGCATGGATTTGACTTCGGCAAGCAGCGGGTTCCAGGTCGCCACGTTCTGCACGTCCTGAGTATTAAAAGCCGCGACCATGTCCGCGTCTGAGGTGTTTACGGTCGACAGATCTCTCTCGCTTAGGCCAGCTGTTTCCAGCGCCCGTGCGAGCAGATAATGGGAGACGGAAAACTGAACGAGGTTGACGGTCTTACCTTTGAGGTCCGCAACGGTCTTACCTTTGCCTTTCATGACAATGCCATCGTTGCCGTTGGAAAAGTCACTAACAATCAGTGCCGTCGTATCCACACCGCCAGCCGCCGGAATAGTCAGGGCGTCCATGTTGGTCATGGCGCAACCGTCGAACTGGCCTGCCGTATACTGATTAATGGATTCGACATAGTCGTTGAGCTGTACCACATCGATAGTAACGTCGTATTTCTTGGCCCACTTGTCGATGATCCCTTGGGCTTTGGCTTCACCCCATGGCATCCAGCCAGCGTAAATAGTCCAGCAGACCTTGAAGTCATCGCGGGGTGCTGCCAGGGAAGGAAGGCTGGCAAAGGCGGTGAGGCTGAGGGCGAGCGTGGCAAGCAGGCGTTTACGCATGGAACCTCCGAGTAATGGTGAACAAGCAGGAGCAGGACAGCGCAGTGCGCGTCTTCTCCCGGGCTTTTGTCCCGCCGTGTAACCTCATCGGAGGTCGATGACTCTCGGACCAGTCACTCACCTGTGTGAGTCGGAACCCTAGTCATCTATTTCGCTAAATTGTGGTGCTGCGGTTCCGGCTAGCCGGTTGCTCCTGCACTTTTACCTATAAGCGAGAGTCATGCCAACTCGCCGTTCCGTTCTAAAGTAGGGCCAAGCAGTCTGCGTAGAGCAGCATATGGGATATGGAATGGTTGTTTTTGGTGCAGTAGTTAACGGTGCGCCTTTAAACGGTGCGACAGCAGAGACGCTTGGTGAAAAGATAGTAAGCGAACTATTACACTAGGATGGCTAGGCGTACCTATTAGTAGGCTAGCCATGATTTATTAAGGAGTATCTATATGCTCAGGCGCATCGCATTATTAGCTATTTTAGGTTCTGGATTAGTCTTGAGCGGCTGCTGGCCGTTCTGGGGACCTCACGATCATGGTGGCGGTGGGCATCATGGAGGTGGTCATGGCGATCACCGAGACGGTCCGGATGGCGGACGTGGTCCCGGTTACCGTTAAGCCCCATTGAAAACGGCGCCTAAGGGCGCCGTTTTCAATGGTAGGCTTCCAAGCAACAGGGTTGACATGGGCGATGCGCTTTTCTAGGGTCCGGCGCATAGAAAAAGGAACTCGATATGACTGACAGCGAAGATCGCATCAAGCTCGAAGCTGGCTGGAAGGCGGCACTGCGCGACGAGTTCGAGCAGCCCTACATGAAGCAGCTCGGAGATTTCCTGCGCCAGGAAAAGGCTGCCGGCAAGGTGATCTATCCACCCGGGCCGATGATCTTCAATGCCCTAAACTCAACGCCGCTGGGGCAGGTCAAGGTCGTTATCCTGGGTCAGGACCCTTATCACGGGCCCGGTCAGGCGCATGGTTTGTGTTTCTCTGTTCAGCCCGGCGTTCCAGCGCCTCCGTCGCTACAAAACATCTTTAAAGAGTTGAAGCGCGACTTGAATCTGCCCATTCCTGATCATGGTTATCTGCAGTATTGGGCAGAGCAGGGCGTCTTGCTGCTCAACACTTCGCTGACGGTGGAGCAGGGTAAGGCAGGTTCTCATGCCAATACAGGCTGGCAACGGTTTACCGACCGGGTGATTCAAATCGTCAGTGAGCAGCGTAACCATCTGGTTTTCTTGCTGTGGGGCGCTCATGCACAAAGCAAAGAGAAGCTGATCGACACTCAAAAGCATCTCATCCTGCGCTCACCACATCCGTCCCCCTTATCCGCTCATCGTGGGTTCCTCGGCAACGGTCATTTCAGCCGAACTAATAAGTTTCTGGAGCAATCTGGCTTAGAGCCAATCGATTGGGCCTTACCGCCGGTTTAAGAAAGAGGCCGGATCGAGTATAGACCCGGTCCGGCAGGTCTTTACAAGACTCCGAATACTTTCCTGGCAATGCTTGTTGCCGCGGCTGCTGGGTTCTCCCGTACGGTGCGTTCCTGGTCAGCGATAACCTTGAACAGGCCATTCAGTGCCTGCTCTGTCACATAGCTTTCCACATTAGCGCTTTTAGCATCGATCACGCCGAAGCTTGCAGCTCTGCCGGCAAAGTTGTTGTACTGCTGTGTCAGCCCCACCTTATCCGTGGTCTGCTTGATGATGGGCAAAAGCTGTGTGCGTAATTGCTCACGACTCGTACGGTCCAGGTACTGTGTCGCCGCGTCGTTACCGCCGCTGAGAATGCCTTTGGCATCCTGTACTGTCATCTTTTTCACAGCGTCTACCAGCAGTGCCTGGGCCTGTGGGACCGCTGCCTCTGCCGCCTGGTTCATGCTGTTTTCAAGCTGAGTAACCTGAGCGCCCATACCAAACTGTTTCATGAGTGCTGCTGCTCTGGCCAGCTTGCCCGGCAGCTCAATGCGAACCTCAGGGTCATTGGTAAACCCACCGGGTTTGCCTAATTGTTGGATAGCGACCTGTGCTCCTTGGGTCAACGCATCCTTTAGGGCATTCGCTGAGTCCTGTTGCGAGAAGTTGGCTAGAGAAAGTGCGAAGGCATTGGCCGAGAGCATCAACGAGGCGAGCGTAAAAGCGATACGTTTCATGGAGTCCTCAAACGCCCTAGCGGGCCGGTACCAGTTGTACTTTGACAGATGATGTATTCCCATTAAGCGTGACCGGCACGGCGCTGGGGGTAAGGTATAGCGGGCGGCCGCCGAGCAATACCCTTGCGCTGATGGCATAGCGTTGCCCAGACTTTACTTTGCTTGGGTCATAATCCAGGCGGAAGGGAATCGGCGATGCCTGTTTGACAAATAGGGTGCGTTGGGCCACCCGTCCAGCCGGTACATCACCAGTGGCCGTGTTATATAAACTGATCGTTAGTTTTGCTGTAGGTGGCAACTCTTCCGCCTGATCAAAATAAGCATTTCCTTCCAGACTACGTGTTTTCACGGCCGGTCTGCTTGGCTGGGGCGTAACAGGCGACTTGACTGTCGGGCTTGGTGAAGAGGTTGTCCGTCCTGGCTCATACATAGGGCGTAGCGCACCGTTACAGGCTGTCAGAAGCAGGCTGGCCAGGGTTAAAAAAGCTAGTTTTCGCATAGGTTTTCTCTTAGGACGATGAGATGTCAGTGTTCATTTGGTTCTAGCGGCAGGCTGATCTCGTCAGGTCGTTCCAGGGCGACCTGCCGGATAGAGAGGCGGATCTCGGCTGGTAACATGCGCTTTCCCGCTTCCTCGGCCAGTTCACCAAGGAGTTCATGATGGCTGAGTTTGCCGTTTTCGTTCTGGTGCAGAACGCCTTCTTTCAACAAGGTCTGAATGAAGTGGCGGAACAGGGTCTTGTCGAAGAACTCCGGCGCATTGAGGCCGTGCAGGATGGACAATCGTCGAGCCATCACCGTACACACATCCTCTAGCTCTAGGGCGGTCAGGCAGTTCTGGCCATGCTTGAGAAGCAGGGCAATCGCCATATAGTAGCGCTGCAAGGTCTGTTGAAGGCTATGGGCCAATAGGGATAGTCGAACAAACTGCCGTGAACTGGGTGTGTGGCGCTTATAGACGTTGCCTTCCTGTTGAAGCAGGTCATGGTCGACCAGCGCCTTTAGCCATTGATCAATCACGGCAGGCAGCTCGTCACGGTCCCAGCGAATAAAAAGCTCGGCCTGCAAGTACGGATAAAGGGCTTGGGTGAAACGATGGATCTGCTCCACGCTCATGCGCGGCGTGTTTTGAAAAAAACTAGCTAACAGGGCCGGCAGAGCAAACACGTGCAGAATATTGTTACGGTAATAGGTCATCAGAACCGTATTCTGCTCATTTAGAGAAAGGATGCGGCCAATGGCGTCTTCTTGTTCAATGAGAATATTGAGGCTTCTGACATAGCTTACCTGAGCTTGGCCGTCGCCTTCTGGAAGTGTTGCGGAGGGTGAATAAGGAACCTGCCGCAATAGGCTCAAATACAAGTCGAACACTCTAGTCAGTGCACTTTCATCCATGGCCTGGCGAGGGGTGGACAACAAAATGAGTGCCGTCAGATTGACCGGATTGACAGCGGTAGCATCGTTGATCCGACGCGCGACTACCTCGGCGAGGCAATGCGTTACTGAGCTAAACCATGGTGGACGGGCTTCCTGATCATAAGCCAGCTCACGCCATTCAGGCTGATGCTGATCAAGAAATTGCGGCAGACTCAACGGCTCGCCAAAGTTCACCCAAACCTGCCCAAAGCGCTGCCGCAATGCTTTGACTACCTTGAAGATATCAAGGATAGATTCCTTCTTTTTGGCTGCGCCACGCAACTCGCCCAGATATGTGCGACCTTCAAAGACACGCTCATAGCCGATGTACACCGGTACGAATACAACAGGGCGCTGTGAGTTACGCAAAAAGCTGCGCAACGTAATCGCCAGCATGCCTGTCTTCGGCTGGAGCATGCGGCCCGTCCGGGATCGGCCACCTTCTACAAAATACTCAGTCGAGAAGCCGCGTGAGAACAGGGTATACATGTATTCATTGAACACGGCAGTGTACAGCGCATTGCCTTTAAAGCTGCGCCGCATGAAAAATGCACCGCCACGACGCAGGATACTTCCCACTACCGGCATATTCAGGTTGATACCGGCAGCAATGTGCGGCGGCGTCAAACCATTATGGAAAAGTAGATAAGACAGCAGCAAATAATCCATGTGGCTGCGATGGCAGGGTACATAGACAATCTCGTTGCCCTGCGCCACATTCTGTACACGATCGATGTGGTTGACCCGAATTCCTTTGTAGAGCGTATTCCAGAACCACGAAAGGATAATCTCGAGGCAGCGGACTACCGGGTACGAAAAGTCGGAGGCAATTTCCATGGCATAGCCGAAGGCCTGCCCTTTGGCCCGCTCGCGTGACAACCCGCTACGTGTGGCTTCACGCTCGATAGCTTCGCGTACCGTTGGTGCCTCTAGTAATGCTTTAATCAATGTGCGCCGGTGTGAAAGGTCCGGTCCGATAACCGCTGTCTTCAGATTTCTGAAATGCACTCGCACTATGCGCAGCACCATGCGCTGCGTGCGTTCCTCGCTTTTATTCTGGGAAACCAACTGACGCAGGTTAATGGGGTCGGAAAACAAAACACGTGTCATTCGGCCGAGGAACAAAATTCGCGCTAGTTTGCGCAGGCGCCCAGTAACGACCCAGTTATCGGTCCACAGTACTTTCCAGAAACTGGTCTCACGATCAGGAGACTGGCCCCAGAACACGCTGACAGGAACGATTTGGGCATCCTCGACGGTACTGTGCTTAACGGCTGTTAATAGATGAGTTAGACGAGTCGGCACCGTACGTTTGACCGGGCGGCCAAGCCAATCTGGCGCTGGAGTTGCGTAGATGTAAGCGTTCGCTTCAAGGATATCGCCCACTACGACGGGAGTAACCGGTCGTGGTAGCCCAGCCTTGATACATTCGCTATCAAGCACGGCAAGATCAGTGAGCGAATGTTGCTGTAAGACATAAATGACCGGTTTGCTACGGTCGATCTTGAGCGTAGCGGCTGACAGATTGATGGTTTGAGAGCGCACCCAAAGATTCAATACATGCTTCAGGGCAGCAAAAGCTAGGCGGCGGAAGGGGGTGCGAATCATGACATCACCTACGATGCAAGCGTGCAGTGTGCCGCAACGCCTTTGGGGCTGCAAAAGACCTGAGGTTCATTAAGTTGAAATGTTCGATCAGCAAATTATTTGTAAAAACAGGCGTGATGAGTGCGTAGCCAATACTCGCATTTATAAAGGTATATGTAGTAATCAAGCACAATTTTTGTGCTTTTTCGCATCATTTTTATGTGAAAAGCACCAAAAAAAGGCAAATGAAATTTTGGGCGTAAAACTTGTTGCATTTAACGGCAAACTTTTGCTTTATACGCTGATGGCGATAGATGCAAGGTCATTCGTCTACTTGGATAGCTTGCGAATGATTTTTGCCGTCAGCCTGTGGAGCGTCCCGCAAGGGCATAAAGAATAATTGCGAAGCTTGGAGAGTGGTAATGGCTGAACGTGAAACCGGAACCGTCAAATGGTTCAACGATGCCAAGGGATATGGATTCATTCAACGTGAAAGCGGACCGGATGTGTTCGTCCATTATCGTGCCATCCGTGGAGAGGGTCATCGCTCATTGATCGAGGGCCAGAAGGTGGAGTTTTCGGTGACTCAAGGCCAGAAAGGCCTTCAAGCCGAAGACGTTTCCAAGGTTTGATCTGCTAAGAAAAGCCCGCCGCAGCCGGGCTTTTCTTTTAATGCGACGTCTGTTTGCTATCAGTGGGTACGCCAGGTGATTTCTTCTACTTCACCTGTCGTTAGTACCTTAAGCCAACGATCTGCATCTTCTTCTCCCTGCTGCTCTTCCCAGCCCCCCGGTGCACAACGTACCTCGATGCCCAAGGCTGTACTGGCTGCCTTCGCACAGGCCAGATCATTGTCCCAAGGCGTTGCATCGCTTTCCAATAACAAGCTGTTCCATGAGCCAACTGCCTTTGGTAGCCAGGTTACTGGTATGGAGGCGCCTTCGATGTTGATCGTACATTTGCGGGTTTGGCCCTGTTGCCGCCATTCGCTGCAAGGGCCGAGGGTGTTGGTCAGCCAATCAGTAATAGCGGATTGATCAGCATCCTTTACATAAATTTCAATATCAGGCTGGCGCATGACAGTTCTCAAGGCAAGTAATCAGGTCCGGGTAATCCAATCGTAGCGTACGGCAACAGTAACCTCTAAGGGTTCGGCTAGCACACGCTCACGTCGTTCCGCATTTACCCGCCATCCATGAGGAGTCATGGACAGCAGGTCGGACCGCGCCTCACGGCTGGTCAGATTCAGCCGGAAGGATAAGGACTCGCTTTGTGCCAGGCCTAGTTCGGCTGGCAGACTTTGCAGGTGCTTGGCTTCATCATAGTCGCGTACCTCGTCATAAAGCCGTTGTCTCAACTCGATCAGGTGTTCGCGTGCAGGGCCGAGGCGAAGTATTCCACCGCCCGGTGCAAGCAGGCGTAAGGCTTCAGCCCAGTCGATAGGGCTGAATACACTGGTCAGGAGCTGACAGCTGGCCGGCGGTAAGGGAATACGAGCCATGCTTGCCACCATCCAGGTTAGCTGAGGCGCTTGGCGGCAGGCGCGGCGTACGGCTTCACGAGAAATATCCAAGGCATAGCCGTCCCGGTGAGGAAGGGCTTCGGCCAGTCGTGCGGTATAAAAACCCTCTCCGCAACCAATATCCACCCAACAGGCCGGGTCTCTTTCATGTGCTAATCCGGCCAAGCGCTCCGCCAGCGGAGCGTAATAGCCTGCACCAAGAAAACGTCGGCGTGCTTCTACCATTTCGGCATTGTCACCGGGGTCCTTGCTCTTCTTATGCTGAACGGGCAAGAGGTTTAGATAACCCTGGCGAGCGCGGTCGAACCGGTGGCCTTGCTCGCACATGACGCCTTGTTCAGCAGTGGCCAGGGGTAGGGAGCAAAGAGGGCAAATCAGCTTCATGCAAGCAACCGTACCAGTGTCTGGTAATAAACATCTGTCAGCAGATCTAGATCGCTAGCGAGTACGCGTTCATTAACCTGATGGATCGTGGCGTTTACTGGGCCAACCTCAACAACCTGAGTTCCTAACGTGGCGATGAAGCGACCATCGGACGTACCGCCGCTGGTCGAAGCTTCCGGGGTCCGGCCCGTAATCATCTGAACGCTGGACGAAATAGCATCCAGCAGCTCGCCCGGTTCGGTAATGAAGGGTAGACCCGACAAGGCCCAATCGATATGCCAATCCAGTTCATGTTTGTCGAGAATTGCTTCGACCCGTTGCTTTAACCCTTCCTCGGTTGATTCAGTTGAAAAGCGGAAATTAAACAACGCCTGTAGCTCACCTGGAATGACATTGTTAGCTCCGGTACCCGCATTCAGATTGGAGATCTGGAACGTTGTTGGCGGGAAAAAAGCGTTGCCTGCATCCCATGACTCGGCAGCCAACTCGGCCAGGGCAGCCGCAGCCAGATGAATCGGGTTGCGCGCTAGGTGAGGGTAGGCAACATGGCCTTGCTTGCCGCGAATAGTCAGCTTGCCGTTCAAAGAGCCGCGCCGGCCATTTTTTACAACGTCTCCGAGTAGGTTCGTGCTGGACGGCTCTCCCACGATGCACCAATCCAGCCGCTCGCCACGGGCCCGCAGGCGCTCCACAACAGCCCGGGTGCCATGCAACGCAGGGCCTTCCTCATCGCTGGTAATCAGAAAGGCAATAGCCCCTTTATGGTCAGGATAATCGGCGACGAAACGCTCGACTGCTACAATCATACTGGCCAGACTGCCTTTCATATCAGCCGCTCCGCGACCACGTAACATGCCATCGCTATCGATCGTGGCATCGAAGGGCCCCTGTTGCCAGGCCTCGACCGGTCCGGTCGGCACCACGTCGGTATGTCCGGCGAAGCATAAGACGGGCCCATCGTTGCCGCGTCGAGCCCAGAAATTGTCCACGTCCTCGATACGCATGGGTTCAAGAGCGAAACCGGCAGCCTCTAGACGTTGCATCATCAGGGCCTGGCAGCCTTCATCTACCGGCGTGACGGAGGGGCGGCGGATCAGCTCGCAGGCAAGCGAGAGCGTCGGGGTAAGGGTGGTCATGGACTTATCCTGGAGCAGAAGGCATAAAAGTACCTATGGTAAAGCAAAATGCACGGCAGAACGTCGGCTTCGGTTATCAACAAGGCAAGTTCAGGGCTCTATACTGAGCAGCTCGTTGAGTGAGAGCCTTTATGAATATTGATCAGCAACGCTTCGGTGGCATTACTCGCCTGTATGGTAATGAGGCGCTGGAGCGCTTAGCAGCCAGTCATGTAGCCGTTGTCGGAATTGGTGGCGTCGGTTCCTGGGCTGCCGAGGCCCTGGCACGCAGTGGGGTAGGGCGAATTAGCCTGTTCGACCTGGATGATGTCTGCATTAGCAATACGAATCGTCAGATCCACGCGCTGGAAGGGCAGATCGGCCGCGCCAAAGTTGATGTCATGGCGGAGCGTATCCGAGCCATTAGTCCGGCGTGCGCCGTGCATGCTGTGGCAGATTTTGTCACGCGAGAAACCATGGCTGACTACATCACCAGCGATATTGACCTGGTGCTGGATTGTATCGACAGTGTCGCGTCCAAGGCGGCGCTGATTTCTTGGTGTAAGCGTCGCAAGATCAACATTATTACGACTGGTGGTGCAGGTGGTCAGATCGACCCTACCCAGATACAGATTGTTGATCTCAACCGCACTTACAATGATCCCTTGGCCTCGCGAGTGCGCTCGCTGCTGCGACGCGACTATGGATTTTCCCGTAATCCGACACGGCACTACAGTGTGCCTTGTGTGTTCTCTACTGAGCAGCTGCGCTATCCCAAACCGGATGGTACGGTTTGTCAGGCTAAAGGCTTTGTGGGGGAGGGGGTACGGCTGGATTGTGCGGGCGGATTTGGTGCCGTGATGATGGTGACTGCCACGTTTGGCATGGTGGCAGCTGCCAAAGCGGTAGACAAGCTAATTGCAAAGCCCCTAAACCTAAAACAGTCTGACCCCTGAATTAGCAGGTGAGCAAGGACGAAGAGTAAGAGGCTTACAGCTCTTGCTCTTCGGGTTGCTTTTCAGTGACGCCAGGCAAATGCATCCCGCTCTTGGCCAGCTGGGAGCCCTCCATTTGCGGTTGGGTTACCCAGGTAAGAATGTCGTAATAGCGCCGTACGTTTTGTACGAAGTGAACGGTCTCACCGCCTCGGGCATATCCGTAGCGGGTCTTGCTATACCATTGTTTCTGGCTAAGCCGCGGTAGCATGCGCTTTACGTCCAGCCAGCGGTTGGGGTTCAATCCTTCCGCTTCAGCCATTTTGCGTGCGTCGATAATATGTGCTGCGCCAATGTTATACGTCGCTAAGGCAAACCAGGTGCGGTCCGGTTCCTTGATGCTTTCAGGCAGTTGATTGCGGATCTGGTTGAAGTAGCGTGCCCCGCCTTCAATGCTTTGAAGCGGATCGAGTCGATTGGCTACACCCATGGCTTGGGCGGTATCGTTGGTTAGCATCATCAAGCCACGTACCCCTGTTTTTGACGTGGCATCCGGTTGCCATAACGACTCCTGATAGCCGATGGCGGCTAGCAGTCGCCAATCCAGATTGCGCTGCTGAGCTGCCTTACGAAAGTGCTTTTCATACAGAGGAAGGCGCTGCTGTAAGTGTTGGGCAAAAGTATAAGCTCCTACATAGCCCAGAACGTCCACATGCCCATAGTAACGCTCCTTGAGCTGTTGCAGGGTGTTGTCCTGTTTGGCCTTGTCGAGAAAACTATTGATGGCTTTCATCAAGGTGCCGTCTTCCTGCTTTCCTGTCATCCAGGCCAGGCTCTGGGTATCACCTAAGTCAAAGGCTACCCGCACGTTGGGGTAGTACACCTGATTCATGGCCAGCTCGTTGGAGTCCACAAGCGTAAGATCGATTTGTCCTTCATCAACCATCTTGAGGAGGTCCGCTACTTCGACCTGATCGGACTCTTCGTAGCTCAACTCGGGCTTTTGCGCTTTGAGCGCTGCCAGCTGTTCGGCTTGACTGCTACTCTTCAGCACCATGATGCGCTTTCCTATAAGATCATCAGCCTTCGTAGGGCGGCGCGTGCCGTTGCGATAGATAACCTGTGGTACTACGTCCAGATAAGGATGGGATGTATTGACGTTATCCTGCCGGCTCGGGCTCGGTGTTAAGCCGGCCGCAGCGAGATCTGGTCCATCCTTGCTGTTCAAACGATTGAATAGATCGTCAAGATTATCCGCCGTCTCGATCTGCAGCTTTAACCCTAGCTCAGTAGCGAAACGCTTCACCAGTTCGTATTCAAAACCGGTATCACCATTACGATCTTGGAAATATGTGGCAGGGCTATTACGAGTAATAACGCGTAAAACGCCCTCCTTCTGTATCCGCTCCAGGGTTGTCGGCTGTACGGGAGGAGCCTCTTCGGGCTCTTCGCACCCCTGGAGCAACAGAAAGATTACGGTCGCCATGATCCAGGCGATTCGTTTCAGGCAGAGCGCATGCTTGGCAAACATTCGTGCAGTATACGCAAAGCCAGTCAAGTGCCATACCAGGCGATCGATACATAATTTCGATTGGCCTGAGGCGGTTTGCCGCAGTAAGCACGAACCTTCATCGCCTAAAGGTGTCTCCGCGAGTGCTTTGCGCTAGAATATGCAGCCCCGAAATTCCCCTAGCCCCGAGGCTGTCCTACGATGCTGATCCTGCGCGGCGCTCCCGCTCTCTCTTCATTTCGTCACGGCAAACTGCTCGACCAACTAACCCGCAAGGTGGCGGGCGTTACCGGCCTTTACGCCGAATTCGCTCACTTCGCCGAAGTGGTTGGCACCCTCACCGATGACGAGGAGCGCGTACTTGAACGCCTGCTCAAATATGGTCCGAGTGTGCCCGTTCAGGAGCCGGCCGGTCGCCTGTTCCTGGTAGTGCCGCGTTTCGGCACCATTTCGCCCTGGTCCAGCAAGGCGACCGATATCGCTCATAACTGCGGCCTTGCCAAAGTCGAGCGAATCGAACGCGGTATTGCTTATTACGTGGCCGGTAGCTTCTCAGAAAGCGATACACAGGCCCTTGCAGCTCTTCTGCATGACCGCATGACCCAGCTCGTATTGAGCGGACTGGATGAAGCCGAGGGGCTTTTTAGTCATGCTACCCCCAAACAGTTGACTGCAATCGATATCCTTGGTGGTGGTCGTGCTGCGCTGGAGGCTGCCAATGTAACCCTGGGTCTGGCGTTGGCTGATGATGAAATCGATTATCTGGTTAGCAGCTTTACCAGCCTAGGGCGCAATCCGCACGACATCGAGTTGATGATGTTCGCCCAGGCAAACTCTGAGCACTGTCGTCATAAGATCTTTAATGCCAGCTGGGATATCGATGGCGAAAGCCAGGAAAAGTCCTTGTTTGGCATGATCAAGAACACTTATGAAATGAATCGTGAAGGAGTTCTGTCCGCATACAAGGATAATGCTGCCGTCATCGAGGGCTTTACGGCGGGCCGCTTCTACCCTGATCCGGAAACGCGGCAGTACAGCGCGAATCAGGAGCCGGTTCATATCCTGATGAAGGTGGAAACGCATAACCACCCAACTGCAATCGCTCCGTTCCCTGGCGCGTCTACCGGCTCGGGCGGCGAGATCCGCGATGAGGGTGCGACTGGTCGTGGTGCCAAGCCAAAGGCAGGCCTGACGGGCTTCACCGTCTCCAATTTGAACATTCCTGGTTTCGAGCAGCCTTGGGAAAAAGCCTATGGCAAGCCCGAGCGCATCGTGACGCCGTTGGACATTATGATCGAAGGCCCACTGGGCGGTGCTGCGTTCAACAACGAGTTTGGCCGTCCGGCGCTGGCAGGTTACTTCCGTACTTTCGAGCAGGCGGTTGAAACTCCGCGGGGCGAAGAAGTCCGGGGTTACCATAAGCCAATCATGCTGGCCGGCGGCATGGGTAATATCCGCGCCGATCATGTGCAGAAAGGCGATATCTCGGTGGGCGGCAAGCTGATTGTCCTGGGTGGTCCAGCCATGCTGATTGGCCTGGGCGGCGGTGCGGCTTCGTCGATGTCTACAGGTACAAGCTCTGCGGACTTGGATTTCGCCTCGGTACAGCGCGAAAACCCTGAGATGGAGCGTCGCTGTCAGGAGGTGATCGACCGCTGCTGGCAGATGGGTGATAAGAACCCCATCACCTTCATTCATGACGTAGGTGCGGGCGGTCTGTCCAATGCCTTCCCGGAACTGGTCAACGATGCTGGTCGTGGCGGTCGTTTCGAGCTGCGTAACGTGCCGAACGATGAACCCGGCATGAGCCCATTGGAGATCTGGTGTAACGAGTCTCAGGAACGCTATGTGCTTTCCGTGGACGCTGAGAATTTCGAAACCTTCAAGGCTATCTGTGAGCGCGAGCGCTGCCCGTTTGCGGTCGTTGGCGAGGCCACTGAAGAGCGTCGTCTTACCGTGGCCGATAGTCACTTTGAAAACAATGCTGTCGATATGCCGCTGGATGTCCTTTTAGGCAAGCCGCCGCGCATGCATCGCTCGGCTATCCGAGAGGAAGCGTTAGGTGATGATTTTGACGGGGCAGGACTGGACCTCACGGAAGCGGTTGAACGCGTTCTGCGCCATCCGGCTGTCGCTAGCAAAAGTTTCTTGATCACGATTGGCGATCGAACCATCACTGGCCTGGTAGCACGCGATCAGATGGTAGGCCCCTGGCAGGTTCCGGTAGCAGACTGCGCTGTAACGGCTACCAGCTATACCGTCTATACCGGTGAGGCCATGGCCATGGGCGAGCGTACTCCTTTGGCATTGCTGGATGCGCCAGCCTCTGGCCGCATGGCTGTGGGTGAAACGCTGACCAATATCGCGTCGGCTCGTATCGAGAAGATCAGCGATATCAAGCTGTCCGCTAACTGGATGGCTGCCGCGGGTCATCCGGGTGAAGACGCCCGCCTGTACGACACTGTAAAAGCAGTGGGCATGGAGCTGTGTCCAGCGCTGGGTATCACTATTCCAGTGGGCAAGGACTCTATGTCCATGAAGACGCGCTGGGAAGATAACGGTCAAGACAAGAGCGTGACCTCACCGCTGTCGTTGATCGTAACCGGCTTCGCCCCGGTTCAGGATATTCGCCAGACCCTGACGCCTGAACTGCGTCTGGACAAAGGCGAGACTGATCTGATTTTGATCGACCTGGGCCGTGGACAGAACCGTCTGGGTGGCTCAATCCTGGCGCAGGTACATCAGAAGATGGGTCGCCTGGCTCCGGACGTTGATGACGCAGAAGACCTCAAGGCTTTCTTTGCGGTCATCCAAGGACTGAACAGAGACGGCCTGGTCCTGTCCTATCATGACCGTTCCGATGGCGGCTTGATCACTACGCTGGTCGAAATGGCCTTTGCTGGCCATTGTGGTTTGGCGCTCAAGCTGGATGCGTTGGCAGCGACGCGCGATGAGCTGGTTCGTGCCTTGTTTGCCGAAGAGCTGGGTGCTGTGATTCAGGTACCGCAAGGCTTTACATCTGAGGTCTTGGCTCAGTTCAGTGCAGCTGGCCTTGAGGAGTGCGTGGCTGTTATTGGTCAGCCGGTCAATGGCTACGACGTTACTATTACGTACAACGAGCAGAGTGTATTCAAGGCGGAGCGCCGTTTGTTGCAACGCATCTGGAGCGAAACCAGTTACCAGATCCAACGCTTGCGTGACAATGCCGAGTGTGCTCAGCAGGAATACGACGCGCTGCTGGAAGAAGATAATCCCGGTCTGACAGCTAAACTGAGTTTCGACCCGAACGATGATATCGCTGCTCCATACATCAAGACGGGTGTGCGTCCTCAGGTAGCCATCCTTCGCGAGCAAGGCGTCAACGGTCAGGTAGAGATGGCCGCGGCGTTCGACCGAGCAGGTTTTGCCTCGGTAGACGTGCACATGAGCGATATCCTGGCCGGTCGCGTCGACCTGAACAGCTTTAAAGGTGTAGTCGCCTGTGGTGGCTTCTCCTATGGAGACGTTTTAGGGGCTGGCGAGGGGTGGGCCAAGTCCATTCTATTTAATGCCCGGGCTCGGGATGCGTTCCAGCAATTTTTCGAACGTACTGACAGTTTCACACTAGGCGTTTGCAATGGCTGCCAGATGGTATCCAACTTGCGTGAGCTGGTGCCGGGAAGTGAGTTCTGGCCTCGCTTCGTGCGTAATCGCTCGGAGCAGTTCGAGGCGCGTATCGCCATGCTGCAGGTACAGGAGTCGCCGTCTCTGTTCTTTGCAGGAATGGCAGGCTCTCGTATGCCTATAGCTATTGCTCATGGTGAAGGTCATGCTGAGTACAAAGATGCCGCTGCGCTGCAAGCGTCGGACGCCTCGGGCACTGTGTCGTTACGCTTTGTCGACAACCACGGACGTGTGACCGAGACCTATCCAGCGAATCCCAATGGCTCGCCGCTGGGTATTACCGGCTTAACCAGCCGCGACGGTCGCGTCACTGTCATGATGCCGCACCCTGAGCGTGTCTTCCGTGCGGTTCAGAACTCGTGGATTCCACGCGACTGGCAGGGCGAAGATGGCGGTTGGATGCGTATGTTCCGTAACGCACGTGTCTGGGTCGATTAAGACCTGCTCGTGTTCACCTTGTTAATGTGAGCGATTGCCCTCCGTGACGATTAAATTGTCCCGGGGGGCTTTTCTTTGAAGGAATATCGTTAGAATTCATAAAAAAAAGCGGCACCCTTTCGGGGTATCTTGTCTCGAAAGCCGTCTGTCCGTGGAGAGCCTTAATGTACAAGCTGTGTTTTTATGTGCCTGACAGCCATTTGGACGCTGTAAAGACCGCCGTTTTCGAAGTGGGTGCAGGGCGGATCGGTAATTACGACAGTTGTTGTTGGCAAGTGCTCGGTCAGGGGCAGTTCCGTCCTTTGCAAGGCAGTCGCCCTTATTTAGGGCAGGCTGGCTGGGTCGAAACTGTACCGGAATGGAAAGTAGAGATGGTATGTGACGACACCGTGATTCACGATGCCGTCAAGGCCTTGAAAAAAGCACACCCTTACGAAGTGCCAGCGTTCGATGTCTGGCGTTTAACTGATATGGCTTTTTAGATGTCAGGGTTGGATTTCAATTAGCGTGCCATCCTTGACCAATGTCCATACTTCTTGCATGTCCGCATTAGTCAAGGCGATGCAGCCGTTCGTCCAGTTGAGCGATGAAAAATACCATTCTGGATATTCCTCATCCAAAGGGGTGCCATGGATCATGATCATGTTGCCAGGCGGTACGCCTTGCTCCTTGGCGCGAGCCACATCCCGGGCGTTGGGATAGGAAATGTGCATGGCCAAATTGTACTTATCACTTTTCTTGCGCCAGTCAATCCAATAAAAGCCCTCTGGAGTTCTCTGGTCCCCTTCACGCAGTTTCGGTCCCTTTGGATATTTACCAAGTGAAACCCGGTAGCTTTTGACGACATCTCCTTTGCTGAGCAGCTCCAGGCGGTTCTGGGATTTCACTACAAGTACCTTGTCGATGGTACGTCCACTAAGAGTAACTGTTGTGCTTGCAGCGCCTAAGGTAGTGAATGCAAGACAATAAAAAGCGACCAGCCAATACATCCAGCGCATGTGAAAAGTGATCCCCAGCTAAACGACTGCAATAAGCAGCCAAAGCACGTTGCTGTTTTATAAGTGTATAGGAATAGTTACGACTACTGATCAGCGCTCTGGCATGGGAGCCATGCCTTCATGATGGACACTGTAATAGCCGTTTCGCCGATCAGCGAAATAGCATTCTAGGGTACGTGCAATAGCTGGGAAAGCAAGTGACGACCAAGGGATATCGGCTTCCTCAAAAAGAGCAGTTTCCAGGCTTTCTTCGCCCGTCCCGAAAAGGCCGTCTCGCAGTTCTCCTCGGAAAAGCATATACACCTGGTTGATATGAGGCAGGTCGAACAAAGCATACAGTTGTAGGTTGATCACCTGAGCGCAAGCTTCTTCCCGGGTTTCTCGAGCTGCCGCCTGCTCGATGGTTTCTCCATTTTCCATAAAGCCGGCTGGTAACGTCCAAAAGCCTCGGCGTGGCTCAATTGCCCGACGGCACAGCAATATTTTGTTTTCCCAGATAGGTAAGCATCCTGCAACGATGCGAGGGTTTTGATAGTGCACAGTATGGCACTGTGTACATACATGACGAAGGCGCGAGTCCCCGGCAGGAATGCGTTGTGCTAGAGCGCCGCCGCAATAATTGCAGAACTTCATAATGCCTCCTCGGTAATCTCGCCATCTTGCGAGGTGCTTATTCAACGTGCAAGAGGGTTGGGCAAGCTGGATATTCCATGCCATGATGCTTGAATGTAAGCGCGTGGAGAAAGCATCGTGGATGAATTGCTCCATCGATTGCGGAGCTATAAGCCGCGTCATCTGGAGATTGATCGTTCCTATCCGGAAGCCGCTGTGTTGCTGCCGATTATTCGTGGCGATGATCCAGAACTGGTACTGACATTACGTGCCAGCCATTTGTCTACCCATGGCGGAGAGGTGGCGCTACCAGGTGGCCGGCGCGATCCTGAAGACCCCAGCCTTATTCACACAGCTCTGCGTGAAGCCTATGAAGAAATTGGGCTACCGCCGGGGCTTGTCGAAGTTGTAGGGCCGCTGAGTCCATTGATTTCCCATTTCGGGATCAAGGTTACGCCGTATGTTGGCCTTATCCCTGAGTTTATAGATTACACACCCAATGACGCTGAGATTGCGGCTGTGTTTACGGTACCGCTAAGCTTTCTTTGTGAGGTGCCGCCCGATGTGACGCCTCGTATGGATGAGCAGGGTAGGTGTTGTTATGTTCCTAGTTATCAGTACGGGGAATACCGGATCTGGGGGCTTACGGCAGCCATTATCGTCGAGCTGGTCAATGTACTTTATGATGCAGATATCTCTCTGTATAAACCGCCAGGACCGTTGTGCTAGTTCACGCTCTTTAAATGAGTGAAAGGCTGGTAGGTTTGGCGAGCGGAGCGAAAGCAAAATGTGCACAATGCCGCCCTGATGTCCGAGAGCTGAAGCATGTCCAACAAAGAGGAAAAGCCGGTTCGTTCGCCCTGTGTTCAGGTCTGCCTGCTAGATGAGGCTGATATTTGTACGGGATGCCAGCGAACTGCCCAGGAAATTTCCTATTGGGGGCGCATGACTAACGCCGAGCGGCGTGAGACCTTGCAGCGTTGCGATGAGCGTGCACGTGCAGCCGGGCTCTATTTCTAACGCACCATAACCTGTATTTGAGGAGCCTACATGACCCGAATCGGAACTCCATTATCCCCTACGGCAACACGCGTTCTGTTGTGTGGCTCTGGTGAGCTCGGCAAGGAAGTCGTGATCGAGTTACAACGCCTGGGTGTGGAGGTCATTGCTGTCGATCGTTATGCAAGTGCGCCTGCAATGCAGGTCGCTCATCGCAGTCATGTCATTAATATGCTCGATGGTGTGGCGTTGCGTGCCGTAATCGAGCAGGAGAAGCCACACTATATCGTGCCGGAAATCGAGGCTATTGCTACAGCTACTTTGGTTGAGCTGGAGAGCGAAGGCTATACCGTGGTGCCAACAGCCCGGGCCGCACAGTTAACTATGAATCGTGAAGGCATTCGTCGCCTGGCTGCCGAAGAGTTGAGGGTTCCAACGTCGCCTTACCATTTTGCCGATACGTTTGAAGAGTATGCGGCTGCGGTTGCCTCTGTAGGAATGCCTTGCGTAGTCAAGCCGATCATGAGCTCCTCCGGGAAAGGGCAGAGCGTTATCAAAAGCCAGGATGATATCCAGGCGGCTTGGGACTATGCGCAAGAAGGTGGTCGTGCAGGTAAGGGACGCGTTATAGTCGAAGGCTTCGTCGACTTCGATTATGAAATTACACTGCTAACAGTGCGGCATGTTGACGGTACGTCTTTTTGTGAACCTATCGGACACCGTCAGGTAAAAGGAGATTACCACGAGTCTTGGCAGCCGCAGGCTATGAGCCCCAAAGCCTTGGCTGAATCCGAGCGCATTGCCAAGGCGGTGACCGAAGCGTTGGGTGGCCGTGGACTTTTTGGAGTAGAGCTATTCATCAAGGGTGACGAAGTCTGGTTTAGTGAAGTGTCGCCGCGGCCCCATGATACTGGATTAGTTACGCTTATCTCCCAGGATCTGTCTGAGTTCGCTTTGCATGCACGGGCCATCCTAGGGCTGCCTATTCCTGTTATTCGCCAATTCGGCCCCGCTGCCTCTGCGGTACTGCTGGTTGAAGGAAATTCCACTCAAGCGCAATTCGGTAATTTGCAGGCAGCCTTGAGTGAGCCGGACACCTCGCTACGCCTGTTCGGCAAGCCTGAAGTAGCTGGGCAGCGTCGCATGGGGGTGGCCTTGGCGCGAGATGCGTCTATCGAGGCGGCCCGCCGTAAGGCTGTTGCTGTTTCTCAGGCTATTGACGTAAGCCTGTAAGCTTTCGATATGACCTGGCTCTTGCCAAGAGCCAGGTTGCAATCTTCAAAGATCCTGGTCTCGGGTCTCTTTCAGGCACAATATTGCGATAAGGCTGATTAGCGCGGCGGCCGATACATAACCTCCCACCCAGCTTAGGCCCCCCGTGTCCGCCAAGCGTTGCGCAATATAAGGCGCTACAGATGCGCCCAGAATACCGCCCAGGTTATATGCTGCTGAAGCTCCGGTGTAACGCACAGAGGTCGGAAATATTTCTGGTAGGAATGCGCCCATGGGGGCGAAAGTCATTCCCATCAAGAACAATTCGAGGACAAGGAATAAGGCAACGCCTATGCTTGAGCCTTGGGTCAGTAGCGGCTCCATAGTAAATCCGGAAAGCAAGGCTGCTATAGCGCTGTAGGCTAGAACCGGTTTACGTCCGAAACGATCCGCCAGTCAAGCGGATAAGGGAGTCGCTAAGGCCATGAACACTACGGCAAAACATAAGAGGCCCAGGAAGCGTTCACGGCTATAGCCTAGTGTTTTGACACCATAACTAAGCGAAAAGACTGTTGAGATATAAAACAGCGCATAGCACACCACCATGGCTAAAGCTCCCAACAGCATAGGGCGCCAATGCTTGGTCAGGGCCTCGGTCAGAGGAAGGCGTACCTTTTCCTGGCGCGCCATGGCCTTGGCGAACACAGGTGTTTCAGTAAGCTTGAGTCGGACATAGAGCCCTACCATTACTAAGGCAGCACTCAGGATGAAAGGAATGCGCCAGCCCCAATCCTTAAACTGCTCGTCAGTTAGTGTTAGGGCTAACGTGAGAAATAACCCATTGGCTGCAAGGAAGCCAATAGAAGGGCCTAATTGGGGAAACATGCCAAACCAGGCGCGCTTGTGTTTAGGTGCATTCTCAGTAGCCAGCAGCGCAGCTCCGCCCCATTCGCCGCCTAAGCCTAATCCTTGCGCAAACCGAAGGAGGCAAAGGAGTGCAGGTGCCCAGCCGCCAATACTGGCATAGCCAGGTAGCAAGCCGATCAGCGTGGTTGAAACGCCCATCAGCAAGAGCGAGGCAACCAGTGTGGATTTTCGCCCAATACGATCACCGAAATGTCCGAACAGGGCTGAGCCCAAGGGGCGAGCCAAAAAAGCAATGCCAAAGGTAACGAATGCACTAAGTGTCTGAGCAATGGCCGATGTTTGTGGGAAAAATACGGGTCCAATGACCAGTGCGGCAGCCGTTGCGTAAACATAGAAATCATAGAACTCGATGGCAGTGCCGATAAAGCTGGCGGTTGCAACACGGGCTGGAGAGTTTGCAGGCACAGGCGTTGCTGTTTGTTCTGAAGTATAAGAAGCGGTGACAGTCATATAGTGGCCCAGACAAATGTTGTTATAAGGTCTGGTTCGGTTGCGGAGTCCGGGTAGGAGGCAAGGCGATCATTCTGTGCGGATGCGAAACACGACCTGTTATAGAGGTGATCCATGCCGCAATAGGGTGGTTGGGGCAGGAACGCTTAGCTGGGTAAGCAATAAAGATTATGGACAAGCCTCGACTGGAGCATCAAGGCTTGTGAGTGGGAAAAGGCGAAAAATCAATCGCTTTCTAGTCAGACGTGCAAAATAAATTCACGCACCAATTTACTGCCGAAATAGGCAAGCATTAACAGGCAGAAGCCTGCCAGTGTCCAGCGAATGGCAGTATGTCCGCGCCAGCCAAGGCGGTTCCGCCCCCATAGCAGCACGCCAAAAAGTATCCAGGCTAAACAGGAAAGAATCGTCTTATGAACCAGATGCTGGGCAAACATATCTTCCAGAAACAACCAGCCTGAGATCAGCGAGAGGGACAATACGGCCCAACCGGCCCACAGGAAGCCAAATAGCAGGCTCTCCATAGTCTGTAGCGGTGGAAAGCTGCGAATAAGTCCTGAAGGATGCTTGTTTTTAAGCTGGCGGTCCTGCACGAGCAGCAGCAGGGATTGAAAGACGGCAAGAGTCAGAAGGCCATAGGCTATGATCGATAGCAGCACGTGGGTCAGAATGCCTGGTGTGATATCGATTGGTTGTACGGTGCCGGCAGGTACAAACTCCGCTAGAAGAGCAGTAATGGCCCCTAGTGGATAGATAAGAATCAGTAGGGTATGCAGTGGCATTCGCACGCAGCCCAGCAACATTAGAAAGATGGTGACAGCAGCAATCAGGCTGGACGCGTCGAAGAAATCTAACGACAGGGTCGTTGGTAGAATCAGTTGGATGAGCAGTGCTATGCAGTGACTAATAAGAGCCACGATGCCGGGTGCCACGAGAAGCGCTGTATTAGGGCGTCTGCGGCCAGCCAGGCAGAGGCCTTGGTAAACCATCGCAGCAAAATAGAAAGCGGCAGCCGCTAAAGTAGGAAGAAGGGATGACATAAATCCAGGATCAAGGAATCCAAAGGACTGAAGTTTGGCACAGAAGGTTGTATGGGCGGAAGCCTGTCGACAGTGCCAGGCTCCTGCCTCTTCGGTATACTTCGCGATCTGCCGCCAGTCTTGGACGCATTTCCATGTTTGAAAACCTGACAGATAGACTTTCCCAGAGCCTCCGCCATATTACTGGTAAGGCTAAACTGACTGAAGACAACATCAAGGACACGCTGCGCGAAGTCCGCATGGCGCTGCTTGAGGCGGATGTCGCCCTACCTGTCGTCAAGGATTTCGTCAATAAGGTCAAGGAGCGTGCCGTAGGGACCGAAGTTTCAAAAAGCCTAACCCCCGGCCAGGCGTTCGTGAAGATCGTACGGGCCGAGCTTGAAGAGCTGATGGGCGCGGCTAATGAGGACTTGGCACTCAACGTCTCGCCGCCAGCCGTGATTCTAATGGCTGGTCTGCAAGGGGCAGGTAAGACCACGACGGTTGGTAAGCTGGCTCGATTTCTAAAAGAGCGCAAGAAGAAAAGTGTTCTGGTCGTGTCGGCTGACGTTTACCGCCCGGCGGCTATCAAGCAGCTGCAAACCTTGGCCGATGATGTAGGTGTTGCCTTCTATCCGTCCGATATCAGCCAAAAGCCCGTAGCGATTGCTGAAGCGGCGGTACGCGAGGCAAAGCTAAAGTTCATTGATGTAGTGATCGTGGATACCGCAGGGCGCTTGCATATCGATGCTGACATGATGGCGGAGATCCAGCAGGTTCATTCGGCTATCAAGCCGGCCGAAACCCTGTTTGTTGTCGACGCGATGACCGGTCAGGATGCTGCCAATACTGCTAAGGCCTTTAATGACGCGCTACCGCTAACAGGTGTTGTACTCACTAAGGTGGATGGCGATGCTCGCGGCGGTGCTGCCCTTTCCGTGCGGGCTATTACAGGGAAGCCGATTAAGTTTTTAGGGATGGGAGAGAAAAGCGAAGCGCTTGATCCCTTCCATCCCGATCGTATCGCCTCTCGTATTCTCGGTATGGGCGATGTACTAAGCCTTATCGAGCAAGCCGAGCAGACGCTGGATAAGGAAAAGGCCGACAAACTGGCCAAAAAGCTTAAGAAAGGAAAGGGCTTTGATCTAGAAGACTTTCGTGATCAGCTTCGTCAGATGAAAAACATGGGCGGTCTAGGATCGCTAATGGATAAGTTGCCGACGATGATGGGTGGGGTCAACCTATCGCAGATGGGTAATGTTCAGGGCACGGCTGAAAAGCATTTCAAGCAGATGGAAGCCATCATCGACTCGATGACGCCTGCCGAGCGGCGCGACCCTGAGATGATAAGCGGATCGCGCAAGCGTCGTATTGCCATGGGCTCCGGTACCCAGGTTCAGGACGTAGGGCGCTTGATAAAACAGCACAAGCAAATGCAGAAAATGATGAAAAAGGTTACGGCCAAGGGCGGGTTGTCCAAGCTCATGCGTGGCATGGGAGGCATGTTCCCGGGCGGTATGCCAAAGCTTTGATGGGAGTTAGGTTGAGGCTGGAAACGCGTCGACCTATCATCCGTTGGGGAAAAAGAGTTTGCAATCGCTTGGATTATCCTTAAAATATGCGGCCTTTCGGGCCTGAGGCCCAGCGTGCGCAACGTTTGTAAAGCACCGACTACAGGAACAGAGTTCACATGTTAACCATCCGTCTTGCCCGTGGTGGCTCCAAGAAGCGTCCCTTCTACCACCTGACCGTGACCAACAGCCGCAACGCCCGTGATGGCCGTTTCGTTGAGCGTATCGGTTTCTTCAATCCGGTTGCTGCCGGTAACGAAGTACGTCTTTCCGTTGACACCGAGCGTGCTAACTACTGGCTGAGCCAGGGCGCACAGCCGTCTGAGCGTGTTGCTCAGCTGCTCAAGGATTCCAAGGTCAACGCTGTTGCAGCTACTGCCTGAAGATCATGAGTCAGACGCCTGCACCTTTAGAGGACTTGGTTGTTCTCGGTAAAATCGTTTCGGTGTATGGCGTGCGCGGTGAGGTGAAGGTCTACTCCTTTACCGACCCGTTGGACAACCTGCTGGACTACCCTAACTGGATACTTCGTCGAGAAGGGAATGTTCGGTACATGAGCGTGGCAAGTGGCCGCCTACATGGAAAGGTCCTTACTGCCAAACTCAAGGGTCTGGATGATCGTGAAGAGGCTCGAGCCTTAGCAGGGTTTGAAATCTGCATTCCTCGGAGCGAGCTTCCGGATTTGGATGAAGGCGATTACTACTGGTATCAGTTGGAAGGGCTCCGGGTGATCAATCAAGACGGGCAATGGCTCGGTATGATCGATCATATGCTGGAGACTGGTTCAAATGACGTCATGGTGGTCAAGCCGTGTACGGGTAGCCTTGATGATCGCGAGCGTTTGCTTCCTTATATTTTGGAGCAATATGTTCTTTCGATTGATCTGGCTGCCGGTGAAATGCGAGTGAACTGGGACGCGGATTTCTAATCCATGCGTGTCGACGTCATTAGCATTTTCCCTGAAGTATTCACGGCCGTTCGTGATTTCGGTATTACCGGTCGTGCGGTCAAGCATGGGCTTTTACAGCTCAACTGCCTGAACCCGCGGGACTATACCGAGGATCGACATCGAACTGTGGACGACCGACCCTTCGGAGGTGGTCCGGGCATGGTGATGAAGATCCAGCCGCTGGAGCGAGCATTGAATGATGCGCGCAGCCAGGCCGGTGCTTCGGTGAAGGTGATTTATCTTTCGCCACAGGGGCGTCAGTTGACGCAACAGGGCGTAAAGGAGCTTGCGAAAGAGGAACATCTGATCCTTATCGCAGGACGTTACGAAGGCATCGATGAGCGTTTTATCGAAGCGCATGTCGATGAGGAATGGTCGATTGGTGACTATGTGCTATCGGGCGGCGAGCTGCCGGCCATGGTGCTGATCGATGCGGTAACGCGGCTACTGCCTGGAGCGTTGGGGCATGTAGATTCTGCCGAGCAGGATTCGTTTACGGACGGTTTGCTCGATTGCCCGCACTACACCCGACCTGAGGTGTATGCAGGACAGCGCGTACCCGATGTATTGCTTAGTGGTAATCATGAGCATATCCGGCGCTGGCGTTTGCAGCAGTCCCTTGGAAGGACCTATGAACGTCGGGCTGATCTTCTGGAAAGACGCTCGCTTTCTGGAGAAGAGCAAAAGCTGCTGGCGGAATATCTTCGTCAGCGGGACGATAGTTAACGTATCGATGGCAGGTCTGACGGCTTGTCTTAGGAGCACAACAGTATGACCAACAAGATTATTGCACAGCTTGAAGCTGAACAAATGAACAAGGAAATCCCGGCTTTCGCGCCTGGCGATACCGTAATTGTTCAAGTAAAAGTAAAGGAAGGCGACCGTCAGCGTCTGCAGGCCTTTGAAGGCGTTGTGATCGGCAAGCGTAACCGCGGTCTGAACAGTGCTTTCACCGTTCGTAAAATTTCTAACGGTGTAGGTGTAGAGCGTACCTTCCAAACGTATAGCCCCCTGATCGATAGCGTCAGCGTCAAGCGTCGCGGCGATGTTCGCAAGGCCAAGCTGTACTACCTGCGTGAGCTGTCTGGTAAGGCCGCGCGCATCAAGGAAAAGCTGGTTTAATCCAGCGCTTCCCAAAAAAAGCAGCCCTAGGGCTGCTTTTTTTATTGTTCTAGCAAAACCCTTTTCTAAGTCGCTTCATTGAGGTTGTATGACGCCACGCGAACAGGAAATAGCGCGCCGCACTTCGCTTTCGGAAACTCGTGTAGCCAAGACGATATTCCCGTCTGATACCAATCATCACCACACCTTGTTTGGTGGTCAGGCCATGGCCTGGATGGATGAAGTATCGTTTATCACTGCTACACGGTTTTGTCGGCTTCCCCTTGTTACGGTGTCGACGGATCGAATCGATTTCAATCACCCTATTCCAGGCGGATCGATTGTTGAGTTAATCGGTCGGGTCATCAAGGTTGGAACCACAAGCATTAAGGTACAGGTCGAGATCTATTTGGAAAGTATGTACTGCGAGGGGCGAGAGCTGGCAATCGCGGGTGCTTTCAGTTTTGTTGCGCTCGATGAGCAGAAGCGCCCCGTACCGATCCTTCCTCATTATCCCATCGAACGCTAGGGTTGAAAGTTCGCTATGCGCGACCATCCTTTCATTATTCGCTTTCTCGATGCCTTATGGCTGGAGAAAGGACTTTCCGAGCATACGCGCAGCGCTTATCAGAATGATCTGAGTCAGTTCGATGCATGGTTGGGCGAACAAGGTATTTCCTTGGAAAATGCTGGGCGGGATCGCCTGTTGGATCATTTGGCCTGGCGATTAGATCGCGGATATAAAGCGCGCTCGACTGCCCGTTTTCTTTCCAGTGTGCGCAGTTTCTACCGTTATGCTGTTCGTGAGGGGTGGGTAGAGCAGGATCCTACCTTGCAAGTTGATCTGCCAAAGCTGGGCGCGCCGCTGCCTAAAAGCCTGTCGGAAGCTGATGTCGAGGCGCTGTTGGCCGCACCTGATACCGACGATCCTTTAGGTATGCGGGATCGAACCATGCTTGAGGTGTTGTACGCTACTGGTTTGCGGGTGAGTGAACTGGTAGGGCTTACGCTTCAGCAGCTTAATCTGAGGCAGGGGTCATTGCGTGTATTCGGCAAGGGAAATAAAGAGCGCTTAATTCCCTTGGGTGAAGAAGCTATTGCTTGGCTTGAGCGTTACCTGCGTGAAGCGCGAGGTGCATTGCAGAACGGACTGGCAACGGATGTGCTTTTTCCAAGCCTCAGAGGCACAGAGATGACGAGGCAGACTTTTTGGCATCGTATCAAGTTGCATGCCCAGACAGCAGGAATCGATAAGCCACTTTCTCCTCATACGTTGCGACATGCCTTCGCTACGCATCTTCTTAATCATGGTGCGGATTTACGGACAGTACAGATGTTGCTGGGGCATTCCAGTCTGTCTACAACTCAAATTTATACACATATTGCCCGTGCCCGCTTGCAAACCTTGCATGCACAACACCATCCGCGTGGTTAAGCTTGGTCAAGCTGCTGTGGTAGGCTGGCGATACTTTCACAGGAGTTCTTCATGCGTATATCCCGTTTCGTACTGGCAGCCTGTTTGGGACTGACCAGTGCCTTGGCTGTAGCGGAACCTGAGCAGGCCATTCGTAAGACCTTGAGCACGTTGCAGCCGGGACTCACCGTCGAAGCCATTGAAAAGAGCCCACTAGAGGGTGTTTATCAAGTCCAGCTTGGTGGTGGCAGGGTGCTTTATGCCAGTGAGGATGGTCAGTTCATCATGCAGGGTTACTTATATCAGTTGCAGAATGGTCAGGCTGTCAATCTGACCGAGCAAGCTGAAGGTGCTGCTATCGCCAAGCAAATCAATGCGCTTGATAATCAGCAAATGGTGGTCTTTCCGGCAAAAGGCGAAACGAAAGGTCACGTGACTGTATTTACGGACACGACCTGTCCTTATTGTCAGAAGCTGCACGCTGAGGTGCCTGAGCTTAACAAGCAAGGAATCGAGGTGCGTTATCTCGCGTTTCCTCGGCAGGGATTGGGATCACCAGGGCATAAGCAGCTCGAGGCGGTCTGGTGCGCCACGGATCGTGCGGATGCGATGGAGCGTATGTTCGAAGGTAAAGAAGTCAAATCGCCCTCCTGCGATGATCCTGTTGCCAAACAATTCCAGCTTGGACAGTCCATGGGCATTCAGGGGACACCGGCCATCATTCTGGCCAACGGTCATATCATTCCAGGCTATCAGCCGGCCAAGCAATTGGTTGAGGAAGCGCTGGCGGCTAGCCAGTAAGTTGTCATCTCTTTAGGCCGAGGATCGCTCGGCCTTTTCGTTTCTGTAAGGAAGATTTGCGCCTATCCAGTGAGTCAGGCGGCGTGCTTCAAGGTACACTCGACTTCTTGGTTTTTATCTGCCTGGTATGTACCGCCGAGGCTTATAGCATGGGGAATAATGCGTGAAACCGGTAAAAGTGGGTATATGCGGATTGGGTACCGTCGGTAGCGGTACGTTCAATGTTCTCAAGCGCAACGCTGAAGAAATTGCACGCCGTGCAGGACGTGGCATCGAAGTGGCCCAGATTGCCCAGCGTCGTTCCAACCCCAAGTGCGATACTGGAACCACACCGATTACCAGTGATGTCTTCGCGTTGGTCGATAATCCCGACATCGATATTATTGTCGAGCTGATTGGAGGGTATACGGTCGCCCGCGAACTGGTCATGCGTGCCATCGAAAATGGCAAACATGTCGTAACGGCCAATAAAGCATTGATTGCTGTGCATGGTAACGAGATCTTTGCCAAGGCCCGTGAAAAAGGTGTCATTGTGGCCTTCGAGGCGTCGGTTGCCGGGGGTATTCCGGTCATCAAGGCTTTACGTGAAGGCTTGGCGGCCAACCGGATCAACTGGGTTGCCGGTATCATCAACGGAACGGGCAACTTTATTCTGACCGAGATGCGTGAGAAGGGACGCGCATTTGAGGATGTGCTCAAGGAGGCTCAGGCCCTGGGTTATGCTGAAGCGGATCCGACCTTTGATGTGGAGGGTATCGATGCCGCGCATAAGCTCACTATTCTGGCCTCTATTGCCTTTGGCATTCCGCTGCAGTTCGACAAGGCCTATACCGAGGGCATTGCCCAGCTGACTACCGCTGATGTCGGTTATGCTGAGGCTCTGGGCTACCGGATCAAGCACCTGGGCGTGGCTCGAAGCACGGCCCAAGGTATTGAGTTGCGCGTGCATCCTACCCTGATCCCTGCGGATCGTCTGATCGCCAATGTCAATGGCGTGATGAACGCGGTGATGGTCAATGGCGATGCTGCTGGCTCGACCCTGTTCTATGGCGCAGGCGCCGGCATGGAGCCTACGGCCTCGGCCGTGGTGGCCGATTTGGTCGATGTCGTGCGTGCCATGACTTCGGATCCGGAAAATCGAGTACCGCATCTGGCGTTCCAGCCCGATGCCTTGTCCGATCATCCTGTCTTGCCAATAGAGGCGTGTGAGAGCGCCTATTACTTGCGTATCCAGGCGAAGGATCATCCTGGCGTTCTGGCTCAGGTAGCCAGCATTCTGTCGGAGCGCGGTATCAACATTGAATCGATTATGCAGAAGGAAGCCGAAGAGCATGACGGTTTGGTTCCTATGATTCTGCTGACCCATCGTGTTCTTGAGCAGCACATCAGCGGTGCTATTGAGGCATTGGAAGCGTTGTCCGATGTTATAGGGCCCGTCGTGCGTATTCGCGTTGAACATCTGAACTAATCAGACCCGGCTGGAGATGCCAGCCGACTTGCTGTAGCCACTTGAAGGTTGACCCCATGCGTTACATCAGTACCCGCGGCCAAGCGCCGGCATTGAGTTTTGAAGACGTCCTGCTAACCGGTCTAGCCAGTGACGGTGGCTTGTACGTTCCAGAAAATCTTCCGCGATTTACGGTGGAGGAAATAGCCTCTTGGGCCGGCCTGCCTTACCATGAGCTGGCGTTCCGCATAATGCGCCCTTTCGTTGAGGGTTGTATCGGTGATGCCGACTTCAAGCAAATTCTGGAAGAGACTTACGGTACGTTTGAGCACAGTGCTGTAGCCCCGCTGCGTCAGCTGGGTGCTAACGAATGGGTGCTGGAGTTGTTCCATGGCCCAACCTTGGCCTTCAAGGACTTTGCTCTGCAATTGCTGGGACGCCTGCTGGACCATGTCCTGTCCAAGCGGGGCGAACGAGTAGTGATCATGGGGGCGACGTCTGGCGATACTGGCTCAGCGGCTATCGAAGGATGCCGTCGTTGCGATAACGTCGATATCTTTATTCTGCATCCGTATCAGCGGGTGTCGGAAGTACAGCGCCGTCAGATGACGACGATCCTGGGCGATAACATTCATAACATTGCTATCGAAGGCAACTTCGACGATTGCCAGGAAATGGTGAAGGCAAGCTTTGCCGATCAAGGTTTCTTGAAGGGTACTCGTCTGGTTGCTGTCAATTCGATCAACTGGGCGCGGATCATGGCCCAGATCGTTTATTACTTCCATGCGGCTCTTCAACTGGGCGCTCCGGCACGCTCAGTAGCGTTTTCGGTGCCTACTGGCAATTTTGGCGATATTTTTGCTGGCTATCTGGCACGCAATATGGGCTTGCCAGTCAACCAGCTGATCGTGGCTACCAACCGCAACGATATTCTTCACCGCTTCATGAGTGGCAATCAGTATTTCAAAGACACGTTGCACGCATCGCTTTCACCGTCTATGGATATCATGGTGTCTTCCAACTTCGAGCGCCTATTATTCGATCTGCACGGTCGTAATGGCGTTGCGCTGGCTGAGCTGATGGCAACATTCAAGGCAACAGGCAAACTGTCTATTGAGGAAGATCGCTGGATTGAGGCGCGCAAGCTGTTTGATTCATTGGCTGTCGATGACGAGGCTACCTGTGCCACGATTGCTCAGGTTTTCGAACAAACGGGCGAAGTGCTCGATCCCCATACGGCTATTGGCGTGAAGGCCGCACGGGAATGCCGTCGAAGCCTGTCGACACCAATGGTGGTGCTGGGTACGGCGCATCCAGTCAAATTCCCCGACGCTGTGGAAAAGGCTGGTGTTGGTAAGGCGTTGGAGCTTCCTACGCACTTACGCGATCTATTCCAGCGCGAAGAGCGTTGCACGGTATTGCCCAACGTCTTGGCATCAGTGCAAGCCTTTGTCGCCCAGCATGGTAACCGTGGTAAGCCTCTGTAAGTAACCTCTTGACGGGTATTGCTTGGTACCCGTCAAGACCTACCTGCATTTCGTCTTCTCGTTTTGATCAATTATGTGAAAACATCTCTTGCCAAGAGGTGTTATGGCTCGTGCTTGTACTAGCGTGTGATGCCAGAAGCCCAGCAGCTTTGCGACTCTTTAGTAGTTCAGCAGCAAGCGTTGCTGGTCGGCCTATATGAATCCGCATAGACTTTCGCGGTAAACTTGTCGGCTTTCCTTTCGAGCGGACCCTTATGGCCCTGCAAGCCACACCTTATAAAGTCGAACTGAACCTAACCGATCTGGATCGCAGCGTTTACGAAAACCTTCGTTTCACTGTGGCTCGTCATCCTTCGGAGACTGAAGAACGATTGGCGGTACGGATTCTGGGGTATGCCCTGTGGTACGGCGAACACCTTTCCTTTGGCCGTGGCCTGTCGGACGTCGATGAGCCGGCATTATGGGAAAAGAGTCTGGATGATCGTGTACTGCACTGGATCGAAGTAGGGCAGCCTGATGCAGATCGGCTCGTATGGTGTTCGCGGCGGACCGAGCGGGTGAGTCTGTTGGCTTATGGCAACATGCGCGTCTGGCAAGGCAAGGTAGTCGACGCGGTGAAGATGTTGAAGAATTTGAACATCGCTGCCGTACCCGCTGAGGTTCTGAGCGTACTGGCTACGGATTTGCCCCGCTCGATCAGCTGGAGCGTAATGATCAGCGAGGGAACGGTCTTTGTGACCGATGAGCGTGGCCAGCATGAGCTGCAGCTCGAATGGCTCATGGGCGAACGCTAGTAGCGGTGTGCGCTGTGTCTGAAAGGCTCACTTGAGAGAATGGTCTGGGCTCCTATATAAATCACTAGACAACCCCTTATTTAACCAACCGAGTAATCGATGCGTATCGAACTTCGCTCCGTGCCGGAGACGCTGCCTGACCTGGGCGAATTGCCGTCGCTACTGACCCGCCTCTATGCTGCTCGAGGAGTCAAAAGTATCGACGAGCTCGAAAAGGGCTTGGCGCGTCTGCATCCCTATCGCTTGTTCAAAGGGATGGATGCAGCAGTAGAGTTGCTTGTCGATGCGTTGGAAAAGCGCGAACGGATTCTGGTGGTTGGTGACTTCGATGCTGATGGGGCGACAGCCACTACAGTAGCGGTGCTGGCCTTGCGCAGCCTAGGGGCTGCCTGGGTCGATTATTTAGTGCCGAACCGGTTCGAATATGGCTATGGGTTGACGCCTGAGATCGTTGCCGTAGCGAAGGAGCGACAGCCCGATTTACTGGTGACAGTGGACAACGGTATTTCCAGTATTGAGGGTGTCGAGGCGGCTAAAGCTGCTGGCATGCGTGTACTGGTTACGGATCACCACCTACCTGGCGCACAGTTGCCAGAAGCCGATGCCATTGTTAATCCAAATCAGCCGGACTGTGAGTTTCCCAGCAAGTGCATCGCAGGTGTCGGTGTGATCTTCTACGTCATGTTGGCCTTACGGACGCGGTTGAGGGAGGCCGGCTGGTTTGATGCGCTGCGTGTGCCTGAGCCTAATCTGGCCGAGTTGCTGGATCTGGTCGCACTGGGTAGTGTGGCGGATGTAGTGCCACTGGATGCTAACAACCGCATCCTGGTGCATCAGGGACTGGCGCGCATTCGGGCAGGTCGAGCCCGGCCGGGCTTGCGTGCTTTGCTGGAGATCGCTAAGCGTCAGCCCAGCAAGGTGACCTCGACAGATCTGGGGTTTATCCTGGGGCCGCGCCTCAACGCAGCAGGCCGTCTCGATGACATGTCGCTGGGAATCGAATGCTTGCTCTGTGAGGATGAGTCGCTGGCCCGTGACATGGCTGTTCAGCTCGACCAGCTGAATCAGGACCGTAAAACTATCGAACAGGGTATGCAGCGGGAAGCGCTGGCGCAGCTCAAGGATTTGCCCAAGGATAATTTGCCTTTCGGCCTATGCCTGTTTGATCCCGAATGGCATCAAGGCGTGATTGGTATTCTCGCTTCACGTCTGAAGGAGCGTTACCACCGGCCCACACTGGCCTTTGCCGATGCAGGAGAGGGCATGCTCAAGGGCTCGGCTCGTTCGGTGCCGGGCTTTCATATTCGCGATGCGCTCGATGCGATTGCGGCTAAGCATCCAGGCCTGATCACTAAATTTGGCGGTCATGCTATGGCGGCGGGACTGTCTTTGCCGCAAGAGAACTTTGGCGCTTTCTCCGCAGCGTTTGATGCTGAAGTACGGCGTCATCTGGTTGAGGATGATCTGACGGGACGGCTTTATTCTGACGGTACGCTGGAAGTAGATGAGTTCTGTCTGGAGATTGCTCGTTCTCTCAAGCACGCTGGCCCGTGGGGGCAGCATTTCCCCGAGCCGATGTTTGATGGCGTCTTTGAGTTAGTACAGCAGCGGATCGTGGGCGAGCGACATCTCAAGCTGGTACTCAAAAGTGAATGTGGTCGTGTCCAGCTGGACGGGATCGCTTTCAATATCAACCGTGAAGTCTGGCCCAATCCTCAGATTCGCTGGGCGGAAGTGGCGTATCGGCTGGATGTGAATGAATACCGTGGGCAGGAAAGTGTTCAGCTGATTATTACCCATTTAGCTCCTCGCTAAATGGGTATGGGTGAAGGCGTGATCCGTCGCGTGTTGCAACTGAAATGATCGTTCCGGCAAAGTGAGGCTCTAATGAACTCCAGCCACACTGCCGAGAATGATCATGAGCAAGCTTTTTGAGCCTCTTACGCTGCGTCAACTGACGCTTCCTAACCGTATCGTCGTATCTCCTATGTGTCAGTATTCCAGCGAAGACGGCTTCGCCAATGACTGGCATCTGGTGCATTTGGGTAGCCGTGCTGTTGGCGGGGCGGGACTGGTGATCAGTGAGGCCACAGCCGTAACACCTGAAGGACGTATCACCCCTCAGGACCTCGGGCTGTGGAAAGACGAACAGATCGAGCCGCTACGCCGGATCACACAGTTCATTCAATCTCAAGGCGCTGTGCCGGGTATTCAGCTCGCCCATGCCGGCCGTAAGGCCAGTACCTGGCGCCCTTGGGAAGGCAAGCACGGTAGTGTTCCTGTCGCGGAAGGCGGCTGGATTCCTGTAGCTCCGTCGGCCATTGCGTTTGATCCACAACATACCCGCCCAACCGAGTTGGATGCCAGTGGTATCGCTGCTATTACCCAAGCCTTTGTAAGCACAGCCGAGCGTGCTCTGGCAGCGGGTTTCAAGGTGGCCGAGGTTCATGCAGCTCATGGTTATCTGTTGCATCAGTTCTTGTCACCGATTTCAAATCAGCGCAGCGACCAGTATGGCGGTAGCTTTGATAACCGTATCCGCCTTCTTTTGGAAGTAACGCAGGCAGTGCGTAACGTCTGGCCGGACGAACTTCCACTCTTCGTACGGCTATCTGCAACCGACTGGGTTGAGGACGGTTGGGATGTTGAAGAAACAGTGGAATTGGCCAAACGGCTCAAGCCATTAGGCGTTGATCTGATTGATGTTTCTTCTGGTGGTACGGCAGCCAATGCCGAGATTCCGGTAGGGCCAGGCTATCAAACGCAGTTTGCCGAGCGGGTACGCAAGGAGGCCGGTATCGCCAGTGGCGCCGTCGGTATGATTACTGACGCGGCTCAGGCCGAGCACATTATCCGTACCGGGCAGGCCGATGTGGTGCTGTTGGCTCGTGAACTCCTGCGTGATCCGCACTGGCCGCTCCAGGCGGCAGAGGCTCTACGCGATAACGTTTCCTGGCCAGCTCAGTATGTGCGGGCTGCGCACCGGGATACCCCTCTTCGTAAACCGCTATCCTTTGAGTAAAAAGGAGGGAGGGCGGCTCTGGCTGCCCGCCTTCTTGCCTTAGGTAAGCTTGATTTTCAAAGGATTCTCACGAGGAAAACCCACAGGCATCTCCTGTGGATACAGCCACTGTGGTAATGATCTATAAAACAGCGCGTGTTCTTGGATGTTTTGAGACCTGCTGTTGGATAAACAGAACGCTGCTTATTGCAACATTCCGCAGCATTCGCTCGTCAGGTCCATGAAACGTCTGGCCTTTCGATGTGCCTTATTCATATTGGCCATTGAATGGGAGACAGACATGCAAACACGTGGCTTGCTGGATCAGTTACTCAAAACAGGGCAGGACATGCTTGCCAAGCAGGGCGGTTTGTCTGGTGCACTCGGAAAGCTTAACCAAGGCAAGATGAACAACCAAGCCCGTAAAACCTCTCAGACCAGTGACCCGTTGGGCGGTATGCTCTCAAGCGCTGGCGGCGGCGCAATGGCTGCTAGTGTGTTGGGCATGTTGCTACGCAACAAGCGCGGCAGGCGGATGGGGGGAATGGGGTCAATGGCCAAATATGGCGGCTTGGCTGCCCTTGGTATGTTGGCCTATCAAGCTTATACAAATTGGCAAAAGAGTCAGGCCAACGCGCCTCAAAGCGAACCGCAAACAGTGGATCGTGCGCCTGAAGGTAAAGTGGAGCAGCACAGCCAAGCCATTCTCAGGGCATTAATCGCGGCGGCAAAGGCTGATGGGCATATCGATGAGCAGGAGCGGCAGCTGATCGACGCGGAAATGAAAACGCACGCAGCAGATGATCCCGAGCTTCAGAGCTGGCTGCGTCAGGAAATCAATAAGCCACTGGATCCTGCTGAGATTGCAGCGGGTGCCAAGACTCCAGAAATGGCTGCCGAGATATATCTGGCCAGCGTACTGATGGCCGATGATCAGCAGTTTATGGAGAAAGCCTATCTGGATGAACTGGCGCGTCACCTTAACCTTGATCCGGGTTTGCGAGCCGAGTTGGACAGCAAGGCCAAAGGTACGAGTGCATAGTCATGAAAGAGGTCAGGCTGCTCGTTAAGTGGCCTGACCCATCAATAATGTTTGGTGGCGTTCGCATACTTCCAGCAAAAAGTCCCAGACTGCTCTTGGCCGCATGGTCAGTGCAGTTCACGTCGGCAAGACATCCAGTAATGTCGAATGATCTTCTCCTGCGGCAATACAGGCTTTAGCAGAGGATCCCGACTGCCCAGGTGGTGAGGCAGGATAGCGAGGCCAATTCCTGCTGGTCTGCTATTTCTACGCGAAACCCGACATGTCGATATCCATGCCACTTGATTGTCATAGCGCGACGCCGGATCTGTCCGGTGCCGCGAACCTAGCTTTTATTCAAGACGAACAAACATGGCAAAGGCTGCCGGTTCGCAGCCTATTACAGTATACTCGCCGGCTTTTCCACGTTTTCCGCGAGTGATTGCCAGCCATGGAAATCAACCCGATTCTGAATAGCATCAAAGACCTTACCGGACGTACCCAGACCATTCGGGGGTATCTTTGACTACGATCTGAAAAAAGATCGTCTGACCGAAGTCGAGCGTGAGCTCGAAGATCCGAACGTCTGGAACAAGCCCGAATACGCTCAAAGCCTCGGCAAGGAGCGCGCGCAGCTGGCTCAAGTGGTCGAGACCCTTGACGAGCTCTCCGGCGGCTTGGCTGACGCGGGCGACCTGCTAGAAATGGCCGCCGAGGAAAACGATGAAGGGGCCGTTAACGATGTGGCCACCGAAGTCGAGCGCCTGCGCGAAATCCTCGAAAAACTAGAGTTCCGTCGCATGTTCAGTGGCGAGATGGACCAGAACAACGCCTACCTTGATATCCAGGCTGGTTCCGGCGGTACGGAAGCCCAGGACTGGGCGAATATGCTGCTGCGTATGTACTTGCGCTGGGCCGACAAGCACGGCTTCGAGACGACTATCATGGAGTTGTCCGAAGGTGAAGTGGCGGGTATCAAGGGCGCGACCGTCCATGTGAAGGGCGAGTATGCGTTCGGCTGGCTCAAGACCGAAATCGGTGTACACCGTCTGGTCCGTAAGAGTCCTTTCGATTCGGGTAACCGCCGCCATACCTCGTTCACGGCTGTCTTCGTCTCTCCGGAAATCGATGACAATATCGAAATCGAGATTAATCCAGCTGACCTGCGGATCGACACCTATCGCTCCTCCGGTGCAGGTGGACAACACGTTAATACCACCGACTCGGCGGTGCGGATTACCCACGTACCGACCAACACCGTTGTAAGCTGCCAGAACGAGCGTTCCCAGCACGCCAACAAGGACACCGCCATGAAGATGCTGCGGGCCAAGTTGTACGAGCAGGAAATGCAGAAGCGCACCGCTGCGTCCCAGGCATTGGAAGATTCCAAGTCCGATATCGGCTGGGGCCACCAGATCCGCTCCTATGTACTCGACCAGTCGCGGATCAAGGATCTGCGCACCGGTATTGAGAACAGCAACTGTGACGCAGTGCTGGATGGCGACCTGGACGAGTTCATCGAAGCCAGCCTCAAGCAAGGCCTGTAACGCTACCTTAAATACGCCCTCTCGCCAAAAGAGGGCCGACCCCGTGATGGAAATACCCAGACCATGAGCGAACAACCTCTAGACCAACATGCCCAAGAGCAGGAACAGAACAAGCTGATTGCCCTGCGCAAGGAAAAGCTTGCTGCCCTGCGCGCCGAACAGCGCATTGTCTTCCCGAACGATTTCCGCCGCGATAGCTACTGCGCGGATCTGCAGAAAGCCTACGAAGGCAAGAGCAAGGAAGAGCTGGCCGAGGCGGGTATCAAGGTCAAGATTGCCGGGCGTATCATGCTCAACCGCGGCGCGTTCATGGTGCTTCAGGACATGACTGGCCGGCTTCAAGTCTATGTGGACCGCAAGAAACTGCCGGCAGAAACCCTGGAAGCGATCAAAACCTGGGACTTGGGCGATATCATCGCGGCTGAGGGCTCGCTGGCTCGTTCCGGCAAGGGCGACCTGTATGTAGATATGGACAATGTCCGTCTGCTGACCAAATCCCTGCGTCCTCTGCCTGACAAGCATCACGGCCTGACCGATACCGAGATGCGCTACCGTCAGCGCTACGTCGACCTGATCGTCAACGAAGACGTCCGCCATACCTTCCGTGTACGCTCGCAAGTGATCGCTCACATCCGCCAGTTCCTGCGTGATCGTGACTTCCTCGAAGTCGAAACGCCTATGCTGCAGACCATTCCGGGCGGTGCGGCGGCCAAGCCATTCGAAACGCACCACAATGCGCTGGATATCGATATGTTCCTGCGTATCGCTCCAGAGCTTTATCTGAAGCGCCTCGTGGTGGGTGGCTTCGAGCGCGTATTCGAGATCAACCGCAACTTCCGTAACGAAGGCGTATCGACTCGGCATAATCCTGAGTTCACCATGCTTGAGTTCTACCAGGCGTATGCCGACTACGAAGACAACATGGACCTGACCGAGGAGTTGTTCCGCGAGCTGGCCATGGCGGTTCTAGGTACAACTGATGTGCCGTACCAGGGCAAGGTCTTCCACTTCGGTGAGCCGTTTGCACGCTTGTCCGTGTTCGACTCGATCCTGAAGTACAACCCTGAGATCAGCGATGATGATCTGCGTGACATCGAAAAAGCACGGGCGATCGCCAAGAAGGCTGGAGCGGACGTCAAGGGCTTCGAAGGGCTTGGCAAGTTGCAAACCATGATTTTCGAAGAGCTGGTCGAGCATAAACTGGAACAGCCTACCTTCATCACTCAGTATCCGTTTGAGGTTTCGCCGCTGGCCCGTCGTAACGACGAAAACCCCAGCGTGACTGATCGCTTCGAGCTGTTCATTGGTGGTCGTGAAATTGCCAACGCCTATTCCGAGCTTAACGATGCGGAAGACCAGGCCGAGCGCTTCCATGCTCAGGTGGCTGACAAGGACGCCGGTGATGACGAAGCCATGCATTTCGATGCCGACTTCGTGGCCGCGCTGGAGTACGGCATGCCACCGGCGGCAGGTGAGGGCATTGGTATTGACCGTCTGGTCATGTTGCTAACCGATTCTCCATCGATTCGCGATGTGATCCTGTTCCCGCATATGCGCCCGCTGTAAGTACAACTCGTTCTAACAGAAAGAACCGCCTCCTGAGGGCGGTTCTTTCGTTTTAGACCCTGCTAAGGCGATAAGCTATTCTGCACGTGTAAGGGGTTGTCTTCCCTGTCATGAGGTAGACATGAATTCACGCAAGGTGAAAAGTCAGTATCACGAAACAATCCGTACGTTGTCCGACCGCATCGTTGCCGCACAGGCGCCTATTCGAATTCTCGATGCGGTGAAGTGGGACGATAATGTCAAACAAGGATTTCTGGACGGAAAAGGTAAACGACTGCCAAATATCGACCGCGCCTACTACGATCAGCGTCCGCTCGGGTTTGATCCAGATGAGGTCAAGGGCGAGTTTCAGAGCATCGAGCGGGAGGTTACGCGTCATCTTGGGCAATTCAGCCCGGTCGGGCAGATCATGCGCCGGATGTGCCGCGAGTATCGGATGGTAGTGCGCATGCTGCAAGCGCGAGGCACGCGGGATTTTGGGCTGATCTCCCAAGAGCTTTACGGTGCCGCCTCCGATGCATTCCATGCAGGTGATCCGACGCTAGCGGACCTGGGTATGATGATGTCGGATTATCTCAACAACATCGACAAGCGCAGCGACCTGAAGGACGAACCCAAAACCCTGACTGCCAAAGAGGCCGCGCCTATTCTGCAGCACCGGTTGAACGCGGTGTTTGGGGAAGATGAAGGCACTATTCGGGTGTTCGAATCCGATGGCATCGTCGCTGACGCTGCAGCCGGAGCCGACTACATCAAAATCCGGGCCGATGCGATGTTCAATGAACGCGATATCCGTGCCCTGGAAGTGCATGAGGGGCTGGTTCATGTAGGAACAACGTTGAATGGTCAGAATCAGCCGATCTGCACGTTTCTCTCAAAGGGCCCGCCATCGTCCACCGTTACCCAGGAGGGTCTGGCCATTCTCATGGAGGTTATTGCGTTCGCCTCCTATCCGTCACGGCTGCGCAAGCTGACCAACCGGACGCGCGCCATTCATATGGCTGAAGAGGGTGCAGATTTCCTTGATATCTTTCGATTTTACGAGGAACAAGGATATAGCCTTGAGGATGGCTATCAGAACGCCAGTCGCGTCTTCCGGGGTTCGATTCCTAACGAGTTGCCCTTCACCAAGGATCTGTCCTACCTCAAAGGCTTTATCTTGGTTTACAACTATATCCAGCTGGCCGTACGCAAGGGTAAGGTCGAACAGATTCCATTGCTCTTTTGTGGCAAGACGACCCTCGAAGACATGCGCATTCTTAGCCAATTGGTGGATGAGGGCTTGGTTGCTCCACCCAAGTATCTTCCGCCGCAATTTCAGGATCTTAATGCCCTGTCAGCCTGGATGTGTTTCTCCAACTTCCTGAACCATCTGAGCCTGGATCGGATCGAAGCGGACTACGCCAACATTCTCTAAGGTCAGCGCTGGCGGCTATCAATGCTGCCAGCCCGCCGCTATACAGGAGTTTCATCATGCCCAGCCATCAGATCGACTACCGCATCATCGGCGAGTCTATGCAAGCCGTCGAAATCGGGCTCGATCCCGGCGAGACTGTGATTGCCGAGGCGGGCGCGATGACCTACATGGAAGAGGACATCGACTTCACGGCGCGGATGGGCGATGGATCCGGTAGCATGCTTGGTAAGCTCTGGGGAGCAGGTAAGCGCATGCTAGGCGGCGAGTCTCTGTTCATGACTCATTTCACGAACGAGGGCAAGCGCAAGCGGCATGTGGCCTTTGCGGCGCCTTACCCAGGCCATGTCGTTCCGGTGGACTTGGCTGCCGTGGGTGGAACCCTGTTCTGCCAGCGCGATGCGTTCCTATGCGCTGCCCGAGGAACACGGGTTGGGGTCGCCTTTACCAAGCGACTCGGGGCCAGCTTCTTTGGTGGTGAGGGTTTCATTCTTGAAAAGCTGGAAGGCGACGGTCTCGCCTTCATGCATGCTGGCGGTACGGTGATCCGTAAGGATCTGAACGGTGAAATGTTACGGTTGGATACTGGGTGTCTAGTCGGCTTTACCGCAGGAATCGACTACAGCATCAAACTTGCTGGTGGATTGCGCAGCATGCTGTTTGGAGGCGAAGGAATGATGCTTACGACACTCAAGGGCCGCGGCTCCGTCTGGATTCAGACGCTTCCGTTTTCGCGTCTGGCCGAGCGGGTCTACGAGGCGACGACCAAAGCACAGGAAGAGCAGGGCAACAGTAACTAGGCCAAAACAAGGCAGGTTTCTATGCATATCCAGGTGTGGCAGGGAGACATCACTTCGCTCGAAGTGGATGTTATCGTCAATGCTGCTAATGAGAGCTTATTAGGTGGCGGAGGCGTCGACGGAGCGATCCATCGTGCTGCAGGGCCGGAGTTGCTTGAGTATTGCCGCCGTTTAGGCGGTTGCCCAACGGGTGAGGCACGCTTGACGCCCGGTTTCAATCTGCTGGCTCGTTTCATCGTACATACAGTAGGCCCGGTCTGGCAGGGCGGACAGCACGACGAAGCACGCCTGTTAGCGAAGTGTTATCGTAATGCCTTGGCCCTGGCAGAGAGTGTCGATGCACATTCCATTGCGTTTCCAGCGATCAGTTGCGGCGTTTATGGCTACCCGGCTGAACACGCCGCCGCGCTGGCCGTAAAAGTGTTGAGCGAACCCAGGCCAACAGGCAGTGCGGTGCAGAGTGTTCTGCTAGTGGCCTACTCAGAGGCGATGCATCAGATACTTGAGCAGGCGATAGCCACTGGTGGTTGATATCGTGTCCTTATGAAAAAGCCCGGCATAAGAGCCGGGCCTATTCAATAAAACGCTTGGCTTACATACGTGGCGCAACCGGATTGGCGTCGTTCGAGATAGTAACTTCGACACGACGGTTCATGGCGCGATCTGCAGGCGTAGAGTTGCTGGCGACCGGGAAGGCCTCGCCATAACCACGCGTCACGATGCGAGCAGGCGAAACGCCCATGCTGACCAGGGCAGTGCGGATGGCATTCGCGCGGCGCTCAGACAACTGCTGGTTGTAGGAGTCCGAACCTGTGCTATCGGTATAGCCCTCAACAATGACCTGACGCTCCGGGTTCTGCTGCAGGAAGTTGGCCAACTGCTGGACATTGGCCATACCGGCTGGTTTGAGAGTAGCTTGATCCAGATCGAACAGCACATTGCCAAAGGTCACGACAGTGCCACGATCGGTCTGCTTGGCATTAAGCTGGCTTTGCAGCTGCTTAAGCTGAGCCGTGCGCGCGTCTAGACGAGCCTGGGTACGCTGGGCATCAACACTCTGAAGCTCCTGCTCAGTCATACGCAGCTTAACGGTTTGCATGGCCGTCTGGATGCGTTGGCTAGCTAGGTAAGCCAAATGGTCGACTTTTTCCTGGTTGGCACCATCCCTATAGGCCTTGCTAGCTTTGTCTACCCATTCGCCGGCTTCTTTAGTTTCCAAGGCGGCAAGTTGAGAGGACTGTGGTTGAGCCTGGAGGGCTGCATAGTCAGCCTGGGCTTTTTCAAGGGTGGGGTTAGGTGGTGTAGAGCACGCTGCCAGAGCAATACTCAAGGCTGAAATTGCGGGGATCAGTAGGTGTTTACGCATAACATTCATCCTTAACGAAAAGAACAAGAAGAGATAGCGGAAGAGTTACTGCTGACCCTGCTTTTTCAATAGCTGGGTATTGATCATCCCTTCTTCGCGAATCTGCTGGATGCTCTTCTGGGCGTCCTGGAGGGCAGCCTCGGCTTTGGCGGCCTGAGTCTTACGCGTAGCCAGACGGGCATCCCACTCAGCCTGCTCAGCCAGTTTCTTAGCCTTTTCGTAGTCTTCTTGAGTCATTGCGGTCTGGGCCTGCGTCCACTTTTCCTGAGCGGATTTGGTCTCGACCGGTGCGTATTGATTACCGCCACCGCTGACAGCCTCGTTAACAGCTGACTGGGTAACCGCCATCTGCTCGGTGGGCGGGTTGCCGGCACAACCTGTTAGGACTAGCGCGCTGCCAAGGGCTAGCGCCGCGATTTTCAGCCCACAGGCTTTCTGTATCGATTTTTTGGCAGTTAGTGCATTCATATCACTCAGCTCCATGTAGTAATCCAACAGCTAGGAAGTCCTGGCTGGTAGGCTAGCCGAGGCCTTTTCCTGCTACGTGAATCAAATGACCCGTCATCAGATCAAAGGTCATTAACAAAAGGCCTCTTGAATAACGGCTATTTTATGGACTTACCTACAACAATGAACGTTCACCAGATGTGAAAAAAACATGAAAATGCCGAGTCACTGCTGCCGTGCTATTTGTCCACTCTAGGAAAAGCCGAGGCGGTTATTCTTGGGGCTGAGCATCTGCCTGGCTGAGCTGCTTCAGGTACTTGCGCGATAACTCAAGAAAGCGGGGCGTAGGACCAACATCCTCGTAAATCGGATCGCCCAACTCATCGGTTGCTACCACCGTCGTACCTTTCACATAAGGAAAATGAGCTTCCAGGTCGGCCAGCGCTGCACTGACCAGTTCCGACAGCAGCTCTTCGACGCTGCGCTTGGGATACATTTCATGCAAGGCATGCAACCGGGCTGCCGACTCGATGTCAAGAACGAGATTGTACTGGGCGTGACTCATGCGCCCGGTAGCAGTTTGTTCCCATTCTTTGACCAATTCACTGATTTTCATATGACACCTCCTTTGCATCCGTTTCATTACCGATACAAAAGCTAGACCGCGGAGCGGCTAATGAGGTCCCTGTGAGGTGATGTGCTAGAACTCAAAGAGGCTATAGAGAGGAGGTCGCCATGGTTGTCGAGATAGATGTCCGCTTACGGGAAGATGTTCATCAATTGGGTGAGTTATTAGGGCAGACCATTTCCAATCAGTACGGTCCGGCTTTTCTGGAAAAGATCGAGCGTATCCGTAAAGGTGCAAAGGCCGCCCGGGGAGGCTCACTACGTGGCGAGCGGCAACTGTCTGAAACCCTGGATGCATTGGACGAATCAGAGCTGCTGCCGGTAGCTCGCGCGTTCAATCATTTTCTGAACCTGGCCAACATAGCAGAGGAATACCATCGTATCAGGCGGCGTAGTGCAGATGAGCCCGTACCGTTCGAGGATCGAGTACTTGACGAGGTGCTGGCACGTTTGAAAGCTGCAGGCCATGCCGATACGCGCGTCGCCGAAAAATTGGCCAAGCTCGATATTGAAATCGTATTGACGGCTCATCCTACCGAAGTGGCCCGCCGCACCTTGATTCAAAAGTACGAGGAGATCACCGAGCAGCTCGCAGCCCAGGATCACGATGACCTGACACCGGCCGAACGCCGGAGTGTTCAACAGCGGTTGCGCCGTCTGATCGCCGAAGCGTGGCATACCGAGGAGATCCGGCGGCAGCGTCCTACTCCTGTAGATGAAGCCAAATGGGGCTTCGCCGTTATCGAGAATTCCCTGTGGTATGCCGTTCCCCGACTGCTGCGGGAGGTCGATGAGACGCTATTGAAAGCGACGGGCCAACGCTTACCGCTTGAGGCAACGCCAATCCGTTTCGCCTCCTGGATGGGTGGTGATCGCGACGGCAATCCGAACGTAACGGCAGCAATTAGTCGTGAAGTCCTGCTCCTGGCCCGTTGGATGGCGGCTGACCTTTACCGGCGCGATGTGGACCGGCTGGCCGCCGAACTTTCTATGCAGCAGGCCTCGCCTGAACTGATGGCCGAAGCGGGCGATCATCCCGAACCTTATCGTGTCATTCTCAAGCGACTGCGTGAGCGGTTGCGCGTCACGCGTGATTGGGCGGCGCGAGCAGTCCACGATCCGCACGTATCCGCTGCTGGTATCCTTGAGGACAACGAGGCATTGTTGGCACCCTTGCGGCTGTGTTATGAGTCGTTGCACGCGTGCGGGATGGGGGTAATTGCCGATGGCCCTCTGTTGGATTGTCTGCGACGTGCAGCCACCTTCGGGCTGTTTTTAGTTCGTCTTGATATTCGTCAGGATGCCGCTCGACACGCGGCTGCCCTGAACGAGATCACTGAATATTTAGGTATAGGCCGATATGCCGAGTGGGATGAGCCCCAGCGTCTTCATTTCCTAGAAAATGAATTGGCTAGTCGCCGTCCTTTGCTGGCTTGTGACTACATGCCCTCCGCCGAGACGGCTGAAGTCTTGGCGACATGTCGGGTTATTGCCCAGGCACCAGTGGCTTCACTAGGTTCCTACGTCATCTCCATGGCGGGCGCTGCATCTGACATCCTAGCGGTACAACTTCTTTTGAAAGAATCTGGCGTACGCCGCCCGATGCGCGTTGTGCCGCTGTTCGAAACGCTCGATGATCTTGATCATGCCGGCCAAGTTATCGAAAGTCTGCTTGAGCTGCCTAGCTATCGTGAACGCTTGCAGGGACCGCAGGAGGTCATGATCGGTTACTCCGACTCGGCCAAGGATGCCGGGACATTGGCTGCAGCCTGGGCACAATACCGTGCGCAGGAGGCATTGGTAGAGATCTGCGCACGGCAGGGAGTCGAGCTGGTGCTGTTTCATGGTCGGGGCGGTACGGTCGGGCGGGGAGGCGGCCCTGCCCATGAGGCCATCCTGTCACAGCCTCCGGGATCAGTAGCCGGGCATTTCAGAGTGACGGAGCAGGGTGAGATGATCCGGTTCAAATTCGGCCAGCCTGATATTGCCCGGCAGAATATGAATCTATATCTGGCCGCTGTACTGGAGGCAACCCTGCAACCACCTCCCGTACCAGAAGCTGAGTGGCGAGCCGATATGGATCGCCTGGCAAAAGACAGTTTGGAGGCCTATCGAGGCATCGTGCGCTTGCATCCTCAATTCGTCGATTATTTCCGGCAAGCGACACCAGAGCAGGAGTTAGGGCGTCTTCCATTGGGAAGTCGTCCGGCTAAGCGTCGCCAGGGTGGAATTGAAAGCCTACGGGCCATTCCATGGATTTTTGCCTGGACCCAGACACGCCTTATGTTGCCCGCCTGGCTGGGGTGGGAAACGGCTTTGATCAGAGCACTGGAGCGTGGAGATGGGCCCCGCCTGCAGGATATGCGTGAACGCTGGCCTTTCTTCCGTACCCGGATCGACATGTTGGAAATGGTACTGGCCAAGGCAGACGGCGAGATCGCTCGGCTGTATGATGAACGGCTGGTTCCTGAGCAGTTGCGCGCTCTTGGGGCTGAGCTCCGCGACTTGTTGTCGCAGGCGGAGCGGGCTGTGCTGCGTTTGACTGGGCAGGAGGAGCTCTTCTCCCATCATCCTCAGACACGAGCGTTCATTGCCGTACGTAACATCTATCTGGACCCTTTGCACTTGCTTCAGATCGAGTTACTGGCCCGTTCCCGACAAGCTGGAGAAGCAACGGCAAGCCCGCTGGATCAGGCTTTACTGGTCAGTGTTGCCGGCATTGCGGCGGGCTTGCGCAATACCGGATAAAGCGGCTGTAACTACCGCACCCGGATCCCGCTTGATGGCTTGAAAAGCGAAGCGGGGTCTGCTATCAGGCAATCCGCTCATTTCATCCTGAAACGCAGAATAAATCCCTGCGACTTTAAGTGGCTTGTGCCCCCCGGTCATGCTGTGTATTTTGAATCCCCTTGGCCGTTTACCGGCCAGATACAATCAAGCGAGACTGCCTGAATGTTCATAGGGCCACTGCTGCCATCTGGTCGATTCAAGGCGAGTCCGGGATACCATAATTTTAAGGAGCGACGTGCATGCGCGTGATACTGCTAGGGGCGCCCGGTGCCGGTAAAGGTACCCAGGCTCGGTTCATTACCGAGAAGTTCGGCATTCCGCAAATTTCGACCGGAGACATGCTACGGGCAGCAGTGAAGGCGGGAACGCCCTTGGGACAACAGGTGAAAGACGTCATGGCTAGTGGCGGGCTCGTATCCGATGAGATCATTATCGCTCTGATCTCCGAACGTATCCTCGAAGCCGACTGTGCCAATGGTTTTCTGTTCGATGGTTTCCCCCGGACTATTCCTCAGGCCGAAGCACTGAAGAATGCCGGTATCGTTATTGATAACGTACTGGAAATTGCTGTAGACGACGAAGAGATCGTCAAGCGACTGTCGGGTCGTCGAGTACATGCCGCCTCCGGGCGTGTCTATCACACCGAGTACAATCCACCAAAAGTAGCCGGGCGGGATGATGAAACCGGCGAAGAGTTGATCCAGCGTGACGATGACAAGGAAGAAACGATCCGTAAGCGTCTGTCGCTGTACCATTCTCAAACCAAGCCTTTGGTGCAGTTCTATCAGCAGCTCTCCACTGTTGAGGGCAAGCCGAAGTGCAGCCGTGTAGAAGGCGTAGGCACTGTAGAAGCCATCACAGCAAAAGTGCTTGATGCATTAAGCTGATGGCGAATACACCCGGCTTTATATGAAGCGGCCCTGAAGGGCCGTTTTGCTGTTTACATCAGACCTTTGGTCGCGAGTGTCGAACTCTTCTCTTCTGCCACAAGTCGTAATAGCGTGGACATTGATAAAGAGGACGAAGATATGAGTAGCACAGCCGATAAGATCAAAGGTACTGCCAACGAAGTCGCTGGCAAGGCCAAGCAAGGTCTCGGTGAAGCAACCGATAATCCTCGCATGAAGCACGAAGGTGATACGCAAGAAGTTAAAGGTAAAGGTCAGCAGGTCGTAGGCGACGTCAAAGACGGCGTTAAGAAGGCTGGCAACCTCTGATTATCTGACTCAGGATTCATCCAACGGCCATCTTCGGATGGCCGTTGTCGTTTCTGAAACTTATACTTCCCGGCTTTGCTGTTGTTTGGATAAAACCAATGCCTACCTTGCTGGCGATTGATACTGCTACTGAAGCCTGCTCCGTTGCTCTCATGCACGACGATGAAGTGGTTTGCCGTTACGAAGTAATCCCACGTATGCATGCCCAACGGGTACTACCCATGGTGCAGGAGTTACTGGCCGAATCCGAAATGTCCCTGTCGACTATTGATGCTATTGCCTTTGGTCGTGGGCCGGGAGCGTTTACCGGGGTGCGTATTGCTATTGGGGTTGTGCAGGGTTTGGCGTTTGGTCTGGATCGTCCAGTGTTGCCAATATCAAACCTGGCTGCTCTGGCGCAGCGTGCTTATCGGGAACGAGGCGCCATGCAGGTAGCAGCAGCTATTGATGCACGCATGGATGAGGTTTATTGGGGATGCTATAGCCTGACCCAAGGGGAAATGCGCCTGCAAGGTGATGAGGCGGTGTTGCCTCCAGAGCGAGCAGCATTACCGTTCGAAGCCCAGGGCGAATGGTTTGGGGCGGGTACAGGGTGGGGCTACGCGGGCCGGTTGTCCGTGCCGCTTCTTGATGTAGACGCCACGCTTCTACCGCATGCCAAAGATATAGTGACACTTGCGCTTCCTGCATGGGAACGGGGTGAGGCACTTCCAGCTGACCACGCTCAGCCGGTTTACTTACGCGACCAAGTAGCCACGCCCAAAGCACCACGTTGATTTTGAGCACATTCATAACAGGTGATTGAAGTATCGGCTATTCAATATGGTTAATCGGATAAGCCGTGCTTTTAGGGATACGCTTAGTAACATAGGCGCATTGCCAATCCCCTGTGAGCTCATTACAGTGCAGTTAGTAGCATAAAGGCATTCAATCATGCGTATCGACAGCTATACATCGTCTTACTCCCTGGATCGTCCCGGCCGTTATCGCTCGGATAATGCCTATGCTGAGATCCAGCATGAGGAAGAGGTGCGCCGCGACCGGCCGACGGATAGCCAGGCTGTTTCCCAAGGGTTGGGTGAGACGCCGCTGATTCGACGGGTGGAGTCAGCCTCGTCAGCCAACGATGCGTCGGGCAGTGCCTCGTCTGATATGCAATGGCTTATGGTCAGCGACCAGGCGTGGTACCAGCAGCCCTTAACCGCTCGAGCCAGCCAGGCTCTGGCCAGCTATGGCAGCGTCGCGCTTCTGGCGCGTGAAGCCGAATCTCAGCAGGTCATGAGGCTTGATCTGTACGTCTGATCGTATGCTGCCTTATTACATTGGCTGCCCCTCTTGGAGTGATGCTGCCTGGCGTGGCTCGCTTTATCCAATGAGCACGCGTACAGCTGAATTCCTGTCTCGCTATGCCAATGTCTTTAATGCTGTAGAAGGTAACACCACCTTTTACGCCGAGCCTTCCGCCGAGACCGTACGACGTTGGGCCGAGTTAATGCCTTTGCATTTTCGATTTTGTGTCAAGTTTCCTCGTGATATCAGTCATGACGGTGATTTGCGTGAGCGCTTGCATCAGGCGCAATCCTTTATGCAATTAATGGCCCCGCTAGGTGAGCGGGTCATGCCGTACTGGTTACAGTTTCCGTCCGGTTTTGGTCCACAACGATTAGGCGAGCTGGCTGATTTTCTGGATGCCTTGCCTTCATCGGGACGCATTGCTGTAGAGGTTCGCCATGATGAGTTTTTCAGCAAGGGCTGGGCGGAGCGCGAACTCAATGGTTTGCTATTTGAAAGAAATGTCGAACGGATCGGGCTGGACTCCCGTGCGCTTTTCAGTAGCGAGCCTACTACAGCCGCAATCCGAGATGCCCAAGCCAAGAAGCCTCGTGTACCGGTCCGTGTACCGGCGTTTACCCAGTCGCCGCAGATCCGTTTTATTGGTCGTTTGGAACTCGAGGCCAACGATTTCTATCTAGGACCATGGGTAGACAAGTTTGCCGAGTGGATTGGTGAAGGCCGGACGCCTTACATCTTCCTGCATACACCGGACAATCGACAGGCGCCGGAGCTGGCCATGCGTTTTCATGCGCAATTGCAGACTCGGCTGCCTGAATTGCCATCCTTATCGATCATGGCCGAGCCCGTGGAGCAGTTGGGACTTCTCTAACGTATGCGCCTGCCATGCTGAGCCAGGAGTGCTATGCGTTACGTATTTGGCGTGTTGCTTTTGATGCTTGCCGGCCTGGGTTTGGGTATCACCTATGGCTGGGTCACGATTCCTGCGGAGTGGAACCCTTTCGCTCCACTTGATGTAAAACAGCCCCCCAATTTACTAACATCCTACAAGCTCCGGCGTTTGCAACATGACCCGACCTTATGCAGTAAGGCACTGGAAACGTCGCCGTTGCGCTATGTACCGCTGTCAGGCACTACAGGCTCGAAGCAGTGTCCACTCGACAATGTAGTGCGCGTGCAACGTTCGGAGGCTGCGTTCAGTGGCAGTTTCTTGGCGACATGTTCATTAGCCACAGCCTATGCCATGTTCGAATTGCATGCCTTACAGCCTGCAGCGCAAGCGGTATTCGGGCAGCGCGTTACGCAGGTTGAGCATTTCGGTAGTTTCGCCTGCCGCAATATCTACGGCCGAGCCAATGCGCGGCGCAGTGAGCATGCTACGGCTAATGCACTTGATCTGGCCGGTTTTCGTCTGGCCGATGGGAGCCGCATCACAGTGGCAAGAGACTGGAAGGGCGACGATGACAAGGCCCGCTTTCTTCGTCTGGCTCGTGAAGGTGCCTGCAAGACCTTTAACACAACGCTGTCACCAGACTACAACGCGGCGCATCGGGATCATTTCCATGTGGACATGGGAGGCTTTCATGTCTGCCGATGAGTGTTCTGATTGCCTATGCTCTGGCAGAATGCGCGCTTTTACCTGTCGGTCTGCCTTATGAGCGATAACCAGCGCGTACCCATCATCGTCGTTCAGCCGCTCGCCTCGGCTTGGTCAGAACAGGCCGAAATGTGGAGCCAGCGCCTTGGTTTACCGCTTTCAACGGCGCCCGAGGCAGACTTTATCCTTGAAGTCGGGGAGACAGGGTTACAGCTTGTTCAATGCGGGCCCGATTCGCCGGGACCCGTGCGGGTCGATTTTCTGGAAGGTGCGACCGCTCACCGTCGGCTTTTCGGTGGCGGTAGCGGGCAAATGATTGCTAAGGCCGTAGGAATTCAGGCCGGGATTCGCCCTTGCATCTTGGATACTACTGCAGGGCTAGGACGTGATGCTTTCGTTCTGGCAACTCTGGGTTGCGAGGTCACTCTGATCGAGCGTCAACCCTTGATTGCTGCTTTGCTCGAAGATGGCCTTAGGCGTGCCGCGCATGACCCCGATGTTCAAACTATCGTACAGCGCATGCATCTTCTCACAGGCAATGCCATCGAGATCATGCAGGGCCTAACCGAATCTCCTCAAGTGGTTTATCTGGATCCCATGTTTCCCCATCGAGATAAAAGTGCCCTGGTAAAAAAGGAGATGCGCATCTTCCGGCCTTTGGTGGGAGATGACTTGGATGCTCCGGCCTTATTAAACGCTGCCCTTGATTTGGCCAGCCACCGGGTAGTCGTAAAGCGCCCGCGTAAGGCGCCTTGTATTGACGGCCCTAAGCCAGGATATAGCCTGGAGGGAAAATCCAGCCGTTATGATATTTATCCCAAGAAATCCCTGAACAAAAGCTAATTAATCACGTACGTGCCGTAGCCAAAGCTTGTATGCCGGTTGAGCCAGAAATAGCACTAATAACAATCTCAACACTTGCATGGCCGTGACCAAAGGCACCAGGAGATGCAAGGCTTCCGCTGTAAGGCTCATCTCGGCAATGCCGCCCGGCACCATGCCTAGCATAAGTGAGCGAGAATCGAGCCCGGTGAGCCAGCCAAGTCCGGCTGCGAGCGGTACGGCGATACTGACAGCCAGTAAGGTCGCCAGTAGAGTACGAAGCATAAACGCCGGTGCGCGGCGAAAAAACGGGCGATCAAAGTAGCAGCCCAGCGAGCTGCCGATTAACCACTGCCCAATTTGCCCCGCCCCGGCAGGCAAACCAATGCGGAGATCAAAAGTCACGCTAAAGACGATGCTGACTAACAATGCTCCCAGCTGCCAGGCATTAGGCAGACGCAAGCGCTGAAAGAGGAGGGCGAGCAGGGCGCCTAATGCAAGGATTGGCAGCAGCCATGAAGCATCAACGGTCGCGGAGTGGATCTGGGTCTTTGCGTTTTCACCAAACAGCACGGTATAGATAGCTGGAATACTCAGCAGTACCAGCATCATGCGTAAGCTTTGCCCTGCAGCCACGCGCGGCAGATTGGCACCATGCCGATACGCCAGGTTAACCATTTCATTAGCACCGCCCGGCATGCTGGCAAAAAAGGCGGTAGCACGATCTTCACCGCTACGCCTCAACAAAATAATGCCAGTTACACTGGCCGCTACGGTAAGTACTGTACCCAGCACGATGACCAGAACATGCTCGCCAATCTCGGCCATGATGGCTTGGTTGAAATGCAGTCCTATACCCGTCGCAATGATCCATTGGCCGCCTTTACGCGAATGTGGTACTTCCTGGGTAAGCCATCCGCAGCAACGGATGAAAACGACCCCGAGTAATGAGCCAATCATCCAGGGCAGCGGCCAGTGAGCCAGATAGGCCAGATAGCCGCCCAACGCCCCCGCAATAGGCGTCAGCCACCAAGTATGAAAGGAGGACAGAAAGCGGAGAGCAGGCTCGGATTTCACGAGAGTTCCTTGAAATCAGGCGCCAGAGGTGTTTGGCACGAGAATACTGTGAAAAAAGGCGCCAGAGAGAGGAGAAAGCTGACGCCTCTGGAAACGGAGGCGTCAGCTTCTTAGGTCATGCGTCTGCAAGCAAAGCTTTGCGCTGTGCTTGTCGGCGCCGCCAGATACGAATCACTGGTAATACCAGCATCAGTACAACCAGCATCCAGATAGCCTGTGTAATGCCACTCGACCACAGAATGTCCAGTGCGCCATTAGAAATGGAGAGGGCTCGGCGTAAGTTCTGTTCCATGAGGCCGCCCAGAATGAAACCGAGCAGCAGGGGCGATAGGGGGAAATCCAGCTTACGCAGGATGTAGCCCAATATACCGACCAGAACCATTAGAATCAGATCGAAAGTAGTAGCATGGATCGCATAGACACCGATCGAGGTAATGATCGCAATGGCTGGTACCAATGCCCAGTTCGGCACGGCAAGGATCCGTGTGAATACTTTGATCATCGGTACGTTAAGCACCAGTAGCATCACGTTGGCGATGAACAGCGAGGCAATCAACCCCCACACCAGTTGCGGCTCGTTCTGGAACAGCAGAGGACCTGGTGTAATGTTGTATAGCGTTAAGGCACCAATCATTACCGCTGTTGTTCCGGAGCCGGGGACGCCTAGTGTCAGCATGGGCACCATGGCGCCGCAGCAGGAGGCACCAATGGCTGTCTCGGGAGCCGCCAGGCCACGAATATCCCCTTTGCCGAATTGCCCGCTCGGGCCGGCAATGCGTTTTTCGGTCATATAAGCCAAAGCGCTAGCCAATGTGGCACCAGCACCCGGCAGAACACCAATGACGAAGCCGCCAACGGCACACCGTAGATTGATAAAGAATACACGCCGTGCTTCATTGAGGTTAAAAAGCATCCGGCCGGTAGTTTTGACCACGGTATGTCCATGATGCGTCTTTTCCAGCAGGAGCAGGATTTCACTAACGGAGAACAGGCCGAGTACTAGCACTACGAACTGAATGCCGTCCGCGACATGGATGCTGTCAAAGGTGAAGCGGTAAACGCCACTATTGGCATCAATGCCAACTGTAGACAGGAACAGACCAAGCAAGGCGGCTACAAGGGTCTTCATCGGCTTGTCACCGGCCATGCCGGCCAATGCAACAATGGCCAGCACCATCAGCACGAAATACTCTGCCGGACCAAAAGCAATAGCCCACTTCGCCAGCAGAGGTGCAAACAGCACCATGCCGCACGTCGCGATCAATGCGCCTATGAAAGAGCTCCAGGCTGACAGTGACAATGCTACGCCCGCGCGGCCTTGCCGGGCTAGTGGATAACCGTCCAGCGTAGTCATCAGTGTTGAAGCTTCTCCTGGAATATTCAGCAGAATCGAGGAGATCCGACCACCGTATTCGCACCCTAGGTAGACCGCGGCGAGCAGAATCAACGCTGATTCTGGAGGTAATCCCAGCGCAAACGCTATAGGAATAAGCAAGGCTACGCCATTGATAGGTCCCAGGCCGGGTAGAAGCCCGACAACCGTGCCGATCAGCGTGCCAATCAACGCAATCATAAGATTGGTTGGCGTCATCGCAACGCCAAAACCCTGCGCCAGATACGTCAAAGTGTCCATGTTAGATCTCCAGGCCACTCAGTAGGCCTTGTGGCAATGGCACGTCGAGAATGCGATCAAACAAGATGTACAGGCCGATCGACAGCAATACGCTGGTAATGGCGCTGCCTTTCCACCGGCCGCCGTAGAGCCGGGCGAAGGCCATGCCAGCCAGAGTACTGCTCACAATGAAACCGAGCGCCTCGAATAGCAGGGCATACGCCAATAGCAGTAGAAAACAGACCAGGATCTTGCGCAGCGTAGGCGCGTCCATTGGTTGCTCGTCATGCTCCTGGCTGAGCGGTGTGGGCTTGACCAGTAGATAGACCAAGCTGGCGCACATGAGTCCAAGCATCAGCAGTGGAAACGCACGTGGACCGACCGGCTCATAGGAAAAAGGTGCTTGGTAATCCCATCCGATATACGCGAGCACTAGTCCCGCAATTAGCCAGACAGCAATAAAGACTCGTTGAAAAACCATGATGGTTTCCTCATGGGCGCCCTGCTTGCAGAATCAGGGCGGCTGTACGATCACTGAATAAGACCGAACTCTTTGGCCAGGCCGCGGTAGCGAGCTACTTCTTTCTGAACGTAGGCATCCAGTTCATCGCCGGTCATAGCGAAGGGGAACAGCTCACGCTGATCACGCAGCTTGGCGAAATCGTCAGAGGCGAGGAGTTTGTCGAAAGCGTTTTTCCACCAAGTGTAATCTTCGTCGCTGACCTTTGGACCAAGATAGAAACCGCGCACCACTGGCCAAACGATGTCATAGCCCTGTTCGCGTGCAGTAGGAATCTCAGCCATGGCTGGCTCCTCCAGACGATTCTCGGAAAATACTGCCAGGATGCGCATGTTGCCGCTTTCAATATGTGGCATGGAGTCAGAGATATCGGTACTGCCTACCTGAATATGTCCGCCCAGAAGTGCTGTAGCGATTTCACCGCCACCCTCTAGCGAAACGTAGCGCAGGTCGCGTGGATTGATGCCAGCCGCTTTAGCGATCAGCGCTGTCTGCATCCAGTCCTGGCTACCTACGGTACCGCCTGCACCAATCACAACTTTGGAGGGGTCTTTCTTCAATGCTTCGACAAGATCGCCAAGGGTCTTGTAGGGTGAGTCGTTCCGGACAGCAATGGCGCCGTAACTAGTGCCGACTGCTGCAAGCCATTTGACTGCTTTTTCATCGAAACGGCCGAACTTGCCCTGCGACAGATTCAACAGTGAGCCACTGGAAAAGGCCACGATGGTGCCGCCTTCTTTCGGACGTTGGGCGACCACCGTGTTATAGGCAACGGCACCCACGCCGCCCGGCATATAGGTCACCCGCATGGGTTTTTCAAGAAGCTTGGCATCGACTAAGGCGCTTTGAGCTAGTTTGCAGGTCAGGTCGAAGCCACCGCCGGGAGAGGCCGGAGCAATGCACTCAGGGCGTTTGGGTTCAGCCATCAGCTGAGTAGACAGCAGCACGGTAGCCGCAGCGATAGACAGATGGCGCAGAGACAGAGTCATGAAAGATCTCCTATTGTTCTTGTTATACAAATAAAAGGCAGCGCTATAAGCGTTTCACTAACGAATAGCAGGCCACAGGCGCAAAGACGCATGACAAGTAAGATAAGAACAACAAGGAAGAGCGCCAGGCCAGGAATGGCAGAGCGTGCATAGGGGACAGGCGTAAAACGTCTGCATGGTGGTTTTCCTTTTATTCTTATCTGAAAACGTTGCTACCACAGGCCGCTTTCGGTAAAGGCAATAAACCTTTATTTCATCCTATTGCTTCAATCTTTCATCAACCTTTCAATTGAGGCGGAGATACACCATTCCTCAAAAAGCCTAGGTACACTGCTCCTCTTCGAAGCTGTTCTGGAGAATGGTGTGCGTATCCTGCTCGTGGAAGATCATCGACCTTTGGCCGAAAGCGTCGCCCAGGCGTTGAAAGGCAAAGGATGGACCGTAGACATGCTTCATGATGGCGTAGCAGCGGATTTAGCGCTTTCCAGTGAAGACTATGCCTTGGCCATTCTGGATGTCGGCCTGCCCCGGCTTGACGGCTTTGAAGTGCTTGCACGCCTGCGGGAGCGGGGCAACCGCCTACCGGTTTTGATGTTGACGGCTCGGGGGGAGGTTAAAGATCGTGTACAGGGGCTCAACCTGGGGGCGGATGATTATCTGGCCAAGCCATTTGAACTGACGGAGCTGGAAGCGCGTGTCAATGCCCTGTTGCGGCGTAGCGTGCTTGGTGGAGAGCGACAGCAGCGCTGCGGCCCTTTGGTTTACGATTTGAATACACGGCGTTTCAGTCTCAATGAGCAGCCTTTGACGTTAACCTCGCGGGAGCAAGCTGTCTTGGGCGTACTGATTGCCCGACCAGGGCGGGTCATGAGTAAGGAGCAGCTCGCCTCGCATGTGTTCGGTCTTGATGAAGAGGTCAGTCCTGAAGCAATTGAGATCTATATTCACCGGCTGCGCAAGAAGTTGGAAGATAGTCCGGTTCGTATCGTGACCTTCCGAGGGCTGGGCTACCTGCTGGAGGCTTCAGGTGGCTGAAGACGTGTCGCCGGTCAGTGGGATCATTGTTACAGGGAGTTTACGGGGCCGCTTGCTGCGGCGGTTGGCCATACTGTTGGCGCTATTGTTGGCCGTCAGTAGCTTGAGCGCCTACTTCAATGGTAGGCGCGTTGCCGATACTGCCTATGACCGCACTTTACTAGCCTCGGCGCGAACCATTGCCGCCGGGTTGCATGCCGCAGACGGTACCCTGCGAGCCGATGTGCCTTACATTGCCCTTGATACGTTTGCGTCCGACAACGTTGGACGCATCTATTATCAGGTACTGGATATAAATGGCCACCTCATTTCAGGCTATGAAGACTTGCCTTCGCCGCCTGCCGAGACGCCCCTCACACATGATTATCCAGCCCTGGCACGTTTTTACGATGGGGATTATCGCGGTCAGAGCGTGCGTGTGGTCAGTCTGCAGCAGCCGGTCAGCGAACCTTCTATGCTGGGAATGGCTGAAATTCGCGTGGCAGAGACAGAGCAGTCTCGGGAGGCCATGGCGCGCAGCCTGCTTGCGGATACACTCTTGCGTTTGTGTCTGCTTGCTGTAGGGGCTCTGACGTTAGTCTGGTGGGTGGTTAGTGCAGCCCTACGTCCTTTGGAGCGGCTTAGGGCGGCTGTGGAAGAGCGCCAGCCTGATGATTTGAGACCGCTGCCCCCGGTTACTATCCAGCGGGAGTTGTTTCCTCTGGTCAGTGCGCTTAATCAATTTACCGTACGTTTGCGTACGTTATTCGAACGGCAATCACATTTTATTGCCGATGCAGCCCATGAGCTGCGTACTCCATTAGCAGCCCTCAAGGCGCGTATTGAGCTAGGGTTGCGTGAGCAAGAACCTGCTGAATGGCGTACAACCTTGCTGGAGGCCCAGCAAAATACTAACCGGCTCGCTCATTTAGCTAATCAACTTTTGTCTCTGGCACGTATCGAAAGCGGTGCGCAGGCCATTGCAGAAGGTGGCGCCGAGCGTATCGAGCTGGGCGTTCTGGCGCGCGAGCTGGGCTTGGCCCTGGCGCCCTTAGCGTATATGCGAGGCGTGGCCCTGGCTTTGGAGGCTGACCAGGAGGTATGGGTGAAAGGTGAACCCACGCTACTTAACGAGCTGCTATCGAATCTGATCGACAATGCTTTAGCGCATACGCCCAAAGGGGGAAATGTCATTATTCGGGTCATGTCGCCATGCCTTTTAGAGGTTGAGGACGATGGTCCGGGCATTCCTCCGGAGGCCCGCGCGCGAGTATTCGAACGGTTTCAGCGCTTGGACCCACAGCGTAATGGAGCAGGATTGGGTTTGGCCATTGTAGGAGAGATCTGCCGAGCCCATCAGGCGTCTATTGCGTTGTATGACGGCTCAGCCGGAGGGTTACGAGTTAGGGTTACCTTTCCGGATGAGCGCCTTGTGGTGGACTGAGCCTTATTGTAGTAGTTGTTTCGATTGCTCAAGTGCCAGGCTGAGATCCTCATCGGACTCAATATCGGTCTGTGGATCGAAACCTAATTTGCTAAAGGAAACGATACGTGACCAGTCCAGGCGGGTGCAGGGGTGCTCCGTGCCGGCATGGCTCTGCAAGTAAGCGACTTGCACAATATCTGCATAGTCAACCTTTGGTGAGTTACGCTCGAAGTTCAGGTATTCCTCAGGAACGCAGGCGATTGAATCCTGAAAGTCCCAGGTTTCTAGAATGCGTCGACCAATCATCGGGTGGATCTGCTCGATAACCCGATCAAGACTGATGGAATCGGCTAGCAGCGCGTCGTTCTCTTCAGCGAAAGTCAGAATAGGCAATATGCCGATCTGGTGAACCAAGCCGGCTAATGTAGCCTGATCGGGCTGTAGAGGCGTGAAGTGTCGACAAAGGACATGGCTGATACCGGCAATTTCTGTGCTTTGACTCCAGACCTCACGCATCTTGCGATCTACGACATCGGTTGTGGCTTGAAACATCTGCTCCATAGCCAGGCCAATAGCTAAGTTACACGTGTAATTAATACCCAGTCGGCACACAGCCGTATGCAAATCGGTAATCTCTGTTGCAATCCGCAACAAAGGGCTATTAACTACTTTGACTATCCGTGCCGTCAGGGCGGTATCTGTAGAGATGACTTTACTCATCTCGGCAATATTTACATTAGGATCTTCCGCTACCTCGCGAACGCGTAAGGCGATTTCCGGCAATGTTGGTAGAACCAATCGGTCATTGTCGATGGCTTCTATCAATTCTTGCGCCACCTTATCTGCAAGCCGTGTCATCGTCTTTTCCTTGAATCATATGCAAATCGGTACATCAGCGCTGGATCTCGCGATCGGTGTCGATGGTATAAGGCAAATCCAGTAGCTCACAGAGCGGCCCTTCAAGTGCACCTAAGTGGATACGGCCGTCTTCCTGCGCATCCAGTTGCAGTACGGCGAGCAATTCCGTCATGTCACCGGCATGCGCAGCCAGGACAACCTCACCCACACTAGTAGTATGTACTGGAGAGAACAACGCCGTACCGGGCTCGGGCGCATCACTATGTACGCTCAGGCGGAACAGGCGGCGCTTGAGTTTTCCCAGGTACTGCATGCGCGCCACGATTTCCTGGCCGGTATAGCAACCTTTCTTGAAGCTGACCCCGTCAACTGCCTGAAGGTTGATCATTTGAGGAATGAACAATTCCCGTGTCGGCCCGAACACTTGGCCGACCCCAGCGCGTATCTGCTCTAGAAGCCAGCGCTCAAGTGGTGCCTCTTCCGTCACCTTAGTTAAGCGGTCACGAACTGAGGAGGCATGCTCCTGTGGAGCCCAAAGCTCAACGCGTTCACCGCTCAAACGAACAATTTTCAATTCTTCAAGATAGGCTACACGGTTGGTCTGCTCTGGCACGTCGAGGGCTGGCCACGCTTGGCGAACTGTTTCAGCACTTGCGCCAAAGCGTATCCAGGATGTGCTCTCGTCAGCTAAAACCGACTTTGAAAAGACAGCATATTTTTTCAAGTCGGCCAGCTGCGGCTCGACAAGTTCGCGAGCCAGTGCCATGAGTAGGCCATCTTCCTCCTGCACTAGGCGAAAGCTCGAGACCATGCGTCCCTTGGGCGTACAGCGAGCCCCCAGCGTACTGGTCTCACGGCTTAGGTAGTTGAGATTGCAGGTTACCTGTCCTTGTAAGAACTTACTGGCATCGGCGCCACGTATGGACAAAACGCCCTCGTGGCTCAACGTACAAAAGAAAAGGGAATCGACCATGTGGAATCGCAGATAATGAAAATGAACCCTCATCATAGAACGCAGAAAAAATCTTGTCAGTGCCGATAGTAGATGGCTTTCCCTGAAGGCACTGAACATTCCTCGAACTCTTGCCTATAATGCTGCTACTTTTCGAGGAGCCACCATGACTGACGAAATCGAACTCAAGCGACTCTTCTGGCACAGCCGCCGCGGCATGCTTGAGCTGGACGTATTACTCGTACCCTTTGTTCAGGAGGTCTATCCCTCATTGGATGAAGCAGATCAGGCCCGATATCGGAAACTGCTCAGTTGTGAAGATCAAGATATGTTCGGCTGGTTCATGCAGCGTGGCGAGCCGGAAGATAGGGATCTCAAGCGCATAGTTCGGATGATTCTGGATCGTGTCCAGCCGGATTGAGCCTTTCGAGTGCTCATGGCGGCACTCGCCTCGATTGTTTATTGCCTACACAGTAATGTTTGCTCTGGCCCTAGTCGGCTTGTGGCTAGCGGCTATTCCTGTTTGGCTGTCCATCGTAGGAACACTGTTTTGCATGGTGCATGCGGGTTGGTATGTTCCTAACGGTATTCTGTTTCGCAATGAACAGTCGCCTCGGAGAGTTAGGCATGATGCTGAAGGGTGGCATTTATGGTCGCCGCAGCAAGGCTGGCAGCCGGTTCGCCTACACAGGGACAGTATGGCGCTGCCGCTATTGATTATCTTGCGATATCGCTACCCAGGGCAGCATTGGACACGTTCTGTCTGTATTCCTGCGGATGCTTTGGCGCCGGAGCATCACCGGCGCCTTCGCCTGCGTCTCAGGTTCGCTCGTCAGCGCTGGGCGGTACCAGAATAGTATCCTGAGCGTGATTCAATATTTTAGGGTAATCCAAGGTAAAGTGCAGACCTCGGCTCTCCTTGCGCGCCATAGCAGACCGAATGATCAGTTCAGCCACCTGCGCTAGATTTCTCAGCTCAATCAGGTCGCGGCTCACCTTGTAGTTGCTGTAGAACTCATCGATCTCTTTAGACAGAAGCTCTATTCGATTGAAGGCACGTAGCAATCGCTTGTCTGTTCGTACGATACCTACATAGTCCCACATGAAGCGGCGCAACTCGTCCCAGTTATGGGCAATGATAACGTCTTCGTCTGAGTCGGTGACTTGGCTGGCATCCCAGCTAGGAAGCGCGGATGGCTTCTCCAGATATTCGGCAGATGTAGCGATATCTGCGGCAGCCGAGCGGGCATAGACGAAGCACTCTAGTAGAGAGTTGCTTGCCATGCGGTTGGCACCGTGAAGCCCGGTAAAGCTCGTCTCACCAATAGCGTATAAACCTGTCAGGTCTGTACGCCCAGCACTGTCTACCCATACGCCTCCGCACGTGTAATGTGCTGCTGGTACAACCGGTATGGGCTCTTGGCAGATGTTTATACCAAGGCTGAGGCAGCGTTCATAAACGGTGGGGAAATGGGTTTTGATGAAGTCGGCAGGCTTGTGACTGATATCTAAATACACATGAGGAATGCCAAGACGTTTCATTTCATGATCGATGGCCCGGGCTACAATGTCGCGGGGAGCCAGTTCGGCTCGCTCGTCGAAACGCGGCATAAAGCGTTCGCCGCTAGGTAACTTTAAGAGTGCACCCTCGCCTCGAAGGGCCTCTGTAATTAGAAAGTTCCGGGCATGGGGGTGATAAAGGCAGGTGGGATGAAATTGATTGAATTCCATGTTTGCTACGCGGCAGCCTGCACGCCATGCCATGGCAATACCGTCACCACAGGCGCTTTCTTGGTTGCTGCTATATAGGTAAACCTTACTAGCGCCTCCTGTGGCTAGCACAGTAAAGCGTGCTCCATGAGTGTCTACTTCACCGGTATTCCGGTTCAAAACGTACGCACCTAAGCAGCGGTCACCTGGGGCTCCTAGTTTTTGTGTCGTTATTAGGTCGATTGCTACCTGCTGTGGAAGTAATTGTATATTGGGGCGCAGCTTGGCTTGTGTAAGTAGCGAGGTGAAAATGGCTGCCCCTGTCGCATCTGCAGCGTGAATGATACGTCGATGGCTATGTCCACCCTCCCGGGTTAGGTGTAGTGTTGAACCTGCGTTACCAGTGGCCGCGTTGCGTGTGAACGGTACGCCAAGATCAATCAGCCACTCTATGGCTTCGCGGCTATGCTCGATAGTGAAGCGAACCGCCTGTTCGTTGCATAATCCAGCTCCGGCAACCAGCGTATCCTTGACATGCGCATCCACCGTATCGTGCTCATCGAGCACAGCGGCGACACCGCCCTGGGCCCAATACGTCGAGCCGTTGGAAAGATCGCCTTTACTCAATACCGCAATACGCAAATGTGTTGGCAGTGTTAGCGCGAGTGTAAGGCCGGCAGCCCCGCTGCCAATGATAAGAACGTCATGCTCAACGTGTTGGCCCATGGGATGTCTCATTTTTCTTGGTTTGCTTGTACGATTGCACCGTAATGGCGTCTCATTCTACGGAGGAAGGAACTTTATAGGGGCCATGGCCGTCAATGTAAGGATAATTTTCCACACGGACAGCAAAAGAGTGGCCGACAGTATGAATAGTGGAATGACTGCGACTAAGTCTCAGCGGGAGCCGATCAACGATGATCGACTCACTGAGCAGCGGATGGAAAACAATGTCCGCTCAATATCTGCCGTGGGGAGAACTTTTACGCAGCGTCCGGGTCTATCCAATCAACAGGATGAGAAGGGCGAAGCGGGTCTCCTTCAGAACCAACGAGGAGCTCCCATGCAAACCCAGGAACAAGACCAGCAGCTTGTCGAGCGCGTGCAGCGAGGCGATAAGCGGGCCTTCGATCTCCTGGTGCTGAAGTATCAGCACAAGATTTTAGGGTTGATCGTGCGTTTTGTGCATGATGCCCAAGAAGCTCAGGATGTAGCGCAGGAAGCCTTTATAAAAGCTTATCGTGCGTTAGGGAATTTTCGTGGTGATAGTGCTTTTTATACGTGGCTCTATCGGATCGCAATAAACACCGCAAAGAACCATCTTGTTGCACGTGGCCGCCGTCCTCCAGATAGCGACGTTAGTGCTGAAGATGCAGAGTTTTATGAGGGCGACCATGCTCTTAAAGATATCGAGTCCCCTGAGCGGTCTTTGCTGCGCGATGAAATTGAAAGTACTGTGCATCGAACCATTCAGCAATTGCCAGAAGATTTGCGTACAGCTCTAACTTTACGTGAATTTGAAGGTCTTAGTTATGAGGACATTGCAAACGTTATGCAGTGTCCAGTGGGTACAGTTCGTTCACGGATTTTCCGTGCGCGAGAAGCCATCGATAAAGCCTTGCAACCTTTGTTGCGAGAAGCATGAGACAGCGGCGACAGCTATGAGAGAGGTTGATATGAATCGTGAAGCTCTGCTGGAATCACTGTCCGCTGTTATGGATAACGAAGCGGACGAATTGGAAGTCAGACGTGTATTGGCTGCAACGGATCAAGACGCTGAATTGCGTGCTACCTGGTCGCGTTATGTCATGGCACGTGCTGTTATTCGTAACGAACCAGTAATGCCTAAGCTTGACATTGCTGCTGCAGTGTCCGCGGCGTTGGAAAATGAAGAAACACCTGTAGTTGCTCAAGCGGCAAAGCCAAAAGTTAGTCGCTGGAACGGGCTAAGTCGCGTAGCAGTTGCCGCTTCAGTAACTGTTGCCGTGTTGGCAGGGGTTCGTTTGTATAACCAGGATAGCAATGGAGCAGGCCAGTTGGCTCAGCAAACGCCAGCACCTATTACTGTTCCTCAGGTTCAGAGCCCAGCTGTTTTGGCTAACTATAGTGAAGAAGGCTCTAAGAGTGTAGATGTTTCAACTACAGCTTCTACAGTTGATAGTAACGCTCAGATGCCTGATTACATTCGTCAACATGCACAACAAGCTACGTTTAATAGTGTTGATGGAACAGCGCTTCCGTATGCGCGTGGTGCTAGCGTAGAAGATCGTTAATACTTAGTAAGGAAGCGCATGCGTTTTGCTCCAGTAGTCTGTGGAATGGGCGGCTTGTTTCTGATAATACAATCGGTTCAAGCCGCTAATGGAGATAATTGGTTAGAAAGAGTTCTTTCTGCCAGTAAGCGCATTAGCTCCCAGGGTATCTTCGTCTATGTAAGTAATGGTCAACTTACTTCTCATAAGGTGGTAAGAAAGGTCGAAAAGGATGGAGATAGCCGGGAGCGAATCTATCAGCTAGATGGTTCTCCTTATGAAGTAATATGGGAGAATGACCAGCTTCTTTGTAATTCCCGTCTTGAAGGCAATGAAGTTGGTTTTTCGAAAAAGTTGTCTCGCTCATTAACGGCTAGGCAAATTGAGCAGGGTTATGTCGTAAAGCATGTTGGTGAGTCACGTGTGGCCGACCTTCCTACTGACATCATCGCTCTAGTACCGAAAGACCAATATCGTTATGCCTATGAATTTCACGTGGGCAAGCAGAGCGGTCAAATACTCCAGTCCACTACGTTCGATCAAAAAGGCGATCCAGTAGAGCGTCTTCAGTACGTATCGTTTTCAACTGCCATTCCTGATAATGCCGCCCTCAAGCCTCAGCAGAAATGCATGCCGGTAAATGAGTCGAATCCGGTTGCATCCGATGTTCCTCCCTCAACATGGATGGTCTCATGGTTGCCTGCTGGCTATGAACTTGTTCGGTCACAAAAGAGTTGGGCGCCTCGCACAGGTGGGCACTCTGTACAATACTTGCTCTATAGTGACGGTTTAAGTTCTTTTTCCGTTTTTGTAGATCCGGACAGTAAAGGCGTAGTAACAGACACTCGAAACCAGTTCGGCCCGACTAGTGTCGTATCCAAGCGGATTAATCCTTCCAATAAAGACACATTAATTACTGTGGTAGGCGAAATCCCCTTAGGGGCTGCAGAGAGAATTGCTTTGGCTGTACGTCCTGATTAAAGGAAAGGCCTATATTTTCTCGAGGTGATTTAACTTCCGTGCTGGTGTTGTAAGCGTTGGCGTCTTAATCATGCTGTTGGCTTAGAGCAGAGCAGAGCAGAGCAGAGCAGAGCAGAGCGGGGCTGTGCTGTAGCAGGATGGAAGGATGATAAGGGGCATCAGCAGAATCATTGCTTCGCCTTAGGATGCCCGTATCAGGAACTGTTCAGCCGATCTATGGTATTTAATCTGCTTGCTCTTACCCGCTCAATGATATGGGAAGAGTAACAACGACTCTTGTCGGCGGTTACTGCCGTTAATTTATTGCGACTGTTCATCCCCTGCAAAAAACGGGAGCTGTACTTTACATGCGAATATTCAAACCTTATCTGGCAGCCATGCTGGCAGTATGGACATTGGGCGTGTCTTTAATGGCCCATGCAGATCTTCCTGATTTCACACCTTTGGTAGAATCTGCCAGTCCGGCTGTTGTTAATATCAGTACTCGGCAAAATCTACCTGCCAGTCGAGGTGGGGCTATGTCCATGCCGGATTTAGAGGGTTTGCCCCCTGGCATTCGTGAATTTTTTGAGCGCAGTATTCCTCAGATGCCCCAGGGGCCTGGTAGTCGTCAGCGGGAAGCGCAGTCGCTGGGCTCTGGTTTCATTATTTCGGCGGATGGCTATGTGCTTACCAATAACCATGTGGTTGCTGATGCTGATGAGATCATGGTGCGTCTTTCGGACAGAAGTGACCATACGGCCAAGCTGATAGGTGCTGACCCACGTACAGATGTGGCTTTGCTGAAGATCGATGCCAAGAATTTGCCTACTGTTAAGTTGGGTAGTTCTGAAAGACTAAAAGTTGGGGAGTGGGTGTTAGCTATCGGCTCGCCTTTTGGGTTTGATCATTCGGCTACTGCAGGTATCGTCAGTGCTAAAGGTAGAAGCCTACCCAATGAAAACTACGTTCCCTTTATTCAGACAGACGTAGCTATCAATCCAGGTAATTCAGGCGGGCCGCTTTTTAACTTGAATGGTGAAGTTGTTGGGATTAATTCCCAGATCTTTACACGCTCAGGTGGCTTCATGGGCTTGTCGTTTGCTATTCCAATTGACGTCGCTATGAATGTCGCCAATCAGTTACGTACTGACGGAAAGGTTACACGGGGCTGGCTGGGCGTAGTTATTCAGGAGGTTGATAAGGATCTTGCAGAGTCCTTTGGTCTTGAGCGGCCTGCAGGAGCATTGATTGCTCAAGTGCTGGAGAATGGGCCGGCGGCTAAGGGAGGGCTTAAAGTAGGCGATGTTATTCTTTCGGTAAATAACCAGCCTATTATTGAGTCAGCGGATTTGCCGCATCTTATTGGTAATTTGAAGCCGGACAGTACGGTTGAAATGAATATCGTTCGTGAGGGGGCACGAAAGACTATTTCCGTTAAGGTAGGTAATATGCCTGACGATGATTCTATTGCAGCATCTTCAGGCTCAAATGCTGAGCGTAGTAGTAATCGTTTGGGTATTTCTGTGGCAGACCTAACAGCTGAACAGAAAAAGAGTCTCGATATTCAAAGTGGTGTTGTAATCAGGCAGGTGTCTGATGGGCCGGCAGCGCTCATTGGTCTTCGTCCTGGAGATATTATTACTCATTTGAATAATCAGGCTGTCGGTTCTGCGCGTCAGTTCCAAGAGGCTGTAAAAGATTTGCCCCGCAATCGGTCGATCTCTATGCGTGTAATGCGAGATGGACGTGCAAGCTTTATAACCTTCAAGCTTCCTGAATAGTATTCATGGAGCGGAGCTTTTTGCTCCGCTCCATCGTTTAAGCCAAGTCCATGCGTGACGGGCTTGAATGCTATCGGGTAAACTCCCAGGCTATTTTTTCCGGCGGGCATTCCGCTGCTGGCCTTTCGAGTGTTGATCCGTGAGTGACCTCAGTCATATCCGTAACTTTTCCATCATCGCCCATATCGACCACGGCAAGTCGACGTTGGCCGATCGATTCATTCACATGTGCGGCGGTCTTTCTGATCGTGAAATGGAGGCCCAGGTTTTAGACTCCATGGATCTCGAGCGCGAGCGTGGAATTACCATTAAGGCTCATAGCGTTACGCTGCACTACAAGGCCCAGGATGGTAAAACGTATCAATTGAACTTCATTGATACTCCGGGGCATGTCGACTTTACCTATGAAGTCAGCCGCTCTCTGGCAGCTTGTGAGGGTGCTTTACTTGTCGTTGATGCAGCTCAAGGAGTTGAGGCTCAGTCGGTAGCTAACTGCTATACGGCAATCGAGCAAGGTCTGGAAGTAATGCCTGTGCTCAATAAGATGGATTTGCCTCAAGCAGAACCAGAGCGGGTAAAGGCTGAGATCGAGCACATTATCGGGATTGATGCGACAGATGCTGTAGCCTGTAGTGCTAAAAGCGGTATGGGTGTTACCGATGTGCTTGAGCGTCTCGTCACAGTCATTCCGCCGCCAGAGGGAGAGATCGAAGCACCTCTTCAAGCTTTGATTATTGATTCCTGGTTCGATAATTATTTAGGTGTCGTTTCTTTAGTGCGGGTTAAGCATGGCCGGGTGAAGAAGGGCGACAAGATTCTTGTCAAGTCGACTGGCAAGACGCACCAAGTTGACAGCGTTGGCGTCTTTACGCCGAAGCATACTGAAATGAAGGATCTTAAGGCGGGTGAAGTAGGCTTCATCATCGCGGGCATTAAAGAGATCCTGGGCGCCCCGGTTGGCGATACCTTGACCTTGTCCACTACGCCCGATGTGGAAATGTTACCTGGTTTTCAGAAGGTCAAACCTCAGGTGTATGCTGGCTTGTTCCCAGTGAGCTCTGATGATTTCGAAGACTTTCGTGAGGCTCTTCAAAAACTGACACTAAACGATGCTTCGCTCCAATACGAGCCTGAAAGTTCTGAGGCATTGGGTTTTGGTTTCCGCTGCGGATTCCTGGGCATGCTCCATATGGAAATCATTCAGGAGCGGCTCGAGCGGGAATATGATCTTGATCTGATCACGACTGCACCTACGGTAGTGTTCGAAGTGGTGCTGAAAAGTGGTGAGACCGTATATGTCGACAACCCATCGAAGCTTCCTGATCTTGCTTCAATCGCTGAAATGCGAGAGCCCATTGTGCGTGCCAATATCCTTGTGCCTCAAGAGCATTTGGGTAACGTCATCACGCTGTGTATCGAAAAGCGTGGCGTCCAGAGGGATATGCAGTTTTTGAGTAGTCAGGTGCAGGTGAGTTATGACCTGCCCATGAATGAAGTGGTTTTAGATTTCTTTGATCGTTTGAAATCAGTCAGTCGTGGGTATGCCTCGCTGGATTACAGCTTCGATCGCTTTGAAACAGCTAATCTCGTAAAGCTGGATGTACTGATTAACGGAGAGAAGGTTGATGCCTTGGCATTGATCGTTCATCGGGACAAGGCTCACCATAAAGGGCGTGCACTAACCGAGAAAATGAAAGAGCTGATTCCTCGCCAGATGTTTGATGTGGCCATCCAGGCGGCGATTGGCGGTCAGATTGTTGCACGAACTACAGTAAAAGCGCTTCGTAAGAATGTTCTGGCTAAGTGTTACGGTGGTGACGTTTCGCGTAAGCGCAAGCTGTTGGAAAAGCAAAAAGCGGGTAAGAAGCGTATGAAACAGGTTGGCAGCGTGGAGATTCCTCAAGAAGCGTTCCTGGCCGTACTTAAAGTGGATAGCTGACCTATGTCATTCAATTTTCCTTTGCTTTTGGTCGTTGCTGTTGCAGTGTGCGGCGGATTGGCACTGTTCGACCTTATTTTTCTGGCGCCTCGCCGTCGAATGCGAATTGCGGCGTATCAGGGGCAGGTTACTGAGCCCGATCCGATTGCTTTGGATAATTTGAGAAAAGAGCCTTTATTGGTTGAGTACGGTAAATCATTTTTTCCCGTACTTGCCATTGTGCTAATCCTGCGCTCCTTTCTGGTAGAGCCATTTCAGATTCCATCGGGCTCTATGAAGCCAACATTAGAGGTAGGCGATTTTATTCTGGTAAACAAATTTGCTTACGGAATTCGATTGCCTGTCATTGACACAAAAATTATTCCGGTCAGTGATCCTCAGCGTGGCGATGTCATGGTGTTCCGCTATCCAAGCGATCCTTCTATTAACTACATCAAGCGTGTTGTCGGTATTCCAGGCGATACGATTCGTTATACCTCAGACAAGCAGCTCTTTATCAATGGACAGCTGGTATCCAAGCGTTTAATCGGTGAAGAGCCTGGCTCATTAGGTAGCGCTAGGCTTTACAATGAAAAGCTTGGTGAGATTGAACATACGATTCGTGAGGAAATGACCCGCTATAACATGCCGGCAAATAATGAATGGACAGTTCCCGCTGGGAATTACTTTATGATGGGCGATAATCGAGATAACTCAAACGACAGTCGTTACTGGAGTGATCCGGGTATTCCTCATGATCTGTTAGGAATGGTTCCTGATAAGAATATCGTAGGTAAGGCGTTTGCCGTCTGGATGAGTTGGCCTGACCCGAAGATGAGTCATCTGCCAACCCTTTCTCGTGTGGGTCTTATTCACTAGCCAGGAAACTGCGTCATGCATGTGTCGCAAAAGCAAAAGGGACTTTCATTCCTTAGTTGGCTGCTACTGTTGTGTGTAGTGGCTTTTGTAGCAAGTACGGCCTTTAAGTTAATTCCTCATTACTTTGACTACCAAGCGATGACGAAAATAATTTCTTCCGTCGAAAACGAGCAGGCTATAGGTATCCGTACCATACCTGAGGTTTATGCTTACGTCAGGAAAGGTATGCAGGTTAATAACATTAACGATATTGATTTAAGCAAAGCCATGCAGGTGAAAGCGGAAAATAACCATTTCCTCGTTCATCTTGACTATGAAAAGCGTGAGCCCTTGATTCGCAATATTGATCTTGTGGTTCACTTCGAACGTGACTTTCGTATAAGTATCCCGTGAACCCATCGTTAGATCGTCTCGAGCGTCGGCTCGGTTATACCTTTCATGATCAGGGTCTGATGACCCTGGCTCTCACACATCGTAGTTTTGCCAGTAAGAATAATGAGCGGTTAGAGTTCTTGGGAGATGCCATCCTGAACTTTATTATTGGCGAAGCCTTGTATCAGCACTTTCCTCAAGCTCGAGAGGGGCAGCTTTCTCGTTTGAGGGCGCGTTTGGTTAAAGGGGAAACCCTAGCTGTACTGGCCCGTACCTTTGAGCTGGGTGATTATTTGCGCCTGGGCTCTGGGGAACTTAAAAGCGGTGGTTTCAGGCGAGAGTCTATTTTGGCTGATGCTATGGAAGCGCTGATTGGTGCTATCTATCTAGATACTGGAATGACTGCAGCTCGCGATCGCATTATGGCGTGGCTAGGCCCGCAACTTCGTGAGTTAACGCCAGTCGATACCAACAAGGATCCTAAAACGCGTCTTCAGGAGTTCTTACAGGCGCGTGCTTGTGATTTACCTCGTTATGAAGTCGTGGCGATCGAAGGAGAGCCTCACTGTCGAGTATTTTTCGTAGAGTGCGAAGTCTCGATGCTGAGTGAAAAAACTAGCGGTCAAGGTCCAAGTCGACGCATCGCAGAACAAATTGCGGCCACAGCTGCCCTTATTGCCCTTGGCGTGGAGAATGGCCATGAATGATGAAGCGACCCGTTGCGGTTATGTAGCTATTGTCGGCCGTCCGAATGTAGGCAAATCCACTTTGCTAAACCACATCCTTGGGCAAAAGCTAGCTATTACTTCACGCAAGCCTCAAACAACTCGCCATACTTTGCTAGGTATCAAAACTGAAGGAAGTGTCCAGGCGGTTTATGTCGATACGCCTGGTATGCATAAGGAAAATCAAAAAGCACTCAATCGTTATATGAACAAAACGGCTTCTGCCGCTTTGAAAGACGTTGATGTAATTATTTTTGTTGTTGATCGCACTCGCTGGACGGAAGAGGACGATATGGTGCTTGATCGTTTAAAGCATCTTTCCAATCCAATCATCGTCGCGGTAAATAAGACTGACCGTCTGGAAGACAAGAGCGAACTGCTTCCTCAATTAAAATGGTTGGCAGAGCAGCTGCCTGCAGCAGAAATTATTCCTATCTCGGCTCAACATGGTACTAATCTTTTAGCGCTTGAAGCTCTTGTTGCCGAACGCTTGCCGGAAAGCGAACACTTTTTTCCAGAAGAGCAAATTACGGATCGTAGCAGCCGCTTCTTAGCGGCAGAGCTGGTGCGTGAAAAAATCATGCGCCAATTAGGTGCTGAGTTGCCTTATCAAGTTGCTGTAGAGATCGAAGAGTTCAAGCAGGAAGGGCGTGTGTTGCATATTCATGCTTTGATTCTGGTTGAGCGTGATGGTCAAAAGAAGATCCTTATTGGCAATGCGGGTGATCGAATCAAGCGCATTGGGCAAGAAGCACGAAAAGACATGGAAACCCTATTCGATTCAAAAGTAATGTTGAATTTATGGGTTAAGGTTAGAAGCGGGTGGTCTGATGATGAGCGTGCGCTTCGCTCCTTGGGCTATGCAGATATTTGATGCACGAGCCTGAGCAAGTTTTCGTTCTACATACTCGTCCTTATCGGGAAAGTAGTTTGTTAATCGATCTCTTTTCGCTTCGAGGAAGGTTTCGAGTTGTATACCGAGCTGCCCGTAATCGGTTAGGTAGCCAGGTGCGTCCTTTCCAGTTATTCGAATGCGAGTTGCGTGGCCGCACTGAGTTAAAGTCAGTCAGTAGAATGGAGCCGTTGTCCCCGCCTGTACTTTTAAAAGGGGATGCGCTGTTTAGCGGCCTATACCTTAATGAGCTAGTGGTGCGTCTTCTTTTGCCTGAAGACCCTCATCCTGCTGTATTTCATCAATATGCCGCTACGCTTCATTCTTTGAGTAGTGGCTCCTCTATAGAGCCGCCATTACGTACTTTCGAATGGTCGCTGTTGGATGAGTTGGGGTATGGATTTTCTCTGGAAGTAGACAATCAGGGTAATTCCATAGATCCGTCAGGGATATATCGTTTTGTTCCGGATGAAGGGCTTGAGCTTATAATTCAATACCAGCCAGGAGCATTTCATGGAAGTGAATTACTCTCTTTAGCGCGTGCTGATTGGAATACGCCAGATACGCTAAAGGCAGCAAAGCGTTTGATGCGTCAGGCCTATGCGCCTTTGCTAGATGGAAAGCCTCTTGTTAGCCGTGAACTATTTTTTAAGTGAGAAATTACCATGACGACTATTCGTCGCCCTCTACTGGGTGTGAATATTGATCACGTTGCTACGTTACGCCAAGCGCGGGGTACTCGATACCCTGATCCTCTCAAGGCTGCTTTAGATGCAGAAGAAGCAGGTGCTGATGGCATTACGTTGCACTTGCGTGAGGATCGTCGTCATATACAGGAGCGCGATGTTCTCATTTTTAAAGAAGCTCTCCAGACTCGCATGAATTTGGAAGTTGCCATTACTCCTGCCATGCTCGAGTTTGCTGCTAAGGTTCGTCCTGAGCATGTGTGCCTAGTTCCTGAGCGTCGTGAAGAGCTAACAACTGAAGGCGGATTAGACGTAATCGGGCAAGAGGCACGTATCAAGGAAGCAGTGCGCAAATTGACAGCGGTAGGGTGTGAGGTTTCTTTATTCATCGACCCAGACGAGCAGCAGCTTGAAGCTGCCGTACGTGTAGGGGCGCCCGTGGTGGAGCTGCATACAGGGCGTTACGCAGATGCTCGCATAAAGGAAGAGTCAGCTTTAGAACTGCAGCGGATACGAAGCGGTGTTGAGTTTGGTGTGTCTAGAGGGTTAATCGTCAACGCAGGCCATGGTCTTCATTATCATAATGTAGAGCCGGTTGCCTGTATTCCAGGTGTGAACGAATTTAATATTGGTCATGCGATAGTTGCGCATGCCTTATTTGTTGGCTTTAAACAAGCAGTAGCTGAAATGAAGTCTCTTATTCTCGGATGCAATAATCCTAGATAACGCTTGACGTCCTGCCTGAGGGGCCTATAATGCGTCCACTTCCCTGCTGGGGTGGTTGGAAAAATCCTTGTAAATCAATGGCTTATCTAATTAGTCTAGCAGGCAGGTCCGTCTGGCGGGCCAGCCGGGAAGGCGGGTAGCGGTTGACAAGCCCCTGGGTTTGTGTAGAATACGCCTCCCGCTGCCAAGACGAGAGATCGCCCTGGCAGGCTGACAAGGTTTCCGGAAGACAAAATGATCTGAAAGAAATGCTTGACAGAACATGAGGTTAGCGTAGAATGCGCGCCTCGGTTGAGACAAGGTTCTCAGCCAACCGCTCTTTAACAAGTTGAATCAAGCAATTCGTGTGGGTGCTTGTGCTGTAAGACTGATGGATCGCAAGATT
>NZ_VLKY01000002.1 GCF_007830155.1 Pseudomonas duriflava
CGATTTTATTCGACGATCTTGGCAACCACGCCGGCACCAACGGTACGGCCACCTTCACGAATCGCGAAGCGCAGACCTTCTTCCATGGCGATCGGAGCGATCAGGGTAACAACCATCTTGATGTTGTCACCCGGCATTACCATCTCAACGCCTTCCGGCAGCTCGCAGTTACCAGTTACATCCGTAGTACGGAAGTAGAACTGCGGACGGTAGCCCTTGAAGAATGGGGTATGACGACCACCTTCTTCCTTGGACAGCACATACACTTCGCACTCAAACTTAGTGTGCGGCTTGATAGTGCCCGGCTTGGCCAAAACCTGGCCACGCTCAACGTCTTCACGCTTGGTGCCACGCAGCAGAGCGCCAACGTTCTCACCAGCACGACCTTCGTCAAGCAGCTTACGGAACATTTCAACGCCGGTACAGGTAGTCTTGGTCGTAGCACGAATGCCCACGATTTCAACTTCCTCACCCACTTTAACGATACCGCGCTCAACACGACCAGTCACAACAGTACCGCGACCAGAGATGGAGAATACATCTTCGATTGGCATCAGGAACGGCTGATCAATGGCACGAACCGGCTCAGGAATGTAAGCATCCAGAGTTTCTACCAGTTTACGTACAGCCGATACACCGATTTCGTTATCGTCTTTGCCTTCCAGCGCCATCAGCGCGGAGCCAACAACGATCGGAGTGTCATCGCCCGGGAAGTCATAGGTGTTCAGCAGATCGCGAACTTCCATTTCTACCAGCTCGAGCAGCTCGGCATCATCAACCATGTCGGCCTTGTTCAGGAACACGACAATGTAAGGAACGCCTACCTGTCGGGACAGCAGAATGTGCTCACGCGTCTGCGGCATGGGGCCGTCAGCAGCGGAACATACCAGGATAGCGCCGTCCATCTGCGCAGCACCGGTAATCATGTTCTTCACGTAGTCAGCGTGACCCGGGCAGTCAACGTGAGCATAGTGACGAACAGGCGAATCGTATTCAACATGGGAGGTGTTGATGGTGATACCGCGAGCCTTTTCTTCCGGTGCGTTATCGATCTGATCGAAGTTACGCGCGGAGCCGCCCCACGTTTCTGCGCAAACCTTGGTCAGCGCAGCGGTCAGCGTTGTCTTACCATGGTCGACGTGGCCGATGGTGCCGACGTTGACGTGCGGTTTGTTACGTTCAAATTTTTCTTTAGCCATCGACACTCTCTCCCATCAAGAATTGAGCAAGTAACGCCGCCATAAAATAAAGGCAGATATTCACATATCTGCCCTTAATAATGGAGCTCATGAGCGGATTTGAACCGCTGACCTCACCCTTACCAAGGGTGTGCTCTACCAACTGAGCTACATGAGCAATCAACAACAAACTGGAGCGGGTAGCGGGAATCGAACCCGCATCATCAGCTTGGAAGGCTGAGGTTCTACCACTGAACTATACCCGCATAGCCTGCAGCTCTTGCAATTTGGTGGAGGGAGAAGGATTCGAACCTTCGAAGTCGTAGACGTCAGATTTACAGTCTGATCCCTTTGGCCGCTCGGGAATCCCTCCAAAGGAGGCGGCATTTTCTTTTCTTGCCGCCGTCGTGTCAAGGATTTTCTTTAAAAACCTCAACTTACGTTGCCTGGGCTGCCGCTAAGCGGCCTTACATCACCAGAGCGGGCGCATTTTATGCATTTAGTCGCAGACATGCAATTACTAAAACGCATAATTTGTAAAAATCTCTTTATAAAACAAAAGGCCGCCGAGGCGACCTTTTGTTTTATAGCTATACGTACTTAAAGCTGTGGGCCTGCCGCCTTAATGGCTTCAGAGACGCCACTGAACTTCTTAAAGTTTTCGACAAATTTGGTTGCCAGCGCCCTGGCAGCCTCATCATAAGCATTCGGATCCGACCATGTGTTGCGCGGATTTAACAACACGGTATCAACACCTGAAACAGCCTTAGGAACGTCCAGATTAATAATTGGTAAATGCTCAGTCTCGACATTTACCAGCGCGCCACTTTGAATAGCCGCAATGACTGCCCGAGTCGTAGGAATGCTGAAGCGCTTCCCTACCCCATAGCCGCCGCCCGTCCATCCTGTGTTTACAAGATATACCTTAGACCCAAAGCCATTGATCCGCTTGATCAGCAGCTCTGCGTATTCAGCGGCTGGACGAGGAAAGAATGGTGCCCCGAAGCAAGTTGAGAACGTAGATTTGATTCCCGGGCCAGACCCCATTTCAGTAGAACCTACCAAGGCAGTGTAACCGGACAAGAAGTGATACGCCGCCTGCTCATTATTGAGAATAGATACTGGCGGAAGGACACCGGTTAGATCACAGGTCAGGAAAATGACCGCATTCGGCTCACCACCCCGATTTAACTCAGCACGCTTGTCGATCAGCTCACGGGGATAAGCAGCACGACTGTTCTGTGTGAGACTGTCATCCGCGTAGTCAGGATTACGCGTCTGTGGGTCGAGCACCACGTTCTCCAGAACAGCACCAAACTGGATAGCCTTCCAGATCACCGGCTCATTCTTCTCGGACAGGTCGATGCATTTGGCATAGCACCCACCTTCAATATTGAAGACAGTACCTACACCCCACCCATGCTCGTCATCACCAATCAGGTAACGACTCTCATCTGCAGACAAGGTAGTTTTACCTGTCCCGGACAAGCCGAAGAACAACGTGACGTCGCCGTCTTCTCCCATATTCGCCGCGCAATGCATCGGCAGAACATCACGTTCGGGCAGAAGGAAGTTCTGCACAGAGAACATAGCCTTCTTCATCTCGCCCGCGTAACGCATACCTGCAATCAGCACTTTCTTGGCTGCAAAGTTGATAATTACGGTGCCATCAGAATTGGTACCATCACGCTCAGGCTCACAGACGAACCAGGGGGCATTCAGAATTTCCCATTCAGGACGGGACTGTGGGTTGTAGCTTTCTGGATTAATGAAGAGGCAACGGCCGAAAAGGTTATGCCACGCCGTCTCGGTGGTCATTTTTACTGCCAGGTAGTGTTCAGGATCAGAGCCTACATGAACATGCGAAATAAAATGATCACGCTCACCCAGATAGCTGGAGACTCGCTCCCATAGCGCATCAAATTTTTCCGCCGGGAATGGACGGTTAATAGCACCCCAATCAATCGCATCACGAGTCGAAACTTCTTCAACAATGTAGCGATCGGCTGGCGAACGTCCCGTGCGATGTCCTGTCTTGACTACAAGAGAGCCATTGGCGGCTAACTCACCCTCGCCGCGCCGAAGCGCCTCTTCGACCAGCTGCGCGGCGCTAATATCGGTATAAACGTTGGCTTGCATCGTGTAGTTCCCCGTCGGCACTCGGCCGGTCCTTTTTTAATTTGTAGCTGAAACCGATCTTGGCTACATAAAAACCGAAGTCGCGATTATGCCAGAAAGCCTATTCCTGATTGCAATGCTTAGTGACGGGTTTCTTGCGGTGTTTGGCTACCACCGCCGGCAAAAATCTGAGCGACATCAGCGGCGTCGAACAGATAACGCTCATTACAGAACTGGCAATCGATTTCGATCTGCCCGCCCTGCTCATGCAATAGCAATTCGACATCCGCCTGGCCCAGAGAGACAAGCGCATTTGCGGATCGTTCCCTTGAGCAGCTGCAATTAAAATGGACGAGTTGCGGATCAAACAGGCGAACAGCTTCTTCGTGATACAGGCGATGCAGCACAGTTTCATTAGGCAAGCTCAACAGCTCCTCAGCCGTTAGAGTATCAGCCAGGGTTGTCAGATGCTGCCAGCTCGCTTCACGCACCTCTTTATCTTTGTGCTTATCGGCTGGTAACTGCTGCAACAACAGCCCGCGGGCACGACGGCCATCGGCATTGAGCCAGAAGCGTGTAGGAAGCTGTTCAGAGGTTGCAAAGTAGCCAGACAGGCATTCTGCCAAGGTCTGACCTTCTAATGGGACGATCCCCTGATAACGCTGACCGTTGGTCGGATCGACCGTAATCGCTAACACACCCTCAGGCATCAAATCCTGCAAAGTAGCGTTGGCAGGAATAGCTTCCGCATCGTACCGGGCAATTCCTCTTACCTCCCGAGAGCTTGAGCACTCAACGATCAGCAACGGCACAGCGCCGCTGGAGCGCGCCTGGAGAACCAACAGACCGTCAAATTTCAGTGTCCCACATAACAGAGCAGCCGCCGCCAGCATCTCACCCAGCAACTGGGCGACAGGTTCCGGGTAGGTATGTTTAGCAAGGACCTCGATGTAGCTGCGCTCCAGCAAGGCCAGCTCACCTCTTACATCGGTTTCATCGAAGAGGAAGCGTTGAGTGTAATCGAATGGAGTCATAACAGAGATGTGCCTGAAAAGGGAAATGACAAACACGTGGCCGAGACGAATACGGTCACGCTTCCTACTTAGTTGCCTAGGTTTACTTCATTTTATGAACAATGCCTTACTCTTCCAAGCCAAAGGGTCGAGTAGACATTTCTTGATCTTCAAGTAAGGCCTTAAGTCAGCCTTCAGCTTTGAGCCGTAAAATCTGGCTCTTAGCCATGACTCGTATAAAACTGGCGCTCGTTACCGCTGCCGATCACGTTGTGAGACTTCAGCCAGGCTCATCAACATATTTTGTCCGACCTGTAGAACAAGGCCATCTCAGTCCATAGAGCGCTGATCGGCATCGCCCCAAAACCGGTGAATCTGGCGACGTTGTTTTTTGGAAGGCCGCCCCTCCGTTGTCATGCCTAAGGCTCCTGCTTTGCGTAATGAGGCAGCACGCTCTCTTCGCTCAAGACTTTCTTCGGTCTCCCGATACAGTAACTGCGCCTCGGGTGCACCACGGCGTTGCTGTGATAAGGCCGTAATCACGACGGTCTTTTCATCGAAACCCTGACGAATCGTCAGCTCTTCGCCGACCTTGGGTTCCTTGCTGGGCTTGCACCGCTCCCCTCGACACTGGACCTTGCCACCTTCAATAGCCGCCTTGGCTAGTGCTCGGGTTTTAAAAAAGCGTGCAGCCCATAACCATTTATCCAACCGGATTTTTTCGTCATTTGCCTGTTGCGCTAACGTCATTAATTAAAGCTCTCCAGGATGCGTTTTTGCATTAACCATTAACTGATTGCTCATGCACCGAGCGTTTATTTTTACGCCCGCCTTTGGTACCACTATGACTACATTTTTCCCTAAAGAGTTGACTCAGCCGACACGCTGCCAGGGTTGCCAACAGAGCGAGCCGTTGAACTTCGACTTTTCATTTGCTTTCCAGCCTATCGTAGACGTAGAAAGTCGTCGTATCTTCGCTCACGAAGCCTTAATACGCGGCCCGGAAGGTCAAGGTGCACTCAGCGTACTCGAGCGGGTAAACGACCAGAACCGCTACCGTTTCGATCAGCGCTGCCGCACGCAGGCGATTGCCAACGCCAGCGCTTTGGGAATGCAGGAAAAGTTATCAATCAACTTTTTGCCAAACGCTGTCTATCGTCCAGAACTGTGCATTCGAAGTACATTAGAAGCCGCACAGGCCCATAACTTTCCTCTCGAACGTCTTATTTTTGAAACCGTCGAGAGTGAACATATGAGTAACAACAAGCATCTCACGCATATCTTGCGCGAGTACCGGCAGTTCGGTTTCATGACAGCCATTGACGACTTCGGAGCAGGCCACTCGGGCTTAAATCTACTAGCTGATTTTCAGCCGGACCTGATCAAGCTAGACATGGCTCTGATTCGCAATATCGATCGTGACGCTGTACGCCAAGCGATTGTTCGTGGCATCGTCTCCATCTGTACAGAGCTGAATGTGCGTATCATCGCCGAAGGTATAGAAACCTCTGCAGAGCGCGATTGTCTACGCGACCACGGCATTATGTTGATGCAAGGTTATTTCTTTGCCAAACCGGCGTTCAATACGCTGGCACTCATCGATACCCAGACATGGGGGCATTAAGCCTCATTTCAAGGATAGCGCTTGAAGACACTCGACGATCTGGCCGTCATCGGCTTGCGGGAATGGGTCGCCTTGCCTGAATTAGGCGTGATCGGTCTCAGGGCCAAGATCGACACAGGCGCCAGTACATCAGCACTTCACGCTACAGAAGTTACCCCCTTTGAACGAAACGGTGAGCGCTGGGTGCGCTTCACTGTTCATCTCGGCACGTTGGTACAGTCACGGCATCGGCATTGCGAGGCGCCGCTGGTTGCTAGGAAAACCATTCGCAGCTCCAACGGCCATGCGCAAACCCGCTATGTCATCCGGACACATCTGGCCCTAGGCGAACGTTCTTGGCCCGTGGAATTCACTCTGGCCTGCCGTAAAAGTATGCGCTATCGCCTGTTATTAGGATCGAAAGCATTGATCGAAGGTGGCTTGATCGTGAATCCGGCCGTCAGTTATGCCCAAGACAAACCAACCCTATCCCTTTCCCCCGCTCCGGGTGCCGCATGAAAATCGCTGTGCTTTCGCGTAATCCTCGCTTGTACTCCACTCGTCGCCTAGTGGAGGCTGGTGAGCAACGTGGCCATGAAATGGTCGTAATCGACACGTTGCGCGCGTATATGAACATTGCCAGTCATAAACCCCAGATTCATTATCGTGGAAAGCCGCTCGAAGGGTTCGATGCGGTCATTCCTCGGATTGGCGCTTCCGTTACGTTTTATGGCTGCGCCGTGCTGCGTCAGTTCGAAATGATGGGTGTCTTTCCGCTCAACGAGTCCGTTGCGATCAGCCGGGCACGTGACAAGCTGCGCTCATTGCAGCTTATGTCCCGCAAAGGCGTGGGCCTTCCAGTAACCGGTTTTGCTCACTCACCGGATGATGTACCGGACCTGATTCGCATGGTAGGCGGGGCTCCCCTGGTCATCAAACTCCTCGAGGGTACGCAAGGCATCGGTGTCGTGCTGTGTGAGACGGAAAAAGCGGCCGAGTCCGTTTTAGAAGCCTTTATGGGCCTCAAGCAAAACATCATGGTGCAGGAGTACATTCGCGAGGCCGGCGGCGCTGACATTCGATGCTTTGTCGTGGGCGACAAGGTCATCGCTGCCATGAAGCGTCAGGCCAAACCAGGAGAGTTCCGCTCCAACCTGCACCGGGGCGGCACGGCCAGTCTGGTCAAAATCACGCCCGAAGAGCGCATGGCAGCTATTCGCGCGGCCAAGGTACTGGGCCTGAACGTGGCCGGTGTGGATATTCTGCGCTCCAACCATGGCCCGCTCGTTATGGAGGTCAACTCATCGCCGGGCCTAGAGGGTATTGAGGAGACAACCAAACAGGATATTGCCGGCATCATCATTCAGTATTTAGAGAAAAATAGCGGCCCCAATTTAACCCGAACCAAGGGCAAGGGCTAATGAGCGATACCGCATCCTGTCAGACCTTTGCGGGCCGAGTCGCCTTGATTGCCCCTGCGGCGGCTATTGCTGTAGAGGCGCTTGAGGCAACGTATGCGCGCCTGACGGCATTGGGAATTAACTACCTGCCGGGCGCCTATGTGCAGGCTCGGCATCGCTACCTGGCCGGAACGCTTGAGGAGCGTCTGACTGATTTGTATACCGCCTACGAAAACCCCGAAACCACTGCAGTCTGGTGTCTGCGGGGCGGGTATGGCTGCGCCCATCTGCTTCCGCATATCGATTGGCAGCGCTTGCGTCGCGTGACGCCAAAGCCCCTGATTGGGTTTTCAGATATTTCCGTTCTGCTCAGCGACTTTCATCGTCATGGATTGACCGGTATCCATGGGCCGGTGGCTACTGCCTGGGCGCGAAGTTATGACGAAGCAGAGCAGCAGGAAATACATGAGGCGTCTCTGTTTAGCCTGCTCGATCTACTGAAAGAGCAGTTGCATACCTTGCCGACCCGCCAGCTTAGCGGCCCGAAAGATGCCATTCGAGGGCCATTGATCGGCGGTAACCTGACAGCCCTGGCCAGTGTAGCCGGGACTGCCCACGGGCTTTATGTGCCGCCACGGTCGATTTTGATCCTGGAAGACGTAGGCGAGCCATATTATCGAATCGAGCGTAGCCTTTGGCAGCTGTTACACAGCATCGATAGGCATCAACTAGGTGCAGTGTGTCTGGGCACTTTTACCGACTGCCCACGCAAAGGAGTCGCCCATAGCATTGAGGAGATTGTGGCGGAATGGCTCGCGCCCTGGGATATCCCCTTGTATGCCGGCCTTCCCAGCGGCCATGGCCCCGCTAATAGGGCCTGGCCTTATGGACGGGATGCGACGATCAGCGCTACAGAGCTCCGGTGGGCTTGAACTCAGCTGGCAGTACGTGGCAACAAAAGGCCCAAGGGGAGGAGCACACGAGCCTCCACCCCACCGCCCTCTCGATTACGTAGCTCCACGCTGCCGCCGTGCTGCGCTGCAATCCGCTTGACGATAGCCAGACCCAGCCCCGTCCCTGAACCGGTACGTGCACGATTACCACGTATGAACGGGTTGAAGATCTCTTCCATGTCTTGCGGATCAATACCTGGCCCGCGGTCCAGTACGCTCAGGACCACATACGGGGCTGTAGCATCCCCTCCCACATAGGCTGCTACTTCAACAGCGCTGCCCCCGTGCTTTAGCGCGTTTTCCAATAGGTTGATCAGCAACCGCTTGATCGATACTCGTCTCAGAACAACAGGCGGCACGCTGGTCTGATACAGACGCACCCGCTCTTCGGTCTGGTTGTAGGGGGAAACGGCTTCCTGGATCAGCTGATTGAGGTCCGTTTCTTCTAAAGGCTCATCTCGCCCATCGCGAATGAAGGCTAGAAACTGATCGAGAATAACGTTCATGTCCTCGATATCGCGAATCATGTCTTCGGTCATTTCATCCGCGTTGGGCAAGAGCTCTACGGAGAGGCGCAGCCGGGTCAGCGGGGTACGTAAGTCATGAGAGACGCCAGCCAGCATCAGCTCACGCTCCCGTCCGGCCTGCTCCACATCATGGGCCATCTGATTGAAAGCGTGATAAACCTCCATGATTTCACTCGGCGCGCTCTGCTCAGGCAGCCGCACACTGTGGCCTTTACCTAACTCCCGTGCAGCATGCACCAGTCGTTTCAAGGGACGGTTGAGCTGACCGACGAAAACCCAGGCCACCGCTGTGGAAAACAGGCCGATTCCGAGGAACCATCCCAACACGCTCCAGATTCGCTGGCCGCGCAGTGGATGGGCATAGAGAGGAATCTTGATCCAGTCTGGCCCTAATGACGGGGCCAGTACCCAGAGCGCCGGCCCTTGCTGTACGCGAACCCGGACCTGAGTATCAGGCCCTAGCTCCTCCTGCATTTGTCTGTCGAATATTTGACTGTAAGGCCAATGATACTCACCAGCCGGTACAGTCTCAGGCGACTCATAATGCAAGCCTGCAGCCTGGGCAATGGCAGGGCGATCCGATTCGTCTGCAGCCCAGTACGCACGCAGGGTAAGCGCTGCGCCATGACTGTACTGACGATCAACCAGAACATCCTCATTCAGGAGCAGGTAGATCAGCGTCAGGGCCTTGGAAAATAAAACCGCAATGAGCACCAGCCATAGCGAGCGGGCGAAAAAACTTTGCGGAAACCACGCGGGGGTTTTCATGAGCCCTGCCCGTTCGTCACGAAACAAAGAAATACGAGGCGGTAATGCTCTGCTAGCACAGGCAAACCTTGCTCCTTTGGCTGTTCATCCCGGACATAGCTGTTGAGCCTGTAGCATCCGGGCTTCGCCTATCAAGACAGGCGTGGGCAAGGGCCACTGCTTCTGCGGTGACCCTTATGCTCTGTTACTGGTAGTCAGGATTTTGCACCGTCCGGCACAAAGACATAGCCTACTCCCCAAACGGTCTGGATATAACGCGGCTTGGAAGCATCCGGCTCGATCATTCGCCGCAGGCGAGAAATCTGGACATCAATCGAGCGCTCCAGCGCATCCCATTCACGGCCACGGGCCAGGTTCATCAGCTTGTCACGGGTTAGAGGCTCGCGGGCATGCTGGACTAACGCCTTGAGGACAGCGAACTCACCGGTGGTCAACATATGCACTTCATCGCCGCGTTTGAGTTCGCGGGTGGCCAGCGACAGCTCGTAATCCCCAAAGGTGACGACCTCGTCCTCGCTTCCTGGTGCCCCCGGCACGACAGGCGCTTGTCGACGTAGCACTGCCTTGATTCGAGCCAGCAGCTCACGCGGATTGAAAGGCTTAGCCAGATAGTCGTCGGCGCCCTGCTCAAGCCCCTGAATACGGCTACCCTCATCACCCTTGGCAGTCAGCATGATGATGGGAATCTGGTTATTCTGCTCACGTAGACGGGCACAGGCCGAAAGGCCATCTTCTCCTGGCATCATCAGATCCAGCACGACGAGATGAAACAGCTCGCGCGCCATCAAACGATCCATCTGCTCGGTGCTTTCTACCGTACGTACACGATAGCCTTGCTCGTCCAGAAAGCGCTCGAGCAGGCGGCGCAACCGGGCATCGTCATCGACGACCAGAATCTTTTCACCTTCCGAGACGGGCGTGGTACTCATGTGAACTCCTTGAAAGACGGCATTAGATTATGGCGTAAGCCCTATTATTAACAGGACAAACCATTGTTAGCAGATTTTTCCCCATAACAGGGGTTCCCGAGCGGATCCAAGAAAAAGCTTGATCACGTATACGCCAAATTGGCGCAGCGCCCAGGTTACTGGTGGTTATAATGCCTGGATTTCAAGCCTGCCGGTCAGGCCCGCTCCTCTGTTTTCAGGTGGTTCCATGGACAGTATCAACTCCCGTATCGCCGAGGAACTCGGCGTCCGCCCTCAACAGGTCGCTGCCGCAGTGGCATTGCTCGACGAGGGCTCGACCGTTCCTTTCATCGCTCGTTACCGAAAGGAAGTTACCGGCAGCCTCGACGATACCCAGCTGCGTCATCTCGATGAGCGTCTGCGCTACTTGCGTGAGCTGGAAGAACGCCGGACGGCTATCCTGTCCAGCATTGAGGAACAAGGCAAACTCACACCTGAGCTAGCGCGTGACATCAAGCTGGCTGAGACTAAGACCCGCCTTGAAGACCTTTATCTGCCTTACAAGCAAAAGCGCCGCACGAAGGGCCAGATTGCCCTAGAGGCAGGCCTTGGCCCACTGGCCGAGGCATTACTGGCCGATCCCACCCTGACGCCCGAGACCGAAGCGGCGCGCTACGTGGATGCCGACAAGGGTGTCGCAGATGTCAAAGCCGCCTTGGAAGGCGCCAAATACATCTTGATGGAACGCTTTGCCGAAGATGCCAACCTATTGGAAAAGCTGCGCGGTTTCCTTAAGCAGGAAGCAACCCTGTCGGCTCGACTGGTAACCGGAAAAGAGCAGGAAGGTGCCAAGTTCAGCGATTACTTCGAGCATGACGAGCCGTTCAAGAACGTACCGTCGCATCGCGCCTTGGCAATTTTCCGTGGCCGTAACGAGGGCATTCTCAGCGCCTCGCTCAAAGTAGGCGACGAAGCGCCTGGCACACTTCATCCATGCGAAGTGATGGTCGCCGAGCATTTTGAAGTTAAGAACCAGAGTCGCGCGGCGGACAAATGGCTCGCCGAAGTTGTACGCTGGACCTGGAAGGTCAAGCTGTATACCTCGCTGGAAACCGACCTATTGGGCGAGTTGCGCGAAAAGGCCGAAGACGAGGCCATCAGCGTGTTCGCGCGCAACCTGCATGACCTACTACTGGCGGCACCGGCCGGGCCGCGCGCCACACTGGGTCTCGACCCTGGCCTACGCACCGGCGTTAAAGTCGCCGTGGTGGACGCGACCGGCAAGTTGCTGGCCACCGACACCGTTTACCCCCATGCACCAAAGAATCAGTGGGACCAGACCCTCGACACCCTGGCCAAGCTCTGCGCCAAGCATGCCGTTGACCTGATCGCCATTGGTAATGGTACGGCCAGTCGCGAGACAGACAAACTGGCCGGTGAGCTGATCAAGAAATACCCTGGCCTAAAGATGACCAAGATCATGGTCAGCGAGGCCGGCGCATCGGTTTATTCTGCGTCGGAGTTGGCTGCGAAAGAGTTCCCGGACCTGGACGTATCCCTGCGCGGTGCAGTGTCTATTGCCCGTCGGTTGCAGGATCCGCTGGCCGAACTGGTGAAGATCGAGCCTAAGTCCATTGGTGTAGGGCAGTACCAGCATGACGTTTCCCAGCTCAAACTGGCGCGCAGCCTGGATGCCGTGGTCGAGGACTGTGTGAACGCCGTTGGCGTGGATGTAAACACCGCTTCCGCGGCCCTACTGGCCCGGATTTCCGGCCTTAACGCAACCCTGGCACAAAACATCGTGGCCCACCGGGACCTGAACGGCGCGTTCAAGTCCCGGACCGAGCTTAAGAAGGTCAGCCGCCTGGGCGAGAAGACATTTGAGCAGGCCGCTGGCTTCCTACGGGTAATGAATGGCAGCAACCCTCTGGATGCCTCGGCCGTTCACCCAGAAGCTTACCCAGTAGTGGAGCGTATTGCGGCCGATACGGGTCGCGATATTCGCTCCCTTGTTGGGGACTCTAGCTTTATCAAGCGGCTGGACCCGAAGAAGTTCACTGACGAAACCTTCGGTCTACCCACCGTAACGGACATCCTGAGCGAGCTGGACAAGCCCGGCCGCGATCCGCGTCCTGAGTTTAAAACAGCAGAGTTCCAAGAAGGCGTCGAGTCGCTCAAGGATCTCAAGCCCGGCATGGTGCTTGAGGGTGTGGTAACCAACGTGACTAATTTCGGCGCATTCGTTGATGTAGGCGTACACCAAGACGGGCTTGTACATATCAGCGCTCTGTCGGAGAAATTCGTCAAAGATCCGTATGAAGTGGTGAAGGCCGGCGATATCGTCAAGGTGAAGGTCATGGAAGTAGATATTCCGCGCAACCGCGTCGGTTTGTCGATGCGCATGAGTGATACACCTGGAGAAAAGGTCGAGGGTACACGCGGCCAATCTCGCGGCGGACAGGCGCGCACCAAACCGTCTCGCGAATCCCATACCAATAATAAGCCTGCGGCTACCGGAGCCATGGCGGCACTGTTTGCCAATGCGAAACAATTGAGGAAATAACCGATGAACCAATCTACGGCGGGCAAAGACAGCGCGTTCAGCCAACTGCTAGGCATGCGTATCCACAAGGCGGAGAACGGTGAGTCCGAAGTGCACATGAGCATGCAGGACAAGCTGCTTAATCTGCATGGCAAGATGCATGGGGGCGCTGTGTTTTCCTTGATTGACACGGCCCTTGGCCAGGCGAGCCACAGCCTGTTCGACGGCAAGGCTGGCAGTGTTACTCTGGAGTGCAAAGTCAACTACATCCGCGGTGTGAGCGAAGGCGATATCGTCTGTCGCGCCAAGGTTATCCACCCTGGCCGCAAGACCCATGTCATCGAAGCAGAGGTCTACCAGGGCGACAAACTGGTGGCCAAGGCCCAGGCTACCTTCGCCTGCCTGTAAGCGAGCGAGCCCGGCACAACCATTCTGTACCGGGCTCTCCTGGCATCGCTACAGTACAGCGTCTTCGCATTCGACTCGTCCGGTGCAACCGCACGGGTCGGTCGAAGTCTATTCGTCAGGCTTGTACACCGGCTGACTCACCCCCATAGTGGGGCCACTGTCGAGTGAAGGAAAACATCTTGAGCGATATCTTGACCCGCCGCCTGGCCCTGCTCGGCGAATCGGCCTACCTGCCCCTACTGACTCAATGCCTGCATGGTATCGAGCGCGAAACGCTGCGCGTCGATTCGCAGGGCAATCTGGCCCAGACGCCCCACCCTGCTGCCCTTGGCTCAGCATTGACGCATCCGCAGATCACGACGGACTACTCCGAAGCGCTGCTGGAATTTATTACACCCACGGCGCAGGATCCCGCGCAGGTCATCGACGCGCTGGACACGATTCATCGCTTCGCGGTACGTCAGCTGGGAGAAGAACTCTTGTGGAGCCCTTCGATGCCATGCGTGTTACCTGAGGAAGAGCAGATTCCCATCGCGGAATATGGTCACTCCAATATTGGCCGGCTCAAGCATATTTACCGACGCGGCCTGGCTGTACGCTACGGCCGGACGATGCAATGCATTGCTGGTATTCATTACAACTTCTCGCTTCCAGAAGCCCTCTGGCCAATGCTGAAGGCCGCAGAAAACGATACGCGCAGCGACCGTGACTATCAGTCGGCCCGCTACATCGCCCTGACGCGTAATTTCCGGCGTTACAGCTGGATTCTGATGTACCTGTTCGGCGCGTCCCCTGCACTGGATGTCGGCTTCATGCGTGGCCGCCCGCATCAGCTGGAGACCTTTGACGCTGACACCCTGTACTTGCCCTATGCAACCAGCCTGCGCATGAGTGACCTAGGTTATCAGAGCGCCGCCCAGGCCAGCCTGACGCCCTGTTATAACGACCTGAAAAGTTATACGGAAAGCCTACGCCTAGCCGTGGGTACGCCATACGCGCCTTATGCCGAAATCGGCACACACCGCGATGGGGAATGGGTCCAGCTCAATACCAACATCCTGCAGATCGAAAACGAATACTACTCATCGATCCGACCGAAGCGGGTAACCCGCACAGGCGAGCGCCCAGTACAGGCTCTGATTGCCCGGGGCGTTCAGTATGTTGAGGTCCGCTGTTTGGATATCAACCCGTTTCTGCCGATGGGCATAGATCTGGCTGAGTCTCGCTTCCTCGATGCGTTCCTGCTGTTCTGTGCAATGGAAGAAAGCCCACCGTTGAACAATGAATGCCGCGAGTGCACCCACAACTTTACAAAGGTTGTTCGAGAAGGCCGCAAGCCGGGCCTACACCTGCAGCATCATGGCGCACCGGTTGCCTTAATGGACTGGGCTGACACCCTGCTGGGTTGCATTGATCGCTGCGCCAAGCTGTTGGACGCTGCCAACGGCGGGGATGCCTACAGCCGTGCCGTGGACGAGCAGCGCATGAAGTTCATCGACCCTTCGCTCACGCCTTCAGCTCAGGTACTGGCCGAGATGAGGACGCATGCAGAAAGCTTTGCTGACTTTGCGCTGCGCCAGAGTAAAGCCCATGCTGAGTATTTCCGACAGCAGCCACTGGCCCCAGAAAAGCGCGAACAGTTCGAGCGCATGGCGCAGCAGTCTCTAACTGAGCAGCATGAGCTGGAAGCCAGCGATGAGGGCGATTTCGATGCCTTTGTTGCCAGTTACCAAGCCAGTATTCTGGGCACATTAAGCGTCTAGAATAAGTTCTGGCTGGCGACATGCCAGCCAGAATGTCTGCTTGTTACAGCGCTTTCTCGAAAATCTTCGAATTGCGCTGGTAGTTGTAAAGCGAAGCTCGTGCGCTAGGCAGCCGATCAACACTGCTGGGCTCGAAACCACGCTCCCGAAACCAGTGAGCTGTGCGTGTCGTCAGTACAAATAGCGTTTTAAGACCCTGGGCGCGGGCGCGCTGTTCTATACGCTCCAGTAACTGATCGCCTCGACCACCATGCCGATAGTCCGGATTAACCGCCAGACAGGCCAGCTCCCCGGCATTCGAGTCGGCAATTGGATACAGCGCGGCACAGGCAATGATCAGTCCCTCACGTTCGACAATGCTGAACTTGTCGATCTCACGCTCCAGTACTTCCCGCGAGCGGCGTACAAGGATGCCCTGCTCTTCCAGAGGCTGAATCAGATCGATCAGTCCTCCCACATCCCCGATATCTGCCTCCCGCAGCGACTCGAACTGCTCTTGAGCAACCAGGGTGCCTCCACCGCTGCGCGTGAACAGTTCATTGAGCAGCGCGCCGTCCTCGACATAACTGACAATATGGCTACGGCGTACGCCACCTCGGCAGGCTTGAGCAGCGGCATCAAGCAGCTCCGCCTGATAATTACCACTGCCGAGACGCTCCAGATGGGGTGGAACCTGCTGCGGGCGCAGTTCGCGAATCAAACGGCCCTGCTCGTCCAATAATCCCTGCTCGGCCCCATAGAGCACCAGCTTGTCTGCTGATAAATCGATGGCGGCCCGGGTAGCTACGTCTTCACAGGCGATGTTGAAGATTTCTCCAGTGGGGGAGTACCCCAACGGGGATAAAAGCACGATGGTGCGCTCGTCCAGCAGCCGGTTAATACCCTTGCGGTCGATTCGACGTACTTCACCGGTGTGATGGAAGTCGACGCCATCATGCACACCATAAGGCCGTGCAGTAACCAGATTGCCGCCAGCAACCCGCAAGCGAGCGCCCTGCATCGGCGAAGCCGCCATGTCCATGGACAAGCGTGCCTCAATAGCGATCCGCAGGCTACCTACCGCGTCGATTACGCATTCCAGCGTAGGCGTATCAGTGATTCTCAGGTCCCGGTGATAACGTGGCGCGATTCCGCGTGCCGCCAGCCGCGCCTCGATCTGCGGACGCGAGCCATGAACCAGGACCAGACGTACACCCAGACTATGGAGCAGCACGAGGTCGTGGACGATATTGCCAAAATTCGGATGTTCTACGCCGTCACCCGGCAACATGACCACAAAGGTACGGTCGCGATGGGCATTGATGTAGGGAGACGCGTGGCGGAGCCAATTGACATAGTCATGCATGGAGCGAAGGGCCTTGGACAGCAAAGAGATAGTAGGGGTGAACGGTGACGGGAACGTTCATCGTCGTCGCAGCGGCACGGTCACTCCTTGGCTCCCGAAGGGGACAGGCAATAATGGTCGATTAACTGGCGCAGCACCTGCACCATGGGTTCGATGCGTGATAAGTCCAGGTGTTCATCCGGCTGGTGAGCGCAGGCGATGTCGCCTGGTCCCAGGACCAGCGTTTCACAACCGAGCTGCTGAAAATAAGGTGCTTCCGTGCCAAAGGCTACCGCCTCGGCGCGATGACCCGTCAGTTTTTCCGCGAGGTAAACCAACTCGCTGGTGGCAGGCTCTTCAAACGGCGGCACTTCTGGAAACAAGGGATGATAATCGATCTGGACGGCATGCCGTTCGGCAAGCGGCTGCAAGCGTGCCTGGATAGCCTGCCGCAGCTCGTCTGGGCGCATGCCTGGAAGCGGCCGTATATCGAACTCTAGAGCACATTGGCCACAGATCCGGTTGGGGTTATCGCCCCCATGAATACAGCCCAGGTTAAGGGTGGGCTGAGGAACATTGAAGAAGGGGTTGTTGTAGTCACGCTGCCATTGCTGGCGTAGCCCCATCAATTCCCCCATTACGTCATGCATCGCCTCTAGAGCGCTATGTCCCAACCGAGGGTCGGAGGAATGGCCGCTCTGCCCCAGAATTTCAATGCGCTCCATCATTACGCCCTTGTGCAGGCGGATGGGCTTCAGGCTAGTGGGCTCGCCAATGACCACGGCACGCGCCAGAGGTCGCCCCGCTTCAGCAATGGCCCGGGCGCCCGACATCGAGCACTCTTCGTCACACGTCGCAAGGATAATGAGAGGCTGGCGGAACGGTTGGTCCAGCAGTGGCCGCACCGCCTCGATGGCCAGAGCGAAAAAGCCTTTCATATCGCAGCTACCCAACCCGTACCAGCGATTTCCTTCTTCGCGCAGCGCCAGGGGATTGCTACTCCAGAGGGCTTCATCATAAGGCACCGTGTCGGTATGCCCGGCCAGCACCAAGCCGCCCGGCCCGGTGCCGTAGGTTGCGATGAGGTTGTATTTGCCTGGAGTGACTTCCTGTGTCTCGCAGCGAAACCCCAGATCACCCAACCACGAGGCCAGGATGTCGATAACCCCCCGGTTGGATTGATCCAGACTAGGCTGGGTACAACTGACGGAGGACTCGGTGAGCAGCGCAGAAAATTGCTGTTTGAGCGTAGGCAACATCATCGAAGTCCTCCAACAGTTCTACAAGCCGATTAGCCGAAAATACCTCTCAGAATGGAGAAGAACACGATCGACAAGATTGCGCCAGCCGGCAAGGTAATGATCCAAGACATAAAAATGGAACCCACTACGCTCAGGTTCAGCGCACCGATACCTCGTGCGATGCCGATACCCAGGACAGCGCCCACCAGCGTATGCGTGGTAGAGACCGGCAGGCCAATAGCTGAGGCTCCAACTACAGTGCTGGCTGTGGCCAGCTCGGCAGCGAAACCACGGCTTGGTGTCAGCTCTGTAATTTCCTTGCCAATGGTGGCAATTACCTTGTAGCCATATGTAGCCAAGCCGATGACGATACCGACTGCGCCCAGCAGGAGGACCCAGGCCGGCACCGGCGATTTCGCCAGGATTTCCAGATTACCGTTTGCGTTAATGACATTCACGACTGCTGCCAATGGGCCGACCGCATTCGCCACATCGTTAGCACCATGAGCGAAGGCCATGGAACACGCAGTAAAGATCATCAGGACGGCAAAGACCTTTTCTACGCTGGAAAAATGAAAAGTCTTGTCGGCTTCCTCGTCGATCTTGATACGGGTCAGGATGGCTATTCCCACCAGCATGACCAATATCCCCACCCCGACCGAAAGCAGCACACTTTCGCCAGAACTCAGACTGATACCAACATGCTTGAGACCTTTGGTAAACGTCATTACGGATATCATGAACCCGGTCAGGAACATATACAGCGGCACGAACCGCTTGGCATTACGGAACGGCTCATCAGTATCGATAATCAGCTTTTGCACGCTCATAAACAGCAGGAAAGCAACAATTCCTGATAGGAGAGGCGATACCACCCAACTGGCCACGATAGGCCCGATAGCCGCCCACTTCACCGCGTCCATCGACACCCCTACCGAAGCAAAGCCGATAATGGCGCCAATGATGGAATGGGTCGTAGACACGGGCCATCCCTTCAGAGTGGCGATCATCAACCACGTTCCAGCGGCCAGCAGGGCCGATAACATGCCAAACACCATAAGGTCCGGTGTAATCACCGAGGCATCTACGATTCCGCCCTTGATAGTGTCGGTAACCTGCCCGCCAGCAAAATAGGCGCCACAGAACTCGAATACCATGGCGATGAAAATGGCCTGCTTAATGGTCAGGGCACGGGAACCCACTGAGGTTCCCATGGCATTAGCCACGTCGTTGGCGCCCACACCCCAGGCCATAAAAAAGCCGAAGAGACAGGCCATAACCAGCAGCACGAAGCCGTAATCCGCAATCAAAGACATAAACGGTAAAATCCAGTGAATCTAAAAGAGCCGGCTTAACGTGCCAGCAGTTGTTCAAGCCGATTACCCACGCGCTGGGCCCGGTCGGCAACATCGCCGATCCAGTCGATGATCTGGTAAAGAAAGATGACATCCACAGGAGGCATGTCCTTTTCCAGAGTAAACAGAGTGCGACGCACCTCGATCTGCAGACGGTCCGAATCCCGCTCCAGGTCGTAAAGCTCTTCCACCATAAGTTCGACTCGGGTCGCCTCTCGCCCGCTGAAGCCTGTCTCAAGCAGAGAATCCAGCTCGTTCATGGCCTTCAGGGCTTGAGCGCTGGCATCTACGCTGCGCTGCACATAGGTCATGATAACCGGACGCAGGCTCTCCGGAATGGCCATCTGCCGCCCTAGAGTCAGCCCCGCAATGTCCTTGGCGCGGTTGGCGATTTTGTCCTGTACACTGAGTAGTTCCAGCAGATCCGAACGGGGAACTGGCAGGAACAGGCTCTTAGGTAGATGCTGACGAACACTTTTCTTGAGTGTGTCAGCCTCTCGCTCCAGACGCACCATGTTCTGTTGCACCTGTTCTACCGTGGGCCATTCCTGGTTGATGACCGCCTGGAAGAAAGGAAGCAGTTGCGCTGCGCACTCGTGCGCCTTGGCCATATGTTGTTGCATCGGTCCGATCGGCGAGCGCCCGAATAGACTGACAAACGGATTGGTTGGCATTGTTAAATCCCCGTTGAAATGAGCGGCAAGCAGGAAAAGGTCCGCTCGTGTTTGTGATCGGGCATCAATATTTCACCATAATAGGCGCTGTCATGGCTAAAGAGACTGAAATCAAGCTGCGCGCCAGCCGCGAAACCCTCGCCGCGCTGCGTGCACATCCCCTGTTGAACACACACAGCAAGGAAGGCTGGGAGCGTAGCGAACTGCTCAACCAGTATTACGACACCGATACGCGTGAGTTAGCTCATGCACGCGTGGCCTTGCGGGTACGCCGAGACGGCGACCGCTATATTCAGACGCTTAAGAGTCGCGGCCAGAGCATGGCCGGGCTGTCCGAGCGTAACGAATGGGAATGGCCGCTGGAAACAGCAGAGCTGGATACGTCCCTCCTTGGGCCAGAATGCTGGCCAGAAGCGCTGGCCCATCTCGATAAGCGTCAGCTCAAACCGATTTTCACTACTGACTTCACGCGTGAGCGTACGCTGATTGCCTGGGAGCATGGCAATACGCGTACGGCACTCGAAGCCGCCCTTGATCTAGGCCAGGTAGTTGCCGGAGAATATCACGAAGATATTTGTGAGCTTGAGCTCGAATTGCGTGAAGGCGAGCCGGCTACCCTGCTTGAACTGGCCGAACAGCTGGCCGCTGACCTACCCTTGATGCCATGCGATATCAGCAAGGCCGAGCGTGGTTACCGGCTGCATGATTCTGCCAGCTATACGCTTTATCTCACCGCCCCCACGGTAACACCTTCCACAGCGCTGGATACGGCCTTCTCAACCCTGGCCTGGCATCTGCTGGGCAGCAGTCAGCGGCTGGCCGAGCAGTATCGTTGGAATGGTCATTGGCGTCTGCTGGTAGACTGGGTCCATCATTTGGTAGACCTGCGCGCTTTGCTCGGCAGTCTGGGGCAAGCTGTTCCGCGATCCAGCAGCCGCGAGCTGCGGCAGGCCCTTGATACCTTGCTACTCGATTGGAAGCCTTTGGCGACGATTGGGCAAGAAGACGAAGAGGCCCGCCAGCAAGCCCCGGCCCGCTTTGCCGCTGAACTGGAAAAGCCACGATGGGGACATTTCTCACTCCTTGCCGCGCGCTGGCTGCACGAACGCACGTGGACTACCTCGCGCAACGCACGCGGCAATACGTTGGGTGAGCGCTCGGTTGGTAAATGGCTGCTGCGTACCTTGGCGGAAGAAGCCGCTGAAATCCCGCTTCAGCGTGCCTTGAACCAGCCCAGCCTGTTGGCTGACCAGCTGCCCCGTATCGAGCGGATGCTTGTCTGGTTGCGCCTGGCCCGCCCAGCCATCGAGCTGCCAGAAATCGACCGCCTGTACGGCGAAATGGCCAAGTTGCCCAGCCTCATTGCACACGACGCGGATGAAGCCTTAGGTGCCCAGGCGCATACACTGATCACACTAGCATCCTGGAAAGCCCTTCTTCGCGGATAAACGATCCGCCGATCAACAACTGGCCCTCTTCATGCTGGCAGAGGGCCAGGCTTTCCGCTACGCCGTACTGTTTATAAAATGATCAAGTCATACCCATCGAAGGTCCTTCCGCCCTCCTAATACGTATCGTCGGGCGTACCGAACTTCCGACCGGTTTTTAGGCTCAGCTGTTATGAGTGGCCAAGCCCAAGCGCCTCTGATCCATCGAAACCGCTATCCTGTCTTCATACCCGCATAACCGGGCGCTCTGAGGTCCTTTACGGCCAGAGCAGCAGTATCTGACGAGGAGACTTGCATGTCCGCCATTGCCTCACCCGCCGCTGACCGTTGGCTTGAACTGTCCGAAGTTCTGCGTGAACTGGTTGCTCAAGGACGTATTGATCAGCAAGCCGCCGAGCAGTGCCTGATGATTCGTCGCGGCTCGCAGCAGAATCAGCAGCTACATCCGCTGGAATTCCTCGCGTCGCAAAATGTGGAAGACCTACAACGTCCTGGCAAGAAGCTGGACCTGGAAACGCTTACCCACTGGCTCGCTGATTATTCCGGCCAGCCCTATTATCGAATCGATCCGCTGAAGATCGACGTCGCAGCGATCACTCCCCTGATGTCCTATGCGTTTGCCCAACGCAACAAGATTCTGGCTGTGGCCGTCGCGGCAGACGAAGTAACGATCGCCAGCGCCCAGCCCTTTGTTAACAGCTGGGAAAGCAACCTGACCCATGTGCTTAAACGCCCGATCAAGCGCGTCGTAGCCAATCCAACGGATATTACGCGGTATACCCAGGAATTCTTCCGGCTCGCCAAATCAGTAAGCGGTGCAACATCGGTCGATCAAAAAACGACCAACGTCGGTAACTTCGAGCAGTTGGTCAACCTGGGAGCCATGGATCAGGAGCCCGATGCAAACGATGCCCACATCGTTAATATCGTCGACTGGCTGTTTCAGTACGCCTTTCAGCAGCGAGCCAGCGATATTCATGTCGAGCCGCGTCGCGATCAGGGCACAGTCCGCTTCCGCATCGACGGCGTGCTGCACAGCGTTTACCAGTTTCCTTCCCAAGTTACCCTGGCAGTAATCAGCCGAATCAAGAACCTGGGGCGGATGAATGTGGCCGAGAAGCGCAAGCCTCAGGATGGCCGGGTAAAAACGCGCATGCCGGGCGACAAGGAAGTGGAGCTGCGTTTGTCCACTATGCCGACGGCCTTTGGTGAAAAGCTTGTCATGCGGATTTTCGACCCGGACGTGCTTCTCAAGAGCTTTGATCAGCTGGGCTTCTCAAGTGACGACCTGCGCCGCTGGACCAGCATGACCAGCCAGCCCAACGGTATCATTCTGGTCACCGGCCCGACCGGGTCAGGTAAAACGACAACGCTCTATACCACCCTCAAGCAGCTGGCTACGCCGGAGGTGAACGTCTGCACCATTGAAGACCCGATCGAAATGGTTGAGGACTCGTTCAACCAGATGCAGGTGCAGCACAACATCGACGTGAACTTCGCCAGCGGTGTACGCGCCCTGATGCGTCAGGATCCGGACATTATTATGATTGGTGAGATCCGTGACCTGGAAACGGCCGAGATGGCGATCCAGGCGGCCCTGACCGGTCACTTGGTGCTGTCGACCTTACACACCAACGATGCACCTAGCTCTATCAGCCGCCTGATTGAACTGGGCGTGCCGTATTATCTGATCCGCGCGACCATATTGGGTGTAATGGCCCAGCGCTTGGTACGTACCTTGTGCCCGCATTGCAAGGCTCCGGTAGAGATGAACCCACAGGACTGGCAAGAGCTGACACGCCCCTGGAATGCACCGTTGCCGACAGGCGCCATGCAACCGGTGGGCTGCCCAGAGTGCCGCGATACAGGTTACCGGGGGCGAGCAGGGGTTTATGAAATTATGATGTTATCGGACGCTACACGTAATCTAATCAATGCCGATACAGATATTTCAGCGTTACGGCGTCAAGCATTCAAAGAAGGTATGCGCAGCCTGCGCCTTTCGGGCGCACAGAAGATTGCGGCTGGCTTGACTACTATGGAGGAAGTGTTGCGCGTGACGCCGCAAAGCGAGCGATAGGAGAATGGATATCCTTTCGTCCATTCATATCGCCGTGCGACATTTTGCCGCAGAATAAGCAATTTCCTGCTGTTGTAGATGGGTTGTATGGACGATGATGAATCATGCGGAGCCTGTATTGAGCCCCACCCCTATGTTGCCGACCGGCTGGAGCGAAAGCGAGCGCCTCGCCGAACTCCGCCGCTACGGTATTCTTGATATACCGGCCACCCCAGCCTTCGATGACATCGTCCAGCTGACCGCCCAGATCTGTCACGCCCCTATAGCTGTCATCAACCTCATCACCGAGGACCGGGAATGGTTCTTGGCCGAAAAGGGTCTGGGTGTTCAGGAAATGCCGCTGCACCTGTCCATCTGTGCCAAAGCGATCCAGCAACCGGGATTGACCGTTATCGCCGACTTACGCGGTGATCGCCGCTTCGCCAGCAATCCACTGGTCCAGACCGCAGACGGCTTGCGCTTCTATGCCGGCGTCCCCTTGGTGACGCCCAATGGCTTCCCACTTGGTACCCTGTGCGTGCTCGATTGGCAGCCACGAGTATTAAGTGCTGCTCAGACGCAGGCGCTGGAAGCGCTGGGCCGTCAGGCCATGAACCTGATCGAACTTCATAAGATCCGGAGCGCCTACCACCGCAGTGAAACCATAAGTCGTCAGCTGTTCGACAGTACGTCCGAGCAGGCCTTGCTGACCCTAGGCCTAGGCGGACATATCCTTTCCGCCAATCCGGCAGCAATGACTGCACTGGGCTGGGCCCCGGATGAGCTGGCTGGCCAGCCTATTGATATCCTCTTCACTGCAGAAGACCAGGCCAAGGGCGTTCCATGTCAACTCCAGAGCCTGGCGGACAGGGACGGTATAACCCAGGATGAGGCCCTGTTCCTGCGCAAGGACAAGCATCTCCTGCAGGCCAATTACACCCTGCGCGCCCTGCTGGACAGCGAGGGGCGGCGTCACGGCTATTTATTTAGCCTGAAAGACGTTACCGCCGAACGAGCACGCCAGCGTAGCGCGATCCAAAACGAAGCCCGGTATCGCGCCCTGATGGATGTGAGCCCGCAGATCGTCTGGTTTGGCGATCGCCATGGCTTTATGGAGTACACCAACCGTTACTGGTACACCTATACCGGTCTGGATCCGCACGACACAGACCCCGATAACTGGATGCGTGCCGTTCACCCTGATCATGCCGAACGTTTACAAAGGACCTGGCGAGAAACACTGATACGCCGCGAACCTTCACGTATCGAGGTACCGTTTCGGGGCGTCGACGGCACCTATCGTTGGTTCGAGGCTCGGGTAACACCTGCCTTTAACGCGGCGGGTGAAATCGAACGCTGGGTAGGCGTTGCCCTGGATATAGATGATCGCCGGCGCGCTGAAGAAGCACGGCTGGAAAGCGAGGCCTTTACCCGCCTCCTACTCGACTCCCTCAGCGAAGCGTTTTACTCCATCGACCGCACCGGCCACGTTACGCTCTGCAATAACGCCTTCTTGCAGCTGCTGGGCTTTACTGATCGTGACCAGGTGCTAGGGCAGCCGATTCACGCCTTAATCCACCCTATGCATGTCGACGGCTCGTCATCTCCAGCACAAGACTGCCCCATTTATCGCACAGCGCAAACCGGCGAATCTTTCCATATCGAGCAGGACTGGATTACTCGTCAGGACGGTAGCTTCTTGCCTGTGGAGTATCGCTCCGAACCGATCTGGCGCGACGGGGAATTAGAAGGTGCGATCTGTACGTTCATGGACATCAGCGAACGCTTGCGCACCCACGACCGCCAACGCTTTCTGCTTGAGCTGGGTGATCGCTTACAAGGTACGCTGACGTTAACCGATGTTGCACAAACCCTAGGCCAAAGCTTGGGTAACGTGCTGCGTGTACAGCGCATTGGTTACGCCTGGATCGATGAGGCAGGCATCCTGCATAAGGAAAGCAGCTGGACGGACGGTAGTGTCGAACCAGACCTGGCGACCTATTCCCTGAACGACTATGGCAATGGCCTCCTGGCCGAGCTGAGACAGGGATCGATTGTTGTAGTGGACGACACGATAGTCGATCCCCGCACTCATGCCTATCAGGACACGCTAGAACAGCTAGCCATCAGGGCCATGCTATTGGTTCCACAGCATGACAAGGGGGTGCTGAAGGGCATGCTCTATGTGCATGCAAGCACACCACATACCTGGTCAGTAGAAGATATCGCCCTGACGCGGGAGGTGGCCGACCGTATCCGCATTGTAGCGGAACGCACCAGTGCCGCCGAAGCCCTGCGCCTGGCGGAACAGCGTATCAACCTGGCCATCGACGTAGCTACGCTTGGTGTCTGGGATTACGACATCAACCGTGACGTAATCAGCTGGGATCACCGTATCACCGAAATGACAGGCATTTCTCCGGAAGCTCTGCTGAGTACCGCCGAGCTGCTGTTCACCATCGTTCACCCGGATGACAGACTTACCGTACAGGCCGCGATCAAGGCGGCAGCGGAAGGCGACGAAGATAGCGAAACACAGTTGGACTTCCGTGTGTGTGGAACGCACCGAGCCGAACCGGTCTGGCTGAGTGTTCGCAGCCGACACTTTACCGAGCCGGACGGCACACGCCGCCTGATCGGTATTGCCCGGGACATCACCCAGGAGAAAGAACATGCCTACACACTCAATGCCATCAACCTGGAGCTGACCCGGCAGATCGAGGAGCGCACCGCAGCGGCCGAGCGACAGGCCGCTTTGAACGAACTGAGCGATGCTCTGCGCGAAGCCAGCGATAGTGATGAAATCGGTGGCGTAGTGGCTCACATCCTGGGCCGTATCCTGAATGTATCCCGGGTTGGCTATGCCCGGATGCTAGAGGATGGTGAAACGGTTCAAATCACACATGACTGGAGTCACAACACCACGAGCTTTACCGGCTCATATTATTTGCCCGATTACGGCACCTACATTGATGACTTGTATCGTGGCGAAGCGGTGGTAATTAATGACGTAGCCAACGACCCACGCACTTGCGATCATGCCTCTGCTTTCCATGTTCTTAATGTCCATGCCTTTATCGACGTTCCTTTACTAGAGCACGGGCAGCTCACTGCCTTCCTGTTCGTCAGCCATGTTCAGCCAAGGGTGTGGAGCGAAGCCGAGGTAGGCTTTCTACGCGACATTGCAGACCGGGTCTGGGCGGCCCTTGAGCGTACTCGTTCTGATCAAGCACTTCGACAGAGCGAAGCACGTTTCCGCCTGATGGCCGATAGTGCGCCAGCGTTGATCTGGGCTTCTGATACCGAAGCCCAAACCATTTTCGCCAACAAGCGTTACGAGACCGAGTATGGTCTTACCTATGAGCAAACCCTAGGCGATGGCTGGCAGCGCATCATTATTAAAGAGGATCTTGAGCGAGCGGTTGCTGAATTCCAGGCTGCATTTACAGCGCGACGCCCTTACCGCGACGAAATGCGCGTTTACGATAAACAAGGCCAAATTCGCTGGCTGCGTTGCGAAGGTATGCCCCGCTACGATACGGAAGGCCAATTCCTGGGCTATATAGGTTGCAGCGTAGATATTACAGAGGCGCGTATTGCTACGGACGCTCTGGAAAACATGATTGCCGAGCGCACCCGCGAATTGGGTGAAAGCCATGCCCGTTTACTGGCCGAAATCTACGAGCGCGAACGGGCTGAGGAAGCCTTGCGGCAATCGCAAAAGATGGAAGCCATCGGCCAGCTTACCGGCGGCATCGCCCACGACTTCAACAACATGCTTACGGGTATTGTCGGAGCACTCGACCTGATCCGCATGCGCGTCATCAGTGGGCGCACCAACGATCTGGATCGCTATATCAATGCCGCCACGGCATCTGCTGACCGGGCGTCGGCGCTGACCCACCGTCTGCTGACCTTTGCCCGTCGCCAGACACTGGATACACGCCCTGTCGACCTCAACCAATTGATCAGCTCCCTACGCGATCTCTTCGTTCGTACGGTGGGCGAGCATGTACGTATCGAGACCCACCTACATGCTGATCTCTGGCCAGCATTCAGCGATGCGCATCAACTAGAGAATGCCTTGCTGAACCTGGTGATCAATGCACGCGACGCGATGCCGTCGGGCGGCCAGTTACGTATCGAGACCAGCAACCTCACCCTGGACAGCGAAAGCGCTCGCCGCGAGACGCTGGAACCGGGTGATTATGTACAGGTTCAAGTCATCGATACCGGACTCGGCATGTCGCCTGAAATCGCCGCCAAGGCTTTCGAACCGTTCTTCACGACCAAGCCTACCGGTCAAGGCACCGGATTGGGTTTAGCGATGATCTATGGCTTCGTCAAGCAGTCGGGAGGTCACGCCCGAATAGAGACTTGTGAGGGTAAGGGTACAACGATCAGCCTGCTACTACCCCGCCATCACAGCCCTGTTTGTGATGAAGTACCTGTAGAGCCTAACCATGCGATGCCACGCGCTCAGGCAGGCCAGACCGTACTGGTGGTAGAAGACGAGGCAGCGGTCCGCATGATCGTTCTCGAAGTATTGAACGAACTGGGCTATACCGCTCTGGAAGCAGGCGATGCCGAACAAGCGCTGCCTATTATCCAGAGTGAGCGACGTATTGATCTGCTGGTTAGCGATGTAGGCTTGCCAGGCATGAACGGCCGTCAACTGGCTGAGCAGGCGCGTCAGCTTCGCCCTGATCTCAAGGTGCTGTTCATTACCGGGTATGCCAAGAATGCTGAAACGCGAAAAGAGTTTTTAGGGCCCAATATGGACTTGCTGACCAAGCCGTTCGACATCGATGCCCTCGCGGTTAAGATCCATGACATGATCCAGGCGAGTTGAAGCCTGGATCAGTCGTCATAGGTAAAGCCAAGTGGCGCACGCCCTGAACAAAGCGGGACGTTCTCAAGGAACTGGACGAGTGACTCGTCAATCCAACGAATACCTGTCAGTAGGAGATGTCCTCATGCGCCTCAAGAAGTTAGCTCTGATTCCCCTTGTAATCCTGCCTTTCGCCGCCAGTTCTGCTATGGCAGATGCCAAGTTCTGGCGTCAAGTCGCGACGTTTGGCGCTACTACGGGTTCGTTTTACCTGACCAGCCGCGATGATGATCGCAAGATGGTTGTTGCGACACAGGATGATGTCAGCACGTTCCTGGCCAGCAACGGCGAAATCCGTGGCCCGTATTTAGAAGCTGCCCTGCGGGAAATGCGTAGCGCCAATCCGAGCGCGCAGGCCAGTGATATGGAGCTGGCCACCCAGATCCTGACAGTGCAGTAACACTGCTAGCGATAGCAAAAAGCCCCGCCGAGGCCACTCGTGCGGGGCTTTTTCATGGCCAGCCGGTACTAGTTCCGCTTCAACCCTGCCTGCTAAAACTCAGACAAGCCCTGGCAGCCTATCCAGGTAGTCTCACCAAGCCAGCAAAGCTGCGGATCGGGCTTGCATTCAGGACAACTTTAACCAAAGCGTAAGCACGCGCACTAGTCTTCGCTAGCAGCGCGGTAGCCCTCTGCATCCAGCAACTTGTCTAACTCTGCAGGATCGTTCGGCTTGATCTTGAAAAACCAAGCCGCGTAAGCATCGGCATTGACCTGCTCGGGCGCATCGGCCAGAGCCTCGTTGATCGCGATAACTTCACCAGATACCGGAGCATAGATGTCCGAGGCGGCCTTGACCGATTCGACCACACCCGCTTCCTGACCTGCCGCGAGGGTCTTACCTACTTCAGGCAGCTCAATGAACACCACGTCACCCAAAGCCTCCTGGGCATGGTCGGAAATGCCGACCGTAATGGTGCCATCGCTCTCCTGGCGCGCCCATTCGTGGCTTGCGGCGTAACGCAGTTCAGCGGGAATAGTACTCATGTTTGGCTCCTCTTGAGACAATCGGCGTTAAATCACGCTTCAAGCGTAGCGTGCCAGAGCCGCCGGCCGCCATGTTACGTGATGAATTTCTTGAAAATGACTAATGGCAGGCGCTTAGAGCAGCGCCTTACCGAAACGAACGAAAGAGGGTTTGACCACCCGTACCGGGAACCATTTCCCGCGGATTTCGACCTCGGCGCGATCACCGGTAGCCATCGGTACGCGCGCCAGGGCAATAGATTTGCCCAAAGTGGGCGCATAGCTGCCGCTGGTGATCTCACCTTCACCACACTCAGCGATTCGCACGACCTGATGCGCTCGCAGTACACCGCGCTCCTCCAGCACCAGACCGACCAAACGGGACGTCACACCGCGGGCCAGCTCTTCTTCCAGTGCCTGACGGCCGATAAATTTACGCCCGAGTGGCTCCCAGGCAATGGTCCATTCCAGATTGGCTTCCAATGGCGAGACGGACTCGTCCATTTCCTGCCCATACAGGTTTAGCCCAGCCTCCAGCCGCAGCGTATCACGAGCGCCAAGCCCAACCGGCCCGATCCCGGCGCCGACCAGCTCGTTCATGAAGCTCACGACTTCGTCTGCCGGAAGGATGATTTCCAGCCCGTCTTCACCGGTATACCCCGTCCGGGCAATGAACCAGCAGCCTTCGGGCAAGCCTTGGAACGGCGTGAGTGCTCGAATGAGCTCAGCACGCTCCGGCGAAACCAGTTGGGCGACTTTTTCCCGAGCATGCGGACCCTGGATAGCTAGAATCGCCAGTTCCGGGCGTGGCTGCAATTTGACCGCATACCCTTCTGCCTGCGTCGCCATCCAAAGCAGCACTTTTTCACGGGTCGCGGCGTTGGTAACCAGCCGATAGCCTTCCTCTAAACGATAGAGAATCAGGTCGTCGACCACGCCACCCTGCGCGTTGAGCATCAGGGAATAAAGAGCCTTACCCTGTGTATCCAGGCGCGCCACGTCACCGACTAGTAAATGTCGCAGGTACTGACTGGCCTGTTCGCCATGAAGATCGATGATTGTCATGTGGGAGACATCGAAGACTCCACAGTCGCGCCGCACCTGATGATGCTCGTCGACCTGAGAGCCATAGTGCAGCGGCATGTCCCAGCCGCTGAAGTCCACCAGCTTGGCCCCCAAGGCCACATGCAGGTCATAGAGTGGTGTGCGCTGTCCCATAAGGGGTTCCTCGTTATCGGCGGCTGCAGCGGCCGGCATTGTAGTCGTTCGAGACGGCAAGCGGGCATCTGAGTTCTCGTCCGTGAGTCCGCGTACGGCTGACACAGACCTCAGGAAAGGTGATCAGTGCCGTGCGGATCGACGAATTAGGCTAATAACAGGTAGCAGACCCACCAGCACCAGTGTCAGGGCGGGCAAAGCGGCACGTGCCCACTCGCCTTCGCTGGTCATTTCAAATATCCGTACAGCCAGCGTATCCCAACCAAAGGGGCGCATCAGTAAGGTCGCGGGCATTTCCTTCAAGACATCCACGAAGACCAGTAACGCGGCGGACAACGCGCCGGGCATCAGTAACGGTAGATAGACCTTCACAAACAGCCCTATTCCCCCTACCCCCAGGCTGCGGGACGCTTCGGGCAAGGACGGTCGGATGCGCGCCAGTGCCGATTCGAGCGGGCCATAGGCCACTGTCAGAAAACGGATCAGGTAAGCCAAGAGCAAGGCGCCCAGACTGCCCAGGAGGATCGGCTTGCCAGCGCCTCCCAACCAGTGGGATAACGGAACCACCAATTCACGGTCCAGCAGGCTGAATGCCAGCATAATGGCTACCGCCAGAACCGAGCCGGGCAAGGCGTATCCCAGATTGGCCAGCCCAATGGCCGAGCGGATCGGTCGGCTAGGCGCCTGCCGACGTGCAAACACAAGAAGCAGTGCGAGACAGACCGTCAGCAGAGCAGCGCACAGGCCGAGCCCCAAGCTGTGCAAAATCAAGCCAATGTAGCGCTCATCAAGATCGAAACGTCCTCGTTGCCAGAACCAGACCACCAGTTGCAGCAGCGGGACACAAAAGGCGCAGGCAAACACGAGGCCGCACCAGCTACTGGCTAACCAGGCCTTCCAACCGTGCAGATGATAGAGTGCGCCACTACGGGCACGTTCATGGGCAGGCCGGGCCACGCCACGTATCCGGCGCTCGCCAAACAGGACCAGCCCGACGCCAAGCAACAGCAGGCTTGCCAGCTGCGCTGCGCTGGACAAGCTGAAGAAGCCATACCATGTCTTGTAGATCGCCGTGGTAAACGTATCGAAGTTGAAAACCGACACGGCCCCGAAATCCGCCAGTGTTTCCATAATGGCCAGCGCCAATCCGGCCCCGATAGCTGGCCAGGCCATAGGCAGTGCCACACGCCAAAATGCTCGCCAGGGAGATAGCCCCAGCACACGAGCCGCCTCCGTAAGGCCTCGCCCTTGGGCTAGAAAGGCACTACGTGCCAGCAGGTAGACATAGGGATAGAAAACCAGAACCAGTACAGTAATCACCCCTCCAGTCGAGCGTACCGGAGGAAAGCGCAGCCGCAGGTCAAGCGTACTGCGCAAAAAGCTCTGCACCGGCCCGGAGAAATCCAGTAGACCTACAAACACAAAGGCCAGTACATAGGCGGGAATGGCGAAGGGCAGCATCAACGCCCAATCAAGCCAACGCCGTCCCGGAAACTCGCAGAGGCTTGTAAGCCAGGCCAGGCTGACACCTACTACGGTCACTCCGATACTAACGCCTACCAGTAGAGTCACTGTATTACTAAGCAGCCGAGGCAACTGGGTCGACCAGAGGTGCGACCAGATTTCACCGTCGATGTGCTGCCAACTCCACAGCAGAACACACAAGGGCATGAGCACCAGCCCCGCCGCTAGAAAAGCCACGGGATACCAGTGGTGCTGAGGGGAATGGGACACTCGGTTACCTTCCTGATAGAGCCATAGCAACAGTCGCTTCGTGAGCGAGTGAGGCGGCGACTTTAACGGGCCGGACCGAGAAAGACCATGCACCAACGCCTGGATAGTCCTTTTGGATGGCTTATCCAGGCGTCAATAACGCTCATCAATGCAGCAGCGCTTACCGGGTTGATTAGTTCCAGCCGACCCTGTCCATCAGCTTGATGGCTTCGGCCTGACGGCGGCCAGCGACTTCTACCGGTACCGTATCTGCCTTGAATGTTCCCCAGCCAGCAACTTCTGCCGAGACAGGCACGGTGGGGTTGGCAGGATATTCCTGGTTGATACGGGCAAACAACGCCTGCGCTTCAGAGCCGGTCATCCACTCTACCAACGCCTTGGCTGCCTCTGGGTGCGGTGCATGCTGGGTCAAGCCGACTCCGGAAAGATTGACATGAACCCCTCGGTCCTGCTGATTCGGCCAGAACAGCTTCACACCCAGATTTGGATTTTCTTTGTGCATACGGCCATAGTAATAAGTGTTGACGATCCCGACATCGCACTGCCCGGCGTCGATTGCCTGCAGAACGGAGTTGTCATCCGGAAAAACACTGGTAGCCAGATTATTGACCCATCCCGACAGGATCTCCTGAGCCTTAGCCTCGCCATGCGTTTCGATCAGCGTAGCGGTCAAGGATTGGTTATAAACCTTTTTCGAAGTCCGCAGGCACAAACGGCCTTCCCACTCCGGGCCAGCCAGCGCTTCGTAGGTACTTAATTCGCCTTCTTTCACCCGGTCCGGCGCGTAGGCGATCGTACGGGCTCGCACGGTGAGGCCTGTCCAGGTACCCACGGAAGAGCGGTATTGGGTAGGAATGTTCTGCTCGATAACCGGGGAGGTAAACGGTTGCAGAATACCCATCTGCTCCGCCTGCCAGAGGTTACCGGCATCCACCGTGATTAGCAGGTCAGCGGGGGTGTTTTCGCCTTCAGCCTTGATTCGCGCCATGAGTGGCGCTTCTTTGTCCGTAATGAACTTGATTTTTACACCGGTTTTCTCGGTGTACATATCAAAGACAGGTTTGATCAGCTCATCGATACGCGACGAATACACAACCACCTCATCGGCAGCAATAGCGGCCCCGGTGGTTGTTAGCAGCAGCAACGTCGCGAATGTTTTACGAAACAGCATATGAAGCGCCTCCAATAGACAGGCGCGAATGATAAACAATCTCTTCTAAGCGTCAGGGTACGATGTTGTGTCGGTTTATTTCGCAAGATTACGCCTGGGCCAATACAGGGAGATCTCCGCTCTGCCCCAAGGCCTGCCGGACAAACAGGGCCTTGGCTTCGAAATGTTTATTTACCAATTTCAGCCCTGTATTACGCAGCCAGCGAATAGGCAGTCGATCATCTTGGAACAGGCGTTGAAAGCCTTCCATAGCGCCCATCATCCCCAGGTTATGTGGCATGCGGCGGCGCTCGTAACGACTCAGGACACGCACGTCAGCCAGGCGCTCACCCCGTGCCAAGGCATGGAGCAGTACCTCGGCCAGCACGGCTGCATCCAGGAAGCCTAGGTTAACGCCCTGCCCCGCCAACGGATGGATCACATGTGCTGCGTCTCCAATCAAGGCCAGACCTGGTTCCACGTAGCGCTTGGCATGGCGCTGCCGCAGCGGAACGCAGACGCGCGGATCAGCGTGCTCGATCATCCCGAGACGATGCTCGAAGGCCTTACCCAGCGCAGCGCAAAAGGCCGGATCGCTCAGGGCCATGAACCGCTCGCTTTCTTTGGGTGTACAGGACCAGACGATAGAGCACCAGTGCTGATCGCCCTGGCGATCCAGCGGCAGGAAGGCCAGCGGACCGTCATCTGTAAAGCGTTGCCAGGCAGTACGTTGATGCGGCTTGGCGCAACGCACGCTGGTCACGATGGCGTTGTGCAGGTAGTCCCACTCTCGCGTCTCGACGCCGGCCAAGCGGCGCACTGTCGAATGGGCACCATCAGCAGCGATCACTAGAGGGGTACGAATAGCCTCGCCGCCGGCCAGCTGAATCAGCCAGTCGTCGCCCGAATGCCGAAGTAATTCCATACGCGCCTCTGGCACGAGACGAATATCGGACTCCTTCAGGCGAGCCAGCAAAGCATCCTGTACGACCCGGTTCTCGACGATATGGCCCAGGACCTCGGCATGTACACTGCTGGCCGTAAAGTCGATCTCGCCTGTTCCCGAGCCATCCCACACATGCATGCGCTCATAGGGGCTGGTGCGCCGCGCCATGATTTCGTCCCAGGCGCCCAAATTTGTCAGGATGCGGCGGCTGGCCTCGGATAGCGCGCTGACCCGCGCCTCGAAGAGCTGGTCCGCCGAAAATGGCTCGACCTGAAGCGACCCACGGTCCAGCAGCAAGATCCGCAGGCCGCAGCCGTCCAGGGCCAGCGCAAGAGCGCTTCCCACCATTCCGGCTCCGACAATAACGATATCTGCTTGGGTCTCCATGGCACAGCTCCTTGAGACGTTAAACGCATTGGAAAAGGATTCACATAAACGGGCGGGACGGCCGAGTACCCAGTCCCATGGCTTGTCGGGCGAAAATGCCTTTGGCCATCGGCGACAGTTCCATACCCAACAGGCCCAGGTTACGACCTGTTGCCAGCCAGGGCCGGTCATTGGAAAACAGACGTGTTACCTGATCGGAAAAACCGATGGTCAACTGTTGATCATGCTGTTGCCCCTGCAGATACGCCTGGAGCGTAGCGAAGTCTCCCGGCTCGGCCGGACTCGCCTGCAAGGCCTCCGCCAGGGCCCAGACATCACGCAGGGACAAATTGAACCCCTGCCCGGCGATGGGATGCAGGCTATGCGCTGCATTACCTAGCACAACAAGATGGGGGCGCACTTGCTCCTGCGCCTCGATCAATACCAGTGGGTAGCAGTGCCGAACGCCCACTTGCTGGAAACGCCCTAAACGATAACCAAAGGCCTCCTGTAATTCGGACAAGAAGCGCTTTTCATCAGCCTCGGCCAGGCGCTGAACGTCCAGCATAGGGCGAGTCCATATTAGCGCACAACGGTTATCCGGCATGGGCAACAAGGCCAACGGGCCGGTCTCTGTAAACCGCTCGAAGGCCCAGCCGTTGTGCGGGTCTCCTGGAGTGACGTTGGCGATTAGAGCCGTCTGGTCATAAGTGGTCCGGTTGACATGTATCCCCAGCTGTTCGCGTAGGCCCGAACGCCCACCGTCGGCCAGCACGGCCAGGTCACATACCAGCTCACTGTCGTCGTCCAGCCTCAAGGTATAGCCCGCAGGCTGCGCCGTGATCGTTCGCACTTCAGCCGGGCAACGCCACTGGACGATGTCTCGATCCAGCGCTTGCCACAGGCAATGCCCCAACCAGGCGTTTTCCACAACATAGCCCAAGGCCTCGACACCTTGTGTCGAGGCCTCCAGCCGGGTAGATCCAAAACGGCCACGGTCAGATACGTGAATGTGGCCGATGGGTTCGGCCCGACTTTCCAGCGCCTGCCAGACACCGAGGCGCTCGTAGATAAGCCGGGAGCCGTAGGACAAGGCCGACGAGCGGGCGTCATAACTGGGCTGAAACGCATCGCCCGGCGCAAAGGGCTCGATCAAGACGATCCGCCAGCCACGCGCACGGGCCAGGCCTTGAAGAGCCAAGGCCAGGCTGGCGCCTACCAGGCCGCCACCAATGATTGCCACGTTGCAGCGCTGCATGTCCACTCTCCTCATTCCGTCGCGCGACGCGCGTCGGCCATCAATCGCTCGATCTCATCGACGGCCTTTGGCACGCCGTCGGTCAGTACTTCATACCCTTGTCGGTTCACTACAACATTGTCTTCGATGCGGATACCGATACCTCGCCACTTACGCGCCACGTTCCGGTTGTCCGGATGCACATAGATGCCCGGCTCGACGGTCATCGCCATACCCGGCTCCAGCATCCGCCACTCATCGCCAATGCGGTAATCCCCGACATCATGTACATCCAGCCCAAGCCAGTGTCCTGCACGGTGCATGTAGAACTCGCGGTAAGCCCCCTGTTCGATCAGGGCGTCGACCGTTCCGCGCAACAACCCCAGATCAACCAGGCCCTCGGTAATGATCCGCACCGTGGCAGCATGGGCTTCGTCCCAGTTCCGCCCTGGGGCTATATAGCCAAAAGCCGCCTCGTTGGCTGCCAGAACAATCTCGTAAAGCACCTTCTGCTCGGGCGAAAAGACGCCACTGACCGGAAAGGTACGCGTAACATCGCTGGCATAGCAGTCCAGCTCGCACCCCGCATCGATCAGTACCAGATCACCGTCTTTGAGCAGGGCGTCGTTGCGCTGGTAGTGCATGATACAGGCGTTGCGACCCGACGCGACGATAGAGCCGTACGCCGTCATTCGCGCGCCTCCCTTGCGAAACGCGTAATCCAGCTCGGCCTCCAGATGATATTCGCGTAAACCGGCCCGGCACGCCTGCATCGCCCGCCGGTGAGCCTGAACGGAAATGGCTGCCGCCTCGCGAATGACCCTGATCTCCGCTGCGGTCTTGAACAAGCGCGCTTCATGAATCAGCGGATCGAGAGCTACCAGCTCCTTGGGTGGTTGAGCCCCCTGGTTGGCCTTGGCGCGAATCAGATTGATCCAGTCGAATAACTGGCGATCAAAATCAGGATTGGCGCCAATGGCGTAATAAACCCGCTCACGCCCTTCGATCAGGCCCGGCAGGATGTCGTGGATATCGCTGATGGGAAACGCATCGTCAGCCCCATAATGACGGACTGCATCCTCGGGGCCGACCCGCTCGCCTTCCCACAGCTCCACTTCCGGATCTTTTTCCCGGCAGAACAGTACGTACTCGCCATATTCGCGGCCCGGAATAAGGGCCAGTACCGCTTCCGGCTCTGGAAAGCCGGTCAGGTACTGGAAGTCGCTGTCCTGACGATAAGCGTATTCGATGTCGCGATTACGGTGACGTACGGGCGCTGCCGGCAGAATGGCAATACTGCCAGCAGCCATCTCGCCCATCAGGGCACGACGGCGGCGGGCAAATTCAGCCTTGGGAATCCGCGTCATACAGCACCCTCGCTACACCATCCTGCCTCGCTCATCCAATACGTTACCAGTATCAGTGCAGGGAAGGCTTCGGCGCTGGCGCAGAGCCCTTGCCGTATTCGTTGTACAGCATCACAGGTGCGACACGCAGGTACTCGGTAACCTCCATATAGTCATTTTCCCCCTCTTCAGTATCTTCAAGGGTGTCCTGCACCTGGGCGATGGCTGCCATATCCTGCAAGACCTCTTGAGCTTCGGTTGTCAGGGCACCGCTACGGCTGACCAGCCCAAAACCGGACAGAAAGCCCTGGCACCATTGAGCCATGGCCGCTAGTCGCTCCTTGAGCGGTGCGTCGTCGGTCGGCAAAAGCAGGACAACAGTTATTTCATTGCCGGCAAATTCCTGTTGAACCATGCCGAGCAGGCCGGTCAATGCCGCCTTCAGGCGGTCCTCGGGCGTCTCGCCCAACAGGTCGGCCGCCGCAGCGAGCCAGTCGTTTTCATCGAAGCCGGACCCGGCGCAGATGCGGCCCATCAGGTGGCCGTGAAGCTCGGCAGGCGAGACCGGAAAGGCCGCGTCGCTAAGCAGGAGGGTGAATGCGGCGTATGCAGAAGATGTACTCGTCATGGATGGCTATGGTCGTCAGCGGACGTGATGGCTAGAATGAACCTGTATCCTACGCGTTGACCTTGTTACCGGCCAACCTTGTATAGCTCCGGAGCAGCCCCCATCCATGCGCGAGCCTTCGATCGACAACGATCTCCAAGCACTGACCGATAAAATCGAGCAATTGCTCGCACACATCGAACAGCTTCGGACTGAGAATCGCCATTTACGCGCCGGAGAACGCGCTTGGCGGGAAGAACGCGCCAAACTGATCGAAAAGAACGATTTGGCCCGACATAAGGTCGAAGCGATGATTTTACGCCTGAAAGCCCTGGAGCAGGATTCATGAGCACCGATACCGTCACCGTCCATATTCTCGATAAGGACTACTGCATCAGCTGTCCCCCGGACGAACGCGCCAACCTCGAAACCACTGCGCGTTATCTCGACGGCAAGATGCGAGAGATCCGCGCTAGCGGCAAGGTCATAGGCTCCGACCGTATCGCGGTCATGGCTGCCCTCAACATTACCCACGACCTGCTGCATCGTCAGGAAGGCGTGAGCTTTGAAGTAAGCAATACTCGCGAACGCGTCCGCGACTTGCTCGACCGGGTCGATCGCGCCCTGACGACCGAGCAGGACGAACGGGGGGTTTGAATCTTGTGGCGACGGGGTATACTGGACGCACTCTCTGGTGTGTTTGCCAGTCGGTCATGTCCCTGAGCCGATAAGCAACACCACGGGGGTCGCTCGCTGAGCTTGTGTGCATGTCCGCACGACGGAAAGCCTAATGGCTCACGACTTCCTCCACCTTGAACTCTCGGGTTCAAGGGCTACACCGGCAGCGGCATTCCGGGGAGCTATTTCTTTTTATGATCAACGCCAGCGATCATTCCCGTCCGGCCCTGCGCCGGCTCTTGCGGCAAAAGCGTCGCGCTTTGAGCAAATCTCAGCAGCGACAGGCTGCACATCATCTGCACCGTCAATTGAGCCATCATCCGCTCTACAGACGCGCCCGGCACATTGCGTTCTACCTGCCCAACGATGGTGAAATCGATCCTCGCCCGCTATTACGTACCGCCCAACGCCGCGGTAAGGCAACTTACCTGCCTGTCCTGAGCGAATGGCCGTCTACTCACATGAGTTTCCAGCGAATAAAACCGGATGAGCGGTGGACACGTAATCGTTTCAAGATCGTAGAACCGCGACCAAATCGCTGTCGCCAACGTAAGCCCTGGACATTGGACCTGATCCTCATGCCGCTTGTAGGCTTCGATGCCTATGGCGGTCGCCTGGGCATGGGTGGGGGTTTCTATGACCGCAGCTTGGCCTATCTGAAACGGCGCACAACGTGGCGCTCACCTAAATTGTTAGGATTAGCCCATGAGTGTCAGAAGGTCGATCGGTTGACGCTAGCGCACTGGGACGTACCCATGGCCGCAACGGTGACGGATAAGGGATGGTATGGGCAAGGCAGAACAGCCCCTACCCTGCGCGAAGAAAGAAGCGCAGGGTCCCCAAAGCAGTAACGTCGTCTTTAGCGCGACGCCTGCACAACATGTGGCGAGGGTAAACGGTCCTGCTGCTTATCCCACAGACTTTGGGTATACCCCGTTGTTACAACACCCAAGCCGAACAGCACTACCAGTACCCAAAGCAAGTCCGGTTTGCGTTTCATGTTATGTGCCTACCCCTTCGTTGGCATAATTAACGTCTCCGCCGCCCTTTTTTTGAGTCAGGCCGTACGGCATTGCAAAAGCCGCGGCATTCTGCGGCAACCTGTTTTTTGACGCAAATGCTGTGTCAACTAACCGACAGACAGCGCAAAGCGCTTTTTCAGGAGCAAGCTTCATGCCGTATTGGCTGATGAAATCGGAGCCCGATGAGTTTTCCATTCATGATCTGCAACGCCTGCGCACTGCGCGCTGGGATGGCGTCAGAAATTACCAGGCACGCAACTTTATGCGAGCCATGGCGGAGGGAGACCTATTCCTGTTCTATCACTCCAGCTGTCCTGAACCAGGCGTCGCCGGCATCGGGCGGATAGAAAATGGTCCCTTTCCTGATCCGACCGCACTCGATCCGAAAAGCCCCTACCATTCGTCGAAAGCCACTGCCGATAATAATCCTTGGGTTGCCCGCGACGTCAGCTTTATTGAGACCTTTCCGCATGTCATTCCACTAACACGTCTACGCGAGCTCGACGCCCTGGCTGACTTTAGCCTCACGCAAAAAGGCAGCCGCCTCTCAGTCATGCCGGTAACCGACGCCCAATGGCACGCTATTTTGGCGTGCCGATGAGCCGTCACGCTTGGTTATGGCTGGATGATCAGGTTATTGAACAGCAGATCTTCGACCAGCGGCTTGCCCTCTTCAGCATTGAGAATATCCTGCGCCTGCTTGAGCGCTGCCTGACGAAGATTCTCGCGGTTCTCGACGCCATTGAGGCTTTCGTCAGTCTGCTGGTCGAACAGCATGATCAACTGGTTGCGAATCAGCGGCTCGTGGAAAGACACTCGGCCAGCCGCTTCCTTGCTCATGGTCATCAAGGCGATATCCGCCTTGTAGTATTTGATTTTGGGCCCGGCACCGTAATTGCCGACCAAGGCTGGCGTCAGGTTCACATAGTTAGGCTGCGATGCGCCCTCCTCGCCCTCCTTGGCTTCACTGGCCCATACGGGCAAGGCGAGAGAGAAAGCGAGTACGCAGGCAAGCAGGGCTTTCACAGGAGAGATCCTCGAACAAAAATGAGTGCATGCATGACGGTGAAACGGTCATGCCAGTAACAGTGTATCGACAGCGGCCGAATTTTCTGAATACACCGCCTCGCTGCCCGTAAATAGGACAGCCGTGTTGTTATGAAAACGCTGCCTGTCTGGAACATCGCCTCGCAGGCAGCGTGACAACAAACATCACTCTGTAACCTTGAAACGCAAGGTTCCGATAAGCTGTCCCGCCTCGGTTACGACCTGGACCTGCCAGCGTCCCTCGACTTGACCAGGAAAATTGCGCTTGTGCGTCCAGGCGCGGTATCCCGCTTCCCGCCCTCCGCTGATATTCAGAGGGATTCGGTCGACCTCGCGGCCATCGTGCCGCCACACATGATAGATACGCTCACTAAGACCACGCGGCGCATTGATAGCGGTATAGGCATAAAGCCCCTGTGATCGAAGTTGAGCCTCGCTGATTTCCTTAAGGCTTTTACCCGGCTCGCGGGCCTGGTTGTCGAATTGACTGGTTATTGCTACGTCGGTCAGCCATAACGTGGCCGGAGGCACCCAGGCCCGCATTATCCAGCCAAAGCCGCCAATAGCCAGCGTAAGAGCTAAAACCATCGGCCACTGCCATCCACGTTTTATACTCAGGGCCACCGCAATACTGGGAAACGACAACAGGACCGCTACACCCAGAGCCAGCTTGTAACTTTCTGGCGTGGTCAAGTGCAAAATGATTGGCAGGGCCGTCAGTAACACAGCAAACAAGGTCAGCGTGTGATACCCAAGAAATACCCAACGTCGCGCTGTCAACGCCTTGTAATACAACGGATCGGTGATGGAAATCAGCGCCATAGTCGCCAAAAGTCCGGTGAAGACTACTTGTCCACTGTTCCAGGTCGTAGTAATGAAAAAGAACGGCAGGACGAAAAACAAGCTCTCCTGGTGGATCATCTGCGTGGCATAGCGCAATAAGCCAGGCGGTACACTCCAGCCGAAACGCCGTGTTACCCATTTCCGCAGGACATTTTCCAGCATCAGCCACAGCCAGCTGGCAAGCATGACCACAGCCATGACCTTGGCAAAGCCGTGCTGACGATCCACCAATAGAAAACTGCACACGCCCGAGATGAACCCCGCCAAGGCGACAAGGCGCGGATAACGGTTGATGATCGTTACGGCGAGGGATACGAGACGTGAGGGGTAGGACTTCCAATGGGACATGATGACCAGTGTAGCGGAGTAAAAAGACAAGAGCCGGATGATAGGAGCGACGATGCTAGGAACATGCAGCATACGCATCGGACACTATCAGAAGAATGCCTGATGTGCGGGTCACCTTTCTTTACTAACGCCTACTCGTGATGGTCATTTTCGACTCTTCCCTTGGATAACGTCTAACATCCGCTCATGTTCACTCCTCCCTATGCTAGCCGATAGGCAAGCCATAGATTGACTATCCAACAGGCAAACCATAGTGCGCGAGTAAGCAACGAAAAGAGCATGCTGCATTATTCACTGGCGACAGACTGGACATTGACCCGCAAAACAGCTCACCCTGACGCCATAGCTATGGTGTACTCGCTGCAACGTTAGTTTCCCTGTATGGAATTTTGCGCGATTCGCCAGCGACTAAGCGTCTTGCCTGTCATTATCCAAGGATGCCCGCCTGATGAAGGTCACCCTACAACCCTCCGGCCTTACACTCGATACGCTGCCGGACGAAAGCATTCTCGACGCCGCGCGTCGGCTCGGCTATGACTGTCCACACAGCTGCCGAAACGGCAACTGTCATCTCTGCGCCGCCCTGCTGATCGAAGGCCGAGTGCAACAAAAAGGACAGGTACTTGATCATGGCGAGATCTTCGTCTGTCTAGCCGTCCCGCTGGAGGATTGCCAACTGCACTGGGATGGCGTTCTGGCACCGGGAACCCTGCCGGTACGCGCCCTGGCCTGCCAGGTAGTGTCATGCGAAGACGTTGGCGGTGACGTACGTCGCGTTCTATTGCGGGCCCCGGCGGGCAAGCCTGTACGCTATTACGCCGGTCAATACCTCATGATCAAGCGCGACGACGGCAAGCAGTCTGCCTTTTCCCTAGCCTCCGCCCCTCACCAGGGCCGCGACCTGGAATTACATATCCTGACGCGCGAGAACAGTACCCAGGCCCTGGTCGCCCAGCTCGAGCGCGAGCGGATCGCACGTGTCCACTTACCCTATGGTGATGCCCACTTGGCCGATCTGCCGGATGGCCCTCTGGTACTGATCGCTGCCGGTACTGGAATGGCGCAGATGCACAGCCTTATCGAAGACTGCCGCGCACGTGACTTTGGTAAGACACTTCATCTGTACTGGGGCGTCCGCCAGCCGGACGACTTCTATGCCCTACCCCATTGGGCAGAATGGGAGCAGGATCCTCGCCTGCACCTGCATAAAGTAGTCAGTGATGTATGCGGCTGGGAAGGACGATGCGGCCTGCTTCACGAGGCCGTACGAGAAGATTTCCCGGATTTGAAGCACCTGCACGTCTATGCCAGCGGCTCGCCAGCCATGGTTTATGCCACGTTGGACGCCCTTGTAGAAGCAGGCATGGACCCGCACCAGATGCGGGCCGATGTGTTTGCCTACGCCCCGCGGGATGCATAAGTAGCTCAGCCTCAAAACATGCAGCCGTAAGCGGCATGCCCGAGAGTAACCAGTCCTGTGAGACGCTTCGTCTTACAGGACTACGCTCAATCGATCCCCAGGCTGTCCCAGAGTTCGTCGACCCGCTTGACCACAGCCTCGTCCTTGACGATCGCCCGTCCCCATTCCCGGTTGGTCTCACCGGGCCACTTGTTGGTGGCATCCAGGCCCATTTTCGACCCTAGGCCTGAAATGGGCGAAGCGAAGTCCAGGTAATCGATCGGTGTGTTGTCGATCATGACCGTATCGCGCTTGGGGTCCATGCGCGTCGTAATGGCCCAGATCACATCGTTCCAATCCCGGGCATTGATGTCATCGTCGGTCACGATCACAAACTTGGTGTACATGAACTGACGCAGAAAGCTCCAGACGCCCAGCATCACTCGCTTGGCATGGCCGGGATACTGCTTTTTCATGGTTACTACTGCCATCCGGTAGGAGCACCCCTCCGGCGGCAGGTAGAAATCGACGATCTCGGGAAATTGCTTCTGCAAAATCGGCACGAATACTTCATTCAATGCTACGCCGAGAATGGCTGGTTCATCTGGCGGACGACCCGTGTAGGTGCTGTGGTAGATAGCATCGCGACGACGGGTAATGCGTTCGATAGTGAATACCGGGAAGCGGTCTACCTCATTGTAATAGCCGGTATGGTCGCCATAGGGACCTTCATCAGCTGTCTCGCCGGGATGGATCACCCCTTCCAGAATGATCTCGGCACTGGCTGGCACCTGTAAATCGTTGCCGATGCATTTCACCAACTCGGTCCGGCTGCCGCGCAAGAGACCGGCGAAAGCATATTCGGATAGTGTGTCCGGCACGGGCGTAACTGCGCCAAGAATCGTCGCCGGGTCTGCGCCCAGGGCAACGGCAACGGGGTACGGTTGCCCTGGATGCTTGGCACACCACTCACGGTAGTCCAGTGCACCACCCCGGTGGCTCAGCCAGCGCATGATGACCTTGTTACGGCCTATCACCTGCTGCCGATAGATGCCCAGGTTCTGCCGCTCCTTATTGGGACCTCTAGTAACGGTAAGACCCCAGGTGATCAACGGTCCAATGTCGCCCGGCCAGCAATGCTGAATCGGCAGCCGAGATAAATCTACCGCCTCGCCTTCCTCGATCACTTCATGACATGGTGCATCTTTCATGACCTTGGGCGCCATGCTGATGACCTTCTTGTAGATCGGCAGCTTTGACCACGCATCCTTGAGCCCCTTCGGCGGCTCCGGCTCTTTCAGAAAGGCCAGAAGTTTGCCGATCTCACGCAGCTCACTGACATCGTCCGCCCCCATACCCAGCGCCACGCGCTCCGGCGTACCGAACAGGTTGCCCAGCACCGGCATGTTGTATCCGGTAGGATTTTCAAACAATAGGGCCGGCCCCTTGCGACGCAAGGTGCGGTCACAGACCTCGGTCATTTCAAGGTTGGGTGAGATAGGCGTCTGAATGCGCTTCAACTCGCCACGCTGTTCCAGGCCGCGGATGAAGTCACGAAGGTCGCGGTAGTGCATGCTGATTCTCGGCAGCGAACGGAAGCAGAAAGTGTACCCCTGTTGGTAAGCGATCTGAAAACGAAAGCCGGAACGCAAACGTAAAAAGGCCGGGTTTCCCCGGCCTTTTTGTCTTACTTACGTTTCATCGAATCGAAGAACTCGTCGTTGGTCTTGGTCTGACGCAACTTGTCGAGCAGGAACTCAATGGCTCCAATTTCTTCCATGGGATGCAGGATCTTGCGCAGGATCCAGATACGCTGTAGTTCTTCCTCACCTGTCAGCAACTCTTCGCGGCGAGTGCCCGAGCGGTTGATGTTAATAGCCGGGAAGACCCGCTTTTCAGCGATCTTACGATCCAGTTGCAGCTCCAGGTTACCAGTACCCTTGAACTCTTCGTAAATGACTTCATCCATCTTCGAGCCGGTGTCTACCAGCGCCGTAGCCAGGATAGTCAGGCTACCGCCTTCCTCGATGTTACGCGCAGCACCGAAGAAACGCTTGGGCTTCTCGAGCGCATGGGCGTCTACACCACCGGTCAGTACCTTGCCGGAGCTAGGAATCACAGTGTTGTAAGCACGAGCCAAACGGGTAATGGAGTCCAGCAGAATGACCACATCCTTCTTGTGCTCGACCAGGCGCTTGGCCTTCTCGATCACCATTTCGGCTACCTGAACGTGGCGGGTCGGCGGCTCGTCGAAGGTGGAAGCAACCACTTCGCCGCGCACGGTGCGCTGCATCTCGGTCACTTCTTCCGGGCGCTCGTCGATCAGCAGAACGATCAAGTGGCACTCGGGGTTGTTACGGGTAATGTTACTGGCGATGTTCTGCAACATCAGCGTCTTGCCCGCTTTTGGCGGGGCGACGATCAGACCGCGCTGGCCTTTACCGATCGGTGCACACAAGTCGATAACACGACCGGTGAGGTCCTCGGTAGAGCCATTGCCCGCTTCCATGATCAGACGCTTGTTTGGGAACAAGGGTGTCAGGTTTTCGAACAGAATCTTGTTCTTGGCGTTTTCGGGTCGATCGTAGTTGATCGTGTCGACCTTGAGCAGGGCGAAATACCGCTCGCCCTCCTTTGGTGGACGGATTTTACCGATGATTGTGTCACCGGTCCGCAGGTTGAAACGGCGGATCTGACTCGGAGAGACATAAATGTCATCGGGCCCGGCCAGGTAGGAGGAGTCCGCACTACGCAGGAAGCCGAAGCCATCCTGCAGAATCTCCAGCACGCCATCACCGGAAATCTCTTCACCGCTTTTTGCGTGTCTTTTCAGCAAAGAAAAAATCACGTCCTGCTTGCGGGAGCGAGCCATGTTTTCCAGGCCCATGGCTTCCGCCATTTCCAACAGTTCCGTGATTGGCTTTTGCTTGAGTTCGGTAAGGTTCATAGGACGTAGCTAACTGAGAAAAGAGGAGGTAAGAAAAATTCAGCTTGAGAGGCTGAGCCGCGGCTAACGACAGATCGCGTTATTTATTCGAATTAAGAGAATGGGCGGCGGCATGCAGAGGGCGACACGAACAATCGGTGTCGTTGCGAGGCCGAATGTAGCACCGACTTCTGTCGGGCGTCTAGTGGAAGTATGAAGAAAAAGCCCCGCAAGGTGCGGGGCTTTTGATCTAAAGCAACAAATCAGATGTTGCTGTCGAGGAAAGCAGCCAGCTGGGATTTGGATAGAGCACCGACCTTGGTTGCTTCAACAGCGCCGTTTTTGAACAGCATTAGCGTCGGAATACCACGAACACCGTACTTAGGCGGCGTATCCTGGTTTTCATCGATATTCAGCTTGCAAACCTTCAGTTTGCCCTGGTAGTCCTTGGCAACTTCATCCAGGACCGGCGCGATCATTTTGCAGGGGCCGCACCATTCAGCCCAATAATCGACCAGCACGGGACCGTCAGCCTTGAGCACTTCTTGCTCGAAGCTGGCATCGCTGACGTTAGTGATGTATTCGCTCATGGACATTCTCCGAATTCGGACACGACAAAAAAAGAACGACCACTATAGCCCCGCCTGCGCTCTACCGAAAGGCAAAAGCCATTAAGTCTTGCTATAGGGACATTTAAAAGACAGTGATTACGTCGATTTACCTAAGATAAGGGCGTTTATTCTATAAACAATCCTAGCCTGCCTGAGGTATCGATACAGACATGAATACGCGCCTTTTTATTGCTTTTTTTACTTTGTTTGCACCAAAAAAGCACAGATAGCTTAAGTCTTCCTGTATCTGGACCTTTGCGAGGCACAGAAAAAGAGCGGCCTGTAAACACGCCGCACTAAAAAGTAAACGAGTGGCATGTCAAATGCACTTACAGGCAGATCCCCCTGCTTGTAGAGTGTCACCATGTTCAAGCGTTGGCCTATTTTTCTTACCCTCACTGCTGGCCTGATGGCTCAGCTTCCGGCCCAAGCTGACCAGTTGGCCGACATTCAAGAACGCGGCACAATCAGGATTGCCGTTCCGCAAGACTTTCCTCCCTTCGGTTCTGTCGGGCCCGATCTCAAGCCACGAGGTCTGGATATCGATACAGCGCATCTGATTGCCGATAAATTGGGTACCACGCTGGTACTGGTACCCGTAACCAGTACCAATCGGATTCCTTTTCTGACCACTGGCAAAGTGGATCTGGTCATTTCCAGTCTAGGCAAGAGCGCCGAGCGAGAGATGGTGATCGATTTCTCCAAGCCCTATGCACCTTTCTTTCTTGGCGTGTTTGGCCCTAAAGACATGAAGATCAGTGCCCCGGCTGATCTTTCCGGAAAAGTGATCGGCGTGACCCGCGGCGGAATCGAGGATATAGAGCTTTCCAAGCAGGCGCCCGAGGACGCGAACATTAAGCGCTTCGAGGATAACAATGCCACGATTGCCGCTTATCTCGCGGGTCAGACCGAATTAATCGCCAGTGGAAGTTCCGTCATGGCGGCTATTGCCGACAAAAATCCTGAGCGTACACCGGTCATGAAGATCACCTTGAAAAACTCGCCTAATTTCGTAGGTCTGAACAAAGGTGAGACGGCCCTGAAAGACAGGGTTAATGCCATCATTGACACAGCCCGTACGGATGGCACCCTAAATGGCGTTTCGCAGCGCTGGTTAGGCCAACCATTGCCCGCTGACATGTAACCGGCATGGCCTATCAATTCGACTTCCAGCCGGTGTTCGCACAAGGCGACCGGCTTCTGCAAGGTGCATTGTTCACACTTGAACTCACAGCGCTAGGCATGCTGTTCGGCATCGGCTTGGGCATTGTTGGCGCCGTGGTCCGAGCCTGGAGAATCAAACCCTTCGACATGTTGTTTGGTGTCTATGTCGAACTGATCCGCAACACACCCTTTATCGTCCAGCTGTTCTTTATTTTCTTCGGCCTGCCCGCGCTCGGGTTGAGGATGAACGAGTGGCAGGCTGGGGCGCTGGCCATGGTTATCAACCTGGGAGCCTATTCCACCGAAATCATTCGCGCCGGTATCGAAGCCGTTCCACGTAGCCAGCTCGAAGCCGCCGCGGCACTGGCCATGAGCCGGATGGAAACTTTTCGTCATGTCGTGCTGCGCCCAGCCTTGGCCAGCGTATGGCCAGCGCTGTCTAGCCAGGTAGTCATTGTGATGCTGGGCTCCGCCGTGTGTTCGCAAATTTCCATAGAGGAGCTGACTTTTGCCGCCAACTTCATCCAGTCGCGTAACTTTCGGGCATTCGAGACCTATCTTGTCACTACACTGTTGTATCTAGTGATGGCGATTCTCATCCGTCAACTTCTGGCCTGGATCGGTCAGCGTTTCGTGATGCGGAGGCGCTGATGGACTTTACCCTTTGGGATATCGTGCGCAACCTGCTGACAGGCCTGCAATGGACCCTGCTGCTGTCGCTCGTGGCATTCATCTGCGGCGGTATGGCTGGATTGGCGCTAGTGTTCGCTCGCCTTTCGCCAATTCAGCCGCTTCGTATAGCGGCGCGGCTATATATCGAGCTGTTCCAGGGCACGCCGCTGCTGATGCAGCTCTTTCTAATGTTCTTTGGGTTATCCCTATTGGGGCTTGAGGTCTCCGCCTGGTTTGCTGCGGCGCTGGCACTCACCCTCTTTACCAGTGCCTTCCTGGCCGAAATCTGGCGCGGCTGCGTCGAAGCCATTCCGCAGGGACAGTGGGAGGCTTCGAGCAGCCTTGCGATGACACGTTTCGAACAGATGCGCCATGTCATCCTGCCACAGGCGCTACGAATCGCCGTGGCCCCTACAGTGGGCTTTTCCGTCCAGGTTGTGAAAGGCACTGCCGTCACGTCCATTATCGGCTTTACTGAATTAACCAAGACCGGCGGCATGCTCGCCAACGCTACGTTCAAGCCGTTCCTCGTGTATGGCCTTGTAGCGCTGGGTTACTTCGTTCTGTGCTATCCGTTGTCATTTGCCGCTCGTCGGCTGGAAAGGAGATTGAATGCGACCGCTGCTTAGGGTTTCAGCCTTGCATAAATACTACGGCGAGCATCATGTGTTGAAAGGCATTGATCTAAGCGTCAAGGAGGGACAGGTTGTAGCCATCATTGGCCGCAGCGGTTCTGGCAAAAGCACCTTTCTGCGAACCCTGAATGGACTTGAGTCAATCAATGACGGGGTGATTGAAGTAGATGGTGAGTACCTCGACGCTGAACGGGTGAACCTGCGCTCGCTACGGCAAAAAGTAGGCATGGTCTTTCAGCAGTTCAACCTGTTTCCTCACCTGACCGTAGGCGAAAACGTCATGCTGGCCCCTCAAGTCGTAAAGAAAACCTCTAAAGATCAGGCCTGTATGGTAGCCCAGCAGATGCTGGAGCGGGTGGGCCTGGGCGAAAAATTCGATGCCTATCCCGAGCGTTTATCAGGCGGCCAGCAACAGCGGGTCGCCATTGCCCGGGCTTTGGCCATGGAGCCCAAGGTATTGCTGTGCGACGAGATCACATCGGCCCTGGATCCAGAATTGGTTACCGAAGTGCTCAGCGTGGTCAAGCAACTGGCTCAGGATGGGATGACCCTGATCATGGTGACCCATGAGATGCGCTTTGCTCGAGAGGTAGGTGATACGCTCGTCTTCATGCATCAAGGCAAGGTGCATGAAACAGGAGATCCTAAAGCACTATTCGCTGAGCCCAAAACCCCTGAACTGGCCCAATTCATCGGCTCAGTGCATTGAGCCAGTGCACAACCGATCGCTTGAGTAGCAACTGACTAGACAATCAGGTTTGGCAGACCTCTGCGATCATGGCACGATTGTCGCCGTTTCCGAATGAGATCGTCAGCATGCCGCACACCTCTGCCGAACCGTTTCCTCTGATTGCAGCCATCGACCTGGGCTCCAACAGCTTTCATATCGTGCGGGCACGGACCGATCACGGCGAGATCCGCATCCTTGAACGGATGGGCGAGAAGATCCAACTAGCCGCCGGACTCGACGAGTCGCGCATGCTCAGCGAAGAGTCGATGGAGCGCGGCCTTGATTGCCTGCGCCGCTTCGCTCAACTGATTACCGGGATGCCCCGTGGCGCCGTCCGAATTGTCGGGACCAATGCCCTGCGCGAGGCCCGCAACCGTAGCGACTTCATCATGCGGGCCCAACACGTACTGGGGCACTCTGTGGAGGTCATTTCCGGTCGTGAAGAAGCCCGCCTGATCTACCTGGGCGTTTCCCACTCCATGCCAGACATGCCAGGCCGTCGTCTGGTGGCCGATATCGGCGGTGGCAGTACCGAATTTATTATTGGGCAGCGCTTCGAGATTCATCAGCGGGAAAGCCTGCAGATGGGTTGCGTGAGCTATACCAAACGCTTTTTTGCCGACGGCAAGATTACCCAGGCGCGTTATGGCCAGGCCTACACGGCAGCACGCCTCGAACTGATGAGTATCGACCAGTCTCTACGCGAAAAAGGCTGGCAGGAAGCCGTTGGCGCCTCGGGCACCATTCGAGCGGTAGCACTGGCTATCCAGGCCGCCGGCCGTGGCAAGGGCGAGGTAAACGCCGACGGCATCGAGTGGCTCAAGCGCAAGATCATCAAGCAGGGCGAGATCGACAAGCTGGAGATCGAAGGCGTCAAACCTGATCGCCGAGCCATCCTGCCGGGTGGACTGGCAATCATGGAAGCCATCTTCAAGGCGCTGGACCTGCAGGAAATGCACCTGTCTGAAGGTGCACTGCGCGAAGGCGTGCTATACGACATGATCGGCCGTCAACACCATGAAGACGTCCGCGAGCGCACCTTGAGCGCGCTGGCGGAGCGTTACCATGTGGACAAGCGCCAGGCCGAGCGTGTAGAGCGGCGCGCCCTCAAAGCATTGGAACAAGTAGCCGAACCCTGGGGGCTGACAAGCGAGGCCTATCGCGAGCTGTTGACCTGGGCCGCGCGAGTTCATGAAATAGGCCTGGATATCGCCCATTACCAGTACCACAAGCATGGCGCCTACCTGATCGAGCATTCGGACCTGCCTGGCTTTTCACGCCGCGACCAGCAAATGCTGGCGCTGCTGGTTCGAGGCCATCGCCGCAACATTCCGCGTGACCGCTTTGCCGAGTTGGGAGAGGAAGAAGGCGAAAGCCTGATCCGGCTGTGCATCCTGCTGCGCTTCGCCATCCTGTTCCACCACATCCGCAGCAATCAGGAGCGGCCTGCTGTCACGCTCAAGGCCGGCCCGCGCAGCCTTGAGGTGTGTTTCCCGGTAGGTTGGCTCGAGCAGAATCCGCTGACCCAGGCAGACTTCGAACAGGAAGCCCAGTGGCTCGAGCGGATCGGCTATCACCTCAGCGTGCGGTAACGCTTGGACTGCTTAGACGCTCCATCAGTGTTGCCTGGACGTTACGTGCGTTCTGGTTCCCTGTTGGGGTAACCCGCTGGTAGCTACCATCCGCTTGCAACACCCAGCTCTGGGTGTTGTCGGTGAGATAGGCTTCCAGCTCCTTCTTTACGCGTGAGATCAGCTTCTTGCCCTCTACGGGGAAGCAGGTCTCCACGCGCATATCAAGGTTACGCTCCATCCAGTCGGCGCTGGACAGGTACATCTTCTCGTCACCGCCATTCAGGAAGTAATAGATTCGGCTGTGTTCCAGGAAGCGGCCAATAATCGAGCGCACCTGAATATTGTGCGAAACACCCGGTACGCCTGGGCGCAGGCAGCACATGCCGCGCACGACCAGATCGATCTTTACACCCGCCTGGCTGGCCTTGTAGAGCGCACGAATGACCTTCGGGTCGGTCAGGCCGTTGACCTTGGCCATGATATGCGCCGGCCGCCCTTCAGCCGCGGCAGACGCCTCGCGGTTGATCATTTCCAGCAGGTTTTTCTTGAGCGTGAACGGCGCATGCAACAGCTTTTTCATGCGCAGCGTCTTGCCCATCCCGATCAACTGGTTAAACAGCTTGTGCACGTCCTCGGTCAACAAGACGTCGGCGGTCAGCAGGCTATAGTCCGTATAAAGCTTGGCATTGCCGGCATGGTAATTACCTGTACCCAAGTGGGCATAACGGCGCAGTTCGCCATTCTCGCGACGCAGGATGAGCATCATCTTGGCGTGGGTCTTGAAGCCTACAACGCCATAGATCACCACCGCACCGGCCTGTTGCAGGCGGCTGGCCAGTTGCAGGTTGGACTCTTCGTCGAAACGGGCCCGCAATTCGATGACAGCTGTGACTTCCTTGCCGCTGCGCGCTGCCTCCACCAAGGCATCAACAATTTCCGAATTGGCACCGCTGCGGTAGAGAGTCTGCTTGATAGCCAGCACGCTCGGGTCCTTAGCGGCCTGACGGAGCAGATCCACTACCGGCGTGAAGGACTCGAAGGGGTGCAGGAGCAGGACGTCAATCTTGCCTAGAACGTTGAACAGGTTTTCTTTCTTCTGCAAAAGCTTGGGAATACTTGGCGTAAGCGGCGGGTTCTGCAGCTCGGGATGGCTGTCGAGCCCGGTTACGCTGAACAACCGCGTCAGGTTGACCGGGCCGTTGACCTTGTACAGCTCGCTCTCGGCCAGGTTGAACTGCTTGAGCAGGTAGTCCGTCAGGTTCTTCGGACAACTCTCAACAACCTCAAGACGTACCGCATCACCGTAGCGGCGAGAGAACAACTCGCCGCGCAAGGCGCGAGCCAGGTCGTCTACATCCTCAGCATCTACCGAAAGGTCGGCGTTACGGGTCAGCCGGAACTGGAAACAGCCCTTGACCTTCATTCCGGGGAACAGATCATCGGCATGGGCATGAATCATCGAGGACAGAAAGACGTAATTGTCGCCTGGCCCGCCAATGTCTTCCGGCAAGCTGATAATACGTGGCAGCGAGCGCGGCGCCGGGATGATGGCCAGGCCAGAGTCGCGGCCAAAGGCATCCATACCCTCAAGCTCAACGATAAAGTTAAGACTTTTGTTAACCAGCAAGGGGAACGGGTGGGTTGGATCCAGGCCGATCGGTGTGATGATGGGAGCGATTTCTTCACGGAAGAACTTACGCACCCATGTCTTGATCTTCATGTCCCAGTTGCGGCGACGGATAAAGCTGATGCGGTGCTTGGCCAGTTCCGGCAGCAGGATATCGTTGAGAATGGTGTACTGCCGCGTCACCTGCTCGTGCACGATGTCGCTGATCCGCGCCAGTGCCTGATGCGGCAGCAGGCCATCGGCGCCGGCCTGCTCACGGGCAAAGGCAACCTGCTTCTTGAGGCCGGCTACTCGGATCTCGAAGAACTCATCCAGGTTGCTGGAAAAAATCAGCAAAAACTTGAGCCGCTCGAGCAGCGGGTAGGACTCATCGAGCGCCTGCTCAAGCACCCGGATATTGAACTGCAACTGAGACAGCTCACGGTGAATGTACAGACTATTGTCATCAACACTGGGGACCGGCAAGGTCGGGGTTTCCGGCACCACTGGTACAGGCATGGTTTCAGTGGTGGGCATGGCGTCGGTCAACGCGGTCTCCTCAGTAAGCAAAGTATGGCTCTCAATGTGTCCCTGGCTGTTCATGGCGGCTCCTGGGAGCGTTAAGGCTCCTGGCGAAGTTGTTGAGCGGCTCGCTTGGCGAAGTAGGTCAGAATGCCATCGGCACCGGCACGTTTGAAAGCAATCAGTGATTCTAGAATCACTGCCTCGGATAGCCAGCCGTTCTGGATGGCAGCCACGTGCATCGCATACTCGCCGCTAACCTGGTAAACGAACGTCGGCACACGAAACTCGTCTTTGACCCGGCGAACGATATCCAAATAGGGCATACCCGGCTTGACCATGACGGAGTCGGCACCTTCGGCCAAGTCCCCCGCCACTTCCTGCAAGGCTTCATCGCTGTTGGCGGGATCCATCTGATAAGTCGCTTTGTTGCCCTTGCCCAAGTTCGCGGCCGAGCCAACGGCATCGCGGAACGGGCCATAGTAAGCGCTGGCGTATTTGGCCGAATAGGCCATGATCTGCACATTATGATACCCAGCCTCTTCCAGGGCGGCCCGAATCGCGCCGATCCGGCCGTCCATCATATCCGACGGGGCCACGACTTGGGCGCCAGCGGCGGCATGGGAAAGGGCTTGCTTGACCAGCACCTCAACGGACACGTCGTTCATGACATATCCGTCTTTATCGAGAATGCCGTCCTGGCCGTGGGTGGTAAACGGATCGAGTGCCACATCAGTAATCACGCCGAGTTCAGGGAACCGTTCACGCAGCGCGCGAGTGGCTCGCTGGGCGATACCGTCCGGGTTATAGGCCTCAGCACCGTCCAGTGATTTTTTTTCAAGCGGTGTCACAGGGAACAGAGCGACGGCAGGGATGCCTAATGCTACGAGTTCAGCCGCTTCTTCCAGCAGCAAATCGATCGATAAGCGCTCGACACCCGGCATGGAAGGAACGCTTTCGCGCCGGTTTTCCCCTTCGAGTACGAACACCGGAAGGATCAGGTCATCGACCGTCAGGGTGTTCTCGCGCATCAGGCGGCGGGAAAAAGCATCCCGACGCTGACGGCGCATACGCGTAGTAGGAAAGGTACGGCTTATAGAAGTGAAACTCACGGTGTACTCCAAGACCCAGGCATGGGCCAGTGTGATGGGTTATAAGGCATTATCATGACCGAATGGTAACAACTGATGACAATAATGCGTGTCTATCGACCCTCTCCAAGACAGACGCTGGTAAGGCTGGCCTTGGCACATCCACTCTTACGGCGGATGTCGAATGCACAGAGCCGGCACCCGAATGCCTTCCCCCCAGCGGCCAACCGGGTTAGGCTGCGCCCTCAATTTGCCCTGTTGTCGTGACGATGCTTCAACAATTCCTTCATGATTTTGGCTACTTCGCCCTGTTCCTCGGCACCTTTTTCGAGGGTGAAACCATTCTGGTCCTGGCCGGCTTTCTGGCCTTTCGTGAATACATGAATATCCAGACGGTTATCATGGTGGCCTTTTTAGGTAGCTATGCCGGTGACCAGCTGTGGTATTTCCTGGGGCGTCGTCACGGTCGAAAGCTGCTCAAACGCAAGCCGCGATGGGAAGCAATGGGCGACAAGGCGCTGGATCACATCCGCCGCCACCCTGACCTGTGGGTATTGAGCTTTCGCTTCGTCTACGGTTTGCGAACGGTCATGCCCGTGGCCATCGGTATGTCAGGCTATCCGCCGGCACGCTATCTGATCCTCAACGGGATTGGGGCTATCGTCTGGGCAACGGTGCTGGGTCTGGCGTCCTATCATTTTGGCGCCGTGCTTGAAAGCGCCCTAGGCAACCTTAAGCGGTACGAGCTAATGGTACTGGGCGGTTTGGTACTGGTCGGCCTGCTTTTGTGGCTATGGCGACGCCTGCGAGCTCCAAAGACCTGATCTAGCCAGCACACCCATCTGACAGCATGCGCTCAAGTCTGCTGTATTTCCGCCGACAACGGGTTATCGATCTCACTCGGTGAGATGCCGTGAGATTATTTCAGTGTCCTTTATTGGCAGGAAGCCCTTTTGTGAGCCTGGAATCATGTTGTTTGCTAGCGATCTACCGGATGGGTTCGTGTCCCTCGGCATGATGCACCACCAGCCGTTGCTGGTTCTTTTATCTTATGTCATCGCAACGGCAGCCGGCTACACAGCCCTCTCGATGGCCACCCTGGCTTCCTCCTCTGCGCTGAACAAGAACCAGACGTTATGGCGCCTTATTGGCGGCTTGTCGCTGGGCAGCGGTATCTGGTCGATGCATTTCGTATCGATGCTGTCCTACGAGGGCCCCGTACCCCTTTATTACAACTACGGCCTTACTGCCGTCTCGCTTGTGATCGCTATGACGGTTTCCTACGTAGTGATCTGCCTAGTGAGTCGCGAATACCTGTCTCCAGGGGAATATAGCCTGGCTTCAATTCTGGCTGGCGTCGGCATCGCCGCCATGCATTACACCGGTATGTACGCTATAGAGTCGGTAGCAAAGCAGGTATACGATCCGGGCCTTTTTGTAGCCTCCATCGTAGTGGCGATACTAGCCTCCCTGGGTGCTCTGATACTGGCGTTCGTACTCCGGAACATGACCGGCCGTTACACCGGCTGGCTTTATGCCGGGGCTAGCCTGATCCTGGGTGGTGCCATTGTCTCCATGCACTTTACCGGAATGGCGGCGCTTACTCTGGTGGTTCCAGAGGGTACCCCTAGCCTAACGCCGACCTCGAACGAGCATGGTTTGTTGATCATTGCCATTACGGTCCTGACCCTTCTGATCATTTGCTCAAGCCTAGCCGCTATGTGGCTGGAAAAGCGTTTCAACGAGCAGAAATCTCAACTAGCCAGGAAGGAATCCGGTGCGCTTAATCAGGTGGCGCTACGCGATCCCTTGACCCACTTGCTTAACGATTACAGCTTCGAGCAGTTTCTGGTCCGGACGTTGAACAGGGCTCAGTCCAATGAGCAGTTTGCCCTGTTCAATCTTGACCTTGATCACTTCAAGCGCATCAATGACAGTCTCGGTCTGAGCGCCGGTGATGATCTCCTGATCCAGGTAGCTCGCCGCGTTTCAGAAATTCTGCCGGATCATTCGGAAATGACACGCCAGGGTGACGAGTTCCGGATACTGGCTCCGTTGAGCGACCCTTCAGATAGCGAAACATTGTCGCTGCGCCTGCTGGAGCAGCTGCGACCGCCCTTTAATCTGAGCGGACAGCAGATCGGCATGACTTCAAGCATTGGCATTGCCCACTTTCCGGAAGATGCTCAGACTGCCAGTGAGCTGCTCAAGAATGCTGGCTTGGCTGTTGGACATTGCAAGCAGAATGGCCGTAACCGCTTCCTGCGCTTCACGCCGGACCTACAGCGACGGGCAGAGGAACTCCTGCACCTGGAGCAAGACCTACGGCAGGCCCTTGCCGAAGGAGGATTGGAAGTTCATTACCAGCCAATCGTTTCCAGCGATGCCCAGCAGGTGATCGGGCTTGAAGCGCTGGTCCGCTGGCGGCACCCTACCCTTGGCCCCGTAAGTCCTGATCGCTTCGTACATGTGGCCGAGCAAAGTGGCCAGATCGGTGAGCTGGATGGCTGGGTCATGCGGCGCGCCTGTCAGGATCTGAAAATCTTGCACGACCTGGGGCACACGCAGTTGCGCGTTGCGGTGAACTGCTCTCCGCTCAACCTGACCAATCGGGGCCTGTTGGCCTCTGTGGAAGGCGCCTTGCGCCAGGCTGGATTGCCCGCCCGTGCGCTGACGCTGGAGCTGACCGAAAACGCACTGATGCATAATTTGAACATTGCCATTGAGTTGCTCGAGCGGATTCGTACCCTTGGCGTGAAGGTATCCATTGACGACTTTGGCAGCGGCTATTCGTCCCTTGCGTATCTCAGCAAGCTGCGCGTGGATACCCTTAAAGTCGACCGGGCTTTCGTACGAGACATTCCTGGTCAACAGACCGATATGGACATTACCGCGGCAATCATTGCCATGGCGCACAAGCTTCAGCTGAAAGTTGTGGCGGAAGGCGTTGAGACACCCGAGCAGTTGGCCTTCCTGCGGGAAAACCAGTGCGACTACATCCAAGGCTATTTTTTCAGTAAACCCCTAGCCCTGCTGCCCTTGCAGGTCTGGTTAAGCAAGTTTGAGAAAGCGGCCGACATGGCCAGTCAGTCTCAACACTTGCCTGTCTGAACCAAATCGCCGCCGCCCCGCTGGCCAAGCAGGCGGCGCACTTATTGCCCTTCCCTCGGCCTTCGCGCTGAACTTCTGCGTCTAATCCGCCTCTCTGAGCAAGCACGTCACTAAAAGACAAATGCTCAGCGGGGGGACGCCATGAAACGGATCAATGCTGGCACTGTTGTCGTTATCACGGGTGCATCGAGTGGGATTGGCCGCGCTACGGCCCATGCCCTTGCCGAGCAGGGAGCCAGGCTGCTGCTGGCCGCTCGCCGCAAGGAGATGCTGGAGGATGCAGTAGAGGAATGCCGTGCACGGGGTGGTGTCGCGTTTGCCATTGCCACCGATGTAACGCGTGAGGAAGAGGTCGAACATCTGGCACGCGAGGCCATCCTTCGCTTCGGCCGTATCGATGTCTGGTTCAATAATGCAGGCGTGGGTGTTTTCGGCCAACTGAACGATATTCCGTCCGAGGTATGGCACCACGTCATCGAAACCAACCTGTTCGGTTACGTGTATGGGGCCAAAGCCGCACTGCGGCAATTCCGTGCTCAAGGGCATGGCGTTCTGATCAACAATGCCTCTATTGTCGGGCGCCTGGCCAAACCCGATTCAACAGCGTACGCCACGAGCAAATTTGCCATTCGTGGCTTTTCCGAGTGCCTGCGCCAGGAGCTGCTGGATCAACCGGACATCCATGTCTGCACGCTCTTGCCATCCGTTATCGACACGCCCTTTTTCGAGCATGCTGCCAACTTCAGCGGGCAGCGTGTCCGTGCCGCACCTCCCGTCTATGATCCGGAAAAAGTCGCCCGCACCGTCATCGGGCTGGTAAGGCGCCCGCGAGCCGAAGTCATCATCGGTGGGTCAGGACGTACAGCCAGCCTGCTAAAGCGCCTAATGCCAAGCCTGATGACTCGTATCAATGGCCGAGCACTGCATCGGGGATTCCTGGCCGAGGAGCCGAGCGACGACACCACAGGAGCCGTACTCGAGCCCATGCGTGACGGGCGTACCGTTTACGGCGACTGGCGCAAGGGGCCAAACAATGGCGGTGTGCCCTCGCTGGTGCTATTGGTGGCGATCGGTCTTCCGCTCGGTCTGCTAGCCTGGCGGCGGTGTAACGCTTCCCGATCAAAAGACCTTGGGTCCTTCTAGCAGGCGCAGGGCCTTTATCCAAGGAGCACACTCATGACTGAACACACCTTGCTCGTTTTGTCCGGCGGTAACGCGCTCGGTGCCTATGAAGCGGGCGCCTATGAGACTTTGCATGCTCAGGGACTCCATCCCGAGCGGATCGTGGCGGTTTCCACCGGTGCCATCAATGCGGCCCTGATTGCCGGCAATCCGCCGGAAAAGCGGGTTGAACGCCTACGCGGCTTCTGGTCTTCCGCCATGCGCGAAACCCCTGGCTGGCCGATGATGTCAACTCATTGGCCGCTGGCCTGGGACAGCAACCGGGCCCGTGCCTTACAGTCCACGGCATTGGGCAGCCCTGCGATTTATCACCCACGTTTTCCCGGCATGCTCTCGATGTTTCCAGGCATGCCGATGGATACCAGCGTTTATGATCTGGCGCCGCTGCGTAAAACCCTTGAGCAATCGGTCGATTTTGGCCGCCTGAACAGTGGAGAAATACGCTTAACCGTGGTTGCCGTCGATATGTGCAGCGGAGAGGAGATACGCTTCGACACCACCGAAGCCCCTCTTGAGATGGATCATCTGCTAGCCAGCTGCGGGTTCGTTCCCTTCTTCTCACCTGTATCGGTCGGGGACCGTTTGGTGGTTGACGGCGGCCTGGCCTCGAACCTGCCCCTGGAAGCGGCCCTGGCGGAGCCCTTTGCCAAGGATCAACTGTGTATTGCCATCGACCTGTTCAGGCGGCGTAGCCAAGGCTTGCGCACCGTAGGGCAGGCTATGGACCGTCAACTTGAACTGTTATTGTCCACCCAGACCTGCCGGGCGCTGGCAGGCTTGAAGCAGGCTCATGCCCTACGGCGGCACCTGCGCCTGTTGGGGGAACGGCTTCCAGAATCCGAGCGGGCCGATCCGGCACTGGCGCAAGCCTTGGCCGAAGGTGCCAAGATTGAGGCAGCAACGACCCTGCTTCTGCTTAACCATGCCTGTGTAACACATGATGCCGAGATGCGAGCCTTCGACTTTTCCCGACCGGCTCTAACCGAGCGCTGGGACTGCGGCCGTTCGGACATGGCGCATGCCCTGGAGGCGCTGGGTAGCCAGCGGGCCGGGCCGGGCGAATTCATGGTACAGGCCTTTAGTGGGTGCGAGCCCCTGGACATGAGTGGCGTAGGGCCGGCCTAAGCCGACCCGGGCTCAGGTGGCTCGCGTCAGGCGCGTCAACAGCCGATCCAGCGCATTGGCAAAGGCTTGCTTTTCACGCTCGCCATAGGGCGGCTGACCGCCGCCCATTTGGCCCTGGTCACGCAGGTCGGTGAGCAGGTTACGTACAGCTAGACGCTCTCCCATGTTGCGGGAGTCGAACTCACGCCCCCGGGGATCAAGGGCATCAACACTCTTCTTGACCAACCGATCAGCCAGGGGGACATCACTGCAAATGACCAGGTCACCCGGCTCGGCCTGTTCGACTAGATAGTCGTCAGCCGCATCCATGCCGCTTTCGACCACGATCAACCGTACGCACGCAAGTGCCGGTTTGACCTGGGGCTGTCCTGCCACCATTACCACCTCAAGCTTGCGTTTCAGCGCAAATTTGAATACCAACTCTTTTGCCGCACGCGGACAAGCGTCCGCGTCGATCCAGATCCGCATGCTTACCTCTTATAGCCCGCTGACAGGCTTGTTCTGCCCTATGGCCGCCTCACGACCACGTTCGGCGCGGCGGCTCCTGGTATAGAGTAGCGCAATGGCTGCCAGGGCGATGGCCTGGGCCGTCAGGGTATAGGCATCCGCATGGATACCGAGCCAGTCGAAATCAAAGAACGGCACCGGGCGCGTACCAAGCACACCCGCTTCCTGCAAGGCCGCCACGCCATGGCCAGCGAACACAACGGACAACACGCACAGCAGGATTGCGTTGGCGCTGAAAAACAGCCCCAGGGGAAGGCGCATCGAGCCACGTAGGATGATCCAGGCCAGACCGATTAACAGGACAACTGCTGTCGCCGCACCGCCCAGCACGGCCGTATGCCCTACCGGGCCCGCCTGCAGCCAAAGGGTTTCGTAGAACAGAATGACTTCAAACAGCTCGCGATAGACCGAGAAGAACGCCAGCACGGCAAAGCCGAAACGGCCACCGCCTCCCACCAGGCTGCTCGTGACGTAGTCCTGCCAGGCTGCCGCGTTACGGCGATCATGCATCCATACGCCTACCCAAAGCAGGACCACACTGGCAAACAGGCCGGTTATGCCTTCCATCAGCTCACGCTGGGCACCGCTGATATCGAGCACATACGCCGCTACAGCCCACGTCGCCACACCGGCCAGCATGGCCAGCCCCCAGCCAATATTCACGCTGCGGATAGCCGATGCCTGACCCGTCTTGCGCAGGAAAGCCAGAATGGCAGCCAGCACGAGGATAGCTTCGAGCCCTTCACGCACCAGAATCAGCAGGCTGGCGAAAAAGCTGAGGGACGTGGACATGCCGCCGCCCTGAAGGAGCTCACCGGCAGCCGACAGCTTGGCTTTGGCGGTTTCCAGCTTGGCCTGGGCATCGTCAGCCGAGAGGCCGTCCTGCAGGGACTGCCGGTAGGCCATCAGGGCCTTTTCAGTGCTCTTGCGCAGATCACTGTCGAGGTTATCAAGCGCGCTTTCGACCAGCTCGAAACCTTCAAGGTAGGCGGCAACGGACAGGTCATAGGCCTGTTCATGCTGGCCTTCCCGGTATACCGCCAGGCTTTTTTCGAGGGTTGTCCGCGTGTAATCGATCAACTGCGCCGGCCCCCGCTGAGCCACGGGCGGCTTGGCCCGCTGGGCACGAAACGCTGCGGCGGCTTGATCACCCTGCGTTGCTGCCACATCAGCCGGCGTTTGACCGGCTAGCTGGGACAGGTCGAAACGGGAGGCACCTGTCTGAGCCGGGTCGGCGCTAAAACTGGCGATATAAGCTGCCACGTCCCAGCGCTCGCGCTCGTCGAGCTGGCCGGCAAACGCTGGCATGTCTGTTCCGTCTACTCCCAAGGTCAGGGTGTTGTACAGATCGTACAGGCTCAAATGGTCCATGCGTGCCGGATCACGCAGGTCGCCAGGCGGCGGTTCCAGACCAATACCGGCAGGGCCGTCTCCAGCACCGGCATTGCCATGGCAGACACTGCATTGCTGCGCATAAAGCGGCGCGCCGCGAACTGGATCGGGGGTGATGGCAGGCGTCCGGGCAACATGGTAGACCTGAGCCAGACGGGCCGAGAGCGCACTCGCCTCCTGAGCAACAGCGGCGCCCTCCGCCTTTTGCATGACGACCTGTTCCAGACGAACCATGCTTTGCTGAAGTGCTGCCTTTTCAGGATGATCAGGCAGACCATCGACCAAGACCGTTACCGTGTGCAAGAGATCCAGCTGGTCGCGGTATTCCGGCTCCTTGACCACCGTACCGGCCTGCACCGTGGCAGGATAACCGGCGCTTAGATAGCCCAGCACGTGCAAGGCGCGGGCGGCCTCCTCCTCAGTCTCGGCCCGTGCGGTCAGACTGAGCAACAAGAGCAGGGGCAAGCCCAAAAAGGCTAATCGGCGGTACAGCTTGAACATAAGGGCTTCCAAACAGGAACAGATGGCATCTGCCATAGTGTTCTACTTGTAAATATTTGTTACAAGTATTGTGTTTGGATTAGGTGCAGATTTTACAGGGGCCTGCCGATTTAGCCTCGAAAAACTGCCCCCCCAGCGTGGCAAGGTGCCCTATCGCTTAAACAACTGCCCGGCGAACCGTGGCTAGCAAGGCGGCGGCACCAATGAACAGGCTGGCAAAGACTCGATTGGTGATCCGCTGCTGGCGCGCCGTTCGCAGCAGGCGCAGCACCCGGGCTGCCAGCCCGGTATATCCCGCCATTACGATCAGGTCGACCGTGACCATGGTCGCGCCAATGATCAGGTATTGCGTGAGTAAGGGTTTTTGCGGGTCTACGAACTGCGGTAGCACTGCCAGCATAAAGACAACGGCCTTGGGGTTACTGGCATTCACGAGAAAACCACGGACGACCAACGCCAGCGGCCGGGTCACTGCCTGCCCGGACGCGGCAGTCAGGTCCATGGGCGGCGCCTGCCACTGTCGAATCGCCAGATAAACCAGATACGCCACGCCAAACCACTTAATCAGCGTAAAGGCCAGTTGTGACGTCGCCAGCAGAGCCCCAACGCCTGCCGCCACGATAGCGATCTGCAAGGCCAACCCTACCTGCAGGCCAATGGCGTTCCAGTAGCCATGCCAGAACCCGTGCCGCAGCCCCGCGGCCATCGACGCGATGGCTCCGGCACCTGGAGAAAGACTGATGACCCAGCAGGCCAGCAAAAAAGCCAGCCATGTGTGCAATGCCATAATGAGCTCCTACCGTTAACGGTCCAGGAAGGTAAACGGGACATCCGTTCCGCGCCAACGCCGCACGGCTTTCTGAAAAAACAGCGAATTGGGAATCTGCAGAAGCGGCGCTTCTTCGATATTGACCCCTTCAGTCATGTCTTCCAGCGTGGTGTACAGCATATTAATGGCCACCACCCGGCCTTTTACGCCCGGCTTATCCGCCGACTCAATCACTTCGACACGATCCCCCAGCCGGAACGGCCCAAGGGTAAAGATCAGCACGGCGCAGAACAGGTTCGACAGTACGCTCCAGATGGCAAAGAACGCCACCGCAGCCACGGCAACGAAACCGGACAGCGCCGCCCAGAGAACCGAGCCGGACACGCCAAAGCGCTCCAGGACCATAAGCACCGCGCTGCCCATGATCAGCCAGCGCAACAGGCCCCGTATGACCAGGACGAACTGCGGCGGCAGATGATAGCGCTCACCGATACGGGTAATGGTACGCGCGACGAAACGTTGCAGGATAAACCCTGCCAATAAAATCGCCAGGACCTGCAGCCCCAGCAGAACGCTGCGCTCCCAGCCCTCGGGAATCAGGTTATATAACGACTCGATCACGAAGCATTCTCCAGCTCCAGTTGCAGACTTTCCAAGCGCTCCAAGGCTTCCAGCCAACTTTCCTCCAGCTCGCTTTCACGGCTTTTCAGCTGTGCCTGCTCTGCCAGCGCCAGCCGTAGCTCTTCCTTGCGAGATGCCTCGTAAAGACCGCTGTCCCCTAGCCGTGTTTCCAGTGCCGCCAGCTTTTCCTGAACTTTGCCCAACTCTTTTTCCAGCTTTTCGGCCTCACGCTTGAGCGGGGCCAACTGCTGACGAAGAGCGGCAGCTGCCTGACGCTGGGCGCGCTTGTCGACCTTATCGGTCAATTCTTCCCCTGTGGTGATTGGTTGCTGCCGGGCACGGTAATCCACCAGCCAGCGGGCATAATCGTCGAGGTCGCCGTCAAAACTTTGCACGCGGCCCTCGGCCACCAACAGAAACTCGTCCGTGGTGCTTTTGAGCAGGTGGCGGTCGTGGGAAACGACCAGCACGGCGCCAGAAAATTCCTGCAAGGCCATGGTCAGGGCCAGGCGCATGTCCAGGTCGAGGTGGTTGGTTGGTTCGTCAAGCAGCAACAGATTAGGCTTTTGCCAGGCGATCAGGGCCAGGGCCAAACGGGCCTTCTCTCCGCCGGAGAAATTCAGCACTGCCTCATCGCAGCGGTTGCCACGGAAGTCGAAGCCACCCAGAAAATCGCGCAACGTTTGCTCACGTTCACCCGGAGCAATACGCTGCAGGTGCAACAGCGGGCTGGCCTTGGGGTCAAGCGAGTCCAGCTGATGCTGGGCGAAATAGCCGATAGCCAGGTTCTCACCACAGATCAGCCGACCGCCTAGCGGTTGCAACTCACCGGCAAGCGTCTTGATCAGCGTGGACTTACCCGCCCCGTTGGGGCCGAGCAGGCCAATACGGGCGCCGGGTGCCAATTGCAATTTGACCGGGTGCAGAATGGTCTTGTCACCATAGCCGAGGCGACCCTCGCTCAAGTCCAGAAGCGGATTGGACAATTTGTCCGATTCGCGAAAGCGAAAATCGAAAGGCGAGTCCACATGGGCTGGGGCCAGCTCTTCGAGCCGTTCCAGTGCCTTGATCCGGCTCTGGGCCTGGCGGGCCTTGGTGGCCTGCGCCTTGAAGCGGGCAATGAATTTTTCCATATGGGCGCGCTGCGCCTGCTGCTTCTCGTAGGCTTGCTGCTGCTGCGCCAGCCGCTCGGCGCGAGTGCGTTCAAAACTGGAATAACCGCCGCGATAGAGCGTTAGCTTTTGCTGCTCAAGATGGATGACATGATCGACTACCGTATCGAGGAAGTCCCGGTCGTGGGAAATCAGCAGCAAGGTGCCTGGATAACTTTTGAGCCAGTCCTCCAGCCAGAGGATGGCGTCGAGATCCAGGTGGTTGGTTGGTTCGTCGAGCAGCAACAGGTCGGATGGGCACATGAGCGCCTGCGCCAGATTCAGGCGCATCCGCCAGCCACCGGAGAAGTCGCCTACCCGGCGCTCCATCTGCTCGGACGTAAAGCCCAGCCCGGCGAGCAGTTTGCGGGCTCGCGCATCGGCGGTGTAACCGTCGGCCGTTTCCAGTTCGGCATGGAGGCGCGCCAGGGCATTACCGTCCTGTGCGGCCTCGGCATCCACCAGACCAGCCTGGACAGCACGCAGGTGTACGTCGCCGTCAAGAACATAGTCCACGGCGAGACGGTCAAGCGTGTCGATCTCCTGACGCATATGGGCGATGCGCCAGGAAGCAGGTAGATGGCAATCGCCGGCATCAGGTGTGAGATGCCCGCGCAGCAAGGCAAACAGGCTGGACTTGCCTGCGCCGTTGGCGCCGATAAGGCCGACATTCTGGCCTGGATGCACGGTCAGTTCAGCATCTTCAAGCAAGCGCTGGGGGCCACGTTGTAGCGTAAGGTTAGATATTCGAATCATGGCGGAGAATGTGGAGCCTATACCCGGAAGGCGAAATCAGGCAGGAGTGCCTGACTGGAAACGGGCCAGTAAAAGAGGTTTCGTGCCGGCTGGCAAGTGCGATAGATGCATGGCGGGCGTTCTCCTGTCAGGATAGACCGTTCCGTGACCATGAGTAACATGATGACTGAAGCCTTATGGCCGTTTGCGCTGGCCGTCTATACCCAGCCTGGCGTTACCGATGCCTGCCTTCGCCTGCAGGCGGCAGGTGCCGATGTCTGCCTGCTACTGACGGCCGCCTGGCTGGACCGCCAAGGCATTCAACTGACGCCTGAACGCCAGCGCGTTCTGGAATCGCTTGCCGCTCCGTGGCGCACCCAGGTTATCGAGCCCCTGCGGCGTGTAAGAACCGACTGGCGCGCCGCCGCTCAAAGCGATCCGGCCCTGACCGCCCTGCGTGAGCGGCTGAAACATCTGGAAGTGGACGCCGAACGTGAACTGCTCGCTCGCCTGGAGCAAGCCAGTGTAGGCTGGCCGGCAGATGGCCAACCGCTTTCGACAGGCTGGCTGGCTGCATTGTCAGGCCATGCTGGCTGGACCGAACCGCAGGCTTTGGCCCAGCTTGCACAGGCAGCTATCGACTGATGAGGATCATGTAAATGTTGCGCCTTTCCCTGTTAAGCCTTTGCCTTGCCTTGCCCTTTGCCGTTCAGGCGCAGGAAAAGGTCAAGGACGAACTGGCCTATAGCCTGGGCACCGAGATTGGCGCCCGGCTGAAGACTGAACTGCCGGACCTTAAAGCCGAAGATCTGCTCCGCGGACTGCGGGATGCCTATAACGGCGAGCCGTTGGCCCTGGACAAGAAGCGGATCGATGAACTTGTCGCCCAGCACAACGAAACCGTCATCCTGGAAAGCGAGGAGGCCGATGCTCAACAGGCCAAGGCCGCCGAGGCGCGCTTTCTGGTCAATGAAAAGACGCGTTACGGTGTGAAGGAGCTGGACGGCGGCGTGCTGGTCAGTGTTATCCACCCAGGAACCGGCCCGCTGCCAAAACCCGGGGGCGATGTTCAGGTTCGTTATGTTGGCAAGCTGCCTGACGACAGCGTTTTCGATGAGCAACAGACGCCGCAGTGGTTCAAGCTGTCCAGCGTTATCCCTGGCTGGCAGACCGCACTCGTACACATGCCGGTCGGTTCGACCTGGCGCATCGTGGTGCCTTCTGCCCAAGCGTATGGGGATGAAGGTGCTGGCGACCTGATTCCGCCGTATGCGCCACTGGTATTCGAGGTCACGCTGGACGCTGTGCGCTAAACATCACCGGCCTACGTTCGATAAATTGAACGAATCGGCGGCCTCATAGGGTTTTTGTCAAATATTGATAACACCCCTACCTTGGTTTAGGGTGGCTGACAGCTTTGCGGATGCGCCAGGCTTTACGGCCACCGCCTCTTCTACCTATTGAGAGGAAACCAGCATGAGCACGCCGACCCGCGCCGAGTGGGAGCAACGCTTCCAAAGTCTGACCATTGAAGGCCGCGCCTTCATCCAGGGTGAATACTGCGATGCCGCTTCCGGCGAGACCTTTGACTGCATCAGTCCGGTCGATGGTCGTTTCCTGACCAAGGTTGCCAGCTGTGATACTGCCGATGCCGACCGCGCCGTCGCCAGCGCTCGCGCTACGTTCGAATCCGGGGTCTGGTCGCGCCTGGCACCCGTCAAGCGCAAGGCCATTATTATCCGCTTCGCCGACCTGCTCGAGCAGAATGCCGCCGAGCTGGGTCTCCTGGAAACGCTGGACATGGGCAAGCCCATCAGCGATTCGTACCATATTGATATTCCTCTCTCGGCTCGCGCCCTGCGCTGGAGCGGCGAGGCTATCGATAAGATCTACGACGAAGTAGCCGCCACCGCGCATGACGAGCTGGGCCTTGTGACCCGAGAGCCGGTAGGCGTCGTTGCCGCTATCGTGCCGTGGAATTTTCCGCTGATGATGGCCTGCTGGAAGCTCGGCCCAGCCTTGGCGACCGGCAACTCGGTTGTGCTCAAGCCCTCCGAGAAGTCCCCGCTTACCGCTATCCGTATTGCCCAACTGGCTATCGAGGCCGGTATTCCACCGGGTGTGCTTAACGTGCTGCCGGGCTTTGGACATACCGTGGGCAAGGCGCTGGGCCTGCATATGGATGTGGACACCATCGTCTTTACCGGCTCGACCCGTACCGCCAAGCAGCTGATGATTTATGCCGGTGAGTCCAACATGAAGCGCGTCTGGCTGGAAGCTGGCGGCAAGAGCCCGAACATTGTGTTTGCCGATGCGCCAGATCTGAAAGAAGCAGCCAAGGCAGCGGCCAGTGGTATTGCCTTCAACCAGGGAGAAGTCTGCACGGCGGGCTCGCGTCTGCTGGTTGAGCGTTCAATCAAGGATCAGTTCCTGCCACTGGTAATCGAGGCGCTGAAAACCTGGAAGCCCGGCCACCCGCTGGACCCGGAAACCAATGTAGGCGCCCTGGTAGACACACAGCAGCTCAATACCGTGCTGGGCTACATCGAAGCCGGACATGCTGATGGCGCTCAGCTGGTTGCCGGTGGCAAGCGGACGCTGGAAGAGACCGGCGGCGTATATGTGGAGCCGACCATTTTCGATGGTGTCTCCAATGCCATGAAGATTGCTCAGGAAGAAATCTTCGGCCCGGTGCTATCGGTCATTACGTTCGATACGCCCGAGGAGGCTATCAAGATCGCCAACGATACCCAATATGGGCTGGCAGCCGCAGTTTGGACGCGTGACATTTCCAAGGCGCATCTCACCGCCAAGGCCCTGCGTGCCGGTAGCGTATGGATTAACCAGTACGATGGCGGCGACATGACGGCGCCCTTCGGCGGCTTCAAACAGTCGGGCAACGGACGGGACAAGTCTTTGCACGCCTTTGACAAGTACACCGAAATCAAAGCCACCTGGATCAAACTGTAAGCCTTGATCCAACGGCAGCAGTGCGCTGCGTTTAGTCCTCGAATGCACTAAGCGCAGCGTAGTACGTCGCCTCAGACGGTACGATCAGGCGGATTTCAGCCCCGATGTGCTGCACCGTTCACGCTTCTGACCAACGGTTTGAGCAAAATCATTTCTGGCCTGTCATTAGCGACAGCGCGTACTATGCGCGCCGTTCAAATCCCCTTGATGAGCAGGACATGAAGATGAGCGACATTACCTTGGGTCAGCCTGCCCTGGTAGGGGTAGGCCATGAGTATGGCGACCGGTCTGCCGGCCAGGCTTTCCGTGCATCGGTCGACGAACAGCGCAAGCGTGTGACAAGTCAGGTACAACGAATCAACGATCAGTTTTGGGAAGTATGGCCGGACGGCCGTCGCAAGCTGCTGAATCGCTGATCAGGTAGATATAAAAACGCCGTGTCAGGGCAACCCGGCACGGCGTTTTGCTTTTTAAGCGCCACCTTACCCGCGGTAATAGCGCTGCGGCACGAACGGCATCCTGGCCACCTTCACGGCAACCGGCTTGTTACGCACCATGGCAAACAGGCTTGTGTCCAACGCCGCATAGGCGCTATCCACATACCCCATTGCCACCGGCGCCCCCAAGCTCGGGCCGAACCCGCCGCTCGTGACACGACCAATCACCGCACCCTGGGCATCCACCAGCTCCGCGCCCTCGCGGACCGGCACACGCTCCTGCACAAGAAGCCCAACACGCTGGCGCGCCACGCCTTCACGCTGCTGGGTAAAGATACGCTCGGCGCCCGGAAAGCCGCCGGCCCGGCCATTACCCTCACGGCGGACCCTCGACACGGCCCACACTAGGCTGGCTTCAACAGGCGTGGTTCCCGTATCCATATCATGCCAATACAGGCACAACCCGGCCTCCAGACGCAGGGAGTCCCGTGCGCCCAGGCCGATCGGCTGTACGTCCGGCTCGGCCAGCAGAGCCCGGGCCAGCTTTTCAGCTCCTTCGGCCGGTACGGAAATCTCGAAACCGTCCTCGCCGGTATAACCGCTGCGGCTGACAATACAGGGATAACCGAGCACGTTAATCCGGCGGACCTGCATGAAGGTCATTTCAGCAACTTCCGGGGCCAGACGTGTAAGTACGTTTACCGCGGAAGGCCCTTGCAGGGCCAGCAGGCCGCGCTCGAACTGCGGATTCACCTGGCAGCGGTCGCCGATGTACTGCTCTAAGTGCGCCAAATCCTGCGTCTTGCACGCGGCGTTGACCACCAGGTAAAGGCAGTCACCCAGATTGGCAACCATCAGGTCGTCCAGGATGCCGCCGTTTTCATTGGTGAACAGTGCATAACGCTGCATGCCGGTAGGCAAGTCGATGATATCGACCGGAACCAGGGTTTCCAGCGCTTCGGCAGCCGCCTCCCCTTCGAGCAGGATCTGCCCCATGTGGGACACGTCAAATAGGCCGGCCTGAGCACGGGTGTGCTGGTGCTCCTTGAGCACGCCGAGGGGGTATTGCACAGGCATGTCATACCCGGCAAACGGCACCATGCGCGCACCTAGTTCAAGGTGCAGGGCATGGAGCGGGGTCTTGAGCAATGATTCGGTCATGGGGACTCCTTCATGAGTCGTGCAGTCGCGTCCAACGCGAAGGAATACGGTAACGGCAATAGACGGGTACCGCGTTGCTCCACCCATCCTACGAGATGACAGAAACAGGATGGGTCAGCCAAAGGCGTAACCCATCGCCGTCACTACTAATCAGGCGTCCTGATACGCCTCGATCGGCGGGCAGGAGCAGACCAGGTTACGGTCGCCGTATACGTTGTCGATACGCGCCACCGGCGGGAAGTACTTGCCATCCACCAGCGACGGCAGCGGGTATACCGCCTGTTCGCGGCTATAGGGATGAGTCCATTCGCCGGTCAGCTCGCGGGCTGTGTGCGGAGCGTTGTTGAGCGGGTTATCGTTGGCATCCAACGTACCTGTTTCAATGGCACGAATTTCCTCACGAATCGCGATCATGGCATCGCAGAAGCGATCCAGCTCGGCCTTGGACTCGCTCTCGGTCGGCTCGATCATCAGCGTGCCGGCCACCGGGAAGGACATGGTTGGCGCATGGAAGCCAAAGTCGATCAACCGCTTGGCCACGTCGTCCACAGTCACGCCACTGGTTTCCTTGAGCGGGCGCAGGTCGAGAATGCATTCATGAGCGACCAGACCACCCTCGCCCGAATACAGCACCGGGTAATGGGTCTCCAGGCGGCGGGCGATGTAATTGGCGTTCAGAATGGCAATCTGCGATGCGCGGGTCAGCCCCTCGCCGCCCATCATCTTCATGTACATCCAGGAGATCGGCAGAATACTCGCGCTGCCATAGGGCGCTGCCGACACCGCACCTTCCTTGCGCTCAAGCCCGGCATGCCCCGGCATGAACGGCGCCAGATGGGACTTCACACCAATCGGACCCACACCCGGACCGCCACCGCCGTGCGGGATGCAGAACGTCTTGTGCAGGTTCAGGTGAGACACATCGCCGCCAAACTTGCCCGGTGCGCACAGGCCCACCATGGCGTTCATATTGGCCCCGTCGATGTAGACCTGACCACCGTGCTCGTGAACGATGTTGCAGATCTCGCGGATCGCCTCTTCGAACACACCGTGAGTCGAAGGATAGGTAATCATCAGCGCAGCCAGATGGGCAGCGTGCTGCTGGGCCTTGGCGCGCAGGTCGCCTACATCCACGTTGCCGCGGCTGTCACAGGCCACCACCACCACGCGCATCCCGGCCATCGAGGCGGTTGCCGGATTGGTGCCGTGGGCAGACGACGGGATCAGGCAGATATCACGCTGAGTATCGCCACGGCTCTCATGGTAGGCACGAATCGCCAGCAGGCCGGCATATTCGCCCTGGGAGCCTGCGTTGGGCTGCAGGGAGATAGCATCGTAGCCCGTAGCCGCGCACAGCATCTGCTCCAACTCGGCCGTCATCTCGGCATAGCCTTCCGCCTGATCAGCAGGCGCAAACGGATGCAGGTTGCCGAACTCGGCCCAGGTCACCGGGATCATCTCGCTGGCAGCGTTGAGTTTCATGGTGCAGGAGCCCAGCGGGATCATGGTGCGGTCCAGCGCCAGGTCCTTGTCTGCCAGTTTGCGCAAGTAGCGCATCAGCTCAGTTTCAGAGCGGTATTGAGAAAAGACCGGATGGATCAGGAACGGTGACTGGCGGCGCAACGCCTCAGGAAGATGCTCCTCAGCCTGAGCTAACAGGCTGTCCAGGGACGGTATTGGCTGTCCACTGCTGAAAACGTTCAGCAGTGCCATCACGTCATCTACCGTGGTGGTTTCATCCAGCGAAACGCCCAGGTCGGTGTCGCGGATTACGCGCAGGTTAAACCCCTTGGCGCGAGCGGCTTCATGAATCGCATGGGTCTTTTCGCCAAACACCAGCGTCAGGGTGTCAAAGAACGTTTCCTGGGTACGATGCCCCATGGCGCGTAGACCGGTGGCAAGCAACGCGGTCAAACGATGCACGCGGGTAGCGATGTGCTTGAGGCCTTCCGGACCGTGGTAGACCGCATACATACTGGCGATGTTGGCCAGCAGGACTTGTGCAGTGCAGATATTGCTCGTCGCCTTCTCGCGGCGGATATGCTGCTCACGGGTCTGTAGCGCCAACCGGTAGGCTGGATTGCCGTGACGGTCGATGGACACCCCCACCACACGGCCGGGCATGTCGCGCTTGTACTTGTCCTGGGTAGCGAAATACGCCGCGTGCGGGCCGCCAAAACCAAGCGGTACGCCAAAGCGCTGGGCCGTGCCGATCGCTACGTCCGCGCCCAGCTCACCGGGCGGCGTCAGCAGCGTCAGGGCCAGCAAATCGGCTGCCATGGCTACCAGTGCGCCAGCGTTATGGAATGCCTCGATCACGTTGCGGTAATCGCGGATTTCACCGGTAGTCATCGGATACTGGAACAGTGCGCCAAAGAAGCGGTTGTGATCACCAATATCCGTCTCCACACCAACAACCACTTCGATACCCAGCGGCTCAGCACGTGTGCGAATCACATCGATTGTCTGCGGATGGCAATGCAGCGAAACAAAGAACGCCTCGGCCTTGCTCTTGGACAGACGGCGGCAAAAGGTCATCGCTTCGGCAGCGGCAGTGGCTTCGTCCAGCAAGGAGGCGTTGGCTACCGGCAGACCGGTCAGATCACCGATCAAGGTCTGGAAATTCAATAGCGCTTCCAGTCGACCCTGGGAGATTTCCGGCTGATAGGGTGTATAGGCGGTATACCAGGCTGGGTTTTCCAGCAGATTACGCAGAATCGGTGCCGGAGTATGGCAGTTGTAGTAACCCTGCCCGATAAAGGATTTGAACAGCTTGTTTTTTCTGGCAATGCCGCGCAGCTCGGCCAGGGCATCAGCCTCGGACAACCCTTTGGGCAGGTCCAGTACGCTGGTGCCCTTGATGCTGTCCGGGATGACCTTGGCAGTCATTGCCTCCAGGGAGTCGTAGCCCAACAGGTCGAGCATGGACACGATATCCAGATCACGCGGGCCGATATGGCGTGGAATGAATTCATCAGCGGTGCTGAGTGAGTCGCGAAAATCGGTCATGGTCACTTCCTCAGGCCTTGATGAATGTAGCGTAGTCGTTTTCGCTGAGCAGCGTACCGAGTGCTTCCGGATCGGCAGGACGCATACGAAAAAACCAGCCGGCGCCGAGAGGTGCCTGATTGACCTTTTCAGGCGCATCGCTGAGCGCTTCATTGATTTCCAAGATCTCGCCACTGATCGGCATGGCAATGTTACTGGCTGCCTTTACCGACTCCAGTACGGCAACCTCTTCGCCTGCAGCGTAGGCACGCAGTTCCGGCAGTTGCACGAAGACCAGGTCACCCAACGCATCCTGGGCATAGTCCGTAATGCCCACGGTAACGATGCCATCGGCTTCCAGACGCAGCCATTCGTGTTCTTCGGTAAAGCGCATAACCATTGCAGACTCCTGAATAAAAGGCAGCCCATACAGGCGGCAGCTCTCCAGCCTTTAGCAAACAGGGTGCCAAGGAGAGAGTGCGCTACAGAGCCCGGAAACTCAGGACATCGCTTTTAGCGAACACGATAAGGCGTAACGATATCGCTACAGATCATGCTGACAAATTAGTCCCGATGCTAAAAAAGACTCATCAATAGTACGCTCACCTGCCCGTATCGATTTCAATACACCGGAATGAAATCATTACAAAAGCAAGAGCTTATCAAACCCAATCCACCCGGCTAGTGCTTTACCTTTGCAACAACACGAATCAGAAGCACTCATCCCGATTCGATCATGTCGCGGATTCGCATAGCCAAGGCTTCGATAGGAAACGGCTTGGTAATCATCGCCATACCGGGTTCTAGAAATCCATTGGCGATTACAGCATTCTCTGCATAGCCAGTCATAAACAGTACCTTGAGATCGGGCCGCGACTGTCGGGCCTGCTCGACCATTAGCCGGCCGTTGAGTCCGGGCAGCCCGACATCCGTCACAAGCAGGTCGATGGATAAATCGGACCGAAGGATTTCCAGTCCGGTGGGTCCATCTGCTGCCTCCAGCGCCCGATAACCCAATTCGCCAAGTACTTCGATAACCAATCCGCGTACGGCGTGTTCGTCTTCTACAACGAGCACAACCTCATCCGTACCAGCATGTGACCTCATCCTTTCAAGTGCCGGGCTATCCTGAACGGGGGTGGCCTCACCGTAGTAGCGCGGCAGGTAAAGTTTTACGGTCGTGCCCTTATCGACTTCCGAATAAATCTTGGCGGCGCCCTCCGATTGACGTGTGAAGCCATACACCATGGAAAGCCCTAGCCCGGTGCCCTCCCCAAGCGGTTTGGTTGTGAAAAACGGATCGAATGCCTTGGCGATGATCTCCGGCGTCATGCCAACCCCGGTATCGGTCACGCTAACGCAAACATACTGACCGGGTCGAATGTCCTGATTACGAGCCGAGTAGGCTTCGTCCAAGCTGGTATTGCACGTCTCAATAATGAGAGTACCGCCATTGGGCATGGCGGTACGGGCATTAATGGCTAGATTCAAAATCGCGTTTTCGAGCTGATGCGGATCACAAAGCGTGAGCCAAAGGCCGCCAGCACGCACGATTTCGAGCTTGACCGCCTCTCCCATGGTGCGATGAAGCAGCTCGTCCATACCCATCACGAGGGTATTCACATCTACAACCTTGGGATCTAACGGCTGGCGACGAGAAAAAGCCAGTAGCCGATGCGTCAAGGCGGCGGCGCGATTGGCTGACGACAGGGCCGTATTGGCGAATCGCTCAATGTCATTCAGCTTACCCTGCTGGACACGCATACGCATAAGCTCGAGCGATCCGATGATGCCGGTCAACAGATTATTGAAATCATGGGCGATACCGCCTGTAAGCTGACCGACCGCCTCCATTTTCTGTGCTTGCCGGAGCTGCTCCTGGGCACGCGTCAACTCTTGGGCAGAAGCCTTTTCCGCCTCGACATCCCGTCCAACAGCGTGAATAAATTGGTCGTCCGGCACCGCTGTCCACGACAGCCAGCGGTAGCTACCATTTTTGTGCCGATAACGATTTTCGAAGCGCAGCGTCGTATAGCCCTGCGCCAGCTTATCCACTTCACTAAGGGTGCCGGAAATATCGTCCGGATGAACAAAGTCCAGCAGCACTTGGCCAAGCAGTTCTTCCTCACGCCATCCCAGCAGCGTTTGCCAAGCCGGGTTAGCCGCTGTGATGGTCCCGTCGAAACGAGCTACCAGCATGACATCCGTGGTGAGTCGCCACATCCGATCAAGGTCGGCTGTACGCTCGGCAACACGCTGCTCCAGCGTCTCGGTGAGCCGACGGGAGGCTTCCTCGGCCAGCGTGCGATCATGAATGTCGTGGTTGTTGCCCAGCCAGCCTGTAACTGTGCCCGTCTCGTCGTGCAGAGGTTGAGCCCGGATATGGAACCAGCGGTAGCTTCCATCGTGACGGCGAAACCGACTTTCCACCTCGTAGAAAATGCCTCGTGTACGGACATCAAGCCATATGCGCTGCAATTCATCGATATCATCGGGATGGACCGCATCGGCCCAGCCTGACGGCAAGGCCTTTTCCGGCGTCTGTCCCGTGTAGTCATACCAGTAGCGGTTCAGATAACTCAGGGAACCATCGGGATTACCAAACCAGATGATGCCAGGCGACAAATCAGTCAAACTGCGGACAAGCGCTTCGCTTTCCTCCGCACGCCGCTCAATTCGCTGCTGCTGAGAAAGATCGCGGGCAATAGCGGCGATTGCGCTGATGTCACCGGTATCGTTACGAACCGTGAACACTGAATAATGCACCGGAACAGGTTGTCCACTACGTCGGTCAAGAAAGCGGAATTCGCCTGTCCATTTTCCGCCCTGCTGAACGGCCGGTAGAATGACGGACTCAACGTATGGACGATCCTCAGGCATAAAATAATCGAGGATTCGGGTATTCCGCACAGCATCCATGCTGTCCAGGCCCACCAGACGTCGCCCAGCTTCGTTCACGAAACTGGGATGACCATCCGGTGAGGCGATACCGATAAAATCAGCAGACTGCTGGATCAGCATCACAGCGAGTTGCCAGTCCTGCCGGGCCTGTACGCGCTCGCTCATGTCGACCACCGTACAGAGAGCACCCTGAACGTTGCCATTCTGGAGGATTGCCTGGGCACGGTATTCGACGGGAATACAGGAACCGTCTCGCCGGCAGAAGACGCCATCCAGTACTTGCTCTGCCGTCCCGTGTTCCATAACGCGATAGATGGGGCTTCCTGCCATCTGGTCCATTGAGGTTCCGCAGGTCGGCTCGATCAAATCCTCCAGCCGCTGCCCAATAAGCTCTGCCTCGTCACGACCGCCAAATAGCGTGACAAAAGCCGTATTGCACAAGGTAACGATGCCGTGCCGGTCGACGGAATAGAATCCCTCCGACATCGAGTCCAGCAATAAACGGTAGTTGCTCCGGCTCGCCTGCAATTCCAGTACTGTTTGGCGCTGCTCCGTACGGTCCCGCAGGATTTTGATAAAACCGGTCACCTCACCGGTAGCCTGCACGAGCGGCATCATCTCGCCGCTTGCCCAGAACCGCTCGCCTGTTTTCCGCATGTGCCAGCGCTCGTCGGCACTTCGCCCTTGGTTCAGGGCCGTCTCGGCTTCCTGCAGCGGAATCCCAAGGGCTCGATCGGATGGCGTAAAGATCTGGTCTGCGGTATGCCCCAGCATTTCCTCCCTGGACCATCCCAGAACCCGCGAGGCACCTTCGTTCCATTCAATGACGTTGCGCTGCAGATCGGTACAGAAGATGGCGTAGTCGACCGCACTGTCGAGCATCTTTTGGCTGTTTGAACTCTCAAGAGGGCTTTCTCTCTGAGCGGCCAGACGGTATAGCTCCAACTGTGCCATGGCCCCGCGGGCCATTTCTTGAAGCAGCCATCGTTCAGTCGTGCCAAATGCGCGTGGCGTATCACCCAAGAGAGCAAGTACACCGACAGGCGTACCGTCTGCTGTTTTGAGCGCCGTACCAGCGTAGAAAAGGATACCGGCCCTGGATAAGGCAGGATTGGCCTTTGTATTCGTAATGACGCACAGCTCGGGCTCATGCAAGGTAGCGCGATATAACGCCGCGGCCTCGGGTGAAGGCTCCTGACCGGCCAATACGCACCAGTCCTCCGCCACGCTCAAACAAATTGTCGCCTGCGCCGGAGCGAAGGCCTGCTGCGCCCGCTCGACAATAGCCTCCAGCTCGGCAAGACACGACCTGCCCTCTAAGCCATAGTGTTCACGTACGCGCTGATGCGCGATTCTGGACGAGTCATTGGTACCTGGCATCATGAGGGTCATGTACAGCCGATTCATGTGATGTAAAGGAGCGACTTGGCGACATGCGACGGAAAATGGTGCTGCGGAGGCGACGCATGAAGGCTCGTGTGTAATAGACAGGCAGATGCGCCATGAATTCGCAACAGCAGGAACAGCCGCCGAAACGACAGCCTAAGGGAGTGTCAGACCTTGCCGGGAATGCCGTACTTGCGCAGACGATGAGCAATGGCAGTATGAGACGTTTGGAGCCGTGCAGCCAGTTGGCGACTCGACGGATAATGCGGGTAAAGTTTTTCCAATAGGGCCCGTTCGAACGTCGAAACAGCCTCGTCCAGGCTGCCTACCTCGCCATCAGCCTGCCGGGCCACCTCGGTCTCGGCGATGTCTAGATCGCCAATATCGACCACGGTACTGTCGCTGATGGCGGCAGCGCGGAAAATGACGTTCTGCAGTTGCCGGACGTTACCCGGCCAGCGATTACCCAGCAGCGCCGGATACGTCCCAGGGGCCAAACGGCAAGGTGGCCGCTGAATCTGGGCACAGGCCTGCTGCATGAAATGCCGGGCCAGTAGCAGAATGTCCTGCCCACGCTCTCGCAGCGGAGGAACCTCAAGGGTCAACACATTCAGCCGGTAGAACAAATCTTCTCGAAAAGCGCCCTCGGCTACCCTTTTTTCCAGGTTGCGATGTGTGGCACTAAGGATGCGAACATTCACCTTCACCTCGCGCTCGCCGCCAACCCGGCGGAAAGTACCGTCCGAGAGAAAGCGCAGCAGCTTGGCCTGCAAGTAAGGTGACATCTCGCCGATTTCGTCCAGGAACACAGTGCCCTTGTCTGCCAGCTCCAAAAGGCCCGGCTTACCGCCCCGCTGCGCGCCCGTAAATGCCCCAGGGGCATAGCCGAACAGCTCACTTTCCGCGAGGCTTTCCGGCAGAGCGGCGCAGTTCAGCGCCAGGAATGGCTCGCCATGCCGCGGGCTGGCCGCATGACAGGCGCGGGCGACCAGCTCCTTGCCCGTCCCTGTCTCGCCCTGGATCAGCAAAGGAGCATCCAGGGCAGCAATACGCTGGGCGCGGGCCTTGAGCGTACGAATCGGCGTCGAGTCGCCCAACAGCGCTTCAAAGCTGTCGGCAGGATCATGCCGCAAGGCCGACAGGCTCGCGCCGATCCGGCTAGGGGCATAGAGCGTCAGCAGACCACCGGCAAGCCGCTGCGTACGGTCGCCTGCCGGCTCGCTGATCGGCGCAGCATCAAGCAGGAGTGCCTGGCCCTGCAGGGTCACTTCACGCATGGGAATACGGAAACCCTGCCGGAGTAACTCTTCTTGCAGAACGGCGTCGCCAAACAGTTCGGCCAGCGTAGCCTCCTGCGGCGCGAACGAATCACCCGCCAAAGCAGCGAATGCAGGATTTGCCAACAGAATACGGCCCTCGCTGTCTACTGCCAGAACGGGATCGGCCATGGCGGCCAGCAGCGCATCCAGATGAAGCGTCCGCCGCTGGCCCGGCAGGATATCAACTACCCGTACCGCCTGAACGCCGTGCACGGTCAGCAGAGCACCTCGGAGTTCTTCCAGGACTTCGGCGCTCAAGGTTGGCGCATCGATATACACATTGGGAGGCACCATCTCCACCGCGTCCAGGTTGAGATTGCGTGCGCCCAACAACGCCAGCACCTCCTGGGTAATGCCGACACGGTCGATAAAGGTGACATGGATTCGCATGAACGAGGAAGATCTATGCAGAAGCGGATGGAAGAAACCATGCCTATGCTACCGGATGCGCTCGATACGCGCAGGTAATCCTTACCATCCGGTCAGCGCTCCGGTGAATCGCTTTCATGCAGTAGAATACCAACGGCTCATATGCTCGAGCCGTCGAGCGAGAACTCTATGAACTCCGAAGATTATTTTAAACTCGATCAACAGCTCTGTTTTGCTCTTTACTCCACTTCGCTAGCCATGACCAAGGTATACAAGCCTCTGCTGGACGCCGTGGGGCTGACCTTTCCGCAATACCTTATGATGCTAGTGCTCTGGGAAAACGACGGCCTGCCGCTTAAGGAGCTGGCCCGCCGCCTGCATCAGGATTCAGGCGCACTGACGCCCGTGGTGAAACGGCTCGAAGCCGAAGGCTATGTGACCCGCCGCCGTAGTACTGAAGACGAGCGCAACCTGTCCATTGAACTGACGCCAGCCGGCCGGGATCTACGGGCCAAGGCCCAAGAGATCAACGGCTCGGTCCGGCTCGCCTGTGCCATGAACGACGAGGACATGAGCCAATTGCGCGCTAGTTTGATTGCATTACGTAAGTCACTGGACGCCTAGGGCACCGAAGCGTCTATGGGCGGCTGGGCCGATAAGGTCTGTCGTGCGATTCTTGCCGAGGCATGCACTACGTGTACGCGCAGTGCATGCCGCTATCGTGGTTCTCAGCCTCGTCCCGCTACGCCTGCATCGCGTCGCGGATATCCTTCGCCAGTTCACGCACGCGCGCTTCCTGGGTATCCCACGAACACATGAAACGGGCGCCGCCGCTACCGATAAAGGTATAGAAACGCCAGCCCCGTAAGCGCAGCCGCTCCAGCGCCGGCTCGGACAGTTGCAGAAATACCGAGTTGGCCTGCACCGGAAACATCAAATGCACATCAGGTATATCGCGCACCAGGTCGACCAAGAGCTGAGCGCAGCGGTTGGCGTGCTGGGCGTAACGCAACCATGCGTCACTTTCCAGAATGCCCACCCACGGCGCAGACAGGAAACGCATCTTTGAAGCAAGCTGCCCAGCCTGCTTGCAGCGGTATTCAAAATCTTCTGCCAGGTCGCGGTTGAAGAAGAGAATCGCCTCGCCTACCGCCATGCCATTCTTCGTGCCGCCAAAGCACAGCACGTCTACTCCGGCCTTCCACGTCAGCTCGGCCGGGCTGCACCCAAGACCTGCTACGGCATTGGAGAAGCGCGAGCCGTCCATGTGCAACCGAAGATTGAGTTCACGGCAGGTTTCAGCCAATGCACTGAGTTCGTCCAGGCTATACAGCGTGCCTACTTCGGTTACCTGGGTAATGCTGACTGCCCGCGGCTTTGGATAATGAATGTCCTTACGCTTGGTAGCCACTTGCCGGATGGCATCCGGCGTCAGCTTGCCCTGAGTGGTCGGAGCCAGCAGCAGCTTAGAGCCGTTGGAAAAGAACTCTGGAGCACCACACTCGTCAGTTTCGACGTGAGCCGTCTCAGCACAAATCACGCTGTGGTAGGACTGGCACAGCGCCGCCAGGGCCAGCGAGTTGGCAGCAGTGCCGTTAAAGGCGAAAAATACTTCGCAATCGGTCTCGAACAATTCGCGGAAACGGTCGGCAGCGCGGGCTGTCCAGGTATCGTTGCCGTAAGCGACCTCATGCCCCTGGTTGGCTTCGGCCATGGCCGCCCATGCCTCGGGGCAAATCCCTGAATAGTTATCGCTGGCAAATTGCTGACTGGTGTCGTTCATCGATGATCCTTGAAGCCGCCAGCCCCTGCCAAGGCAGAGGTCCATCCCGGCGGTAAATACAAAACACCATTATAACGGCTGAGTTCGGCTCTCTAGCCACTCCCGCGCCGCCCCGTCAACCAAGGGGCTGATGCGATCATGCACTTCTGCGTGGTAAGCGTTGAGCCAAGCGATTTCATCCTCCCGCATCAGGCTCCTGTCGATGCAGCGCGTGTCGATAGGGCATAGCGTGAGCGTTTCGAACCGCATGAAATGACCAAAGTCGGTCTTTGGCTCCGCTACGCAAAGCAGCAGATTTTCGATCCGCACACCCCATTGACCGGGTCGGTAAATGCCCGGTTCGTTGGAGGTGATCATGCCGTCGCGCATGGCGCTATGGGGCGTCGGCTGGCCATAAAAGGAAATGGACTGCGGGCCCTCATGCACATTGAGGAAATACCCAACGCCATGTCCGGTGCCGTGGCCATAGTCGATACCTGCCTCCCAGATCGGCGCGCGAGCGATGGCATCAAGCATCTGGGCGGCAATACCCTCGGGAAACCGTGCGCGAGACAAGGCGATCATGCCCTTGAGCACACGCGTGTAATCGCGCTTCTGCTCGGCATTGGGCGTGCCGATAGGAACAACCCGAGTGATATCGGTAGTTCCGCCCAGGTATTGCCCACCGGAGTCGATCAGCAGCAGACCGTCGCCTTCAATCACCGAGTGAGCAGCCTCCGTAGCATGATAATGAGGCAATGCCCCTCCGGCGTTGTAGCCGGCAATGGTGGAAAAGCTCAAGGACACGAAGTTTGGCCGCCGGGTACGAGCCTCTGTCAGCCATTCGTCCACGGTCAACTCGGTAACGCGCTCGCCAGCGGCCAGCGCCGCCTCGAACCTCGCGAAAAATTCGCACAGCGCCGCGCCGTCCTGAGCCATCGCCTCGCAAATATGCTGCACTTCTTCGACGGTCTTGCATGACTTGAACAGGGTCGATGGGTTAATCGCCTCGATACGCTTGATACTGGCAGGTGCCGCTTCGGCCAGGCCAAAGGTTACTCGTGCAGGATCGACCAGCAGTGCGGCATTGTCTGGTAGAGCCGCCAAAGCAGCTGCCGCCTCTTCATAAGGAGCCAGCGTAACGCCATCGGCCTTCAAGAGGTCTTCAAGCTCGGCAGGAACCTTGCCGGTGCCGACGAAAAGCTGGGCCTGATCCGTCCCGATCAACACATGCGCCAAGAAAACCGGGTTATAGGATACGTCGGCACCACGTAGGTTCAGCAGCCAGGCGATATCGTCCAGGCTCGAAAGAAAATGCCAGTCGGCTCCCTGCTCAACCATGGCCTCCCGTACTCGGGCTAACTTGTCGCGACGGGCAACCGGGGCGTAAGGCGCCTTGTGCTCGTAGACAGCTGCCTGAGGCAGCGCCGGGCGGTTTGGCCAGATTGCATCCAGCGGGTCGAGATCCGTGCGTAGAGTGATCCTCTTTGCAGTAAAAGCCTTTTGCAGAGCAGCGGCCGTACCAAGGGACAGGACTGCCCCGTCAACCACCACAGTACCACCGGCTGGCACGTGTTGAGCCAGCCAGTCGATATGGGCCTGCATGCCACCGGCCACCAGCTTCATCAGGGCAACGCCAGAGTCCTTGAGCTCGGCCTCCGCCTGCTCCCAATAACGGCTGTCCGTCCAGACGCCGGCAAACGCCAGCGTAACAATCAAGGTGCCGGCCGAGCCGGTGAAGCCGGACAACCACTGTCTCCCCTGCCACCGCTCCGGCAGATACTCCGACAGATGCGGATCAGCGGAAGGAATCAGGCAGGCATCGATGCCTTCTTCCTGCATCAGGCGGCGTAATGCGGCCAGGCGGTCGGGAATCGAAACGAGATCGTGAAGGGACATGAACACTCCAGTGGGCAACGAGGCATTAGTACAGTGTGCCCATAAATACCCCAGATACAAAAAAGCCGCATCAATGGATGCGGCTCAAGTTAGAAAAACCAAAGGAGCAGTAAGGTTTTTCCCTAAGTGGCCAACCGGACGCGACACTTTGCCTGGGCCCGATTGAACCAGTCAGATCAGTGCTGAGCTGTAGAGGCGATGTGCTGTTGATTAGCCTGATGAGCACGCTCCATAGCCGCATAATTCTGCTCGACAAGCTTGTACCGCTGGCTGTCGGTATCTTCAGCAAAGCTGGTTTGAGTAAAGGCCAGAGCGGAAAGGCTAAGAGCGACGGCAGTAACGAAACGAATCATGGCGAACTCCTGTGGAGCAAATAATGAACTACATCCACAGGATATCCCGTAATAATGATTGAAAAATACCGCTTAAGTAGATAGAGAATTACGAATAGCGTAATTATTATCTAACAATGAAAATCCCTATATAGCCCAATAGGAGCGTACGGTAACAACGTCATCATCCTGCGCTAGTCGCTTGGGTAACTCTTCTTTCAAGATGTCGACCCAAGCCTTAATTTTTGCATCGAGAAACCGTCGCGACGGATACAGCGCGTAAACGCTACGCTCACGCAACCGGTATTCCGGCAGGACACGAACCAGGCTACCCTCGCGTAGCGACGGCGCCGCGATAAAACTGGGCAACAGGCAAAGCCCCAATCCAGCCTTGGCCGTATTGGCCAGTGCCTCACCTACGTTTATCTGAAAAACCATTTGTGGCGTGATAGCAACATCACCGCTTTCAGTGGCAAAGACCCACTCTTCAGGAAAGCTGGGGTCTAGCAACCGCAGACATGTGTGCTGTTCGAGGTCCCGTGGATGATGCGGCGTACCGCGCTGGGCTAGATAGTCCGGCGCCGCACAGACAACGCTGTAGGTACTGCCCAGCCGCTGGGCTACCAGTTCGGAGTCAGGCAACTGCCTATCCATGGTGATAGCAACGTCGTAGCCCTCCTCAATCAGGTCCGGCTTATTCTGGGACAGGGTAAAGTCCAGCGTCACGTCAGGGTAACGCTGTGCATAAAGAGCGGCCAGAGGCGCCAAGTGCTCTGTTCCAAGCCCGGTGAAAGAATGTACGCGTAAGCGCCCAGACGGCTTGAGGTGAGCACCGCTGGCCTCGGCTTCGGCTTCGGCTACCGAGTCGAGAATACGACGGCAACGCTCCAGGTACCGCTCGCCGGCCTCGGTCAACGCCAGGCGCCGCGTGGTGCGATGCAGTAACCGCGCCTGAAGATGCCCTTCTAATTCAGACACCACGCGCGAAACCTGCGCCGTGGATAAGTCCAGCGCCGAGGCGGCCGCCGTAAAGCTTCCTGTATCCACGACACGGGTAAAAATCCGCATGCCTTGCAACGTATCCATATTGTTGCTCGCTCCGTAATGCTGTTTCGCTTAGCAGCCTATTTATTTCTTGATATTACAGACTTATTCTGACTCCTGTGAGTTGCAGCACTGCTGTCGAATCTTTCTTTCATTAGCCCTGATGAATGTCGGCACTGGTTACTCCCTCCCGACCTGCTGTAACTCCGGAGATAGCTCCTTATGGCATGCCTAACCGCCTATTCCCTCCGAGGCGGTTCGGCTGCCGTTTTTTCCCTTGGTGTCCCATCATTCTTAGTGCTCCGTACGCGATGGCTCGTGGATGCGATACCACGCGACATACAAGGCCGGCAGGAATAGCAGAGTCAGTAACGTGGCGGCAACAATCCCACCGATCATGGCATAAGCCATCGGCCCCCAGAAGACCTCGCGGGCGATAGGGATCATGCCCAGGCTTGCCGCAGCCGCCGTCAATAGAATGGGGCGCCGCCGATGATTAGTAGCCTCGATCACTGCATCCCACGGATGGCGGCCATCCTGCTCAAACTCTTCGATTTGAGTGATCAGAATCACCGAGTTGCGAATAATAATGCCGATCAGTGCAAGCACGCCCAGAATGGCCACAAAACCAAGCGGCGTGCCGGTTGGCACCAGAGCCAATACCACGCCGATCAACCCCAGGGGCGCCACGCTGACGACCAGAAACATCTTTTGCACGCTATGCAGCTGGATCATCAGGAACGTGGCCATTAAGAACAGCATCAGCGGCACTACACTAGCAATTGGCCCCTGGGCCTTGCTGCTCTCCTCTACCGTTCCACCGGTTTCGATCCGATAGTTCACGGGTAGTTGCCGGCTGAACTCATCGACCGAAGGCTTGAGGGCTTTTACTAGATCAGGCGCTTGGATTTCTCCTGAAATAGTGGCCTTAAGTGTGATTGTTGGCTGCCGGTCCCGCCGCCAGACGATAGGCTGTTCAAGCTCATATCCCACGGTTGCAAAGGCTTTGAGCGGAATCGACGTCCCGCTGGGCGTGGCGATCTGTAGATTTTCCACGGTTTCGATGGAGTTACGCTCAGCATCCTCCGAACGGCCGACCACGTTGACCAGGTAAATATGATCACGCACCTGAGTGATAGGCGTTCCGCTGAGTACGCCGTTCATGATCTGCGCGACATCCTGCGAGGACAACCCGAGCTGCCGCGCCCGGTCCTGGTTGATATCAACGCGGAGTACACGACCCGGCTCGTTCCAGTCATAAAGAATGTCGCTGATATGCGGGTCGCGACTGATTACACTGGCCAAGGCCTGGGCCTGGCGGCGCACTCCGGCAATATCCGGCCCACTCATCCGATACTGGATCGGGCGGCCTACGGGCGGGCCCATCTCCAGGGGCTGCACATAGCCGTCAAGCCCGACGAAATGCTCCTTCAGGCGCTGGTTGAGCTTTGGAATCAACCGCTCCCGAGCTTCAAGACTCTGACTAACAATCACGATCTGCCCGTAGAACGGCTGGTTAAGCTGCTGGTCCAAGGGCAGGTAGAAGCGTACCGCGCCCTGCCCAACGTACGAACTCCAGCGCAGAATATCCGGATCGCTCTTGAGCGTTGCCTCGAATCGATCCATCTGCGCCTTGGTTTCGAGAATCGAACTGTTTTGCGGCAGGTTAAAGTCCACCAGTATTTCTGGTCGGTCCGAGGAAGGAAAAAACTGGTTCTGCACATAGCGCATGGAAAACATTGCCGCGGCGAACATCAACACAGTCGCGGCAATGGTCAGCCAGCGATGACGCATGGCCCATATCAGGGCATGTTGAGCCCCCCGGGCCATGCGTCCCGGCCCTTTCTCCTGCTTATGCGCCAGGCTTTTCGGCAGCAGATGTACGCCCATTACCGGAGAGAACAGCACGGCCACAATCCATGACAGCAGCAGCGCGACAGCGATAACGGCAAATAACGTGAAGGTGTACTGTCCAGCGGTACTTTTGTTGAGGCCGATGGGAACGAATCCAGCCACGGTTACCAGGGTTCCGGTGAGCATGGGAAACGCCGTATGTTCATAGGCATAAACAGCTGATTTATGCAGCGAGTCACCCTGTTCGAGACGATTCACCATCATTTCGACCGTGATCATCGCATCGTCTACTAAAAGGCCCAGCGCAATGATCAGCGCACCGAGTGAAACCCGCTGCATGGTAATGCCGCTGTACTCCATGAACAGGAACACCATGGCAAGCACCAAGGGGATCGAACAGGCTACAACCAGCCCGGCGCGCAGTCCGAGGCTGATGAAACTCACCACCAGTACAATGATCACCGCCTCGAACAAGGCATGGGTAAAGCTGCTGGAGGCTTTTTCTACTACCTCGGCCTGGTTGGAGACCTGATGCACACCCACCCCAATGGGTAGCTCGTGCGTAACCTGCTCCATGCGCTCGGCCAGCGCCGAGCCGAATGTTTGCACATTACCGCCCTTGCGCATGGCGATAGCCAAGCCAATCGCTGGCTCGCCTTTGTAACGGAATAACGTGGCAGGTGGGTCCGCATAATCGCGATGGATGGTAGCAAGATCGGCCAGCCGATAGAACCGGTCGTTGATCCGCAAATTGACAGCTTCAAGATCCTGCTCAGACGTGAACTGCCCGGACGTGCGTACGGAAATACGCTCGGGCCCGGCCTCGATCACGCCAGAAGGTGTCACGGTGTTTTGCGCTTGCAAGCTCTGCATGATCTGGCGCTGGTCGATTCCTAGCGCGGCCAGCTTGCGGGTCGAGAAATCAAGGTAGATCACTTCATCCTGCGCCCCGAGCAGCTCAACTTTGCCCAGACCTGGCACCGAGTGGATATCCAGGCGCACCCGTTCTACGTAATCGCGCAGCTGACGATACGACAGCCCATCACCTGTAAAGGCATAAATGCTGCCAAATACATCGCCGAATTCATCATTGAACGCCGGCCCCTGAATGCCCTGAGGAAACTGGCCTCGGATATCAGAGATTTTCTTACGCACCTGATACCAGATCGCCGGGATTTCCTTGTCTGGCGTGGTATCCAATAGATAGACGAAAACCGTACTCAGGCCAGGCCGGGTAAAGCTCTTGGTGTATTGCAGGGCATCCAGCTCCTCGAGCTTTTTCTCGATACGGTCGGTGACCTGATCTAGCGTCTCCTGAGTGGTAGCACCCGGCCATTGGGTCTGGATAACCATCGTCTTGATGGTAAAAGTCGGATCTTCTTCGCGGCCCAGCTTGAAGTAGGAATACGTTCCCATCAGCAGCGCAACAAACATCAAGTACCAGACAAAGGACTGATGGCGCAGCGCCCAGTCAGAGAGATTGAAACCTTTCATTGGCGCTGTCCCGCATCCATTTTAACGTTCTGTCCGGGCGTCAGGCTGTGCACGCCCGCTGTCACGACCCGTTCTCCAGCCTGTAAACCCTCGCCTATCGTGACTCGCCCTTCACCACGCGCCAGCACCTGAACCTCACGCAGCGAAACAGTCTGGCTTGCCGGGTCTATGATCCAGACCTGGCTTTTGCCGTCTCGCTCAAACAATGCACTGCTTGGCAGCTCGCTCCGCTGCTGAGGGGTGTCTGCCGTCAGACTTACCGAAACCAGCGAGCCCAGGCGGAACACCGCCGGTGGGTCGTTCAGCGTCAACCGCGCCCGGCGCGTACGGGTCAGGGCATCGGCCTGCGGTGCCAGCTCACGGAGCATACCGGTCGCTGACACGCCAGGATCGAGCTGAGAGGTCACGGTAAAGGTCGCCCTGGCTGGAATATGCTCGGCCAGCCCAGCAGGTAGATCTACCATGGCCTCACGAATATCCGGTCGCGCTATCCTCACAACTGCCTGCCCGGCGGCAACAACCTGGCCGACTTCTGCTTGCCAGGCGGTGATAATGCCCTCGAATTCAGTGTGCAGCTGGCTATAGGACAGCTGATCGCGAGCAGCACGTGCGGCGGCTTCCGCCTGGTCAAGCGCGGCCTGCGCCAGATGCAGCTGCGCCATGACTTGATCCAGTTGAGACTGCGAGCCGACCCCCTTGGCAAATAGCATCTGTTGCCGCTGGGCATTGGCCTGTGCCTCGCGCCATTGCGCCTGCGCACGGGCCAGATCACCCTCACGGCTGCGTAGCGCATTTTGCTGGTCTGTCGGATCCAGCGCTGCAAGCAGTGCGCCCTGGGCAACCAGATCGCCGACATCTGCCATGCGCTGGGCGATGCGCCCGCCTACCCGAAAGCTCAAGGTGGACTCATAGCGAGCCTGAATGCTACCCGTAAAGGTACCCAATGCCTGCGTGCTTTCGGGTTTAACCATTACCCAGAGAACAGGCCGTACGGGTGGCGGAGCCGCCTCGTCCTCCTTGGAGCAGCCAGTCAGCAACAGGACCAGCACCAATATCCATCCCTGATACGTCATGGTGCCACTCCCTGCTCTGACACGGGATCAATCGCGGCAGGCTGTAATGGTGGCGCCTGTTCAGCCGTCTGGACAATGTTCACTGTCAAACCGGGATACAAGAGTTGCCCGCCAGCCGTCACCACCCGATCACCCGGGGATAACCCCTGGTCAATGATGACCTGCCCGGTTACATGGCGGGCAATCTGTACCGGCTGCAAGGACACGGTGTTATCCGCCTCCACCCGCCACACAGCCGGTGCGTCTACAGTGCCGTTGAGAGCGGTCCAAGGCAGCACGACCCTTTGCCGTTCCGGCAGCGCCAGGGAGGCCGTGATGGCCGAACCCAGCGTCATTGCAGCCGGTACGGTATCCAGCTGAACCTTTACCCGCACGGTACCGCTCTGCTCGGAAATAGCCGGCGAAACCTCACGAACATGCCCGGTGGTACGCACATGCGGATCGTTCAGCAGGGCAATCCTAATCACCTGATCGCGGGAACCCTGATTCAGGAGAGATTCTTGAACATGAAAAACCGCGTCACGATCCCCCTCCTGAGCCAAGGTAAAAATAGGCATCGAAGCCTGAACCACTTGGCCGACCTCAGCCAGCCGCTCTGTAATCACACCATCGGCCGACGCGACCAGGCTGGCGTAACTGAGTTGCTTATGAGCATCGTCCCGTTGCGCTCTGGCCGTGGCCAGCGCACTGTTTGCACTGCTCATCGCGGCGAGCGCCTGATCGTACTGGCTCTGAGTAGTGTAACCCTTGGGCAATAAGGTGCGCTGGCGCTCGAACTCGACTTGAGCCAACCGGGCACGAGACCTCATGGCAAATACCTGAGCCTCGGCAGCAGCTACCTGATTGCGCTGATCCTGCGGATCAAGGCGTGCCAACACCTGATTACGGGTCACATGATCGCCAACATCAACCAACCGTTCGCTGATTTTTCCGCTGATTCGAAACGCCTGAGCCGTCTGCACCCGGGCCTGGATGTCACCGCTCAGCGTTGCAGTCGACGGCACCTCTTCCAGCGCGACACGCTGTACCTTGACGCGGGGATGTTCAGATGCAGGCGGCGACTCACCCGAGCAGCCATATAGCGTTCCTGCCAGGAAACCAAGCAGAGCAAGCGCAGCCATAAACCGGATAGGTTCCTGGCCCCGTGAACGAGCGAATAAGCCCATAAGTCTCCATTGCGATCATGACCGACCCTTGTTCGGTACCCGCTTACGCTGGATTACGTACTGACGATACGGCCTTGACGGCAACACAAACATCTTGCCCAGGCAGAGCCCATCAGCGCTACCTGCACACCCAGCCACTGCCTTGTGTTTTGCTGGCCTGCCCGATGGCGACCCTCAGGCTTCGTATCACGTCAGCGTGCAAACGCGTAAACAGGTTTCAAGAGAACCCTCACTACAGGCTATCCCTATACCGTCATACGCAGTCGTTGAAATTATAGGCAACTGACTTTACGGCCCCGCCGTCGTTCCGGCAATTGAACAGACAGGAATAAAGGCCTGGTTTCACCGGACGCCACAGTACAGCGAAAACAGAAATTTCCTATGGGCAAACAGAAGGAGAAAGGAGAAAGGAGAAGACTGTCATTGGAGCCGCCTACTATCAAGCGGCTCCCCGACAGGTCATACCGGCTACGGGGTCACGTAGCCAAACGCACGGCGCTTTAGAAGCGCATAGCGCTTAACGCCAGAACGGCTTGTGCAACTCTTCGTAACGCTGGGCTTCACTGATACCGGCATCAGCCAGCATGCGAGCATCCAGACGGGCCAGCTCATTACGGCTGGCAACGCGGCGTTGCCAAGTGGCCAGAGTAGCCAGAGCGCGCAGGAACAGCGGAGCACGGGCGCTGGAAGAGGTAGAGGAGACAAACGAATCGGAACTTAACGTGCGTTCCATGGTGGTTTCCTTCCTGCTTTTGACAGGTAGCTAAGTAATTTGGTACGCACATTGTCGTGTTACCGAAGTGCTACCGCTAGAAACAGAAGGAGAAAATTGTATAGGTTCAGAAGGCAAAAAGAGAAAACTGTTATGGTCCAATATGGGTCAATCTGTAGCTAATCGCACCGTTTCGGTTCGTTTTAGTTGTTACCTATGGAAACGACATCCATATTTGCATGACAATTTTGCGTGTTAACACCGAGAGATTCAACTGTTTTACCCGGTGCCTACAGAAATGTCTAGTTCTTTACCAGCTTACGAGAGGAAAAAGCACTAAGACGGTGCATGGCCATTTCTTGAATCCATAAAACAAACAGGTGGAACTGACCATTACAGTTTTACCTGTAACGGTCTCTTAATGAGCCACCTTGAGCACATCTCTGATCACTTTCCTAGCATTACCAAATTGCATGCCTTGCACGGGCCACGGCCAAGCCATATCACTGGCGAAATCGCGCCATGTAAACGGTAGCGAGGAGAAATTCGATCTTAAGGTGTGGCGCCCAAGGCGCTTGGAAAAAGACAAGAGGGAGCGGAGCCCCAATGGCATAGGCGCCATCGGGGCTGTAACAGATTAACGGACCTGCGGAGCCGTCATCATCAGGCCATCCTTGCGGCGGCTGTTTGCGCCCACCCAAGACCCGATAGCAACCACAATCAGCGCTAGCAGACCGGTCGACAAGACCTCCATGCGGTGCGCTTCACTCATCAGCATGATAACCAGTGCTGCTACGATGAACACAATCACCAGCCAAGTCAGCCAGGGATACAACCACATACGGCAGGCGATCGGCTCACCACGTGCGTTTAGCAGGCGGCGCATGCGCAGCTGCGAGACAGCGATGACCAGATAAACCAGCAACGCCACGGCGCCGGACGTAGCCAACAGGAAACTGAACACGGCCTCCGGCATGATGTAATTGGCAATCGTAGTTACAAAGCCGATTGCCGTGCTGGCCAGCACAGCGGCACGGGGCACGCCACTGGCTGCCGTACGCCCGAAGGCAGCCGGCGCATCACCGCGCCGACTTAAAGAGAACAGCATGCGCGAAGCGGTATAAAGCGCGGAATTCAAGCAGCTGGCTACCGCGACCAACACTACAATATCGACGATTAATTTGGCGTGGGGAATCGCCAATACCTCCAGGGCCCGCTGATAAGAACCAACGATCGGAAGCTGAGCGTCCTGCCAGGGCACAATGGACACGACTAGGAAGATCGACACCAGATAAAACAGGGCAATCCGCCAGATGACGGAGTTAGTGGCCTTGCCAATCTGTTTGGCTGGGTCCTTGGACTCCGCAGCGGCAATGGTCACGATTTCAGTTCCCATAAAGCTGAACATGGTGGTCAGCAAGGCACCAATGACTGCACTGAATCCATTGGGCATGAAACCGCCATGAGCGGCCATCAATGTTCCCAGCCCACTGACTTCACGGCCCGGCAACGCTCCAACCATGGCTACGGCACCTAGAATAATAAAGGCCAGGATAGCGATGACCTTGAGCAGGGCGAACCAGAATTCGAACTCCCCATATTTCGCCACGCTAAACAGGTTGGTCACGGTCAACAGCGCCGTGATCACCAACGCGAACTGCCAGGTCGCGATGGCTGGAAGCCAGGCGTTGAGAATGGCACCGGCCGCCACCGCTTCCAAGGGAATGACCAATACCCAGAACCACCAGTACAGCCACCCGATAGTAAAACCGGCCCAGCGACCGATGGCCTGATGAGCATAGGAAGAAAACGAACCGGTATCTGGCGAGGCAACAGCCATCTCGCCGAGCATACGCATGACCAGAACAACCAGCGTGCCCGCTAGCAGATAGGCCAAGAGCACTGCAGGACCGGCGGCCGCAATGGCATGACCGGAACCGACAAACAACCCCGCACCAATAACGCCTGCAATGGAAAGCATAGTGACATGGCGAGGTTTAAGTGCAGGAGAAAGGGACGTGCCCCCTTGGGACATGGGGGTCGAGTTTTTTGTCATAAGAATTCCTGTCGCTGTGCTGAAAGGAGTGAACGCATAGGACGCTAACAAAAATTGATCGCAACAGCAGAGCTTTATGTCGTTTAAAGCCAATTTTTGCCGTTTTTTGACATGCAAAGAGTCATAAAGAGACTAAGAGGTCATTTATTTACAGGGAAGACGGCGCCATAGCCGGGCTATGTGACCGCCAATTAAAATTCGTTTGCGTATCGTATGGAGGCTCGCCTGTGAATATCTCTACTAGCGTCTCCCCTCTGACAGACCACCTTGTGAATAGCTTGTACAAGGATGGCTTTGTGCTCCTGCGCCGCGTGATCGACGCCGACCGCATCACTCAGCTCCGTAACGCTATCGATCAGTTGAGGCCGGTGCACTGGGACTACACGGGACTTGTTGATCATTACAAATGTGTGTTCAACCGTGATCCCTCCTGGCTTCCCTATCTGGACTTGCCAGGGGTTATCGAACTCGCCGAAGCCGCCATGGGAAGCGATTGCCACCTCATCGGCCAGACGGCCTGGCGCTGCCATCCCGGCTTTATTGGCGCAGACCTGCATGTGGATTACCTGGCCATGGAGCTTCCGCCAAGTCTACTGGCCGACCCGACCTTTGAGCTGCCCGTACAGATTGCCACGGCACAGCTTTACCTCGACGAAATCACTGAGGATCTTTGCCCAACCCTTGTAATCCCTGGAAGCCATCGTTCAGGACGCAAGCCTCGGGAAAATGAAACCCATTGGCAAGGTGAGGCGCCGCAACCGGTGCTTTGCCAACCGGGGGATGTCCTCTTTCTGCGCAGTGAGCTGTGGCATGCGGGCAGCCGTAACCGAACACCGGATCGCACGCGGTATATGCTGCAAATGCATTATGGACGCAGGATGGTGGCGCAAAAATTTTCACCCTATCTTGAGTGGCGTTTCAACCCAGCGGTTTTGGCAGCCTGTACACCTCGCCAGCGGCGCCTGCTGGGTGATCATGAGCCAGCGGAATACGATTAAACCTGGCTCACGTTTTTAGCGTATCGCCATACACATCAGGAGCAGATGCGCTGAATGATCGGTCCCATCGTTCACACAGACATCCATTGACCGGAGCTTTCATGCCCTCTTTCGCCTATCGCCAGTGCTTTCGCCTGCTATTTGCCGCCCTGCTTGCCCTGGGCCTTGCGGCCTGTAGCACACTGGGGCAGCGTGATCCGCTGCGGATCGGCGTGGCCGGTATCGAACCCTTACCGGGCCAAGGACTAGAAGCGCGTTTTGCAGTGAAACTGCGTGTACAAAACCCGAACGACACGCCCATCGACTATAACGGCATAGCCATGGATCTGGAGGTAAACGGCCAGCCACTGGCCAGTGGGGTAAGCGATCAACGCGGGACGCTGGCGCGCTACTCAGAGGCAGTGATTACCGTACCGCTGACGGTTTCCGCATTTTCGGCGGTGCGCCAATTCTGGGGGCTTACGGAAAACACGCCAGCGCAAAAGATGCCTTATGTAATTAAAGGCAAGCTGGCAGGCGGGCTGTTTGGCACGGTGCGCTTCAAGGAAAGCGGCCAGTTGAGCTGGCCGGAGGTTACAGGTATTACGCCGTAGGCAAGGAGCCGCCGCGTAATGAATAAGGCTTTTCCCACCAGATAACGGGAGCGCGCTTGCAAGCCGCACCACAGCAGTAGATGCAATCTCTTTTTAGATCACCTGCTTGGTAGCAATGGCTATTTAGGCCTCTTATCCCTAAGCCTGCCTGCCGGACGGACACGGCCCTGACTGAAGAGGCGCGGCTCGTTATGGCGCTTCCTCTCCCAAGAATACCGTGCATACGCGGTACGGAAAGATGTGTCGGCTCCACAGTGCAATAGACATCCTGCCTTTCCCTCGGCGAGACGCTACACTCGCAGCATGCCCCACGGATACGGACTATGACAATAACGTCCCGGACCCTGTTGCTAACTGCTCTATCTCTGCTTGCTTTTGCAGGCAACTTTCTTCTTTGTCGGCTCGCGTTTACACAAACTTCTATTGATGCAGCCAGCTTTACCAGCCTGCGCCTGCTCTCCGGTGCCGCGATGCTGGCCCTGCTGTTGAACTTGCGCCAACCCAAGGGACGCCCGGCCGGCCGCTGGTCGGCTGCCGCGGCCCTACTCCTTTATGCGGCCGGGTTTTCCTTTGCCTACCTGAGCCTGGAGGCTGGTACGGGGGCGCTTATCCTATTCGGTGCAGTCCAGGTCACAATGATCGTGTATGGCTTGATCCAGGGCGAGCGACTCAACCGCTGGGCTACCCTGGGCCTGGTACTGGCAGTAAGCGGCTTGATTGCCTTGCTCTTACCCGGCGCCACCGCACCCGCTTTCTCAGGCGCCGCGCTAATGCTTACCGCTGGCGTCGCCTGGGGTGTCTATACACTTTTGGGCCGCGGTGTAGCCGATCCGCTGGCCGTCACGGCCGGTAACTTCTTGCGAGCCGCTCTTCCGGCCGCCATCCTCAGCCTGATCATGCTGGGGCGGCTCCACGGCGATGTGCCTGGTGTGCTGTACGCACTCCTTTCAGGGGCGGTCACGTCTGGAATTGGCTATGCACTTGGGTATACCGCTCTGCGTGGGCTCGGATCGCTCCAGGCAGCAACAGTGCAGCTCAGCGTGCCAGTTTTAACTGCACTAGCAGGCAGCCTACTTTTAGATGAAACATTAACGCTTCGACTGCTCCTGACCTCACTGCCCGTGCTTGGCGGCATCGCTCTGGTATTAGGTGCGAAACGGCAGTAAGCCCTGGCAAGAGCCGAACAACCGGAAGAAGCAAAAGCTGCAACTCACGCATGGCCCAGCTAAAAGTTACCTAACGGGCTGACAACGGCTTCCCCATCGCCAGCGACCGCACCTCATAGCCCAGCGCCTCATACAAGCGCCGCGCTGCCTCATTAAAAGCCCATACATTCAAACGCAAGTCCACCGCGCCGTTTTCGATGGCCCAGCGTTCCGCCTTGGTCATCAGTTCACGACCGATTCCCTGCCCGCGGCAGCTCTCCACCACGCAAATAGACTCTACAAAGGCATACCGTATCGGTTGATAAAAGGCATGGCGCTCATCTACTAAATAGACAATAACGAATCCGACGATCTCGCCTTTATCCTCCGCCACAAAGGCGCGGGCCTTTTCTGCACCGATCAGCCGCTTTTCGCTCGGCTCACCCTGCTGAGCGGTTTCCGGCAGAGCGAACACCTCTGGCAGTGCGGCATGATGTTGTACATTCAATAGCTGCCGCAAACGCCTGATAGCGGGAATATCTTCAAGAATCGCCTCTCGGTAGTAACACATAGAGCGCTCTGAGCTTGGCAGAAAAACCTTGACGCTAATGATCCTGCCAGGCCCTGTCTACTCACAGCGCACCTAGGCTCGTCAGTTCACGCTCATGACCCAGCCACTCGGTGGCGCAAATACCCTATCCTGTAGCGTTACAGTCAAGACAAAGGACGCATCATGAAACAGAACGGCTTTCGCCCGGCGCTGGCCCTGGCAACCATGCTGCTTGCAGGGGCCGGCCTGCCGAGCGCACAGGCACAAACCTCTGCCCCCTCCACCAACGCCAATAAACCGGCCGCAACCGAAACCCATGGCGACTGGACCGTTATCTGCCGCGAAGTCCCTCAGGAAGGCAAAGTCTGTGCAATGTCCCAAGTGGTGAATAACCAAGAGGGGCAACGGATGCTGGCCGTGGAACTACGTCCTCAGCGCGACGGACTCAGTGGCTTTATCGTCCTGCCCTTCGGCGTAGCGGTAACTCAGGGCGTACACCTGCAAGTCGATGACAAGGCTGAGCGGTCGGTCGAATTCCATACCTGCTTGCCGGTCGGCTGTATCGTCCCGCTGGAGTTTGACAACAGTGCAGTCAAGGACTTGCAAAAAGGCAAGGCACTCAACATCACTGCGCGCATCGCCACAGGCGGAGAGGCTCATGGGCCGTTGTCTCTTAAGGGATTTACCAAGGCAGCCGAGCGAACCCGCGCACTGATGAAATGATGCAGAACCGTGGCAGGTGTGACGGCGTACTTTCTCAAGGCCGCCTTTTACAAAGGGTATTGATCGGCCGTCACGCTGCCATGCACATGGGCCTTAGACGTACCGCACGCTCCGAAGGCACGATGCATAGCGCTCTGCGCCGTAAACGGCACACGCTGTACAGCGCCTGCTCGTAGGACCTTATACACTGCCGGGCTTTACCCTTTTGAAAAGGAACCTGCGTGAGCATTCTGCCGCCCTGCCCCCATTGCACCTCCGAATACACCTATGAAGATGGCTCGCTGCTGATCTGCCCTGAATGCGCCCATGAGTGGTCGGCTCATAGCCTGGTCGAGGCAAGCGATGACGCCAAAGTGATCAAGGACTCGGCTGGCAACACCCTACAAGACGGCGATACCGTTACCGTTATCAAGGACCTCAAGGTCAAGGGCTCCTCGCTTGTGGTAAAGGTTGGTAGCAAGGTCAAGAACATCCGCCTGGTCGAAGGCGATCACGACATTGATTGCAAGGTCGACGGTATTGGCGCAATGAAACTCAAGTCCGAGTTTGTGCGGAAGGTATAAGGTCACGCTACATCCGAGTGCATGAAGCGTAGCACCAGCACTGCCTCATTGCACCGGCAGAAAGTTCATGAACAGCAGGCTTTGCGCATAGCTCACCCCAAGCCGCCGGTAACGCTCATCCAACACTTCGCTCAGCAAGTCGAGCCGCGCCACAATCTTGCCAAACTCTACGGCAAAACTCAGGTTGCGCCTGCCCCCGGATAGCTCGTTGGCCAGGAGCAGGCGTTGGCCGCTCAACCCCTTTCGATGACCAAGCATCCAGGTAGCCTTCTCGATGTTACGGGCAGCATTGTGAATGAACTCCGCATTAAGCGTGTCGGTGATATAGAACTCCATGCGCCCACCGTGCGCGGTGATCAGCATAGTACCAATGGCATAAATGAAGGCACCGACCCGATCCCCCTGGAATTCTGGACTGAGAGCGTAACTGAGCGCCTGGATATCCCGCACTCCATTCAGCGAAGGCAGGTCCCGATTCTGCTCGATAGACGCCTGAATCGCGCGCTCGGCTGACTCAACGTCAGGCAAACCGGTCTTACGCCATTCCGCCGGGTTACGTCGATACAGCTTGCTCAGTAAGCGATAAAGGCTATTCAAGTTGTCACGCATGGCAAGCGTGGCCATCCGGTCAACGTTGGTCTGGAAAAACTCACCCGGCTCGACAGGGCTGTGCTTTGTCATGATCGAAGCATGATCAAACTGACCGGAACAGCCCGCCAGACTGCCCGTTGCTAGCACAAGCAACACAACGCAATGAGCATTCCGCTTACAGAAGAGGCGAGACAACAGGGTTACAACGGTAAAAACGGAAATCATTGCCTTCATCACTTACGGCTTGGCCTTTAGGCCCATGCAAGGCCGTCTGGTTCAGCCGGTGAATAAAGGCAATGCGCAATGTGTGCTGCAGTCTTACTAATGAAAAGAAAGGAAGCGCTCGGCCATGCACTCGCATCCTTGGCTGATGAAAAAACTTCGTCTAGCACAACAGGCCAAGGCGAAGCCTTTTTACCGTATGAATGGAACGGGCTGAGATAGAGCGCACCTATCAAAAGACCATATCTGCAAGCGATAGACCTGCAAAAAGGTCAGCGTGGATAGCTGGCGGATTACCACCCAACCATACCGCTACCGGATATCTATACCTTACCTAGCAAAACAATCTGCTCTCATTGGAGAAAAAAGGGCATGTTTCTCTAGATATCAACACAATTGAAAGAAAATAAGCTTATTTAAGGCTTGGTTTAACCAACAGCTTTTTAAGAAAAGCGGTCACACCATTAGCCAACCCCAGGGCAGAAGCGTGCAAATAAGCCAAATACGGCGGAATATCGCCACTTAAAACACCAGAACCGGCGGATTTCCGCCATGCAAGCAGAAAAGCTTGCCTAATACGCGTTTAAAGCTAAAAGGCATACGGTTACTAACCTTTATGAAACCGGTCTAGCAAGCTATTTACAAGATCATTGTGACAGGGTATTGCATGCTGGAGGCGCCCGCTATTCTTGGCATGCGGGTTGCTCTAGGATCGTTACAGGCGAATCTTGCATATACCCACTAGGATTGCTCCTGGTAGCGAGTGCTCTAGACGTAGTGCATAACCTGCTTTCACCTGCCTAAACGCTAATAATCACAATAAAGGAACACTTACATGTTCAAAATGACACTCAAGACGCTGGCCTGCGCCCTGACGCTAAGCATTGCTGGATTGGCCCAAGCGGCTGAGTCAGCTACAGCACCGATCGTAATCAAGTTCTCTCATGTCGTAGCCGAGCACACGCCTAAAGGGCAAGGCGCCGTCCTGTTCAAGAAGCTTGCTGAAGAACGCCTGCCTGGCAAGGTCAAGGTCGAGGTTTATCCGAACTCGTCCCTGTTCGGCGATGGCAAGGAAATGGAAGCGCTTCTGCTCGGCGACGTGCAGATCATTGCTCCTTCTCTAGCTAAATTTGAGCATTACACCAAGCAGGTGCAGGTCTTTGACCTTCCCTTCCTGTTCCAGGATATGGCTGCCGTTGACCGCTTCCAGCAGAGCCCCGAAGGGCAAAAGCTACTCAAGTCGATGGAAGACAAAAACATTACCGGCCTGGCTTACTGGCACAACGGGATGAAGCAGCTGTCTGCCAATAAGCCCCTGCGCGAACCCAAGGACGCCCGTGGCTTGAAGTTCCGCGTTCAGGCTTCTGCCGTACTGGAGGAGCAGTTCAAAGCCGTACGCGCCAACCCGCGCAAGATGAGCTTTGCTGAGGTATACCAGGGCCTACAGACCGGCGTGGTCAACGGTGCCGAGAACCCCTACTCCAACATCTATAGCCAAAAGATGTATGAAGTACAAAAGTACATCACCGAGTCCAACCACGGTCTTCTGGACTACATGCTGATCACTAACACCAAGTTCTGGAACGGCCTGCCTGCTGATGTACGCAGCGAGCTGGACAAGATCGTTGTGGAAGTGACTGCCGAGGTGAACAAGCAGGCTGATGCCTTGAACCAGGGCGACAAGCAGCGCATCCTGGATGCCAAGACCACCGAGATCATCACCCTGACGCCAGAGCAGCGCAGCCAGTGGCGCGATGCCATGAAGCCTGTGTGGCAGAAGTTTGAAGGCGAAATCGGTGCCGACCTGATCAAGGCCGCTGACGCATCCAACCAGAACTAAATCCAGCAACGCGTAGCGCGGGTCCCTACCGGTGGCTCGCGCTCTGACGGGAGGCCACCCCTGCGTTGGCTCACCTGTCCTTCCCAGCTCAGCGGGAGATTCAATCGATGAGTGCCCTACGACGTATTTGGGACCACTTCGAGGAAGGCTTCATCGCTTTTCTTCTGGCGGCCATGACGCTAGTGACCTTCACGTATGTGATCCTCAATAATTTTTACACCCCTTTCTATAATTTGGGCGACTACCTGGGCGGCAACGAAACGCTGCTGGCCATTGGCGACACGATTCTTGATATGGCGCAGTCCATGACCTGGAGCAGCGCCCTGACCAAAGCCCTGTTCGCCTGGCTGATCTTCTTTGGCCTTGCCTACGGCGTACGTACAGCAGGTCATATTGGAGTGGATGCATTGGTCAAACTGGCCAGTCGTCCGATTCAGCGCGTTATTGGACTCATCGCCTGCCTGTGCTGCCTGGCCTATGCCGGCCTGATTGCCGTAGCCAGCTACGACTGGGTACATACCCTCCTGACCGCCAATATTGGCGCAGAGGATCTGGGGCACTTTGGTATCAAGCAGTGGCACATCACCCTGATCGTGCCATTCGGCTACGCCATGGTGTTTATCCGCTTCCTGGAGATTTTCGTGAGAATTGCACGTAACCAGCAGACCGGTCTCGGCCTGGCGGATGAAGCGGCCGATGCCCTGAAACTGAAAGAGCACGAGGGTCAGAAGCCATGACCGTACTGTTTCTCTTTGTTGTACTGTTCGTTTTGATGTTTATCGGCGTACCGATTGCGGTATCTCTCGGGCTCGCCGGCTCCGTCACGATCATGCTGTTCAGCCCTGACTCGGTTCGCTCGCTGGCTATCAAGCTGTTCGAGACCTCCGAGCACTACACGCTGCTGGCGATCCCGTTCTTCCTGCTGTCCGGCGCCTTCATGACCACCGGCGGCGTAGCCAGGAGACTGATCGATTTCGCCAACGCCTGCGTGGGCCATATCCGTGGCGGTCTGGCTATTTCCGCTGTACTGGCCTGCATGCTGTTCGCCGCCCTTTCCGGTTCTTCTCCGGCAACTGTAGCCGCCGTGGGATCCATCGCCATTGCCGGGATGGTTCGCTCTGGCTATCCCCAGGCCTTTGGCGCCGGTATCGTGTGTAACGCCGGTACGCTAGGCATCCTGATTCCACCGTCCATCGTCATGGTGGTATACGCCGCCGCCACCGAGCAGTCGGTTGGCAAGCTGTTTATGGCAGGGGTCATCCCAGGTTTGCTGCTGGGTGTCGTGTTGATGGTGGCGATCTATATCGTCGCACGAAAGATGAATCTGCCCGCACTGCCCCGCGCTACGCTCCGTGAGTTTCTCACCACTGCACGCAAGGCAATCTGGGGCCTGCTGCTGATGGTGATCATCCTTGGCGGGATCTATTCGGGCATGTTTACACCGACCGAGGCCGCGGCCGTGGCTGCAGTGTATGCAGGCTTCGTGGCCTTGTTCGTCTACAAGGACATGACCCTGCGCGACTGCCCCAAGGTGCTTTTGGAATCCGGCAAGCTGAGCATCATGCTGATGTTCATCATCGCCAACGCCATGCTGTTCGCCCATGTGCTGACCACCGAGCAAATCCCGCAACAGATCACCGCCTGGGTAATCGAGATGGGGCTGCAACCCTGGCAGTTCCTGCTAGTGGTAAACGTTCTGCTGCTAGTAGCCGGTGCGTTCATGGAGCCTTCGGCAATCATTCTGATTCTGGCGCCGATTCTCTTCCCGATTGCCATACAACTAGGCATCGACCCGATCCACCTTGGCATCATTATGGTGGTGAATATGGAAATCGGTTTGATTACGCCACCGGTAGGATTGAACCTGTTCGTCACTTCCGCCGTAACGGGTATGCCGTTGGCAAGTGTAATCCGTGCAGCAATGCCATGGTTAATGCTGCTGATCAGCTTCCTAATCATTATCACTTATATCCCGGCCATTTCTCTGGCTTTGCCGAACTGGTTGGGAATGAGCTAACACCCCTCCAGTGCACACAACAGCCCGGTCTCTGCCGGGCTGTTGTGTTTAGGCAGTTTGTGATTAAAACAACAAGGGCAACCCCTGCAGGCGATGAAAAAACAATACATCCAGCCAAAAGACCTGATGCATCAACACGATGATCCAGAATACTGCCTGGTAACTCACCTTACGCGTCTTGTGGCGAAATACCTGCTGAGCAATAAGGCCACCTGGCCAGCCGCCTGCCAATTCGATCAGATGCAACGTGTTTTCCGGGATACGCCGCTGCTCCTTTTGTGCGCTCTGCTTATCGTGCCAATAGAACAGGAACGCCACGAGACTCACACTGAAGTAGAGGGCTAGCGGGAGCAAACCATGCCGAGCCGACAAGGCATATAAGCTACCCCAAAGTGGTAGTACACACAGGGCTCCAAGCACCACGAGCTTAAGCAGCAGAGCGTGAACCCCCTCATGCGCCTGACGACGCGGGCACGGTGCCTGAGCGGTGCGGGAAGTCGCCTTGGCGACTCCGGGCCGCTGCCGGATGGAGGGTTGATCCAACGTCAGGCTGGCAGCCAGACGAACATGTTCGGCCCGTAGCCGCCCGGTGCCATCTGGTGTGGCGACATACAAAACCTTATCCCCTGCCACCGGACGCCGGTCATCCCGTACGACCGAGATATGGGCGAACACTTCCTCTCCGCCTCGATCAGGCCGAATGAACCCGAAACCCTTCTGGTCGTTCCAGTGCCTTAACGTCCCGCGTTGCTTCATCTGCCCGTTCTACCTGAAAAAGCGGGCATGCTACCGGAACACGACGGAGCGGTAACGATATTGCTAGAGCTCGACATGTAGTGTCTTTAATGACTCAGCACACCATCACTTGACCGGCCTAAAAAGATTTCCAGCAGGTAAAATCTTTAAAGCCCACGCTACATAGCGTTACAGGCGAGAGGCCAGGTAAGCCGGGCCTTTCAAACACATAAAATCTCCTGATACGTAACTATGTAAAGACTGCGTAAGGCTTGGGTAAAATCTGTAAATCACTACCGTGGCCTGTGCTTTGATAGGGTTTTTATTTCCCCAAGGACTGCCATGAATCGCATGAACGTTCTCCCCCTGACAACTCTGACACTGAGCCTGTTTAGCGGCCTCGCCCTGGCCGGCCAGGATTCCGGCCCGCCGCCAGGCCCGCATACGCCGCCTCCCTTCGTCTTTAAAGCCTGCGAAGGCCACCATGCAGGCGATACTGTTTCGTTCAAGGCGCCGGATGGCAAAATGCTCTCAGGTGTTTGCAAGGATCTTGACGGCAAATTGGCCGCCCTGCCGGATCATCCGCCCCGTGAAAAGCATGATGGTCCGCCGCCAGAGAAGTGATTGCGAAGACCGCCCCGAGGGGCGGTTTTTTATGCCAATTCATAGCAGCATCTGTCGACACGTCACACAGGGCCGAAGCGGCATAGCCGCCCGGCACGGGGCACAGACGCCCTGGCGTACTGTCAGTTGTCTACACCAGACCTGCAGGCCAGACCTCTCAATCTTATCCCGCTGGTGATGAAAGGAGATCTGGCACCCACTTACGAATCGCAGTATGGTCATGACATCTTCCTCTCACGGACGAGCCCATGGCCCGTAACGACACTACGCCTCAATCCCAGCACCTCGCCGTTCTCATCGACGCCGATAATGCCCCGGCTGCCATCGTCGAGGGCTTGTTCGAAGAGATCGCCAAGTACGGCATTGCCAGCGTGCGCCGCATCTATGGTGACTGGACCGGCCCGCAGCTCGGCAAATGGAAACAGGTCCTGCTCGACCATTCCATCCAGCCCATGCAGCAGTTCGCCTACACCAAGGGCAAGAATTCGACTGACAGCTCTCTCATCATCGACGCCATGGACCTGCTCTACACCCGGCGCTTCGATGGTTTCTGCCTTGTCTCCAGCGACAGCGACTTTACCCGCCTGGCCATGCGCCTGCGTGAAGAGGGCCTAACGGTCTACGGTTTTGGCGAGGAAAAGACGCCCAAGCCCTTTGTTGCGGCCTGCGACAAGTTCATTTACACCGAAATTCTGAGAGCCGACGCCGAGCCTGCCGTCGAGCCAGCGGTTATGGGAAAGTCCGCTGCACCTTCCTTGGGAGACGATCCCAAACCTGCCGCCAAACCCAAACCGCAAAAGGTTCCGGTGGACTTTATCGCCAAGGTTATCGACGACCTCTCAGACGAAGACGGCTGGGCCAGTCTTCGCGTGCTTGGCCAGAACATTACCAAGATCCGACCCGCCTTCGATCCACGCCTGTACGGCTTCAAGAAACTCAGCGAACTGCTTAAAGCGCAACAGCGGCGCTTCGAGATGCAAGAGCATGGCACCAGTGGCGGCAGGATGCTGTATGTGCGGAATCGGCAAGGGAAGAAGGGCGAGAAGTAAGTAATAGCGCTCGAGTCCATTTGATAGGTACCGCCCTGCTCGCTCCTAGTCCGTGACTTAACAACGCGCTTTCTAAACGTAAAAGGCCAGTCTCTTGACTGGCCTTTTACTAATTAACCATTACTCGGAAACGCAAATTGCGCCGCCTCATGGCTGGCCCGTTGCGGCCAGCGTTGGGTAATGGTTTTGCGGCGGGTGTAGAAGCGCACGCCATCCGGGCCATAGGCGGCGAGGTCGCCAAAGATCGAGCGCTTCCAGCCGCCAAAGCTGTGGTAGGCCACCGGAACGGGTAGCGGGACATTGATGCCGACCATGCCCACTTCAATCTCGTCGCTGAACAGACGCGCAGACTCGCCGTCACGGGTAAAGATGCAGGTACCGTTGCCGTACTCATGGGCGTTGATCAGCGCGATGGCCTCTTCCAGGCTGTTTACGCGCACCACGCACAGCACCGGGCCAAAGATCTCTTCTTTATAGATACGCATCTCCGGCGTGACGTGATCGAACAGGCAACCGCCGAGGAAGAAGCCGTTGCTGTGGTCGGCGACCTTGAGGCTGCGACCGTCGACAACCAGCTTGGCACCCGCTGCTTCGCCGTCTTGTACATAGCCGGTGACTTTTTCCAGCGCGGCCTTGGTGACCAGCGGGCCCATGTCGAGCCCCTTGCAGGTGCCAGGGCCAACCTTGAGGCTCTGAATCTGTGGGGTGAGTCGCTCGATCAGCGCATCGGCAATCTGATCACCCACGCACACCGCCACGGAGATGGCCATGCAGCGCTCGCCGCAGGAGCCGTAGGCAGCGCCCATCAGTGCGCTGACGGCGTTGTCCAGGTCGGCATCAGGCATCAGCACCGCGTGGTTCTTCGCGCCGCCCAGGGCCTGGACGCGCTTGCCGCGGGCCGCGCCTTCCTTATAGATGTATTCAGCAATCGGGGTGGAGCCGACAAAGCTCAACGCCTTGACCTCGGGCGCCTGAATCAGCGCATCCACGGCATCCTTGTCGCCATGCACCACGTTTAGTACGCCCTTGGGCAGACCGGCTTCATACAGGAGTTCAGCAATCAGTAACGTGGAGCTGGGGTCGCGTTCGGAGGGCTTGAGGATAAAGCAGTTGCCGCAGGCAATCGCCAGCGGGTACATCCACAGCGGCACCATGGCCGGAAAGTTGAACGGCGTAATACCGGCAACCACACCTAGCGGCTGGAAGTCGGACCAGCTGTCAATGGCAGGACCGGCGTTGCGGCTGTACTCGCCCTTGAGCAGCTCGGGCGCAGCGGTGGCATATTCGACGTTCTCGATACCACGCTTGAGTTCACCGGCGGCGTCTTCCAGTGTCTTGCCGTGCTCTTCACTGATCAGCTGCACGATACGCTGCTCGTTCTGCTCTAGTAGTTGCTTGAAGCGGAACAGGACCTGGGCGCGCTTGGCCGGTGGAGTGTTGCGCCACGCGGGGAAAGCCGCCTTGGCCGCGTCGATGGCTTTTTGTACCGTTTCGCGGCTGGCCAACGGTACCTGATGGATGACGTCGCCAGTCGAAGGGTTGTAGACGTCTGCCGTTCGGCCGCTGTCGGCAAAGGCTTCGCCGTTAATGAGGTGATTCAAGGTGGTCATATCGATTCCCTGTAGAGGCGGCGCGCCGGGTAATGGTGGCGCGCCGCTGTACGAAAAATGATCAAGCCGTTGCGTTGAGGGCTTCGCCTACGGCGTCGAACAGGCGGTCCAGCTCTTCCGGGGTGCTGATAAAGGGCGGGCCGAATTGCAGGGTGTCGCCGCCGAAACGGACGTAGAAACCGGCTTTCCACAGTTTCAGTGAGGCCTCGTAGGGGCGGACGATCGCATCGCCGTCACGTGGGGCGAGCTGGATCGCACCCGCCAGACCGTAGTTACGGATGTCGACGATGTGCTTGGCACCGCGCACGCCGTGCAAGCGGCTCTCGAAGTGCGGGGCCAGTTCAGCCACACGCTGAATAAGGTTGTCTCGCTCCAAGATTTCCAGCGCAGCAAGGCCTGCGGCACATGCCACAGGATGCGCTGAATAGGTATAGCCGTGACCGAACTCGACGGCATAATCCGGTGTGCCTTGGTTCATGAAGGTGTCGTGGATTTCCTTGGTCGCTACCACCGCGCCCATAGGGATCACGCCGTTGGTGATCTGCTTGGCAAGGTTCATGATGTCGGGCGTGACGCCAAAGCTGTCTGCACCAAACATGGAGCCGGTACGGCCAAAGCCGGTAATCACTTCGTCAAAGATCAGCAGGATGTTGTGCTGCGTGCAGATCTCGCGCAGGCGTTGCAGGTAGCCCTCCGGCGGCACGATTACACCAGCCGAGCCGGACATGGGCTCGACGATGACCGCCGCGATGTTGGAAGCGTCGTGCAGTTCGATCAGTTTGAGCATTTCGTTCGCCAGCTCGACGCCGGTCTTGGGCATGCCCTTGGTAAATTCGCTGCCCGGCAAGAGGGTGTGCGGCAGGTGGTCTGCATCCATCAGCTGGCCGTACATCTTGCGATTGGCGCCAATGCCGCCCAGGCTGGTCCCGGCGATGTTGACGCCGTGGTAACCCCGGGCTCGGCCGATCATCTTGGTCTTGGTGGCCTGCCCTTTCAGACGCCAGTAAGCACGGGCCATCTTTACGGCCGTATCGGTGCACTCAGAGCCTGAGTTGACGAAGAACACGTGGTTCAGGTCGCCCGGCGTCAGGCTGGCGATCTTCTCGGCCAGCTTGAAGGACAACGGATGGCCGTACTGGAAACCCGGCGAATAGTCGAGTTGCAAGGCCTGTTTGCCTACCGCCTCGGCAATCTCCTTACGCCCATGCCCCGCCCCTACACACCACAGTGCGGAAAGACTGTCGTACAGCTTGCGGCCCTGATCGTCCGTCAGGTACGCGCCCTCGGCCGCCACCAGGATGCGCGGATCCTTTTTGAACGCACGGTTGGCGGTATAGGGCATCCAGTGATGGGTCAGGTCGAGCTCGCTGGCAATCGGTGGAGAAACAGTCAACGGCTGGTTCATAGGGGCCTCGGAACGGTAGCTTCAATGCTGGGATCGGGGCGCGAAGCGTCCTGCGCTGGGGCAGCACGGCAAGCACCGGTGCCATCAGATTGAACCTGACGTTGGTTGAGTTAAAGCGTATTCTTCTCACGCTTACTCAAGGAAAAACTCACCTAATGAGCACATCCCGCAAAGCGCCGCTCGGCCAAGTGAGCGACTTCGATATTCGCCTCCTGCGTCTGTTCAAGACGGTGGCGGAATGCGGCAGTTTTGCAGCGGCAGAAAGCGCGCTGGGTATCACCCGCTCGGCCATTAGCCTGCACATGGGCGATCTGGAAAAGCGGCTGGGGATGCGGCTGTGCCAGCGGGGCCGTGCCGGGTTTGCCCTGACTGATGAAGGCCGTGAAGTGCTTAGGGCGAGCCAAAGTCTTCTGGCGGCTTTGGAAGGCTTTCGCAGCGATGTGAATGCACTGCATCAGCAACTGCGCGGCGAATTGAACATTGGCGTTATCAATAATCTTGTCACTCTTCCCCGGATGCGAGTGACCCATGCCTTGCGTGAGCTTAAGGCGCAGGGGCCGGGCGTGCGGGTAAATATTGGCATGATGACGCCAGGCGATATTGAGCGCGGAGTGCTGGAGGGTCGCCTGCATATTGGCGTGGTGCCGCTGATCAGCCCGCTTTCCGGGTTGGAATACACGCCGTTGTATGAAGAGCGCTCGCAGCTCTATTGCAGCCACGAGCACCCGTTCTTCACCCGGCCGGACGATGAAATCAGCGACGCTGAGTTACAAACGGTCGATGCCGTCGCGCCCAATTATCGGCTTACCGCGGAAGCGCTGGGGCGTCACCAGCTACTCAACTGCACCGCGTCAGCCTCCGACCGTGAAGGCATTGCCTTTCTCCTGCATACCGGGAGCTACATAGGCTATCTACCTGATCACTATGCAGCCAGCTGGGTTGCCCAGGGTGCGTTGCGAGCCCTCAAGCCGGAGCGTTTTCACTATGCCATTCCACTCTGTGTAGCGACGCGAAAAGGGCGCCGGCCCCATCTGATTCTCCAGCGGTTCCTAGAAGCCTTGGCGCTTACTCAAGGTTAGGCCTACTACAAAACCTTACTATTTATAGGACTAATGCCGGAACCTCGCTAGGGCAGTCCGGTCGTAGTGTGACCACATGCCGCAGCACTCATAATTTGTTACACTATTCTATAGATAGCTTGCTAATAATTTTATGCCTTACGACTGATGGGACCCCTTATGTCTGCTGACGATACGCTAAACGCTCGCCGGGACTTCCTGCGTAAATCTCTGACCCTTATCCCTGTAGTTACCCTAGCCACAACAGGCGGTGCCGGACTGGCATTGGCAGAGCCCGAGCGACAGCATAGCGATAACAAGCCGGGTGAAAGCCCTGCAGCGGATGCCTATCAGCCTACGTTCTTTACGCCAGAAGAATGGGCCTTTCTTCAAGCTGCCGTAGCACGCTTGATTCCCGCCGACGACCGCGGCCCCGGCGCCCTGGAAGCCGGGGTGTCGGAATACATCGACCGGCAGATGAACACGCCTTATGCCCAGGGTGCGAACTGGTACATGCAGGGCCCTTTCCAACCTGATGCGCCCTCCGAGATGGGTTATCAGCTCAGGCTGAACCCCCAGCAGGTCTACCGCCTCGGCATCAAGGCGGCGGATGATTGGTCCCGCCAGCAATACGGTAAAACATTTGCCGAGCTGGATGCCGAGACGCAGGACACCACGCTCAAGCAGTTCGAAGCCGGCAAAGCCGACTTTCAAGCACTGCCATCCAAGACTTTTTTCGCTGCCCTGCTGCAAAACACCAAGGAAGGGTTCTTTTGCGACCCGATCCATGGGGGCAACAAGGACATGATCGGCTGGAAGCTGGTGGGCTTCCCCGGTGCCCGCGCCGACTTCATGGACTGGGTGGAGCGTGACGTGTCCTACCCCTTCCCGCCCGTTTCCATCCGCGGCGAGAGGGCTTGATCCATGGCCAAAGTAATGCAGAAAACCGATGTGGTCATCGTGGGCTTTGGCTGGACCGGCGCCATTATGGCCAAGGAACTTACCGAAGCGGGCCTTTCCGTAGTTGCCCTGGAGCGCGGCCCGATGCGCGATACCTACCCGGACGGCTCCTATCCGCAGGTCATCGACGAGCTGACCTACAGCATCCGCCGCAAGCTGTTCATGGATAACTCCAAGGAAACCGTCACTATCCGCCACACCGTGAACGACACGGCCCTGCCCTATCGTCAACTGGGTGCCTTCCTTCCCGGTGACGGCGTGGGTGGCGCGGGACTGCACTGGTCCGGCGTGCACTTTCGGGTCGATCCGGTGGAGCTGCGCCTGCGCAGTCATTACGAGGAGCGCTACGGCAAGAACTTTATCCCGGACGGTATGACGATCCAGGACTTTGGCGTGACCTACGAGGAGCTGGAGCCCTACTTTGATTTTGCCGAAAAGGTCTTTGGTACCTCAGGCCAGGCGTGGACGGTGAAAGGCGAGCTGGTGGGTAAAGGCAAGGGCGGCAATCCGTTCGCACCGGACCGCTCCGATCATTTCCCGCTGCCGCCGCAGAAAAATCCCGTCTCGGCGCAGCTGTTCCAGAAAGCGGCCTGGGACGTGGGCTACCACCCCTACGACCTGCCTTCGGCCAATACGTCCGGTCCCTACACCAACCCGTACGGCTGCCAGATGGGGCCATGCAACTTCTGTGGTTACTGCAGCGGCTACGTCTGCTACATGTACTCGAAGTCCTCGCCGAACCTGAACATTCTCCCGGCGCTGCGCCAGGAGCCCGGATTCGAGCTGCGCGCCGGTGCCCATGTACTGAAGGTAAACCTGACCGATGACAAGAAACTCGCCACCGGCGTGACCTATGTGGACGCCCAGGGCAACGAGATCGAGCAACCGGCGGATATCGTCATTCTGGGTGCCTTCCAGTTCAACAACGTGCGGTTGATGCTGCTCTCGGGGATCGGCAAACCCTACGACCCGAAAACGGGCGAAGGGGTAGTCGGCAAGAACTTCGCCTATCAGAACATGGCGACCATCAAGGTCTATTTCGACAAGAACCAGCACTTCACCAACCCCTTCATCGGGGCGGGCGGCAACGGCGTGGCGGTGGACGATTTCAACGCGGACAACTTTGACCACGGTCCCCACGGCTTCGTGGGCGGTTCACCGTTCTGGGTCAACCAGGCGGGTACGCGCCCCATCGCCGGTGTAAGTAACCCGTCCGGCACGCCCAACTGGGGCAGCCAGTGGAAGGCCGCAGCTGCCGACTATTACAACCATCAGCTCTCGATGGACTCCCACGGCGCGCACCAGTCCTACCGTGGCAATTACCTGGACCTCGACCCTACCTATAAGGACGCGTACGGCATGCCGCTCTTGCGCATGACCTTCGACTGGCAGGAAAACGACTTCAAGATGACCCACTTTATGGTGGGCAAGATGAAGAAGATCGCCGAGGCCATGAACCCCAAGGCGATCAACGTACAGGTCAAGTCGCCGGGCACGCATTTCAACACAGTCAGCTACCAGACCACCCACCTGAACGGTGGCGCGATCATGGGCACCGACCCGAAGACCAGCGCAGTGAACCGTTACCTGCAGAGCTGGGACGTGCATAACGTGTTTGTGCCGGGCGCGTCGGCCTTCCCGCAGGGGCTGGGTTACAACCCCACGGGCCTGGTGGCAGCGCTGACGTACTGGTCCGCCCGGGCGATTCGCGAGCAGTACCTGAAGAACCCCGGCCCGCTGGTTCAGGCATAAGGAGCAGTGACCATGAAAACGATCCTCTCCGCCCTGGCCTTGAGCCTGCTGGCTTCGTCCGCGTTCGCCCAGGACGCCGCTCCCGATCAGGCCCTGATCAAGCAGGGCGAATACCTCGCTCGTGCCGGGGACTGCGTAGCCTGCCATACCGCACAAGGCGGCAAGCCTTTCGCCGGCGGCCTGCCTATGGAAACCCCCATAGGGACGATCTACTCCACCAACATTACGCCGGACAAGAGCACCGGTATCGGAAACTACAGCTTTGAAGATTTCGACAAAGCCGTGCGCCATGGTATTGCAAAGGAAGGCTATACCCTGTATCCGGCGATGCCGTATCCCTCTTACGCCCGGGTGACCAAGGAGGACATGAAGGCGCTGTATGCCTACTTCATGTCTGGCGTCGATCCGGTGACCAAGCCCAACCAGGATGTAGACATTCCCTGGCCGTTGTCCATGCGCTGGCCGCTGGCGGCGTGGCGCATGCTGTTTGCCCCCGAGGTCGCCGACTTCACGCCTGCCCCGGGCCAGGACCCAGTCATCGCCCGCGGCGCCTATCTGGTGGAAGGCCTGGGCCACTGCGGCGCCTGTCACACGCCACGTGGTTTCGCCATGCAGGAAAAAGCCCTCAGCGATGCCGATGGCAAGGACTTCCTCGCGGGTAGCGCTCCGCTGGAAGGCTGGATCGCGAAAAGCCTACGCAATGACCATAAAGACGGCATTGCCCGCTGGGACGAAGCGCAGTTGGTGGAATTCCTCAAGACGGGCCGCTCGGACGACATGGCCGTCTTTGGAGGTATGACGCAAGTGGTCGAGCACAGCCTGCAATACCTGAGCGACGAAGACCTGACTGCTATCGTCCGTTACCTGAAGACGCTTTCGCCAGTCCATCCGGACGCCCAGCCTTACCAGCGCAACAATGCCGTTTCCGAGGCACTGGTAAAGGGCGACGAAAGCCCGCGCGGCGCAGCGGTCTATATTGATAATTGCAATGCCTGTCACCGCTCTGACGGACTAGGCTACGACCGAGCCTTCCCGGCACTTGCGGGCAATCCCGTGGTGCAGACAGACGACCCAACCTCATTGATTCACATCGTGCTGGAAGGCGGCACACTACCGGGGCTCAAGCACGCCCCATCAACCATCGTCATGCCGCCTTTCGGCTGGCGCCTGGACGATCAGCAGGTGGCGGACGTGGTGACCTTTATCCGTACCAGCTGGGGTAACAAGGGCGGCCCGGTAGACCCCAAGGCCGTTGCCGCACTGCGTAACGACAAGAACCGCACCACGTCGGGCGACGACGTCGGCCAGACAGCCTATAGCAATCAGCCGGACCAGACGCCGGACCTCCGCTAACAGGGCTGCTGTAAACCCAACACCCGCTTCGGCGGGTGTTGTTCTTTGAAGCTCAAGGTTCAGTCAAGCGCTTCGCCCGCCAGTAAGGACAGGCCCACCTCCGAGGCTTTATCCCCCGGCAGGATCTTGCCCGGGTTAAGAAGGTTCTGCGGGTCCAATGCCTGCTTGATCAGCCGCATGGTGTTCACCGCGCCTGCACCGTGTTCCAGCTCCATGAACTTGATCTTGCCTGACCCGACGCCATGCTCACCGGTCGCGGTGCCGTCCAGGGCAATGGCACGGCGGACCAGCCGGTTATTGAGCGCTTCAGCCTCAGCCAGTTCGGCTTTGCTGTCCGGGTCGACGACCAGTCCCAGATGGAAATTACCGTCTCCCACGTGGCCAACCATGGCAATAAAGAACGAAGCCTGTGCAAGGTCTTTCTCGGTCTCGATAATGCAGGGAGTAAGCTGCGAGATCGGCACGCATACATCTGTACTCCATATCCGCCCGTTGGGCCGCATGGATTGCATGGCGTAGTGCACGCTATGACGGGCTTTCCATAGGGCATTGCGCGCGTCTGCGTCGGCTGCCGCAACAAAGCCCACGGCGGCGTTTTCCTCCACAATGGCCTGGGTCTGCTCGATCTGCTCGGCCACGCCAGCGGGCGAGCCGTGGAATTCAAAGAACAGCGTGGGTTGCTCATCCAGCGTCATCTTGGAATAGCGGTTTACCGCCATGACGGTACGGGCATCCAGCAATTCGACCCGTGCCACAGGAATACCGTACTGGATAATCGATACTACCGAGTTCACCGCACTCGCTACGTCCGGGAATGTGCAGACGGCCGCCGAAATCGTCTCGGGGATACCGTACAGCCGCAAGGTAACTTCGGTAATGATGCCCAGGGTGCCTTCCGAACCCACAAAGAGTCGCGTCAGGTCGTAACCCGCCGACGACTTGCGGGCACGGTTGGCTGTCTTGATCACACTACCGTCCGCCAGCACCACGGTCAGCGACAGCACATTTTCCCGCATCGTGCCGTAGCGCACGGCATTGGTGCCGGATGCACGGGTCGCGGCCATACCGCCCAGGGTGCTTTCACCGCCTGGATCGATGGGAAAGAACAGCCCCGAGGTTCGCAGCTCAGTGTTGAGCTGCTGCCGGGTCACGCCGGCCTCCACCGTAACGTCCAGATCGCCCGGCCGGATCGCCAGGATGCGCTGCATACGGCTCAAGTCGATGCAGATACCCCCATGAACAGCGCAAACATGCCCTTCCAGCGAAGTGCCGCCGCCAAACGGAACAATAGGCACGCCGTACTTCGCACAGGTTTTGACAATACAGGACACTTCTTCCGTGCTCTGCACATAGCAGACGGCATCAGGCAATTGGGACCGATGATAGGACTCGCCATGCCCGTGCTGCTCGCGCTCGGCCAAACTGGTAGAGAGCCGGTCGCCTAGCAGTGGTCTGAGTTCATCGAGGACGGCCTGGACAGGCATCGGATAGGGCTGCTGCGCATTCATGAATGGGGCACCTTGTTCTTGTTGTGACGATAGGCTGATCTTTAGCCTAGTACATTCCTATTTGCGAGAGGTCACAAAACCAGGCGTTACAGGGCGGGCCTAAATCAAGAGTGGGAGGCAATAGAAATAAATATTTCAGCCAGTCCGCTAATCTTTCGCCTGCCTGTAACAGGGAAACAGGCAGAACGATGGAATGGGTTAAAAAGACAGGACTTCCTGCACCACTTCGGAGCTTGCTCCGGCGCTCCGCTCCTTCGTTTCTCTATAGCTCAGGGCCTGGATACCTAACCGCTCAGCCCCCTTTTCTAACTCCACACCAGCAACCACAGCGCCTGCGCTCAGCGCAGTTGTTAGACGTGTTGTTGTGACTCCCCTCTGCTGAACACAAGGACGAAGCGATGCCTGAACTGGAACACTGCCGGGAAATTTCCTATAAGCCGAAGTGGCAAGAGCGTTTTGCCTTTTTTGATAAGTACGGCGATCCCAGGAGCGAAACCTGGAAAGCTGCCTTTAAGTCACTTCCCTTCATGAAAAAAGTGCTGATCAACAGGAACTGGCTCGCCTTTTTCTTCGGCCCGGTTTATCTCTTCATTCTGGGCCTATGGAAAATGAACCTGACGCTGATCGGCATCATAGTTCTAATCGCCCTGCTTGAAGTCTTACTTAGCGAATACGGCGGTATCGAAATACCGCAAATTCTGGACGTCGGCATCAACTTCGTACTAGCCAACCTGTACGCCTTGGTCACCAACTATGCGTATTACCTGAAGGAAACAAAAAACACGCAAAGTTGGAATCCATTCAAAGGAGTCAGGCTCTAACCACAGAAAGCCCCGTGCCGCATCGGTTTTGTTGACCTGCTAACACTCTATGATCAAGCCCTGATGTAATTTGGCAACGGGCTTGATCAAGCCAGCCGGAACAGTTCACCCTGTAGCACCATCGTTTCGCCTGGGTGACTGTGCTGACTACGATTCGTCATCATCTCCTTACGCCTCGTTGGCTGCGCAGAGCAGGCGTGCTGCTGTTCCTGCTATTAATGCTTCTGGCATTAGGCAGCCTCGGCTGGGCCTTGTTCTTACGTGGTCTGGAGATCACCCATTGGCAGACGACCGGCCTATCAATCGACCGGCACGGTATCGGTTTGGCTGCACTAGAAGTAGAGCGGCATAGCGATGATGGTTCGGGGATGAAAATAACGGCCGGGCCCGCTCGTCTTGACTGGACCGCCAGCAGGGTTACGTTGGAGCAGGTCGAGATGACGCTTGATCAGGCCGAGACGCCCACCCCATCTACAGACGATACACCCTTTACGCTGGATGATTTCCCCACCCTACCCGGCTGGCTGCCCCATCACCTGAGCGTCAACGCCTTCCGGCTCAACCTGCCCTGTACACAGGGGCATTGCCTGCTTGAGGGCACCCTTAGCGTCGACCGCGCCCGGGATACGCTGTGGCCGCTCACCTTGAATGTAGAGCTACTACACGACGGAAAGCGACTCCAAGGAGTGGCATTGATAGAGGGAAGCCGCGAAGCACCTCGCCTGACAACTACCCTGGCTCTTGATGGCCAGCCTCGCCTCACGCTGCGCATGGCCCTTACGCGCACTACCGAAGGCCAGGCCTTGAGTGGCGATCTGTTGATTCCTACCCTCAACGAAGCGCCCTGGCTGTTGGCCTGGCTCAACGATTGGTGGCCACTCCCGCCGCTGTCCACCGAGGCAATGCCAGGCGCTTTGCATGTTCTGGGTGACTGGCAGCTCCTGTTACCGTCTGACGTACGTGCGCTCGGCGACCTGCTAAGCGCCACAGGAACGGTGCGGCTCGATGCACACCTGCCGCAGCCGTGGCCGGTGCCTAACGTAGGCGCAGTTCAGGGCGATCTGAAGCTGCAAGCCGCTCTGGATGCAGGCCGTGTACTGCCTCAGGTGTTGAAGGCCGACCTGAACCTGGCCACACAACAAACCGCCTGGCACAAGCAGCTACCGAAAGGCATCCGCTTCGATAATGTGCGTTTCAAGGCCGCCACGCTGGACAATACCAAGCCTGACGCTGATGCACTGCTGCCGCTTGAGATCGATATCCGCACGCAGGGCGAGGCCGCCTTGACCCTGCAAGGGCGAATGGCCGTAGCGACCCAACCGCCTTGGCGCCTGCGTCTGGACAACACCGCACTCAGCGGGCAGCTGGACGGCATCCAACAACCCGGCGTTAATCTACAGCGTGCCGGTATACAGCTGAGGGCGAGCGGCACGTTGAACACGACACAGGCCGACCTGACCTTTTCTGAGTTCATACTCAAGGCCGCCCGGTTGGACACAGGAAGCGGCGAATCCTCGATCCGCCTGGAAAACACGACCGCTACGGTTCCCGGACTTCGCCTGCAAAGTACATGGGGGCAGGACACTGCCTTGACCTATCGTGCAAGTGGCCCGCTTGAGTTACGCAGCGAACGACTGACCCAGGCGCAGCTCAAACCACAGGGCTGGCGCTGGGTCGGCCCGGTGGAGGTAACAGAGCAACGCCTGACCTTGAACGGCACCCTGCGGACAGACAGCGGCCTGAGCCTGCCTACTCAACTAACCCAGATTTATGCCAGTGGGCTCGACCTCAAAACCGAATTCGCTCCGCTCTTCATGCGGGCCGGCAATCCTTTGGCCGGCACGCTGGCCGCCTGGCCGGATACGCTCGAATTCAATGACGGGCGCCTACAGGGCTCGGCCCGCCTGAAGCTGCCCGTCAAGGGCGCCATGACTCTAAACCTGCAACTCGATGGCCAGGGCCTGGGTGGGCTGTACGACCGCGCCGAGTTCAGCGGGCTGACGGTCCGTCCTTCTCTCACCCTCACAGGCAATCGCCTGGCCGTAGAGATTCCCGATCTAATGCTGCGCGAGCTTAATCCAGGCGTGGTGCTGGGGCCGCTGCAGTTGAGCGGACGTTATCAGGCCTCTCTGGACGCACCACTGGCCGGCACGCTGAATTGGCAGCAGGTTACACTCGACGTATTGAGCGGTCAGGTCTCGCTACCGCCGGGGCAAGGTAATCTGGGTAACTTATCCCTTAACCTGCCGGTTCGGATTCAAGGTATCCAACTCGCCTCGCTGCTTGAAGCCTATCCCACCGAGGGCTTGAGCGGCAAAGGAACAATCGACGGCGAACTTCCGCTGCGCTGGACGCGTGAGGGCATTCGCGTCGAGCAGGGATATGTCGCTGCGCGCGAGCCGGGCTTTCTGCGTTTTCGTTCGGAGCGCATCACAGCTTTGGGTCGTACTAATCCGGGAATGCAGTTGGTAGCCGACGCCCTGGAGGATTTCCATTACGCTGTGCTGCGCAGTGGCGTCGACTATCACGAAGACGGCACGCTGAATTTGTCGCTACGCCTGGAGGGTCGCAACCCGGATCTTCAGAAAGGACGCGCCTTTAATTTCAGCATCAACCTGGAAGAAAACATTCCGCAGCTGTTGACCAGCCTGCAACTGACTGACCGAGTCAGCGAGACACTTCAGCGTCGTGTGCAGGAACGTCTGCGGCGCGATTCATCGCATCCATGACAGAGGAGAGCCCTGATGGGGTTAAGCCCAAAGATTTACCTGTTGCTGCTCTGCCTGTTGGGCAGCGGCTGTACCCCGACCGTTCAGGTAGCGGTCCCCAACGAACCGATCAACATCAACCTGAACGTAAAGATTCAGCACGAAATCTATATCAAGGTCGACAAGGCCCTGGATAATGTACTCAGCGAATCCAGCGGGTTGTTCTAAGGAGCCAGACTCATGCGTACGTTCATTCGAATCGCCAGCTTGTGCCTGGCCTTTTCCTGCATCGCCCCTGCCTGGGCGATGGATCTCAATCAGGCCATGGAAGCGCTGGGCAGCGCCAAAGCGGCTGGACAGCTAGGTGAGCAGCCTAACGGCTACCTGGGTATAGTCAGCGGTGGCGGCCAAGCGAAAGAAATCGCGACCTTGATCAACAATGCCCGCCGCGCTGAATACAAGCGCCTGGCCCAGCAGAACGGCATTCAGCTGGGCGATGTGGAGGCCATCGCCGGGAAAAAAGCCTTGGATAAAACGCCGTCAGGCCAGTACATCCAGCTCAACGGCAAGTGGATCAGAAAGTAAAGCCATCACGATAGAGCCCGCATGGTGCGGGCTTTCATTGAGGCATCATGCCGTCAAGGTCACTTTCTAATTGCCGGAGCGCTCACCTTTAGCCTCTGGAAAAGAGTCGATAACTGACGGTCCATGTGTCAAGCGAAGACCTGACGGCAACAACCATCACTGTATCCCTGTCGAGACCTGTGCACTGGTCGCAGGAAAATATCGTGGAAAGACGACTGCCATACACAGAGCCCCGCTCGAACCGCCACGATCGTTTGCATAAATCCAGGCAGTTATGCAGGCAGTCCAAAATCTTCCAGCCGGCCGGCTCCTGCCATAACTGATGCTCGTCTGCAATCAAGCGATCCACACCATACCTCCCAAAAACCGTGCGATAGGCTTTGCTTCCCGCACTTACCCTGCCCTGCACATCGGGTATTGGATGACCGTACACCACGGTACGACTCTGTTCTTTCTTGACCCAATGAATAGGTGAAAATTTCGTTAAATGTCTACGGACAAGCATGAGTTGACTGGAGGCTGCCCTTAAAAGAAAAGGTGACGAAACACCTAAGAAAGAACTTGAACGCGCATTTTGTACAAGTGTCGTACAAAGTGTTCGCGTCGCAGCGGCATGCCAGGATAAAGGTGTCAGGATCGCACCTGTAGACCCCTATTTACCTGGAGCGCTACCTCGGCCAGCCCCAGCAGACTCGAACTCCTGAAGGCACTACGGCAGAGGTCTCCTATGAATGTTCATCAATTAACGCAACACGTGAAGAACGGTGATGTACAAGAAATCAATCTTGTTTCCATGGAGGGCGGCTCCTATGTTCTTCATGCCTTGAAAGACAATGCGTCCTGCCCGATCGTAGATGCGAAAGGCGATACCTTGCATATCGCCTCGGTAGAAGAGGCGCGCAAATTCCTGTCTGACGTACCTGATGTTCAGCTCTACCTGGTCCAGCCGGCGGTCTATGAAGAAATGGTTGGCCAGCCCAGCGCGCCGTTGGATTCCCGCGAGCCGCTCCCGCTTCGCTCCAGTTTTTGATACCCCGTAGCAAAGCAGGCTTTAAGCCCTGATATAGAGCCGCCCATACCCGTCCGTGCCGCTTCGAGCTTGAACTTCTCGAAGCAGCAAGGTTACTAAATATTGTGGACGTAACGCCTCTCTGGGCCTGTATATAAAAGGAGTTCACCGTGAGACAGCAGCAAGAGAACACAACAAAACGTAACAAGATAACCATGACTTACGTGGTTGCTCTTTCTATCGCCGGGCTGATACTTGCGCTTATCCTCATTAAATTCGTTCTGCCTCAGTCTGAAACGTTTGATGGCGATGCCGTGAAACAAAGACCACCTTTAAGCGACTTCATTACACAGGTGCAGGCAGAGGCGTGCCCGAACGAGACCTCACAAACACCTTCTCAAGACTGCCTGAACGCTCTCTCGGAGCGAGCCAAGGACGAGGGGTATGATCAAAGCGAAATCGTGAACTACCTGAAGCAGCGCTTCCCCGCTATTCCCTGATCAAGGCCTTAATTAGGTGAGCGCTCCAGCAGTTACCAAGAAAACCGCCCAAATAAATAAAATCAGCTCAACTGTAATAAGCTGGCTGATTTTATTTATTATCCCGTATATTATTTAAAGCAATCTTTTTATTTTCATAAGTTTATTACATCACCAAGCTTAACCTTTTAAACTAAAATCCATTACCCGCTGAAACTTATATACATATCATTTTTAGTTAAATGGCATTGACAGCCAAACTCTTGGCAAGCAAAGCGATTTCTTCACCTTAAAAACATCCTAGCCCGCTTACTTATTAAATCTATTAATAGAAAATTAATTTAATTTTATAGCTATAACTTCTTTCTATACTTGAGCGTTCTTTTATAACGTTTATTTACATATCTTTCAGAAAATCCGTTTTAATCCTGAGCACCTGTAGAGTCTTGAGATAGAGCATGAACGTCAAAGTCAGAGAAAACACTTGGCTTGCCTAGCTCATATATCACCAGCATGCAAGGTCTTTATTTTGTTGACTCTGTTCAATTCATCTCCTCACTTGTTCAAAAATCGTTCAGACACTCTGTGCAAAACTCCTGTTGAATAGCCGCATAAACTCCCCACGCCAACTTTGTCATCGCTCCGTAATAAATTCCTAACCATTCCGTCATTATCCCTCGCAATACTGGCCCCGTTTTAAGTCGGGTTACTGGCCTTTATTCCAAGGCCTTTTCTGCCGGTAGCTTACGGATGGCCCGCGTCATCCCTTTAATACGGAGAGTTATTATGCGTCTTGTTTCTACACGAACCGCAGCAGCCGTTTGCGGCAGCCTGTTGCTTGCCTTAAGCATCCCGGCCAACGCCGCGGTCGACGCCAAACTGCTGGACATGCTGAGGGCCAACGGTTCCATTACGCCCGCCCAGCATGCCGAGTTGAAGGCTGAACTGGCTCGCGAGACGCAAGCGACGCAGGCAGCCTCCAGCAACAGCCAGGCGGTTACGAAAGCAGACCTGACAGCATTCGAACAAAAGCTGGCTTGGGCAGCCAAGACGCAAATCAAGGGTGACGTTCGCCTACGCTACGAAAACGTAGATGCCGACACTAACGCCAGCGAACAGAGCCGCGAGCGCGTTCGCGCCCGTATCGGCTTCTACAGCGAGATCAATCCGCAGGTCGATGCTGGTGTACGTATCGCCACAGGCAGCAGTTCGGATCGTCGCTCGACCAACCAGAGCCTGGAAAATTACTTCAGCAAGAAAAGCATGTGGGTCGACCTGGCCTACCTGGACTGGCACCCCACGGCAGTCAAGGACCTTCACCTGGTCGGCGGCAAGATGCTCCAGCCCTGGGTCAGCATGGGCGACGTGATCTGGGACGGCGACATCAATCCGGAAGGTTTCGCGGCCACTTACAAAATGCCGCTGGGCAGCACAGGCGCTGAAGTCTTCGGTAGCGCGGGTTACTACATTCTGGACGATAACGTCGATGGCGATGGCGTCGAGTTCAGACACGACCTGAGCATGTACGCCGGCCAGTTGGGCACTCGCTTCGCGCTGACCGATGGCCTGAAGCTTACCTTGGGCGGCAGCGTGTACGCCTTTGATGGCGACAACAGTGAAAACGCCCAGGCAGCCCTGGCCGTCAACGGCAACACCACTACACAGTTCCGCCTCTATGAAGGCTTCGGTCAGCTTGACGTAACTACTCTCCCAGTCCCGCTGGCTGCCTATGGCCAGTATGTTGTCAACGACGATTCAGCAACCGATCAGGATACCGCCTGGCTGGTGGGTCTGAAGAGCAAGGTGGGCAAGTTCGGCCTGGACTACAACTATCGTGACGTTCAGCGCGATGCTGTGATCGGCGCCTTTACCGACTCTGACTTCGCTAATGGCTACACGGGTTCGCGCGGTCACAAGTTCAAGGTGGCCTACCAGATCGACAAGAACTTTGGGCTTGGTTTGACCTACTTCCTGGCCGAGTCCGATACTGCAGCCAGCAGCCGCACCGATGCAGACGTGAACACCCTGCAAGTAGACCTGGAAGCCAAGTTCTAAGGCTCTTTACGCAGCGGTAAGTACTACCAGCGGCCAGACATCCTTCCGGAGTCTGGCCGCTGTGCTGCCAGAGGTCCGCTATAGTGCAGCACACGTATGGCCTTCTGCCTTCATATGTAACCCCGCCGTCATATCTCTCTTTTATGCTACCTGCGTCTCATTTTCGAGGTAGTACCTTTATGTCATCTCTTCAGGACACCTATCGGCCCAGCCATACGATTGCCTGGGTTATCCTGGCCTTTGTTTGCTATGCCCTGCCCTGGTCAGTATTGGCCGCGACGCTGCCTCTCCCGGCAAACGGCCAGCCCGCTCTCAGGATTCATGGGTCTAATACTATCGGCGCACAGCTATCGCTGCTCATGGTTAGGGGATTTCTCAAAGAACAAGGGTTCGAGCGCGTAGTGAGTCAAAATGGTCTCCAGGAAAACGAACGTCTCGTGATCGGCACACGGGCAGATGGCAAAAGCGTGCGTATCGAAATGGCCGCACATGGCTCCAGTACCGGTTTTCAAGGTTTGATAAGCGGTGAGGCGGATATCGCCGCCGCCTCGCGGCCGATCAAGAGCAGCGAAGCGTTAAAGCTGGAAAGCCTGGGAGACTCACGCGGCGCCGGATCCGAGCATGTGATCGGGATCGATGGCATCGCCATTATTGTCAATCCCGCTAATCCCCTGGCTTCACTTTCCACGGAAGACCTGGCTCGTGTGTTTTCGGGTGACATTCAGGACTGGAAAGCACTGCAGGGCCCGGCCGGACCGATTCATCTCTATGCCCGTGATGACAGGTCCGGAACCTTCGACACCTTCAAGGAGCTGGTCATGGCATCCTCCGGGAAAAGCCTGGCCGCTACGGCGGAGCGTTTCGAATCCAACGACGCATTGTCTGCAGCAATCCTCAAGGACCCTAACGGCATCGGTTTTGTCGGCCTAGCTGCCATCGGCAAGGCCAAGACTTTGACCGTCTCGGATGGTCAGGCCTTGCCCTTGGCCCCGACGACCAACACCATTGCCACCGAGGATTATCCCCTGTCGCGGCGTCTGTTCTTTTACACCCGCCCCCTCGAGACCAACCCGTGGGTAAAGGCTCTGGTTAGTTATGCCCAGAGCCCTGCCGGGCAACAGTGGGTCAACCTGAGCGGCTTTGTAGCCCAGGAGATCATGGCGGTTCGCCCCGTAGTACCGTCTAACGCACCTGACAGCTACCAGGCGCTGACGACCAGCGCGCAGCGGCTGTCCGTTAATTTCCGGTTCGCCGAGGGAAGCGCCACCCTGGATAACAAGGCCAATCGCGATATCCAGCGACTTCTGGACTACCTCAAGCAAAACGACAAGCTGGATAAGAAGGTGACCCTGATCGGCTTCAGCGACACGAAGGAAAACCTCAAGCGGGCCGAGTTGTTATCTAAGCTGCGCGCCATGGCGGTTCGCCGGGAGCTGAATAAAGGCGGTGTGATCTTTCACGATATTGTTGGCCTCGGCGAAGCCCTTCCCGTGGCCTCGAATGCCAGCAATAACCGTTTGAAGAACCGTCGAGTTGAAGTGTGGGTGCATTGAGGAGCAGCTAACTTCCCTATGGCCGCAGCGTTATGCCTGAAAGACTGCGGCCTGGGACCGTCAGCCGTAACAACCGGAACCACACCTGAGCTAACTGTTGCCGGCAGCCGCAGCCAGAATCTCCTGCCCACACAGGTCATTCGATAATCGCATTGATTCTCGGTACAGCAAGCCACCCCGAATGCCTGACCTTAGATTACAATCCGCGCCTCAGGCATGGATGCCGTCTAGTGCGCGTAGGTCCAGTGATTGGGTGAGCGCAAAGCCTATGACTGACCGTGACCGAGTAAACGCATGCTGCCCGCCCCCCTACCCGTTAATGAACAAGCGCGCCTGCGCTTACTGCACAGCCTCGAGATCCTGGATACCCCTGCCGCAGAAACCTTCGACCGTATCACGCGGGTCGTAGCCGAAATGCTCAAGGTGCCTATTGCGCTGGTCTCGCTGGTGGATGAGCACCGGCAATGGTTCAAGTCGAAAGTGGGTCTCGATATCGTCGAAACGCCCCGAAATCTTTCCTTCTGCGCATATGCCTTGCATGAGGAAGACATGCTGGTTATTGAGGATGCCAAGGCCGACCAGCGTTTCACGGACAACCCTCTGGTGACGGGCACGCCGCATATCCGCTTCTATGCCGGCGTACCGCTCCGGATGTCCGGCGGGCTGGTCCTCGGCACGCTGTGTGCCATCGATAAAACACCCCGCTCGCTGACACCCAGCGCCCGGGCCGCACTCAAGGATCTGGCCCGTATCATCGAGCGGGAGCTGATCCAGCAAGAAACCATTAAAGATACGCGAATCGTACATGAGTATGACCGGCGTGCCCTGGCGGTAAGCGAGGCGCGCTTCGCGACTGCTTTTCACAAGACACCCACCGGCAAAGCCATCATCGACCTGAAGGGACACTTTATCGAGGTGAATCCGCGTCTGTGCGAGATGCTAGGCTACGCCCCAGAGGTCTTGCAGCAGAAAACGCTATCCGACATCACCCATTCCGAAGACCTGAGTCTTAGCCTGCAACTGGTCGATGAATTGCTGGCCGGTACGCGAGACACGTACATGCTGGAAAAGCGCTACCTCTGTCAGGACGGCACCTTTATCTGGGCCGAACTCAGCGTAGCGCTAGTTCGAGACGAAAACGCAGAGCCGCTGCATCTCCTCTCCGTTATTCAAGATGTCAGTGACCGCAAGCAAAGCGAGGCGTTGCTACACGATCACCAAATGGAGCTGGAGCGACGCGTAGTACAGCGAACCGCGGATCTGCAAAGCAGCCGCGAGACGTTGCAGGCCATCACGGACAACCTCCCGCTGCTCATCGCCCATGTTGATCGCACACTGTATTATCAATTTGCCAATGACATCTATCGTCAGATTTTTGGTATCGACCCTGTGAGCCTGGTGGGCAAGCCTTTGTCATCCATGCTGCACCCTGAGTTATATGAAGAGTTACTACCCTGTTTCCAGGCTGTTCTGGCAGGCGAGCGGGTGATACGCGACAACATCCGCTACAGCCTTCAGCAGGACCGCATCTGGTGCACCACCTATATCCCCGATATACGCCAGGGCGAGGTAGTAGGCTTTTATGTGATGTCGCAGGACGTGACCGAGCGCAAATTGGCTGAGAAAGTTCTTATCGACAAAGCCATGCTGGATCCGTTGACCGGCTTGCCTAATCGTCGTGCTCTGGGCGAAAAGCTGGAGCAGATAATCCATGCCGCGCAAACCGAGCAAATACCGTCCGCTATTTTCTTCATGGACCTGGACGGCTTCAAGGCCATCAATGATATGCACGGTCATGATGCAGGCGATGAAATCTTACGACAGGTTTCGCGCCGCTTGACGCAAACCGTCCGCCGAGATGATTTCGTCAGTCGCCTGGCCGGTGATGAATTTGTGATCGTGGCCAGCGGCATACCGTCACCCGGCATTGGCAGCCGTATCGCTGAAAGTATCTGCCAAGCCCTGGCCGTTCCCTTTCCATTGGATAACGGTTTCGCCAAGCTGGGCGCAAGCATTGGCATTACCTTGTGCCCCACAACCGGCGAGGTTTCGGCCGAGAACCTACTGGCCCAGGCCGACGCGGCCATGTACGAAGCCAAGCGCAAAGGCCGAAACAACCATCGCTTCGCCTCTCCGTTAGTGCACCCGGCCAAGCGTGCGTCAGCGGCCAAACATCCTGTGTAGCGCTGATACAAGGCGGCCCGGCACTTGAGCCGTCTTGTAAGAGAGCATCAACGGCTATCAAGAGCCTGCTGAACCGTTGGCAATTCTCGCCTGACAGTAGGCTTTGAAAGGCTCAAGGTCAGACGAACAGAGCAGTTTCGCTATTGAGCGCACCTCAGACTCTGGCCACTCCCACCATCGACTGGCGAGAAGAAACTCACAGGTCTCATCATTGAACCGTTTTTTGATGACACGTGCTGGATTTCCGCCTACTACGGTATACGGAGGAACGTCCTTCGTAACTACACTACCCGCCGCCACTACAGCACCGTGACCGATCTTGACCCCGGACAAGATGATCGCTTGGGAACATAGCCACACATCACTACCAACAATAATATCCCCATGCGTACCACCAAAATCAGGGACACCTTTCGCTTCTTCGATGAAAGCTGGAAAGGGAAAAGATGATAGCCAATCTGTTCGATGGTGACCGCCCAGATAGAAATGCACGCCTTCTGCAATCGAGCAGTAATTGCCTATTTCCAGCGTCGAGCCTTCCTTCCAGTCGGATATGCAGGGACGGCCATACGTGCCTACACCAAACTGATAGCCGGGATAACGCCCCTGCATACGCGTCTGATTGCGCAGTAGCTTATTAGGCTCTTTCTTCTTTCGCTTGAAGAGTTGAGACAGGGAATCGATAAGCACCATGTGTTACAGCCATCGCGCAGTAGCGCATTCAGTGTATATATTCAATCGATAGCAGACTATCGACGCCTCGTCAGGTAGTTCATGATCACGCCAGGTGCTCTAGGTAATGGCCTTTACTCGTTTCAACCTGTGTATCCATTAGGATACATGGTGCAGAAAGACTGGAAAGCATCTTGAGTCGCTGGTATCGCGGCTACCTAAACACATTCAAGAAAAAGGCAGGCCGCGAAGCCACCCATGGGCTTTCCCGGCGGCAGGTTACCGGCGCGCTGGTCCTTCTGGCATTACTGGTCTTTTCGAAGTACATCTACATGGCCAGCATCACCAGTTATTTCACCTTTTACCTGATCGAAAAATTCGACCTTTCCGTCGCCAGTTCCCAGATGCATCTGTTCCTCTTCCTGGGTGCCGTGGCAGCCGGTACGTTCTTTGGCGGGCCGATTGGCGACAGGATCGGGCGTAAGGCTGTGATCTGGTTTTCCATTCTTGGGGCCGCGCCGTTTACCTTGGCAATGCCCTACATGGACCTGTTCTGGACAAGCGTTCTAAGCGTAATTATCGGATTCATCCTGGCCTCGGCCTTCTCGGCCATTGTGGTGTACGCACAGGAGCTGGTGCCCGGTAACGTCGGCATGATCGCCGGGATATTCTTTGGTCTGATGTTTGGCTTTAGTGGAATCGCGGCGGCTGCGCTGGGGCACCTGGCTGACTTGCATGGCATCGCGTACGTCTACACGCTGTGCTCGTTCATGCCGCTTCTCGGCATTCTTACCGTCTTTTTGCCCTCTACTAAAGCAAAGCGCAGCGTGCCCTCCTGACTTCTGATACCCGCCTGAAAGCTGCAAGCCCTTCGCAGGAGGGCTGCGGCGCAACGTAAATGAAGTATTTGCCTTATCGTATGCCGCGTCTTGCCGAGGTTAAGTGCTGTGGAAGCAGAAATCGTTATAGAACCCTCGTTCTTGCTCATCCTGGGATTGGTCGCGTTTGCCGCCGGGTTTATTGACACCCTGGCTGGCGGTGGCGGGTTGATTACCGTTCCGACACTCATGCTGGCCCAGATCCCGCCCCTGTATGCACTGGCCACGAATAAGCTTCAAGCCTCGTTCGGGACCTTAATCGCGACGCTGACATTACTGCGCAAGCGCAAAATCGTTTGGTCCGAGGTCAAGAAACCCTTTCTGGCCTCATTCGTAGGATCGGCACTTGGTGCGTTGGTCATTCAACACGTCGATGCAGGTGCCCTGGAGGTGCTGGTTCCAGTTGTGCTTGGTGTTATCGCCCTGTATTTCCTGCTGGCCCCGAATGCAGGCGCGCTCGAACGCAAACCGCGCATGGGCCCGCGTCTGCATCGGCTTCTGGTCGTCCCGCTCATTGGTTTCTACGATGGTTTCTTTGGCCCCGGCACCGGCTCTTTCTTTTCACTTAGCGAAGTTGCCTTGAGAGGCCGCGACCTGATTGCAGCAACCGCCACGGCCAAGTCCCTGAACCTGGCGAGCAACGTTGCCTCGCTGCTGATCTTCATCCTCGGCGGAAAAGTGCTCTGGCTCGTGGGCGGGGTCATGGCGATCGGCCAACTGGCCGGGGCCTACCTGGGCTCCCTGGCCGTCATCGGCGGCGGCGCCCGGCTGATCAGGCCGCTTATCGTGCTGATCTGTTTAGCGATGCTAGGGCGCTACCTGTATCAGAACGGGTATTTTTCAGCTATTGGCTGATTGGCTTTTGTGCCTGTCTGTTACATACCGATTGTGTAGTTCGCTCTGGGCTGGCTGCCTATATCCAGTGACCGCAACCCCAGAATCGGCTATGGCAGCCAGGAATTTCCAGTGTTCTTGCTTGCCTCTAGACACGCAAGAAAGCACCCAGGCTCCTTGATTGGCAAACGCCATAGCAGCGATTTCTATCACCAATCGCAGGATGAGCCCCTCGTACTTCATCTCCTTGGGATTTGTGATCCTTTAACCACCACCCGGTGCGGATAACCGAATGAGCGGCCGCCTCCAGCTGGCATATCAGGCGATATAACGTAGGCGATTTACATCTTTGGATGGTGGGCACCCAAACTGACGGCTGTACTCGCGGCTGAATTGCGAGGGGCTTTCATAACCAACGCGATAGCAGGCGCTGGATACATCGAGCCCTTCATTGATCATTAACCGGCGAGCCTCCTGCAAGCGTAGCTGTTTCTGGTACTGCAGCGGACTCATTGCGGTGACAGCCTTGAACAGGTGATACAGCGCAGAGCTACTGAGCAAGCGATGCGCCATGCATGCTGCCAAGGGCGAGAAAACCCTGGCCAACGCAGCCGGGCGTTGGGTTATCAGCGACGATAGAGCAGCATGCCGGCGTGGTACAGGATACCGTCGTGAAACTCACCATCAGCCGTGAAGCCGGCCGGATGTAATGACCTTCGACCTCATAGCGCCCCTGGTAGATAGTCTGGCGGTTACCTCGCGCCTCGTTGTAGCGACCACGGGCAACAACTCATGGCGAATGTATCCGTCGGCGGTGATCCACGAACCGACATAAGGGTGACTAGCGGCGACGATTCGAGCGCTTTGCATGTGAAGTTCCTCCATCACTAATGGAGCGATTAGCCGAGGCGGCCAATCGCGGTGCGGTCGGAGCCGTCTTCGACGATGCGAACCCCCGGCGTACGTTTCGCACCGTCTCCAGTCACACGAAACATGGACGTGCACTTTGCACCATCCTTTAGAAAGGGTGTACCTACCGGTGCGAGGCCGGCAGTAGAAACGATGAAGACGCTGAGCGCAGTACCGATGAATACGTGGTCGAAATCGTTCATGTGGATGCCCTCACAAGTCGAGTAGCAGGTGGGGATGGCCTGTCCGGGCCACTCGGGGCCATCCGTTTCGTGAGTTCAGGTTTGGACGTCAGGTGGCTTGCCCGTTAGGCCGAAAATGCTGCCGGCTTGCCTGATCCTGCACGGCAGCACCCTCTTCTCCCTGGATGGATCACTTACTTGCCCCACTCAGGGCCGCCGTCGGTTGCGGTCTGCCCGCCGTCGACCGCGAGCGTAGCACCCGTGATGAAAGCAGCCTGGTCGCTGGCCAGGAAATAGATCGCGTTGGCGACCTCATCGACCGTACCGGCCCGGCGCAGCGGGATGCGTTCCCAGGCTTTGGCCAGTAGCGTCTCATCGTCCATGATCGCCTCAGTCATCTCTGTAATAGTCAGCCCGGGGCAGACGGTATTGGCGCGCACGCGGTCGCGACCATAATCGCAGGCGATGCTGCGCGTGAGATTGGCGACCGCAGCCTTGGCAGCGCAGTACGCGGCATGATTCCAACCACCGCCGAGCGACGACACAGAGCCTACATTGATGATCGAACCATGTGCTTTCTTCAGGTGGGGAATGGTCGAGCGTGCCGACCAGGTTCATGCCGACCGCGTTGACCAGCGTATCGAGACGCCCAAAGCGCTCGACGGTCAGGCGCACCAGCTCATCGCAGGCCTCGCGCTGCGACACATCCGCGATGTGAGCCAATACACGCTCGGCCGGTAGATCCGCAGCGAAACGCTCCAGCCGGACCCGATTACACCCGGCAACCACCACCAGGTAGCCCTCACGCAGGAACCGGCGAGCAGCGGCAGCCCCGATACCGGAGCCACCACCGATGATGAGTGCGACCTTGCTCTGAAAGTGATTCATGACCCTAACCTCCACCCAGGCGATCAGCGTTGGGCTTCGGGAAGTCGGCTCCGCGCGCAGTAGCTTCCCAGGCACGAAATTCTGCCTGCATGTCCGCAAGCTTGTTTGTCGCGACTTCAAAGGCGTCATTGCCCAACAGCAGCCATTTAGGCGGCCTCGGTGCAGTAACGGCGGTATGTATGGCTGCCGCCGCACGGGCCGGATCACCGGCCTGGTGTCCGACCGAGGCGTGATAGGCGCGGCGCGCCTCGCCGGCGGTCATGTCGTAATCGTCGATCGGCTCGGCTACCTCGGCTGCCGATCCGGCCCACTCGGTACGAAACGCGCTGGGCTCTACCGTCATGACCCGTATGCCCAGGGGCTCGACCTCGGCACGCAGGGTTTCCGAAAGCCCCTCGACGGCGAACTTGCTCGCGCAGTAGTAACCCACTGCGGGAAAACCGGCGAGGCCGCCAATGGAGGTCAGGTTGACGATCATACCCCGGCGTCGCTGGCGCATGCCGGGTAGCACTGCGTGGATCATGTGGGCAGTGCCGAAGAAGTTGACCTCGAACAGTCGCCGCGCCGATTGCGGATCGGTTTCCTCGACTGCGGCGAAGTGGCCGATACCAGCGTTATTGACCAAGACATCGACCGAACCGAACACGTGCTCGGCTTCGGCCACCACAGCCTTGACCTGCTCGGCATCGGTGACGTCCAGCGGCAGCACTACGGCCTGGCCGAGTCTGGCTAGATCCTGCACCTGCTCGACCTTGCGCGCGGTGACGACCACGCGCTCGCCCCGTTCCAGCAGATGGGATGCGATGTAGCGGCCGAAACCCGTTGAACAGCCCGTTATCAGCCAGGTGTTTTGCGTGCTCATGGGGTGGTCCTCTTGTGAATGGATCAGGATCAGCGCTCAGCGGCTTCCGAGCGACGCTCAAAGGTACGAATCTCGGGGGCTTCGCTGCAGAGCGCGTCTAGGTCTTTCATGAAGGCTTGAACGTAGGGCGTCTGCATGTGCCCGTCGAAGTCGGCGGGTGATTGCCAGTCCTCGTAAACAAACCAGTAGTCAGACGAATCGGTCGCCCGGTAGATGTCGTAACGAACGCAGCCAGGCTCCTGCCGGGTAGGCCCGGCCAGCGCCAATAGGCGCTGACCAAGGGCATCGCCCTGTCCGAGGCGCGCGTTGAAAAAAGCCACATTAGTCAGCATGCTCATGAAGGCTCTCCCGTGAGTGACAGGTCGATCAGCCAGCGGTAACGGTCATGCCGCCGTCGGCCATGACAACCGAACCAACAATAAAGCTGGCGCGATCCGAGGCGAGAAAGGCCACGATTTCGGCGATTTCCTCTGGCTGCGCAGCGCGGCCAATGGGCGCGGCTTCGCCATGCCGGGCCAGGAAACCGGGGCCGTCGTCGACCACGTCATTGAGGATATTGGTAACTACGTCACCGACACCAATGGCGTTGACGCGGATGCCATGCTCGATGGCTTCGAGCGCCAGGGTACGGGTCAGCTGTGCCAGCGCACCTTTCGAGGCGGTGTAGGCGGCAATGGTCGGAAAAGCGAAGTAGGACGCATAGGAGGCGATGTTAACAATGGCCCCCGACCGGTTAGGCATCATGGCCTTGACCGCTTCACGCGAATGCAGAAAAGCGGCAGTAGCGTTGACCGCCTGGATGCGCTCCCAGTCCTCGCGAGTCATGTCCACGACCCGCTTGTTGATAATGATCCCGGCATTGTTGACCAGGATGTCCAGGCGGCCGAACTGCTCGACGGCCAAACCGACCGCACGTTCGGCAGCGCCGTCGTCGGTGATGTCAGCCACCAGCGGGACCAGCCCGGGACAAGCAAGCTCCTCGACGGCTGGATTCAGGTCTTCAGCAATAACGTTAGCGCCACGTGCATGCAGCAGCAGTGCGATAGCCCTGCCAATTCCGCTGGCAGCTCCGGTGACTAGCGCGACTTTGCCTTCGACTTCATGGGGGACGCTGTACTTGATATCAGTCATGATGATCTCCTGCGTTGCGAGCAGACGAGACATTCGCCGGCTCAGCGCCCGTAGGCGCCGTCGTGATCGACGGTTCTACTGTCTCGCAACAAGAAGCGCTGAGCTTTCGCAGGTTTGCCGAGGCTGTCGGGGTTTTGCGCCAAGAGGCGATTGCGGGTCATCTTTGTTGGTCAGGCCTTGAATCGCCACCGCACCTGTGAGTCATCGGGCAGCGGGATAAACTCGTCGTCTCCTGGTACATCAGGAAAGCGTCGGGCACGCCAGTCTTCGGCCGCCTGAAGAATGCGCTCGGGCCGACTGGAGACAAAGTTCCAGTAGATGTGCCGGTTCCCTTCCAGCGGCTCGCCACCCAGCAGCAAGAGCCGCGACGGCCCAACGGCACGAAGCACAATCTCGCTGTTCGGGCGAAGCACAACCAAACAATCTGCACTGAATCGTCCTGACTGGCCTACCACCTCAATTTCGCCGCTAACAATGTAAAGAGCACGCTCGATGTGTTCGGCTGATAAGCGATAACGCGCACCGGCTTGCAACTGGAGGTCCGCGTAGAACAGATCGGAAACCGTCTGGGTAGGCGAGCTAAGGCCATCGAGCGAGCCGGCCAGCAGGCTCAGCGAAGCGCCCTCGCCTTCGGTATGCGGGATGCGCTCAGCCAGCAAATGCTGAAAGCGTGGCTCGGCTTCCTCATGCGCCTCGGGTAGCGCAACCCAGGCCTGAAACCCCATGAGCTCACCACCGCTGGCTCGAACCGGATCGCTTGAGCGTTCGGAGTGGACGATGCCGCGCCCGGCGGTCATCAGGTTTACCTCCCCGGCATGCAGCTGCTGAATGTGCCCGGCACTGTCGCGGTGCAGCATTTCGCCCTGCAGGAGATAACTAATCGTCGATAGCCCGATATGCGGATGTGGGCGGGTGTCAACGCCCTCCCCTGGCCCAAAGACCACCGGTCCGAAGCTGTCAAGAAAGATAAACGGCCCGACCATCCGCCGCTGCGCCGAGGGCAATGCACGGCGTACATCGAACCCACCGAGGTCACGCACGTTGGGAAGGATGATTTGCTCTATGGAGCCCGTAACGGAGGTTTGCAAGGTCATGGCGGTCTCGCTGAATGAGTGGGGATGTGTTCACTCTAAGCTCACTGCCTTATCAGCAAAACCCGGATAATATGCACCGAAACGTTCGAGGAATTCGAAATGATTTCAGACCCAGGTACGCCTACGCTGGACCAGTTGCGCGTCTTCCTTACCGTGGTTGATGTTGGCAGTTTTGCTGGCGCAGCGCGCAAACTGCATCGCGCCACCTCGGTGGTAAGTTATTCCATTGCCAATCTGGAGATGCAGCTGGGCGTCACTTTGTTCGATCGCAAGACGACCCGCAAACCGCAACTGACCGATGCCGGGCGCACCGTACTGGCAGAAGTGCGAACCATCTACAACGGTATCGACGGCCTGCGGGCAAAGGTGCGTGGCCTCCTGCACGGCCTGGAAGCGGAGGTGCATCTGGTACTCGACGTGATGCTGCCCAGCGAGCGGGTAGTCGATGCGCTCAAAGCCTTTCGGGAGGAGTTTCCTACCGTGTCGTTGCATCTTCATATCGAGGCGCTTGGCGCAGTAACGCAACGGGTGCTCGAGCGCGGCGCGACGTTAGGGGTAAGCGGCCCGTTGGCTACCAGCATTGACGGTATCGAACGTATTGGCGTAGGCAAGGTGGCGCTGATCCCGGTCGCCGCGCCCAGCCATCCTCTGGCACAACAAAGGCCGCATGCACCCGGTGCTGGCCGAGCGCATGTGCAGCTAGTACTTACCGATAGCTCCACGTTTACCGAGGGCCAGGAATTTGCTGTCGTCGGCACACGTACGTGGCGACTGGCGGACCTGGGTGCCAAGCACATGCTACTTCGTGAAGGCATCGGCTGGGGCAACATGCCGATCGACAGGGTGCACGACGACTTGGCCTGTGGACGGCTGGTCCACCTTGATCTGCCCGACTGTACTGGCGGTGACTACGCCTTCGATGTCATCTACCGAACCGATACGCCTCCCGGGCCTGCGGCCAATTGGTTGATTGAGCGCTTCAAGACGCAAGCGGCCGGACAAGTTTTACTGTTCTAAAAAGTCGAACCTGAACGTCGATATTACCTGTCTTTTATCGATACTAATGCCGTGCGACAGTAGCTCTATCGCGGTAACACAAGCCGCTTGCCACTCACCAATGGAGACATCCCATGGCTAAGGTTCTGGTTCTTTACTACTCGTCTTACGGTCATATCGAAACCATGGCCAATGCTATGGCTGAAGGCGCTCGCACAGCCGGTGCACAGGTAGACATCAAGCGCGTCCCGGAAACGGTGCCTGAAGAAATCGCCAGGGGCGCACACTTCAAGCTGAACCAAGCCGCGCCAGTGGCAACAGTTGCTGAATTAGAGCATTACGATGCGATCATCGTCGGCACCGGCACCCGTTTCGGTCGTATCAGCAGCCAGATGGCGGCCTTCCTCGATCAGGCCGGCGGGCTTTGGGCACGCGGTGCACTCAATGGGAAGGTTGGTGGAGCCTTTACCGCCAGCGCTACCCAGCACGGCGGCCAGGAAACCACGCTATTCTCGATCATTACTAACCTGCTTCACTTTGGCATGACCGTTGTTGGCCTGCCTTATAGCCATCAGGGCCAGATGGAGATTTCCGAGGTGGTTGGCGGTGCACCTTATGGCGCAACCACGATCACCGGCGGTGATGGCTCGCGTCAGCCCAGCGAAATCGAACTGGCCGGTGCCCGCCATCAGGGCGAGTTGATCGCCAAGACAGCTATCAAGCTGTTCGGCTGATGGTTGGGGCTTGCCCACAGGCAAGCCCTCTTCCTCTTTCTTTATGAAGCGAGCACCGACCATGACAACTGCCGAGCACCTGTTGCACCTGCATTTCGAAACCTTTGTTGATGACCACGAACGGTGGAAGACACTGATTGCCGACAGCCTGATATGGGAGCTTCCGTTTGCCCCTACACTCGGCCATCCAGCACGGCTCGAAGGCCGCAGTCAGGTGTTAGAACATGTCGGCTGGTTTGTTGGCGCAGTGGAAAACTTCCGCTTCTATGACTTACGTATTCATCCGGGCGCAAACCCGCAGGAAGCCAGCGCTGAGGTCAAGGCCGAAGGCCTGATCAAGCCGACCGGACGCACCTACGAACAGGATTATGTGCTGTTCGTACGGGTCGAAAACGGCAAGTTTACATTCATTCGCGAATACTTCGACCCAGTCCGGGCAGCCGTTGCGCTGGATGTCCCCCTTCCTGCTCTGGCAGGCTGACTCACCGAGCAGTCTTGCTCCACGCCGCCGCTGCGCTACCCTATCGATGCCAGCCCTCACTTGAGGGCTTTATCGATGGAGCATCCTGTGCGCCAAGCCTATTTTGATGAGCCGACGGTAAGTGACGCCCAGCGCATAACAGCCGAGTCGATGCTGCATTACTTGCCGGGCAAGCCGCAGGTAGTGCCGCCGCGCCTGCAGATGCAGGACGTAGTAGTGCACCTGTTCAGCCATCACACAATCGCCGAGCCAATCCTCGTTCCCGCCGTAATAGAACCATTACTGGTGCTGGTCCTGTCAGGCACTGCTAGCGTCGAAGAACGCTCTCTCGGTGATGAATGGGAAACCGCTATTGTTCAGGCGGGCGACTTCTTTCTTACCAACACCCAGGAGCCCTACGAGATGCGCTGGCAGACGCAAGGCTGCGACACCTTTCAGGTGATGCACCTGTACCTCGGCCTGCCATTGATAGATCAGGCCGCACGGGAGGTGCTTGGTCAACATGCGGCGTCAGTGACCTTTCTCGACATCTCCGGCGCACAGGATGACCGGGTAAACTTTATGCTGGATCAGCTGCGTGTCGAGCTGATCGAGGAGCGCCAGCCCAGCCCGCTGTTTGCGCGTAGCTTGGCCCAAGCGTTGGCTGTACATTTGGTGCGTACCTACCTGGACCCGCGCAGCAAAGCCCGACGCAGTAACGCGTTACAGGCGTACAAGCTACGCCGCGTAATCGAGGCGATGAACCAGCGTCTGGCCGATGACTTCAGCCTTGCACATCTGGCTGAACATGCGGATCTCAGCGAATACCACTTCAGCCGAATGTTCAAACGCGCCACGGGGTTATCGCCCTCGCAGTACTTCATCCGCCTGCGTATGAGTCGCGCCCGGGAGCTGCTGCTTGAGACAGACCGCAGCATTATCGACATTGGACTGGAGGTCGGCTATTCGAGTCCTAGTCATTTCTCCCAGGTGTTTCGCCGCGAGGTTGGCGTCACGCCCAGCGCCTATCGTCAGGCATGACCTCTATCGCCAGCCTTACAGGTTTGCGGCCTGAAGCGCTTACATAAACCGAGTATTTGGCCTCTTACACGGCAATGCCCGTTGTGGCCATGGAGTCTTCCTCGCAAATGAGCAGGCCGTATTTCCCAGCAGGTGCCTCCGCTATAGCGGAGGCTGCGCGCCTAGACATAGCACCTAAAAGCGCCAGCTGAACAGCATCATCAGATGCCAGCACAAGCTTATGATATTAGTTTCGCCCTGCTAGCTCACGATGGGTAGCATGCATAAGCAGGAGTCTTGAGTTTCGACTTGCCGCCTGTTATGAGCCTGCCAAAAGGTTGGGACACTACGGACGAAAAAAGCCGGGCGTGTGCCCGGCCTGATCCACTGTCTGCCATGCGCTTACAGGCTGGCGTCGAGCACCAGCTTGCCGCGTGTATGCCGGCCCCAGCTCTTGCGCAGCGCGCCCTCAGCGTGGGACAAGGGCAGCACTTCCACCTCGATTACCAGCTCACCTTTTTCGAACAATGCGGCGATCGCCTTAAGCTGCGTACCATCGGAGCGGGTAGCGAAATGCTTACCCGTCGCGCCGACCGCTTCAGCATGCTTGGCGTCAGGTGGGCTTACCGGGGATACCAGTACACCCCCAGGCTTCAATACCGACCATGACCGCGTTTGGGTATCACTACCCACCAGATCCAGCACCACGTCGACCGGCTCTACAACAGTTTCGAATAGCGTTTGGCTGTAATCGACTACGACCGAGGCGCCCAGCTCGCGAAGATAACTGTGGTTGCGCGTCGAAGCGGTGGCGATAACGGTAGCGCCAGCAATACGGGCTATCTGCACTGCCATGCTGCCCACCCCGCCAGCGGCGCCATGGATCAGCACCCGCTGCCCAGGCTTGATTTGCGCATGTTCATGCAGCGCCTGCCAGGCAGTCAGGGCTGCGGCCGGTACACCACTGGCTTGTAACGCTGTCAGCCGACTCGGCCGATGAGCCAGACGGTCTGCGCTGGCCACAACCTCAGTGGCGTAACCGCCAACGATGTTGATGAAACCAAATACCTCATCGCCCACTGCGAAACCGCTGACCTCTTCACCCACCGCCGCTACTCGACCGGCCACTTCGACACCCGGCGTGTAGGGCAGCTGGAGCGGAATGAAAGCTTTCATGGCACCGGAAAGCACCTTCCAGTCGATTGGATTCACCCCACTGCCCGCCACCTCAATTCGTACCTCGCCTTTGCCCGGCACGGGCGACGGCAGCTCTTTGAACATGAAACCCTCTGGCTGCCCATATTGCGCTACGCGAATCGCTTTCATGTGTCACCTCGAAAAGTAGGTTGAACGCTGCTTGAAAACACTGGCCCCAGGATCAGCCGCGACGTGCGTCCAGGCTGAAACGGCCAGCACCAGAGGCGACGATCTGTAACAGGCCGCCAGCCATGGCAATGTTCTTGAAGAATTGGATGAACTGGTTCTGATCGCCCAGCTGGTTATGAAACGCCAACGCAGTGGCAATGCTGAACAGCGCAAGCCCTGCAGCTACCAGCCGAATGCGATAACCCAGAATCAGGGCAATGCTGCCTACTACCTCCACTAGGATCGCAATGGCTAGGGCAAGGGTCGGAAACGGCAGACCAACTGATTCGATATAACCAATCATGCTGGCAGGAGCATTGATCTTGGCGATTCCCGAGAGCAGGAATATAGCGCTCAACAGCACGCGACCGGCAAGTGAGGCTGAGGCGGAGAACATGGCGGAGTTATTAGTGGTAATGCTGGAGAAAGCGATGGATTGCGTCATGACTGTTTCCTCTAGAAGGGCTCACCCTCATGGTAAGCCGCAGTGAGGAGAATTCTGCCTGCGGTTCTCTTATCGAAATAGCCGTCTAATATCGAACTGAACATTCTATTAAATCGAACATATTCGGCACTTTATAGCGGCTTCGGTACAGCACCCTTTAAGTAGAAGTGATCAGCCTGCAAGCACCGCATAACTTCAAAAGTAAGCCCTATACACAAGCCGGCCTAGCTTCTAAACCTTAAAGACACGCGGTGAACCATGCAGAAATAGGCAAGCACCGTGCAGGTATCGGCATTCGCTCATCCGCCACACTTCCCTAGCATCGTACCTATCAGCTTCCACTTGCCCGCACATGGCGTAAGTGGAAGAAACTGAGCCCGAACTGACGACCTCAAACAAGGAGATCCGGTTATGTCGAACATTCAAGGCAAGGTAGTACTGATTACAGGCGCGAGCAGCGGAATCGGCGAAGCGGCTGCCAAACTGATCGCCGCCAAGGGCGCCCATGTCGTTCTTGGCGCACGGCGAACCGATCGGCTTGAAAAGCTTGTAGCCGACATTCACGCGCAGGGCGGCTCAGCAAGCTTTCGCGCCCTGGATGTTACTGATTACGCAGACATGCAGGCCTTCGCCGATTTCGCCAAGGCACAATTCGACAAGATTGACGTCATTATCAACAACGCCGGAGTTATGCCGCTGTCACCGCTCTCCTCCCTGAAGGTAGCGGAGTGGAACCAGATGCTGGACGTCAATGTTCGCGGCGTGCTGCATGGCATTGCCGCCGTGCTACCAACCATGGAAGCCCAAGGGTATGGACAGGTAATCAATATTTCCTCAATCGGCGGACTCGCGGTATCGCCTACCGCGGCGGTGTACTGCGCCACCAAGTTTGCCGTGAGGGCCATTTCCGACGGTCTGCGCCAGGAAACCGACAAAATCCGCGTAACGGTTGTCTGCCCAGGCGTGGTGGAATCCGAACTTGCCGACTCAATTTCCGACGCCGCCGCGCGCGAGGAAATGAAAGCATTTCGCCAGGTGGCATTGACTCCAGATGCCATCGCCCGGGCACTAGCCTATGCGATCGAACAGCCCGACGATGTGGACGTCAGCGAAATCGTCGTCCGCCCCACCGCGAGCCCGCACTAAACCTTGAGCGACAACATTTGCCTGAAATCCGATAGCGGCAACCAAATTGGTACACTCATACTTCCGTTATCCCCTGAGCAGACCAAACGTATAACCGTCGCCCGGGCGATACGAGCGACGGTATCGATATACCGGATGCCTCTACGCTATCGGTACAGGGGAACAACATGAGTGTGTGCATTACCACTCCATTACCTATCCGCAAACAGTGGTGACAGCATGATCGAAGTAACCGAGGTTTCCATTGCCGCGTTGCGTGCCGCGCTTGAGTCGGGGCAGACGACTGCGGTCGAGCTGGTGCAAGCCTATCTCGCCCGGATCGACGCCTACGATGCGCCCAACACACCCACCGCCCTTAATGCGGTCGTGGTTCGAAACCCCGATGCACTCAAGGAGGCCGAGGCCTCAGACGCCCGCCGTGCTCGGGGCGAAACCCTAGGCCCGCTGGATGGCATCCCCTATACCGCCAAGGACAGCTATTTGGTCAAAGGGCTGACGGCAGCTTCTGGTAGTCCCGCATTCAAGGACCTGGTTGCCTACCGCGACGCCTTTACCATCGAACGGCTTCGTGCAGCCGGCGCGATCTGCCTGGGCAAGACCAACATGCCTCCCATGGCAAACGGCGGTATGCAACGGGGCGTTTATGGCCGTGCGGAAAGCCCATATAGCGCCAACTACCTTACCGCCCCCTTCGCCTCGGGCTCCTCGAACGGTGCCGGTACAGCCACTGCCGCCAGCTTTGCGGCCTTTGGCCTTGCGGAAGAAACCTGGTCAAGCGGACGAGGCCCGGCCTCGAACAACGGTTTGTGCGCTTACACACCTTCGCGTGGTGTGATTTCGGTGCGGGGAAACTGGCCGCTGACGCCAACGATGGATGTTGTCGTGCCCTTTACTCGAACCATGGCGGACCTGCTTGAGGTGCTGGACGTGATCGTGGCGGAAGATCCCGAAACCCGGGGAGACCTGTGGCGGATGCAGCCTTGGGTGCCGATTCCCCCGGTGAATGCAGTACGTCCTGAGTCCTACAAGGCATTGGCTGCGGAGGCCTCCGCCCTGGCTGGCAAGCGCTTTGGCGTGCCGCGCATGTTCATCAATGCCGACCCCGAGGCAGGCACAAGCGAAAACCCCGGTATCGGCGGCCCGACGGGGCAGCGAATCAATACCCGCCCCACGGTGATCGCACTCTGGGAGCAGGCGCGCCAAGCCCTCGAAGCGGCGGGTGCCGAGGTAGTGGACGTTGACTTTCCGCTGGTCTCCAACTGCGAGGGCGACCGCCCCGGTGCGCCAACCGTGTTCAATCGGGGGCTGGTGTCGAAGGAATTCTTGCATGACGAGCTCTGGGAACTGACTGCCTGGGCGTTCGACGACTTCCTGCAGGCTAACGGCGATCCTCATTTGAACCGGCTGGTCGATGTGGATGGCCCGCAGATCTTCCCGCACGATCCGGGAACCCTGCCCAATCGGGAAGGCGACCTTGCCGCCGGCATGGACGAGTACGTGAAGATGGCCGAACGCGGTATTACACCCTGGGACAAAATCGCCACGCTTCCAGACGGGCTGCGGGGGCTTGAGAAAACGCGAAAGATCGATCTTGAGGATTGGATGGCGCAGCGGGGCTTGGACGCCGTGATTTTCCCGACCGTTGCCGATGTTGCGCCGGCAGATGCGGACATCAATCCAGAGTCGGCGGATATCGCCTGGAGCAACGGCGTCTGGGTCGCCAACGGCAACCTTGCGATCCGCCACCTGGGCGTGCCTACAGTTACCGTGCCGATGGGTCTCATGGCGGATATTGGCATGCCTGTAGGGCTGACCTTTGCCGGCAAGGCTTATGACGATACCTCTCTGCTTCGCTTTGCGTCGGCCTTCGAGTCAACAGGATCGAGACGAATGATCCCGCCACGTACTCCGCCCTTACAGGGCAACTGACCAACGCTGGGGCGGGCATTCACTCGGGCGTCCGCTCCGGTGTCGTTGAGTAGAGACAGATACTTTGCGATTAGGGCTACAGACTAAAACAGAAGCCTTTTTACGCATTGAAGGGAGGCTAGTGAAAGCCTCCTTGTTTAGCAGTGAAACCTACCACCTGTACCGGAGGCGCCTCCGGTACAGGTAGCCTCTGTTGTTACTGGGAGATCTTGAGGATCCAGTTGATCATGTCAACGTTGTCGTAGTTGCCGCTATGCGGCTGGTTCCAGGCAATCTTGTAGTCGACGTCCTTACCCTGGTTTTGTAGGGCCGTGGCCAGGTTCATCGAGATGAACGGTGAGGAGTCACGGTCATAGGAACCTACGCGGATGCGCCAGTGCTTGGCGACCTTGCTCGTGTTATACATCTGAGCGGCATAGGGGTTCACGTCAAGTCCTGTATTGCGCTTGCTCTTCACGATGAAATACATCGGGTTCATCATCGCAGCCCACTGAGCGACCGCATCCGGCACCTTGAAGTTATTTAGGCTGGTATACCCCGAAACACCTTTCAGCCCAGCCTTGACAATGGCATCACCCAGGTTGACGTCGAAATGATTCCACCCCTCTGCGACGGTAACGTCATTTTGCAAGGCCGTCGGGTCGGTGTTGAACACATCCATTTCGCCAGTAACGTAATAGAAGCCGTTATCGAATGCACCAACAGGCTTCAGGCGGTTCATGAACCGGAGAAAGTTTTTCCAACTGGTCAGCGTTGCGGTCTTGGTACTGGCATTCCAGCCGATGAAGTCCTGCGGTGCCAGGCCGGAAGTCGCACCATTCATGGCGGTTGGTGTGGACATGTAGGCCTGTCCGTCCTCGTTCAGGCTGCCATCCGCGTTCACATAGCCGGAATCGATGATGAACCGGGTCGCAGAGTCACCCAGGATGCCGTACAGGTAGTTCCGATAGGAGCCGCCCATAACCGCGTCAGGGCTGTAGCTATTCAGCCTCAGCGGTACGCCGGTATTGGGGTTCTTCAGACCGAGGCCGTTGATGTAGTTGGGATACATGTTGGCCATGACGCCGGACAAGCGCTGGTCATTGGCCGTCATGGTCAGGATCGACGTACTGCTGCGATTGACCGTAGTGATGCCGGAACCATAGAAGAAGTATTCATAGGCGGCGTTGGCATTGTCGATATCGGTAATCGGACAGAAAGGCGATACCGCAAAAACGCTGTCACTGGCGTTAGCCGCACCGATTTCGTTCAGGTAGCGCTTGAAGACCGGACTATCACCAGTAGCGCCGATCAGCGAGCTGAATGCCCCGCCGCCGCTGGTACCGCTGATGACGATTTTTTCGGCACTCCCCAGCATGACGCTGTCGTTGTGCTTCAAATAACGCACCGCAGCTTTCAGATCGACGATGGCCGCCGGACCGTTGCCCACTTCGGTGGTGACACCGTTGACATCCATGGTGGTGTTACGACCACGCCCGGCAGGGCTTACAACAACGATACCCTTCGACAACGCCAGGGCGGCGGCACGGGTAGAACCGGACTCATTATCCTCAGTCACATCCGCTGGAGCAGAAAGGCTGATCTGGTTGTATCCGCCGGTGTTGAGCGGCATGAAGATGGCGGAGTTCTTTGTAGCGGTCGAGGGGATGTAGATAGTCATGACCTGCTGATCGGCCTTGACCGGCTTGGATACGTAGGAAACCGTATAGGCCGTGTAGTTGACCGTCTGCCCGTACACGCTTACCTGGCCTGCCGTACCGCCGCTGTCGGGATTGAATCTCAGCGCATCCTGGTTATTGCCATTGCTTGCATAGACAGAAAATGATGCCGTAGCTCCCAGTGCCCCGCAAAGAACCATTCTTCTAAACGGGAACTTCATGGACGTGGCCCACATAGCTTTCTCCTAACAAAGAGACTTGGTTGTTTTTGTTTTTCCGTTCTTTGATTAAGGCCGACCACTCAACTGGCTTATCAAAGCAGGGCGGCCAAAGCAGCAGCCACCGAATTGAATCTCATTCAATCCAAACATGACTCTTGCTCTACAGTGATGCATTTGAGTTTTTTAGCTATGCGTTCTTCTTATACGGCTTTTTTGATGCCTGCATCCACAAAGCATATTCCCTTCATTTGTTGATTTTTAACCACCCGATTCCAACAGGTACCCTAAAGAAACCAAGTTCCTTCCTCATGGTAAATACGGTTGATTTATGAGGAAGGCCATACCTGCTTCAAAAGAAGGGACTTATCAGTTTCCAAGAGCTACGGTTGATAAGCGGCACAATCGTACAAGACCGCTAACCACCTACACGCCACGCTAAGGCATCTTTTAGAGAGTGCCACGTCATGACACACAATCACCCGAGAACGACCTACTCAGCAGTAAATTTTATGCACAAGCTATCCTTGCTCAGCGAGCAGTGGAGGCCCAAGGTCATTGCTGAAATGAACGACTATCAGTTCAAAATCGTGAAAATCGAAGGTGATTTCCTCTGGCATACTCACGATGAAACAGACGAAACCTTCATAGTGCTGGACGGTTCCCTGCGTATCGATTTTCGTGACGGCGAGGTGTATCTCAATACTGGAGAAATGTATGTAGTACCCAAAGGCATTGAACATAAGCCCTACGCCGAATGCGAGGTAAAACTTCTGCTGATCGAACCGCGTGGCGTAGTGAATACGGGTAACGAGGGCGGTGAGCGGACGGCGATGAATGATGTCTGGGTATGAGGCGCACGTCCAGCCTGATGGTCTCACTAAAAGGAAAGCAAACATGCCCTGTACAATCCGAGCGGCCCGCCAAGAGGACGCTGCCAGCATCAGTCATGTCATTATCACGGCGCTTCGTGAAACCAATGCCAGGGACTACCCTCCCGCTATTATCAAGCAGGTTGAGAAGAGCTTTAGTCCCGCCTCGGTTCAGGAGTTGCTAGCCTGACGAGCCGTATTCGTCGCCGTCATAGAGGATCGCATTGTCGGTACGGCCAGCCTGGAGGGAGCCGTCGTGCGAACCGGTTTTGTGGCACCGGCCCATCAGGGGCATGGTATCGGCCGGCAATTGATGGCTACTGTTGAGCAGGCCGCCAGGGCCTCTGGTGTAGCCCTGCTGACTGTGCCTTCATCGGTTACAGCCGAACGCTTTTATGCTCAGCTGGGCTACCGTTTTGTACGGGACCACTACCATGGCGAGGAGCGCACACTCATCATGGAACGAGTCCTATGAAAATAACGTTCGCCTTGTTGTGATGATCCTAGCCTCTCCTGATTCGCCGCACCAGCTGTTTGCGCTTCCTCTTCGCTGCGCTTCTGCCTAACCAGAGCACAGAGCTTTCGTCGGGCGCTGAACCCCTTGCTGGAACGACTGCAGGCATAAATTATCCCTTGTATAGGACCGTCGTACTGCCTGCTACAGGCAGCGCGGAAGATGACACAACCTACTCAGGCCAGCAGATGCAAGACAGCCGTATAGCCTTGGCCTTGCCGGAACTGAGCTCAACCAGAGGGTAATTGCAATGGATCTGGAACAACGCATTCGCGAACGTGCCTACGAGATCTGGGAAGCGGAGGGCCGCCCGGATGGACAGGGCTTCGAGCATTGGCGTCGAGCGCAGGAAAGCATCGACTATGATGCGGATAACGACCCGCACTCGGGCGGTATCGAAACCAGTGTCGCGCAACCCATGCCCAAGCCAGGCGCAGGGGAAGAGACCGAGCACTAAAACCAGCAAGGCTTTCAAGGGCGGCGTCTCCTGCTGCCCTTATCCTTTCATGAAAATTCTTGGGCGCAAACAGCTGAACTCTTCACAGCCCGAAATGACTTCTTGCATGATAAGCCGCAAAAGATCTGCTACACAGGCCATTACGCCAGCCCACAGGTGCTTAAACCCTCTCGCCGCCGCTATCTCATATGTTCCCCCTGCCTGGCTTAAGGCTTTACGGGAAGACTCGACCTCAAAGTCCCTTATGAAAGACTACGCGATCATGCTAAAACGATAGGGCGAACCTTATGACCCGTCCTAGGGTATAAAGAAGTAGCATGTTGGCAGATCGCCAGCCGATCAGCCCAGCGCTTTATCGTAGACGGAGACGCATGAACTGAACGCACCTGCTCCTTTACTCTTCAAGATGAAATAACCGGACTTCAGCGTGTCGAACAGGTTCATCCGTAGTGCTTTCATACCGGCCTGCAAGCCGGTCAGGATCAGGACATCATTGATTGGCGCTAAACGACCGCATTCCCCTGCATGACCATCATCTCCGGCCTCGAAGCCGCTTCATGCGCTCCTTTCCCGGCCTGCAACCGGCGAGCCACGTTACCCGCTACGCACGATCCTGTTCGACATCCACCCTCCTGATGCCGCCGCTTTTCCTGGCTCGACGGCACTGTTTACAGGAAATCTAGAATGGCCTCACGACATGTAATCAACGCTTCGGTAAGCCCCAAGGGCAGTCTGGAAACGCTCTCTCAACGTGAAGTGCAACAGTTGAGCGAAGCAGGATCAGGTAGCATTTATGCCCTGTTCCGCCAATGCGCCCTGGCAATCCTTAACACCGGCGCGCATAGCGACAATGCCAAAACGATTCTCGAGGCTTACCAGGATTTCGAGGTACGTATCCACCAGCAGGACCGGGGGGTCCGTCTGGAGCTGATCAACGCCCCGGCAGATGCCTTCGTTGACGGCGAAATGATCGCCAGTACTCGTGAAATGCTATTCAGCGCCCTGCGCGATATCGTTTATAGCGAGAGCGAGCTGGAAAGCCTGCGTATCGATCTGAGTACGTCTCAAGGTATCACCGATTACGTCTTTCACCTCTTGCGCAACGCCCGCACGCTACGGCCTGGTGTAGAGCCCAAGATGGTGGTGTGCTGGGGCGGCCACTCGATCAGCAGCGAAGAATACAAATACACTAAGAAAGTAGGCCATGAGTTGGGGCTGCGCAGCCTCGACATCTGTACTGGCTGCGGCCCCGGCGTGATGAAAGGCCCTATGAAAGGCGCCACCATTGCCCATGCCAAACAGCGGATCATTGGTGGCCGTTACCTGGGGCTGACCGAGCCCGGCATTATTGCCGCCGAAGCGCCTAACCCGATCGTGAACGAGCTGGTGATCCTGCCGGATATCGAGAAGCGCCTGGAGGCCTTTGTTCGGGTCGGCCATGGCGTCATCATTTTCCCAGGCGGCGCCGGGACGGCTGAAGAGTTTCTCTACCTGCTCGGCATCCTCATGCACCCGGACAATAAGGATTTGCCGTTCCCTGTCATCCTGACCGGCCCTCGGAGCGCGACACCCTACCTGGAGCAGCTGCATGCCTTTATCAGTGCAACCCTGGGCGAAGCGGCCCAGCAGCATTATCAGATTATTGTCGATGACCCTGCTGAAGTAGCACGGCAGATGGCGCAAGGCTTGAAAAACGTCAAACAGTTCCGTCGGGAGCGTAATGATGCCTTCCACTTCAACTGGCTGCTCAAGATCGAGGAAGGTTTCCAGCGCCCCTTCGATCCCACGCATGCGAACATGGCAAGCCTGAACCTGAGCCGCGATTTGCCGCCCCATGAGCTGGCCGCCAACTTGCGCCGCGCCTTCTCGGGCATTGTTGCCGGTAACGTGAAGGACAAAGGCATCCGCCTCATCGAGCAGTACGGCCCTTACGAAATCCATGGCGATACGGCCGTCATGCAGCCACTGGATCGCCTGCTGCAAGCCTTTGTCGAACAGCACCGCATGAAGCTACCAGGTGGTGCGCCCTATGAGCCCTGCTACCGGGTCGTGACATAACACGAGAGCCCATCAGTCCACCTGCTTCGTACAGCTATCCATTGTACGAAGCAGGCTTGGCCAGTCGCTTAGGCCGTGACAGGAAACTGCACGCGGACCGTCGTACCCTGCCCGCTATGGTATTCGACCCGACCGCCTAATTGGCTTGAAAGACTCTGGATGATCGTAAGGCCCAGGCTCTTGCTTGAGACCTTGGCAAAAGAGGCCGGGACGCCTTTGCCGTCATCGGTAATGATCAGGCTGTACGTATCGGGTGTAGTCATCTCCAGCTGGACGGTAATCGTACCGTGAGCGTCTGTCGTAAACGCATGCTTGACGGCATTGGTCATGACCTCCACGACTAGCAGAGACAGGGTAGTTAGTCGCGTCAGATCCAAAGTGATGGGCGGCGCACTAACCTTGCAGACAATGTTTTTCGCTCCTGTAGCCTCTAGCAAGCCGGTGCATAGTTCCTGAAGATGTTGGCTGACGGGTAGATTGGCCCGCTCGGGTGCATACAGATGCCGGTGGATCTGCGCCAGCATCTCAAGCCGTTCACGCGCCTCGTCCAGGGCTGCCGTAGCAATCGGGTCTTCGCTGACCTTACGCCGCTGCATCTTCAACAACGCTGCCACAAACTGCATGTTGTTGGCGACCCGGTGTTGCAGCTCCTGAAACATCGTTCGCTGCTGCTGATAGAGACCTTCCGTAACAGCCTGCTGCTCGCGCAGCCGATCACTTGCAACATGCATGAAGTGAATCAAGGCGATATCCACCGAGACGATAAAGGCATAGAACACCATCGCCAGAATGCCCTGACCATCCAGATGGAGCGAATAAGCCGGTGTAATGAAGAAATACCAGGAGGCCACGCCCGATAGCATTGCACAGACGACACCGGGCCGCGTTCCGCAAAAAAAGGTCGTCAGGATGACTGCGGGAAAGAACGTCAGATAGGGAAATCCGCCAGAAAGCACGTCGGACAGGCCAAGACGGATAAACAGCGCCAGGCCAAATGCCAGGAGCCCGGTTACGTGCGCCAGCCAGGGGCGGTTTCTAAACATCAAGGTGGTGCGAAGGATACACTCTCTCAAAGAAGGTCCCGATGCCAATGGAGTAAAAAAAAGACAAACAAAACAGCGAAACGTCCCAGGCACTGCTCGAAAGCCCGTTCTTCATCAAATATCAAAGCGCCATCAAAAGCAACGTGCAGTCTGTTGCTCAAGGCGTCATGCGTGGCATTGGGTTGGGCTGTGTATAGGCCATTAGACGTGTTGACTAACGACTACCCTTGGTTAGCACACGGCGTAGCGACCCGGGTGTTTCGTTGAAACGGCACTTGTAAGCCCGCGAGAAGCTTGATGCATCAGCAAATCCGACTTCAACCGCCACGGCCGTCAGAGACATGGCGCTATTAAGCAGAAGAAACTGTGCTCGGCGCAGGCGTACATTCATTACATACTGCTGTGGCGTCATGCCGTACTGTTTGTGAAACACATAATTGAAATGACTTTCGCTCAGGTTCACCCGGGCAGCCAGCTCACGATTGGTTGGCGGCTGGTCCAGACGTTCGTTGATCAGCCGATCAAGCTCTGTGAGATCCAGGCGTGCGTTCAGCAGTGTCGGCTTCACCTCTGAGGTACAGAGCTGCGACAGCTGAGTCAGCAGTAACGTTACCAGCTGGCAGGTCACCAGGGCGCGTGCCTGCCCCTCCGTCCGCTTCAGTTGCGCCGTAGCGAACTCGATCAGCGCCAGGGTTTGGGCATCAAGGCACATGAAATCCGCACAGCTAAACAAAGTATCGGCAAACGACACATTGCATGCCTGCTCCAGCGCCTGGACCAAGGGATCGCCCCAGGCAATGTCCAGGACAAGCAGCTCGCTGTCTTCCGTGAGGCCGGTGTACAGATGTGATGCCGAAGCCGGGACCAGCGCGGCCTTGCCCATGGAAAGACGACCAGCGGAGTGATCGAACTCGCAATCCATTCGTCCACGCCAGCCAAACAGGACTTGAGCGTAGTCGTGACAGTGCTCTCCGCTCTGGCAGGCAATAACATTGCGACGAGCCTGACTGCTGCTCATTGCGTTGGACTGTAGCAAGGAATGCCCGGATCGATTCATAGCCTGGGTATAGAACTCCAGCGTCTGGGTCAATGGCACGGCACAGCGTGTGAATACCATGAGGATACGGGAAGTCAGGGACACCTGCACATCCTCTCGTCTTTGCGTACCTAACAACGGAAATCGCCGCCATGCAACTGAACGCCGAGCAAGTCCGCAATGCCCTCCCATGGCCCCGCCTGATTGAAGCGCTAAGTGCCATGTTCGCGCGTGATGATGTCTGTGCGCCCATCCGCCATCATCATGCGGTTAACGTACCCGGTGAGCCGGAAGCCACCTTGCTGCTCATGCCCGCCTGGATCGAGGGCGAGTACCTGGGCGTCAAGCAGGTTAACGTGTTTCCCGGCAACAACAGCCGCAACCTGCCCGGCCTGAGCAGCCACTACCTGCTGAGCTGCGGGAAAACCGGGCAACCACTATGCCTGCTCGAGGGCAACGAGCTGACGGCACGCCGTACCGCTGCTGCCTCGGCCCTGGCATCGATGTTTCTCTCGCGGGAAAACGCGAACCATCTGTTGATGGTAGGTGCAGGCCGTATGGGGCGTCGCCTGATTCCTGCTCACATGAGTGTACGCCCGATCACCAAAGTGCATGTCTGGGATCGCAACGAGGCAGCCTCAGCCGCGCTGGTCGCCGAACTCACAGCCGCCGAAATCAATGCCAAGGTTTGCCGCGACGACCAACTGCAACACTGTGTTGGCGAGGCGGACATCGTCAGCTGTGCAACGCTGGCCACTGAGCCGGTCATTCTGGGGGACTGGCTGAAGCCAGGCGTTCACCTCGACCTGATCGGCAGCTTTACACCTACGATGCGCGAGACTGACAACCGCGCCATGCAGCGGTGCGACGTGTTTGTGGATACCCGGGCGGGTACCCTGAGCGAAACCGGTGACCTGATCATTCCGATCCGAGAGGGCGCGATCAGCGCTGACAAGATCGTGGCTGAACTAAGCGAGCTTTGCCGCAAACAGCATGCCGGGCGCCGTGCACTGGCGAATCCTGACGAGGCCATGACATTGTTCAAGTCCGTAGGAGACTCACGAGAAGATCTTGCCGCCGCTATTCTGGCGCATAGCAATCACACCTAAGCAGGCAGCGGTTCAGACATTCGTTCTTGTATATATCTTTCCGAAACCTGTTTACGACTTTGCAAAATAGAATGAGGACGTCTCGACGGCTCCACCCAGGAGTCGTATCTAACGCGCAGCAGATGTGAACAGGCTCTTAAAAAAACAACGATAGGGGTGAGGACGCTTGCGTCGTCACCCTCTGGGGAGCCACTCATGACAGACACCCATTCTCCGGTTATTGCGCCGCCAAATATCTGGCTGGCCTTGATCCCCATTGTGCTCACCATCGGGCTGCTCAGCCTGCAGATCATCTACTACGGTGACTTCACACCTCACATCCCACTGGCCATAGGCTTTGCCATTACCGGCATTGTGGGCTGGATACAGGGCTATCGCTGGAAGGATATCGAAGAAGGTGCCTTCCACGTCCTACACGTTGCCATGCCCGCCATTGCCACGCTGATTCTGGTAGGCATGCTGGTGAGCGTGTGGATCGCCAGCGGCACCGTACCAATGCTTATCTACTACGGGCTGGAGCTGATCAATCCCGCCTGGTTCCTGGTAGCCTCCATGCTGCTTTGTTCGCTCGTATCGCTGGCCATCGGGTCGAGCTGGACAACCGTCGGCACCATCGGGCTTGCCTTGGTAGGCATCGGAACCGCCTTTGGTATTCCACTTTATTGGGTCGCAGGCGCTGTTGTTTCCGGTTCGTTTTTTGGTGACAAGGTTTCGCCGTTGTCGGATACCACCAACCTGGCCGCTGCCGTTACGGAAACCAACGTGTTCGACCACATCCGCAACATGATGCCGACCACGATCCCAGCCATGCTGATTGCCTTTGTGCTCTATCTGCTTGCAGGTGGCCAGGTCATGGTCGATGACAGCCAGCTCGAGCAGATTCGCCAGCTCAAGGAAGGTCTTCGCGCGAATTTCGATATGGGCGTGCTGGCCCTGTTACCGCTGCTTGTAGTCATGGCCCTGGCTTTCTTCAAGGTCGCGCCGATTCCCGCTCTGTTTACAGGTTTCGCGCTGGGCGGCGTTGTGGCGTTCATCAACTACGGTTACAACTTCAATCAGTTGCTCGCCTTTGCCCACGCTGGATTCAAGATCGAAAGCGGCAGCGCATCGCTGGATAGCCTGCTCAATCGCGGCGGGGTCACGTCGATGACCTGGGTCGTGACGCTGATGATGTTCGCACTGGCTTTTGGCGGGGCGCTCGAACGCACTCGCTGCCTGGAGTCGGTTGTGGCAGCCGTAATGCGCATGAGCCGAGGCATCAAGGGCTTGCAGCGCAACGCGATCCTGACCTCCATCGCTACCAATGCCGTTGCCGGCGATGTGTACCTGTCCATTGCGCTGCCCGGGCGGATGTACGGCCCTGAATATGATCGCCTGGGCTATAGCCGCCTCAACCTGTCTCGCGCTATCGAGGAAGGCGGTACGCTGATGTCGCCGCTCATTCCATGGAATGCCGGAGGCGCCTTTGTGATTGGCACGCTGGGCCTGGGCGTTGCGTCCGGCGATTACAGTACGCTGCTCTACGCCCCGCTGGCGTTTGCGTGCTGGCTCTCCCCCTTGATTGGCATCTTCTATGCGCAGATGGGCTGGTTCTGCAAACGCGCGCAGAATGAGCCGCCAGTATCGGGCGATACCGCGGGGCTCCAGCCAGTGAGTGAACGATGAAACAAAGTAGTACCATGCAGTCCTCAGCCATGCCTTCGGCCACTCCAGGTGTCGCCGTCGTCGGCGCGGGCATCGTTGGCCTGTGCACAGCGCTGCAAGCGCAGCGCGCAGGCTATCAGGTGACCCTGATCGACAGGGACAAGCCCGGCAGGGGCGCTTCCTTCGGCAATGCCGGCTATCTGGCAACAGAGCTGATTGATCCATTAGCCACGACCGACACCCTGCAGCGTGCTCCACGCATGCTGCTGGACCCGCAGGGTCCGCTCTCCCTGCCAATCCGTTATCTGCATAAGAGCTTTCCGTGGCTGCTGCGCTTCCTGGCTGCAGCCCGGCCGGCGCAGGTTGAGCGCTCCTGTGACGGCTTGCGGCAACTCAACCGAGAGGCCATCGCCGCCTGGAAGCGCTGCCTGCAGGATATAGACGCCACGGATCATCTTGTGCCGTCGGGCTATCTGCTGGTGTGGGAATCACCGGAGCGTCGCCCGGAAGCCGAAGAACACAGCCGCTATTTGAAAGGCTGGGGTATCGAGAACATCCTGGTAGATGCCAAGCAGGTTGCCGAACTGGAGCCAGCCCTAAGCACGGCAGTGTCCCATGGTTTGTTCTTTCCCAATGCCTGCCAGATGCGTGACCCTTACCTGCTGTGCCAGCAGCTGTTTGCCGTATTCGAGGCCCGCGGGGGACGATTCGTCCAGCAGACCATTGACCACCTGAAGGCTGACGCACAGCAGGTAACCCTGACCGGACCGCGCGAAACGCTGAAATGCGATACCGCGATCATTTGTGCCGGTGCATGGAGCAGAACGCTGCTGAACATGACCGGTCTTGATGTACCGCTGGAGGCCGAAAGGGGTTATCACCTGACCGTACAGGGCAACACTGCGGCACTTAACCGCCCGGTAGGTTCGGCGGAGCGTCATTTTGTTCTGAGCCCCTTGGAGTCAGGTCTGCGCGCGGTGGGCTTCACCGAAATCGGTGGCTTGCTGGCAAAACCCTTCAGTCGGCGCTTCAAGGCGCTGCTAAAGCACAGCCAGGCGCTTGTTCCAGCGCTGAATACCCCTTCCTTGCAAAAAAGTGAATGGATGGGGCATCGCCCTACCCTACCGGACTCCCTGCCGGTAATCAGTCAACACCCTGCACATGCGAACCTACTGTTTGCCTTTGGAAATCAGCATCTGGGTGTTACTCAAGCGGCCATAACCGCCGAAGTTGTCGTCAGCCTCATGACTGGCGAAGAACCTGCCGTTGACACTCACCTGTTCAGAGTCGACCGCTTCTAAATGTCCATCAATAGCGCTGCGGCCTCGTAGCGCTATTGATGGAGCTCAAGGTAGTCCAGCAGCTTTTCGACTCTCTGCTTGTCGCTGATCCCCCAAAACCGCATCTTGGTACCGGGCACCACCTCGTCAGGATCGGCAAGAAAGGCGGTCACTGTTTCTCGCGTCCAGACCACGTCCGACGTCTGCATAGCGGGTGAGTAGTTATAATCCTTCAGAGCGCCCGCACGGCGTCCGAACAGCCCGTTGAGGTGCGGACCAAAGCCGCTACGGGCAGCGGGCCCAACGCTATGACAATTACCACAGCGCTGGGTGAACAGCACCTTGCCGGCATTGAGGTCGCTCGCCGCCTGCACACCAGGATGAATAAGCAGGGCCAGCATCCATAGAACCGTTTTCTTCATGCGCTCCTCAGGTCATCTATAGGCAAGGAAATAAGGGCTCGAACGTGTCATTGGATGCTTCTTTTACTGGCTTTACCCATTATTTCAAGAGCATGCGCCTAGCAGGCTAAAGAAACCACACACTCCTACCGTTAAGGTGGTGCCCTTTCTCCTTTCTCTCCTTATTGGTATCCCATGTTCAATGCTCGCTTGAAAAAGGATTTGCAAGACCAGGCCGCAGAGCTGCTCGCTTTACGCCAATTGTTCAATGGCATGAACGACTCGATGATAGCGTTGACGCTGGATACCGAATTTCGGATTCAGAGCTGCAACGCCGCGTTTCTCAAGGCGCTCGGTTATTCGGCTCATCAAGTGCAGAATCGACCCATGGCAGAGGTCGTACCGTCCTATGTAAAAACGCTCCCCTGCTTTCATAACTTTCGGGCAGCCGTGGCCAAGGGCACGCCCGTCAGCGATAACTATCGTTATCTCCGGGCCGATGGCAGCCTCGCCTGGCTAAAGATTCACTGGCAGCCGATCCGTAATGAACGGGGCGAACTGATGCATATCCAGGGCTTCGGCTCGGATGTCAGCACGTCGGTCGAACTGGCAAAGGAGAACGAAAACTTCATTAACGCCTTGCTGCGTTCCACGGCCGTCATTGAGTTCAACCTGGACGGCACGGTCATCAAGGCCAACGACCTGTTCCTGAAAACGATGGGCTATTCGCAGGCCCAGATCGTAGGCAAGCACCATCGCCTGTTCTGTACCGCGGAGGAAGCCTCTTCCACTCAGTACTCGGGTTTCTGGGCGCGGCTCAACCGCGGTGAGTACGTGGCGGATCGCTTCAAGCGGGTTGATAGCCACGGCCGCGAGGTCTGGCTCGAGGCCACCTACAACCCGGTCTACGACATGCAAAACAGGCTGTACAAGGTTGTAAAGTTCGCCACGCTGATTACCGACCAAGTAACGCGGGAAACCGAAGTGCGCGAGGCGGCTGGCACTGCCTACGATATTTCGCAGCAAACCGACCTGATTGCCCAGCGCGGTACCACTGTGGTTCAGGACACGGTAAGCACCATGCAGCAGATTTCCGCCGAAATGCAGTCCGCCGCGCAGGGTATCGAGGCGTTGGGTAAGCAATCGCTGCTTATCAGCTCGATTGTGCAAACCATTGGCGGGATCGCCGCGCAGACCAACCTGCTGGCCCTGAACGCAGCCATCGAGGCGGCGCGTGCAGGCGAACAGGGTCGCGGTTTTGCCGTTGTGGCCGATGAGGTACGCCAGTTGGCTGGGCGGACCAGCGCGGCAACCGAAGAAATTGTCGAGGTCGTCCAGCAAAACCAGAAGATGGTTGACGATGCCGTGCGTGACATGGCCAACAGCCGCGAGCAGGCGATACGCGGACTGGAGCTGGCGACCCAGGCCGGTGCGGCTATCGTCGAGATTCAGGATGGAGCCCAGCAGGTCGTGACCGCAATAAAGCGTTTCGCGAACGAGCTGTAAGCGCTCCAGCGCCTTTATACCGGCGGGTGCCGGCTCGGCCTGAAAGGCCGACCACTAACACGAACTGGCCAACCTTATGGCAGGCTAACCCAACGCTTCGGCCACAACTCGTGCCGCCGAGGCGATCACGTCATTACGGGCCTTGGCTGTCGGCTCCGTCTGCGCCGTGTAAATGGCAATGATCATTGGTGCACGTCCGGGCGGCCAGAGCACGGCTATATCGCTTGCCGTGCCGTAATCGCCCGTGCCGGTCTTGTCACCCACCTGCCAGTCGCTGGGCACGCCAGCGCGGATACGTGTGTTGCCCGTGGTATTGCCGCGCAGCCAGGCCTGTAGCTGTTCACGTGACGCCGCAGAAAGGGCGTCACCCAAGGCGAGCCGCTGCAGGCTATAGCCCATTGCCTCAGGGGTTGAAGTGTCGCGGGGATCACCGGGAATCGCCGTGTTGAGCTCCGTCTCCCAACGGTCAAGACGAAACATTTCATCGTCAATCGACCGGGCGAATGCCGTGACCGCAGCCGGACCGCCCAGGTGCGCCATCAACAGATTGGCGGCCGTGTTGTCGCTGTATTGGATCGCTGCGGCGCACAGCTCGGCGATTGTCATGCCCTGAGCGAGATGTTTTTCAGTAATGGGTGAGTAGGTTACCAAGTCATGCTCTGTATAACGGATATGCTGCTCCAGCAACCCGTGGGCCTTTTCGTTCTGCGCCAGAATGGCAGCGGCAAGCATGACCTTGAACGTACTGTTCATGGGAAAGCGCTCATCCGCCCGGTAACGCAGCACTGTGCCCGCTCCCGTATCCCACGCAAACACCCCCAAACGGCCGTTAAGTTCTTGTTCAAGCCTCGCCAGTCGCTGTTCAGTTGCGGCAGGCTCAGGTCGGATTGCGGCCCAGGTGGAAACGGTACCTATCATCAGCGGAAGCGCAGACACACCCAGCAAGAAGGTCCGGCGAGGTAGAGAGTTCATCGGCATATTCCCATGGCAGCTCAGGAAGCATCATCGTACCGGCTTTTTTGTGCACCTACGAAGGCGGCCAGTGGCTTCAGCCCACCGCGCGCACCAGCGAGTGAAACCCCAACAGCAGCAAACCCAAAAAGAAACAGCGCTTGAAAACGGCCTCGCTAAGCCGCTGGCGAATCCACTGGCCCAGGGCTAGCCCTGCCAGGGCCGGCAGTACCATCAGGCCAGACACGCCAAGCGAGCCGGTCGGCAGCCCGCCGTGCCACCATAGGCCCGCACCTAGCGCCACGGTAGAGACCGTGAAGGAAAGGCCCAATGTCTGGATCAGCGCTTCCTTGCCGAGCCCCAGCGCCTGGAAATAGGGTACAGCCGGCACGACGAAAACACCGGTAGCACCGGTCACCAGTCCGGTTAGAAACCCTACAAGAATTGACAGGCTGCCCTCTTGGCGAGGCGCTACGAACCATCTGATCGACATCAGCCCCATACCGCCATAAAGCATCAGAATCAACCCTAGCAGGGCCGGAATCCAGCCAGAGCCCGCATCGGCCAGCCAGCGCGTCGTAATCAGGGTGCCTAGAATGAGGCTTACCATCATGGGCCAGAAGCGCCGTAACAGGGCTCCCAGGGCAGGCCCGTCCCATAGCTGCCACAGGTTCGTGACCAGCGACGGGATCAATAGCAAGGCAGCGGCTTCGGCCGGTGGCATGCACAACGCCAGCAGCCCCAAGGCAACAGTGGGCAACCCCATACCCAGCACGCCTTTAACCAGGCCTGCGCCTAGAAAGACGATAAAGGCAAACAATACGGCCATGCTTTTGCCTCGAAGGGATTCAACACCACCCTGCACCTTTGGCAGCGGATTGAGTATCGGTATTTTCCGAGCGATGGCTTAGGCTGGGGCGAAAGCCAATGAACAGCGGGCCTGCATGCGATTCAGTCTGACCGACCTGAAGCTCTTCCTAAACGTCGATGAAGCCCAGAGCATGACACGCGGGCCGGGCGCTAGCCCATCATGCATGTACCGATTTGTCGCCTTATCACCCCAGGCCCGGCTACTGGCGGGCGGTCTACTCGCCGCGTCTCGCCAGGCCTAAGCCGCTTGGGTCACTCAAACGCTGTGTTAGGCATAGCACTAACGATACGCAGGCATTGTCCTTCATAACCGTCCAGGTTGAGGGTCAACTCACCGTTTTCCAACAGATCGCCTTCTACGGTTTCGTTGATCATGTCAACGACCGGCCCTGGCGTCACGTTGTTCAGGGTAATGGTCTCCTGGATCGATGTGGCGCCAAAGTTGAGAGCGGTAATCTGCGTACCACGTCCCGCCGGCAGTTCGTGAACCATGACCAGCAGCCCCGGCGATACCACATCCGGCACGGCAATCTGGTGACTGGAGGCAATGCCATAGGCCTGCCGTACCGCCAACAGGCGCTTGAGCTTGTTGGCAAACGAGTCCGGATTGGCCAGTTGCTCGTTCAGGCTGCCGTAAAGGCTTACCGCCCTGGGCAGGCCGTCGCTGGAATGTGTGGCCTCGGTGTTGGCATCCGCTAGATCGTAACCGCCCCGCTCGATCCAGCGGGTATCGCCATCACGCATACGGTCTTCGACCAGGGCGAACGGCAGCGGCAACGCACCAACCAAATCCCAGCCAGATAGAGCAAACACGCCGGGCTGTAGGGCATTGAACATGGCCAGCAGCAGGTGTAACTGCTGAATACGAGCCTTGTCCTCGTCGGTCATCGAGTCGAGTTCGCGAATGCCCAGGGCGGCAGCGATTACGCTGGCTGTAGTACAGGCTACGCCATTGGTGACGAACCGCAGGTTATACGGCGCATGTTCGCCACTGAGCCGCTCGTACATGACTTCGCGGATATGCTCGCGCAGGATCGAGCCGCGCCAGGTCTGGCCCTGGTACATGAAGTTAGTGTCCGCATGCAACGTCCAGAAATGCACGAGTTCAAGCGTGAGTTCGTCGTGATTCTGCAACGCATGGATCAGCGAAGCCGGGTCGATATTGTACTGGTGCATGATGCGCAGCATCAGGCGCAGGAATTCGGTATCGCCGGTCAGCAGCGCATGGTGATAGGCCGGACGGGTAATGAAATCGTAGGACAGATCCGCCCCGCCCTTGCTCATGGCGGCAATGTCGTCCACGGTCAGGTTCAATTCCTGAAAACTGAAACCGCCTGCCTTACGCACTGCGCCACCAATCAACTGGTTGCCGACGATGGCAAGCGGATGGCCTTCCGACCAGGCTTTGTCATGGGCTCGCCGCTCTACGCCGAGAAACCCGTTTGCATCTAGCCGCAGGCCACGTGCGCCAAGCACGTCGAGGGAATGCAGCGCATCGCCAATGACCATTTGCTGTGCGGCAAAGCTGGGATCGAGCCAATTGAGGGCCGGCTGTCCTTCCTTGAAGTAATGCAGGTACACCCAACGCCGGTCCTTACCGTCAACGCCCGTGATGACCGGCGTAGCGCTCCAGTCCGTTTCCTTCACGCCCGGCTCGAAAAAGATCACCCGCTGAAGCTGGCCGACGATGTAGCACTTCTCTTTCAGCGTATCGACAACTTCCGGTGGGAGATTGACCGCATCGCGGCCCTCCGGGACTTCCGGCAGTAACTCCCAGTCCTCAGGCTTGATCTCAACCATGTGATAGAGGCCGGGATAGTCTTCATAGGCCAGTTCAGCCAGACGAAAATCAGCGCCTTTACCGGTGTGAGCCGGGATGACGTCATCCACTACGACGGCATTGTGCGCCGAGGCCATGCGGCTCAGGGCAATGAATTCCTCTTCTGTTCCGTACTGGGGATCAATGTCAAAGCTGATCCGGTCGAAGTTACCGTCAATGGTAGGTGTTGCTTCATAGCCCTTGAGCCCGCCAGAGGCTTTGGTCGGGCCGGTATGAATGGCCTGAACGCCAATAGCGGACAAGGCATGCCAGAGCGTTGGGCTCCCGAGTGTTTTCAGTACCGAATCACCAGCGCCTGTGATCACCGAACTGGGATAGGCCGTAAACCAGACGGAAGCGACCGCCGTTGCCCGTCGTGGGCGCGTTTCGGCATAGGGGTGCATCCAGAAGCGGGCCTGCCCACCGTAGGTCTTTGCACGCTGACGAGCCTGGTGAAGCATGGATTGCTCGACGAGCCATTGTACGTATTCGGGATCTGGCGCTGTCATATCGGACCCTGGGCATTGAGTTCGAACGTTGGACTATTGCGCCTGGATTTTCTATCCCGACCGGCTGCGTCAAAATTCTCGCAGGGGTTACCCTTCCCTCCTATTTTTATGCCTTCCTGCCGTATGGCAAGAGGCTACGGTAGCTCATCATCGCCTTGGTTTCAGCCTGGTCACTACACTATCTGGCCGCCAGGAATACCCTGCGCTTCCGCCAGTTCACGCCGTGACAGGCAAGGTCGCGATCTGGTTACGCCCTGCATGTTTCGCCTGATAGAGCGCCTGATCGGCCAGTTCTACAAGCTCCAGACTACCCAACATGCCACTATCGCTTAACCGGCAAGCGTGTACACCACCGCTAAACGTGACCCGGCCGTATGGGCTGTTCCCATGGGGAATGTTTAGTTCATCCAGCGCTTTTTTAATACGCTCGGCTACGACCAGTGCGCCTTCGACTTCGCAGCCCGGCAGCAGCACCGCCATCTCTTCGCCACCGTAACGAGCCGCGACATCGCCTGTACGAGGCAGAGCCGACTGGATAACCTCGGCAACTGCCTTGAGGCATTGGTCACCGGCGGGGTGCCCGTACAGGTCGTTATAGCCCTTGAAGTAGTCGATATCGATCATGATCAATCCCAGGGGCTGGCCGGTCCGCGCGGCCCGCTTCATTTCCTGCGGTAGGGCCATATCGAAATAACGCCGATTAGCCAGACCAGTGAGCCCGTCCGACATGGCCTGCCGCTCCAAGGTGTTACGCGCCTCGATCAGGTCGACCTCTATCCTTTTGCGATAACGGATCTGTCGTAACAAGACGATGCCAAATGCCCCCATGATGAGCGAAAGCGCCAAAACGATATAAGCCGACCGCCACATGTGGTTTTCCCACCCGGCCAACAATGCCTTGCGTGACAGGGCTGCCATGACCACCAGTGGATACTTCTCCAGACGCTGGTAACCATACAAGCGCTCGACCCCGTCGATTACCGCCTTGATGCTCACGATGCCCGAAGAAGATTGCTGCAGGCTCGTGGTAAAGACGTAGCTTTTTTCCAGGTTTCTGCCTACCAGGTATTCGTCCTTGAACGGGCGTCGTGCCAGGATTGTTCCGTCAGGTATAGCCAACACAATGACGCCGGACTCATCGATCTCGAAATCTTTATAAAAATCGAGGAAATAATCCATTTTCAATGTTGCCAGTATCACACCAGCGAAGCGGCCATCGTCCCGATAGAGCCGCCGGGAAACGGGAATAACCCAGTTTCCTGTCGTGCGTGAATGAAGGGCCGAGCCGATATGCAGATCCGGATTGGTATTACGCCGGTGAAAATCAAAGTAGTCTCGGTCTGCATTGCTACCTTTCCAGGGTGAATACTCCATGGAAGTAGCCAGCCAGCGCCCTTCTTGATCGAAAACAAACAAACCCTCGACTTGCTCCAGAGCAGCCTTGTACTTCTTCAGCAAAGCCCGTATGGACTCCCGTTGAAACGCCCTTTCGTCTTGCAGCTCAAGTTGATGCTGGAGCCCAATCAGGGCGATATCCACCTCGGACAAAGCGTCTTCGGCATGCTGCGCCAAGGATTTGGTCAGGTTGGCGGTTGCCTCTTCGGAGCGTTGTACTGCCACGCCATGCGCAGTCCAGCCCTGCCATAGCTCCAAACCGGCAAGGGAGAGAAAAACCAGGCCGAGGAAGGAAAGGGTCAGTGCTTCAAGAGGTAACCGCCTGAAGGACGTTCGTGTAGATGAAGGATGACCCATGGATAACGTTGACTACCTTTATTCGCCTGTCATCCATGAACGTTTGGTCCTGCCAGCATGCCTGGGGAGCGGGCCTGTCGAACGCAACTAAACGTCGACAATGCCTGCCCTACCGCCCTGGTCTATCAGTTAAAAGCCAACCCCTGACGCCACCACAGCGCCATTTGGGTCAAGCCGCGCCGGTTGAGCTATGTAGCTCAATCAATACAGATTAGTGGCTCTTCACCCATCGTTATCATCACCAAACCGCGCCTCATAGGCAGATTTGTTTACTGGTTTTAGGCCAGTGGTACCCATGGCTTCGATCGCAGTGCTGGAATTTAGGTAATCGATAAAACGCTGGGCCTGCTCAGGCCGCTTGCTGCCTGGTAAAAGGCACGCTGTATAAAGCGTCATTTGCTGGGCCTGGTCGGGAATCAGGCCCACCACGTCGACGCCTTCTACGTCTTTCAACTCGCTGAGTTGAGCGAAGCCTATATCGGCTTCCCTATGTGCCAGGACATCACTGATCGGCCGGTCCCTGACCAAACGGGTAGCGGCCTGAATGCGTTCCTTGATGCCCATCAGATTGAACAGGACGTTTTCCAGATACAGGCCGCTGGCCGTATTGGGATAGACCATGCTTTTAGCTTGAAGCAGGGTCTGCTTGAAGCTTTCCATGCTTGTGATATCAGGCTTTGCGGTTCCTGTCGGAACGGCCATGGCAATGTACGAACGGGCGAAGTCAGTACACTGCTCGGCCTTCAACTCACCGGCACTGGCCAATTTGAAAATGGCCATCCGGTCCAACAGCGCCACGTCAGCACTCTGTCCATTTGAAAGAGAGCCGAACAGGGTACTCAATGCGCTACCGCGGGACGGGGCAAGGTAGGCTGCCAGGGTTTCTCCGTAGGTTTGTTCATAGGTGGGACGAACGGCCTCGAAGGCGGCCAGAGCGCCTCGGGCACTTACTATTTGCAAGGGCGCAGTTGGCGCCGAAGCGGCCCACACGGCTGCAGCGAGCGGTAAGCTCAGTACAACCAGTGTCAGCGTAAAAAGGAAAAGGGATGTTTTCATGATTCCAAACGATCCGAGCACGCGGGTCGGATCCGGGTTCCAGATTGATAGCCAATGGCCCGATTTTACGTCAATACAAAGAAACCTTACCTGAACAAGCCGTTACTAGGCATGTTTTATACGCACCTTGTGGGCAATAACCCTTCAGCACAGGATTCACCTATTTCAAGGCTTGCCTTAAAAGAGCTGAGTGAGCGACCTAACACCTAAGTATGGCACGAGGTAGTACTTCCATTCTCTCAGCCGTCGATCATCTCGGTGATCTTGTCGGCGAGGTCAGCCATCGCGAAAGGCTTGGTAATTAGTTCCATCCCGGGTTCCAGATAACCATTGCCAACGGCGGCATTCTCCGCATAGCCCGTGACGAAAAGCACCTTTAGGTCGGGCCGCGAAATCCGGGCGGCGTCCGCGACCTGGCGGCCATTCATGCCACCGGGCAATCCGACGTCGGTGATCAGCAGATCGATCCGTGTGGCAGTTTCTAGAATCTTTAGGCCGGACGGCCCGTCCTCTGCTTCAAGGGTTGTATACCCCGCTTCCATTAGCACCTCGACAATAAGCATCCGCACGGTGGGCTCATCATCAATGACGAGCACCGTCTCGCCAGCGCCCGTTGCAGATATTGAAGCATCAGTGTCCGTCGGTCCCGCGTCCAACGGACCGGTGTAGCGTGGGAGATAGAGGCACATCGTCGTGCCGTGTCCATCCTCGGAGTAGACCCGCACCTGCCCACCTGACTGGCGCACAAACCCGTGGATCATCGAGAGCCCGAGACCTGTTCCCTGCCCAATCGGTTTGGTGGTGAAAAACGGGTCGAAAATGCGGTCGACGATATCCTTGGGAATTCCGGTTCCGCTGTCGGTCACACAGATCGAGATGTACTGGCCCGGCGGAAGATCGCGCTCCGCGCCGGCGCGTCCATCGAGCCATTTGTTGGCGGTTTCTATCGTGATCCGCCCCCCTTCGGGCATTGCATCGCGCGCATTGATCGTGAGGTTGAGCAACGCGCTTTCAAGCTGAGCCGGGTCGACCTTGGTCGACCAAAGCCCCGCAGCTCCCACCACTTCGACGAGGATGGACGGTCCGACGGTGCGCCGAATGAGGTCCTCCATACCGAACACTAGCCGGTTGACGTCGGTGGGTTTTGGATCGAGGGTCTGGCGACGGGAGAAGGCCAGCAGTCGCTGAGTGAGGGTAGCCGCGCGTTGTGCCGAGTTTTGCGCGCCAACGATAAAGCGTTCAATGCCTTGGGTACGACCCTGCGAAAGCCGACGCTCTATCACTTCAAGGCTGCCACAAATGCCTGCCAGCAGATTGTTGAAGTCGTGAGCGATGCCGCCCGTGAGTTGCCCTACTGCTTCCATTTTCTGTGCCTGGCGTAGCGCCTCGTTGGCCTTGGTAAGTTCGGCCGTTCGCTCCTCAACACGCTGCTCCAGTGTTTGGTTAAGCCGCGAGAGTTCTAGATTTAGGTGATCCGCGTCCGATAGCGCAGCCGAAAGCTCGGTTGCTTTTTCGCGGATATCCGCCCGTGCTCGATCTAGGGCAGCGGCCAATTTATTGGCGCGATCGGTTGCGTCGCGGGCGACACCGACCAAGCCGCTGCTGGCAAGCTGCACCGCCTCCGCATTGAGAAGCGCCGACAGCAGAGGGGTATCGGCGAAGCGCTCAATCGGCAGCTGATAGGCTGTCCCGATCAGCAGGAAGACGACTGAGCCGCATGCGAAGCACAGCGCGGGCTTGAATGTATCCTGGTCCGGAAAGGGGAGCTGGAGCGTGAATGTGGCTCCGGAGACCGGCTGCATGTTCAGAAAGGCACGCCAAGACGGGCCGCCGGGCAACGTCTTCGGAAATCCGGGGGCTGGCAACAACGCGCCAATTTCCGCATCGTGCAGAAATATAAGGAACGCTTCGCCACCCGCTTCACGTGCAATCTGCGCTGCTTGCTCCGCCCGTGTCTCCGGCTGGGCTAAGCGGTTGGCGATTTCATGGATGTTGCTGAACACTATCAGCCCGGGAACAGGCATACGACCGCCGTGCAGTTGTGAAACCCCTCGAACTGCCCTTCAGCTCGAGCGATTTGGCCGTGGGTGTTGCAGCCAACGAGCGCAGCGTCTCCAATCCGGCTCGTCACTGCGTCGACTTCGGTTTGGAAATGATCGCCACATCTCAGCCGCGTGGCAACGCAGTCGAAAAATAGAGCCGCCTTTGGCAGGTTAGGGCCAAGTGCAGCAATTGCTGCATCTGTTGCGCGTTCGGCCGCTTCGGCCGCGGATGCATGTGAACTCTTCATGATCCGCACGACACTGCCGGTGGGGATTTCCGCCGCGCAATGAAGAGATCCATCCTCATTGACAACAAGTGGCACCCGCAACCTGTAGCCGCTGCCTGTGTCTATGCCGATAATGTTCTGGAGAAAAAACGGGATTGGCGCAGCGCGGTCGATATGCATGCCGTTGGCCTGCGCATGTTCTTCAAATGCTTCGACTGCGGGCAGGCCATTCAAGCTGACGAGCCTCAGACCAATCGCCTCCGTGACTCGTAAAGGCTTAGATGCCGGCTCCCACCCATGACTGACGCCGATCCCGAGCGGCTTTAGGGAGAGGATTTCGAGAGCCACTGCCGCATCCGAGAGCACTTGGGTCCCATGAAAGACGGTGGTGCGCTTGAAGTCGGCATTGTCGCCGGCACCGCCCCCGAAGAACTGATATTCGCCTGCGGTCTCGAGTGTCAGGGCATCGGTCAGAGTATCCGCATAGCCGGCCAAGGCATCGGTCAGGATCAAGGCTGATCGATGCGGGAAGGAATGATCCGAAATGCCCGCGAAACCACGCGCGATCTCGCGCGCTGCCGCGCCCGGATCATCCTTTAAGCGATGGCCGATTTGCGCAGTAAACTTCGACTCTTCATCGCGAATTGCAAGCGCGGTCGCAAACCCGACCCCAATCGTATCGTTCGTAAACTCTCCAGCTGAGGAGGCCCCGACGATTATTGAAGACGGCGCCGCGTCCCGGAGAGCCTTCAGCAAGAGTGCATGATCATAAGTTGGCGCCGCAAAAACAATGATAACGTGCGGGGGCAGTGGCAAGGCTGCATTTATCTGCTCCCCAAGAGCAGCTCCTGCTACTGCGCTGTCGGTCTCCGCCGTCGATACTGCAACTGTATTCATGGACATCGCCTTGAAAGCCATCGAGAAAAAGCCATAGCGGCTGGAAGGGGCCGGTCAACATACGGTGCTTGCGGCTCTTCGGCTGCTGCTTTCGCGGGTGGTGCCCCGTGAGGTGGTGTAGGAACACCGATCCTCGGTATGGCTAAGGATGATCAGGCTGCCAGTGCCGGCAGGCTGCTCAGTGTATATCATAATTTTTTCCAGCGTCATGTAGCGGCGCGACATCGACCCATTCGTCGTTTTGCTCGAGCATGAGCGCGCCGACGAGGCGGATGACCGCGGCGGTGTTGGGGAAGATGCCGATGACGTCGGCCCGTCGCTTGATCTCTTTGTTGACGCGCTCGAGCGGATTCGTAGACGAGATCTGGCCGATGGGAGAAGCGCTTCACGAGACCACCATCCTGCCTCAATTCGCGGGCTGAGTCTGGAGCCTATCCCAGACGAAACCACCATCCTCATCTTCCGCCGGCTGCTGGAAGTAACACGCATGGTTTACTAGGGATATGGCTCATCCCAACTCGATACGACAAGCTGGCCAGAAGCTTTGAGGCCATGGTTACGCTGCATGCGACACTACTTTTCGTACAAAACCTGACAAACACAACGCGCGCCTTTGTTGTTACGTTTTCATGACTAGAGAATGACGCTCAAATGAAGTGTAAGTGTCGTTTTTAAGACAACGCCAGAACGCTTGTCTTTATTAATAAACAAGGCTTCAGACCGTTCGTCGGCTTCTTTAAAAGCCGACTTTATCAACTGAACTTGGCCGTCTAAGAAATACTCAGGTGACTATTGATTTGCTACGTAGAAACGCTTGAAAGCGAGCCTTAGCGCCTGTTTCTTGGGTGTCTGGAAAATGCAGTTACCGACCAGCGGGACACCTGTTGGTCAAGAACAAGCTATTACTTAAGAGCGATAACAAGAACAACGCAAGAACACTACCTTCATGAACCCAGTGGGTTGCTGAGCAGCTGCGAAACGACAGTTGCATTGCAGGCATGAGCAGTACTGCCTGGACAGGACAAAGGGATGCATGTGTCGAGCCCGCAGTACGACATGTGATGGGTACGGCAATAGCCACTTCATAGGGTGTGACACGGCGACCAGCGCTCCCAGCAGGTAATGGGCAGCAGTCTCCTGGCTATGGAGGGGCAGGATCAAGGACTCAGGACGATGCTTTTCAATTCTGCGGTGTTCATTACCGGCTTTCTGCCGATCGTTTTATTAGGTTTTTTTCTTCTTACCGGAACAGGTCGATCACGCCTAGCCGTGCTATGGCTGACAGCCGCCTCGCTGGTGTTTTACGGCTGGTGGAATCCGGCCAACGTTCCCCTGCTGTTTGGCAGCATCGTATTCAACTACCTGCTCGGTGGTTATCTGCTGCGCCACCCTTCGAAGGCTGTGCTGGCGCTTGGGGTAATCGCCAACATTCTGTTGCTTGTCTACTACAAGTACACCGGCTTTCTCTTCGGGACGCTTGATGATGCCCTCGATTTGGGCTGGTCGATTGATGAAATCATCCTGCCGCTGGCCATCTCGTTCTTTACCTTTCAGCAGATCGCCTACTTGGTAGACGCCCATGACGGTGAAGTGGTCGAGCACGATTTTCTCAACTACTGCCTGTTCATCACGTTCTTCCCCCAATTGATTGCCGGCCCCATTACTCACCATGGCGAGATGTTCGACCAGTTCAAGGACAAAACCACTTTTCGTCCTCGTCTGGACAACATCTCTATTGGCGCTACCGTTTTCCTGCTGGGCTTGTTCAAGAAGGTCGTTATCGCCGACCCCTTGGGTGAAAAGGCTTCGCCCATCTTTGCCCTAGCGGCGGACGGGACGACACCTGGGCTTTACGACGCCTGGACCGGCGCGCTCAGCTATACCCTGCAGATTTATTTCGACTTTTCCGGCTACACCGACATGGCCATTGGTCTGGGGTTGCTGTTTGGCATCAGCCTGCCAACCAACTTCAACAGCCCGTTCAAGGCGCGCAACGTCATTGACTACTGGTCGCGCTGGCACATGACGCTAACCCGCTTTCTGACAGCCTATATTTACAACCCTATTGTCATGCGCACCACCCGGGCGCGTATGAGCGCCGGAAAACCCCTGCCCAAGCGGGGCAAGATGAACGCCAGTACCTTTATAGCCCTGGTAGCTTATCCCACGATCTTAACCATGTTCATCTCTGGCGTCTGGCATGGGGCAGGCTGGCAGTTCGTAGCGTTCGGTTTGCTGCACGGCTTCTATTTAATTGTCGCCCATGGCTGGCGCACCTATAAAGTCAGCAAGGGCTGGAAGCTCGATAGCGATCGGCTGGTGCACAAGATTCCGGCCGTCCTGTTGACCTTCTCCTGCGTTGTAGTCGCCATGGTGTTCTTCCGCGCCTCCACTCTTTCAGCTGCTTTGACCATGCTATCCGGCATGGTGGGCGTAGGTTCGACCGCAGCGGACCTGGAGCTACGCCGCGACGACGCCGTAACCTTCCTGAAAATCGGCCTGCTACTGGCCTTTGTCTGGACCTTGCCCAACATCCAGCAATGGATGAGTCACGTCCGCACCGCCCTGAATGCCCGCCCGCAAGAGCACTGGATCATGCGCTGGTTTCCCGGCATGACCTGGCATCCCAGCCCGACCATGGGCGTTGCCCTGGGCGTGCTGGGATTCTTCGCCCTGGCCTGCGCCTTTTCCGTCGCACCGACCGAATTCCTTTACTTCCAGTTTTAGATATTCACTTTCGAACCGGCTTGAGCGCCACCTACAGGAGCATCTCTCATGGATTCGCTACTTTGGCTCCCCTCGCACCCTGATCTCGACGCGGCTCTTGGCGAGGCCAAGCGGGAGACCGATCCAATGACCCGCCTCGCCCTGGCCGTACAGCTGGCGGGTTACCGTCGCGATTTCACCCTCACGGCCCGAATGGACAAGTTGGCTACCGAGGGCCTCGCTACCTTGGCCGAAACGGGGGACTGGGCGGCTCACCGACTCACCCCGCTACGCGTTGCGCTGTTGTCCTCCCATACGGTGGATCATCTGGTACCGGCGATTCGGGTGGCAGGTTTGAACCGCCGACTGGCCGTTTCGGTTCATGTCGCGCCTTACGGTATGTACCGGCAGTGCCTGCTTGCCGAAGACCCGGCACTTACAGCTTTTGACCCACAGATTCTGGTACTGGCCCTCGACGCGAAAGATGCCCCGTTACAGCTGCCTCTGGAGGCCTCTGAGGAAGAAGTGGATGCGGCGGTCGAGGCCCGTGTCGAAGAGTTGCGCCTGCTCTGGCGCCGGGCCCGGCAGCGCTTTGCCGCCCAGGTTATCCAGCAAACGCTGGTCCCGGCCGACCCGCCCCTGTTCGGCTCATACGAGTCCCAGGTACCGGCCGCTCCCTATGCGGTAATCGAGCGTCTGAACGCCGCCATTCGCACCGCCGCGCGCCAGGATGGCGTGCTGCTGCTCGATCTTGCCTGGCAGGCGGCGCAGGGCTTGTATGGACAAGGGCTGGCCGATCCGGTCCGCTGGCACCAGGCCAAACAATTGGTTAGCCCAACCCTGGCGCCCCTGTATGGCGATCATCTCGCCCGAATCCTGGCGGCCGGGGTGGGGTTATCCCGCAAGTGTCTGGTGCTCGACCTTGATAACACCCTATGGGGCGGTGTGGTGGGCGATGATGGCGTCGAGGGTATTCAACTTGGCCAGGGCAGCCCGAGCGGTGAAGCCTTCCTCGCCTTCCAACGCTATGCCGCCCAGCTGGCCCGGCGCGGGGTCATTCTTGCAGTGTGCAGCAAGAACACCCAGTCCGTAGCCGAGGCGGCATTCAACCATCCGGAAATGGCCATCAAACGGGGCGACATCGCTGCTTTTGTGGCCAATTGGGAGGACAAAGCCGGCAATCTGCGGCAAATCGCCTCGATGCTGGACATCGGCCTGGACAGCCTGGTCTTTGTTGACGACAACCCCGCCGAGCGGGACATCGTACGCCGTGAGCTGCCAGAGGTGGCTGTACCGGAGCTGCCGGACGACGTAGCCGATTATCCGGCCCGAGTATCGGCGGCCGGCTACTTTGAGGCCGTCTCCTTTACCGCCGATGACACCACGCGCAGCCGCAACTATGTGCTCAATGCCGAGCGCAAGGCAGCCTTGAGCCAGGCGACTGACATGGAGGGTTACTTGCGCGGCCTGGAAATGACGTTAACGGCCACACGCATCGGCCCGGCCGAGCTTGCCCGTACTACCCAACTGATCAATAAAACCAATCAGTTCAACCTTACCACCCGCCGCTACACCGAGGCCGAGGTCGAGCAGCTTGCCGTTAATCCTCGTGCGATAGCGCTTGCCCTGCGCCTGAAGGACAAATTTGGCGATAACGGCCTGATCAGCGTGGTGCTAGCCCGTCCCGACGCGAGCCTTGCGCCCGGCGAACTGCTCATCGACACCTGGTTGATGAGTTGCCGTGTGTTAGGGCGGCAGGTCGAAGAAGCCGTACTGGACGTCCTGACCACCGCGGCCGCCGGAGCGGGCTACAGCGCCCTGATTGGTGAGTACCGTCCCACCCCGCGCAACGGCATGGTGGCCGAACACTACCCCAACCTGGGCTTTGATTACCGACCGGCGCCGGAAGGTGCCGAGGCCGACGCCAGTTTCTGGCGCTACGACCTGACCGCTTCCCGTACCTCCCACCACTTTATCGAGATGACAGGCCTATGAACGAAACGGAACTTTATACAGCCCTGACCCAGGTTTTTCACGACGTTTTCGACGACGATAGTATCGTATTGAAACCGGACATGACCGCTGACGATATCGATGGCTGGGACAGCCAGACCCATGTCTTGCTAATCGTCTCGGCAGAACAGCGCTTCGGCATTAAGTTTCGGACCGCTGAATTGGAGTCACTGAAAAACGTCGGCCACTTCGCTCAGTTGATCAACACCAAACTCGAGGGACGCTAACGCCATGAGCCTGCCAGCAGAACATGCCAATGACGCATCATCCAAGGAAGAGTCCGCTACCAAAACCGGTATTTCACCGCGCTACATGGTGGCATTGTTTGGGGGTATGACCGGCGCCCTGGCGGTGTTCTGCCTGGGCCTGCTCGGCCTTAGCACGACCGATAACCTTCCACCGCCTGCATTTTCCAACAGCCTATGTGTGGACGAAAAACTGAGCTTTCTCCGCGAACGCCCGGTCACCTCGCCCAATCTTCTGGTCGTAGGCTCCTCAGTGGCCTGGCGTCACTTCGACGGTGCCGCCATCGTCAATCACGACCCAAGCGCAAGGCCGCTCAATGGCGCCTTTTGCGGCCTGCATGCCAACCAGTCGGCTTATGTAGCCAACTGGCTGCTGGACCGGGAACCTACTATCAAACAGGTCCTCATGATCGTCGACCCGCAGGATTTCGCCGGCTGCTGGAAGATACCCAATGAGGTATTCAATCGCGACGATGCCGATCAGTATGTATATGGCCAAGCCTCCCGCTGGGGCTATTACATGCGCTACTTCTCCCCCGGCTCGCTTGTACGCAACTCCCTGAGCGTCAAGGACCAGCGCGCCAACCGGATCGAATTCGACCCATTGGTCTTTGACCGTTTCGGCGATGGTCCACTCATGACTGAAAACAGCCGCGGCCTGCTTTATGGCCGTCCGGAGCCACTTGATCAGACCTGCTTTGACGCGCTTACCGCACTGTCCGAGCGGCTGCATCAAGAGGGACGGTCGCTAACCGTCGTGTCGACACCCCTGCACCCTGACTGGAAGGCTCAACAAGACCCCACCGGTACATTCCTTGCCGATTTCGACCGCAGGCTGGTATCGGCGTTGGCCTCTACCAACGCGCAATACTGGAATGGGGACAAGGAGTGGACCGCAACCCCCACGGCATTCATTGATGCCATTCACCTGCGCTGGTCAGCCGCTCAAGACTTCTCCGCCGCGCTGGCCAAACAACTGTATCTGGCAAAGGCATCGAACGATGACCGGCATGAGGAGCGCCTGGCCAGCACCACCCCTTGAGCGGGGCGTTTGCCTAACGGTCCTCCAAGGCCTTTTGCCGGGCTTCACGTTGGGCATCGATTTCCTGGTGCTTTTGCCGGATCGCCTCTTGACCGCGCTCGGTCACACTGGGCCGGGGCCGCTCAGGCTCCGGATCCCTCGGCCTTCCCGTGGAAGGGCGGTCCCGGTCCGGGTGCCTGTCATCAGGCTCCCCCCGACCCGGCAAACGGGGCGGATAGTGCCGGGGATAATGGGGATTACCGTAGTAGGGATAAGAATAAGGGTATTCGTAGGAGCGCTCGATGCCCATGGCGGGTGGATCATAGTCCTGCGGCGGCGCGACCGGCCGGGACGGCACCGGGTCGCCTGTCACTCGCGCAGGCGCCTGTGAAGTAGTGGTATCCGGGGCCGGTTCGCTTACCGGCGGTATGGGCGGGGCCATGAGCGTGGCCGGGCCCGTGCCGCTGGGGCGGGGACTGTCCAGCTCAAGCTGTTCGACCAGAGACTGGCCTGCCGGACAACGGCCCTGGGTAAAGGTCGTTTGGCCTTTTTCATCAACACATTTGATGACCGTATCGGCCTGTGCCGTTCCGGCGCCTGCCGCCATGCCCGTTACCAGCAGCACGGTTGCGTTCAGGAGTTTCCCGTTCATGGTAATCCGCCTCCAGGGCTTACAAGAGAGCAGCCCATTCCGGTTGGACCATAACTGCCGGGAAGCGCTTACCGGCTCCGGCCACCCTAGCTAATGCCTTTGAGTACTTAACTGCGTCCCCGTGCCAGGCAGCGCTGGTAACGTGTATCGACACGCTTGGCAAACCAGGCCGTGGTGAGTTTCCGGGTAATCTTTGGGCTTTCAAGGGTGATACCCGGCAGGACTGCTCGGGGCAGTTTACGCCCTCCGCGCTCGGCCAGCTCGAAAACCCGCGCATAGAGTTCCGTCTCTTCGAAGTCCAACCGGTCGCCCCGCTCCAACGCACGACGAATATCCGTTTCGCTCATGTCCAGCCGTGCACCCAACGTGCGTACTGCGCGCTCCGTCGAGCCCACGGCCAGGCTTCCATGAATGATGAGATCGCCGTCGAGGGCTAACGAAATACCCGTAGCACGGCTGACAGCCGCTTGAAACGCCGCATTGCGGCTGGCATACCAGCCCGCGTTGAAATCGGCGAAACGGTACAGCGCCTTGGGATAATTGGCCGGATAACCTAATAGATGCGCGGTACCAAAGTACAGGCCGCCCCGGCGGGTAAATACCTCACGACGAATCGAATCCTTCACCGTATAGGGATAATCGCGTGCGTTTTCTTCCGCAAAAGCAATACTGACCTGCATCGGCCCGCCCGTACGTACCGGGTTGAATGAGCCGAACAGCTGTCGACCCAGCGGCACCATCCCGATCAGATCGTCGAAGATAACGCTCAGTTCTCGCTCGGTACGGGCTGTTCTCAACCGTTCGCTATAGGTTTTTCCGTTGGGCGAGGAGATACGCAAGGCCGCGTTCACCACAAAACCAGGGATATGCAATTGAGCGGCGCGGCGGTCGATTTCCTGGCGGGCAATTTTACCCAGCCCCGGCACAGGCGGATCGACCTGAAACGTGGACTCCTGTTCAACCACGGCCAGGACAGCGCACAGGTTCTCGGTAGTAGGCTCCAGCTTTTGCGCCGTGAAAGCCGTCTGCAGATCGGTTGCCCACCCCTCGCGGTTAGCTACTGTCGTAGGCAGCAGTCGAATGATCTTCGCTCGAGTTTCCGCCGGACTGGGCATCGGTGCCTGTCGTGTAAGCGACGTGCCGCAACCTGCCAGCCCAAGCAGCGCGACGAGCGCCAGCAGTCCGGCTCCGTGACAGCGCAGTAAGCGCCACCCTGCCAGGCAAGGCCCGGGAGCGTCTGGTTTCCGGAGGTTAAGAAACGGTATGAAGGATGCGAAGGTAGTCAAAGGCATTAGGGCTTTAAGTAATGAAATGGCTCAGCTCTGACAGTAAAACACTAGAGTCGCTGCACGGGCCGCTCTTAAAAACCCATAAATGTATGCCCTTGTTTCGGCAAACCCTATCTCTTTAACAGGAAAGGCTTGCCACACAGTAGAATCGCGCCCCTTATTCACAGCGTGGACTTCCCCATGAGCAGCGAACTGCTGGTAGAAGACATTCAGATCGGCGAAGGCAAAGCGGTAGTCAAAGGCGCCCTGATCACTACTCAGTACAAAGGCACCCTTGAAGACGGAACGGTCTTCGACTCCTCTTATCTTCGCGGCAAACCGTTTCAGTGCGTCATTGGCACTGGCCGGGTAATCAAAGGCTGGGACCTGGGCCTGATGGGCATGAAAGTTGGCGGCAAGCGCAAGCTCTTTGTCCCGGCTGAGCTCGCCTATGGCGACCGCCAGGTCGGTGCGCATATTGCGCCGAACTCGAACCTGCTGTTTGAGATCGAATTGCTGGAAGTGCTGACGCGAGACGAGTAAGTCTCACACGTTACCCCTTCATCCCTGCCTTCTTACCGTTGCCAGGAGAACCGCTGCTGACTCGCTATCCCCTGACGCCCGATGGCCGCTATTTTGTCGTACGCGGACGTCTATGGCGTTGCACTAACCCCTCACTTCCGGCCCCGGAGCGCACGCGGCTTACTCATGAGTTGATGACGGCTCGTCGCGCCGTAGGAACGGCCAAGCGGGCCGGCGACAGGGAGGCCGAGCAGCGCGCACGGCACGCGGTTGATGAAGCCAAGCGTGCCTTGGGTGAGCGCGGCCCGGTCTGGTGGACAGACGGCGCCCCGGACTACAACCGCCGTCTCGTCCAAAACACGCCTTATGCCGCCTGGTTTCAGGCATTGCCCGACTCCAGCCAAAGCGTCTAGCTGATCTGACTGGGCCGTTCAACCTGAGGATTGAGAAACCTCGTAATGCTTTAGACCGCTACTCCTAGGCCAACATCGGAACTCCCAAAAGCGTGTCAGGCTCTCTAATGCACGTTTGATGCAAGAAGGGTTCGTGGCCGCCACGTCACACCGTCTGCCGATTATGACCCCTCCACGCTGGCCGGGTCTGGATCAGCAGAGGGAAACCCTTACTGGCATTCGAGGCCTCTGCCCATAGGCAGCAAGGTCACCGTAATACTTCGCCGCTCCACGGCCCCGGACAAGGTGCGGATAGAAGAACACGCCATACCTGACCACGAGGATACGCATGACCCTGATGACCTTCGTCTATTTGATTGCCGGCCTGGTTTTACTCGTCGGTGGCGCTGAAGTACTGGTACGCGGCGCTTCCAAGCTGGCGGCGCAACTGGGTATTACCCCGCTGGTCATCGGCCTGACCGTTGTGGCCTTTGGGACAAGTGCCCCGGAAACAGCCGTTAGCGTACAGGCCGCCTTTAATGACAAGGGTGACCTCGCCATAGGCAACGTAATCGGCAGCAATATTGCCAATGTCTTGCTCATCCTGGGGCTGACGGCACTGATTGCACCGCTGATCGTATCGCGCCAGTTGATTCGCCTGGACGTACCGATTCTGATTGGGGCCAGTCTGCTAACGTTTTTCCTTGCCCTGGATGGCATCTTGAGCAGACTTAATGGCGCCTTGTTATTTATCTGCGTCCTGGCTTATACCGCCTTCATGATCATCAGCAGCCGACGCGATCAACTCGCCATTCAGGCCGCGAGCGACATGCCGGATGATCTGCTTGAGCCCGCAACGCCCCACGCCTGGCTGATCAACCTGGCGCTGGTCATCGTAGGCCTGGTACTACTTGTCGGTGGCTCCCATTTTCTGGTGGAAGGCGCAGTCAGTCTTGCACGAGCGCTCGGCCTGTCGGAGTTGGTGATCGGTCTCACGGTCGTTGCCATAGGCACCTCTCTACCAGAGCTGGCTACCTCAGCCATGGCGGCCTTGCGCGGCGAACGTGATATCGCGGTGGGTAACGTAGTGGGCAGCGGTATTTTCAACCTGCTCTGCGTACTTGGCCTGGCCTCGCTGGTCTCGCCTTCGCCCATTCCAGTATCGCCTAATGCGCTGGCGTTCGATTTTCCTGTGATGATTGCCGTTGCCTTTGCTTGCCTGCCCATCTTTTTTTCCGGTTATCGCATCGATCGCTGGGAGGGACTGCTGTTTTTCGCCTATTACATCGCCTATACCGTCTATCTGGTCCTGTTCTCTACCGGACGACCATCCGCTGAGATATTTGGCCATGCGATGCTCGTCTACGTCCTTCCGCTGACCGTGATTACGCTGCTGGTCATTGCCAGCCATGCCTGGCGTAAACAACGAAAGCATCGCGGTTGATCATATCGCCTTAGGGTGGGTCTACAGTAGGGAGATGAATGAGGAGAACCAAACCGTGCCGACGTACTACCAATACATCATCAATGGCGAAGCAAAGACAGGCGTGATCGAGCAATCCTCTACGGAGCATCAGCATCACGACGCGATCGCCCAAATCGTGCAGGCCATTGCTGACACGGAAAATACTGTCGTCAACCTACCATCCTCTCCGCCCGCCAACAGGCACCTTGCCTACCCCAAGGCCATGATTGCGCCAGAGCAGGACGATGCTGTTTATCACTTGTCGATCGAGGAGCTTGAGATCAGCTCGGACGGCATCAAGTGGTACAAGATACAGACGGTCGGCTGACACCTTCTGAACGTCTGCAAAGGCTGCATCAGGAGCGCTGAAGCAATGCCCTGACGTAAAGAAACGCCCCGATAAACACACCGCCTCCGGTACTGAAAATCAGAAACAGGTAGTCGGAACCGAGGCCGCCAAACGACAGGATTACAATAGCGACCAATAACATTCCTGTGGCTCCTAGCACCAGAGCAAAACCTAGTGCTAGCAAGGCATCTATCGCCTCCTTCATATCCTTACCCTTCCAGCGGTAAGCCCGCTTCCCGGCTGATTGAACAAGCGATCACATCCCGCACCCTATCAAACTGCATAGCCCAGCGTTACTTTTCTGACGCCATTCGTGCATTCGATCATTTCAAGGCGCTTCGAGTGAAGCACAAGAGCAGGACAGAAGGAATTCAACTCTTTATCTACTTGTTGCTGCTAGTTCTAACTCGGGATTTCAAGGCAAGTCCGTCACAGGAGCAGATAGGCGTCAAGGTTCTGCCCCAAAAGAGCGGCACGGGGCTTGCAAAAGGGATACTGAGCTTATGTTCGACATGACTGAAAGGAATAGGTTGTGTGTTAGCCAGATCCTGCACCAAGCCAGGTTCTGCCTATAAACACAGGAGTCCATTCACGTACGGCGGCAAGCCGCTCGAGATGTACATTCATGCGAAAAGAATATGTAGCAGCAGTAATAGCCACCTGTTTGGCACTTCCCGTTCATGCCGATCTGACTCGAGCAGAACAGTCCTTTTTCAATGCCCATCCCGATTGGTCCAATACCAGTCAGAATCTCAGCAAAGCTGATCTTGCATGGCACGCCGTCAATACATTTGGGTTTAACTGCCCAGAGGTGATCAAGGAAAAACGCATCCTGGGCAGCCATCACTCCATCATTATTTGCAACACTGGTACACGGGTAAGGGTACATCCGGTCATCAATGACAAGCCGTTGATGACACTGGTCGTTAATCAGTTCTGACCTACGCGTTCCGGCACTCCAGGCGGTTTGGCGACTCCAACCAGGTACAAGCCCATACAAGGGCCTGTACCTAGACCTGGAGGAAACGACATGACCGACTACAGCCACGGCAGATATCTTGTGTTTGGCTATGGCAAAGACGCCAAGCAGATCGGATTGATCAACCAGGATGGCTTCGTTCGCTCAAGTGATGACTCTAATGTACTGATCTACCGTATTGACGGTGATCAGGTCTATGACATGGACGACAACTACCTGGGCGACATCGACGAAGGTACCGCGATCTCAGCCAATGGCGAGCATCTATTCACGATACAAGCCGAGTAGGGCCACGAGGCTTCACTCAATCAAGACATAGACAAGCAGGTATAAGGTCAGAAAGCCTACCGCTCCGATGCATCCGGTAAGCGCGAGAGAAATCAGGATGGCTTGAGAGTAACCATCATAATAAACGGCAAATGCTCCCAATGAGCACAACACAACAATGGCAAAACAGACGCTAATCGCCGTAGCCAAGACAAGCTCTTCCAGAGGCTTCGTCCTGTACGTCATATCCCGGGACCTCTTGTCGGCTTTGTAGCTGAAAGCAGCAAAACGGCTGCACCCAATGCGCTGACAGCCGTTATTGCTGCGTCAGAATTAGTAGCAAAGAGCTACCAGCGCATCTGAGCCTGGGTCTTTAAAAAGGTTCATCACCCCAAAGATGGCAGTACCGGCTTATAGGCCGGTACCGGGGCTGAAAACCTTTATTGATAGGCGCAGGGCAGAAAGGCCCTGGCGTGGAAGAGCCGAGACGGCAAAGGGGTGGTCAGTAAAGCGACCATGCCACCATCAAAGGTGGAATCAGTACCAACAGACCGAGAAGCCCAACGGTCAACGGCGCTCGCCTTGTAAAGCTCTCCGACAAGCCTTCGCAGAAGACCACGACGATGCCGGCTGCCGAAAGGCTGGCCGTGCCAAAGCCGATTGCTACGAGAAAAGGTACCCAGAAGATGTTCAGATCCTTGATCACAGCGTCGTCCTCTGAATCGCTTGAATGCGTCATGCTTTATTAGCAATAGCACAGCCATCCTGTCGCACAGATGAAAATGCGCGCAGAAGAGATACCACTCATCGTTTCGCTAGAGTAGGGCAAGGTTAAAGCCCTTCTTTCAGGCTACCGGTGCGAATACACGCTGTGAACAGGCTTGTCTGTAGCTCAATAGATCACATTCCGAATAAAGCGTACCGGCTGGGAGCTGTCATTTCGATAAGCGTAACGATTGGCATCGCCAGAAAACGAAAAGCACTCTCCGGCCTTGATAATCTGTTCATGCTTATCCTGCTCCAGCACAAGCTGTCCTTCGACGACGATGAACATTTCCTGCCAGCCGGCCGGGTTGGAAGCCGATATATAACGCTCCCCTGGCATCAAGCGCCACTCCCAGAGTTCGACTTCGCTTCGAGCGGGACAGCTACCCAGCAAGACCCCCTGGGAACCCGTCTTCTCGCCCTTCCAGACTACCGCACCGACCTGCCGAGCATCATGGGCTGAAGCCTCCAGAACCAGCTCCTTGAACTTGACCCCCAATGCCTCGGCGAGCCGGTCCAGTGTATTGAGGCTTACATTTGAGTCGCCCGACTCAATGGAAACCAGCATCCTGCGACTGACGCCCGAACGCTCAGCCAGGGCTTGCTGACTAAAGCCGGCTTGAATACGAAGCCGACGTAGGTTTTCTGCGACATGTTCAAGCACATCCATTTGACCTCTCCTCTGCGCACTACCATGCTCGTGTCTACTTGACTGCCCTACTCTATAGGGGCTCCATTCAGCAGATACTCATGCGTACATCGACCCCTTCCACTGTATCCGTTCTGCCTGCCATTGCCTTTTTATTGGTCGCCATGCTGTCTATCCATTCGGGTGCCAGCTTGGCCAAGACCCTGTTCCCCTCTGTCGGCGCCACGGGAGTCACAGCCTTGCGTCTAGGCTTTGGAGCACTCTTGCTACTTATCGTGTTTCGCCCCTGGAACGCGCCGCTCGGCAGGCTACCGTGGCGCATGTTGCTAGGCTATGGCCTTTCCATGGGCCTGATGAACGTACTGTTCTATCTCGCGCTTGAGCGTCTTCCGCTGGGCATCGCCGTGGCCCTTGAATTCACCGGCCCCCTGTCATTGGCGCTTTTAGGCTCGCGCCGACCACTCGATTTTGCCTGGATTGCTTTAGCCGTGATCGGCATTCTCCTTCTGCTTCCCTGGTCAGCACAGCAGGCACCTATCGATCTTTTGGGCGTCGCGTATGCGTTAGGCGCTGCCCTTTGCTGGGCGCTGTATATCGTGTTCGGCCAGAAGACCGGAGCTGAACACGGCACGCAAACAGTTGCCCTGGGCGCCGTCATTGCCGCGCTGGCGGTTGTTCCCTGGAGCGTCGCCGTGGCTGGCAATGCCCTGCTGTCAGCTACCCTGTTGCCTTTAGGACTGGCTGTCGCGGTCTTGTCCATGGCGCTGCCCTTTACCCTTGAAATGATGGCCATGACCCGTCTACCGACCTCTACGTTCGGCCTGTTGATGAGCCTTGAGCCGGCAATTGGCGCGCTGTGTGGCATGCTGTTCCTGCATGAGCACCTGAGTACGCTGCAATGGATAGCAATCGCCTCGATCATGGCCGCCACGGCCGGTACGGCTTATGGCGCCCGGCTCAAAGCGCTGCCTGTAGCGGATTGATCCGACGAAGGAAACCGTTTCATGGCCAATCGCAGGGACTCTTGCCCTCCTATGAATGGTCATAGTGTTATCTGATCCTTAACGAGACAAACCATGACTTCTACATCTCATCCAACTTTTCAGGCCCTGGAAGAAGCGCAGCGCATTGCTGCACGCTGGCAGGAGCCCGACTGCAAGTGCACCGCCGAAGAGCCCAAGGAAGCGTTCGACGCTCTGTTTGCCCAATGGGCGCCAAGTGGGGCCGATGTAGGCTTTCTCAAACAGGCTGACGAAGCGCTGCTTGCGGTAAAGCACGTTCTCAATGATTGGGCGCAACGGGGCGGAGACAGCGCCGAAGTACAGACCCAGCTACTCTGGATTCTCGAACAAGAGGCCCTATTGGCCGCTCAACGGAATTACATAGCCGGACTCAACGGTGCCTGAACCCAAGGCAGCCGAACCCTGCGGCTGTCAGTGTTTCAACCGGTCGATGATCTGGTTGGTCGCGGTAATGGCCTGCTGATTGTTCCGCTCTACGTCTTCACGAATCAGCATGGCCATGACGGTCATGATTGAGGCCCGACAGACCGAGGACATGTCGTTTGCCTCTTCCATCATCAGCCGATAGAGAATGGAGCAGGCCAGTTTGCGGTCGTATGGAGGCAACGTCTCGCTACTGGCAAGGCGGGTAAGTTCTTCGTTAATCACGTGTGAGTCCATTCTGAGGTCCGTCAATGTTCCGCCTGGGCAGGCCATTGGAAAGCACCATGTTGCCTTCCAATGGCTACCGCCCCGACTGTTCGGGGAATGGCACTTTGATAGGTGAAATTCAAAAGAGTTTATTCCAGCCGTCGGCCGCTGCTGATTTATCCCGTATGAAACAGAGTGGCATCCTCCAAAAGTTACCCCGCGCATTTCAGCTCTTATTTTCAAGTAGAAAGTAACAGTCCTTCACTATAGGCAGAATTTATTCGCTTACAGTTACCTAATACCATTCAATCACGCTTTAAATACGCGGCGAAACACTCTTGCAAGGGCTCACCCAATGCCCTTTCCGTTTCGCATGCTTCAGTACGGCAAAACCGTTGAAGCCGATCATATTTGCGTTATAGGAGTGATGATAATGAAACGTTTAACAACCCTGTTTGCAGCTGCCTGCGCCACGCTGACGGTATCGCTGGCTCATGCAGCGGAACACCCTGTTGTAGAGCAATACACCTATTCGACTCAGCTGGATATCGCCAAGGTGATCGACCTGGAACAACCCGCTGATGTATGCAGCGTGGTGCCGGTACATATGACCTATGAAGACCATCAAGGTCAGCGTCACACCATCGAGTACTCCGTCATGGGCACTGGGTGCACCAATAACTAAGCGTACTCCAGCAGGAGACAAAGGCTTCTTGCCTTCGAAATCACGACCGTTCGGGGCTATTTGGATCGCCACATTCCGACACGAGTGATACCCGCTCAGTGGCTTCACGTGTACAAGCGCTTATAGCCTCGACAGACGTCATAGTCTTTGCAGCATGTGGTTTCTCAAGCAAACGCCTGACTCCTCTCGCTCCCTCCCCAGGCGGCTCGAATAGGGCCGCCTGGTACCGCCGAGACAAAAGCTATCGCCGGGTCACTCCGCCCGTTCTCAAAGACCGCTGCTGCGCTTGCAAAGCACGGTCTTGATGGGATCTGAAGATTGAAAATTTGTTACAAAGTAATGATAATAAGAAACGCTTTTATTTGAGTTTAGTTTTTTATGGAATCCCGCGTTCTAAAAGAGCTTTTAGATGGACGTAAATTTATTAAGCTAAACTTAAGCGTCATCGCCATAGCAAGTACGCTACAGCTTGATCCACTACTTGCCGCAACAACTTCTGAAGATACCAATCCTGACCAGAAAGCCGAGCTCAATCTAGGTCCGACCACTATCGTTGGCGAGTCCTCACCTGCCGGCACCACTTATCAACCTCCTCCTATCTCCAACATCCTGCGTTCTGGCACGCCTGTTCAAGAAAGTCCGCAAAGCGTGACGATCGTGCCCGCGCAAGTGATCAAAGATCAGGCCCCAGCCTTTATTGATGATGCGCTGCATAATGTTAGCGGCATTACCCAAGGCAATACCTTGGGTAGAGTGCTGGACGCCGTGATGAAACGCGGTTTCGGTGACAACCGTGATGGCTCCATCATGCGTGACGGCGCCCCGGTGGTGCAGGGTCGCAGCCTGACCGCTACGACAGAAAGCGTCGAAGCGCTCAAGGGCCCGGCCTCACTGCTGTACGGCATCCAGGATCCTGGCGGCGTGGTCAATGTAGTGACTAAAAAACCGCAATTGACCGCCTATAACGCGGTTACCGCTCGTGTTTCCACTTATGGCAATGGAAAAAACGGTAGTGGTGGCCAATTTGACTCTACAGGTCCTATCGGCGATTTCGGCCTGGCTTACCGTCTTATCGTAGATTACAGCGACGAAGACTACTGGCGTAGTTTTGGCAACGATCGCTCCGAACTCATAGCGCCTTCACTTGCCTGGTATGGCGACAATACTCAAGTAAGGCTGTCCTTTGAGCAGCGTGAGTACGACTCGCCATTTGATCGTGGCACAGTGATTGACCCTACGACCAACCGTCCACTGCATATCTCGGCAACTCGCCGTCTGGATGAACCGTTCAACGTCAGGGAAGGACGCTCGACCCTTACTCAGTTCGAGGTCGATCATCAGTTCAACGAAAACTGGAACGGTCACTTTGGCTATAGCTGGAACCGCGAGACCTATGATGACAATCAGGCGCGTGTTACGGGTATCGACACTACTACCCAGACAGTAACCCGCCGTATTGACGGTACCCATGGTGCTGTCAGCACCGACAGCTTCGCTACCGCCAGCCTGACGGGAAGCACTGAGCTCTTGGATATGCAGCATGACATGCTGGTGGGTGTGGATTCGGAAAAGCGCAAGTATTTCCGGGCAGACCTGGTACGTGGCGATGACAGCGTTCTGAGTTATACCAATCCGGTCTACGGCACCGTTGGGACATCGGATAACGTGGTTGCCAGCCAGAGCGACCAGACCGACAAGCTTCGCCAGGATGCCCTATTCCTGCAGGACAGTATCCACCTGGACGATCATTGGATCGTTGTGCTGGGCGGACGCTACCAGATCTATGATCAATATGCCGGTAGAGGGCGCCCTTTTACCGCCAATACCGACATCAATGGCCAGAAATGGGTGCCGCGGGCCGGTCTGGTGTACAAGCTGAATGATCAGCTTTCGTTCTACACCAGTTATGCCGAATCGTTAAAACCTAATTCGACTGTCGCACCGTTAAGTACAGGCCAGATCATCGATTCTACGATCAAGCCTGAAGAGTCCAAGTCCTGGGAGATTGGAGCCAAACTTGATATCCCTGGCAGACTGACAGGGACTCTCGCGGTCTATGACATTCACAAAAAGAATGTACTGGTATCCCAAGCTGACGACGCGGGTGTAATCACCATGCGCAATGCCGGAAAGGTACGTTCTCGTGGTGTGGAACTGGATGTTTCCGGCCAGCTCACAGAGCGCTGGAGCCTGATTGGCGCCTACGCCTACACCGATGCCGAAGTCACTGAAGACCCTGACTATGCAGGCAACAACCTTGCCAACGTAGCGCGCAACACCGCGTCGCTGTCGGCAGTCTATGACATGGGTGAGATATGGGGAGGCGATAAGCTTCGCATAGGTGCTGGTGCCCGTTACGTTGGCGAACGAGAAGGCGACTCGGAGAACTCGTTCAAGTTGCCGTCTTACACCGTGGCCGATGCTTTTGCCAGTTACGACACGCGAATGCTCAATCACAAGGTAAAGTTTCAGCTCAACGTGAAAAACCTGTTTGATCGCACTTATTACACGGCAGCAGCCAGCAATTATTACGTGTATCTAGGCGACAGCCGACAGGTGATCCTGTCTACGACGCTAGAATTCTAATGACTTTCAAACATGCTTGACCGCCGTACGTTTCTGCGTGCCACAAGTGCGGCAATGGCGCTGACTGCTGCCGCACCCGCACTTTCCTTGGCCACTGTTATGGAGCCCGCCAGTGAACAGTGGCCAAGGCGGGTCAATCACCTTCTTGGCAAAACGCTGATCCCACACGCACCACGGCGGGTAGTGGCGATTTCCACGGGCCAGCTGGATGGTCTTTTGACGCTAGGGCTGGTACCGGTCGGTGTTACCCGTGTCGATAACCATGAACTGACCCCAGGCTATCTACAAAAAGCGTTTCCGGAGCAGCGTGAAGCGCTGGCACAGATAACCGACCTGGGCGGCCGTGGTTCACCGGACATTGAAACGCTGGCGCAATTGGCTCCTGATCTGATCCTTCTCAACAAGACCGCGCTCAAGTTCAACGGATACCAGTTGTACTCACGCATCGCACCCACTGTGGTGACTCGCGGCTATGGTGCGAACTGGCGTCATGACTTTTTGATAATTGCCAATGCTCTGGGTCGCGCTCACGAAGCACATAACTGGTTGGCAAGACTCGACTCCGATATGCAACGCTTTGCAAGTAGCCAGGGCTCGAGGCCGCCAACCGTGTCTTTTCTGTTCGCCAGCGGCCCCCGTTTACGTCTGATGTGTAGAGGCTCCCTGGTTGGTGGTCTTAGTGATGCGCTAAACCTGGCTCGGCCACATGCTCAGCAGTTCAAGGGAAACTCTCTTGATATCAGCCCGGAACGCCTGGATATGGCTGATGCCGATTGGCTTTTCTACGCGGATCAAGGCTCTGGTCTTGCCAGTTTGAAAAAGCAGCCACTGTGGAATTACCTGGAGGCGGTACGTAATCGCCGTGCAATCCGAATCGATGCTGACGCTTTCTACCTTAATGCCGGTCCCTCTGCCTGCCGGCACATAGTGGATACCCTGACCGATACGGTAAGGCCCATATGAACGATCGGCCCTCACCGGTTATAGCAGACACAACCGCATCGCCGGCAATTTCCTTTCCATGGCGTGCCTTGTTAACGGCATTAGCCCTATGCAGCCTGTTGCTGATCGTTATCCTGGCTAGCCTTAGCCTGGGCGCCCGAGACATGAGTAGCCATCATGTAGTGGATTTGCTGATGGCTCCCGATAGCTCGGCGGACAGCGTAGTTATCTGGCAAATGCGTCTGCCGCGTACAGTGCTCGGCCTGCTCGTAGGCGCCGCGCTGGGTCTGGCGGGCACCCTGATACAGGCATTGACGCGTAATCCGCTGGCCGATCCGGGCTTATTGGGTATCAATTCAGGGGCCGCGTTTGCTGTAGTGGTTGGCCTCAGCCTATTCGGCATTGACGATGCAGGGGTCCGTCTCGCAGCGGCACTGGGTGGTTCAGCGTTCTGTGCGGTACTGGTGTATATCCTGGGCGGCTCCAGTAACGGTAAGAATCAACATACGAGACTTGTGCTGGCAGGCGTTGCAATCAGTGTCAGTTTAGGTGCCTGTACCGGGATCATTACGTTATTCGACAGTGCCGTCTTTGACAGCTATCGGTTCTGGGCTGTAGGCGCGCTGAACAGTCCACCCCCTGGTCTTTATTCGGTCCTGTTGCCGGTCATTGGATTAGGAGCAGTCATTGCCTTGTCCCTGGGCGGCAAGCTTAATGCCCTGGCGCTAGGCGACGACCTTGCCCTTGCGCTTGGCGCCCAACCCGTGCAGGTACGAGCGCTGAGCTTTCTGGCTATTACACTGCTTTGCGGCAGTGCCACCGCCGCGGCAGGGCCTATCGGCTTTGTCGGCCTGGTAGTTCCCCACGCGCTGCGCCTGCTGGTAGGTCAGGATTGGCGCTGGATCATGTGGTTGTCACCGTTAGCCGGAGCTGCCCTGGTATTAGTCAGCGATATTCTCGGTCGATTGATCGTACTGCCAGGCGAGCTGGAAGTAGGGATCGTTTGTGCGCTGATCGGCACGCCGGTGCTGTTGGGTCTGATTATTCACTTTTCGCGCAGGTCACGCTGATGTCGAAATTTCGTTTCGCCCCTCACGCCAATCCTCTGCTAAAACGTTGTCAGCTTTATCTGCTGCTGGGCTGTATGGCGCTGTGCCTGGCCACGCTTACTGGCGGACAGTATGACCCCAGCGCTTCACGTTTACTGGCTACTCTACTGGGTCATGGCGACCCGCTGACCAACCTGATCATTCTGGACCTGCGCCTACCGCGCTTTCTTGCCGCACTGGGTATAGGCGCAGCCTTGGCCGTCAGCGGGTCTATTTTCCAACGCACCGCCGGTAACCCCCTGGCCAGTCCCGACCTGGTAGGTTTTACTGTCGGGTCGGCCAGTGGTGCGCTAGTCACTCTGCTGTTGCTGCAGTTAAGTGGCAACGCGGTAATCCTGGGAGCGCTTCTAGGCGGCGTGCTGTCAGCTCTGTTGGTGACGGGTATCGCTCACGTTGCTCAAGCCCGAGGAGAGCGGATGATCATGGTTGGTATCGCCATCGCCGCACTGCTCGCCGCGCTGAATGAATACCTGCTGACTCGCGCTGAACTAGACGACGCTCAGGAGGCCCGGCTCTGGCTGTTTGGTAGCCTAGATAGCCTATCCTGGAGCAAAGCGTTAATGGTATTGGGCGGTTGCGCCTTGCTGTTACCGATCGCCGCGCAGCTGGGGCAACGCCTGCGCTTGCTGGAGCTAGGCAACGACCTGGCGGAAGCCTTAGGTCTACCGGTTGCATACAGTCAGTATGCCCTTCTTCTGGTAGCCCTGGCGTTAACAGCCCTGGCCATCGCTACGGCTGGCCCGATTGGTTTTATTGCACTGGCGGCCCCGCAACTCGTGAAGCGGCTAACTCATACCAGTGATATTGGCATCGTTGCGCCAGCGCTCATGGGCGCGCTACTCACCGCAGCTGCTGATTTGCTGGCACAGCGATTGTTGGCGCCTTTCCAGATCCCGGTCGGGCTGCTGACCGGCGCCCTGGGCGGCCTTTACCTTATCTATCTGCTAGCAAGCCAATGGCGCCGGACCTTATGAATATCCATGTCTCCTATCCGTCCCGGCTGTATAGCGACAAGCTGTCGTTGGATTGCGGCAGCACGCGTATCTGCCATGACATTTCGGTCGCCATCCCCGATAGAGGCTTTACCGTGATCATCGGGCCTAACGGCTGTGGCAAATCTACCCTGCTGCGGGGCCTGTCGCGTCTGGTTCGGCCCAGCGCAGGCAAGGTACATCTGGACGGCAAGGTGATTAGTGACTACAGCACCCGCGAAGTCGCCCAGCGATTAGGGCTGCTGCCACAAAGTGCACAGGCGCCGGAAGGCATCCGGGTTGGTGAATTGGTATCGCGCGGTCGCTTTCCCTACCGGAGGGCCTTTTCTACCTGGAGCGACGAAGATGAGCGTGCAGTACTTGCCGCGTTACAAGCGACTTCAACCCTAGAGCTGATTGACCGGGAAGTAGATACCCTTTCCGGCGGCCAACGCCAGCGGGTATGGATCGCCCTGGCCCTTGCTCAGGAAACACCCGTACTGCTACTGGATGAGCCCACCACCTTTCTCGATATTGCGCATCAGATTGAGTTACTCAACTTACTGCGTAACCTCAAAGAAACCGGCAACCGTACCCTAGTGGCCGTGCTGCATGATCTTAACCACGCCTGTCGCTATGCCGATCACCTCATTGCCATGCGTGACGGTCGTATCCTCTTCGAAGGTAGCCCTGCAGAAATCATCACGCCTTCAAACATAGAAGCACTCTTTGGCCTGCGCTGTGTCGTGATCAGCGATCCCGTTTCTGGCACCCCGCTGGTAGTGCCACGCTAACCTCCTGCCGCAACAGGGCGCGAAGGCTACGTCCTGGAGAAAAGCATGCGCATGAACGCTGCGAAGTGTCAGCCCAGCGGCTCCCTGCCTCTAGGAGGGTAAGGTAGCGTTCATGTCAGGTTTCGCGGGCTGCAAGGTTTGGTGCCGCGGGCGATCCACGAATACATTGCGCCAGAACACACGGTACGGGTTGAACCCGATCAGAAACAGCGTGAGTCCGCCTGCAAGGGTATGGGTTGTGTTGTGTTGAGGCAGCCCAAGGGCTAGTAGGAAAATATAGGTAACGAGGTAGCAACCCCAGCCTCGACTAATACCCATACAGGCTACATATAACTGATCCAGCCAGAGCTGGCGATCCGTTGAAAGCTTCATGCACAAGGCATAGCCCTGGTCTTTCACCGGCGTCCACCATCCCTGTCGGAATTTCGCGGCATCCTGCCAAAGTGTGCGTTTCTTCTTCATAGCGGCGCTCACTGTAGCGAGTTGACGCCTTTAGCATAGCCAGTGTTAGAAATTACGCGAGAAATTGGCGTTAGTTTGTTGACATAGTTGAAATAAATACGGATTCCTTACTTTTCTCAGGACTCCGCCGGTGTATTGGGCGGCTCTTGATAAGTCCATAAGAACATACCGATAACTTTTCCTCGGCACGCCTAACCTTAGCGCCATGGAAAATCGTACTTCGTAACCGCTACGTCTACACTGCAAAGAAGTGCCTGATGACTACTGTCTATCGGCGAACCTCTCCTGCGAAAAGTAACTCCATTGAGCATTGGCAGGCCGCGCGAGTCTTAACCCAGGCAAACTTCACCTCTTAGTTATTGGAATATCCCAAGCGCCAGGAACAGGCATGCCCGTACAGGACATCGTTTTCGTGCCCGAAACCGTATGAGGCTCTTCAAGGTATAGGTATGCTTAAGGAATTCATTAGTAACGTTGCCCTCCTTATCTGCTGTTGCTGGCTGCATTCGCAATTAAGCTATGCCAAACAGCTCCGCCCAGTAGCCCATCGCGTATTGACCGGGCTCTGCTTTGGCCTGATCGGTATCGCCGTGATTTCCTATTCCATCCCCGTGCAGCCAGGCGTAATCGTCGACACCCGGCTGGTACTGGTCAGCGTTGCCTCTTTAATCGGCGGCCCCTTGGTAGGCCTGGTCGCAGGCACTCTGGCAAGTCTCTACCGTTTCTGGCTGGGCGGGGCGGGTACCACGTCAGGCATTCTCAATCTTTATATGGCTGTAGGTATCGGCCTGCTCTATCGCGCCTGGCCCCTTTCGCCCCTCTCGACGCTGGATAAGCAAAGCCCCGGCGCACTCTTTTTATTTGGGCTTGCCATTCATGCCGTTTCGGTGGTGGTTCTTAACGTATTTAATGATCTAGGGCCGGCGTTTCATGAAGAAACCGCTTTTCTGTTGGTTCTGCTTATGCCCGCCGCCACCGCGGCGCTGGGTGTACTGCTCAAACAACAGCAGCAGCGGCGCGAAACAGAAAGATCATTAGAAGAAGCCGAAGCACATTTAAGAGCTATTACCGAAGCCATTCCTGACTCGCTGTATGTCCTGGATGAAGACGGCACCTATCTGGAAGCAGCAGGAAGCCAGACACGAAATAACCAGTCAGGCTCGAGAGACAAGACGGGTAAACGCATCGAACATTTCTTTGCTCCAGACGATGCCCAGAGCATTCGGAGCGCTATTCGCAAGTCCTTGGACGGCAACGAGCCGGCCAATATCGAATACGCCTACCGTACGGCAGCGGAAACCCGCCACTTCGAAGCCCGTGTACAGCCGATCCACTCGCCGACGTTTCCTCGCCGCTCCGTCGTGCTGGTAACCCGCGATGTCACCCAGCGATACGAACATGACGCTCAGATCAAGAGACTGGCCTTCAGCGATGTTCTGACCGGCTTGGCGAATCGCCTTTATCTGATGAACCGCTTGAGCATTGCCCTCAGCCTGTGCAAACGCAACCATACTCATGCAGCATTACTGTTCATCGACCTGGACGGCTTCAAGAAAATCAATGACCTGTACGGGCACGACAAAGGTGACGTTGTCCTTATCCACGTAGCCAAGCGCCTGCGCACACTCATGCGGCCGAGCGACACGGTAGTGCGTCTCGGCGGGGATGAGTTTGTCATCCTGCTTGAAAACCTGGCCAGCTCTTCAGACGAGGCGGGACGGCAGGCCAACCGGGTTGCCCTGAAAGCACTGCATGCCCTACGTGAGCCTTTTCAGCTGGACCAAGAGGTACAAATCAGTGCCAGCATTGGCATCGCCCTGTTCGATGAGCACACCGCGTTGTCTGGCGAAGAAATTCTCAAACAGGCAGACCTCTCAATGTATGAAGCCAAGGCGACCGGGAAAAACGACATCTGTTTTTTCGACAGCCGCATCGAAGAGGCGCTTACTCAACGTTTGAACCTGGAAAACGAGATCTGGAAAGGGCTCAGGCAAAATGAATTTTTAGTCTTTTATCAGCCGCAGTTTAATGAAGAAGGCGTCATTATCGGCGCAGAAGCGCTGTTGCGGTGGCAGCATCCACAATGGGGCCTGGTTGCCCCGGACCGTTTTCTAGCGGTGGCTATGGCAGCGGGCATCATGCCCAAGCTGGATATCTGGCTACTGGAAGAGGTATGCCGACAGGTCGAGCACTGGAGCAGCCATGCAGTGCTTTCTCGGATCCCCTTTGCCATCAACGTCTGTGCCCACCATCTCCATCAGCCTGACTTTCCTACTACGATCAGAGACACCCTTCACGCCTTTCATATCGAGACGGACCGGATCAAACTTGAGCTGACCGAGTCCGTTCTGGTCAATGATTTCGACCAGGCGCGCCTGCACATGGCGACCTTGCAGCATCAGGGCATCGGATTTTCTCTAGATGACTTCGGAACGGGGTATTCGTCGCTCAGCTATATCGACAGGCTGCCCTTCGAACAGCTGAAGATCGACCGATCCTTTATTCACAGGCTACCGAACACCGGTAGCGTGGCGATTATCCAGTCGATTATTCAACTCGCCAGCGGCCTGGGGATCGGCGTTATCGCCGAAGGCGTGGAAACCTCTTCCCAGCGCGCCTTTCTGATCGAGAACGGCTGCATGTATTACCAGGGTTTCCTGTTCTCTCCGCCGCTTCCCGCTAACGACTTCGCAGCGTTTGCTTCAAAGGCGGCAAACCAGTGACTCTTGCGAGCCCCGGGCCCCTCATGCCGGTGCTAAGGGCATGAGAGGCCCACCCTATAGAGAGACGCCCCGTTTAACGCGGTGTACGACCAATGCTGGGCTGTTTGGGATCGTACTTCCAGCCGGGAATCAGGTACTGCATGGCCATCGCATCGTCACGGGCACCCGTGGCGACTTTCTTGTACAACTCATGGGCCTGCATGATCCGATCGAGGTCAGGCTCGATGCCCAACCCAGGCTTTTCCGGCACGCTCACCTGCCCATCAACGATCTGCAACGGTTCGCGCGTTAACCGCTCCTGTCCTTCCTGCCAGATCCAGTGAGTATCGATGGCCGTGATCCGGCCCGGCGCGGCAGCGGCCGCATGGGTGAACATCGCCAGTGAAACGTCGAAATGGTTGTTGGAATGCGAACCCCAGGTCAGGCCCCACTCCTCGCACAGTTGCGCCAGCCGTACCGATCCTTGCATGGTCCAGAAATGCGGATCGGCCAAGGGAATATCAACCGCGTCGAGGCGGAAGGAATGCCCCATTTGGCGCCAATCGGTTGCCACCATGTTAGTCGCGGTTGGAATGCCCGTGGCACGCTTGAATTCCGCCATGATTTCACGGCCGGAATAGCCATTCTCTGGGCCGCACGGGTCTTCGGCATAGGCCAGAAGATGGCCCTGCCCCTTGCACAAGGCAATCGCCTCGTCGAGCGACCAGGCGCCGTTGGGGTCGAGCGTGACCCGGGCCTTTGGAAAGCGTGACTTGATGGCTGCGATGGCTTCCATCTCTTCGCTGCCGTGCATCACACCGCCCTTGAGCTTGAAATCATTGAACCCGTATCGCGCCGCGGCGGCTTCGGCCTGACGGGCGATGGCTTCCGGCGTGACAGCCTCCTGATGGCGCAGGCGATACCACTCCTCGCTCGCGCCTTCGCCCGTCAGGTAGGGCAGATCAGCTCGGGTGCGGTCGCCAATGTAGAACAGGTACGCCAGCATCGGTACACGGTCGCGCTGCTGACCACTGCCTAGCAGCTCTGCGACGGGTACGCCAAGGTGCTGACCCAGCAGGTCCAACAGAGCGGCTTCGACGGCTGTAATAACGTTATCGAGTCGCAGGTTGATCTCATGCGGCTGCTTAAGCACTTCTGCTTCGGCGCTTGAAGTAACCTGATGCTGAGTCGCCTGCGGTGCACCACTGCTACGCCCTGCGATCGTATCGCGCAGGCTATTAAGGATACGGTTATAACGGCCGATGGGCTGGCCAACGACCAAGCTGCAACAGCGCTCAAGCGTTTTCCGGATACCCTCGCCGCCGGGTACTTCGCCAACCCCGGTGCGGCCGGCGCTGTCTTTCAGCAAGACGAGATTACGCGTGAAGTAAGGGGCGTGGGCGCCGCACAGGTTGAGCAACATGCTGTCGTAACCAGCAACCGGAATGACCTGCATATCCGTCACGTGCGGGGTAGCGGTAGGCGTTTCTTGTACCATCAGGATTCTGCTCCACATGTCGACGGCATTAGGCCGTCTGCCGATAGAAAGCCCACGAGCACGACGGCAAGGCAAGATCGAGCCGGCCATCCTGTTCTAAGGCTAAAAAGGATACGAATGAAAGCGAAACGGGAGAGCACTGGAGCCAGAATGGCCTAACGGCTCCTGACGGGCGAAGTGCGGCTTGCCGTCTCGTAATGAAACGGCGAAAGGGTGATCGGGCCTCGATCATCATGGCAGGACCCCGACTACATAGTTTGTTATTGTTGAGGCATCAGGTTGTCATATGACTTGAGGCGATTATTGGAAGCTTATGGCAGTCTGTCAATCTGCAAAATCAGCACACTGGGATTGCAACAAAAAAGAAATCATGAGCAGAAATAGTGCTAAGTGTGGCGAACAATCTAAGACGCAGCCTTAAAAGCCCAGATCTTCATGCTTATCGTTTGGCCATACTTTGTTTAAAGGCCATATGGCCTGCGACTTAAGTTGTATGACAAGCAGCACATAGTACATTCGCCTTTTCCCAGCCGCGCCATCGCACCGAGAGGGCTCTTGCATCACCATGTCGACTACTTGGTATAACCGTCACGTATTGCCGTATCTGCTGGATTTTGCCTGTAGCCTGAAGCCCATCCAAGTGCAGCGACGATCGTTGATTCCCCTGGCCTGTGGCCATGTGCTGGAAATCGGTATTGGTACCGGGCTGAATCTGGCCTACTACGACCGCACCAGGGTAGAGCGAATCGTAGGGCTGGACCCTGCACTTGACATGCACCCGCTGGCGGCAAAGCGTATTCAGCAGACAGGACTGACGGTTGAGCTGGTAGGGCTGTCCGCCGAGCGCATTCCCTTTGAGGCGGCTCAATTCGATACAGTTGTCATAACGTATTCACTGTGCAGCATTCCCGATCCGCTGGCAGCATTAAAAGAAATGCACCGCGTCCTCAAGCGCCAGGGCCGTCTTATCTTTTGCGAGCATGGTGCGGCGCCTGACGCCTCGGTACGTTGTTGGCAGGATCGGTTAACTCCCGCGTGGTCCCGTCTGGCGGGTGGCTGCCAACTCAACCGCGATATTCCGCAGCTATTGAGGCAAGCCGGCTTTCAACCCGATACGCTGGAGAAAGCCTACCTGCCAGGGCCACGTCCGCTGACCTACAGTTACTGGGGAACCGCGACGCCCCGCCAGTAGTGAGCCGATCAAAAGATCGCCCGCAGCAGAAGAAAGGCCACGGCACTGATCACGGCCGCTGCTGGCAAGGTAATCACCCAAGCCAGGGCAATCGGTCTCATCAGCGCCCAGTTGGTCTGCCGGTTGACCAGGCCAATTCCCAACACGGCGCCGATCAGGATGTGCGTGCTCGACACCGGCAGCCCCAGTAAGGAAGCAGCCATAACCACGGCCGCAGCACTCAGCTCGGCAGAAAATCCAGACGCCGGGTGCATGGCGGTCAGGTTGTGGCCAACGGTCTGGATAACTTCCTTGCCGATAAACCAGAGCCCAGCGATCAGCGCCACGCCAAAGGTCACCATGGCCAGGGTAGGAATGGCAGCCTCGGACCCAATCTCACCGGACTTCAGTACCCCCAAAATGGCCGCAAAGGGGCCGATGGCATTGGCGATATCATTAGAGCCGTGGCTAAAAGCGAACCCCGACGCGGTAAACACCTGCATCCAGCTAAAAATAAGAAAGGTAGCGCGGCCAAGCGATTCGCTCTTGAGCGTCTTGGCAAAAATAAATGTAGCCATCCAGACCGCAGCGCCAATCATGCCCATGACCAGGTAGTTGTGCAGCGTGCTGAGCCCGATGTTCATGTGTTCGAGCCCTTTGAATAGCAGCATCGACGTGATGATCATGGCGCCGACGGCAGCAATCACGGGCACCCACTGCTCCAGCGCACGGTGGGCGTGCAGATGCTCGCGGCGCTGGTCGATCGCATACAGTTCGCGGTAGTAGTCGGACTCCAGATCGTCCGGTCGGAAATCGCGGTCGGTCAGCGCCTGCATGTCTCGCGCCATGGCCTGGGTGTAAGAAATCTTCTGAATCTCGGACAACCGCTCGAAGGCTTCCTTGAAGCGATGCTTATGCGCCTGCTTTTCCTGACGAATGTCTTGCAGGACTTCGTCGGCCCGCTCGTTGTAGGAAAGGATGTGCTTCTTGATCTGAAAGAACAGCGTATACGCCACCAGACCGCCCAGCACAGGAGATAACACCCAGGATATAGCGATCTGCCCAATCTTATCCCAATGCACCAGTGATAAAGCCGCATCTGTGCCGCTCATCAGGATACCTAAAACGATCGAACTGCCTACGATTGCCCCGACAATGGAATGGGTCGTGGAGACCGGATACCCCTTGCGTGTCGCATACAGTAGCCAGAAGGCCGCTGCAATCAGGGCCGACGTCATAATAAAAATGAAGTCCTGCGGCGTGACCGCCATCGCGCCCAGGTCGACAATACCGCCACGAATAGTCTGGGTGACCTCGCCTCCGGCGATCACGGCGCCACTTACCTCAAAGATGGCCGCCACAAGCAGAGCCTGTCGGATCGTCAGCGTACCGGCCCCTACGCTCGTGCCAAACGAGTTGGCTACGTCGTTACCGCCAATATTGAAAGCCATGAACAGGCCGAACAGTGTGGCCAGGATGAACAGCGGCGTCTGATGGCCTTCGGTGTAACGAGCGCCCCAAATCATGAAATACAGCGTAAACCCCGCCAAGAGCGCAGCAAAAAGCAGGCTTGTCTTGGAGAGCGGTGGCATATCCAGCCGGGGTGGATGTCCTGACGTTGTGTGATTGGCCATGAGGTCTCCTGCTATGCACGCGTGTGAATGCGTCAGCGTCTTGAAGAACCGATGGGCAATGGCCCTCTTCGCGCTGGCCAGATCAGCCTCCGGGGCTCATAACGGCAGGCTTGATCGCTCCACTTATGCCGCACGAACATGACAGTGCCGTGACCGGAACGGCGCATGCTGACTAGCAGCGTCTTTCGCCATGCCACTGTTGAGGCTGGCTATACCGCTGTAACACAAGAGAGCTAGGGTTAGGAGTGGAGGCCGATCAGATGGGCAGCAGGTCGGCCGGCTGAATCTATTTCGGTCACTGGAGAATCATTATGAAGCCTGAAGCTCTTCGCACATGGGCCAGCCAACGCGCGCTCATTGCCCAGACCAAACGCAACACCAATCGTCCTATCAACAGGCGCAATCCGTTCAATGTGCTGGAGTGGGCCGTGGCCCTGTTGCTGATCGGCCTAACCTGGTATTTGCTCTACCGCTTTTTTACCTGATCGCCGCTATCTTGAGCTGACGCTAGGGGTGCGGCCTGAAGACTGGCTGGGAAGATCAGGCCAGCCCGAGCACTGCTGTAGAGCGCCCATTGCCGGTCATTCCAGGATACTGCTGGCATTAACCATGCCGACTTACGGTTCTGGATAGTTGCAGGCGCTGGCTTTTTCATAGGCAAGAAAAAACCCGCCGAAGCGGGTTTCTGCTGACCGTACTCAACATCCTATCAAGCTGCCATCCTGGCTTGGTCATCATCCTTGATCTAACTGAGCGCGTCCTGCGCTGCATCCGATGTACACAGAATACGGATCTTGTGATCCCGAGCCTAGCGCCAACCCTCTCGGGTACGTGTAAGCTTTTAGCTATAGTGCGTGTCTACCGCCTATAGCCACCCTACCGCACAGACGCTGTCTATACTGCAGATGCCATACCGGCAGCGGTAAGCTTTACCCGCTCCTACACCAACAAGGACTCCGCCCGGAATGACCCGTTCGATGAACGACCCCGTAACACTGCCCATGGCCTTTTTAGCGGGCGGCGGCATCATGGGTCGCCAGATGCGGGACCACGACTGGTCCAACTCACCGCTGGGACACCCAGAACAATGGCCGCAATCCTTACGGACCGCTGTAAGCATCATGCTCAATTCAGGTCATCCCATGTTTCTCACATGGGGTCCAGAACAGATCTTTCTCTTCAACGATGCCTACCGACCGATCCTTGGTGCCAAGGTCAGTTGGGCGCTGGCCCAACCATTTGAGCAGCTCTGGGCCGATATCTGGGACGTACTGAGCCCAGCAATCGAACGAGCGTGGGCCGGTGAAGCGACCTGGTTCGAGAATCAGAAGCTGGTCATGCAGCGGAACGGTTACGCCGAAGAGACCTATTTTAATTACTCCTACAGCCCCATCCGCGACGAAACCGGTGCTGTAGCCGGAATGTTCTGCGCATGCACCGAAACCACTGCAACAGTGTTCACGACACGGCAATTGCGCGAAACCGAGCGGGCGCTACGGGAGGCCAACGCGGCCTTACAGGTCGAGCGCGAGGCTGTCAGGGCCGCGAATCGCCAATTGATGGCAGAAACGGAGTTCCTGCGCCAGCTGTTCGAGCGTGCCCCAGGGTTCATCGCGGTTCTGCGGGGCCCCAATCATGTTTTTGAATTGGTGAATGCGGCTTACCAGCAGTTGATCGGCTATCGCGATGTTCATCAGAAACCGGCTCGTCTGGCCTTGCCCGAAGTCGAAGGGCAAGGCTTTTTCGAACTACTCGATCAGGTCTATCGCACAGGCGAAGCGTTTGTCGGCAAGCAGAACGCTATCCAACTGCAGCGCCAGCCTGGCGCGCCGTTCGAAGAGCGCTTTGTCGATTTTGTCTACCAACCGCTTACCAATGCCGAAGGCCAGATTACCGGGGTGTTCTGCCAGGGCTCCGACGTAACGGAGCGCGTGCAGGCTGAGCAGGCGCTGCGCCAGATCACCGAGACCCTTGAGGAGCAGATACAGGCCCGTACACGCGAGCTTCAGCAGGCCGAAGATGCGCTGCGTCAAGCCCAGAAAATGGAAGCGGTGGGCCGGCTGACCGGGGGTATCGCCCATGACTTCAATAACCTGCTGATGGGTATCAAGGGGTCCCTCGGCCTCATCGAAAAACGCCTCGCCGCAGGCAGGTCGAACGAGATTGGCCGGTTTATCGCACTGGCCATGAGCTCCACCGACCGGGCCGCCGCGCTGACCCATCGCCTCCTGGCCTTTTCCCGACGCCAGCCACTCGACCCGCGTACTGTACGCATCAATCAGCTAGTCGCCTCTATGGAAGACCTGCTGCGCCGAACCCTGGGCGAAACCGTTTCCCTTGAACTTCGCCTCATGCCCGAGCTGTGGCCAACGTTGTGCGACCCCAATCAACTGGAAAGCGCCATCCTGAACCTCGCGATCAATGCCCGCGATGCCATGCCCGACGGAGGCTGCCTGATCCTGGAAACCTCTGCCCTGACGCTCGATGATGTGCAGGCACAGGCTTATGAAGTCAAAGCAGGCCAGTACGTCTGCCTACAAGTGATCGATAGCGGCGTTGGAATGTCCAGCGAAGTAATCACCCACGCCTTTGACCCCTTCTTCACGACCAAACCTATTGGCCAAGGGACAGGGCTGGGGCTATCCATGGTCTATGGCTTCGTTCGCCAATCCGGAGGGGCCGTCCGGATTGACAGCCAGATCGGCGTTGGTACTCGCCTATCGCTGCTCTTGCCGCGTAGCCAGCAAGACGTAACTGCCGACGCACATGCACCGGCCCGGCCAATGGAGACCCCGCTCGCCGAGTCAGGCAAGGTCGTGCTGGTAGTTGAGGATGAAAGCAGTGTACGCCTGCTGATTGTCGAGACATTACGTGAATGGGGATATCGCACACTGGAAGCCATCGATGGCGGTGCCGGCCTGATCATTCTGCAATCCAATACGCCGGTGGACCTGCTGATAACCGATGTGGGCCTGCCTGTGGTCAATGGCCGGTTAATGGCCGAGGCCGCCCGTGAAGTCCGCCCCAACCTGCCCGTGTTGTACATGACCGGGTATGCGGAAGCCGCCGCGGCGGCCGAGGGTTTTCTCGAGCCTGGCATGGCGCTTATCACCAAGCCTTTTGAGATGGATGCCTTCGCCGCACGTGTACATGAAATGGTCAACGGCAGACGGGAAAACACCCTTATCCAATCGGACAGCCCGGACGAGTGCAGCGCTGACTGACCTGGCGCAATGCGGCTACGCTAGGATTCTACGTGACGCCGCATTCCAACATGGGGAATATCGTCCTCAAGATAAACAGCCGTGACCGGTGTGAAACCGTAGCGGCCATAGTATTCCTGCAGGTGCGCCTGGGCGGACAGGTAAACAGGCAAGCCTGCCCAGCGCTGTGCGCAGACCTGCAGCGCTTGCTCCATGAGTGCATGCCCTAGCCCACGCCCACGTGCAGCTGGTGCGGTTACAACGCGGCCGATCACTACTTCGCCGTCGTGGTACGCTGGGTCGAGAAGACGCAGATAAGCCTGTAGCGCCTCGTCTTCCCACGCCATGACATGGCAGGTATCGCCCAGCAGGTCCCGCCCGTCCACCTCCTGATAGGGGCATGCCTGTTCAACCACAAAGACTTGAGTGCGCAGGGCCAGGATGGCGTAAAGGGTGTCCTTGGACAGTTCAGCGTGATGAGCAGCAACCCAGCGAATGGACATGAATAACTCCCGGACGAGGTGATCCGCTATTGTTGATGATCACCCCGCCCGTGACCAGCGTAACGGCTCTAAAGGCGCGGCTATCCCGGATCTCGACAGTTAGTACTTGGGCTGCCCCCTAAAGGCCAGACCTGTGCCTGGCCTTTAGTACCGGCTAACGGCTACTGGAACTCGTACCGATTCTCCGGTGTGATTAATTTGAACGGCACCCAGTTCAACGCCTGTACCGGCTCACGACGGATCAGACGCATGGCCACGTCCACCGCGCCGCTGGCTTGGCCTGCTGCACTCTGCAATACACTAACCGTCAGTTTGCCTTCGCCCATCAGCGCGAGAGCATCGGGCGTGCCATCGATCCCACCGATAAGATAATCCTTCGGATTCTTACCAACCTTCTCAAGCCCCATGACTGCACCGATAGCCATTTCATCGTTATTCGCAGCAATGATGTCAAACTCCACTCCCTGCTTGACCCACTCCATAACGTACTGGGCCGCCTCGCTGCGCTGCCAGTGGGCAATCTTCTTTTGGATGATCTTCATCTCCGGATACTTGGCCACTACGTTCTCGACATCCTCGGTACGGATCTTAGAGGCTTTGTTGCCTGGGTCGCCTACTAGCACGACGACCTTACCTTTATAATTCGCACGCCGAGCTAGCTCTTCCATTTGCAAGGTGCCGGATTCGATTTCGTCGGACCCTACAAAGGCTGTATTGGGCGTCCATTGGGCCGGCTCGGGATTACGGTTGATGAATACCAACGGAATTCCGGCTTCGTTGGCCAGGCGGGTCATCTCTGGGGCAGTTTGCATGTCTACTACCGTTACGATGATGGCATCCACCTTGGACGCAATAAAGTTGCGTACCTGCCGTAGCTGCAGTACACCGTTGTCCTGGCCATCTTCCATAAAGACATCTGCCCCATGGCTGCTAGCCTGACTTTGCACCCCGTTGCGCAAGAGCACCTGGAAGTTGTCATCATACTTTGCCATGCCCACGCCAATCAGCGGCGTGGCGGCTTGGGCGAGGCTGCCAATAAACAGGCCGGCAGCCAGAATCATCTTTAATGTACTTTTCATGTTCGGACTCCTGCTTAATTCGCGTCAGACCGTGAAGCGATGCAGCAAATCACGCTGCATTTGGGCCATGTGCGATAAATCCTGGCTGCTTTGCGAGGTGCGTTCGGCCCCCTCGGCGGCTTGCTGAGCCGCATCATTGATATACGTGACCATCCGGCTAGTCTCCTGCACCGTAGCACTCTGCTCCTCGGTCGCGGCGGCGATCTGGATATTCATGTCACGAATGCTGCCAACCGCCTCGCTCATGGTAACCAGCAGCTCATCAGCGCCAGAGGCTAGGTGTACACACGTATTGGACTGAGCCTGACTTTCGTTCATGACCTGCACAACTGAATGAATCTTGTTCTGCATCTGCTCGATCATCTGCTGGATTTCGCTGGTGGAGGTCTGAGTACGACTGGCCAGCGAACGAACCTCGTCGGCCACAACGGCGAAGCCACGGCCCTGCTCCCCTGCCCTCGCTGCCTCAATGGCGGCGTTGAGAGCCAGCAGGTTGGTCTGTTCAGCAATGGTACGAATCGCATCGACAATCCCGTCGATATTCCGCCCATAGCCCTGGAGTTCGTCGGTTACCACTGAAGCCCGGTTGATCTGTTCGGCCTGCTGGCGAATACCACCGATGGTGTCGGCTACCCGCTGCTGGACCTTAGTGGCCAGATCACGAGTATCATCCACGGCACCACGCGTATCGTTAGCGCGACGAGCTACTTCCTGCACAGTACTTTCCATCTGGGTCATCGCCGAGGCGGCGGAGTGCAGACGATCCCGCTGCTGGTCCACTGCATGCGTGGTCTGCTCGCTGATCTGGGCATTGTCTTGTGCAGTCTGCGCCAATTGATCAGCCGAGCGAGTCAACTGGCGAATCGTGTTCTGCAAGGTATCGGTCAGTTCGTTGAGATAACCGCCCAGCTCGCCAAATTCGTCCTTGCGCTGCACATCGAAGCGCACTCGCATATCGCCCCCGGTCACCTGCTTGAGTACCTGCCGAAAGGCGGCCAAGGGACGACGCAAACTGTAGGCAACCCAGGCACCAATCACGGCTGCCGCCGCCACTGCTAACAGGCACGCCACTACTAACAAAACACGACTCGTGGCAATCGTGGCATCGGCATCGGCTTTCGCCGCGCTGGCCACGGCAACGGCTTGCGTGCCAAAGATGCCGATAGCGTCTAGCGTTGCCTGGAGCTTGGCATCGGTGGCCTGGCGCTGCGCTGCAAGCTGCACTTTCAGCGCAGCGTCCTGCCGATAGGCTTGGAACAGGCCGTCCTGCGAGGTCAGGTCGTTGAGCAGATGATTGACCATGATCCCCACAATACGTCCGCTCCGTGCGTCGACGACTTGGAAGTCCCGCAGCCGCTTACCAATGACCTCATCCTGCAAATTAAGAACACGCATAAGCTGCTCAATGTCTGGAAGAGCTTTATGCGCGGCGAAGCCGTCATACGCCTTATTGACTTCCAACAGCAGTTTTTCGGCCGCTGCAACGTATTCGCCAGCGCCTGAAGCCTTTTGCCGAGCAATATAATCCTGCAAATAATCTTTGAGGCGATTGCTCTGCGCCGTACTAAAGCCGTCTAGAACATTAACCAGACTCTGCTGGAGTACCTGCTGCTCATGAGTTTTCATAAGCGTCCGGGCCTGCTCGGCATAGGCGGCGATCAACTGACGCTGCTGAGCCAGGTTGGCGCCCAAAGCTGGGTTATCACCCAGATAACCAGGAATGGTTTTTAACAAATCGCCAAAACGCTCAAGGCTTTCCTCGAACGGTTTTTTCTCATTGGTAAACGTCGCGACGTCCTTTTCGATCAGTACCGTCTGCATGGCTTGGTTAGCGCGCAGGATATGTACGTACAGCTCACTTGCTGCCTGGCTCAGAGGCGCAGATTGGCCAGTGATAATGGCAAGCCGGTTGTTGATGGACGTCGTGCTCTGATAACTGATACCGACTATGGCTAGTAGCAGAATCAGCAAGAGCGCGAACCCACCCACTACACGCTGGAGGATGGTCATAGGGAATGCCTGTCTTGTCTTTTATTGTTAAAGAGCATGGGTCACGCCATGCAAGGTCTGCCTGAACTGTATCGGCGTAAAAACAGAACAGTTAACTATCAACCAGGCCCTAAGAAGCTGACTTTCCCAGGATCGGATGAACGGTAGCCTTTGGAAAGCCGGGCTTTGCGCTAATAACAAGATGGATAGACGGCAACAAGACAGGGCCAGACTATGCTTTCCGAACAGAGCCGAGAGGATGTTGTTGCCTCTACTGCTTCAGGTACAACGCGGAAGGCACACGGCGGCTGTCCGGTTGTCCAACCTTCAAATGGCACAGGAACCGGCTATGCGATTGCTACTCGCCGCGTGGGCGCTCACACTTTCCGCCTGCACGAACTCCGCGTCACTCGATGCGCCCCGGTGGCTGGAGGCCAAGATCATCGAATTCGGGGCGCAGCCCCCTGCGAATCCGCCACGCTCGATCTGGCGCTCCGAACTGGAGGGAAAAACGGTGTACTACATCTCGCCGGCCTGCTGCGATATTCCCAGCGAACTCTATGATGCCAATGGAAAGCTCTTGTGCTACCCAAGCGGCAGCCTGATCGGATTCGACGTGCGCTGCCCTACCTTCGTAAGCGGCCGCCCGCGCCTGGAACCGGTCTGGCAGGACTTCCGGACCTCACCCTGAACGCTCGGGCGTGCACATCTGCGCGGGACGGGCTATAAAGAATCCTCCTTTCTGCAGGATGCAGCCATGAACCTGATAGACATTCCTTTCGGCGTTACCGACTGGTCAACGCTCGAACCTACCGTGCATGCCGGCGAAAGCGGCATGGCCTATTGGCGCACGCAACAGTTCGGTTCGGTACGGGTCCGTCTAGTGGATTACACGCCTGGCTACCGGGCTGATCACTGGTGCGTTAAGGGTCATATCCTGTTCTGCCTTGAAGGCGAGCTGCATACCGTGCTGGAGGATGGTCGTGCCTTCGTGCTTAAACCCGGCATGAGCTATCAGGTAGCCGATCAGGCCGAGCCGCACCGCTCTTCGACCGAGACCGGCGCCAAGCTGTTTATTGTGGATTGACCATACCGCCTCTGTTTCCATCGCAACGCCTACCCTGGAGAAGTCATGCAATTGATCGGAACGCTCGACTCGCCCTACGTCCGCCGTGTCGCCGTCTCACTGAACCTGCTCGGCCTTCCCTACGAGCACAAGTCGGTTTCGGTATTTAGCGCCTTTGACGAATTCAGGGCGATCAACCCGGTAGTGAAAGCCCCTTCACTGGTCTGCGATAACGGCACGGTCTTGATGGATTCCACCCTGATTCTCGACTATGCCGAAGCCCTGGCTGCCGGCTCGGGGCGAACCCTCATGCCGACGGCGTTGCCCGAACGTGCGCAGGCGCTGCGCCTGATCGGCCTTGCCCTGGCCGCCTGTGAGAAGACCGTGCAGATCGTCTACGAACGCAAGCTGCGACCCGCCGAGAAAATCCACGAGCCTTGGATCGACCGGGTCACCAGTCAGCTGCTGGCTGCCTACGGCGAGTTGGAGACGGCTCTCGGTCAGACGCCTCTTGCCGCGACAGAAGAGAGCATCGACCAGGCGGGACTTACCGTTGCCGTCGCCTGGCGCTTTACCCTGCACATGTTGCCCAACAGCGTCATTCCCGATAATTTCCCGGCGCTACGCGAGTTCTCCCGCCAAGCGGAGACGCTACCGGCCTTTCAGGCAGCTAATTTCAGCTGATCGTACGGACGACAGGCACAGGTCTGTCGTCCTCCCGCATCGTCCTCAGTACAATGTGCGGCCCCGACAGGCCGGGCCTACTTTCAAGGTCCAGCGTTCGGGTCCGTGTTTAGCCAGGCGCCCAATCAACGCAGCGTCGAGCCTTCCCGGCTCGCCTCCGCTTTGCCCTTGCGATCACCGAGCCAAGCCACTCGGTGACGGTACGCCTGTGATTTTCATTTCAAGGAAAGCAACAGTATATGTTGAACAAGAAAAACACGCTGGCTCTTCTGGGCCTGCTGGGTACCACCCATGCTCTGGCCAGCGAAGCGCCGGCTTCCCAAGGGTTCATCGAAGACAGCACCCTGAAGCTGTTTTTACGCAACGCCTACATGAACCGTGACTACAAGCACGGTAATGAAGACAAGGCCGAGTGGGGCCAGGGCGTTACCGCCACGTTCACCTCCGGTTTCACCCAGGGCACCGTAGGCGTCGGTGTTGATGCCTTTGCTCTTTACGGCCTGCGTCTGGATGGCGGGAAAGGCCGCTCGGGCGCTGGCGGCATCGACTTTTTCAAGCAGGACAGCAGTGGCGAGGCGGCTGACGATGTCGCCAAGATGGGCGCCGCAGTTAAAGCGCGGCTATCCAATACCGTTATCACCTACGGCGACCAGATGCCTGCCCTGCCGGTACTCAATACCGACACCTCGCGCCTCTTGCCTGAGAGCTATACCGGTACGCTGATCACCTCCAAGGAAATTGACGGCCTTGAGTTCAATCTGGGCCATTTCACCAGAGAGTCGCGCAAGAGCGCAGGTGGCCATGACAGCGGCGGACTCAAGAGCATTGATGTGATCGGTGGCAGTTATCGTTTCACTGATCAGTTCTCCGGCTCGCTCTATGCGTCCGATGTGGAGGACGTGCTGAAAAAGCAGTACATCAACCTCAACTATGCCCTGCCGCTGGATACACGCCGGTCGCTTACATTCGACTTCAATGGCTACAAGACCCGCCTGGACAGGGACTTCGCCCAAACCTACGGCGGCGACGCGAATGCCCGCGACAACACCATCTGGAGCCTGGCGGCTACCTATGCGGTCGGCGCACACTCCTTTACCCTGGCTCACCAGCGCAGCACGGGTGACATCGGCTATCCCTATGGCTGGTATCAGAATGCGGGCGGTGTTGGCGACGGCGGCATGACGATCTACCTCGCCAACTCCTACTGGTCCGACTTCAATGCCAAGGATGAGCGCTCCTGGCAGGTCGCCTATGGCCTCGACTTCACGGAGTACGGTCTGCCGGGTCTGAACTACCGGGTGGCCTACGTACGGGGCAGTCATATCGACGCTGGCAATGGCCGTGGCGAAGAGCGCGAGCTCTTCAATCAGGTGCAGTATGTGGTGCAGAGTGGCCCAGCCAAGGACCTGAGTATCCGCCTGCGCAGTTCGATCCTGCGAACCTCGAACAACGTGAGCAGCTACAACGATGATGGCAACGAAGTTCGCGTGTTCGTCGACTACCCCATCAATGTGTTCTAACACCAGGGTCCCTCGTCGGGTCTGACACACTAGGGGCGACCCCACTGTCGCCCCTGGCCTGCCAAGCGTTGATCGACGCTGTGCCTTGGCAGGCCCGTTTTTCATGTATCACGAGCTGTATGCCTTAAGCGCTACCCCTCGCGAATACAGCGCTGAAGCAATGAGCAATTGTGCGATTCAGGACACACGGAGCGCACACGTTTCCATGGGTTGATGGTCTACTCTATTGGAACCCCCGTCTCGCCACCGAAACGTTCGGTAGGATTCGGCCCTGACGGTATTTATCGACCGCAGCGCTCAGCCAAGGATTGCTCATGAACGACCCCTTGTTGCTTGATATTCCCGAACAGCTTGAAACCGAACGCCTCCGGCTCCGCGTACCCCATGCCGGCGACGGGCTCCAGATCTATGAAGCCATTGTAGAATCGCTCGAGGCGTTGCGCCGCTTTCCAGCTTCGCTGCCCTGGGCCTTGGCAGAGCCGTCGGTAAACAGCTCCGAACGCTTTAGCCGCCATGCCCACTCCAGCTTTGTTGCCCGTATATTTCTGACCTACCTGATTCTGGATAAGAAACTCGGCACCTTGATCGGCTGCGCCAGCCTGCATGACATCGACTGGCGAGTGCCCAAACTGGAAATGGGCTATTGGTGTCGAACCTCGCGTCAGGGCCAGGGTTACGTTACCGAAGCGGTCAACGCCCTGGCTGAACTGGCCTTGGGACATTTGAAGGCGCAGCGTCTAGAAATTCGTACAGATGATGAAAACACCGCCTCCTGCCAGGTCTGCGAGCGGGCCGGCTTTACCTATGAAGGTACGCTTCGCTATGAGCGCCGGACATTGAATGGCCTCTTATGCAGTACACGCATTTATGCTCGCTGGCCTGATTGCTAGCTACGGCTCCTTTCCAGCCAGGGCCGTTCCGGTGAACCCTGGCACACTGTTTTCAAGCAGGGGTCGCCCATGGAGCTGATCGTGTTCATCGGCATCCAGGCGGCTGGCAAGTCAACGTTTTATCAGCGCTGCTTTTTTGATACACACGTCCGCATCAACCGGGACATGCTACGTACCAAACACCGGGAACGCGTTCTGCTGGAAGCCTGTTTGGCCGCCCGGCAGCGCCTTGTAGTCGACAATACCAATCCCACCGCAGCCGAACGGGCCCGCTATATTGCGCCAGCCCGGTCCGCCGGCTTTACCGTAAAGGGATACTTTTTCGAGCCGGACCCGCGTGGCTGTGAGGCTCGCAATCAGGCACGGGCGCGCCAGGTGCCTCCGGCCGGACTGTTCGGCACGCTCAAGCGCCTGGAGCGGCCGCACTATAGCGAAGGGTTCGATGAACTCTACCGTGTTGTGCTTCAGCCAGATGGCCGCTTCCGGATTTCGCCTTACCGACCGTAGCGTAGCTCGCCGCTCTTTTGCCTTGATGAGCGAACGATTCAGAGCGCCTGTGTTTCTTATGGACTAGGCCGTGAAAACGCAGCCCATGCATTGTTGTTCATGCAGGAGGAGCACAGGATGGTTGAAGTTGAATTTGAAGGTGACGATGTCATCTTTATAGTGAAAGGTATCCACAAGCTGTGGGCGTTAAAGAGTCAGCTAACGATTCCCCAAGCCCACATTTTGGCTGTCCGCCGAGACGATACGGTCTTGCACGCCTGGAAAGGCTGGAAGGCACCGGGCACCAAGATTCCCAACATCCTGACCGCGGGTACGTTCTACCTGGAAGGCGAGCAGGTCTTCTGGGATGTCAGCCATGCGGAGGGCGCCCTTGTGATCGACCTGGAAGATGAGCAGTACAAACGCCTGATTATCGAAGTCGAACATCCAGAAGCGGTAATCGAAGCCTTGGCCAGCGCTATCGAGCGCAACCGGGCGCAACGAGGCTAACGGGGCGGCCTGGACAAAAAGGCAGGTGTACTTACAGGTCCCGATCTGCAAAGGTCCTCGTTTCCGCCCCATACAGAAAAGGACCTTCCATGATCGTTGTTTACGGCATCGCTGCTCAACTCAATCCGCATAAGGCTCGGCTTTCCGAAGTGATCCACGGTTGCATGATGGAGGTGCTTGGCCTGCCAGAAGGCAAGCGTGCCCACCGCTTCGTACCGCTGGCCGCTGACGACTTCTACTACCCAAGCGATCGTTCACCGGCCTATACCGTCATTGAAATCAATATGATGGAAGGCCGCCAGGTCGAAACGAAAAAGGCCCTGATCAAAGCGCTGTTCCAGCGTATCGAGTCCGAGTTGGCTATCACGCCGACCGACATCGAAATCACCATCAAGGAACAGCCTGCCCACTGCTGGGGCTTTCGCGGTATTACAGGGGACGAAGCTCAGCTGAACTATGCTGTGCACGTATAAACCTGAAGCGCCACTACTACGTGGCGCTCTTCTTGCTTGAACGATACAGGGTGCTGTAAGCATAGCCCCTGCACGCTGTCGATCCTGACCTTAGCCGTCGAGCTTCTTATCTCCCTCTCTTTTGCCCTCGTCGGAGTGATGCTCGATCACGGCGTTAATCTCGGCGCCAAACAAGAGTACCGCCGACGAAATGTACAGGTACAACAACAGGATGATAATCGTACCGATACTGCCGTACATAGCGTTGTAATTGCTGAAGTTCTGCACATAGTAGGCAAACCCCAGTGACGCGGCGATCCAGACGATAACGGCCAGGACCGAGCCCGGAGTAATAAAGCGGAAGTCCTGTTCTACATCTGGCGCCACGTAATAGATAACGGCGACGGCCAGCATGAGCAGTATGACGGCCACTGGCCAGCGAGCCCAGGCCCATATAGTAATGAACATCTGTTCCAGCCCAATGTAGCCTGCCATCCAATTCAGGATTTGTGGCCCTGTCACCATCAGGGCAGCTGCTGAAATAAGCATCACGGCAAGGCCGATGGTATAGAGCACTGACAGCGGTAGCCGTTTCCAGATAGGCCGCCCTTCCTCGACATCGTAGGCCGTATTGAGTGCAGTCATTAGAGAGCGAACCGCCCCTGAGGCCGACCAAAGCGCAATAATAATCCCCACGGAAAGTAGGCCGCCCTTGTCACTCTGTTGTAGCTGGTCGATAACTGGATTCACCTGCTCCAGCGCCTGGCCGGGCAATAGCAGGTTGGCCTGCTCACGGAGCCAGTCGAAGAAATTGGGCAGGTTGAGAAAGCCCACCAGCGAAATCAGGAAGAGGATGAAGGGAAACATCGAAAAGAATATCTGATAAGCCAGTGCTGACGCATAGGTCGTCATGTCATCGTCGCTGAATTCCTTGAGTGCCTTCTTGAACAGCGTAAACGCTCCCACCCCGCGCAGATTGAACCCTAACATTTCTCTCACCTCTCTCGTCTGTACGCTGCCTGGCGCCAAATCACCCTCAACCGTCACGACGGTTTGTAACTTCGAAGGAATAGCCTTGTAGCGATAGACCGAGGCGCATGACAGATGTCACCGCACGAATCGCTTCTGGAAACCGCACCATAGACGGTCCGGCGCATATCTGTGCGTTATCACCCCGCCGGGATACTGTCTAGTACGCCGGTTTGCCAGGGCTAAAAGATCGGCTGGAAGGCCTGACAAACGGGAAAAAATGTTCTGTCTCATCCTTAAAAACGCTTGAAATAGCGCTATTACTGAAGGAGGACCGGAGGCTCTAAGCCGCACCAGCCATCCGGTGCGTCTCCCCATCGATACATAGTGTTCGTTTGCAGGTCCTATCTGTGCTTCACCCAGACATATACCCAATGCAGGAGACGAGCGATGCGTTACGAATTGCACTACTGGCCGACCATCCAGGGCCGCGGAGAGTTTGTTCGCCTGGCCCTTGAAGAAGCCGGTGCCGATTATATAGACGTAGGTAACGGCTCCGAGGAAGAGGGGCTGGGCATACCGGCCATGGAGCCCTATCTGAGCGGCGAGGTTACCCCCTTCCCGCCGTTCGCCATGCCGTTTCTCAAGGCCGGCGACCTGATCGTGTCTCACGTTGCCAATATTCTGCAATTCCTTGGGCCACGACTGGGCCTGGTTCCGAACGACGAGGCCTTGCGCCTTTGGACGCATAGCCTGCAACTGACCCTGGCTGATTTCGTGTCCGAGGCGCATGACATGCATCATCCGATCGCCTCCTCGCTCTACTACGAAGATCAGCACGTGGAAGCCAAGCGCCGTGCGGAGTTCTTTATCAAGGAGCGTATTCCGAAATTTCTCGATTATTTCGAGCATGTGCTCGAAGGCAGCCCCAAGGGAGATACCTATCTGGTGGACGGCATGCTGACCTATGCGGACCTGTCACTGTTCCAGGTTGTATCGGGCCTGCGCTATGCCCTGCCGCAGGCCATGCAAAGGATCGAAGTGGACATGCCGCGGGTCGTCATCCTGGTCGAACGGGTAGCGCAACGGCCTAACATTGCGGCCTATCTCGCCTCGGACAGGCGCCTGCCGCTCAACGAATCCGGGATCTTCAGACATTATCCGGAGTTGGATGAGTGACCCGCTAAGCAATCAGCCCTGCATAAGACGTCTGTTACAGGCAGGGCCTTCCTCTAAAGGCGTTAGGCCAAGCGCTGCATCTGCCCGCCACGCGTCTCCAGAGGCGAGTAGTGCGCCAAGGCGGCAGGGTCCTTTAGCACCGCGATGAATGCCTCACGGAATATACGCATGTCTTCCTCCGTGCCTACACTAACTCGTACCCACGTAGGCCACGCTGGCCAGGTGCGCCCGATTACAACATTGCGCTTAGCCAGCGCGGCGATTACCTGCTGACCCGGATGCCCGGTATCTACCATGAAACAGTTGGACTGTGATGCCGTACAGCTAAAGCCCTGCTTGCGCAGCCAGGCGAGGGTTTCGTCACGGACCTGTGCATTGAGGCGACGACGCTCGGGTACCAGTTGCCGGTCTTCCAGGCTGGCGATACCGCCCAGCATAGCGGATACCGGAATTGCGTTTTCGCCGCCAAACACTTCTAACTTTGCCAGGAGCGCTGGCTTACCGACTGCCAGACCCAAGCGGGCCCCGGCCATACCGTACAGTTTGGAGAACGTGTGCAGGACGATGACCTCGTCGTGCTCGACAGCCAGGTCCAGACAGCTTGGTTCATTGGACAAGTGAATGTAGGCTTCATCGATCATGAGGATACTGCCCTTCGGCTTGTTGGCCAGAGCAAACTCGATGCGCTGGCGAGACGTCACGGTGCCGGTGGGATTGTTCGGGTTGCAGATATAGATCAGCCCGGCTTGGCTGTCTGCCGCCAGCATAGCGGGAATGTCATGGGCATGATCGACATCCAGCGGGACTTCATGCACAGGTGCGCCCTTGGCCCGCGCGGCCACCATAGCAGCCTCGTAGGAAGGATTTGCAACCACCAGGCTGCGCGTCCCGGTAAAGGCCATGACAGCGTACTGGAGGGGCTCGCTGGAGCCGCAGAAAGCATGAACATGATCCGAGGGGATCTTATGCTGCTGCGCGAACAACTCGATCAAGCGCGTCTGACTCTCAAAATGATAACGACCACTCAAGCCAACACCCTGCTGCATCGCCTCAAGGGCCTTGGGAGAAGGACCAAGTGGGTTTTCGTTGTAATTAATGAGGATTTTGCTCTGGGGCTGGGCCTTAGAGACACTGTCGGCCGTTGCCAGGGAAGGTGTACCGAGTAGTGGAACAGCGGCGGAAGCCATAGCGGCCAGACTGACGAAAGAGCGACGAGAAAGATCGGTCATGCAGGCGGTTCCTTGTAGCGGTAATTAAAGGAGCAGCAGGACTGCCACACGCTCTGTGCAAACGCCGTACCCGCTCTAGAACGGCGATTTCATTAGAAAAACCCTACATCCGGACCATAGCTGCCGGGTTATGCCTCATGGCAGTGCAAAGGCTCGACCGAAGCGGTGCACACCTAGATACATCTTGAGTAGCTAGCTATAGATTGGTAGAACTAGTCGGAAGGAGTATTGCTAGACAAGCACTGCGTGCCTTTTACATTTAGCTCACGTGAAAAAAGGCCACCGTGAAAAGGTCACGCAGTAGGCCTCGCCACTATCCATACGGCCGGCGGGCCCCGCTCATTGGGGAACTGTCCAGATGGGCCTGTCCAGGCTGACCTGCCAAGCACCACCGCTCGTACAATTTCCCAACTTCACCCTTAATAGCGAAGCCCTTATGTCCCATTCTTCCCTGGCTCAGGAATACCGCAGCCCGGCGACATCAGCACCCCTCGGTTTTATGGCCGCCTTTGTCACGGTTGCCATCTGGACCACCTGGATCATCAGCACCCGCTTCACCGTACATGCCGAGCATCCGGTCAGTGCCGAACTCCTGGCGTTTTTGCGCTTTAGCACAGCGGCCCTGCTCCTTTCCCCCTATTGGTGGCGGCTGCGTCCGGTACCCAAGGGTATTTCACGCTGGGCACTGCTGGGGCTGCTGTTTGCCGGGATTCCCTACTTGGCTTCGGTCCTTCTGGGGCTGACTTACGCACCGGCGCTGGAAGCCGGGCCATTGCTAACGGGCAGCCTGCCGCTATTCGTAGCATTGCTCTCGGCGCTCTGCCTGGGTGAGCGCTTCACGCGGCTACGCCTCCTGGGGCTTGCCCTGATTGCCCTGGGGGTTGTGGCCATTACCGGACACGGCCTGTTCAACATGACCAGCGGAGCGTGGCGAGGGCACCTGATGATCTTGCTCGCGGCGCTGTCCTGGTCGATCTATACCGTGGCGTTCCGCAAGACTGGCCTGACCGGCACAGCCGCAGCAAGCTTTATCGCGTTCTGGTCCTTGATCCTGTGGGTGCCCTTCAACTGGCACGCCATCGTCACGGAGCTGAGTACCCTGCCCGTTACGGTACTGATCACGCAGGTCTTGATTCAGGGCGTTCTGGCGGGCATCGTGGCATTGATTACCTACGCCACGGCGGTCAGTCACCTGGGCGCCTCGCGCACGGCAGCCATTACAGCCATTACGCCTGCCAGCGCGACCTTGGCAGCGATCCTGGTACTGGGCGAAGTGCCCGGTCTGTTCGCCTTGATCGGCTGCGGCCTGCTCATGGTGGGTGTGGTACTTGCCAGTGGCGTGCTCAACCGTACAGCCTGAGCGTTGGGAGAGTTCATGCGCGACGTGGCACATACCCGCCTATCCATTCTGGATCTTGCCCCAGTCAGTGTTGGCCAATCAGTCAGCGAAGCCCTGCGTAATACGCTGGCCCTGGCAGAGTATGCGGATCGCTGGGGCTATCACCGCTATTGGCTCGCAGAGCATCACAACATGGACGGAGTCGCCGCCTCGGCCACAGCCGTATTGATCGGCCAGGTGGCCGCCCTGACCCGACGCATCCGCGTAGGGGCCGGTGGGGTGATGCTGCCCAACCATACACCACAGACCGTGGCCGAGCAGTTCGGTACGCTGGAAATCCTGTATCCGGGCCGCATTGACCTGGGACTTGGCCGGTCGCCCGGCGGGGATTACGCCACCATGGAGGCCTTGCGGGTGGACATGATCAAGGCCAGCCGTGAATTTCCCGAGCGGGTACGCGACCTGTTGCAATGCCTTACTCGGCGCAGCGGCCCGGCGTTCAGTGCTCCTCCCGGCGAGGGCGCAAACGTTCCGGTCTGGCTGCTGGGCTCAAGCCTGGTCAGCGCTCGACTCGCTGCCGAGCTGGGCCTGCCGTATGCCTTTGCCGCCCAGTTTGCCCCGGCTCGTCTGCAAGAGGCGCTGGCGCTCTACCGGGAACGCTTTCAGCCGTCCGATTATCAACCGAGGCCCCGGGTCATTGTGGCCGCGCCAGTCGTTGCGGCTGATACAGATGAGCAAGCCCGGCATCTGGCACGCTCGATGTACCGGCGAACGCTGGACTGGGCACGCGGTGAATCCGGCCAGCTAAAACCGCCCTCTACCGAACTGGATTGGAGCGACACCGAGCGCGCGGTCGTGGAGGAACACTATGTCGAAGCAATCATCGGAGGGCCGGATACCGTGCGTACCGGCTTGCAAGACCTGCTGATTCGTACCGAAGCGAATGAACTCCTGATCCATACCGATACCTATGATTTCAAGGATCGGCTGCGGTCCTATGAGATCGTGAGTCAGATCAAGTCGTAGACGAGCCGCTATGGCGAGCATTAACGGTATAGCTATGTACGCTCAACCCACACGAGTCGGCCCTCTGTAATCGCTGAAGTGATAAGCTGGCTATCTATTGTCAGGAGAACCTCAAATGACCTTGAACGAACTGAACAACCTTCCGGGCGTAACCGCTCAACCCGATACGGCCACGGCCGACTATGTGTACAACCACACCATGATCCGGGTGAAAGACATCGAGAAATCGCTGGACTTCTACACCCGCGTCCTGGGCTTTACCGTACTGGAAAAGAAGGATTTCCCGGCTGCCAAGTTCAGCCTGTACTTTCTGGCGCTGATTGCAGACAAGTCGCAGATTCCGACCGACCCGGAAGAGCGTCACCGCTGGCGCAAGTCGATCTCCGGCCTGCTGGAGCTAACACACAACCACGGTACTGAAGACGACCCGGACTTCAGCTACCACAGTGGTAACAGCGATCCACGTGGCTTCGGCCACCTGTGCGTGGCGGTGCCGGATATCCACGCCGCCTGCGCTCGCTTCGAAGAGCTGGGCGTGTCTTTCCAGAAGCGCCTGACCGACGGCAGCATGAAGGACATTGCGTTCATCAAGGACCCGGACGGCTATTGGGTCGAAATCATCCAGTTCACGCCTGTCGTGTAACGAAACGCCCAGGGCACCGCATCTTCAGTCGGCGCCCTGGAGTGGCTCATAAGACGGCTCGCCCGAGTCGTCTTATGAACCTTCAATATCATCAACTCATTCCTCATCAACCAAACGTGCATTCAACTGCTGCGTAGGCCGGTGATTGTCTGGAAACAGCGTGCGAAACCGCTCGATCTGCTGATGAGATAATTCGATGGGCTGTTCGAACACTACCCACTGCACGGATTCGGTACAGGGTGGCGTTGTCAGCGAGCCCTGATAAGTAACGTGCCTGGCAGTACCCTTCCCGGGTAACAAGCGGCCCAGGTCAGGATCGCTCTTACCCGTCAGGTGGACCTCTCTGCCCTCCTCCCGTGGGAGGCGCTTCCATAGCGCCGCCAGCTCCTGATTCTCCTTGCCTTCCTTGATCATCAGACCCACCACCAGAAGATGGCCGTTCTTGTCCTGATTAACCAGATGCATTTCCATTGGATAGGCCTGGTGATTGAACTGGTGCTCGCTGGGGGTATGGAAGTGAAACTGGACCAGGTGATAGTTATCGCCCTTGTACGTCAGCAGATCTTTCCCGCTGGGCGTGGCCTGGATCGTATGGCCATTGTTGATCATGGTGAGCGAGCTGCGCATATAGGCGATCTTGAGATTCTGGGTGTTGGCCTTGTGGTGAACGCCATGATGCAGATCGATATCGATAGGCGACTGAGCCGTTCCCTTGGCACAGAGCGCATTTTCCAGGGACGACCCTACTTCAGCCCAATGCTCGGGGCCGCTCTGCCCTTGATAAGTCCACTGGCTGCTAGCGGCCAGGACCGGCAAAGGCAGGCTGAACAGAAGGGACACGAGCAGATGACGAGATAGCCGACGCGTTGCCATGGGTGCCTCAAAGAGCAGTGATGGATGGTGACAAAATCATAGCGAAGGTCACCACAGCTACTTCATCGCGTCTTTGAAATATTTTGAAACATAGACGCAATTTACGTTTCGCCCGTCGCTAATTTCTCGCAACGGAGGCTTATCTCCTTCATGGCAAGGTTTATTGCTATCCGGCTCGTCTGTTTGCGTCTCATACACAAACCGCTCCCCTGAACACAGCTAGTATAAGCAGCCTGATATACTGTATATAAAAACAGTATCAATATGCAGGGGCCGCCCTATGTCCAACCAAACACCTCCCCGTGGCCGAGGTACTACCAGTAACCCGGCCAACCGTTATGCACCGACCCATTCGGAAGCCTATGACGACGGCTGGCAGCAGGACGTCCCCCTTACTCAAGCGACCGAAGTACGCCTGGAAACCGCCAGGACCGTCATTTCACGAAACACCTCGCCTGACATTCCCTTCGAGCAGTCGCTCAATCCCTACCGGGGCTGCGAGCATGGTTGTATCTACTGCTACGCTCGACCTACCCATGCCTACTGGGACCTCTCGCCCGGATTGGACTTCGAGACGCGCCTGATCGCCAAGACCAACCTGGCGGATGCGCTGGAGCAGGAGCTGTCCAGGCCCGGTTATGTTTGCAAACCCATCGCCATTGGAGGCAACACCGACCCGTATCAACCGATTGAGCGTGAGCATCGCCTGACACGGCAGGCGTTGGAGGTCCTGCTGCGCTATAGGCACCCCGCTACCCTGGTTACCAAAGGGTCGCTGATCCTGCGCGACCTCGATCTGCTGACCGAATTGGCCAGTCACGGGCTGATCAAGATCGGTATCAGCCTGACCACCCTGGATGACGACCTCAAGCGCATTCTCGACCCGCGTGCCGCCGCCCCCTTGGCACGACTCCGGGTGATTCGGGCCTTGAGCGAGGCTGGCGTGCCTGTGGGTGTCATGTGCGCGCCGATCATCCCCATGATCAATGATCATGAGTTGGAACGCCTGCTTGAGGCAGCCCGAGACGCCGGTGCGCGCTCGGCTGGCTATGTACTAGTACGCCTGCCGCGAGAGGTCGCGCCGCTGTTCGAGGAGTGGCTACACACTCATTTCCCACAGCGGGCCGCCCATGTGATGAGCCTGATTCGTCAGAGCCGCGGTGGCGAAGCCTATGACAGCCGTTTCGGCATACGCATGCGCGGTAAAGGTTTGTTCGCTGATCTTCTGGAACAGCGTTTCAAAGTGGCCTTGCGCCGCCTTGGCCTGAACCGGCGCGAGGAGCGCGTCTCGCTGGATTGCACCCAATTCCAACCTCCCGGACGGCAGATGCCGTTGTTCTAGTACCGTTACACCAGATCGGGACACAACATCCGTTCCGGTAGAGGAAAACTTTTGAAGAAACCTGCGCAGAACAAGACTTACACCCCTTGAGCACTATGTCATCAATGGTTTGCTGAACAGGACGACAAGGCCGGATACCCGTTGTTACGGATTAAGCAGGCACATACGAAGAGAACGGGCCTCACACAGGTCAAAACGAATTGAGCCGGAAAATGGTTCAGACACGGAGGACAGCCCGGCCCTGTGCAGGCCTGTCCATCATGATGTTTACAACACTGAGAGAACGTGCCATGCGGAACATTCTGATCGCGACCGACCTTTCAGCCCCGTCCGACCGGGCACTCGACCGCGCCCTGCTCTTGGCAAAGACGTGTGGAGCACGCCTTTTCGTGTTGCACGTGCTTGAGCAGCAGGAGCACACGGAGGTCTTCGACCGGCAGGAATTGAACGCTACCCAACAGCTCCAGACCTATCTGGCCGCACGTGGTCAAGGCTGCGATGCGCAGGTGAAGATTGTGACTGGCCAGGCACCAAAGACTATTCTGGAGCAGGCCGAGACTCTAGAGGCAGGCCTGATCGTGATCGGCCTGCATCAGATTACACCGGACGACCCGTCCCGTTTTAATAAATCTACGGCATGGAAGGTTCTACATGCGGCCAGTTGCCCTGTTCTGCTGGTCCGGCAGCCCGCCTTTCAACCCTACCGGAAACTGGCCGTCGGGTTTGACTTCTCGGGCTTTTCCGAGGCTGCCTTGCGTCTGGCGCTAACGTTCAATCCGGAGTCGATTGATGTTATCCACGCCTATCACGTGCCGTTCGAAGGGTTCCTTTATGGGGCCGATACGCATCAGGAAGTACACGGGCAATCCGAGCAAGACCTGCTGCGCTCGATTGAGGCCGTCATGCAGCCGCTTGAGGCCGCCGCGGGTGGACAGCCCGTACGTCTGACTCCCATGCTGTGCCAAGGTGAAGCCGTCCCGGTGTTCTGGCAGGTATGCACGGAGCAGCGTACCGAGTTGCTGGCCATCGGCACACATGGCCGATCAGGCCTGTCCCATGCGCTGTTCGGCAGCGTGGCGGAAAGCCTGTTGCGTAACCCGCCCTGCGATGTGGTCGCGGTGAAAACGTCTCCTGCCGCCAGCGACTCGCCAACCTGACGCTATAACCGTCGCGCCAGGAGCCAGTCGTAGATCCGGGCGTCCCGGTAGGCCAATCGTGCCGAACCCACATGGTCCTGGCCTTCGTCGAGGTAGATTCGGTCGGCTTCCAGCCCGTCACTCGCAGCCTTCAGATCCAGCGCCTGGACAAACCCTTTTGTATTGCGTCGGGCCACCTCGCCCAGGGAAATCCACACGGGCCGCTCAGGGTCGCCGACGGGGACACGCGTCAGGTCCACCGGCCATAACGCAGCCCAAATATCTTTCTGCGTGAGCGCCAGATCCAGTACTCCGTTGCCGCCAAAACTAAAGCCAGTCAGGTACAGGCGGTGACGGTCGCCATGATGGCTGTCCACGCTGCTCAGGACCACTTCCTTGACCGCTCCGGCAAAGCGGTACCAGCGGTCTCCGGCTACAGGCATCTGGGGCGCTACGATAATGAATGTTTCCTGAACCCGCTCGGGATTGCCGGGATTAAGCGGGCCGTGCAGCGTCAAGGCTTTGTGAATCGGCATGGGCGCGGCCTCGTCGTATCCATGCAGAAAACAGAGCACCGGCCAGCCGCTTTCCGGTGGCGTACCGTCTGGCACGGACAGCAGATAAGGCAGTGCAGCGGAATCGATCAGGCGTAGCTCGGGCATGGAAGTCTCCAGAAGCCTATAGATCATTCCGGTTGGACTGCACACCGCGCCTGTCTTTCGCCGCCGCTCGTCTTCTACCACGTCCTATCTAAACCTGCCCACTGAAGGTCAGGAAACAAACAGCCTTGAGTGACTTTGGGGAATCATAAAGGGCTTGGTGCCTGCGTAGCACCGAAGACGTAACCGGCGGTAAATAGGTCATTTTCAGGTGCGTAAGGCACTGTGATAATCACTTACTGCAATTTTCTTTTTAAAAGCCCCAGGTTGGCGGACACGCTGTGGTTGTTTTCATCTGGAGTGAAAAGCAGGCGCGGATTTTGACCTAGGCTGTGATGTAGTTACTAATCAATATGGTTTAAAAAGAAGTTATCTAAAATTTTTCCTCTGGTTTCACCCATGAAGGCCGTCACACTTTAGAACATTCGTCCTAGAGCCAAAGCCAAGAATAAGGCGACATTTTTTTGTCACAAAAAAGTCTTCGCATTGTCACTACAGGGTAAATCCGCTGATTCTTTGCTCAGTGATTAACGGCCTCTTTCCTTTTAAAACCGTGCCCTAGAGCGGTCTTTTCTTCTTGATAGTCATTCTCAACGCAATCCGATTGCTTTATGAAATGATTTCAAGCAATTGCCCAAAAGATAGTGGCATATTGATTGCAATAAAAATTTAGAAATATGTCTAAAACAGGTGTTTTAAGCCTTTTCTGTTCAGCCTGGATTAAGCTTTAGGCTCTAGAGTTAGAGCACGCCAGGTCTGGGGCCCTCCCATTCACACGTGGCCTGGGAGCTCGGATAGCAAATATGTATTTAAATGACTATTTGCAGCGTCACTGTGAAATCCGGGCAGTGTTTTGGAATGTCCACGTAACGAGGTTGGACCATGAACGAGAAAAATCAAAATGTCTGCACTGCTGCAGACGAAGCCTTGCAACAAATCGTCGATGGATTCAAACGTTTCCGTCAGGATGTATTTCCTGAGCAGAAAGAACTCTTCAAGAAACTGGCCAATGCCCAGGCGCCACGGGCCATGTTCATCACCTGTGCCGACTCGCGCATCGTGCCCGAGCTGATCACCCAGAGCTCACCAGGCGATCTGTTCGTTACCCGTAACGTAGGTAATGTCGTACCGCCTTATGGACAGATGAATGGCGGCGTGTCGACAGCCATCGAATATGCCGTCTCCGCTTTGGGTGTAAAGCACATCATCATCTGCGGTCACTCCGACTGTGGTGCCATGAAAGCCGTACTCAATCCTGACTCGCTGGAAAAGATGCCTACGGTAAAAGCCTGGCTACGCCATGCCGAAATTGCCAAGACCGTGGTTGCCGATCACCAACGTTGTGAGCATACCCATGGCGGCCAGCTGGAGTTTGTTACGGAAGAAAACGTAGTGGCCCAGCTCACGCATCTGCAAACGCACCCGTCAGTGGCTTCGCGCCTGGCGAGCGGTCAGTTGTTTATCCATGGCTGGGTCTACTCCATCGAGACCAGCGAGATCAAAGCGTACGACGCCATAGAAGGTCGTTTCCGTCCTCTGGACGGCGAAGGCCCAATGCCTATCGCCACACCGCGTGCGCGTTTGACATCACTCTGATAAACAACCTCGGCGTGACCACTACGCCGAGGTGCCAGCTCCCATAACAAAAACAAGAACGCTGGCCGTCGAGGCGAGGCCTTCGGCTGCATGCAGCATGGGCGTTGTCCGCCTCTCCAATCGGAAATGATATTTGATCGGTGCTGCCAACCGGCCGTGCCGCAGGCTCGTCTTTGATTTTTTTGGAGGATAGGACCCATGCTCGGAAATCATTCTGCAGCGTCTTCGCTCAAGCAGACCTTTCCACGCGACGCCCTGGCCTCGCTGGTGGTCTTTCTCGTAGCCCTGCCCTTGTGCATGGGCATCGCTATCGCATCGGGTATGCCACCAGCCAAGGGCTTGGTCACTGGTATCATCGGTGGTCTCATCGTCGGCTTTCTGGCCGGCTCGCCGCTTCAGGTGAGCGGCCCAGCAGCCGGACTCGCCGTACTTGTCTTCGAACTGGTCAACCAGCACGGCATGAAGGCCCTTGGGCCCGTTCTGGTTCTGGCCGGTATTATCCAGCTAGCGGCCGGCTTCGCCCGGCTAGGTGCCTGGTTCCGCGTTACCTCCCCTGCCGTGGTCTACGGCATGCTGGCAGGTATCGGTATTTTAATTGTGCTCTCTCAGGTTCACGTGATGCTTGATGCATCGCCACAAGCCTCAGGCCTATCCAACCTGGTGGGCTTCCCCGGCGCGGCCGTTCAGGCGGCAGGCGAGTGGGGCGGCCAGGAAGGTAGCGGTGCTTATGCGGCCCTGCTCGGCATCGCGACCATTGCCATCATGTGGCTCTGGGAGAAAAAGCGACCACAGGCCCTGCGCTTCCTGCCTGGTGCCTTGATTGCCGTCACGGCCGCTACTGTGGCCAGTCTTTGGATGGGATTAAACGTCAACCGGGTCAACGTACCGGACAATCTGGGCGATGCCATCGACTGGGTAACCTTCGCAGACCTGGGCATGCTGGCTAACCCAACGCTGTTCATGGCTGCCGTGGCCATGGCCTTTATTGCCAGTGCTGAAACCTTGCTGTCCGCTGCTGCAGTTGATCGTATGCACCAGGGGCCACGTTCGCAGTTCAACCGTGAACTATCAGCTCAGGGCGTTGGTAACCTATTGTGTGGGATCGTAGGTGCCCTGCCGATGACTGGGGTAATCGTCCGCAGCTCGGCCAACGTTCAGGCCGGTGCCAAGACGCGCGCTTCGGCGATCCTGCATGGTCTATGGCTGCTCGGTTTTGTTGCCGCACTGCCTTTCGTGCTGAAGCAGATACCTATCGCCAGCCTGGCGGGCGTACTGGTCTATACCGGGGTAAAACTGGCCAGCCCGGCGGCCCTGCAAGGCCTCAAGCAATATGGCCGCACTCCGATCGCCATCTATGCCGTAACCGCCTTGACCATTGTGTTCACTGACCTGCTGACCGGCGTGCTCCTGGGCTTTGCCCTGTCCGTCGCAACCCTGGCATACAAATCCTCGCGCCTGAAAATCACCCTGGTCTATGACAAGGATGACGAAACTCAGGCGGAACTGCGTATGATCGGCGCGGCAACCTTCCTGAAGGTGCCCAAGCTGACGCAGGTGCTGGAAAGCATAAAGCCGGGTACAACCTTGCACGTACCGCTGGATCGGGTGAGCTATATTGATCACGCCTGCATGGAATTGCTGACCGACTGGGAACGTACTCATCAGGCGAGCGGAATGAAGCTTCTGATCGAGCCTCGTGCGCTTAAGCGTCGCCTGGAAGGTTGCCATCACAATGCGGCTTCGCTGGGAAGCGGACCGTCTACCTCAGCAGCAAGCCCTGTCTAAAGGCGGGCCCTGTCAGGGCTGAAAATAAAACAGCGCGCTCGACATGGATACGAGCGCGCTGTTTGTCAGGCGTCCTGCCGCAGGAAGGCCTGAACGTACATGAATAACGTCATGCAGACGTAGTTAGCTGATGCTGTCACGCAGTGCTTTTCCCGGCTTGAACGCGACAGTATTACTGGCGCGAATCTTAACCGGTTCGCCGGTCTGGGGATTCTTGCCGGTACGTGCGCCGCGATGGCGCGGCAGGAAGGTACCAAAGCCTACCAGCGTCACATTGTCTTTGCGGTTCAATGCGCCGGCGATTTCATCGAGCACGGCATTCAAGACGGTATTGGCTTGTTCCTTGGATAGGCCAACTTTTTCAGCGATCGCGCTGGCGAGTTCCGGTTTGCGCATATAGATGCCTCTTATCGATGATTATTGTTGTTGTATCCCTACCTCTACGTTTAGACGATAGAACCCATAGCGAGTTGCCTAAACCCAGATAGGGTGAGAATGGCATGGCGCAAACCCCCGCGCTAGTCACATACCCGTACATTTACATACGTTGAAAACGCCGGGAATGTAACCAGTTCTTACACAATCATGCCAAAACAGGAGGCAAGGTCTTGTTCAAGGTCAGTTTCTCGCTGACAGCCGAGCCAGTGAGAGCATACCCAAGAAGCTGACCAGTGGCATCGCGATACAACGCCTTGATATCACTGCCGTTTCCTTCGACCGACCAGTCACCCTTGGACTGCTTGTTCGGAATCGCAACAACCAAGGGGCAGGCCGGCGTTTTTACCGTAACCGGCATCGGCCCATAGACGACTGCTGTGGGCGTTCCTGTCAGCGTCTTGGCCAGCGCCCGGGCACAGGCCATGAGCGGCATGACGTACATCAGGTTCACTCCGTCCACTTCAGCGCAATCACCCAAGGCATAGATATGGGCGTGCGAGGTCTGTAACTCTCGATTGACGACAATGCCTCGCTCGACAGCCAGTCCAGCAGCCTGGGCCAGATCGACCCTGGGCTTCAGCCCAACGGCCGATACCACCAGATCGCATATGCGTTCGGTGCCGTCCGACAGGTGCGCGACGTAGTGATCGGCCTCTCGTCGCAGGCTAACCAGCGTCAGGCCCAGATGGAATCGCACCCCGATCGCTTCGAGCCCCGTCTGTACCGCAGCTGCCGCCTCGGCAGGAATCAAAGTAGGCATCACCTGTTCGCACGGCGCAACCACGTCTACCTCGTATCCCCCGCAGCGTAGATCATTAGCGAACTCGCAGCCGATCAAACCGGCACCCAGGATCAGCACCCGCTGCTTGCCCTCGGCTGCCGTGCGGAAACGGGCGTAATCCTCCAGGTCATTGATAGGAAAAAGAATCGCATCGGCTTCGCCGGCCACCGGGACCCGGATCGGTTCGGCGCCCCAGGCGACCACGAGGTCGCGATAACGAACTTCCTCCTCGCCTAGCCACAATCGGCAGTGCCCCGGATCGATGGCCGTTACGCGGGTATGGGTAAAGATACGGGCATTGAGCTGCTCGGCCATGGCACCGGGCTCAGCCATCACCAGGGCCTCGGCCGTTTTGCCCTTGGCGAACCCGTTGGACAGCATCGGCTTGGAGTAGGAACGGCCATCGTCAGCAGTAATCATTAAAAGCGGCGTCTGGCTGTCCAGCTTGCGCCACTCCTTGGCCAGCGTATACCCCGCCAGACCTGTACCAATGATTACCAAGGGTAGGGTTTCGCTCATAACGCTCCTTGAACGACACGGCGGTCATGAATGCCGCCGCAGTCGGGTCAGCTCGAAATCAGGCGATTTCGATCATTTCGAATTCGGATTTGCCTACGCCGCAATCAGGACACATCCAGTCCTCTGGAACATCCTCCCAGCGGGTGCCGGGTGCGATGCCGTCGTCCGGCCAGCCCAGCGCTTCGTCATAGATATAACCACACACGATACACTGCCATTTACGCATTACTGTTTTATCCTCTAATACTCATCAGGTCGGCGAAGCGACAGGATTGTACCGCTTAACTCGCCTCGCCAGGCTCACCCTCTAGAGCCTTCAAGCCGCGTTGGGTTCCCTGAACAAACCAGCCGTAGAGGGCATCCTCAGCAGACCCTGAATCCCTTACACTGCCCTTACCCGTGGTGGGCTCCTCGTAGCCGAGCCTGCAGGCAGCAGGCGTCGCGCCAAGCCGGCATCGATAGTCCCCTGGGATCACAGCGTACAACCTAGGGATACCGGAAACGTCCATGCCCCGCCGCTTCAGCCAAAGCAAACGCCGCGCCGTCGCCCAGGCGATACTGTCCATGGATGACAGCTGGATCGCCCTGTTTGGCGACCTGGGTCTTTCAGACCTCAGTTACTCCAATCTGCTGCTCTCGATGTGGCTGCGGCAGAAGCAATCGCTGCGCAAGACCGATCTGTATGACTTCATGCCCAGCATCAGTCGCCGTACGGCCGTGAAATACGTTCAGCACCTGATCGATCAGGGGCTGCTGATCGAGACCAGTGCCGAGCACGACAAGCGGGTTCGTTGGGTTAGCCTTACCCCAATGCTCATCGAGCGCCTGAAGCATTTTTGCGATGTGGCGTGCGGTCATGTTAGCGGCCTTAATCAGGCGTAACCGCCTAGCCGTTGCGGTCAAACCGTTTTCGGTCAAGGAATCATCATGCGCTGGGCCACCTATTTCGCCGTTCTGGGCGCCATCATCAGTGTAGGGCTGGCTCTGGGGCTAAGCATGCCCCTGGTATCGCTTCGCCTTGAAGGATGGGGTTATGGCGCGTTCGCCATTGGGGTCATGGCCGCGACGCCTGCACTGGGTGTCTTGCTGGGTGCAAGTATCACGGGGCGCCTGGCCGCCCGCTTCGGTACGCGCCTGCTCATGCAAAGTTGCCTGTTGGCCGGTGCTGTCTCGGTCGCTCTGCTGGCCTTGTTGCCAAGCTATCCCGTATGGCTGCTGCTGCGCCTGCTGCTGGGCATTGTTCTGACTATGGTGTTCGTGCTGGGTGAAAGCTGGATCAACCAGATCATTGTCGAGCAGTGGCGCGGCAAGCTCGTTGCGCTCTACGGCAGTGCCTATGCCTTGAGCCAGTTGACCGGCCCGCTACTCTTGACCGTACTGGGCACCGAAAGTAATAACGGTTTCTGGCTGGGCACCGCCCTGCTGATCATCGGGTCAATAAGCCTGTGGGGACGCAGCGGGGCGCCCAAAGCCAGCGATCATGGGGCCATGAGCCGTGGGCTCCTGCTGTTTTGCCGCGAGCTGCCAGCCATTGCCTGGGCCGTTGTGCTGTTCGCAGCCTTCGAAGCGATGATGCTGACCCTTTTGCCAGTCTATGCCCTTACCCAAGGCTTTGATCAGCACACGGCCTTGCTCATGGCCAGCACGGTGGTCATTGGCGATGCGCTGCTGCAATTACCCATCGGTGCACTGGCCGACCGCATCTCACGGGCCGGACTGTTCAAGGCTTGCGGCATCGCTCTGCTGATTACCAGCCTGGCCGTTCCCGCCCTGCTGCACACGTCCTTGATCTGGCCGCTGCTGGTGTTGTTCGGCGCCAGTGCAGGCGGCTTGTTTACCCTGGCCCTGATCCTGATTGGTGAGCGCTACCGTGACGCGGCGCTGGTGCAAGCCAACGCACGCATCGCCCAGCTTTGGGGCCTGGGCTGCCTGCTTGGCCCCTTGTCTACCGGCGCCGCCAGCCAATGGCTGACCGGCCACGCTATGCCTTTGCTGCTGGCCCTGGGCGCACTGATTATGGTGGTTATCATTCAATGGCGGGGTGTGCTTCCTGAACGGGATGATGTCTTAGCGGAATGTTCAACCAAACACAGTAGTTAATCCATCAAACAAAATAATTGTGACGCATTCATCAATTTAAATGATGTCATTTTAATGTTACTCTATTGCAGCCAGGGTAGGTAACGCTTCAAAAAAGGATTTTCGGCTCTCTCTTTCCACTCCCGTCTATTCCCGTCTTCCCTGGCTAAACATCATATGGATTGGCTGCTTTTGGCTGCCAACAGCTTTGCCAACTCAACATGCTAGGGATTGAAATGAAAAAGAATGGATTGGCCTTATCTAGTATGGTCGTTGCACTGATTGCGCTGGCTGGCTGTCAGGCCACCGGGGAAAACTACGCGGCCAATGTCTATAAGGCAGGTCAGGTCAATGCGCGGCAGAATGCCAAGACCGTGAATATTCTGGCGGTCATGCCAGCGAAAATCGAAGTCGATAACACGCAGGCCAAGCAGAGCGCGCAAATCTTCGGTGCCGTGTTAGGTGCGGTCGCCGGCGGCGTGGTCGGGCATAACGTTGGTTCAGGTCGTGCGCCTAATACGGCCATCGGCGCCGTAGGCGGCGGTGTAGTCGGTGCGGCAGCCGGCTCCCTGGTCAAGGACACCACACTGGTCGATGGCGTATCTATTACCTATGTGGAAGAAGGTCAGACGTTTAATTCCGCCCAAGTAGGCCGCTCCTGTGAGTTCTCTCCGGGCATGGCCGTAGTGGTTTCAACCGACGCTAACGAGACGCGCATACAACCAAACGCCACGTGCCCTGTTGAAACAAAAGGGTAAGACGGATGAGAAAACCATTCATAGCCTGCCTGTTCCTGCTTACGGTTAACGCTTACGCCGCTCCTTCGCTCCAAGATCAGATCGCAGCGGTCCACCAAGCCGAACTCAAGCAGCAGGCGGCCGAAAAAGCCGCCATGCAGGCCCGCGAGGCCGAGCTCATGCGAGTCGCTCAGGAGCAAGCCGCCAAGCAAAGAAAGGCCGAGCAGGCCAGAGCAGCGCAGCTTAAAAAGGCGGAGCAGGAACGTGCCGCGGCAGCTGCACAACGCAAGGCCGCTGAGAATGCCCAAGCAGCTGAAGCGTACGCTGACAAGAAGCGCGATCAAAGTTACGAAGATGAGCTACGTCAACTAGAGATCGAAGAGCGCAAGCTGAAGCTTGCCAGCCTGAAGGCACGCACCAATCGAACCGATGACTACATCGATCAGGAACTCAAGCAGAAGGCAGCTGAAACTGAAGTCATTCAATCGCAGGCTGATGCGACACGTAACCTTTCCGAAGGGAGCAAGGAGCTTCTGAAAAGCGAAGGGGAAGCGCGCAAGAAAGAGGCATCCAACTGGTTCAAATAAGAACCTGGCTGCTCGAGGCTTCCTGTCCTCTAAATCGGTGCAGCGTTTTGGCAGCCCGCGATGTCAATACGACTAGCGGGCCTTGTAATGCTTCGGCAGTGCCTTCTCATGACTATGATTGAATGCACCTACCTGATGTTTCATTATATTTCCGCTGTATTCACCCATAGGCTGGAAGTGCCCTCATGCCGTCTCGCGAGCCTACCGACCCGCTGCTGCGCCGTGATCTGCTACGCTTGGTCACTCACTCTATCGATGAAGCTCTGCCTTTTTGGCAGGGTGCGCTAGGGTTTCGCCTTTTACGTCGCGTCGCGCTGACGCCAGAGGATGCGCTGCCAGGTGGTGTGATTCCAGAAGCCACTGCGTTGGCCGATTTGGGCACCGGCGAGTTTCAAATCCTGTTGGTTGAGCGAGCACCAGCCGCTGGCTCTACACCTTTCCCGGCGGAGCGCTTCAAACCGGTCAGGCTTCATTTCAAGGTCGACGATCTGGCCGGGCGGATCGCGCGTATCCGGGCGGCCGGCTTTTGGGTCGACTCGCCCCGGACCGTCGCCCTGGGGCCTCGCGCCGGTTGGCAGGTCGTGCAGATCGATGCGCCGGACAATGTCATCCTCGAGCTCACGCAGCCCGCCCCCCACTGAAACTCCTCAGCCACCGCCAACAGCCATGAAAAAACCCGCCAGGCTAAAGCAGGGCGGGTTTTTTCGTAAATAAAGCCAGCGGTAGATAACCGCTCGCCTTTAGCAGCTTAGAACGCTGGAACTACGGCGCCCTTGTATTTTTCTTCGATGAATTTCTTGGTTTCCGGGCTGTTCAGTGCCTTGGCCAGCTTTTGCATGGCATCGCTGTCCTTGTTGTCCGGGCGGGCCACCAGCAGATTGGCGTAAGGCGAGTCGCTACCTTCAATGATCAGCGCGTCCTGGGTCGGATTCAGACCAGCGTCCAGAGCGTAGTTGGTGTTGATCATGGCCACATCGACCTGCTTCAGCACGCGAGGCAGGGTCGCCGCTTCCAGCTCACGGATCTTGATGTGCTTGGGATTCTCGACAACATCACGCGGCGTGGACAGGATGTTGCCCTCGTCCTTCAGCTTGATCAAGCCGGCCTTCTGCAACAGGATCAGCGCGCGACCGCCGTTGGTGGCATCGTTCGGAATGGCCACGGAACCACCTTCCGGCATGTCCTTCAGGTCCTTGATCTTGCTGGAGTAGGCACCGAACGGCTCTACATGGACGGCCGTTACCGGAACCAGGTCCAGTTTGCGGCTCTGGCTGAACTCATCCAGGTAGGGCTTGTGCTGGTAGTAGTTGGCGTCCAGGTTCTTCTGGGCAACCTGCAGGTTGGGCTGCACATAATCAGTGAAGACGCGAACCTTAAGATCAACCCCTTCCTTTTCCAGCATTGGCTTCACGAAATTGAGGATTTCCGCGTGGGGCACCGGCGAGGCCGCTACGGACAGGGTTTCAGCCGCATGGGCAGTGGTAATGGCCGCAAAGGCGGCAACGGCAGCAAACAGTTTTTTCATGGAGATAGTGTCCTTTTCAAGGATTCGTGAAGTGGTTTATTTACGTGAGAATAGTACGACCAGCCGGTCACCAACGGTCTGTAGCACCTGGACCAGGATCAGCAGAAGCACGACGGTAACGGCCATGACATCCGGCTGATAACGCTGATAACCGTAGCGCACCGCCAGATCGCCTAACCCGCCGCCGCCGATCAGACCGGACATGGCCGTATAGGAAACCAAGGTAATGGCCGTGACGGTAATGGCCGCCAGCAGCCCCGGCAGGGCCTCGGGCAACAAGGCGCGCCAGATGATCTGGCCCAGCGAGGCGCCCATGGCCTGCGTAGCCTCGATAATGCCGCGATCAACCTCACGCAGCGCAGTCTCCACCAACCGGGCAAAGAACGGTGCAGCACCTACCACCAGCGGCGGGATCGCACCGGCCACACCCAGCGAGGTACCCGCCACGAGTTCGGTGAGCGGAATCATCAGGATCAACAAGATTACGAACGGCAACGAGCGCAGCAGGTTGACGAGGAAGGCCAGTACCCGATAGACCGCCGCCTGCTCCAGCAATTGCCGTGGCCCGGTGAGAAACAGCACGATACCGAGCGGCAGGCCGATCAGGACAGTGAACGGCAGCGCACCGACTAGCATCAGCAGGGTGTCCAGGCTGGCTTGCCAGATTTCGTCCCAATAAACGTTAGGAAAGAAGCGAGTTAACAAGGCGTCCATCAGCGCAGTACCTCCACGTGGACATCAGCCGCCTCGAACTGGGCGAGTGCAGCGTTGATATCTCCGCCCACTAGGGCAATAGTTAGCTGGCCGTAGGGCGTCTCGCGGATGCGGTCGATCCGTCCGGCCAGAATGCTGTAGTCCACGCCGGTCTTTTGAGCAACACGACCCAGGAGCGGTGCGTAAGTGGCCTCTCCGGTAAACGTGAGCCGCAGAATACGACCCTGGACATGCTCAAAGTCAGCATGCTGGCTTTCTTCGTCCACATGCTCGGACTCGAAGACGAACCGGCGCGTTGTAATATGCTGCGGATGCAGAAACACGTCGGCCACAGTGCCCTGCTCGACGATCTGTCCGGCGTCCATGACGGCCACGCGATCACATACGCGGCGGATCACGTCCATTTCATGGGTGATCAAAACAATGGTCAGGCCCAGTTCGCGGTTAATTTCGGCGAGCAGTTGCAGGACCTGTCCTGTCGTTTGCGGATCAAGGGCGCTGGTGGCCTCATCGCACAGCAGGATCTTGGGTCGCGTTGCCAGGGCGCGGGCAATGCCGACACGCTGCTTTTGGCCACCGGAAAGCTGCGCCGGGTATTTGCGGGCATGGTCGGTCAGCCCGACCCGCGCCAGCAGCTCCTGCACGCGCGCGTCGATCTCGGCACGAGAATGCTCGCCGGCCAGTTCCAGCGGCATGGCGATATTGGCCGCCACGGTCTTGGACGATAACAGGTTGAAGTGCTGGAAGATCATGCCCACACGGCGGCGAAAAGCGCGCAGACCCGTGCTGTCCAGGGCGGTCACGTCCTCGCCGTCGACCATAATACGCCCGGCGCTTGGCGCTTCGAGCCGATTAATGAGGCGCAGCAGCGTACTCTTGCCTGCACCGGAATGGCCGATGAGGCCGAAGACTTCTCCCGCTTCGACGCGCAGGTCGGTGGACTGCAAGGCAGGCACCTCTCGCCCTGCGACACGGTAAGTCTTTGCAACGTTTTGAAATTCGATCACTAAAGCGAAACCTTGTGGGTGTTGCTATCAAGCGTAGGCGCTTTCGGCCCCGGTAGAGACCGCCCGTAAAGGGCTACGCCAAAGGGTTAATAAGTAGATGCAGACGGCACATCTCCGTCAGGGGGCGCAGTTTAACGCGCTCATTGATGGCCTCTTAATATTTGTTTTGCTAGCGAAACGGTCAAAAAGGCATAACCACGTAACACGTTCAGTGTAAAGGCCGCACCATTACAAGGCGCGCCTGCTCTGCTAAATCTATTCTATCTAATGAATAAGCTTTTTTAATCTAAAACACGGGATACGAAAACCCTTTTATCCAGACGTTGGATTTAACCTCTCTTAACTGATAACCGGTGCGTTTCTCCTAGCGCCGAGAGGTTTGGCGGTAGCGCGGCGCTACTCATCTAGGAGAACAGGGCTTTATCCAAGCTTCCGGTTGCCTTAACCTCACCTGCTTAGTTATCTAGCAGTAGGGTTGCACTACTTGCTATATGAGCCGTACCGCACTTGGAGGCCAGGGCACCGTACCGCTGACGACATACCACTCGTTACCTTGTGCAAGGGCACCGACGTACCCAACGGCTGTCCTAATGCCATGCATGTACGTTTTTTGCTTGTGGGCGACCGCCCGTGACCTTGTCCGTATTCTCACGCCGTCTACACGAGGCGCCTGACGGAGTCCTGCCGCCGCGCCTCAAGCATCGTGGTAATCGCCTGCTGGGCGGGATTCTTTTGCTGGCGTTAGCTTTCAACCTCATTTGCGTGGTTATCCTGATCGAGGCCCGCCGAGATGCGTGGAGCCAGGCCGAGGCCGGAGTACGCAACCTCGCTAACGTACTTAGCCGCGACATTGGCCGAAACATCGAGTTGATCGACCTGACCCTGCAAGGTGTTGTGGATAACCTGCGCCAGCCAGGCGTTGATCGCATGGACCCCAGCCTGCGTCAGCGCTTGCTGTTTCAATCCCTCGAGACCATTAACTATCTGGATACCATTGTTATCACCACGGCACGGGGCGAACCCCGGCTCGACTCACGCAGCCTCTCGCCGCTCGCGTCGTCGGTGGCTGGAAAGGAGTTTTTTCTGGCGCAGCAGCGCCAGGATCAGGGCCTTTACATTGGACTGCCCGAGCGTGACCCGGTCAGCGGCAAGCTCTACATTCCGCTGAGTCGCCGCCTTAACGGCATCAATGGGAGCTTTGCCGGCATTGTTTACGGCTTGCTCGACATGGCGTATTTCAAGAATCTGCTCTATGCCATCGAGCTGGGTGAGCGTGGCACCATTACCCTGATAAGGGCTGATGGACGCTTGCTGGTTCGCTATCCCTATATCGAGACTCAATTCGGCAAGGATGTTCGCCCTACCAGCCTTTTCAACCACTACCCGGCAGCGCAAAGTGGCCTGTTCCAGACAGTAGCATCGCTTGATCAGATAGAGCGACTCTACGCTTTTCAAGGACTTGAGCGCATTCCTGTAGCGGTATCGGTTGGCCGTGCGGTGGATACCGTCTATGCCTCCTGGCGACAGCGGGCCCTGGCATTGAGCGGCATCATGGTCCTGCTCAGCGGCGCACTGATCACACTGGCGCTCCTGTTGCGGCGTAGCCTGCAACGACATGATCAGGATCACCAGAACGTAGTGCGTAGCGAGTTGCTGCTTCGTGGCGCTCTGCATGGCGCAGGCATCGGCACAGCCCTGGTCGACCTCAAGGGTGCCTATGCCTATGTCAACCCGGCGCTGTCGCGCATGACCGGCTACGCTCCGGAGGATTTCGCCCACATGCGCATCGGCGCAATGACTTACCCGGACGACCGTGACCTCGACCGGGAGCAACTGGGCCAGCTCCAGAAGGGAGAGCTGGACTTCTACGAGATCGAAAAGCGTTATCAGCGCAAGGACGGCAGCCTGTTCTGGGGGCTGCGTTCGGTATCGCTCGTGCGCGACGAGGATGAGCAGCCGCTCTACATTATCGCGCAGCTACAGGACATCGACGCGAGAAAACAGGCCGAGGCCTCTCGCGACGAGCTGCTCCGCCGCCTCTCCATTGCAACCCGCGCCGGAGGCATCGCCATTTGGGAATACGATCCGAACCAGCGAACCCTGCAATGGGACGAGCGTGCCCATACGTTGCTGGGTTTGCCAACGGATAAGCCGCACGCCAATTTGGACGTTCTGCTCTCGTTGATGACGCCTGAGGATCGAGCTGATTTACTCACCAAGTTCGACGCGTTAGCCACGCACGACTTTATGGACGATGAGTTCCGCCTGTATCTGCCAGACGGCACGCTACATTACATCCATACCCTGGCCGAAGTGATCCGCGACCCTAAAGGCCGTCCGGAACGAGTCATCGGTGCCGCCTGGGACATCACCCTGTTCCGTACGCTGACTGAAGCTCTGAGCGAAGAAAAGAATCGCTTGCAGGTTACACTGGACTCCATCGGCGATGCCGTCATCACAACGGATGAGCAGGGCCATATCCTGTTCATGAATCCTGTTGCAGAACACATGACCGGCTGGCCCGAAGCCGAGGCCTGCCAGCGTCCCCTGGCCGACGTTTTTCAGCAAATCGACGCTGACAGCAACCGTCCTCTGCCCGACCCGGTACAACACTGCCTGACTGAGCGCCGGGTTATCCACGGGCAGACTGGAGCGGTGTTGATCGACCGCAACGGCCAACACCGCGATGTGCAGCACACGGCTGCGCCCGTGCGCACGGATGCAGGCGAGATTATTGGAGCGGTCCTGGTGTTCCAGGACGTAACCCGCGCCCGCGAGTTGCAGCGCAGGCTATCGCACAGTGCCTCTCACGATCCGTTGACCCAACTGCTCAACCGGGCCGCTTTTGAGCAGCGACTCGAAGCGGCCATACAGAGCGCACGCGATGATAATACCTGTCATACCCTGGCCTTCATTGACCTGGACCGCTTCAAAATCGTCAACGACACAGCAGGACATGCCGCAGGCGATGCCCTGCTCCGCGAATTGGCTACGCTGCTACGCAGCCATCTACGCACAACCGACACCGTGGCGCGGCTTGGCGGCGATGAATTTGCTCTTATCCTGAGCCACTGCTCGCTGGAAGAGGCCCAGAAGACGCTAGATACGTTGGTTGCCCGCATCAGTGCCTTTCAGTTGCCCTGGGAAGGTCAGCTTCACAACGTAGGCGCCAGCATTGGCATCACGGCGATCAACGCTACAACATCATCTGCCGAAATGCTGGTCCGGCAGGCGGACGAGGCGTGTTATGCCGCCAAACATAGCGGACGCAACCGCGTCTGTCGTTATCAGCCCGCCGGTATAACCGGAGCGGCCAGCCCCAGCCCCGATGAGAACAGCCTTTTGGCGCTCGTCCGCGAGGCGCGGGCAACCGGGCGCTTCCGTCTTATGGCCCAGCGCATCGACGCGCCCAACGGCCCGCTCCGGTATGAGCTGCTGCTACGCCTGCTCGACCATAACAATCAATTGCTCATGCCTGATCGTTTCCTGCCCCTGGCCGAACGCTATCACTTGATGAGCGAGATCGATAGCTGGGTGCTGCAACAGGCTCTGACCCTGCTCACCGGCCCGGCGGCCAATGCATGTTTACACATTAATCTCTCGACCCAAGCCTTGAGCGATCCGGTTTTTACCAACCGCCTGATCGAGCATATCCAAGCCGCCCACCTTCGCCCGGGCTCGCTGATCATCGAAATCACCCATATAACGCTGCGCATGCACCTGACAACACTGGCACCGCTGTTCAGCCAGCTCAGCACGCTAGGCTGCCAGGTTGCGCTGGATCATTTCGGCACGGGCTTGTCTTTGTTCAGCTACCTACGCACCTTTCCTATTAAAATGATGAAGATCGACAGCAGCCTTATCCAGGGGATGCTCGATAATCCTGTCGACCGTCATATCATCCATGCCCTCCACCAGATCGCCCAGGAATTAGGCACCCAGACGTCAGCGGAGCACGTCGAAAGCGACCTGAACCGGAAGATGCTAGAGGAAATGGGCATAACCTGTTTCCAGGGCTTTGACGTCCATCGGCCGGAGCCGGTCGAAACGGTATTTCCAAACCCTGTAAGCGGGATTGCCCCAGCCGCTGAACGTATGCCTCCCTCTGACGACTAATACAAAGATACGAACAGTATTCGACTTGTCGGCCGCTTGGCTGCGGCACGTCTGCTGCATGCCTGTTCGACGTATGTGACATTTTTGTGACATGCCTGGCTTGGGCTTTGGGGCTGGGGTTGTAGTAGCGCCGGGAGGGCGCTTGGAATGCTGACACTGCTCAATTTGCTTTCCGCCGTCGCCCTGCTCGTCTGGGGCACACACATCGTCCGGACCGGCATCATGCGAGTCTACGGAGCCAACCTACGCCGCGTCCTCAGCCGCAGCGTACGCCGGACCCCGCTCGCCTTTCTGGCCGGTATTGGCGTCACGGCTCTGGTTCAGAGCAGCAACGCCACCGCCCTGTTAGTTACCTCGTTTGTTGGCCAGGGGCTGATGACCCTGGGACCTGCCCTCGGAATCATGCTGGGTGCCGATGTAGGAACGGCGCTCATGGCACGCGTGCTGACATTTAACCTGGCCTGGCTGTCGCCCTTGCTTATTCTGGCCGGCGTTATTCTGTTCATCGGACGCAAGCAGTCCCGTCTCGGACAATTAGGCCGCGTCGCCCTTGGGCTCGGACTTATCATCCTGGCACTGGAACTGATTGTGGCTGCCGCCACACCCATGACCCAGGCGGCAGGCGTCAAGGTGCTGTTTTCCTCGCTGACCGGCGACGAAATGCTCGACGCCCTGACCGGCGCCGTGTTCGCCATGATTTCCTATTCCAGCCTGGCAGCTGTGCTATTAACCGCAACCCTGGCCGGTTCCGGGCTGATTTCACTCAAAGTCGCCCTGTGTCTGGTCATCGGCGCCAATGTGGGTAGCGGATTGTTGGCAATGTTGAGCGCTGCCCGGCAGAACCCGGCAGGACGGCGCGTAGCCCTGGGCAGCCTGTTGTTTAAACTGGCGGGCTGTGCCCTGATTCTGCCCTGGGTCGTGCCCTTGGCCGAAGAGCTGGGAGACTGGCAGGATACATGGGCCCTAAGCGCCGCCGAGCTGGTAATCGCCTTTCATGTGTTTTACAACCTGGTGCGCTGCGTGCTGTGCCTGCCGCTGACCGGCCCCATGGCCCGTTTCTGTAACAAGCTCCTGCCCGACCGGCCGGAAGCAGAGACCTTTCTACGCCCCCGCCACCTTGATACGTCAGTGCTCGATACACCTGCCCTCGCCCTGGCCAACGCGGCCCGTGAGGTGCTGCGCATGGGCGACGTGATCGAGCAGATGCTCACCGAGTTGGTAAGGCTTATCAACGAAGGCGAGAAAGTCCAGGGCCGTGAAGTACGCCGTCTCGATGATGATGCTGACACCCTGTACACCGCCATCAAACTTTACCTCGCACGAATCACCCGCGAGGACCTGAGCGAGCGGGACAGCCGTCGCTGGGCCGAGATCATCGAACTGGCTATCAACCTTGAGCAGGCAGGTGACATTATCGAGCGCATGGCCAGCGATGTGGAAAGCAAAAAGATTTCGCCCCGCCGATCCTTTTCCGAGCCGGGGTTGGAGGAGCTGCAAAACCTGCACGAGCAGCTTGTAGCCAACCTGCGCTTGAGTTTGTCGGTCTTCCTGTCCGGCGATCTGGAGTCTGCCCGCCGCCTGCGCCGTGCCAAGCAGCGCTTTCGTGTTCTGGAACGCCGCTACGCACACGCCCATGTCGAACGCCTGCATCAGCAGGTCGTCGAGAGCCTGGAAACCAGCTCGCTGCATCTGGGCCTTTTGTCTGACATGAAGCGGCTCAATTCGCTGTTTTGCAGCATTGCCTATGGCGTGCTGGAACAGGCCGATGCCGGATATGAGACCGAGCACGCACACCCGCTGGAAACCCCACCCGACGTTCAGGAGTCGTAGCACTCTGTTACGCGCATCGCTGCACAGGATCGCGCTACTCTAGGCGCTTCGCTGCCCCTCATGATCAAGGAAATCATAATGACTGAAGCTGTTGCTCCCCTCGTCGAACAGATCCAGATGGGCGAGCTGCCTTGCTGGCGGATCCGCATCGGCCGCGCCGAAGCCGTAGTGGCGTGTCAGGGCGCTCATATCCTCAGCTATGGCCTCGACGGCGAACAGCCGATTATCTGGAACAACCCGGACGCCGAATTCGTACACGGCCTGCCCATTCGCGGCGGCGTCCCGGTGTGCTGGCCCTGGTTTGGCGATATCGCCCGCAACCCACCGGCTGTTCAGCACATGCTGACCACCCTGGAAGGGGCTCCGGCCCATGGTCTTGTTCGCCAGGGTGGCTGGGCCACTGGCGACATGGAAGTGGACGTGAACAGCGTGCGTCTGGACTTCCATTACCGCACTTCGGCGGCCGAGATGCCCGGCTGGCCCCATGCGGCCGACCTGACCCTGTCCGTTGAGGTAGGCGAGCGCCTCACCATGACCCTGACCACCAAGAACATTGGTGATCAGACCCTGACCCTGAGCCAGGCGCTGCATACCTATTTTGCCGTCAGCGACTCCCGTGAAGTTGGTATCGAAGGTTTCACCCATGCCGACTATTACGACTGCCTCGATGGCTGGCAGCGCAAGCGGCAGAACGGCGAGCCGGCTATCGGCCAGGAAGTGGACCGCGTCTACCAGGGCCTGCCGTCCCGCCTGGGTATCCGTGACCCGCAGTGGAACCGCCGGATTTTCATCGAGACAACCAACACCCGCTCGGCCGTCTTGTGGAATCCCTGGGTCGACAAGTCTGCCCGTCTCACCCAGTTTGCTGACGACGCCTGGCAGCGCATGCTGTGTATCGAAACGGCCCGGGTCATGGACGATGTAATGGTCTTGGCACCCGGCGAGACCGGCTCGATCAGCGCCACGCTGTGGGCCGAACCGCTGTAAGTCATGGAGGCGGACAGGCGCTCCTGTCCGCCCCTGGCCTGCTCTGACTGCCTGAGTAGCGAGAGCTGCTACGCCACAACGTACCGTCCCTATCCAATCCATTTACGTATTGCTGCCTCTCCCACATCAGGGCCTGATGGAACCTGCGCTACCTCGTACTGACGTTATTTTTTGTCATCCCTGCTGCAAGTGCCCCTCCTGAATGACGCGAAGATCTGAGTCCTGCGCCTGCGGCCGCCCGCTATGTGGTGCAGTCCGGCACGGCCAAGGGGCTAACGTTCAGCCTGCGTCATGCAACGCATCGCGGCAATACTGCTCAGGCCGAACTGGATGCCGAGCAGATACGCCTGGCTATTGAATATCCGTTGTCAGGTGGTTTTTGATGCTGGCAGGCTTGAGGCTTGCCAAGCCCGCAAACTACTACCGGCACATCCAAACGCCCGGTGAACAAATCACCTGTAGTACCGAACGCTACCTTTGGCCCAATGCAGTCTTACGCCCAAACATGGCACATCTGGAGTGCTTGTCGCCCCGTACGCTAAAAGGCTTTAACGCCTGTTGCCATAGAACATTCTGTTGAAAGAGGAACGTCTTCATGGGCTACGCTAAACCCATTGCCCTTGCGGGCAGGACTCGGACACGGAGGAAATCATGCGCGCAGACGCCCTCGTTCTTGGGGCTGGAATGGTTGGAGTGTGTACCGCCTTACAGTTGGCTCGGCGTGGGTGGTCGGTTGCCCTCGTGGATCGGCGTGCCCCAGGACGGGAAACCTCGTATGGTAATGCCGGCATCATTCAGCGCGAGGCCGTAGAGCCTTATCCATTTCCACGGGACCTGCCTACCCTGCTCAAGGTAATCCGCAAAGGTGGCATTGACGTGAACTACCACGCTACCGCCTTGCCCCATCTGCTGCCGAGCCTTTTCCGCTACTGGCAGGCTTCTGCACCCACGCGCTACGCCCGGATTGCCCAGGAATGGGCGCGCCTGATCGAACATTGCCTGAGCGAACACGAGATACTGATTCACGAGTCCGGTGCCGACGCACTCGTACGCCGGGAGGGCTGGCGGCAAGGCTATCGCACTGAAAAGCTGTTCAGGGAAGGCATTGAGCGAGCGGCACGCCTGTCAAATACGTTTGGTATTCAGTACACGGTGCATAACAGCGTCGCTCTGGCCAGGGCCGAGCCGGGCCTGCTGCGGCCCATGGCCGGTGCGATTCACTGGACAGAGCCATGGACGGTTCGGGACCCGGGCGCGCTGGTAGCCCACTATGCGGATTTGTTCGTGCGCCTGGGCGGTCACCTGTTTGAGGGCGATGCCGCCACGTTGCAGCCCCATGGCAGCGGCTGGCGCGTGACCACACCGGATGGCCCGCTGGACGCGCAACACGCCGTCATCGCTCTAGGCCCCTGGGCCCGTCAGGCCACTCGCGCATTGGGCTACCGCCTGCCACTCTTCATAAAGCGCGGCTACCATCGTCACTATGCCGGCGAGCTGCCGCTAACCCGCCCGCTCCTGGACGTCGCGCACGGTGTAATGCTGGTTCCCATGAATGCAGGTTTGCGTATTACCACCGGGGCTGAATTCGCTCAGCACGAAGCGCCACCTACTCCATTACAGCTGGACAAAGCCGAACGGGTGGCCCGTGAGTTGATTCCCCTGGGCCCACCCCTGGAAGAGAAACCCTGGCTTGGCGCCCGTCCCTGCACACCCGACATGAAGCCGGTCATCGGTCCGGCACCGCGTCATGCCAACCTCTGGTTTCATTTCGGTCATGCCCATCAGGGTTTTACGCTGGGACCCGCCAGTGCCCGCCTGCTGGCCGAACTCATGTGCGGCGAGCCCCCTTACCTCGATCCGCAGCCCTATTCAGCGCAACGGTTCGAGTAGGATTACAACAAACGCGGGCCCTTTGATCGTGATTGCCACTCAGGCCTGAAGCTCAACTAAACCCGTGGGCAGGAATGCTTAGGCTGCTTACGAACGGCAGGATAAAAGTGCTCTTATTCGGGTCGGAGGTTAACGTCCTTTTCATTTACTTGGTTTAGGAGCCTCCTATGTCTTCGATTCCTAGCCTTCAGCTCAACGATGGCTATCACATTCCACAGTTCGGCCTGGGTACGTGGAAAACACCGAATGAAGAAGCACCCGCACTGATCCGTTCCGCCCTGGAAATGGGCTACCGCCACATCGATACGGCAGCGGCTTATAACAACGAGGAAGGCGTTGGACAAGGCATCGCCGAGGCGGGCATCGACCGTAGCGAGTTGTTTGTAACCACCAAGCTATGGAACGAGCGCCAAGGGTTCGATGAAACGATCAAGGCCTTTGATGAGAGCCTGGCCAAGCTCAAGCTGGAGTATGTGGACCTGTACCTGATCCACTGGCCCTGCCCCCAGGCTGGCAAGTTTCTAGACACCTGGAAGGCCTTTCTGCGCCTGCGGGAAGAAGGCCGTGTCCGCTCCGTAGGGGTGTCCAATTTCCGTCCTTCAGACCTGGAAGAGATCATTCTGGAAACAGGTGTAACGCCTGCAGTGAACCAGATCGAAGTGCATCCCCTGCTCCAGCAAAACGAAATGCGCGAGTTCAACCAGAAAAAAGGCATTCTTACTGAAGCCTGGAGCCCTCTGGCTCAAGGCGGTGAGCTGTTGAAAAACCCACTCATCCAGCAGATCGCCCAAAAACACGGCAAGACACCAGCCCAAGTGATCCTGCGTTGGCATATCGAGCTGGGTTCGATCATCTTTCCGAAATCGACCAACCCCGACCGCATTCGCGAAAATGCCGATATTTTCGACTTCATGCTGGATGGCGAGGACATGAGCCAGATTGCCACGCTGGATGCAGGCAAGCGCCTGGGGCCAGATCCGTCAACCTTTGGTTGATCACTAATCGCAGGCATAAAAAAACCCGTCTCAGGACGGGTTTTTCACACACGCAACCGTTTAGAACACTGGCTGCTGTGGATTGGCGACACCGCCGGTGAGCATAAGCTGCTGATGTGAGTTGTGCAGCACTTCAATCAGGCAATCTTCCAGCTCGAAACGCTCGCTTAGAAGTTGGCCCAGCTGCTTCAATTCGACCATCAACCGTGCCGGGTCATGGCATTCGCCATTATCGCAGCGGTCATTGAAATTCAGCGCCTGATCCGTCAGCGCCTGCAGACGTGGATACAGGGTTTCGGCAAAATCGAGTCCACGCTGGTCGTCAAAGGCGCGGGCCTCGTTCATCAACTGCTCATAGATTTCAAAGTGGCCGGCCGAAACATAGTCCACCAGCAGGTCGCACAAATGCTCGAGCCGCTTGGGATCAGTGATCGGAGTCAACGTAGGCTCCAGGCTCAAAGCCTGGTAAGCGGATACGAGTTCCTGCCGCTCCTGCAACCAGCGGTCGATCAGCTGGTGCACTCCACCCCAGCGTTCTTGTGCATTTTGGCAACGTTCAAGCATGACGAACTCTTCCTCAGCGGCGAAACACATAGCCCCGACGGTCTTTGTCGTAAGGCGTTCGACCCGGTTAATCCAACCAGAGGTTATTCGGACACCGTTCCTGGAGAGTAGTGCCCTTTCAGGTCGAACTGCAATGCCCTAGGGGCCGAATGGTCTATACCCTACCGCACGAGCGTGACAGTAGGACGACGGAAGAGCTGAAAGAGTGCCAGCAGAATGATGGCAATGAACGCCAGCAGGCTCCACTCGGGAATGCTCATGCCAAACAGAGTCCAGTTCACTTCAGCGCAATCGGCTGACCCATGCAGGACCACCCGGACAATTTCCTGGAAGGGCAGCACTTCCATCATGTAGTCCCAGCCCGGCAGACACGTCGGCAATTGATCAGCCGGCACTGTCTGCAACCAGACCTGCCGCCCTGCTGTCGCGGCACCCAGGCCAGCAAACAGGGCGAGAAAGCCGGCATAGACACGCCGGCCTACGCCTATGGGGTTATGAATAGCGGCAAGCAGCGCCACGAGGCCTGATAAAACGAAGAAGATACGTTGAACGATACAGAGCGGACACGGCTCGAGCCCTACAACGTATTGAAGGTAGTAACCAGCGCCCATCAGCACGGCGCAAGCAATAGCAATCAGCAAGAAGACAAAACGCGGGCTAGTCACGAGCATGACGGCTCCAAAGGGGATTCAGCTCGCTACGGTAGAGAAAGCGTCTCGCCCTTTCAAGAGAGGATGATCCCTAATCCAGCAGGTAAAGGGCAGGACCGGAGAAGGTCCTGCATGCCGTAGCGAGAGAGGCCATGCAGGACAATCACTATCAGTTTAGTTAAGCCCGCAGAGCCGGTAGGCTGGATACAGGCTGCGCAGCACTTTCCAGTAGCAACTGGTTGCTGCGGTCAGTTTCCCCCAGATGAGCCAGCAGACGCGCCAGCTCTCCGCACGCTTCAGGAGTGCGCCGTGCGCTCAGGCTGGCTTCCAGGTAATCGCGGGCTTTACCCCACAATTGGCTCATCTGACACAGCCGACCAAGCGCCAGGAGCAGTACCGGATCGCTTGGCCGACTTTTCAGCCAACTTTCGGCCTGCTGGACCTGACGCGCCGGGTCGCGACTCTTTACCTGACCATACAGGCTTACCAGGCGATCGTCATAATTTCGCTTGATCGCCGTACGCAGCACCTCTTCCGCTTCATCTTCACGATTCAGCGTGTGAAGGCGGCCCGCATAAGCGGCAGCAAGCTCCACGTCGTTCTTGAGTCCGCTGGGCACCTGTTGCCACTGGCGGTTCAGGGCCTGCTCCGGCGTTTCATTACCAACCGGCTCGGCCTGCTCCAGCGACGCCAGCCATGCCCGACGCTCCAGATCGCTCAGCTCGGTATCGGACAGTACTTTCTGTTTGCGCAGCTCTGGCAACAAGGCAATCAGGGCAGGCCAGTCGCGCTGTGTTACATAGAGCCGCTGCATCAGGGAAAGCACATAGGGATGCTTGGGGTACTTCGCGTGCAGCGGCGCCAGACTTGCCAGGGCTTCGCTGTATTGGCTGCGGTGAATCTGCAACTGGGCTTGGGTCAGGCCGATTGCCACATCGGCATGGGGCTCACGCTCACGGGCCTGACGCAACAGGGCATCGCTTTCCTCGACCTGCCCCATCTCGTTGGCGGCACGGGCAGCGCCCAGATAATGCGTGAGAGGATGTGGATCACTTTCCGCCGCGGCCTTCAGGTGCTTGAGTGCCGAGGGCCAGTCGCCTTCGGCCAGCTCCAGATGGCCACGGTGCGCGGCCTGAGCGATGCGACGCTGCTTGTTGTAACGCGACCAGGGGTTGATGATCCGGCCGGATACGCCGATTGCCGCCAGGGCCAGCTTCAACAGGTAGAGCGCCAGAACAGTAGCAACCAATAACGCCAGGAAACCCCAAAAGCTGGATTCGTAGCGAAAGTTCTTGTACGAGAACAGGACGTAGCCCGGCTCGTCGGCCATGACCACGGCCACCCCGAGGGCCACCAGCACGGCAAAGAGAAATAACAGGGTCAGTCGTTTCAAAGTTGCTCCTCCTGGTCAGCCGAAGCGCCCGCAGGGGCCGCCTGGGCGGGAGACTGATCGGATTCGGGCGACTCGCGCCGGGCAATATAGGCTTGCAGGGCCGCCAGCGTCGGGCTGAGGTCCGGCGGATTGAGTGCGACAGGCTTTTCACTCAGGCTGGCCAGGGTTTCACGCAGCCCACGGCTATCGGGATTCTGGCTGTTGAAATGGGCTTCCAACACGGCCTGCGCCTGCGTCAAGGCGCGTTCGTAGACCTCCTGGTTGCCATTGAGCGCTCCCCATTGAGCCTGCTCCAGCGCGAGGTTCATGGCCAGACGGGTCTGGGCCAGTGTTTCATCGGCCAGAAGTGGCTTGATTGGCTTGTCCGCGGAAAAGTCGATGCGGAAATAGCCCGATACGCGTTCACGCAAACGCTGCCAGGCTCGCACGAAGCGGTTGTCGCTTTCCTCTTCCTTCTGCACGCCGGGCTGATCCGGCTCCGGGTGGGCGAAACGGGGTGGCAAGGGCTCGAGGTGCTGCACCTGATCGCGAAGCGCAGCGAGTTGCACGAACAGGCCGGTGCGGTCCAGTTCGGGTAACTGCCGCAGGGCCTGTTGACTGTTGGCAAGCTGCTGGCGAACCGCAAAGGCACCCGGATCATTCTGCGCCTTGAGAATCTCGTCCACAGCCTGGAGCAGGTTTTGCGCGCTGGGGATATCCTGCAACGCCGTCAGGCGCAAGGTAGCCATGCGCAGCAAGTGCTCGGCCTCGGTCAGACGCCAGGTCTGGCGGCTTTGCCCGACAACCTCCTGAAACTGTTGAGCCAGATGCTGTTGGTCGCCCTGCAGCTGGGCAAGCTGACGCCGCCGCTCCTCCAGCTCCTCAGCGCTCGGTAAGCGTTGAAACTGGGCGGCCAAGCCCTGCTCACGTACCTCGAGCTGGCGGGTTTGACTGCGGGCATCTTCCAATTGAGCCATCTGGGCCTGGTCCTGCATGTGCAGGGTACGGGTCTGCCATACGCTCCAACCCCCCGCAGCCAGGCCAGCAGCCCCGATCAGGAGAGCCAGTACTGCCAGACCAGTGCTACTGCGCGATGAAGTTGGCGCAGGCGCTGGTGGCGGGGTCGCTGTGACGGTTTCGCCGGATACCGGTACGCCGTCGCCAGTGGGAGTGACTGTTTCGCTCACAAGTCCTTCCTTTGATCCGTTATTCAGGTTGATGCTGTTCAAGCGCGGCCAGTACCGCAGCGGTACTGGCACCCTGACAGGTAATAACCCGTTGTGCACCTGCGACCCGGGCCAACTCGGCCACTCGCGCGCTGGGCACAAACAGGGGAAGCTTACTCACGACAGGCCAATGCGGACCGGCCATCGCGTGTAAATGCGTGAAACTCTGCCCACTGCTGACCATGACCGCATTCAGGCGTTCCGCCGTGATGCGCTCGGTCAGGGCATTCTGTGGATAATCCGGCAATACACGCCGGTACAACTCGAGATAATCAACTTTAACGCCCTGGGTACGCAAAGTCTCGGCCAGGGCCTCGCGGCCGCCCTCACCCCGGAGGATCAGCACATGCGGGTCGGGTATGTCCAGAGCTGCGGTCAGGGCTGGGTGTGCCAGCAGCCCTTCGCTATCCTCATGCTGCTCGGGGCAGTGCACAGACAGGCCATACGTTTCGAGGATTTCACCTGTGGCGGCACCTACGGCAAACCAAGTCTGATGCAGGGGCGGCTGTGGCCAGTAGCGATCCACGCGCTCTAACCCCAACCGTGCCGCCGGCTTGCTGACTGCGATGACAGCCGCATACCGGTCCAGGTCCAGCATCAAGGTACGCTGTTCAGGTGTTTCCGGTAGCGGCTCGATAGCCAGAAGTGGCAGGCTGGCGCTGTAAATCCCCTTTTCTGCCAGTGCAGCGGCCATAGCGGCGCACTCGTCGGCAGGACGGGTTAGCAGCAGCCGCCAGGCAGTCATGGCTGATCGGCCTCGTGATAAACCGCACGCAGGATTTCACCGGCACCCTGGGAGAGCAGATCTTCCGCCACCTGGATACCCAGGGCGGACGGATCGATAACAGAACCTCGGGTCTCTGCACGAAGCAGTACCGTCCCATCGGGTTGCCCTACCAGCCCGCGTAGCCAGAGTTCTTCGCCCTCACGAATGGCGTAGCAGGCAATCGGTACCTGGCAGCCGCCGTTGAGATGGCGATTCATGGCGCGCTCGGCAATGACCCGCTGTTCGGTTTCGAGGTGATGCAGCGGCTGGAGCAGCGCATGTACTTCCGTGTCGTCCGTTCGGCATTCGATCCCGACGGCACCTTGCCCACCAGCCGGCAGGCTGTCCTCAACGCGGAGGTATTCGCGAATACGCTCTTCAAAACCCAGGCGAATCAGGCCAGCGGCGGCCAGAATGATGGCGTGGTAGTCCCCCGCATCAAGCTTGGCCAGGCGGGTATTCACATTGCCGCGCAGGAAGCGGATTTCCAGATCCGGACGCAGGGCCAGCAGCTGGGCCTGACGACGTAGGCTGGACGTTCCCACGATACTGCCGGCCGGCAAAGCGGCCAGGCTGTCATAGGTGTTGGAGACAAACGCGTCGCGGGCGTCTTCCCGCTCGCAGATCGCATAAAGACCCAGGCCGACAGGAAAATCCATCGGCACATCTTTCATGGAGTGGACCGCAATGTCCGCCTGACCTTCAAGCAGTGCGGTTTCCAGCTCTTTGACGAACAGCCCCTTGCCGCCGATCTTTGCCAGCGGGGCGTCAAGCAGCTTGTCCCCTCGGCTAGTCATAGGCAGCAGACTGACATGCAGCCCTGGATGGGCCGCCTCCAGGCGAGCCTTGACGTATTCAGCCTGCCACAAGGCAAGCGCACTTTGACGCGTGGCGATGCGAATTTCGCGGTTCATGACGCTATTCCGGGATAACAAACCGGCCGGAATGATAGCAGGCTCAACCGCACCCGACCGCCCTGGATGTCATAGGAGAAACCAATAGGGCAACCTAAAAAGCAGGCTGCCCGTCTGGCGTTTCGTCCCCGGTCAAAGATTTTGCATCAAGCGCCGCACGCCGGCGACATGTCGACGGCTTACTGTCAGCGCATCCCCGTTAAGCCCTTTGAGGTACAACTGGAAATGCCCCAGGGGTGTCCGCTGCAAGCGTTCGATACGCTCACGAGCCACCAGAGCATTACGGTGGATGCGTACGAAACGATCACCGAACTCATCTTCTAGCGCTTTCAACGGCTCATCCAATAGGACTTCGCCGTTACCGTGCCGCAATGTCACGTATTTATGGTCGGCGATGAAATAGACCACATCATCCAGCGGTATCAGTTCGATACCTTTGCGGGTCCGCGCACTGATATGACTGCGCGGGCCCGCGCCGCCACTGGCCGGGGGTTTGGTGAGGGCGGCCAGTTGTACCCGATTAAGGCGCTCAGCCTTGGCCAGGGCCGCCTCCAGGTCTTCCTGTCGGGCCGGCTTGACCACATACCCTACGGCGCTCACCTTGAAGGCTTCCAGAGCGAATTCATCGTGGGCGGTTACAAAAATCACCGCTGGCGGCGATTCACGCTCGCACAATCGGGCGGCGACCTGAAGTCCGTCCAGTCCCGGCATGCGAATATCGAGCAGCACGATATCCGGTTTGAGACTGTCGACCAGGGCCAACGCTTCTTCGCCATTGCTGGCGGAGGGCTCCAAGACTTTATAGCCGTCTAGTTGCCCAACCAGACGGGCCAGACGCTCGCGCGCCAACGGTTCGTCATCGACGATCAGGACGTTCATAGGCTCAGGCTTCCTGCGTGAGTCGCTCGCATGGATAGCGAAGACTGGTTGTATGCCGTTGATTACGGCGTTCGATTTTGAGACTCGCGGCCGGACCGAAAAGTGCCGCTAACCGCGATTCGATATTGGTTAATGCCTGTTTGGTACCTTTGGGGGGCCGTGGGTGATGTTCCGCAGCCTCATCGAACGGATTGGTGATAGACAGTTCCAGCACACCTTCCGTATAGCGTGCCTTGACCTCCACGCAGCCACCCTCAATCCGCGGTGCGATGCCATAGATCAAGGCATTTTCCAGAAGCGGTTGCAGGGTCAATTGCGGGATCGGCAGATTGTCTGGCACCGTGTCGATCTGCCAGTTTACCGTCAGCCGGTCGCCCAGGCGCAGCTTTTCGATTTCAAGATAGCGCCGCGACAGGGCTATCTCCTCCTTCCAGAGCACCAGCGCTCCGGGCTTGGCAAGACTCGCACGAAACAGACTGGACAGATCCAGCACAGCCCGCTCGGCCTTGTCCGGGTCGATAACGATCAGGCTAGCAATGCTATTAAGGCTGTTGAACAGGAAATGTGGGCGGATACGCGCCTGCAACGCCTCGATCCGCGCCTTCAGCTCGGCCTGTTGCTGCCGCCGCCACTGACTTTGCAGATAAAAGTAGCGCAGCATCAGCGCCGACATGATCAGGGCGATCAGCGCGTGCCGCTCGTAGAGCCTTACCTCACCGGACTGCTGCATGGGCCCGGCCAGGGACAGCCAGTCTGCAACGGCTGTGCAGGCCAGGGTCAGCGCGACGACAACACCGCAGCAGATCGCACCGGCCAGCGCAGGCTTGAGACGTGCAAGAACCGGCCGCAGACGGCATAGCAGCGCGGCGGACAGCAACACGTTCCACTGCACGAACAAGGACACGAGGGCCAGGCGCACCCAATTGAATTCATCGGTAATAGGATCGGCCAGTACCAAAACCAGTACGAGCAATTCGGCCAGCAGGATTAGAACGAGTAACGCTTCCGGCTCGCACAGCTCCGGCACGAAGAACTCATCAACGGGTGAAGGACGGCGCTTGGTCAGTTTAGAAATTGGCATAGGGGTGAGTGTCGACTACATTCCGACGAACGGCAAGGTGGATTTAAAGGCATATCCTGCAACTGTGGCACCTCTGGCATCTCGGTAAGGCTGTTATCATCGGCAGACGTCCTCCATGTTCCGTGCACCTGCGAGTCCATTCATGAGCAACGAAAAAACCAATCAGTCCTGGGGCGGCCGCTTCAGCGAGCCCGTAGACGCCTTCGTCGCCCGCTTCACCGCTTCCGTCGATTTTGACAAGCGCCTCTACCGTCACGACATCATGGGCTCCATTGCCCATGCCACCATGCTCGCCAAGGTCGGTGTGCTGACCGAAGCCGAGCGCGACGCGATCATCGACGGCCTGACCCAGATTCAGAGCGAGATCGAAGCCGGGCAATTCGACTGGCGTGTCGATCTTGAAGACGTGCACATGAACATCGAAGCGCGCCTAACTGACCGTATCGGCATCACTGGCAAAAAACTTCACACCGGTCGCAGCCGAAACGATCAGGTCGCTACGGATATCCGACTGTGGCTGCGTGACGAAATCGACGTGATCCTGGCGGAAATCACCCGCTTGCAGCAGGGGTTACTGGAGCAGGCCGAGCGTGAAGCCGAGACCATCATGCCAGGCTTCACCCATTTGCAAACCGCACAGCCGGTAACCTTCGGGCATCATCTGCTGGCCTGGTTCGAAATGCTCTCCCGCGACTACGAGCGCCTTGTGGACTGCCGCAAGCGCGTCAACCGCATGCCGCTGGGCAGTGCCGCTCTGGCAGGCACCACCTATCCCATCCAGCGCAAGATCACGTGCGAACTGCTGGGCTTCGAGGCTGTGGGCGGCAATTCCCTGGATGGCGTTTCCGATCGTGACTTCGCTATCGAGTTCTGTGCAACTGCCTCGCTGGCGATGATGCACCTGTCGCGCTTCTCCGAAGAACTGGTGCTCTGGACCAGCGCTCAATTCCAGTTCATTGACCTGCCGGACCGTTTCTGCACCGGCTCTTCGATCATGCCGCAGAAAAAGAACCCGGACGTGCCAGAACTGGTGCGCGGCAAGACCGGCCGTGTGTTTGGTGCTCTGACGGGCCTGCTGACCCTGATGAAAGGCCAGCCACTGGCTTACAACAAGGACAACCAGGAAGACAAGGAGCCGCTGTTCGACGCCGCCGACACACTGCGCGACTCACTACGCGCTTTCGCCGACATGATTCCGGCCATCAAACCCAAGCACGACATCATGCGCGAAGCGGCCCGCCGTGGTTTCTCCACCGCTACCGACCTGGCTGACTACCTGGTTCGTAAGGGTCTGCCGTTCCGTGATTGCCACGAGATCGTCGGGCATGCCGTGAAGTACGGCGTGGATTCAGGTAAGGACCTGGCCGAGATGAGCCTGGACGAGCTGCGCCGCTTCAGCGATCAGATCGAGCAGGACGTATTTGACGTGCTGACCCTGGAAGGTTCGGTCAACGCCCGCGATCACATCGGCGGTACTGCACCCGCGCAAGTACGCGCCGCGGTCGAGCGCGGCCGGGCATTGTTGGCAAGCCGGTAATTTCTTGGCGGCACACGGCCCTTCGGCTAGTGTGCCCTACGACAAGGCGTCGCGTAGGGCACACTAAACGCCACGAGGTATTAAGCCTGCCCGGAGCGTTTTAAGGCGCGACCGCCAAGGGCAGACCAGTCCAAATGGCCTTCGCCTTGCGCCACGGCTTCGAGCAGGTTATCTCGCAACACACTGCCGAACGGCAGCGGGACATGCTTCGCCTGACCGGCACTCAGCGCCAGCCCCACATCCTTGAGGCCCAGGGTCAGCTTGAAGGCGGCAGGCTCGAAGCGCTGTTCGGCAATCATGGCGCCGTAGTTCTTGTAAGCAGGCGCTGCGAACAGGGTATTGGTCAGGATATTCAGCAGGTCTGCCGGCTCGACGCCATAGCTCTTGCTCAATGCCGCTGCCTCGCCCATGGTCTCGATAGCGCTGGCCAGCATGAAGTTACCAGAGATTTTCACAATAGTGGCTCGCAGCGGATCTTCGCCCAGCGGCCAGGATGTCTGCCCCATCGCGTCCAACAACGGCTGTACCGTGTCGACCGCTGCTTGCGGCCCCGCCACTACAATGTTCAGTTTGCCAGCTTCAGCCACATCGGTACGGCCAAACACCGGCGCCGAAATAAACTGAACCCCTGCCTGGACGTGGCGCTCCATCATCTCCGTGACAAAGGCGACAGACAAGGTCGCCATGCTGAGATGAATAAGGCCGGGCCTTGCGGCTTCAAGGGCGCCGCTGTCGAGCACGACGGCCCGTGTGACAGCATCGTCTGCCAGCATGCTGACCAGCACGTCGGCCTCAAAGGCCTCGCGCGGCTCTTGGGCGGCTGTTGCGCCTTGGGCGACCATGGCTTCGACCGGCTCCTTGGAGCGATTCCAGACACAGACCTCATGGCCGGCCTTGAGCAGATTGCTGGCCATGCCTTTTCCCATAGCACCCAAACCAATGAATCCGACACGCATGACGTTCTCCTCACTGTTCTTTATCACTGGTAAAGATTGATCCTAGCACGACCAACCGTTGCAGTTTCGTGAACGAAAACCGTCAGGTCAGGCTCTTTCTAGACGCTCACGGACCATGGCGAGGAAACCACTCATGGACTGCGCCTTGTCGTCGGCAATGAGTTGGACGTTCGGGTTCTCGTTGAGCTGATCCATCAAGGCTTGTGCCGCGGGGAAGCCTGCCAGAAGGTCCAGGCTAAACAACTGCTGCGCCACGCGTACGGCCAGATCCATACTGTAGAGAAAGTAGATATCGGCAAGCGTGAAGGCATCGCCAGCCACAAAGGGCTTGAGGGGGGCATGACGTTTCAAGGCTGCTATACCGGCCAAAAGCTCGCCTTTTGCTCGCGATTTAGTGACTTCGTCCACCTTGGCGCCAAAGAACACTTCGGGATAGCAAAGCCGTGCCGGCAGTTCGATGTACAGCTCAATCTCCCGCATGAATGTACGTACCTGCGCCCGGGCGAACGGCTCAGCGGGAAGCAGAGGATGCTCTGGATACGTGTCTTCGATGTATTCGAGAATTACACTGGTCTCACTGATAAAGCCGTGTTCCGTTTCCAGGCAAGGCACCTTGCCGCGTGGACTGATGGTTAAAAAGGCCTCGTCCTGGCTGGGATATGTGGTCACGGTCTCGAACGCGATTCCCTTTTCCAAAAGGGCCAGTTTGACCATATTGAAATAGTTACTGACTGGAAATCCGTGGAGCTTGAGCATCGACATGCCTCCGAGGCAGTGAAAAAATAGGCCTCATAACCGTAGCTGCTTTAAGCGCGAACGTAGAACTTTTTCTTCTTCGTCGCGTTTTGGAGGCCAGCAATGGTATCCGCTATCAGAAACCGCTGATGTTCTCCCTACGCACAACGCTGATCTTCAGTGCGGTCTGGGTGTAGCTGTATGCCTCCCCACGGTTGGTATCTGCGTGCCGCTCTAAAGGTTTTGAAAGGTCGGCCGATAACCTGGCCTCCTCTTACGAGATCTCATCTCATGACCTCCATTACCGATCGCCTAGCGACGTCTCTGACTATCACCTCCCCCCCTTCAAAAGCCTCGACCACAGCTGCCACAGCGGACACGGATACCCAGCAGGCGTCAGCCAGTGGCGAAACCGAGCAAACCAGAGCACTAAAAGCGGAAGGTGGCGCAGCGCCCATGCGTGGGGCAGGCGGCACTCAAAGCAGCAGCGATTCCGACGACACCATCAAGCAGCTTGAGGAAACCATCAAGGAACTGGAAAAGCAGTTGGAAAAACAGCAACAGGCGCTGGAAAAGATCCAACAGAATCAGAGCCTGTCTGAAGAGGCCAAGCAGGCTCAGCTACAGGCGGCCCAGGCGGAAGTCAGCAGCCTGAACGCATCCCTGCAGCAGGCCTATGCCGCGTTGGTCCAGGCCCAAACGCAATCATCAGGCACCGGCCAAGTTGTCAATACCACCGTCTAAACACGACCTGTGCCTGTCCATACGCCACGGACAGGCACAGCCTTTACAACCAGCCGCGGAACTTGAACCAGCCGTACGGGATGATCGCAGAGATAATCATGGCTACTAGCGCCATCGGATAACCAAAAGTCCAGTCCAGCTCGGGCATGCTGTGGAAGTTCATGCCATAGACCGTGCCTACGAGCGTGGGCGGCAGGAACAGCACAGACGCGATGGAAAATACCTTGATGATGCTGTTCTGCTCGATATTGATCAGCCCCAGGGTAGCGTCAAGCAAGAAGCCGACCTCCGTATTCATGCGAGCCTGATAGTCGCCGAGCGATCGAGCGTCGCGCTCAACGGTTTTCATCCAGTCCTTGGCATCCCGGCTGATCCACTCTCTGGCGGCACGCCGGATATAACTGACCAGCCGGTTGATGCCCAGCAGGCTGTCGCTGAGCCGGGCCAGGAGCAGGTTACTGCGCCCAAGCTGCTTTACGATGGATTGCAGGTCCGTCTTGGGCGCTCTGGGGCTATCCGGATCCGGAGTCTGTTCATTGAAGATGGCACTGGCCAGGCGGTTATGATGCGCCTGGACCGATTCGAGAATATCTGCAATCCGATCAACCAGGCTGTCCAGTAACGAAATAAAAATAGTGTCACTGCGCTGGTGCATCGCCGGGTGTTGACCGACCTTGGTCCGAAAAGCCCGGAAGGCCGACATCTCGGCATAGCGAACCGTTACCAGCCACTCGGGGGTGAGTACAAAATTCAACACCGTTGCGTGGGGTTGATGCTCGTTGAAGCCACTGACAACCGTTGTGGTCAGGTGAATAGCACGTTCGCTTTCATACAACCGGGACGACTCTTCGATCTCGGCAATTTCCTCCTGGGTAGGAATATTGACGGCGAGAGAATCCTCGAGAAATTTCTCTTCTTCATCGGTAGGGCAATGCAGGTCGATCCACAGGGCGCCCTGCGGCAGTGCAGTGCCTGGTTTGATAGCGTGAGGGGTCAACATCCCGTCGACCAAGGTATAACAGGTGATCATGCCGCTTGAACTCCATGGTCAGCTCTCTAGGATGGCATCTTTATCCATCTGTCCTGAGCGAGCGAATACCATGTCAGACCACGACGATCACGAAGAATCCTTTGTCGAAGCCCATCTCGTTTCGGCCGTTGAGAATCAGCTGAGTGCTGAAAACCCCGCCTGTACCGTAGCCGTCCTGAACAAGCTCACCCTGGTGGGCTACGAGCGGGAGGATATCGTTCACATGATGGCAGTGGTGTTGGCTGACGAAATCGAAACCATGATGACCGAAGACCGCCCGTTTGACGTGAACCGCTACGAGCAACTCTTGCGGGCTTTGCCGGAAATGCCAGGAGCAGAGGCGGAGGAAGACGCGGAATAGCCTGTACGCCCCTTCACTCCGAGAGCACCGCTTTCGGAGATGCCGCTTTCGGAGGTTCCGCTTTCGGATGTGCGGTAGGAGCTACAAAGACGAATGCCACCGTGAACCAGTCGACTTTTCAAAAGCGACTGGTACGCTGATGGTTCAGTAATGGACTCGTCATGACGCGCATTTCTACTCTTTCCCTGGACGACGACGAAGGCATCGACCGCAAGGCGCTTAAACAAGTGCGCTCTCGGTTTTTAACCGTTAACGCCGGCCGCCTCGCCCGTGCGCTGGAAGGCTTACCGCCGCGCCAGCAGCCGGTGCTGACGCTTCTGCCGCTTCTGCTTCATGTCAATCATCCCCTGTTGCCTGGCTACGTATCGGCCAACACGCCGGCAGGCCTGACTGGCTTCGAGCCCAGCGACGAACAGCTCGCCGAAGCCCGCCGCCTGACTCGAAGCTTTGCCTACAAGCCCGCCCGGCTCTCACGCGAGGAGCCCCTGCATGGCCTGTACCTGATGGGTAGCCTTGGTACCCTGACCCAGGCCGACAGTAGCGATCTGGACGTCTGGCTCTGCTACGACCCTGCCCTACCGGAGCCGGCCCTGGCCGAGTTACAGCGAAAGTGCACCTTGTTGGAGACCTGGGCAGCCACTCAAGGCGCCGAGCTTCATGTCTTCCTGATCAATGCCGACCTGTTTCGCCTCGGCCAGCGCTCCGGGCTGCTGACCTCTGACGATTGCGGGACGGCCCAGCATCTCCTGCTATTGGATGAGTTCTACCGTACGGCCCTCTGGCTGGGTGGTCGCACGCCGATCTGGTGGCAGGTTCCGATCAGTCAGGAGCCCCACTACGACGCCTTTACCCAGCGGTTGCTGACCCAGCGCTTCTTACGTGAGCGCGACGTGCTCGATTTTGGGCATATCCATACCATCCCGGCCGGCGAATACATCGGCGCCGGTCTCTGGCAACTGTTCAAGGGAATCGCTTCGCCGTACAAGTCGGTACTCAAGTTGCTGCTCACCGAACTCTATGCCGATGAACATCCACAGACCGAGACCCTCAGCCGTCGTTTCAAGCAGGCCGTACAGGCCGGTGTGGTCGACCTTAACCGGCTGGATCCGTACATGCTGGTCTACCAGCGCCTGGAGGAGTACCTGCTGCAACGAGGCGACACGGACCGCCTTGAGCTGGTCCGCCGTTGCCTCTACGTCAAGGTAGGCAAGCCGCTCAGCCATCCGCCGCGCCAGGGTTGCAAGAGTTGGCAGCGTCTGCTTATGGAAAAGCTGACCCAGGCCTGGGGCTGGGACGAGCATTATCTCCGCCAGCTGGATGCCCGACAGGACTGGAAAGTCGACGATGTCATGGCCGAACGGCGCATCCTGGTCAATGCCCTGACCTACAGCTACCGCTTCCTCGCGCAGTTCGCCCAGCAGCGACAGGCGGAAAGCCGGATCGGCTCCCGGGACCTCAATGTGCTGGGTCGTCGCCTGTATGCAGCCTTCGAACGCAAGGTGGGGAAAATTGATTATATCAACCCCGGCATCGCCCCTGATCTGGCCGAGCCCATACTGACGCTGATACAGGAAGAAAAACCCTTCGGCGAGGAAAAGCGATACTGGTCCCTGCACCGCGGCAATCTGACCGAGCCGGAAAGCATGCTTCGCGCCCCACTCAAGCGCGCCTGGAGCCTGGCGGAGCTCTTGGCCTGGGGCCGCTACAATGGCGTCATCGACAGCGCCACGCGCTTTACCCTGCATGCGGGTGAAAGCGACCTGACGCCCTTTGAGCTGAACAATCTGACCCAGAGCTTGCTGAACAGCTTTATCGAGCGTCCAGAGACAGTTCCTGAAGAGGCCCTGTTACGCCCTGCCGCCCCGCAAGAGGTGCTGTTGCTGATCAACGTAGGCGTCGACCCGCTCTACCAGCACAGCCAGCGCAACGTATATCTCACCAGCGATCACATTGACGCGCTGGGCTATGCCGGCATGCGCGAAAATCTGGTTCTCACCCTGGACCAGATTACCCTGAACAGCTGGAACGAACTCCTGGTCAGCCGTTTCGACGGCCCCCATGCTCTGCTCGACTGTTTGTGTGCCTACTTCAACGACCTGCCCGAGCCAGGCGATGCGCCTACTCCACGCTTGCAGATTCGTAGTTTCTGCCGCAACCGGGCACCGCTTATCGTCGAGCGGGTACAAACAGTCTTTGATGAAATACGCACGGCCTTTTTGCATGAGCAAAAGACTCGTTATCTCCTGCAGATTCAACAGGGATACCACTTGCTCGAATTGCGTGGGGATCAATTGGGCCATACGCCTTTGCCTGACCGAAACGCTCTGTTGGCCCACCTGTCCACCCCGCAGAAAGCGTGGACGCCGATCAAGCTCGACCCGCATGCGCTACAAGGCGACGAGCTGAGCCTGATCCTGCCGCTGGGCCGCACCGGTAGCGTTCAGGTGTTTTATCGGAAAGACAGCGAAACCGCCCGCGTCTACGTGCTAGATGAGCACAGCGCGCTCTGGTCGCAACAGCTGCCCTTCCATGACGAGCACACCCTGCTGGCCCCGTTACAGCGCTTCCTGAATTCCGTACAGTACCGCCGTAGTGCGCAGCTCTCCCTGCCGACTGGGCAGGAGCCTCAGGAAGCCGTGCAGTACCATCACATCGTGCCGCCTGCGCCGCAGCGCGCCCGGTATCTGGAGCGGCGCCTGATTGATCTACCGCTGGAAAAGGTCCCGTACTACGCTGTGCAGGCGATCGTGACCCACGACGAGGCAGGGCGGCGTCTGGTGACCTTGTACTGTGACCATCGGGAATTCTCCGAGCTTGAGCATGGCACCCGGCTGTACCACGAAGTAGCCCGCCACATCCTGGCGCGACGCCGTACCGGCGAGCGCTACCGCTGCTACCTTACCGACCTTGACCTGCCGCAGCGGCCGGGCCAGGCGCCTCCGCCTACACTTGTCTATCTGACGCTCAAGACAGAGCTGGAAGAAGCGCTGAACCAGGCCTTTGACTGAGGAAAACGTTAAAAGCCTGCGGCTTTAGGCGTTTCATCAAGTTCGAGCAAGGCGAGACGCAAGGTCTTGCCGCCCGGTGCTTCGCACTCCACGCTCTGACCGACAGACTGCCCGAGCAGAGCGCTACCGATAGGCGCCAGGACCGATACGGTTCCTTCTGCCCCGGCCTCCTTGGGATAGACCAATCGCAGATGGTACTCCTTGCCACTGGCCTCTTCACGGCAATGTACCGTGGAATGCATCGTCACGATCGTACCCTTGACCTCGGTATCCGGTACGACCCGAGCCCGGCTGAGCTCGTCTTCGAGTGCTTCGGCCGCCGGGCCAAATTCTTCCAGGTTGTCGAGCAAACGATCAAGCTGCTGGTAATCGGTCTGGGTGATGATGGGCTGTGGTGCCTGATGCATGACGGCCTCCTTGGGCTGAAAGTCGGAAACCCATGGCCGTCCAAGCGGCCACGGTGCTTCGAAAAACTGAGTGGGCAATGCCCGAATGATGGGTGCCGTGAAAGACGGCACATAAGAAAACGGCGTTCAAACGCACAGACCTGACCGTATCACAGCTCTTGCAACAGAAGGAACACTGGCTGAGCGCTATCGTGACCGGCGGGCCTGACGAGCGCGGGCTGCCGTCAGAATGGCCTGACGCTCAGTGCCGGAGGCTTTGCTCCAGACAAGAATATCGGCAAGGGTACGTCCGCAGCCCAGACAGACATCATGGTCGTCCAGGCAGCAGCGCCGGATACAGGGCGACTCGACCGTCGCCCCGGCGGACCTCTCAGAGGGGGCTGAAGTCGACGTCATCGCCAATCTGTTCACGCGTGACACGGCTTAGCAGTATGCCCAGTGGCTCCTTTGTACTGTCGCAGATCCACTGACCGCTCGCCTCGTCATAGTCAAAGTGATAACCGCCCGAGCGTGCCGCCACCCATAGCTGGCGCAGCGGAGGTTGTCGGCTAAAGATGATCTGGGTGCCATTTTCGAAGCGCACCGTCAGGATGCCACCACTGTTTTCCACATCCAGATCCAGGTCGGTTTGATCCAAAATGTCCTCTACCGCTTGCTGGGTAGTCTCGACGAGATCATAAAAGCGGGCTTCGTTCAGGCTGCTCATGGAATTCCTTGAATCGTAGGGATAATCATCGACGTTACCCGCCCGTCCTTTTCCCGTCCAGTAGGCAGACATCATGCCTATCGGGCGGCCCGGCCGGTTACATAGGCAAGGCGCCGGGTGCCGGGTATACTCGGGCGCAATCATGCTTTTCAAAGGATTCGCCATGAAGCGCCTTTCCCTCGCCCTAATCGCCTTGGCATGCCTGGTTGCAGGCTGCGGTCAAAAAGGGGCCCTGTATCTTCCAGATGACGAAAAAGCCGCCCATCAGCATCGTCACGATCAGTTCTGATATCAGGAGTCCCCCATGGAATCTTTTACTACCCGCGCAGGTAGCCTGCATGCGGAAGGCGTATCGCTGAATGCACTTGCCGAACGCTTCGGCACACCCACCTACGTCTATTCCCGTGCGCACATCGAAGGCCAGTACCGCGCTTATACCGATGCGCTCGCCGGCCTGCCCCATCTTGTCTGCTTTGCGGTCAAGGCCAACTCGAACCTGGGTGTACTTAATGTTCTGGCCCGCCTGGGCGCCGGTTTCGATATTGTCTCCCGCGGCGAGCTGGAACGTGTCCTGGCCGCCGGTGGCGACGCCCGCAAGGTCGTATTTTCCGGCGTTGGCAAAACCCGTGATGATATGCGCCGTGCCTTGGAAGTAGGCGTGCACTGCTTTAACGTAGAATCTCGCGTCGAGCTTGAGCGTTTGCAGGATGTTGCCGCCGAGATGGGCCTGAAGGCCCCGATCTCGCTACGCGTGAACCCTGACGTGGATGCCGGTACGCACCCGTATATCTCTACAGGACTCAAGGAAAACAAGTTCGGTATTGATATTGCCGAGGCTGAAGCTGTCTATGCCCGTGCCGCCGAGCTGCCAAACTTGGAAATTGTCGGCGTGGACTGCCACATCGGCTCACAGCTCACCACGCTCGAACCTTTCATCGACGCCCTAGATCGCCTGCTGGCGTTGATTGACCGCCTGGCCGAACGCGGCATTGCGATTCGCCACCTGGACCTGGGCGGTGGACTGGGCGTGCGCTACCGCGATGAGCAACCACCGCTGGCCGGCGACTACATCAAGGCTATCCGCGAGCGCATCGCCGGGCGTGACATAGCCCTGGTCTTCGAGCCCGGTCGCTTTATTGTTGCCAATGCTGGCGTACTGCTGACGCGCGTGGAATACCTCAAGCACACCGAGCACAAGGATTTCGCCATTATCGACGCGGCCATGAATGACTTGATCCGCCCGGCGCTCTATGAAGCCTGGATGGACGTCACCCCCGTGACAGCCCGTGGGGGTGAAACGCGTCCTTACGACCTGGTCGGCCCTATCTGCGAAACAGGCGATTTTCTCGCCAAAAATCGTGACCTGGCTCTGGAGGAAGGCGATCTCTTGGCAATCCGCTCGGCCGGGGCCTATGGCTTTACCATGAGCTCGAACTACAACAGTCGCGGCCGTGCGGCCGAGGTGATGGTGGATGGTGACCAGGCGTTCGAAGTACGTCGCCGCGAGACAGTCGAGGAACTCTACGCAGGCGAAAGCCGCCTACCGGAGTGACCTTTCATGTTATTGCGGTTCACCAAGATGCACGGGCTTGGCAACGATTTCATGGTCCTTGACCTGATCAGCCAGCACGCGCATATCCAGCCCAAGCATGCCCGACAATGGGGTGATCGGCATACCGGCATCGGCTTCGATCAGCTTCTGATCGTCGAGACACCGAGCAATCCGGATGTGGATTTTCGCTACCGGATCTTTAATGCCGATGGCTCGGAGGTTGAACAGTGCGGCAACGGGGCCCGCTGCTTTGCCCGCTTCGTGTTTGACAAGCGCCTGACGGTCAAGAAAACCATCAAGGTCGAGACCAAAGGCGGCATTATCGAGCTGCGCCTGCGTAACGATAATCAGGTTACTGTGGACATGGGCGCACCGCGCCTGACCCCCAAGCAGATTCCGTTCGAGGCCGATAGCGAGGCCATCAGTTACCCGGTGCAGGTCGAAGGCCGCACCGTTGAGCTTGCTGCCGTCTCCATGGGAAATCCTCATGGCGTGCTGCGCGTCGACAATGTTGATACTGCGCCGGTCCATGAACTTGGCCCGAAGCTTGAGCACCACATGCGCTTTCCCAACCGTGCCAATATTGGTTTTCTTCAGATTATTGACGAACACCGCGCGCGGCTGCGTGTATGGGAGCGCGGCGCCGGCGAGACGCAGGCCTGCGGAACAGGGGCTTGCGCTGCCGTAGTCGCAGGCATCCGCCAGGGTTGGCTTCAGTCGCCCGTGCAAATCGAACTCCCGGGCGGCCAGCTTGATATCGAGTGGGCCGGCCCTGGCAAACCCGTGTTGATGACCGGCCCCGCTGTCCGAGTCTACGAAGGCCAGGTACGCTTATGACCGACCAGACGCCCCCATTAGATGCTGACCAGGTTGCCGCCTGGCTGGAGCAGCACCCCGACTTCTTTACCGACCGAGAGGATCTGCTTGCCGACATGCGCATCCCGCATCAGCGCGGCACTACCGTGTCTCTTGTGGAGCGTCAGTTAGGTTTGCTGCGCGATCGCAATGCCGAACTGCGTCACCGTCTGGCCCATCTGATGGACGTCGCGCGCGATAATGATCGGCTGTTCGACAAGACTCGCCGCCTCGTGCTCGACCTATTAGACGCCAATACCTTGGAAGACGTGATCAGTACCGTCGAGGACAGCCTGCGCCATGAGTTCAAGGTGCCCTACGTTGGCCTGATCCTGTTCCATGAAGTGCCTCTGCCGGTCGGTCGTAGCGTGACCAGTGCCGAGGCGCATCAGGTCATCGGCGGCTTGCTGTCCGGCGGCAAGGCGGTCAGCGGTGTGTTACGCCCGCACGAATTGCAATTCTTGTTCGGCGAAGCTGCCCAGGATGAAGTCGGATCAGCAGCCGTCGCGCCCTTGATTTATCAGGGCATGCACGGCGTGCTGGCTATTGGCAGCCCTGATCCCCAGCACTACAAGAGCTCGCTCGGCACTGTCTTTCTGACGCACGTAGCCGAAGTGCTGTCCCGCACGCTGCTGCGCTTCCCCACTCCACTTCGCTCGGTACGCTGACATGGAAGAACACCTCGATGCTTACTGCCACCACCTGCGCAGCGAGCGTCAGGTGTCCGCCCATACGCTTGACGGCTACCGCCGCGACCTGCTGAAACTCTTAGCCTTCTGCCGGGATGAGCACCTTGAAGACTGGTCCCGCCTCGATGCGCGTCGGCTACGCGCCCTTATCGTCCAGCTGCACCGCCAGGGCCAGTCCAGCCGCAGCCTGGCGCGACTGTTATCGGCCATCCGAGGCTTCTATCGGTATCTGATCCGTGAAGGCGTCTGCCAGCACGATCCGGCAAATGGCGTCACGGCGCCCAAAGGGCAGAAACCGCTCCCCAAAAATCTCGACGTAGACCGTACGACGCAACTGCTGGAAGGCGCTGTGGAAGATGACTTTATCGCCCTGCGCGACCAGGCCATGCTGGAGCTGTTCTACTCGTCCGGCCTTCGCCTATCCGAACTGGTGGGCCTGGATATCGTTGACCTCGACCTGCCTGACGGCCTGGCCAGCGTACGCGGCAAAGGTAACAAGCGCCGCGTAGTGCCTGTCGGCAGTAAGGCACGAGAAGCGCTCGAACGCTGGCTGCCCCAGCGCGCCCTGGCGGCACAGTGCGAGGCGGTTTTCATTGGCCAGCGTGGCCAGCGCCTCACCCCGCGCGCCATCCAGCTGCGAGTCCGCGAGGCTGGCGTGCGCGAGCTCGGCCAGCACCTGCACCCGCACATGCTACGCCACAGCTTTGCCAGCCATCTGCTTGAATCCTCGCGAGACCTACGCGCTGTACAAGAGCTACTCGGCCATGCCGATATTGCCACGACCCAAATCTATACCCATCTGGATTTTGGTCACCTTGCTCAGGTCTATGACGATACCCACCCACGCGCCAAGCGAAAAACGGGAGCGACATGACGATCCGTCTGATTACTTTTGACCTTGACGACACCCTGTGGGACATCGCCCCAGTCATCCACAGCGCCGAAGCGGCACTAAAGGCCTGGATGGAAGCCGAAGCCCCGCGCCTCGGCCCCGTACCGGTCGAACACCTCTGGGAGATTCGCGACCGTCTGCTAGGCCAGGATGCCGGTCTCAAGCACCGAGTCAGCGAGTTACGCCGTCGCGTCATTCATGGTGCGCTGCAGGATGCCGGCTACGCTGAGCCGGAGGCAGGCCAATTGGCCGAACAGGGTTTTCAGATCTATCTGGCTGCCCGCCAGCAGGTCACCCTTTACGAGGATGTACACGAAACCCTGGAAAAGCTGTCGCTGCGCTATGACCTGGGCGTGCTTACCAACGGTAACGCCAATGTGCATGAGATCGGCCTGGCGGACTATTTCCGCTTCGCCCTGTGCGCTGAAGAACTCGGCATCGGCAAGCCCGATCCGCACCCGTTCAACGAAGCCATTCGCCGGGCCGGAGTCCCTGCCGAAACGGCTGTACACGTTGGGGATAATCCTGTCGACGATATCCAAGGGGCTCAACGGGCCGGCTTGCGGGCCGTCTGGTTCAACCCGACGGCCAAGCCCTGGGAGGGTGACACCCTGCCGGATGCGGAAATCCGCAGCTTGAAGGAATTGCCTGCCGTCATTGAGCGCTGGAGCTAGGCAGCGCCTTAGTCCTGATCGAATGACTGATCCATGACCAGCGCCGGCTGGTCATGGCGGGGCGTCCCGACCGGCCTGGCCGGATTACCCACAACAGTAGTGTGCGGGGCGACTGGTTTAAGTACGACACTGCCTGCGCCCACTTTGGCTCCCTCCCCAATCTCGATGTTACCGAGAATCTTCGCACCGGCCCCGATCATCACACCCCGGCGAACCTTGGGATGCCGATCACCGCATTCCTTGCCCGTCCCGCCTAGCGTTACCGATTGCAGAATCGAAACATCATCTTCAATTACTGCCGTTTCGCCGATCACGATACCAGTGCCGTGATCAAACATGATGCCCTGGCCGATCCGGCTGGCCGGATGGATATCGACCCCCAACGCCTCATTGCAGCGCGCCTGGATATACAGCGCCAGCATCCTATGGCCATCGAGCCAGAGAGGATGGGCCATGCGATAGGCCTGAATGGCTAGAAAGCCCTTCGAAAACAGAAAGACTTCCAGCATCGAATCGAAGGCTGGATCACGGGATACCGTTGCCTCAAGATCGGCCCAGGCCTGCATGGCTATAGCAGGACGGCTCTGCTGGAGCGTAGCAAGACGCACCGTCAGGGCTTCTCGTTGAACAGGGTCGATGTTCAGCATGTGGCTCACGCGAAACGCCAGGGCCGCACCCAACTCGTCATGGGTCAGGATCGACTCGGTCAGCCAGGGTGCCAGCGCCGGCTCCCGGCCAATGGCATCATCGGCCATCCGGCGCAAGGTGCTCCAACGCTCCGCGGCGAGTAAGGAGGAAGTCATAGGTCAGCCCTACACAAAATCGGCTGTACAGCATACGCCCCGCCAGACATAAAAAAACCCGCCATGAAAGCGGGTTTTTAGTTAAATAGGGCGGCTGCCGTATTTGCTGTCCGGCTTCTTGGGCGGGTCAGACACGACGTTAGGCTCGATCTCCTGAACCTTGCCACCCCGCGCCAGGAATTCCTCCATGGCTCGAGCCAACGCGTCACGTTCTTTCTGCTTCGCCTCGATCGAGGGCAATTCCTCAGGCTCAGGCTCTTTCTTCTTTTTCCCCTTGCCTGTTGCAACAGGCTCGTCAACATCGGCGCTATCGTCGACCTCTACGTCAGGCTCATCTGCCGCGGCAGCAAAGTCCTCGGTATCGTCATCGTCGGTCGCTTCGATGTCGTCCTGCTCCAGCTCTTCATCACTCATAAAAAACCCTCGAAAACAGGTTAGTTATTGACCAGCCGCGCTCTTTGACGTGACTGCCCACAAAAAATTCATGCTGGCATACCCTGTAAGGTAGCCATTATCCGACGAGCGCCGCCGTGATCGCGGTGCTCGCCCAGGTAAATGCCCTGCCAAGTGCCCAGCGCGAGCCTTCCAGCCTGCACAGGAAGGGTCAGGCTGCAGCCCAGTAGGCTGCTCTTGAAGTGCGCGGGCAAATCGTCCGGCCCTTCATAATCATGTTCGTAACCTGCCTCGCCCTGCGGGACGAGACGGTTAAAGAACCGCTCAAAATCACGCCGCACGGCACTGTCGGCGTTTTCGTTTATTGTCAGCGACGCCGAGGTATGTTGCAGCCATAAATGCAACAGGCCGACCTGGCACGTCTCAAGCTCGGGCAGGGCTGCCGTTACCTCGTCCGTGACAAGATGAAAGCCCCGGCTACGGGCGCGCAGGGTAATCTGTCGCTGGTGCCACATGGTGGACTCCTAGGCTCGCTGGGCGCGCATTCTAGCGCGGCGCCCGGAAAAACAAAGAGGCGATTTGAAGCTGTCGTTCTGACCGAAGCCTAACGCCCATGTTCCAGGCGACTTAAGTATATTTTTTAGGAGCAAATAATACGAAAAAGGCGCCTGGAGGCGCCTTTCTGCGAATGGCTAATACTTACAGGTTGTAACCACGCTCATTATGCAGCGTCAGGTCGAGGCCGACGGTTTCTTCCTCTTCGCTGACTCGCAGCCCCATAACCACGTCGATTACTTTCAGAATGACGAAGGTCAGGATGCCGGTGTACACCACTGTGAACAGCACACCCTTGAGCTGGATCCAGAGCTGAGTGGCAATGCTGGTGACTTCACCGAAACCACCTAGCGCTGGTGCCGCGAAAATACCTGTCAGCAGCGCGCCGACGATACCGCCTACCCCATGCACACCAAAGGCATCCAGGGAGTCGTCATAGCCCAGCTTGCGCTTGAGGCTCGTGGCGCAGAAGAAGCAGATTACACCCGCCACCAGACCAATGATCAATGCGCCCATCGGGCCCACCGTACCGGCTGCCGGCGTGATGGCGACCAGACCGGCGACCACGCCCGAGGCGATTCCCAACGCACTGGGCTTGCCGTGGGTAACCCACTCGGCAAACATCCAGCCCAGGGCGGCCGCGGCAGTAGCGATTTGCGTGACCAGCATGGCCATACCCGCAGTACCGTTGGCAGCCACCGCAGAGCCCGCGTTGAAACCGAACCAGCCTACCCACAACATGGCAGCGCCAACTAGGGTGTAGCCCAGGTTATGCGGTGCCATCGGCGTAGTCGGATAGCCCTTGCGCTTGCCAAGCATCAGGGCTGCAACCAGACCTGCAATACCGGCATTGATATGCACGACGGTGCCACCCGCGAAGTCCAGTACGCCCCAGTCCCACATCAGCCCGCCGTCACCGCTCCACACCATATGGGCGATTGGCGTATACACCAGGGTGAACCAGACAGCCGTAAATACCAGCATGGCCGAAAACTTCATGCGCTCGGCAAAGGCACCCACGATCAGCGAGAGGGTAATGATGGCAAAGGTCAGCTGGAAGGTGATGAAAATACTTTCGGGAAACAGCGCAGAAGCACCGGTCAGCCCGTCGTGGGTCAAGCCGCTCAGGAAAGCCTTGGATAACCCACCGATAAAGGAATTTACGTTGGTCACGCCGGCTTCCATACCTGTGGTATCGAAGGCCAGGCTATAGCCGTAGAGCATCCAGAGAATAGTGACCAGGCCGGTGATGGCAAAACATTGCATCATGACCGACAAAATATTCTTGGCGCGTACCATACCGCCGTAGAACAGCGCCAGACCGGGAATGGTCATGAAAAGCACGAGTGCTGTAGATATCAGCATCCAGGCCGTATCGCCGCTGTTCAACGTCGGCTCCGCCGCTACTTCCTGGGCCAAGGCCAGACTGGGCATAGCGAGGGACAAAAGGGCTCCTAGCCCTGCGTACTTGCGCAGAGTCATGATGTTCTCCTGGGGCTTTGGGGTATGGAGTACGGTTTTTTTAGATAGCGTCGGTGTCGGTTTCGCCGGTCCGGATACGGATCGCCTGCTCCAGATTCACCACAAAGATCTTGCCGTCACCAATCTTGCCGGTGTTGGCTGCCTTGGTAATGGCTTCGATAACGCGGTCGAGCTGGTCGTCAGCGATGGCTACGTCAATCTTTACCTTCGGCAGGAAATCGACAACGTACTCGGCGCCGCGGTACAACTCGGTATGGCCCTTCTGCCGTCCGAAGCCTTTGACTTCGGTCACAGTGATGCCCTGAACGCCGATCTCGGATAACGACTCGCGTACATCGTCGAGCTTGAACGGCTTAATAATGGCGGTGACTAGTTTCATGAACTTCTCCCGAATAAGTGACTTGCCCCAGGAACGAACCCCGATTCAAGTCTAAGCGCAGTCTTCGGCTTTGTAACGTCGCGTGCTTATCACCCGCGTCGTTACGCCAGGTTTCCTATCGAAGCGGCGGCTCATTCCATGACCGCCTCGGCCGTGCCACGTGCATCTCTTACTGCGCTAAAGCAGAAAGCTTGCCAGTTCGCTGAAAAGCACGTGGCGCAAGGGATAGCGCCGAATGGGAGAGCAAATGAAGGGTATTGCCACAAGCTCTTCGTCTCGTTTTGCACCATAAAAGGGCACCGCTTCATCCTGGACCGCCCAAAAACCGTGCAGATGCGCGGCGGGACGGCCCTGTTAGCGGGCGTGCTACACTGATTTCTACATTTTTTTGGATGACGCGTATGTTTCCGCCCAAAGCACTACTCGACTCCCTGACTCAACAAGCCAGCCGCCTGTTTGGCGAGAACTCGCCGCGTGCCGATATCGAGAACCAGCTCAAGGCTCTAATGCAAAGTGCCTTCAGCCGTCTCGACCTGGTCAGCCGCGAGGAGTTTGATACACAGATGGCGGTACTGGAGCGTACCCGCGCGCGCTTGGAAGCGCTCGAAGCCCGCCTGGCCGAGCTGGAAGCCAAAGACAAACCCGCTGAGAGCACGGCGGATACTCAGGAAGAAACACCGGCCATTATTGTCCCGCCGCTGACCGAATAATCCGGTTGGCGGCATGATCAAGGAGCGATCATGTCTCTTGCCATCGTGCATAGCCGCGCCCAAGTGGGCGTGGAAGCCCCCTGTGTCACTGTTGAAGCGCATTTGGCCAATGGCCTGCCCGCGCTGACGCTGGTCGGCCTGCCTGAAACGGCCGTCAAGGAAAGCAAAGATCGCGTACGTAGCGCGATCCTGAACTCAGGGTTCGACTTTCCAGCCCGTCGCATTACCCTCAATCTCGCCCCGGCCGACCTGCCCAAAGATGGCGGGCGCTTTGATCTGGCCATCGCCCTGGGCATCCTGGCGGCCAGTGCACAGCTCCCTGCCGAGGCCCTGACCAATATCGAATGCCTGGGCGAACTGGCGCTTTCCGGCAGCCTACGGCCTGTGCAGGGCGTGCTGCCTGCCGCACTGGCCGCACGCGAAGCGGGACGCACCCTGATCGTGCCGCATGAAAATGCCGAGGAGGCCAGCCTGGCTGGTGGTCTCAAGGTGATTGCAGCAGGTCATTTGCTTGAGCTTGCCGCGCATTTTACTGGGCAGACGGTATTACCAGTGTATGAGGCGCAAGGGCTGACTCATCAGCCGCACCCCTATCCCGATCTCATTGATGTGCAAGGCCAGGCCGCTGCCAAGCGCGCCCTGATCGTGGCGGCCGCGGGCTCGCACAATCTGCTGCTGGCGGGGCCACCGGGGACCGGCAAAACCTTGTTGGCCAGCCGCCTGCCTGGGTTGTTGCCCCCGCTGAACGAAGCCGAGGCTCTGGAAGTGGCCGCTATCCACTCCGTGGCCAGCCACATGCCTATGACCCATTGGCCGCAGCGACCGTTTCGCCAGCCGCACCACTCCGCGTCCGGCCCGGCTCTGGTTGGTGGCGGAAGCCGCCCGCGGCCGGGCGAGATCACGCTTGCCCACCAGGGTGTGCTGTTTCTGGATGAATTACCCGAATTCGACCGCAAGGTGCTGGAGGTTTTGCGCGAGCCGCTGGAGAGTGGCGAGATCGTGATTTCCCGTGCGCGGGATCGGGTGCGCTTCCCGGCCCGCTTTCAGCTGGTTGCGGCCATGAATCCGTGCCCCTGCGGTTACCTGGGCGATCCTGCGGGCCGCTGCCGGTGCACGCCGGACCAGGTGCAGCGTTATCGTGGTAAACTTTCCGGTCCACTGCTGGACCGGATCGACATGCATATCACCGTCGCCCGGGAAAGCGTGCGTCTGGGCGGCTCCGAACCTGGTATCACTACCGGCCGGATCAGCACTGGACAGGCTGCCGAACAGGTAGCCCTTGCACGGGGACGGCAGCTTGCGCGCCAAGGCGTGGCAAATGCCTTTCTGGATCTGCGAGCCCTGCACCAGCATTGTGCATTGGCTGCAGACGATCAGCAGTGGATCGAGAGCGCAGGTGAACGGCTAGGGCTGTCCCTGCGCGCCCTGCACCGTGTGATCAAGGTGGCCCGTACGTTAGCTGATCTTGCAACGGAACCGCGTATTGCGCGGTCTCATCTGGCGGAAGCATTGCAGTACAGACCCACGAGTGCCTGAGGCGAACGCCATAATCATCGCCTCTTCTTAACGCCGGTTCCCTGATCGAATCGGCCAAGGCACTCCTTTCCGCCACCTTGGCGCCGACAGAAAAAGGAGCCTGTGCCTGATGGCAATCGAAAGTCACTCCCCCCCTACCCGTACCCTCAATCCCCCTGTTTTCTGGGGTTCATCGATTCTGATCCTGGTTCTGGTCATATACGCCAGCGTCTTTCAAGAAAATGCCCAAGCCGTATTTGGCCTGATCCAGGCCTGGATCATCGATAACACCAGTTGGTTTTACATTCTTGCCGTTGCGCTGATCTTGCTGACGGTCGTTTTTCTTGGCATGAGTCGCTATGGGGATATCAAGCTCGGCCCCGATCACAGCGAACCGGATTACAGCAGTACAACCTGGTTTGCCATGCTGTTCTCTGCGGGCATGGGTATTGGCCTGATGTTTTTCGGCGTAGCCGAGCCCGTCATGCACTTTCTGTCACCGCCTGTAGGTGAAGGCAGTACGATCGACGCGGCGCGTGAAGCCATGAAGATCACGTTTTTCCATTGGGGTCTGCATGCCTGGGCCATTTATGCCATCGTCGCGCTGATCCTGGCCTACTTCAGCTTTCGCCATGGGTTGCCCTTGACCTTGCGCTCGGCGCTCTACCCGCTTATCGGCGAACGTATCTATGGCCCGATCGGACATGCGGTGGATATTTTTGCCATCCTGGGCACTGTCTTGGGCGTAGCCACCTCGCTGGGCTTTGGCGTGGCGCAGATCAACACGGGCCTGAATCATTTATTCGGCGTGCCTGTATCCGTGCCGGTGCAGATCATTCTGATCGTTGCCACAACGGCACTGGCGACCCTCTCGGTCGTGACCGGCCTGGACAAGGGCGTACGTCGACTATCCGAGCTGAACTTGGGCCTGGCCGTGCTGCTGCTCCTGATGGTGCTGGTAATGGGACCAACCGTCTTCATTTTGCAGACCTTTGTGCAGAATACGGGCAGTTACCTGACCGAGATCGTGAGCCGTACCTTCAACCTGTACGCCTACAAGCCCAATGACTGGATTGGCGGCTGGACGCTGTTCTACTGGGGTTGGTGGCTGGCCTGGTCGCCCTTTGTAGGTTTGTTCATCGCACGTATCTCCCGTGGCCGTACCATTCGGGAATTTGTCTCCGGTGTGTTGCTGGTGCCGACCGGTTTCACGCTGCTGTGGATGACCGTCTTTGGCGATACCGCGATCCATATGATCCTGTGGGACAACATTACCGAACTGGCCAACGCGGTAAACGAGGACACGTCACTAGCGCTCTTTGCCTTTCTTGAGCACTTCCCGTTTTCGGGCGTGATCTCCATGATCGCCATCGTCATGGTGATCGTATTCTTCGTCACCTCGGCCGACTCGGGCGCCATGGTAGTGGACATGCTGGCCTCTGGCGGCGTGGACAGCACACCGACCTGGCAGCGAGTTTTCTGGGCAACGTGCATGGGTCTCGTGGCCATTGCTCTGCTGCTGGCAGACGGTCTCAAGGCGTTGCAGACTGCGACGATTGCCAGCGCACTGCCGTTCACCATCGCCCTGCTCTGCTCCATGTGGGGCTTGCTCAAGGCGTTGAAGCTTGATGCCACCAAACGCGGTATTCGTTACCAGGCGCTCAATATCTCCCGTCCGGCGCCCCGCTCCGCCGGTGGCTGGCAGCGCCGCCTGCGTAATCTTGCCATGTTCCCTCGCCGCACCCACGTGGTGCGTTTTATCAGCGAAGTGGTCAAGCCGGCCTGCGAATCCGTAGCCGAAGAGCTGCGCAAGCAGAGTTATCTGGTGAACGTGAAAGAGGGCGAAGATGGCCGCGTCCGGATCGAAGTTGGCCCGGAGGAAAACCCGGAGTTTGTTTACGAGGTCCGGCCACGCCCTTATGCCATGCCTAGTTTTGTCATGGGCGACACAAAAAGCTCCCAGGAAGAGCGTGAGGACCGCAAATATTTCCGTGCTGATGTCCACCTCAAGGAAGGCGGCCAGGACTATGACGTGATGGGCTGGAGCCGTGAGGATGTAATCGGCGATATTCTTGATCAATACGAGCGTCATATGCACTTCTTGCATATGGTTCGCTAAACGACGCGTCATGAAAAAGCCGGTGCATTGCACCGGCTTTTTTTATAGCGCCATCAAAGTCAGCTGAAGCGGTTGACCTCGTGGTTTAACGCTTCGGCCAAGCGCTTGAGCTCATAGGCTGTGCTGGCCAGCTCTTCCGCTGCTTCACGCTGGGAGGCGTTATCCACCGCAATGGTCTGGATATTGCGGCTAAGGGCAGTGGCGGTGCTGCTCTGCTCATGAGTCGCCTGGGCGATGCTGGTGAACTGCTCGACCGCTTGGCCAATCTGCGTTTCGATTCGCTGGAGTGCCTGGGCGACATCATTGTTCAGTGACAATCCATGCTGCATCAGGCGATTGCCTTCGCCAATGGAGCTCATGGCCCGGCTGGTCTCTTCCTGTACAGAGCCAATCATCTCAGAGATTTCACGTGTTGCCTGACTGGTACGGCCGGCCAAGCTACGCACCTCGTCAGCCACCACAGCAAATCCGCGACCTTGCTCACCAGCACGTGCCGCCTCGATGGCAGCGTTCAGGGCCAGCAAGTTGGTCTGCTCGGCGATGCCGCTGATCACGCTGATGATTCCGCCGATCTGCTGCGACCGCTCACCCAGGGTATTTACCACCGACGCGGTAGTACCCAGCGATTCGGCAATCTGCTCCAATGCCTTGGACGCCGCCCGCATAGACGCCGTGCCGTTGCGCGTTTCAGCGGCATTTTCATTGGTCAGCTGTTCGGTCTTGCGCATACTGTCGGCAATGTTCTGCGCGGTGGCGCTGAACTCTTCGACGGCGCTGGCCATGCTATCAATCTGGGCAGACTGCTCGGCCGAACGGCGCTGCGTAGTCCCGGACAGCGTACTGAGCTGGTCGGAGCGACTGGTTACGTCATGGGACGAAGCACGAACCCGATCAACTGTGCTGGATAGCGCTTCAGCCATCTGATTGAAGCTGTGCGACAGCTGACCCACTTCGTCCTGGCTTTCAACTTTCAACCGGACGCTGAGCTGACCTTCGCCCAGGGCCTGGGCCTGGCGAACCAGATGACCTAGCGGCTTGAGCTTGTGCCGAAGCATGATGACCGAAGCTGTAATAGCCAGGATCAGTGCCAGCAGGCTGCCAAGCGCCAGCTTAGTGCCTACGCTCCAAATAAGGTCGTCAACTTCAGCTTCAGGCAATGTAGCGGCCACCTTCCAGGTCTCGCCGGGCACCTGAGCCACAACACTCTGGAAATCCTGCTGACCGTCGTTCCAGAAAACATTTGCGTCGGCCTGGGTGACTGCCGTTAGCGTGGGCGCTACCGCGTCAGGGTTAGTCGCGCCAGCCGGTGCGACCAGCCATTTGCCTTGCTCGTCCAGAATAGCCAGGGAGCCGGTCTTCCCAATGCGGAAAGCCGTGAGGCTGTCGAACTGCTGCTTCTGGGTATCGGTGTAATCGAAGCCTACGAAGAGTACGGCCATGACCTGGCCCGCGGCATCACGTACCGGGGTGTACTGGGTCATGTAATTGCGCCCGAACAGAACCGCACGTCCCACATAAGCCTGCCCATTAAGCAAGCCGGCATAGGCCGGATGCTTGCGGTCGAGCTGTGTGCCGATGGCACGGGAGCCGTCTTCCTTCTTGAGCGACGTGGTGATCCGGGTGAAATCCTCACCGTCACGAACAAATATCGTGGCCACACCCGCCGTCAGCGAAGTGAATTCATCGACGAGAGTAAAATCGCTATTTAACCGAGTCCCTTGTAGATACAAGGCCGGTGCCGAAATGCTCCCGACAGGAACGCGCTCGGCGGTATCCCGAGTCAGGCCGGCATTGAAGCGCCGCTCGAACAAGCCAGCCAGACGCTGGGTGCTGACCTCTAGAGTACTGTGAAACGTCTTGAGTTGTTCGGCCAGCAGGCGTGCTTCACTGGCGAGATGCTGGCGGTGGGCTTCTTTCGTGGACTCACTAAGTGAATTCAGGGCAAATAAACTGCTGCCTGTAATCACGACGACAAGAATCGTTGTCAAGGCTAGACCAAGCTGCCCTGCGATTCCAAAACGATGCCTAGACATAGATGAATATTCCTCAAGACCAGACATCCCCTTCTGGCCTTTGTGTAGGTTGGCAATGAGACCCGAGAGAGCTATCTACGCAAAGCATTGCCCCCTTCTAAGTCGCTTGCTTATTATCGGCGAGAAATGCAATAACTTGATTCGACCGAGCGACCAGCGCTCCGGGCGGACTCATGACCGGTAAGTCACGGCGGGTAAGGTCATACCTTTTACAGCTTCCAGCAGAAATTCCCGTAGCCGCACGAATCGCTCCTGACCACGTCGCGCCTTGGGCCAAACCAGGTAGTACGCCTCACCGCTGGTCACAGCGCAGGGCCAGGGCAAGGCGATACGGCCTTGCTGAACATCTTCAGCCACCATGTACAGATCACCGATGGATACCCCATAGCCACGCGAGGCAGCGGCCATGCCCAGCTCCAGCGTGTCGAAGACCTGGCCGCCGCGGATGGAGACACTATCGGCCAGCCCCATGGCCTGTAACCAGCGGCGCCAGTCGCGCCGGTCCGGCGTGGGATGCAGCAGCTCGGCCTGACGCAGCCGCTCCAGATCCCAACCGCCTTCTACCGCTTCCGGCGCACAGACCGGAACTAGCCACTCCTCGAACAGCCGAACCGTCTCCCAGTCCTCCGAAAAATGACCGTTGCTTAGCAACACGGCGCAATCGAAAGGCTCATGCAAGAAGTCCACATGATCGCAATCCATCCAGGCGCTGGTCAGCTGCACTTCGATATCCGTATTGGCTTGCCGAAACTGTGACAGACGCGCGAGTAGCCAGCGCAGCGAAAGGGTAGATGGCGCCTTGAGCCGTAGGACTCGCTCTTCTACCAGCAGCACCGAGCACGCCCGCCCCAGAGCCTCGAAGCCTTCACTTACACCCGGCAGCAACAGCCTGGCCGACTCGGTAAGCGCCAGATGCCGACCCACACGCTCGAACAGGCGACAGTTGAAGTGAGCTTCCAGGGTGCGGATATGCCGGCTTACCGCACTCTGGGTCAACGATAGCTCCTGGGCTGCCCGAGTGAACGAGGCATGCCGGGCAGCGGATTCGAAAGCACGCAGGGCATAAAGCGGAGGCAAACGCGTTGCATTGGACATGATTAAAACTCATGGCAGGTAGGCTTATTTTCAGGTTGTAGCCGATTGCGGCTCCGCTAACAATGGCTGCTCTTTTTCTGCCAGCGGGTTTTCCTCCCGCTCTGATGTGAGCCGCACTCATGGTTTCGCTACGCTCTGAACTGCTTTCACTGGCCCGGTTGGCCGTCCCGCTAATTACCGCTCAACTGGCGTATATTGCTATGGTTTTTACCGACACGGTAATGATGGGGCGTCTCGGGCCCGAGGCACTGGCCAGCGGTGGGCTGGGTGCAGCGGCCTATTCCTTTTTCTCGGTTGTGTGCGTTGGGGTGATTGCTGCCGTCGGAAATCTGGTAGCTATCCACCAGGGCGCACAGAACACCCGCGGCGTGACCGACATTGCCTCTGCAGGTCTCTGGATAGCAGGCGGGCTGGCGCTGCTGGCCATGCTGTGCCTGTGGCTGCTGGAGCCGGTGCTGCTCGTGCTGGGTCAAGCTCCGGACACAACGGCGCAGGCCATGGGTTTTATCCACACCGTGAGCTTTGCCTTGCCCGGCTATCTGGTGTTCATGACCTTGCGCAGCTTTACCAGCGGCATTGGTCGACCCGGCCCGGTGATGTCCATTGCCATTGGCGGCGCGCTGGCCAATCTGGTGCTTAATCTGGCATTCATCGAAGGCTGGCTGGGGCTGCCCTTCCTGGGATTATCGGGAATCGGCCTGGTCACTGCCCTGGTTATGACAACCATGGCCATCGCACTGGCATTGACGATTCGCCACGGCAAGGCTTATGCGGCCTATCCCATCGCCTCTCAATTATGGCCACCGAAGCGTGCTGCACTAGGCGAAACCGTACGGCTGGGCCTGCCTATCGGCGGAACCTACGCCGTCGAGACAAGCCTGTTTGCAGCCGCCGCCCTGTGCATGGGCGCCTTGGGCGCAACAGAGCTGGCTGCCCATCAGATCGCCAACCAGCTTGTGTATGTCGTGTTTATGGTGCCGGTAGGGCTGGCCTATTCCACCAGCTTGCGCATCGGCCAGCACTTTGGTGCTGGCAACGTCCACCTGGCGCGATTGACTGGCCGCCTGGGTATTGGTGTAGGTGCCCTTTGTATGCTGGCAGTGGCGCTCGTGTTCTGGCTGATGCCGGAAGCGCTGGTGGCATTGTTCGTGAGCCCGCAAGAGGCCAACCATGTGTTCTCCCTTGCCGTAAGCCTGCTGGCCATTGCCGCTTGGTTCGAGCTGTTCGACGGCATTCAGGGCATTGCCTCCGGTGCGCTGCGCGGTATTCGGCAGGCCCGGCAGGCCTTGGGGCTAGGGGTAATCTGCTACTGCCTGATTGGTATTCCCGCCGCCTGGCTGCTTGGCTTGCCGCTGGGTTTTGGCGCGCAGGGCGTCTGGTGGGGACTGGCACTGGGCCTGGCCTGTGCCGCGGTCATCCTGACCTGGGCCTTCGAGCGGCACATGCGCGGCTTGGGCCAGACGCAGGATCAGCCTGGCAAGGCGCAGTCGGCCGTACTGAATTAACATCCGCACCGGTAAAGATCAGGAGAGAGGGGGTTATCCCTCCTCTAGCTGGAGACGTAACCACTCCGCCAGCCGCTGGGCCCTCGGGTCGGCCAACCGTCCCGGCACCCAGAGCGCCAGACGCGCGCCGGTTTCCACAAACCCCCAAGGCGCCACCAGTCGCCCAGTGGCCAGGTCGCCCTCCACCAGTAGCTTGGGGGCGATGGCCACACCCAGCCCCGCCACCGCAGCTTCCAGCAGGTAATACAAATGCTCGAAGCCAGCGCCAAAGGTAAGTTGGTCTGTTAACAGCCCATGCCGCTGTGCCCAGGCAGGCCAGGCCTGAGGGCGTGAGACGGTGTGCAGCAAAGGTTCATGCAAGAGCGCCGCCGCTGGTGCATGAACCAAGTGGGCAAACCCGGCATAGCGCGGGCTGAGGACCGGGCCGATACATTCGGCAGCCAACGAATAGACCTGCATGTCCGACGGGTGCTCCGGCTCGGCAAACAGCAGCGTGGCGTTGAGGCCGGGGCGGCGCGGGTCAAGCTCACCCTCACTGGTAGACAGGCTCAGGCGCAGGTCGGGTAGTTCTCGATTGAGCCTGTCCAGCCGGGGAATGAACCAGCGTGCCAGCAGGCTGCCCGAGCAGCCCAATACAAACGGTGCCTCACGGGTGCCGCGCTTAAGATCGGCGCAGGTGCTGCGTAGGCGCTCAAAGGCTTCGGCACTGGCATCGCGCAGCCGGACTCCCGCCTCGGTCAGCGCCAGCCCCCTGCCTTCCCTGACGAACAGCACCACACCCAGCTGTTCCTCCAGCGCACGTATTTGTCGACTGACCGCCCCGTGCGTAACAAACAACTCTTCGCCGGCCTTGCTGACGCTACCCAAACGGGCTGCCGCTTCGAAGGCACGCAGAGCATTGAGAGGAGGAAGATCGCTCATTGGCCTACCTGTGAGTTTTTCTAACAGATGCAGGCGATCTTATCGATTTATTCCTAGTCAGCAACCGGTTAGTGTGAAAGCCATATTCACTGGGAGCTTTCCCCATGACAGACATGACCTACAGCCAAGGCCCTGACGCACAGGGTATGTTCGGCCAGTTTGGTGGCCGCTATGTAGCCGAAACTCTGATGCCGCTGATTCTGGATCTTGAGCGTGAGTACACCGCCGCGATGAAGGATCAGGCCTTTCTGGATGAGCTGGCCTATTTCCAGCGCGACTACATTGGCCGCCCCAACCCGCTGTATTTTGCCGAGCGTCTGACTGAGCACTTTGGTGGCGCCAAGATCTATCTCAAGCGCGAAGAGCTGAACCACACCGGCGCGCACAAGATCAACAACTGCATCGGCCAGATCCTGCTGGCCAAGCGCATGGGCAAGACCCGCATCATTGCCGAGACTGGCGCCGGCATGCACGGCGTGGCTACAGCCACTGTGGCCGCTCGTTTTGGCCTGCCCTGCGTGATCTACATGGGCACTACCGACATCGACCGCCAACAGGCCAACGTTTTTCGCATGAAGCTTTTGGGCGCGACGGTAATTCCAGTCACTGCCGGTACGGGCACGCTCAAGGATGCGATGAATGAAGCCTTGCGCGACTGGGTAACCAATGTTGCCGATACCTTCTACCTGATCGGTACTGTAGCTGGCCCGCACCCCTACCCGGCTATGGTCCGCGACTTCCAGGCTGTAATCGGCCGCGAAGCCAAGGCGCAGATTCTTGAAAAGGAAGGCCGTTTACCCGACAGCCTGATCGCCTGTGTAGGCGGCGGCTCCAATGCCATGGGCCTGTTCCATGAATTCGTGGACGATAAGGACGTGGCGATTATTGGCGTTGAAGCCGGTGGTCACGGCGTCAACACTAGCAAGCATGCCGCGAGCCTGAACGGCGGCGTACCCGGCGTGCTGCACGGTAACCGTACGTTCCTGTTGCAGGACGATGACGGCCAGATCACCGACGCACACTCCATCTCTGCCGGTCTGGACTACCCCGGTATCGGCCCGGAGCACGCGTGGCTGCACGATGTAAAGCGTGTGGAGTATGTACCGATCAACGACGACGAGGCGTTAGAGGCATTCCACGCCACCTGCCGTCTGGAAGGCATTATCCCGGCGCTGGAATCCGCCCATGCCCTGGCTGAAGCCTACAAGCGCGCGCCTACGCTGCCAAAGGATCACATCATGATCGTCTGCCTCTCCGGCCGTGGCGACAAGGACATGCAAACCGTGATGAGTCATCTGGGAGACAAGCTATGAGCCGTCTGGAAACCCGCTTCGCCCAACTGAAACAAGAGGGCCGCGCAGCGCTTGTCACCTACACCACCGGTGGCGACCCGGATTATGCGACCTCTCTGGCGATCCTCAAGGGCTTGCCCAAAGCGGGTGCTGACGTAATTGAGCTGGGCATGCCCTTCACCGATCCGATGGCCGACGGCCCCGCGATCCAGGCGGCAGCTTTGCGTGCGTTGAAGAGCGGCCAGACCTTGGCGAAGACGCTAAACATGGTCCGCGAATTCCGCCAGGAAGAGTCCGAAACGCCATTGGTACTGATGGGCTACTACAATCCGATCCACCGTTACGGCGTGGAGCGTTTTCTGGCCGAAGCCAAGGACGCGGGTGTAGACGGCCTGATTGTGGTGGACCTGCCGCCCGAGCACGACGCCGAATTGTGTGACCCGGCTCAGGCTGTGGGAATCGACTTTATTCGGCTGACCACGCCCACCACGGACAACAACCGCCTGCCGCGTGTGCTGAATAGCAGCTCGGGCTTTGTGTATTACGTGTCGGTAGCCGGGGTAACCGGTGCCGGCTCGGCAACCACCGAGCATATTGAACACGCCGTTACGCGTCTGCGTCAGTTCACTCAGCTACCGTTGTGTGTAGGTTTTGGTATCCGTACACCGGAGCAAGCCAGGGTGGTCGCTCAACTGGCAGACGGTGTGGTGGTAGGGTCGGCCCTGGTCGATCAGATTGCCAAGGCAAACAGTAGCGCTGAAGCCGTGGAAGGCGTACTAAGCCTGTGCAACAGCCTGGCAGAAGCGGTTCGTAGCGCACGCCGCTAGGCCACGGCCTTAGCAAAGTGCATTGCACAGAATGCAGTGGCCCCTTGGAACTAGGGGCCCACTGCTCTCTGATTAGCCTATCGCGACGTGCTTACTGCGTCGCTATCGCCTGGCGGGACGCCAAGTTACGCTGTTGCTTGTAGGCCTTGGCGACTTCCGGCACCGGTGTAACCTTGCCGGTTTCCAACCACTTTCGCAGGCGGCTGGCATCGGCCATGTGGGTGTACTTGCCAAAGGCATCCAGCACCACGAAAGCGACCGGACGATTATTCATGATTGTCCGCATCACCAGGCAATGCCCGGCCTCGTTGGTAAAGCCGGTTTTGGTCAATTGAATGCTCCAGTCAGGCTTGCTGACCAGATGGTTGGTGTTGCGGAAACCCAGTGTGTAGTTCGGCTTGCGAAACGCCACGGTTTTTTCTTTCGTTGTACTGAGCTGACCGATCAACGCGTAATTGCGGGTCGCCTGCAGGAGCTTGACCAGATCACGAGCCGTCGAGACGTTATGCAGCGATAGCCCTGTAGGTTCGGCGTAATGAGTATTGGTCATGCCCAGCGCCCGAGCCTTAGTGTTCATGGCGGCGACGAACGCCTTCACTCCGCCAGGGTAATGTTCTGCCAACGTTGTTGCCGCCCGGTTTTCCGAGGACATCAACGTGAGCAGCAGCAGGTCGCGCCGGCTCAACTGGCTACCGAGACGGACACGGGAATACACACCCTTCATTTCCGCCACATTATCGATCTTGACCGACAAGACCTCGTCCATGGGCTGCTTGGCATCCAACGTCACGATAGCTGTCATCAGCTTGGTTACTGAGGCGATGGGCGCCACGACGTCAGGATTGCTGGAGTACAAGGTCTTGCCCGTCTGCATGTCTACCAGGAGCGCGCTGCCGGAGGCCAGCTCCTGCTGTTGAGGGGTAGTCGGCTTGGCCTGGGCAGCAAAGACCGGGGAAAAGATCAGGCTGCTGCCGACCAATAAAGCGCTGAGTACAAAGGAAAGTGGTTTCACAAAAAGTCGCCTGCTGAAGAGATGAAGAGCGGAGCGGAGTCCGGCGCTGCGGCAGTATAAAGCTCGGGACACGAGGGCATGAAAGAGCCTGCATAGGCTTTTTTCGTCAACGGAGAGTAAAGCTTTATTGACAAAGCCCACAACCTTGAAGGTGCTCGATACACTGACTCAGCCTCTAGTGGTATAGCCCGAGGCGATTTAGTTGATTATCTCCGCCCTGACGGAGAATGAGGAATATATGAGCGTTATGAAAAAATCCGTTGCCTGCCTGAGTATCACCCTGTGTCTGGGATCGTCGCTGGCCCTGGCGGCACAAGCGGAACAACCTGCTGGACAACCGGACAAAGCCGCTCACATGCAGACCCAGCCGACCCCGGCCAACAAAGCTTCACAAAAGAACGCCTCCCAGAGCCATACGGCGCACAAGAACACTCAGCAAAAAAGCACTCAGCCGAACAGCAAACAAGCCGCAACGCTGAAAAAAGACACCTCAGCCAACAGCCACAAGGCTGCGCAGACGTCAAAAACCACCGTGCAGCACACCAGCCAGGCAAAAGCGAAAACCACGCAGAACGCTACCAACCATGGTGATAAACACGCAGCCGCCCATAGCACGGCACCTGTATTCAAAAACACAGGTACAAAGCCTGAATAAGCGCGGCCCACGACTGAAAGCCCGCCAGGGCTAACGGTCCAAACCGGTACTACCCCTATTTAGTAATGCACTCCGCCGTCAGGCTGGAGCGAGAGGGACTACATGAACATGATGAAAAAAGTTATCGCGAGCCTGTGCATTACGGCATGCGCAGGAGCCCCCTTGGCGTTGGCTGCGCCACCCGACCAGGAGAGAGGTCCGCAAGGCGGTAAAGGCCAAGCTCATGCCACCCCGCAGAATGGCCATAACCAAGGCCCCAAGGCGCAGCCTTCCGGTCACCAGAATCATGCGCAGCCAAATGGTAAGCCCAACCATGGCAACCAGCCGGTAGTAGCGAAGGGCAATGTCAAGCACCAGCCGCCTCGTGATTTTGGGCCTGTTCGGGAAACCATCCGCGCCCATCGGGGCGAAATCGGTCGTGGAGCACCGCTTCCTCACGGTCTCGTGATTGCCAAAGGCAAGCCGCTTCCCCGTGGCTACGGCAAACCTCTGCCGCCCGGTGTCGTAAAGCAACTGCCACGCTATGAGGGCTACGAATGGCGTCGCCTGGGTACTGATATGGTGCTGATCGCCGTTACCACCGGCATCGTGTACGAGATCCTGCACAACGTACTGGATTGATTATGCCATCTCCAGCCGTACGCCGGGCTTAAGGCCTCGTACAAGGTGCGCCCCAGACCAAGCGGTGCACCCTCATACGGTGATAAACGGCGCAGTGCCAGGCGCCGTTTACCCTTCTGTATTCAAAACGCGTACTGCACCGGCTCTTCGGGCAACACGGAGAGATCGAGCGGTCGTACCGCCCCCATCCAGATCGCGTGATCGCGGTGATCCGCCCGATCATTCCCCGTCACAGGGTGGATAAACACCACCAGCCCCTTCCGGTTCAGCGCCAGCCAGGGAATCACCTCGGCAAACATCTCTGGACGGAATGCCAGTTGGCAGCTCCAGTCCGGATGCGGACCGACCGGGCGTTGGTGTACCCGGCCCATTGTCACCTCGAACCTCTGCGCGACGGTTTCACATAGGGCTCTGGCCTGGTCTAGCGTTGTCGCATCGAAGTAAACATGGGCGTGATAGCCCTGAATGACGGCTGTTGTCATCTGCGTTAGTCCTCGAACCGGATAACAACTTTGCCCACGTGGCTCTGCCCGTCCATGTACCGGTAAGCCGCTTCCGCTTCATCGAATCCGAAAACTTTATCGATAACCGGCTCGATTCGGTGCAAGGCAATAGCGCGGTTCATAGCGTCGAACATTTCTCGCGAGCCAACATAAATGCCTTCCAGTACAACAGAGCGCTGGATTAGCGCGGCCGGGTTGATCTCTCCACCGGTCAATACGCCAATCAGGTGCGTAGCGCCACCAGGCCGTGTCGAGCGCAGCGAACGCGGCAGCGTACCGGCACCGCCTACTTCCACGACATGATCCACACCGATGCCATCGGTCAAGCCAAGAACTTGTTCCTGCCACTCGGGATGCTGCTTGTAATTCACGGTTTCATGAGCGCCCAGGGCCTTGGCTTTTTCAAGCTTTTCGTCACTGGACGAGGTAATGATCGTCCTTGCGCCAGCCGCATGGGCAAACTGCAGGCCAAAGATGGAAACGCCGCCGGTACCAAGCAGCAGAACGGACTGCCCGGCAACCAAAGGCTGGACGCTGCCAAACAGGGCATGCCAGGCGGTAACGCCCGCGCAGGGCAAGGTAGCCCCCGCCTCGTAGGACAGGTGCTCCGGCAGCGTAACCACACCGCTCTGGTCGAACAGCACGTATTCAGCCAACACACCGTCAATAGCGCCGCCTAGGGCCGAGGCGCTGTGGGTAGGGTCCAGATGACCGCCGATCCAGGTCTGCATGAAGATACCGGCGACACGATCTCCCACCTTTACCCGGTCCACGTCATCACCGATCTCCACCACCTCGCCCGCACCATCGGAGAGCGGGATCAGGTCTGCCGGCAGCCCACCACGGGCATAACGGCCGGTGGCTACCATCAGGTCTCGGTAGTTCAGGGAAGCAGCCTTCATCTTGACCAGTACTTGGCCCCTGGCAGGCTTGGGTGTTTCACATTCGCGTAGGGTCAGGTCGCTATAGGATTCGGCTTTAGGCAAGCAATAGAAGCGCATCGTATGTTCCTGATTGAGAAATAGACAAAGGTCGAGCCGACACGCGCGGGGCTCATACCGTTACACTAAGTTCGGACCGCGCACGGATAAGGACGCTCAACAGGATGAGTCTCAGGTCGAACTGAAATCAAGCATTCCGGTCTCTAGCTAACTTTTTCCGTGCCCTTACAGACCCAACGAGTAACCGTTATGAAGCTGCCTTCCCTACTCCCGTTGTTTCTGCTAGCGCCCCTGACGGGCATCGCTCCCACGGCCCAAGCCGAGCCGGGGCTTTACAATCTTCTGGTTGGTACCTATACCAGTGGCAGCAGCCAAGGGCTTTACGTCTACCGCTTCGACAGCCGCGCCGGACAGATCAACGGCCCCTTACGCGTGGTCAAGGCATCCAACCCCTCCTACCTGAGCCTATCGCGCGACGGCCGCACCGTATTTGTGGTCAACGAGAATGGCCGTGGCAGCCAGGGCGATGATATAGGACGGGCTACGTCCTACCGCTTCGATCCTAGTAACGGTCGGCTCCAGCAGATCAGCCAGGTCAAGACCCTGGGCGATCATCCTACCCACTCCACACTTAGCCCGGATGGCAAATTTCTGTTCGTGGCAAACTACTCTGTCGAACCGGAAGGCTCTCTGGCCGTGCTGCCCGTGCAAGATAACAGTGTCCTGAGCCCTGTCGCACAGATCGAGTTCTTCCAGGCCAGCAAGGCTCACCCCGAGCGGCAGGTCTCTGGTCATGTGCATGGCGTAACCTTTTCACCAGACGGCCAGTACCTTTTCGCGCCAGACCTAGGGGCGGACAAAGTCTTTGCCTACCGGTACAATCCGGCCAAATACGAGCGCCCGCTGACACTGGCCGATACGCCTTATGTTCCTGTACCTGCCGGTAGCGGGCCACGTCATCTGGTCTTCAGTGCGGACGGCCGCTTCGCCTACCTGACCCTAGAGTTAACCGGCCAGGTCATGGTCTTCGCTCATGAGAACGGCACCCTACGCCAGTTGCAGCTCTATACGCTGGCACCGGAAGGCTTCAATGGCCGCGTGGGCGCCGGAGCGCTGCATCTCTCCAGTGACGGACGCTTCCTGTATGCGGTCAATCGTGGCGATGATAACCACATCGACGTATTTGCCGTAGACCCGGTGGAAGGCACCCTGAGCTTTATCGAGCGGCACTCCGTAAACGGCCTTGAACCACGGGAGTTCGCCATCGACCCCACGGGCCGTTACCTTTTGGTCGCTAACCAGAAGAGCAATCAAGTAAAGGTATTCGCCCGCGATCCGCAGACGGGCGAGCTGGGTGATGAGTTGCAGAGCGTGGATATCTCCATGCCGTCGGACCTGAAGTTCGTGGCGGTGCCGTGATGTTCGATCGCCTGCATCATGTTGCGCTGATCTGCTCTGACTATCCTGCTTCCAAGCGCTTCTACACTGAAGTGTTGGGTCTTCGAGTGATTGCCGAAACCTACCGTGAGGCGCGTCAGTCGTGGAAGCTGGACCTTGCGGTGGGCGAGCATGCGCAGCTTGAGCTGTTCTCCTTTCCCGAGGCGCCGCCTCGCCCATCTCGACCTGAAGCCCAGGGGCTACGGCACTTGGCGTTTGCGGTGGACGACCTGGACGCTGCGGTGGCGCACCTTGAGCGCTATCAGATAACGGTAGAACCGATCCGCCTGGATGAACTTACCGGCAAGCGCTTTACCTTTTTCGCCGATCCGGATGACTTGCCGCTGGAGCTGTACGAGCGGTAAGTCACATTAGTCTACAGTGGAGGCGCATTGCGCTTCGCTTGGCGCACCTTACGATTCGCCTCGGCTTATCTGTAGGGTGCCCAGGCGTTGCAGGAGTCGAGGGCTTTTTTCATTATGTCTCGCATGACCGGCTCACCGCGGGTAGAACCCTGGACGGCATGAACGGTCCAGTATTCAACGTCCGTCGTGAGCGAGGTATACATGAAGCATGCCGAAGCGCGAGCACTTAAGGTAGCGGTCTATGGCGCGCTCAGTCCGGTCGGACAAGCGCTAATGACCGAGCTGCGCAGCCGTGATCACGAGGCGATCCCGCTGACGGTCGACTTCAGTGCCTTGCCTCCCCGCCCGTACCCTGATGTCAAAACCAGTCATGTCTTCAGCGCTCAGAAGGTCAGCCGGAATGTAGCAGGAATGAAAGCGGTAATCGCTGTACTCGACCCGCCACGCGCCTCGTCCGACGCCACGCCTACCCTGAACGATCCGACTTACCTGGTGGATGCTGTCGCGGCTCTGATCAGCGGCCTGCGCAAGGTCAAGGTTTCGCAACTGTTGTTGGTGGGTGATTTTTCAGGCCTTGAGGACGATGGCGCAGACCCGGACTGGCGTCTCGTTTGCCAAAAGATCCATGACCGTCTGGATACCAGCCCCTTGCATTGGACGCTGGTGAGCTGCCCTTTTCCCAGCAACGAGCGAATTCCCCAGCTGGCCGCCTTGTCCAGCCGCGACCTGCCACACGAACTTTTGCACTTTGCCGCCGAGGTGGCCGACATGCTGGAACGCCCAGGCCATAGCGGTCAGCACCTGAGCTTGGTCCACTAGCCTAGAAATCGTTGCGAGGCAGTGCACCCCGCTTATTGCGCCCTAACGGTTGGTCCTGCCTGTCCGTAAGGCGCAATAGCCGAAAGGCACCGCGCCGCTGCCTCGCTGGTTTGTTTCTTAGATCACGAACCGCTGAACCAACGTATTCAGGTCCACAGCCAGACGCGATAGCTCGCTGCTGGCCGCGTTGCTTTCTGCGGCGCCGGTAGCTGACTGGGTCGAAAGCTCACGTATGTTGACCAGGTTACGATCCACTTCCCGGGCTACCTGCGCCTGTTCTTCCGCCGCGCTGGCAATAAGCAGGTTGCGCTCGTTGATCTCGGCAATGGCCTGAGTGATTTCTTCCAGCGCAGCGCCAGCGGCCAACGCCACATGCAATGTATTCTGCGCCTGGCTGCTGCTGCTCTGCATGGAGGACACCGCCTCTTGCGTACCGCCCTGGATCGCTCCAATCATGGTTTCGATTTCGCGAGTGGACTCTTGCGTACGGTGCGCCAGGGCACGAACTTCATCCGCTACTACCGCGAAACCACGCCCCGCTTCGCCCGCTCGTGCCGCCTCGATGGCAGCGTTGAGCGCCAACAGGTTGGTCTGTTCAGCAATGGCACGGATCACATCCAGCACTTTGCCGATATCCCGCGACTGCTCTGCCAGACCTTCCACCAACGTGGACGTCTTGCCTACATCACCAGCCATCCGCTCGATAGCGCTAACCGTGCCGTCAACCTTGCTGCGGCCTTCGTGTGCTACCTGCGTAGAGCGCTTGGACGATTCGGATGTCGATACTGCATTACGCGCTACCTCATCTACCGCCGCACTCATCTGATTGACGGCCGTCGCGGCCTGCTCGATTTCACCGTTCTGGCTGTTCAAGCTGCGTGAAGACTGTTCAGTCACGGCATTGAGCTCTTCGGCCGCCGACGCCAGCTGATTCGAAGACGAGGCGATCCGTTCGATCGTATCGCGCAGATTGCCGCGCATGATGGACAGCGATTCGAGTAACTGCCCAACCTCATCTTTGCCCTCTACGCGTACCGGCTCACTCAAGTTGCCCGCCGCCACGGCTTGAGCGCTGCGCAGCGCTTGCGCCAGCGGTTGCAGAAGGCTGCGACTCAGGAACCAGGCAAGCAATGCGGTTATAATAAAAGCCACGGCAATAGCAACACCTACACCCAGACGACCTGTTTCATAGGCCTCCTCGGCTTGGTCAGACGCCTTGCTGGCCAGTGCGGAGTTGAATTGCGTCAGCGCCTTAAGCTCTACCGTAAGCTTGTCGGCAGTCTCGTTCAATTGACTATTGATGAGATCACGTGCAGCAATAACATCCCCATTTAAGGCAAACTGGACCACTTTATCCTGACCCGCTAGATACTGATTTTGCCAATTCAGGAAGCGCTCATAAATCTGCTTTTCTTCTGGCTGATCCATGAGTTTTTCATAGTCCCGCTGCGAGTTGCTCAGCTCAGCACGGATGTTGTTCAGGCGCTCAATGTCTTGGCGCAGCTCTTCCTGATTTTCTGCAGCAATCATTCGTAGCGTGAATACCCGGGCCCGCATCATGCTCATGTTGAGTTCACTCAAAGCATTGAGGCTGGGGACCAAATCTGTGTCTACCTCGCGCGACTGCTCGCGCATGCTGCCCATTTGTCCCAGCGCGAATAGGCCCAGCACCAAGGTCAGCAAAGCCATGCAGCCGAAGCCCAACGCCAGACGCGGAGCAATTTTGACTTTTCGTAAGAACATAGTGCCGAATCCTTGAGAGTTAGCATTCATGTTCTTCCTATCGGGCGGTACGCCTTAATATTGAGCGCTTAATTTGTATCCGAGCATGTAGAGCACACCTAGATTCCGAGCTTAATGCGCTCTATCTCGGCACCTCTACCATTTAGCTCATCGTGCAGCCAGCCGACGAAGCGCTCGATCAGCCGCCCACGCCGCTTGCGCTCGGGCAACAGCGCGTAATAGCCGTAAGCCGAGGTCGCTGACTCCTGGATCGGTCGGCATAGCAATCCCTGATGCAGCAAATCATCAACGAGATGCCGCCAGCCAATGGCTACGCCCTGCCCGGCGATGGCCGCCTGGATTACCAAGGTGTAGTTGTCGAAACTGAGCACAGCGGGAATCGGCGGTGCCTGGATATTGAGGGCCTGAAACAAGCCCTTCCAGTCGAACCAATGGCTGTTCACGCCGGGTTTCAAGTGCAGCATGGGCAAGCTCGCCAGAGCCTGTCTGGGCAGCGGCAGAGCCATTTCTTTTACCAAACGGGGGCTGCATACCGGAAAGACCTCCTCACGAAACAGCGCCAGCGCGTCGCCATGCTTGAAGCGACCGTCGCTAAAGGTCAGCGTCACGTCGATATCTTGCCGGGCCAGGCCAAGCGCACGATCACCGGTAATCAAACTGACGTCTAGGTCCGGATTGGCCTCATGGAAACGCGGCAGACGCGGCATCAGCCAGTAGGCTGCAAAGGCAAAATCAGTTGCGACCTTTAGCACCTCATGCGGACTCCGCTGCGTGATAGCCGCTATTCCACTATCAATGCTCTCCAACCCGGTCTGTACATAGTCCAACAGCAGCGCGCCCGACTCGGTCAGCACAATTCCCCGGTACACCCGATCAAACAGGCGCACGGACAACTGCCGTTCCAGCCGCTTGATCTGCTGACTAACCGCCGGCTGGGTCGTGCCCAGCTCAGCCGCCGCCGCGGTAAAACTCAAGTGCCGCGCCGCTGCTTCAAACACCCGCAGGCTATCCAGCGACAGGGGCTCGTCTGCCAATGCCATAAGCTTTCCTTATCCGAAGCATGTGTTCCTATGCGGTTTACCCATGAAACCCATAGACCTGATGATGAGGCCCGCACTATCGCATAACCAGTCTGAATACGACGGGAGTGGCACATGAAACGACCGAATATCCTCTTCATCATGGCTGACCAGATGGCGGCACCGATCCTGCCTATGTATACGGCAGACTCGCCCGTCAAGCTGCCGCACCTGCAGCGCCTGGCGGAAGAGGCGGTCGTGTTTGACTCGGCCTATTGCAACAGCCCGCTCTGTGCACCCTCGCGCTTCGTACTGATGAGCGGGCAGCTGCCGTCCAAGATTGGCGCCTATGACAACGCCGCTGATTTTCCGGCCGACATTCCAACTTACGCCCACTATCTGCGCCGACTGGGCTACCGCACCGCGCTGTCCGGCAAAATGCACTTCTGCGGACCGGACCAGCTTCACGGCTACGAGGAACGTCTGACCAGCGATATTTACCCCGCCGATTACGGCTGGGCAGTGAACTGGGACGAGCCGGACGTACGCCTGAGCTGGTATCACAACATGTCTTCAGTCCTGCAGGCCGGGCCTTCCGTGCGCACCAACCAGCTCGACTTCGATGAAGAAGTTGTCTTCAAGGCGCAGCAGTACCTCTACAACCATGTCCGTCGTGGCGACGATCAGCCGTTCTGTCTGACCGTCTCCATGACCCACCCGCATGACCCCTACACCATCACAAAAGAATTCTGGGACCTCTACGAAGACACCAACATCGAGTTGCCCCGCGTGACGCTGGGCCAAGGCGAACAGGACCCGCACAGCGAGCGCCTGCTCAAGGTCATCGACCTCTGGGACAAGCCGCTGCCGGAGCAAAAGATCCGCGACGCCCGCCGCGCCTACTACGGAGCCTGCAGCTACGTTGACAGCAACATCGGCAAGCTGCTCAAGGCGCTGGATAACTGCGGCCTGACCGACGACACGATCATCATATTCTCCGGCGACCACGGCGACATGCTGGGCGAGCGGGGCCTCTGGTACAAGATGCACTGGTTCGAGATGTCCGCCCGCGTGCCGCTGCTCATCCATGCACCCAAACACTTCTCGGCGCACCATGTCAGCGCGTCGGTCTCGACCATGGATCTGCTCCCCACCCTGGTAGAGCTGGCGGGTGGCGAACTGCAACCCGGCCTGCCGCTGGATGGCCGCTCGCTACTTCCGCACCTGGAAAACCGCGGAGGTCACGATGAGGTCATCGGCGAGTACATGGCCGAAGGCACCTGCAGCCCGCTCATGATGATCCGCCGCGGCCGTTACAAGTTCATCTATTCCGAACAGGACCCGCTGCTGCTGTTCGACCTCATCAACGATCCACAGGAGCTGGAAAACCTGGCCGGCACCGAAGCCTATCAGGCGGTGATGGCCGAATTTCTGCAAGAGGCCCAGTCGCGCTGGGATATCTCGCGGATCCACGCCGACGTGCTTGCTAGCCAGCGGCGACGTCGGTTCGTGGCCGAAGCGCTGGAGAAAGGTATCCGCACCAGTTGGGACCATCAGCCCTTCGTGGATGCCAGCCAGCAGTACATGCGCAACCACATCGACCTGGACGACCTGGAGCGTCGCGCACGGTATCCGCAGCCGATTTGAACCGAGACCAGTCATGCTGGCGGGAGGAGGTCGCCTTTTCCGAGGGAACTGTCATGGCGTAGGGTTTACCAATCTTGCAATGCCGTTCTCTCGGAACAGGCCGAGCGAGCAATGACAGATAACAAGCCACGCTGAGGGAAGCACGCATGAAAAAGATGTCCGCACTGTTGATGACCGGAGCCATGGCGTTCGGTACACACGCCTGGGCGGAAGACGCCGCCTGCGGCACCGTTAAACTGGCCGACCCAGGCTGGAGCGACATTGCCACCACCAACGCTATCACCGGTTTTCTGCTGAAATCGCTGGGCTATGACAGCAAGGTCGAAACCCTGTCGGTGCCAATCATCTTTGGCGGGCTGAAGGATGGCCAGATCGATGCATTCCTGGGCAATTGGATGCCGGCGCAGCAGAGTTACTACGATCAGTTTGTAAAATCGGGGCAAGTGACTGACCTGCATGAAAACCTGACCGGAACCCAGTTTACCCTGGCGGTCCCCCAGTATGTCTGGGAAGCGGGTGTGAAGGATCTGTCGGATCTCGCCAAACATGCAGACAAGTTTAACGACAGGATCTACGGCATCGGCTCTGGTGCACCGGGCAACCAGTCGATCCAGAAAATGATCGACGGTAACGAGTTCAACCTGGGCAAGTGGCAACTGGTTGAGTCTAGCGAACAAGCCATGCTGGCTCAGGTCGGCCGTGCGGTGAAACGCAATCAGTGGATCGTTTTCCTGGGTTGGACGCCGCATCCAATGAACGTTAATTACGAGATGAAGTACCTTACCGGCGGCGAAAAATATTTTGGCGAGGAAGGCACCGTGCACACCCTGACGCGCAAGGGTTACGCCGAGCAGTGCCCGAATGTGGCCAAGCTGCTCAGCAACCTGACCTTCACTCTCGAAATCGAAAATTCCATCATGAATGCCGCCCTTGAAAAGAAGGCCAGTTACGATGTTGCAGCAAGGGACTGGATCAAGGCCCACCCGCAAGTCATGGAACCCTGGCTACGCGGTGTGAAGGCCAAGGACGGCACCGATGCCATCAAGGCCATGGAACCTCAACTCAAACCCTGACGCCTCCTGCATGGCAGGGTGGGTTGAGCACAAGCGAAACCCACCCTGCCGGGATGGCCTTTATAGCGTGGTGTCTTTCAGGTGCTTTCCAGCCTCCGTTGATCCTCACCGGTACGTGCTGCTCCGCCCCTTTGCATTTGCTGCTCTCCTACCCTTACATAAACGCCGCGCGTAAATCCTCCAGCGTTTCGAACACATACGCCGGCGCCTCGGCATCCAGCTCCGCCCGGCCACCATAGCCATAGCACACCCCGGCGGCTTCCACGCTGTTGTGCCGTGCGCCGATCAGATCATGTTTGCGGTCACCAATCATCAGGCACGTTTCTGCGGCTAGCTGCTCCGTCTCCAGTACATGGCCAATCAGGTCGGCCTTGTCTGAATGGGTACCGTCCAGCTCGCTGCCATAAACAGCCTTGAAATACCCCGTCAGTTCAAAATGCCGGAGAATTTCGTTGGCGTAGATCCACGGTTTGGACGTAACCACGTACAGCTTGCGCTCGGTCGCCTGTAGTTCCGCCAGCAACTCGTGAATGCCGGGATAAGGAAAGTTTTCGTACAGCCCTTCCTCTCGAAAGCGCTCCCGATAATGCTCGATTGCCTGCCAGGCCTCCTCGCTGGTGAACCCATAGGTCTCCATGAACGCACCATGAAGCGGCGGGCCGATAAAGTGGATCAGGTTGTCCAGATTCGGTTCGTCGACTCCCATCTGCGCCAATGCATACTGAATCGAGCGGGTAATACCCAGCTTGGGGTCGGTCAGCGTACCGTCAAGATCGAACAGCAGATGGGAATAGTGCATAAGGTTCTCATGCCAGCCTGGGAATCTTTTCAGCCTAAACCATCGTGACGATATCGGCCTGCTGGTTTAGGCTCGGAATCCGCTAAACAATTCACAAGAAAAAGCCGGAGCCACCCATGAATACACCCATCAAAGTTGCCCTCGTCACCGGCGCTTCCCAAGGCATCGGCAAGGCCGTCGCCCAGGCGCTCCTTGAAGACGGTTACCGCGTGGTAGTGGCTGCCCGCCGTGAAGCGCCACTCCAGGCGCTTGTGGAAGAAGCTCGCACAAAGGGGCAGGAAGCCCTGGCCGTTAGCTGCGACGTGACCGACGAGCACAGCGTCGACGCTCTGTTCGAGCGCATCGAGGACACCTATGGCCGGCTCGACGTGCTCTTTAACAATGCCGGCATAGGCGCTCAAGCCGTGCCCATCGACGAACTGGACGTCAGCGTCTGGCGTGCCACGGTTGACACCAACCTCACCGGTGTTTTCTTGTGCAGCCGCGCCGCCTTCCGCCTCATGCGCTATCAGACGCCCCGCGGCGGTCGCATCATCAACAACGGCTCTATTTCCGCCCACGCCCCGCGTCCCTTCAGCATCGCGTACACGGCCACCAAACACGCTATCACCGGCCTTACCAAATCCCTTTCCCTTGATGGCCGCGCTTTTGATATTGCCTGTGGCCAGATCGACATCGGCAACGCCGCCACCGATATGACTGAACGCATGGCTCAAGGCATCCTACAAGCCAATGGAGAGACCGCGGTAGAACCGCGAATGGACGTGCAGCATGTAGCGAATGCCGTGCGCTATATGGCGAGCTTGCCGCTGGAAGCGAATGTGCAGCTTATGACGGTAATGGCAACCAAAATGCCGTATGTGGGCCGCGGCTGAGATGGGAAAGGTTGCCATTAAAAGGCGTTTGGCCTCCTAGGAGGCCATGCCTAAACAGGCAGCCTCTAACATTAAGGCCAGGAGCAGCTTAAATAGGCCTACCTATTTATATTTTGATAGCCCGATAGCTTATTAGCATATCCTTATAAGGCCTTATCTTGTTTTTATTTATTAATTGTTTGTGAATTCCTAGGATAACAAGTCGGCTTATAAAGCCTTTGCCCTATAAAGAGAGATCTCATCTATTCACGTAGTAAAATACAACCTAAATAGTGTGAGGCTCTTAATAATGGAAAAACTCAAAAGGAGATGGCGAATAGTTTTTATTCAACATGACTGTCCTGTATCGGTATGACGAGCAGGTAAAACAGCAACGCTCAGTAAGAAAAGGTTAGATAACGCTTGCGGATCAATCCGTTACGCCTTTTATGCAGGGCTTGAAACTGTACGTATCGGGTAGATAACCATTGAGCCAGCCACCAGGTAAATGAAGCTACCTGAGGATATTCCTGCATAAGAAACAGCCTTTGCTAGTAACAAAAGCGCTTGTAGACGATTTGCCAAGCCCGAATGTTCCGATAGATGACGCCATTTAGGACCTGAGCGCAGCACACAAGAGATACCGTTTAGCGTAGTCTGTCGCCTTTACAAGCGTGCTCTTCACGGCTGGCAAAAAATCCGATTGTTGATCCTCTTATAATCGATCATCCAGCTCATAACACTTCCTTATCCCTAGCCTTTCCTGGATCAGGCAGGAGAGCCTAGCAAACCTTTGTTAAGCAGCACGTAGCTAGCATGGGCGAGCTATTGGAATCTGCTTCAAGAAGTGGAAGGTACTATTCCTGATCTAGTTCAGCCAACGCATGGCATACTGCGCAGGATAATTCTCATTATCGCTATAACTGGGCTTCAGGCGGACCCGTTATTCCAGGCCATATCTTTTGGAGCAATAGGTTTGAGTATTCAAAAGCGCAATAACGTTAACGTCATAGGCGATGGTCCGGCCACCATGATTTTTTCCCATGGCTTTGGTTGTGATCAGACCATGTGGCGATTCCTTGCCCCAACGTTTGCCAAGCGTTATAGAACTGTTTTGTATGATCTCGTCGGTAGCGGCTCTTCAGACATATCAGCCTATGACCCCGTCAAGTACGATACTTTGAAAGGATACGCCGATGATCTCAGAGAGATCGTCAACGAGTTTGCCGTAGGCCCCGTTATTTTCGTGGGCCACTCTGTTAGCGCCATGATTGGTGTGCTGGCGGATATAGATCCGCCTAGCCACTTTGCGGCCCATATTATGATCGGACCGTCACCGTGCTATATCAACGACGCCGACTACGTGGGTGGATTTACCCGCAGCGATATCGAGTCTCTTCTTGAGACGTTAGAAAGTAATTACCTTGGCTGGTCGAGCACTATGGCTCCTGCCATCATGGGAGCGCCAGGACAACCTGAGCTAAGCACTGAACTAACCAACAGCTTTTGTCGTACCGATCCTGACATTGCCAAGCAATTTGCTCGCGTTACGTTTATGTCAGATAACCGGGCAGACCTTGCAAAGCTTAAAACGGCAAGTTTAATTCTTCAGTGCAGTGATGATCTGATCGCGCCGATTCAAGTCGGGGAGTACATGAGCCGAACCCTGCCGAACAGTACGCTAAAAATCATTGATAACGTAGGCCACTGTCCTCACCTCAGTGAGCCGGATGCCAGTATCGAAGCAATGAACGCGTTTCTCCAAACGCTTCGATGTGATCTTGATGATTGCTAATGACACGGTTTTACCAAGTGCCGAGATGCTGTTCGAAAGAGCAGCATGTGGGCTGCTGGTAACCAGTCGTGACGGTACTATCCTTCGCGTTAATCAGACATTCTGTAAATGGATGGGCTATACCCCGCATGAGCTTGTTGGTCAGAAGAGAATCCAGGATCTACTGACCATGGGCGGCCGTATTTTCCATCAGACCCATTGGGCGCCACTGTTACAAATGCAGGGCTCCGTTGCTGAAGTAAAGCTCGACCTCATTCAGAAATCAGGCCCTACCGTTCCGGTAATCCTGAATGCAGTACGTCATGAGTACTCATCAGGCATCTACCATGAATTGGCTGTGTTCATTGCTGAAGATCGGCATAAGTACGAGCGTGAGCATGTCCAGGCCCGTAAGCGTGCAGAGGAGCTGCTTACCCAACAGCTGGAAGCTCAACAGGCGCTAACTCTTGCTAAGGCGCGACTTCGTATTGCCCTTGAATCTGCGCAACTGTTCGTCTGGGATGTTGATCCTTTGACGTATGAACGTCGCTACGAGGACGAGGTGGCCATGCTGCTGGGGCTACCTGCGCCTCAAACCATTACAGCGGAGCAATATGAGGCCTGTATCGAGCCGGAAGATCGTGCCCAGGAGCAGGCAGCTTTCTCCCGTGCATTAATCTCTGCCCATGAAAGCTATCGGTGTGTCTACCGATTGAACGGTATGGATGGGGTACAACGCACTGTCAGCTCTTCCGGACATAGCGTATTTGATCAAAACGGCAAGCTAAGCCAGTTTGTTGGGGTACTACAGGATATCTCTGAACTTACCCGCCAGCGCGCTGAAGCCGAAGACAGAGCGCTCTTTGCCGAGCAAATGATCGGTATTGTTAGCCATGACTTGCGTAATCCTTTGTCCGCCATCCGGATGGGGGCTCACTTGCTTGAGCGCAGCCAGTTAACACCAAAACAGGTACGAATCCTTGAGCACATCAATCAGTCAACGGACCGTGCACAGCGCTTGATAACCGATTTGCTGGATTTCACCGTTGCGAGAGTGGGACAAGGCATCACGGTATCGCGCCAGCCCATTGAGTTGCATAACCTTGTGTCTGCCAGTGTGGCTGAGTTGAGATTGGCCTTCCCTGATCACAGGTTGGAACATCATTACAGTGGTCAGGGCGACTGCATTGCTGATGGTGACCGACTTGTACAGCTCATAGGAAACCTAGTCGCTAATGCCGTAGCCTATGGAGTCGTGGACCAAGCCATCCTCGTTTCTTCCCATATTGAACACGGCGCTTTTGTCATATCGGTTCACAACCACGGGAAACCCATTGAGGCTACCGTATTGCCTCACCTGTTTGAGCCTATGAGTCGTGGGGATTCCGGTGAGAATAAAGCGCGTAGTGTTGGGCTTGGCTTGTTTATTGTGCGTGAAATTGTCCGTGCCCATGGAGGGAGCATAGCCGTAACCTCCACTGAAGAGGCCGGAACCCTGTTTACCGCTACGTTTCCTCGAGGCCTAGAGGCTACTAACTTTCAAGAGTCTTAGTAGCACCGCCTGGCTTTATTCTTAAGCACGAGAATAAACAGTCCAGCCTCTTTCTAACCGTCCCCTTTTAAAACCTGATACATAAGCTCTTATGGGAAAAAGCGATCATGACAAAGGCTAGGGGTTGCTGAGCAAATAGTTCACTCTCAAAGCATGTTGAATGCTTTTCTTTAACCATTCTCTGTCACGCATGCGTTAGATACCAACGCCAATCCTGTTCCCCTACTTCTCCCATGAATTGACGGTATTCGGCCCATTTGATGGCTAGAAATACTTTCAAAAATTCCTCACCTAACGCCTCCCGCGCCCATAGCGAAGTTTCCAGGCTGCGTAGTGCAGTGAGCCAGTCTGTAGGTAAGGTTTCACGAACCGGTTCATAGCCGTTACCTACAATAGGCTCGCCGGGATCTATTTCTTCACGAATACCTTTATGAATACCGGAGAGGATCGCTGCGGCGGCAAGGTACGGGTTGGCATCGGCGCCGCAAATGCGATGCTCAATGTGACGGCTGTAGGCCGGACCGCCAGGAATACGAAAGGAGACGGTACGGTTGTTTACGCCCCAACTCTTGGCCAGCGGGGCGTAGCTATTGGCCTGGAATCGGCGAAAGGAGTTGGCGTTGGGGCAGAAAACAGCCAGCGCATCGTTCAGCGTGGCCATCATTCCGCCAATGGCGTGGCGCAGCAGTGGCGTGCCGTGAGGATCTTCGCTGGCCATAAGATTTCTACCCTCTGCGTCGGCCAGACTGACGTGCATATGCAGGCCATTGCCCGCCAACTCGCCAAACGGTTTGGCCATAAAGCAGGCCTGCAAACCGTGCTTATTAGCAACGCCACGCACCAGCCGCTTGTAGCGAACGCCCTCGTCCACCGCCTGCAGCGCATCGAAACGGTGCTCCAGCGTCAGTTCGATTTGGGAAGGTGCGTATTCGGAAATGGCCGTGCGTATCGGTAGCCCTTGTACCTTGCAGGCCGCGTATAAGTCATCAAAAAACGGCTGTAGCTGCTCCAGTTCATATACACCATAGACCTGCGGTGCCTGTGGACGGACGCCGTTCATTTGCACGGCGGGCTGCGGGCGGCCTAGAGCGTCGCGCTGCTTATCGAGCAGGTAGAACTCCAGCTCCACAGCCATAACCGGGTAGTAGCCATCAGCCTTGAGTCGATCCACTGTACGTACCAACACGTGACGTGGATCAGCGGGCGTAGCGGGCAGGCCTTTCTCCGGGTGCATACTGACCTGTACCTGTCCGGTAGGTACCGTACGCCAGGGTTGTAGGGTCAGGCTGCCGGGTAGCGGGTACGTCCAACAATCAGCATCGGCTACCTCCCAAACCAAGCCAGTCTCGTCAACATCCTCACCTTGAATGGTTAGCGCCAGAATGGAGCTTGGCAACGGACGGCCGTTTTCGTAGATGGCTAGCAATTCATCGCGGTGTAGGAGCTTTCCACGTGGAACACCGTTGGCGTCGATCAGTATCAGCTCGATGCTGCGTACATCAGGATACTGGGCAAGAAAGTCGCGGGCTTCCTGGGGGTCGGCAAAGGTCATGATCGGGCTCTTATGTGGTTATTCGCGGGCGTTGGGCAGGGCCAGCAGATCGGCCAGTGCATTATCCAGCGTGGCGATGAGGCGATCCACGTCCGCCTCGGTGGTATCCGGGCAGCACAGAGTCATGTTGTGAAACGGCGTGATCAAGATGCCGCGGTTGATCAGGTACAGGTGCAAAACCATCTGTAATTCATCATAGAAGGCCGCCTCAGCCTCGGCACCAGTCTTGGGCGGGACTGGGCAGAACTGAAATTCGCACCGTGCGCCCAGCTCGGTCACTGACCACTCCAAGCCATGCCCGGCGATCAATCTACGGAAGCCATCGGCGAGGCGCTTGGCTAGCGGCAGCATGTGGGCATAGGCGGCAGGCGTCATCACCTGCTCCAGGTTGGCACGCATGCAGTGCATGGCCAAGGCGTTGGCTGAAAGCGTAGTACCCATGCCGCTGTGGCCATGTCCGTGGCTGTGCTCCTGAGCCTCGCTCCGGGCGCTTTGCATGCGCTCGGCCATTTCTTGACTACAACCGAATACGCCGCAGGGCACACCGCCGGCGATGGGTTTGCCCATCACGAAAAAGTCCGGATCAAGGTTCCACAGGCGGGTACAGCCGCCGATATTCGTGGAAATGGTATGAGTCTCGTCGATGATCAGCAGTGCGCCGTACTGGCGAGTCAGCTCGCGGCATGCCTGAAGAAAGCTTGGTTCCGGCAGAACCATGCCGATGTTAGTCATGGCCGGTTCGCACAGCAACGCGCAAACGTCGCCTTCGACCAGCGCTGCTTCCAATGCAGCCACATCGTTGAAGGGAATGGCACGGCTGTACTGAGTGAGATCATAGGCTTGTCCAACCAGGCCGGAGCGTGGCACGGTTTGGCCATCTCGGCGGCGCACCATCACATCGTCCACCGTGCCGTGGTAGCAGCCATCGAATACCAGAAGGGTCTTGCGACCCGTTACGGCACGGGCCCAGCGCAGCACGTAGCGATTGGCATCGGTTGCCGTGGCGGTAACCTGCCAATACGGCAAGCCGAAGCGCTCTGCCAACAGCTCGCCGCAGACCACCGCGTCTTCGCTCGGCAGCATGGTTGTGAGGCCGTTGGAGGCTTGTTCAATCAGTGCCCTGGCGATCGGATCCGGCGAGTGGCCGAACATGGTGCCGGTATCGCCCAGGCAGAAGTCGACGTATTCGTGGCCATCCACATCGTAGAAGCGCGCCCCCTTGGCCCGCTCGACGAACAGAGGCACCGGCGTCGACCAGTCGGCCATCCAGTGCATGGGAACGCCTCCATAAAGCGACTTTCGGGCGCGTTCGGCCAGCGCTACGGAGTTCGGATTGTTGGCAAGAAAGCGCTCGCGCTCCTGAGCGGTAAAGGTCGCTACGGCGGATGGGCTGATACCACTGGCGGTCATGCTGAACACCTTGTGCGGGCTTTTAGCCATCCTATGAGTAACGGCGCAAAACGCAAAGGGCTGGCGGAGCAGCAATCCATAACGTATTTCTCCGAACCGGATGCACCAGCGACAGGGTGAACGTAAATACGGTGACGCTGATCAGCGCATGGACGAATCAGCCCCTTGCGCTACGCTCACTAAAAGGTAGCGCTTTATAGATCAGGCCAAACGATTTTTGCAGGTCTAGGCCTACTCGCTACGCATTAGTCTTTAACCGGTCGTAGCAACGCCAGAACCTTGCATTTCTAGTCCTGACGATGAGGCAGTAACATGCGCAACAGTGGTCTATCCCGACGTGTTTTCTTTCGTAGCGCCTGCGCCGGCGCACTGGGCGTAGCAGGAAGTACCATGCTGCCACAGGCGTTCGCCGCCGATGAGCCAAAGAAGGCCACCATAACGCCGGATGAAGCACTCAGCCGATTGAAGCAAGGCAATCAGACTTTCCTGGAGAACAAACAGTCGTTGCCCGCCGCTATGGGTAGTGAGCGCCGCCTGGAAATCGCACGTAGCCAGTCGCCGTTTGCGGTGTTGGTATCCTGCTCTGACAGCCGCGTGCCGCCAGAACTGCTGTTCGGTCGAGGGCTGGGCGAGTTGTTTATCGTCCGCAATGCCGGGAATACGGTAGATACGGTGGCGCTCGGCAGCATCGAATATGCGGTCTATGCCTTGGGGGTTCCACTCATCGTCGTGCTGGGGCATGAGCGGTGCGGCGCAGTGGATGCGGCGCTGGCGGTGGTCGAAAAGAATGCCTCTTATCCGGGCAGTCTTAATCAGATGATCGAACCCATCATTCCGGCCGTCCTCAAGGCCAAGGCCGCCTGCAACTGCGCGGCAAACCATGACGAACTCCTGGATGCCTCCGTTCGGGAAAACGTGCAGCGGATCGTAGGGCGTCTCAAGACATCAGAACCCGTACTGCTCAATCCGCTTCGCGAGGGCAAGCTTAAGATTGTAGGCGCCCGCTATGACCTGGACGATGGCCGGGTGGAATTTTTCGAAAGCTAAGGCTAAGCGAGAAAGGGCTCGGCAAGCAGGTGTAAATGCATGAGCCCGTTAGCCCCTCTCGGGAGCCTTATTGAAAATCGGCTGGCCTGTTGGGGCTGAGAACGCTATAAGAACCCTTTACCGCAGTCCTGCGGCCTGGCTCCTGCACGAGGTTATATTCTTGCTCCTTTACGATCTGGAACGATCCGGTAACTGTTACAAGATCCGCTTGCTGCTCTCCCTTCTCGGTATTACCTATCAAAAAACGTCTGTGGATTTAAATGCAGGCGAAGGCCAACAGCCGGAATTCCTGGCACTTAACCCCCGTGGGCAGGTGCCTGTGCTGGTGGACAACGACACCACGCTCTGGGACTCGACGGCCATCCTCGTCTACCTGGCTCGCCAATACGGCCGAGGCCTCTGGCTACCCACTGACCCGGTCGGCATGGCCAAGGTTATGCAGTGGCTGTCCTTCGAGCAAAACGAAGGCCGCTATGGCCTGGGCCGTGCCCGAGCGATCACCTTGAACAGCCCCACGTTGCTGGCCCGGACGGGCAATCTGGAAGACAGTCAAGCGCTTGCCCTGATAGGGCTGGATGTATTGGAAAAGCAGCTTACAGGAAACGAATGGCTGGTACCTGAGGCCGGCGGCCCAACCCTGGCCGACATCGCCTGCTACCCTTACACAGCGCTGGCGCCGGAAGGCGGCATCGACTTGGAACCCTTCGTTGCCATCAAACGATGGCTGACGCGTATGCGTACGCTGCCAGGGTATATCGAGCTGCCTTGATGATTTGCTTGCCTGCATTCTGTACCAGTAAGCCATGCAGGCAGGCACGTCGCCGGTGATCAGTCCATGCAAGTGAGCCTGCCCTTTACCGATGCGCACCAAGCTCCTCGGCGTTAAGTGAGCACTCTGTTGCGGGATTCGCTAGTACCTGAGAGACAGCGTGATCTAGCAACAAGGGGCCCTGTCTCAATCACCTTTCCAACATCCGATACATGACGTAGCAGTCCACCAGCCCCTTCGTTTTGTGGCGATAGGCCTTGGGCAACGTGCCGACGATCTCGAAGCCATGCCTTTTCCAGAGAGCCACTGCGGTCTCGTTGGTCGAAACCACCGAGTTGAACTGCATTGCCATAAAGCCCAACTCGCGGCCGATCTGTAAGGAGTGAGCGCATAAAGCACTGGCTACGCCTTGGCCGCGGGCGGCGGGTGCCGTCATGTAGCCGCAGTTGCAAACATGGTTGCCTGGGCCGGCAGCGTTGGGTTTGAGGTAATAGGTACCGAGAATCTGTCCGTCCTTTTCGGCCACATAGGTAACCTGCGGCAGCTCCACCCACAGTTTCCAGGCCATATCACGGTCCATGTCTGGATCGAAGGCATAGGTTTCCTGCGCCTGGACAACAGTCTGGATGATCGGCCAGACCTGGTCGAAATCGGCGGCGGTAAGGGGGCGGATATTCACGGGTACATCTCCTGATAGCGAGACGGAAAGCATTGCCGATCTTGCACCATACCGTCCAGAGGGCACGTACCCATCCACGGATAAAGCGCGCTATACCTAAAGCACCTGCTTCAGGAGTGTTCGCCATGCTGTGGAGTCAGTACGCCGAAACGCACGAAGTTTTCAACCAGGTGCCGCCGCTGGAAGGTGCCAATCTCTACCGGCTCGACCTGCCCTTGCAGGAAGGAATCCATCGCTACGGCGGTGGCTGGGCAGAGGAGCGGCTAGATACCTACGGGGCGCTGGCAGGCGGCCCGCTAATAGCCGCGGGTGTTCTCGCCAATGAGAACCCGCCGGTCTTTCACAGCCATGACCGTTATGGGCGACGGATCGACCAGATCGACTTTCACCCGGCCTATCACGAGCTGATGCGAACGGCTGTCAGACACGGTATTCCTTCCCTGCCCTGGACTCATCCGCAACCAGGAGCCCATGTCGCCCGCGCCGCGCTGATGTACCTGCACAACCAGGCCGAAGCCGGGACCAGTTGCCCGCTCACCATGACCTTTGCCAGCGTACCCGCCTTGAGGCATCAGCCAACCGTGGCCACCCAGTGGCTACCCAAGGTAACGGCAACGGTCTACGACCCGGCCAACGCACCTATGGAAGCCAAGAGCGGCGTGACGATTGGCATGGCAATGACCGAAAAGCAGGGCGGCACGGATGTCCGCGCCAATACCACCCAGGCGCACGCCATCGGCGCGAGCGGGCCTGGCGAGGCGTACGAATTGGTCGGCCACAAATGGTTCTGTTCCGCTCCCATGTGCGATGCGTTCCTGACCCTGGCACAGACGCCCCGGGGCCTGTCCTGCTTTCTGCTGCCGCGCTTCCGCCCGGACGGCAGTCACAATCAAATTTATATCCAGCGCCTGAAAAACAAGCTCGGCAACCGTTCAAACGCTTCCAGCGAAGTGGAATACCGTGGCGCACTGGCCTGGCTGATGGGTGAGGAAGGCCGTGGCGTGGCAAATATCCTGACCATGGTCGGTATGACCCGCTTCGACTGCATGATCGGCTCCAGCTCGCTTATGCGCCAGGCACTCACCCAGGCCCTGCACCACTGTGCACACCGAAAGGTCAGCGGCAAGGTGTTGGCTGAACAGCCGCTCATGCAGAATGTATTGGCCGATCTTGCCCTGGAAAGCGAGGCGGCTCTGGTATTGACGCTGCGCATGGCCAAGGCCCTCGACTGGCCCACCGATGAAGGCGAAGCGGCCTTTGCCCGATTGGTCACGGCGGTAGGCAAGTATTGGATCTGCAAGCGCGCTCCGGCCTTTATCAACGAGGCACAGGAATGCCTGGGCGGGGCCGGTTATATCGAGGACAGCATTCTGCCGCGCTTGTATCGCGAGGCACCGGTGAACTCTATCTGGGAAGGCTCCGGCAACGTGCAGTGTCTGGACGTACTGCGCACATTGTCACGCGAACCCGGCGTACAGGATGTCCTGTTTGACGCGCTCGATGAAGGCCGGGGCGACCCACTGCTGCACGCGTATGTCGTTCGACTCAAGCAGGAACTGGCCAGGCCCGATGACGCTCCCTACCGCGCTCGTCAGCTCACCGAGACCATTGCCCTCGCCCTGCAGGCCCGCTTGCTGCTTGATGCTGGCAACAACGCTGTGAGCGACGCGTTCCTTGTCAGCCGCCTGGGCGATGCGCGCGGCTGCGTCTACGGCAGCCTACCGACCGGTCTGGCTCTCGGCGCCCTGCTGCACCGCAGCCTGCCGCCAGCCTAACCGTACAGCCGTTGTGCCCAACGGTTGAAACCTTTGGGCACTTTCACGGCTCCTAACCTTCGGGACCATTCAGGACGGACGGTGGACGATGTGAGCCTACGGACACTTCTACTGATACCAAGGCTCCTCCTTGGAGGCGGCTACGTACAGGCACACGTGGTTACCGGTGCGCGGCCCGACAGTCCACCCAAGTGGCATGCCTTAGGCTCTACTCATGCCACAGTGGCCGCGACGTATGACATATCGGCCTTCCTGACACGGCTGACGCCTAGCCTTTTACGCTCACACGTATTGATCGACCCGCCACCGCCTTCGCACTACCAGGCCTTTACGCCTCTACCTCCTGAGCCTCCGCCCAAACTCACGCCCGTTTGACCTGCCCTTTTTCTTTGCTCAAACAGAGGCGTGACCATGATCTATTCCCGATGCCCGCCGTACCAGAGCCCAGCCTTCAGACTGGTCCATAACAGCCTTCCCGTTCGCCTGATGTCTACTCTGCCATGCGGCCTTGCCACATGGCACCTGCAAGGAGTCCTCTGATGAGCAAGCCCTATTTCAAACCTTATAATGCGCCCTCGGGTGGCTGGGGCTCGGCCTACTCCGTGGCCAATATCCTGCTCCGTGAGAAAGCCCCTTTCGTGGCCGGCATTTCGCTGCTCAAGCAGAACAAGCCCATCGAAGGCTTCGCCTGTGTGAGCTGCGCCTGGGCCAAGCCCTATCCGTCGCGGCCGCTAGCCTTTTGCGAGAACGGTGCTAAAGCCACAGCCTGGGAAAACACCAGTAACCGCTGCCGCCCCTCTTTTTTCGCCCGGCATACCGTGACCGAGTTGCTTAACTGGCGCGACTACGACCTTGAGCAGCAAGGTCGGCTTACGCACCCCATGCGCTGGAATGCCGAGACGGACAAATACGAGCCCATTACCTGGGACGTAGCCTTCCAAGAGATCGGCGATGAGCTCAAGGCCATGAGCGATCCAAATGAAGTAGTCTTTTACACCTCCGGCCGCGCCGCACTGGAAACCTCCTATATGTTCCAGTTGTTTGCCCGCCTGTACGGGACCAACAACCTGCCGGACAGCTCCAACATGTGCCACGAGAGCACATCCATTGCCCTGCCGGAAAGTATCGGCGTGCCTGTGGCAACCGTGACACTCAATGACATGGAAAAAACCGATGGCCTGTTTTTCTTCGGGCAGAACGTTGGCACCAGCAGCCCACGCATGCTGCACCAACTGGAAGAAGCACGGGAACGTCATGCACCTATCGTCACCTTCAACCCGATCCGAGAGCGGGGTCTCGAAAAATTCACCAACCCCCAATCTCCATTGGAAATGGCCACAGGCAAGGAAACCACCATCAGCACCCAGTACCATCAGGTCAACATCGGCGGTGACATCGCAGCCATCGCCGGTATGTGCAAGACCTTGTTCGAAATGGACGATGAGGCCATCGCTACGGGACAACCCCGTGTGCTGGACGCCGACTTTATTCGCGAGCATACCCACGGCCTGGAAGCCTTCGAGCAAAAGATCCGCCGCTATTCATGGACGGAGCTGGAACGCCGCTCCGGCCTGACGCGCGAAGCAATGGCCTCGGCCGCACGCGTCTATGCCCGCTGCAAGCGTGTTATCGGCGTTTACGGCATGGGGCTTACCCAGCACCGCCAGGGCGTACTGAACATCCAGATGCTGGTCAATCTGCTGCTCTTGCGCGGCAATATGGGCAAGGAAGGGGCCGGTATTCTACCCGTGCGCGGGCATTCCAATGTACAAGGTCAGCGCACCGTTGGCATTACCGAAAAAGCAAGCAAGGTACCAGCGGAAAACCTCAAGAAACAGTTCGGCTTCGAGCCGCCTATGGACGACGGCGTGAACACCGTCGAGGCTTGTGAAGGGATTATCGACGGATCGATGAAGGCCTTTATCGGTCTGGGCGGCAATTTTGTCCGCGCCGTGCCCGAGACGCTGCTGATGGAGCCTGCCTGGCGTAAGCTCAGGCTGACTGTACAGATCTCTACCAAGCTCAATCGCAACCATCTGGTGCACGGGCAGAAGTCTTATATCCTGCCCTGTCTAGGCCGCACGGAGATTGACGTCCAGGCTACTGGAGAACAGTACAACACCACGGAAGACAGCACCGGCTGTATTCGCGCCTGGCGAGGCGTCGCCAAGCCCGCCGCCAGTACTGTACGTTCCGAGCCGGCCATCGTGGCCGGCCTGGCCAAGGCCACACTACCGCCAAATCCCCGCATCGACTGGGACGCCTGGGTAGGCAACTACGGGCTGGTACGCGACGCTATTGCCGAGACGTATCCAGAGATTTTTCATGACTTCAACGTGCGCATGATGGAGCCCAGTGGCTTCCACCGTCCGCTAGGTGCCTCCGAGCGCAAATGGGCGACCGACACCGGCAAGGCTAACTTCATTACGCCGGACAAGCTTGCACCGGACGATGATATCGACCCGGACCTGCAAAAGAAGGACGTGCTGCAAATGATGACGCTGCGCAGCAATGACCAGTTCAACACCACCGTCTACGGTTACAACGACCGCTTCCGCGGTGTCCACGGCACCCGTGCGGTCATCCTCATGAACCGCCATGACATGACCCAACTGGGCCTGGAGGAAGGAGACCAGATCCAGGCGATAACCGTCGTAGAAGATGGCGTTCACCGCGAAGTCGGCCCGCTGCGCGTAACACCGTACAACATTCCCGAAGGTTGCTGCGCTGGCTACTATCCTGAGTGCAATCCGTTGATCCCACTTTGGCACCATGCCGAGCGCAGCAAGGTCCCAGCAGCCAAATCAATTCCGATCCGGGTACGCAAGATGATCGCCTTTACCGCTGGCGACATACCTTCCGAGCCGGATGTGCCGGCAGGCTTGGGCGCAGCGTAAGGTCTTAGGCCCGGTCAGGCAGGCGCTGACCGGGCCTAGCGATTCATCAGCCAAAGTACCGCCGAAATTACGGCACTGATCAAAATCATGGTCGTGATCGGAAAAAAGAACGAGAAATTCTCGCGCTTGACCACGATATCGCCAGGCAAATGGCCCAACGGAAGACGGCTAACCCAGGGCCATAACAAACCAACGGCGACGATCAGCAGACCGATGACGATCAGGGTTCGAGACATATCACCATCCGATACGAAAACCATGCCCAGACAGAAACAGCGCTTACTGCTCACCGTGCTTCTGACCTTTATCCTAGGACCTGCCCTGGCGGCCGATCAATCCAGCCCGTCCGACGAAACGCTCTCACCGGCTGATGCACGCCGCGCCATTACCGTTCTGCAAGACGACCAGCAGCGCGCCGAAGCCGTACGAGCGCTCAAGGCCATCGCTGACGCAGCACCGGCAACCACCGAGACGCCACCCCCTGACGAAACGACCGACACGACCGCGGCAGCACCCGACCCGGCCCCTGCCGCCACGCCTGCACTCGAGGCCAATGGCCTGATCGCCATCACGCTCCGGCAGATCACGCGCTGGGGGGACAGTCTTGAAAGCCAGCTCGGCCAGGTTCGGCAGGCCAGTCTCGAATTACCCGCCTGGTCACAGGCCAGCCTCAATAGCGAGAGCGAACGCCGTACCCTGAAGGAAGCGCTGATCGACCTGATTATCGTGTTTGCCGTAGGCCTCGTACTGGAGTGGGGTCTTTATTACCTGCTGGGCCACCCGCGTCGTTTACTAATTCGGCAGGCGGAAGCCGCCGAGACACGAGCCCGGCAAAAGCAGGCCGCCCTTGAGGAGCGGCAGTGCCGGGTGCAGGAAAAAGCCCGCACGGAGCAAGCCGCATGGGAGCAGGCAACAACCGTGAGCGGTACACGTCCTGCTCACGAGTCGGTAGCGCTGGTCCAGACGACCCGCGATGGCATCGAGCGGATCGAGGCGGTCCCTGTGGGCCCTGCCAACGCCGCCGCCGGAGGTCCTGCCTCGACGGAGCCGGCTCGGGCCGCTACGCCAGCAGGCCCCACCCACCCGGCGACCCAACCCACCCAGCACTGGGGGACGTTGCGCCGCTTGCCGTATGCCCTGGGCTCGCTGCTGCTCGACCTGCTGCCGCTGGTCGTGTTCTTTTGCGTGGCGGGTCTGATCATGCGGGCCCTCTCGGGTGATGAAACACGCGTATTGACGGTAGTCCGCGCTTTTGTCGGCGCCTACGTTACCACCCGCGCCACGATGGCCCTCATTCGCCTGCTGATTGCCCCGGCCGGTCAAGGGCTGCGTTTATTCACAGTCCGTACCGACATCGCCAGCGCCCTGGAGCGCTGGCTACGCTATGCCGTCATCCTGGCCAGCTTTGGCCTTGCCCTGGCCGATGCGCTGGAGGTCCTCGGCGCTGGCAAGGCCGGCCATCTGGCCATCGTTAAACTCTTCTCCCTGTTGGTGCACCTGTGCCTCGTCATCCTGATCTTTCGGCTCCGCACGCCTGTTGGTGCGATGATCGCCGCACCGGCCGAGGCGAGCGGAACAACCACTGCGCTGCGCAACTGGCTGGCCCTGGTATGGTCCTTTTTCGCCGCTGCGTTCGTCAGCGGCCTGTGGGTCGTCTGGGCTTTGGGTGTTGAAAACGGTTTTCCCAAGCTGATCAATTTCATCGGTCTTTCCGGTACCATCATCATTGCCGCCCGGCTGGTCGCTATCCTTATCCTGGGTGCCGTGGAGCGCGCCTTCAGGCCGCCTGAAGAGCCGGACAACGAAGCAGACAGCGCGCCAACATCAGCGATCCGCAGCCGTCTGGCCAGCCGCTACTACCCGCTCGCCCGTCACCTGACAACCCTGGTCATCACCCTGTGTACAGGTGTCATCCTGTGTCAGGTCTGGGGCCTGGACGCGCTGGGCTGGTTTGCCGGCGGCACCATTGGCCGCAGCCTGCTTTCGGCCCTGTTGACCATTCTGGTGGCGGCGCTCGTGGCTATCGTCGTATGGGAATGCGCCAACGCGGCGGTTCAGCGGCGCTTGGCCCTCTGGGCCGCGCAAGGCGATTTGGTCCGGGCGGCCCGCCTGCGTACCCTGTTGCCCATGCTGCGCAGCTTCCTGCTTATCGCCATCGTGCTCATCGTCGGCCTGACCGCGCTCAGTCAGCTGGGCGTCAATACGACACCCCTGTTGGCCGGCGCGAGCATCATTGGTGTCGCCGTTGGTTTCGGCTCGCAGAAACTCGTCCAGGACTTTATCACCGGCATCTTTCTGCTCATGGAAAACGCTATGCAGGTGGGCGACTGGGTAACCGTAGCGGGCGTATCCGGCACGGTTGAATACCTGTCGATCCGCACCGTACGGCTACGCGCCAGCGATGGTTCGCTGCATATCGTGCCCTTCAGCTCGGTGTCTACGGTCAACAACATCAACCGCGGCATTGGCAACGCCTCAGTACGGATCAACGTGGGCTACCACACCGACATCGACCAAGTCTTCGACACGCTCAAGGCGATCGGCGCCGAGATGCGGGAGGATCCAGCCTTCAAGGATCTGATCATCAATGACCTGGAAGTCTGGGGCGTCGATGCGGTGGACGGCTCGATGGTGACCGTGCTGGGCCAGATGCGCTGTATCGATAAGGGCCGCTGGGGCGTGCAGCGCGAGATCAACCGTCGCATCCTGAAGCGCTTTCGTGAACTCGGCATTACTATCGCCGATCCGCGCACCTATCTTGTCATGCCGAACAAGACCGCAGCGGCGGACCGCGCACCGACCCCTACGGCCAGCAATCCGCCCAGTCCGGAAGCAGGAGGTTAAACCTGTCAAGCTGACCTGCTAAATATCGCTGCACTATATCGCTGCACTCAGGTGACGCGCCTCGCCCCCGAATAACCGTGCATCAAGAGGTGCGGGGGCGCAGCGATACCTCCCACCACTTGGCGAAACGGGCTATTTCCGGGCGGGTGTCTCAGCTGTCTGGCCGGTCATACCCCTCGGCCAGATGCTGGTCTTTCAGCTTTACATAATTGTTGGCGCTGTACTGAAAGAAACCGCGCTCCTTGTCGTTCAACGGACGTGCCTGCTTGACCGGGCTGCCAACGTACAGGAACCCGCTCTCCAGCCTTTTGCCCGGCGGCACCAAGCTGCCTGCGCCAATGATCACGTCGTCCTCCACCACAGCGCCGTCCATGACAATGCTGCCCATGCCCACCAGTACCCGATTACCAATGGTGCAGCCATGCAGGGTGACCTTGTGGCCGACCGTGACCTCATCGCCTACGATCAAGGGATAGCCGTCCGGGTTGAACGGACCGGCATGGGTAATGTGCAGCACACTGCCATCCTGGATGCTGGTTCGCGCTCCGATGCGAATGCGGTGCATATCGCCGCGAATGACGGTCAGCGGCCAGACGGAGCTATCCGCGCCCAGCTCCACGTCACCAATAACCACGGCCGTCGCGTCCACAAAAGCACGCTCGCCCAACACCGGTGTTTTATTCTGGTAAGTTCGAATGGTCACGATAGATACCTTTTCTCATCCATTTGGGCTTGAGTCCTATTAACATGAGCTCCATATAGTTGTCTCTACGCTACTCGTATTCATCGCCCAAGGGGAACACCGTGAGCGCCAGCAATCCTCTGTTACAGCCCTACGACCTGCCACCCTACTCCGCGATCAAGCCCGAACATGTCGAGCCGGCCATTGATGCAATCCTGGCCGATAACCGTGCCGCCATTGCCGAGCTGCTCAAGACCCAGAAGGAAAATCCGACCTGGCAAGGGCTGGTTGTCGCATTCGACGAATTGAACGACCGCCTGGGCCAAGCCTGGAGCCCGGTTACGCACTTGAATGCTGTCTGCAACAACGCCGAACTGCGTACCGCCTATGAGGCCTGCCTGCCAAAGCTTTCGGCCTATTCCACCGAAATCGGCCAGAACAAGGACCTTTTCGAGGCCTACCGTAAGCTGTCCGAGAGCGAAGAAGCCAAGAGCTTCGATACCGCCCAGAAAAAGATCATCGAGAATGCCCTGCGCGATTTCCGCCTGTCCGGTATCGACCTGCCGCCTGAGCAGCAGAAGCGCTATGGGGAGATTCAGTCGCGCAAGTCAGAGCTGTCCAGCAAGTTCTCTAACCAGTTGCTGGATGCCACTCAGGCCTGGACCAAGCACGTCACTGACGAATCCGCTCTGGCCGGCCTGACCGACTCCGCCAAAGCCCAAATGGCTGCCGCAGCCCAGGCCAAGGGGCTGGACGGCTGGCTGATCAATCTGGAATTTCCTAGCTACTACGCGGTGATGACCTACGCCGACGACCGTGCCCTGCGCGAAGAAATCTATGCGGCTTACTGCACCCGCGCCTCCGACCAGGGCCCCAATGCCGGCCAGTTCAACAACGGTCCGGTGATGGAAGAAATCCTTGACCTGCGTCAGGAGCTGGCGCGCCTGCTGGGCTACGCCAACTATGCCGAGCTGTCCCTGGCCACCAAGATGGCCGAGTCCAGCGAGCAGGTTCTGAATTTCCTGCGTGATCTGGCCCAGCGCAGCAAGCCCTTCGCCCAGCGCGATCTGGATCAGCTCAAGGCCTTTGCCGCTGAGCAGGGCGTGACTGATCTCAAGAGCTGGGACACTGGCTACTTCGCCGAGAAGCTGCGTCAGGCCCGCTACTCGCTTTCCCAGGAAGAGCTGCGTGCCTACTTCCCGGTCGACAAGGTTCTCTCCGGCCTGTTCGCCGTGGTGCAAAAGCTCTACGGCATTGAGATCAGCGAAATCAAAGACGGCTTCGACAAATGGCATCCGGATGTTCGTCTGTTCGAGATCACCGAAAACGGCAAGCACGTGGGTCGCTTCTTCTTTGACCTCTACGCTCGCGCCAACAAGCGTGGCGGTGCCTGGATGGACGGTGCTCGCGACAAGCGTCGCAATGCCCAGGGCGAGCTGATCAACCCGATCGCTTACCTCGTCTGCAACTTTACCCCGGCCAGTGGTGGTAAGCCCGCCCTGCTGACCCACGATGAAGTGACCACCCTGTTCCACGAATTCGGCCATGGCCTGCATCACCTGTTGACCCGCATCGAGCATGCCGGTGTGTCAGGCATCAACGGCGTGGCGTGGGATGCGGTCGAGCTGCCAAGTCAGTTCATGGAAAACTGGTGCTGGGAGCCGGAAGGTCTGGCGCTGATCTCCGGTCATTACGAAACCGGCGAGCCGCTGCCACAGGAACTGCTGGACAAGATGCTGGCTGCAAAAAACTTCCAGTCCGGCCTGATGATGGTGCGTCAGCTGGAGTTTTCGCTATTCGACTTCGAGCTGCATGCCACCCATGGGGACGGCCGCAGCGTGCTGGACGTGCTGGAATCCATCCGCGATGAGGTCTCGGTCATGCGTCCGCCGGCTTATAACCGCTTTGCCAACAGCTTTGCCCACATCTTCGCCGGTGGTTATGCCGCAGGGTATTACAGTTACAAGTGGGCGGAAGTCCTGTCGGCCGATGCCTTCTCCAAGTTCGAGGAAGAGGGCGTGTTCAATGCCGAAACCGGCCGCGCTTTCCGTGAAGCCGTCCTGGCCCGCGGTGGTTCGTTAGAGCCCATGGTCCTCTTCGTCGACTTCCGCGGTCGTGAGCCGAGCATTGACGCCTTGCTGCGCCATTCCGGCCTTACCGAGGAGGCTGCATGAGCGGACCGGTTAAACGCTTCATCGCCGGGGCCGTGTGCCCCGCCTGCCAGACAGTGGACACGATGAAGATGTGGAGCGAGGATGGCGTACCGCACCGCGAGTGCGCCGCCTGCGGTTATGCGGACACGTTGGACGAGCGCGGCAATTCCGTTCCGAAGGAATTGCCCACGCGTGTTAATGCGCCCAAATCCCCCAAACCGGCTGCACCGCAGATCAAGGTTGCACAGTTCTATCCCAACCCCAAGCTGAAAAAGGACAAGGCGGACGACTGATGTGGCATATCACATGCGGTGACGTAGCGGCAGACAGTGTTCGCCAGGTCTTGGGCGACGAGATAGCAGCTGCCTTACTGCGCGTGATGCACGATGACATGGCGGTAGGACCCTTGCAGGACGTAGATCAGCCGCCCTGCTCGATTCGTGCTGCCTTCTGGACCTCGGTATGGCCAGCGGACATTCCGGTGGCCGACTTCTCCGGTGAGCTGTCTATTGAGGCCGACTGGTTAAAGTACTTGGCAAAGGCCGATCGCCCCGTAACGGTCTGGCATGGTGACAGCGCTTCGGAACAGCTTCTCCTGTGCCGAATTGCAGCTACTTTAGAGCATTCTTCTGTTGAGCTTTATGATGTTCCATGTGGAACAGGCATCAGTGCAACCAATCAACGTCGGGCGGTAGGAATGTGTTCGCCTGAGCAACTTCGAACCTTCTATACACCCCATCTTGTCGATGCCAAACGCCAGCGTGCATTGGCAGAGCAATGGCATAAGGCCGTTCGGGAAAACGCGCAGGTTCGCCGCTGGCGTGAGGGCGCGTTTCACGGCGAAGCCTTCGCTATGGTCGATAGCGTCCTTACCAGTCAATGCCCGTCGGAATGGGGGCCACTGGCACGTGTCATGGCAGAAACCATGGTACGCACCGAAGGTTTCTTCGCTTCAGATTTCTTTCTCTTCTGGCGTGCCCGTGAACTGGCTGCTCAGGGCGTGCTCGAACTGGAAGGCCCGGCCGATGCGTCTTACATGCATTATCGGGTGCGCCTGTTGCCTACCTGATAGCTATGAGCTGCTGGTAAAACGTAGCGGCAATGATAGCCAGATCACTCTTCCTGCCCGAATTTAACTAAAACGCCAGCGTCAAAGGGAAACGCTTTTACCATGGAGGGTCCCTTGTCCATTCGCCTGCTATTGCTTGGAATGCTGTTATTGACAGGGTGCGCCCAAGTAGCGGTCCCGCTTCCCTCTTCCGCACTGCCTGCTTCAGGTACACAACTCGCTGCGGATATTGCACCTTTCACCATCCAGTACCCTGGACGTTCGGGTTTTCGTCTGCTGGATTCCAGCACCGATGCCTTTACCGCCCGCGCCGAGCTGATCCGCCTGGCCCAGCGCAGCCTGGACATTCAGTACTACATCATTCACGACGGCGTGACGACCCGCATGCTGGTCAACGAGTTACTGATGGCAGCGGACCGGGGCGTACGTATCCGCCTCTTGATCGACGACACCAGCAGCGACGGCAATGACTATGCCTTGGCGGCCCTGGCGGCTCATCCCAATATCGAGATTCGGGTTTTCAACCCCGTGCGGGTGGGTCGCAGCACGGATGTCACCCGTTATCTAGGGCGCCTCCTACATCTGTCACGTCAACATCGACGTATGCACAACAAGCTCTTGCTTGCCGACAGCAGCATTGCCATCGTGGGTGGTCGTAATCTGGGCGACGAGTATTTTGACGCCAAGCCAGAGATGAATTTTACTGACCTGGATCTACTGGCAGCGGGACCGGTAGCTGCCCAACTGAGCCACAGCTTCGACCAGTACTGGAACAGCTCTATCAGCCAGCCCATCACAGGCTTTCTGCACCGCCCTCCGTCTCAGGCCTCCCTTACCCGCATGCGTCATGGTTTGCAACGCTATCTAGATAGCGAGCGGGTACGCGACTCGGCGCTCTACAACCGTCTGCGTCAATACGTGACAGCCCCGCGTCTGGAAGGCTGGCTGCAAGAACTAACCTGGGCTCATAGCAAGGCGCTCTGGGATGCCCCTAGCAAAATCGCCGCTGAGGGCGAGCCCCATCCTTCGCTGTTACTGACCACCCAACTACTGCCGGACCTGCAAGCAGTTGATCAGGAACTATTCACGGTCTCGGCCTATTTTGTGCCAACGGAAACGGGGCTGAAATATTTGAGCCAGGAAGCAGCCAAAGGCGTAGATATCCGGGTACTTACCAATTCCCTGGAAGCCACCGATGTCCCTGCGGTGCATGGCGGCTATGCACCCTACCGCGAGGCGTTACTGGAAAAAGGTATCCGGCTCTACGAAATGCGTGCTCAGGCGGAAAAAGAAACAACCAAGGCGTACAGCTTTGGACAGTCGCAATCCAGCCTGCACAGCAAGGCACTGGTGCTTGATCGCGAGCGCACCTTTGTTGGCTCTTTTAATTTCGACCCACGCTCAATTCTTTGGAACACTGAAGTAGGTATTTTGGTCGACAGCCCTGCCCTGGCCGCTCGCGTACGCCAGCTGATCCTCGACGGTATGGCGCCTGGGGTCAGTTATCAGGTCAAACGTATCGAGCGTGACGGGAAGGTACGCCTGGTCTGGCTAGAGGAGCGTAACGGCAAGCTGTACGAACTCCATCACGAACCCGGCAGCCTCTGGCGTCGATTTAACGCCTGGGTCGTACAGGCAGTCGGCCTGGAACGAATGTTGTGATTACCGTTGCGCCTGGTGTATGCACTCTAGAAAGGTTGCCAGCGCAGCCTGCTTGCGCAATCCACGGCGCATGACGCCAACCAGCTCGCGGTAAAACGTCAGCGCCCCAAGCGAAAGGATTCTAACGTGCGCCTGCCGCTCTAACAGCAGGCCAGCCTGGGGAATCAACGCCACCCCCAAGCCACATTCAACCATCCGTACGATGGCCTCCAGCTCATCCAACTCAAGGGCTTCCTTTACCGTGAGCCGCTGCGCCTGCAGGAAGTGGCTGACCTGTCGTCCGCCAAACGAGCGCCGGTCGTAACGCACGAACGGCTGGGCTTCCAGAAGCGTCAGCGGGTCATCGCCAGTTAAATCGAACGGCGTGATCAGAACAAAGGGTTCACGGTTCAAGGCCACTTCAGTCAGCTCCTTGGGCAGGTTGAAGGGTGGCTTGATCATCAGCGCCAGGTCTATCTCACCCGCATCTACCTGTCCGAGCAGATGCAAGGAAACCCCTGGGATCAGCTTGATATCGACCTGCGGCGCCTCGCGACGAAAGCGCATGAGTGCCTCAGGCAGCACGCCAGTCTGGACCGATGCAATGGCGCCAACCTTTAATTCGCCCTGCCAGTGAGCCACATCAGCCGGCGCCGCCATTTGCTCGTACAACGCCAGGATCTGCTCGGCCAATGGCAGTGCCTGCTGACCCGCAGCGTTGAGTAGTGCAGCACGCCCGGTGCGGTCGAACAAGCGCACACCCAGGTCCTGCTCAAGATGACGCATCTGTGCGCTTACAGCCGACTGGGTCAGGCCAACGTGCTGTCCTGCCGCCGAGAACGTGCCGTGCCGGGCTACCGCCATAAAAGTCTTTAGCTCACGAAGCATGTCCAGCCTCAAAATTTTTGCTGCTCGACAGCAAGAATATTCGTTTTTCCATCGAAACACGTGTGGCTCAGAATTATCTTTTCTCCTGTTGAGGCTGATGCTCATGGCACTCTCCCCGTTCCACTTGGCGATTCCTGTCTATGACCTGGCCGCTGCTCGGCATTTTTACGGCGACGTCTTCGGCTGTGCCGAAGGCCGCAGCAGCGCTCACTGGGTAGACTTCGACTTTTTCGGGCATCAACTGGTTATCCATGAACACCCGCGCACCGCAGCGCAGGAGCAAGCTCACACCAACCCGGTCGATGGCCATGACGTGCCTGTGCCACATTTCGGTGTGGTATTGGGGTGGGAGGAATGGGAGGCGCTGGCGGATCGTTTGCAAAGCCGCGGTACAGCCTTCGTAATCGAGCCGTATGTGCGCTTCAAGGGACAAGTAGGCGAACAGGCAACCATGTTCCTGCTCGATCCCTGCGGTAATGCCCTGGAGTTCAAGGCATTCAAGGATATCGGCCAGCTTTTCGCTAAGTAGGATTACTCGCCGTCCCGGTACGGCTCACTCAGAAAACGCAGCAGGCAGAGCCCGTGACCGAACGGGTCACGTACTGTAGCTAGCTCGCGGAAGGCCGAACGCTGTACAGTGCCTTCCAGAGTAGCGCCTGCCGCCAGAACACGTGCCAGCGCGGCGTCCAGATCATCTACCACCAGGTCCAAGTGTATCGGGGTCCAGTGCTGTCGATAATGCCGTACCTGACCCGCCGTCTCGCTACCTGCCGCTTTTTGCAGCAGATAGACCGGAACGGCGGCACCACCCAATTCCGCGACATAGCCGACGTTGCAGATGCAGGCCGAGTGCCTGGGTATAGAAGGCGATCCCGTGCTCCAGGTCATCAACATCTAGATTGATCAGTAGCCGCACCGTCATCAGGGCTGATCGCTCATCAGCGCAGGCAGCTCACGTGCCAGAGCGTCGAGTGCGAGCGGCTGACGAACATACCCGACGATTTCAGCATTTGGATTGACCAGCGCAAGGTTGGCACCATGATCAACGGTGTAATGCTCTTTGGTCGTGTCCGCCGGAATGAAGGGAATACCAATGGCGCTGGACAGCTTCTGGGTGTTTTCAAGGCTACTTGCCAGTGCCTGGAACCGAGGGTTGAAGAACTCGATGTACTGCTTGAGCCTCTCCGGCGTGTCCCGTGCAGGATCAACCGTCACAAAGGTCACGCCTAACCGATCGCGGTCCCGCTCTGGAAGTTTCATAAACAGCTGCCGCAACTGGGCCAGCGTGGCGGGGCAAACATCAGGACAGAAGGTGTAGCCGAAAAAGAACAGTCGCCACTGACCCTTCAGCGTATCGGTGCTGACGGCTTCCTTGTCCTGTGTGGTGAACTCAAGGGCTGGCAGCGGCTTGCTCTTGGGTAGCAGGATAATACCGGCTTCTCTCAATGCGGCAGGATCAGGGCCACGTTCAGCCTGGAAGGCACGATACCCCAGCGAGGCCGCTACGATCAGGGCAATAAGGGCAACAATGACAAGAGCAGTGCGACGAGCAGTAGTCATGGGCAGGAAACCTTGCTAGACAAAATACACTCAGGGTACTGGATGTACCCTCCCCTCGCACGACCCACTGCAGAAATTCACCGGCGAAGCGCTTAGAACACCGCACTGATCCGATCATGATTCGGCAGGCTCGTAACTGCGCGTCCTCAGCCAGCGGCAACGCTTGCACCTGACCGCGAGGCAGGGGCAAGGACGTCTCTAAGGCACGCTCGATAGCTGCCAAACCGCAGACATCCCGTCTGCCCGGCTCAGCGGTATGGTTATCCAGGAGAGGTCAACCATCTTGCCGCCGGACTGTTAGCAAGTACTAGGGCAGTCACGCTTTAGAACAAGACGCCTTCAGAGGCGGAAGGCGTCTACGATCCAAGTTTTCAATGAGGAAACTGCGAGACCAGCTCACGCAAGGCCGCCTCAGCGCCCATGACACGCTGGAGGCATTCCTGTGCCTTTTCCGGTTTGATGCCAAGGCGCTCATACAGCTCTGGCGACACGGCGCGTGCCGGCCCCTCACCAATGCCCTGGGCTCGCAGCAGATGAGTTGCCATGTACACCAGATTCGCATACACCGCGTGCTCGCCCTGATAGGTTGGGTCATTCTGGAAGCGCAGCGCCGCTACCAGTTCTTCTGGCATCTCCCAATTACGCATCAGCCAGGCTCCAATCTGCTCACGCGTGATACCGATCAGATGCTGCTCAATCTTTGTATGATCCAGATGCGGGTTGGCCTCCACATGGCGACAGATCAGAGAAAAATGCGGTGGAAACACATAGGCCAGTACAAGATAGCCAAAGTTATGCAACAAGCCGCCCAGATAGGAAATTCCCATTTCTGGCCGTAGCGCGCGCGGCATGGCACGCGCCAGCCCCTCGACAACCGCCGCAGAAAAGATGGCCTGTTTCCAGTAAGGCGTAGCAGTGTGTGGCCGATCCTTTGGCAAACTGAGCGTCTTGCCTAGCGTCAGCCCCAGCGCCAGGTTGATCACCAAATCAAACCCCAACACACGGACAATGGCATCTTCCACCGAACGGATTTTTCCCGGCGCCGCATAGTAAGGCGAAGAAGCCCAGCTGATGACCTGCGCGGCCAAAGCCGGATCGGTTTCGACAACACCTGCCAGATCATCCGTAGTCGCCTCAGGATTTACCCGCAGCTTGATGATCTTTTCTGCCGTCTTGGACAGCGGCGGAATCTCAAGCGTCTCGTCGAGTCGCTGTTGAATGCGTCGGGCTGTAAAAGTACTGACGGCACGGGCAATTTCTGTCTGGTCCTGTTCCGGACGGTCAAGGTTCGGATGAATGGTTTCCAGCGGCTCCCCAAAGCGCCCCGGATTAGCCTTCGTCAACAAGCGCCGGAAGTCTTCTGTCGACACCTCCAGCAAAACGCCCTGCTCGCCTGACTCGACTAGAAGGCAGCCATCATGAAGCAAGCGCTCGTCATACAGGCACGGTGCATTGCTCAACGTGGGCAACCCTGGCAGCACATTCAATTCGTGCTTGTTCAAAACACGCGTCAAGCGATCCGGGTGCATGACCGTTAAGGAAGATCGCCCCGTCATTTCCGACAGGCGGTTAAGATCCAACAATTGATCCTGGGGAAACAGCACCATCAACGTGCCCGCCGAATCGTCCAGAATGATGGTCTGCACCCGCTGGGCATGCTCTGGAATATCCGCTGTTACGGATACCTCACGGTAAGGAATGCCGAGCGTGTCCATTAGCTGCCTAATAGAATCAGGAGCATGAGGGGTGGGTTCAGAAGTGTGGGCTACGTCAGTCATGGGAAATCCGTCAGTCCAGATGCTTCCAGTATAACGACCTAAAATCGCTCTGGAACGCTACTGATCCATAGTTGTACAAGATTTGTCAAACTTGACCGTACTGCTGCCCATGGCGCAACCAACGTTCAAGCAAGGGACTCACATGAGCTGGCCACTTCGCCAGCAGGCGCTGTGCCGCTTCTCGTACCGCTGGTAGAAGATCGGCATCTCGCATCAAATCGGCTACCTTGAACTGCAAAAGACCGGTTTGCCTCGTACCCAGCATCTCACCCGGCCCTCGTAATTCCAAGTCCTTTTCTGCTATCACAAAGCCATCATTTGTCTCTCGCATGATGGCTAAACGTTCACGACCGATATGCGACAAGGGCGGATGAAAGAGTAGAACACAATGGCTGACCGCGCTGCCCCGTCCGACTCGTCCACGCAACTGATGTAGCTGGGCCAAGCCTAGGCGCTCCGGGTTTTCGATAATCATCAGGCTGGCATTGGGGACGTCTACGCCAACCTCGATCACGGTTGTAGCGACCAGCAGTTGCAGGTTTCCTGCCTTGAATTCCGCCATCACCTCGGCCTTTTCGGCAGGCTTCATACGCCCATGGATCAAGCCGACTTTCAGCTCGCCCAGCGCCAGCGACAGCTCTTCAAAGGTGGTTTCCGCCGCCTGGCAGGTCAGCTCTTCCGACTCCTCGATTAGCGTACAAACCCAATAGGCTTGCCGGCCCTCGTAACAGGCAGCGCGGACCCGCTCGACCACTTCCTCACGGCGGCTATCCGGCACGGTAACCGTATTTACCGGTGTTCGGCCGGGCGGCAGCTCGTCAAGAATCGACGTATCGAGATCCGCATAGGCGCTCATCGCCAAGGTGCGTGGAATAGGGGTTGCCGTCATGATCAGCTGGTGCGGACTCAGGCGACCCTCTACCCCTTTCTGGCGCAGGGCCAGACGTTGCTGGACCCCAAAGCGGTGCTGCTCATCAATGACAACCAGTGCCAGTCGTGAAAAATGCACTTCATTCTGAAAAAGCGCATGAGTACCGACGACCATCGGAGCCCCTGCTGCAATCCGCTCCAGCGAAGCCATCCGCGCCTTGCCTTTGAGTTTCCCCGCCAGCCAGACGGTTTCAATCCCCAACGGCTCCAGCCAGCGGGAAAAGTTGAGAAAATGTTGCTCAGCGAGGATTTCCGTCGGAGCCATCAGCGCGACCTGATAACCGGCCTCGATCGCCTGTAGCGCGGCCATGGCCGCAACCACTGTTTTGCCGGCCCCAACGTCACCCTGAACCAGACGCAACATGGGCTCGTCCTGAGCCAGATCGTAGGCGATTTCAGCGCCTACGCGCTGCTGTGCGCCTGTCGGCTTGAACCCCAGGTTGGCCAAAAACTGCTTGGGCAAGCGCTTGGCCGGTGGCAGAGGTGGCGCCTGCTGCGCACGCATAGTTTCACGCAGGCGCTGCAGGGACAGTTGATGAGTCAGCAACTCCTCGAAGATCAACCGCCGCTGCGCCCAATGATGCCCTTCGGCAAGCTGCTCAAGGTTAGCGTCTGGCGGCGGCCGGTGTAGATACCGCAGGGCTTCGGCCAGCGGGCCAAGCTTGTATTGCTGCGCCATCTCGGAAGGTAGCCAGTCCGGCAGGCTGTCCGGCCCCAATCGAGCCAAAGTCTGTTCAGTAAGCTGGCGCAGGCGCAGCTGGGTCAGCCCTTCGGTTGTCGGGTAGATCGGCGTCAGGGTCTTTTCCACCGGCGCGGGGGCATCATCGTTTAGCGCGCGGTATTCAGGGTGGTAAATCTCCAGCCCAGAAGCGCCCGGCCGTACTTCACCGTAGCAGCGCAGGTGCGTCCCGCGCTTGAAGGTATCCTTCTGCGCCTGGCTGAAATGGAAGAAGCGTAGGCTCAATGTGCCGCTGCCGTCCTGCAAGCGCACCAGCAAGCTGCGGCGGCGCCCCATGATGACGTCTGCCGCTGCGACCATACCCTCCACCACTGCGTCCTGCCCAGGGCGCAAAGCACCGATAGGCGTGACGCGGGTGCGGTCCTGATACCTTAGCGGCAGATGGAACAGGACATCCTGTAAATTTTCGAGTCCTACCTTGGCCAGCTTTTCGGCCACAGCCTCACCGACACCCTTGAGTGCCGTCACCGAAATGGCGGACAGCTCGGTCATGCGGGCTGTACAACTCCCTGAGCCTCAGGCCGTGCTATCGAACACAGACGCACCGAGTCCGCCAAAACTTCGATGGCGCGCGGTCGAGGGAAGCTAGCGCGCCAGGCGATGGCTACGGTGCGATACGGGGCCGGCGCATTAAAGGGACGCACCTCGATCACACCCGGCGCATAGTGATGGCTTTCCACGGCCGAGAACGGCAGAACGGAAACGCCCAGACCCGACGCGACCATATGCCGGATGGTCTCCAGCGAGGACGACTCAACCTGGGTGTGCTTGGATTCTTCGCCATGCTTGCGCACCGTTGGGCATGCTTCAAGGACCTGATCGCGGAAGCAGTGGCCCTCACCCAGCAAAAGCAGACTTTTGTCATTGAGCTGTGAGTTATCGATCGATTTCAACTCTGTCCAGGGATGGCGGGCCGGCATCATCACGTAGAACGGCTCATCGTAGAGCGGCTTGGTCAATACGTCCGGCTCGCTGAACGGCAGGGCGACGATGATGGCGTCGAGCTCACCGGTACGCAGCTTGTCCCGCAGAACATGCGTGAAGTTTTCCTCGATGTACAGCGGCATCTCCGGCGCGACCCGGTTCAGCTGGGGAACCAGATGCGGGAATAAATACGGGCCGATGGTATAAATGGCGCCTATCTTCAACGGTGCGCTGAGCTGATTTTTGCCTGCCTGGGCCAGCTCCCGAATGCTTTGGGCCTGCTCCAGCACTTTCTGCGCCTGGGCAACAATGCTCTCGCCCGTAGGCGTCAGGCGGACCGCGCTCTTGCTACGTTCGAAAATCAGTACGCCAAGCTCGTCTTCCAGCTTTTTCACGCCGACCGACAGTGTCGGCTGGCTGACATGGCAACGCTCGGCGGCACGGCCGAAATGTTGCTCTTGAGCAAGAGTCACGATATAGCGCAGTTCAGTGAGGGTCATGTCGAGTCAATCCTTAGCGCCGTCCCTGTTAGCGGTACAAAGTCAACGAGTCGACTCTGGCCGCACAGGCAAAGTGCAATTCCGAAAAGCGATGCGTTAGGTAGGCCAGCCGTTCCGGTTCGTTCGAAGGTTTGGTCAGTCAATGACCAATTGATAAATACTATAACCTTCCCAGCAAGGCGGCTGTGCGCTTTTTTGAGTCGTTCTTAGCGCTCAGGGTTGAGACCAAGGCCTTGAACCGTCAAGCTAACTCTTTCATTGGTACTTTATTGCAGAGATTGCGCCTATGTCAGCTGTTCCCCGCGTAATGATCATCGGCTGTGGTGATGTAGGCAGCCGCCTGGGTTTGCAGCTGCACGCTGCAGGCTGGCAGGTTCATGGCCTTCGGCGCACAGTTGAGCGTCTACCCGCAGGGATCCAACCGGTTGCTGGGGACTTGAACGCAGCGCTTGCACCGGCTGATTGGCCTCGCGAGCCATTGGATTACGTGGTGTACACTGCAGCCGCAACTACCCATGACGAGACAGGGTATCGAGCGGCCTATGTAGAGGGTCTGCGACACACTTTCGGCTGGCTGAAACAGCATGGCCAAGTACCGCGCCGCCTCTTGTTTGTTTCCAGCAGTGGCGTTTATGGGCAGCAGAACGGTGAATGGGTTGACGAAACATCCGCTACCGAGCCGAGCGGCTATACCGGACGAGTCTTGCTGGAGGCCGAGCAGATGGCTCAGGCCAGCGGTATTCCTGCCACAGCGGTGCGCCTGAGCGGTATCTACGGGCCAGGCCGGGAGTGGTTACTCAATCAGGTCCGCCAGGGCTATCGCGTCGCCAGCGAACCGCCGCTCTATGGCAACCGCATCCATGCAGGCGATGCTGCCGGGCTGCTCGCGTGCTTATTAAACATCGATAATAAAGGCGGAGCGTTAGACCCGATTTACATCGGGGTTGATGACGAGCCTGCCCCCCTCTATGAAGTCGTCACCTGGCTGCGTGAACGCCTGGGCGTCACGCACTGGGCTGAGGAAGCCACGGTCCGTCGGGCAGGCAGTAAGCGCTGCCGTAACGCCCGTGCCCGAGCTTTAGGCTGGAAACCACAATACCCAAGTTATCGGGAAGGATATACAGCTCTTCTGGAAAGCGCTTCAGTCAACGTGGCGAAATAACTCTGTTGCGGTGAACCGACACGGCGCGATGCTTTGCGGTTATTGCGCCCCATAGCTACGGAGTGAGCCGTTGGGACCAATAAGCGAACACGCATGGCACCGTGTCTTGCATGGAGCCACCCTTCGGGCCGGGTTACCTCCCTCCCGGCTTAAGCCAGGACAAGCACGCCATCCATTTCTACCTGGGCACCTTTGGGCAACGCCGCCACGCCAATGGCAGCACGGGCCGGGTAAGGCTGCTGGAAATAACGCCCCATTACTTCGTTCACTTTGGCGAAGTGGCTCAGGTCGGTCAGGAAGATATTCAACTTAACGATATCTGCCAGCGAGCCACCCGCCGCTTCAGCCACGGCCTTGAGGTTCTCGAACACCTGTACAGTCTGCTCCTCGAAGCCGTCTACCAGCTCCATGGTCTTGGGATCCAGCGGAATCTGTCCGGACAGGTAAACGGTATCGCCTGCCTTGATTGCCTGGGAATACGTACCGATGGCGGCTGGGGCCTTGTCAGTATGGATCACGGTCTTGCTCATGGAGTCGCTCCTTATCCAAGTGATGAAAACCTACCAGGATAGCCTGGCAGGTTTAGTCTAAAGGAGACCCGACTGGATAGGACGTTTTAACTGCGAACACGCGTGATACTGGCCACGCCGGACAAGGTTCGTAGCTTGCGGATAACACGGGCCAGGTGAATACGATCATGTACGCTCACAACCAGCTGGACCACACTGATCCGGCCGTCGCGCTCGTTCATGTTGATCCGCTCGACGTTGGCATCGGCTGAGGTCACGGTTGTGGCCAGCAGGGCAATCAGGCCACGCTGATGTTCCAGCTGAACACGCAGTTCCACGTTGAATTCACCAGCGACGTCTTTTGCCCATGTCAAAGGAATGCACTTTTCCGGGTTCTGACGAATCTCAGCGATGTTCTTGCAGGTTTCCAGGTGAACGACCATGCCCTTGCCTGCCGACAGGTGCCCTACAATCGGGTCGCCTGGAATCGGTGTACAGCACTTGGCATAGCTGAGCACCAGCCCTTCGGTCCCGCGAATAGCCAACGGCCCCTCGGTACGCGCTTTCTGCTCAGCCCCTTCGGCGTCGGCTGAGACCAGTCTTCGCGCCACGACATAAGCCATCTGATTGCCCAGGCCGATCTCTTCCAGCAGATCCTCCAACACTACGACCTTATATTCTGCGAGCACAGGCAGAATCCGCGGTAGGGAGATCTTGGACAGCTGCGTATCAAAATTGGAGAGCGCCTTGTTCAGCAGGCGCTCGCCCAAACTGATCGACTCTGACCGGCGCTGCTGCTTGAGGGCATGACGAATATTCGTCCGTGCCTTGCCGGTTACCACAAAATTCAGCCAGGCTGGATTGGGCCGTGTACCAGGCGCAGTAATGATCTCGACTGTTTCGCCACTGTTGAGCGGCTGGGAAAGTGGCGCAAGGCGGCGATTGATCCGGCAGGCGATGCAGTTGTTGCCGATGTCAGTATGCACCGCATAGGCAAAGTCCACCGGTGTAGACCCTTTGGGCAACTCCATGATGCTGCCCTTGGGCGTAAATACATAGACCTCGTCGGGAAACAGGTCAATCTTCACATTCTCGATAAATTCGAGGGAGTTGCCAGCACGCTGTTGCAGTTCGAGAATGCCTTTTACCCACTGGCGCGCTCGTGCATGGGAGTTCTTGGACTCCTCGTTGCCCGACTTGTACAACCAGTGCGCTGCGATCCCGTTATTGGCCATGTCCTCCATTTCGCGTGTACGAATCTGGATTTCAATGGGCACGCCGTGCATGCCAAACAAGGTCGTATGCAACGACTGATAGCCGTTGGCCTTGGGAATCGCGATGTAATCCTTGAAGCGACCCGGGATCGGCTTATAGAGGCTGTGCACGGCCCCCAGAACGCGATAACAGGTGTCGACCTTGTCGACGATAATGCGAAACGCGTAGACGTCCATAATCTCATTGAACGACTTACGCTTGCCGCGCATCTTTTGATAGATACTGTAAAGATGCTTTTCGCGGCCAATCACTTCACCCGGTAGCTCCTCGCGATGGAGGCAGCTGGTGAGCGATTCCTGGATCTTGCTGACAATCTCGCGGCGGTTGCCACGGGCTGCCTTGACGGCACGCCGGATGCGCTCGGCACGCATGGGGTGCATGGCACGAAAGCCCAGATCCTCAAACTCGGCATACATGTTGTGCATGCCCAGTCGGTTAGCAATCGGTGCATAGATCTCTAAGGTTTCCTTGGCGATGCGGCGGCTCTTCTCCGGCGGCATGGCATCAAGCGTGCGCATGTTGTGCAGCCGGTCGGCCAGTTTGACCAGGATCACGCGAATGTCGCGCGCCATGGCCATCGCCATCTTCTGGAAGTTTTCCGCCTGGGCTTCGGCCTTGGTCTCAAAATGCATCTGGGTCAGCTTGCTGACACCATCAACCAGTTCGGCCACAGTCTCGCCGAATTGCGCAGTAAGCGCTTCCTTGGCAATACCGGTATCTTCGATCACGTCGTGCAGCATGGCGGCCATCAGGCTTTGATGGTCCATGTGCATGTCGGCGAGAATATTGGCAACGGCGAGCGGGTGCGTCACATAGGGCTCACCGCTGCGGCGGCGTTGCCCATCGTGGGCTTGCTCGGCGTAATAATAGGCGCGGCGGACCAGGTTGACCTGGTCAGCGCCTAGATAGGACGCGAGCCGTTCAGAAAACGTGTCGATGGCTGGCATGGATCAAATCATCTCCTGCCGGCCCACGTGACGGCTCGTCGGTCCGGCATATTACAGCGCCTCGCTGTCAGCCTCGTTGTTGTCTTCGAAGGCAGCGAACAGCGGCTCTTCCTCAACGATATCTTCCTGACGAATAACCTCGTAATCAACCAGACCTTCGGCGATTTCACGCAAGGCCACTACGGTCGGCTTGTCGTTGTCCCACGGTACTTTGGGCTCTTTGCCGCCGGTGGCGAGCTGGCGGGAACGCTTGGTAGCGAGCATGACCAGTTCGAAACGGTTATCGACGTTGTCCAGGCAGTCTTCAACGGTAACGCGAGCCATGGTGTTCCTCGTGGCAATATGATCCCGGAGCGGGAGGACTGTGTAGTCTAAGAAAACATTCGGCCATAGGGAAGTGCCGTTTGGCTCATGACCGCTGGGCCAGTAGATCTTCCAGCAGATCGTCGTGCCGACGAAGCTGACGATCCAGGCGTAATTGCCGTGCGCGGAAGATGGATTTCAGGTCTTCCAGCGCTGCAGCGAAATCATCATTGATGATCAGGTAATCGTACTCGATGTAATGACTCATCTCACTGACGGCTTCCTGCATACGCCGTTCAATTACCTCGTGGCTGTCCTGCCCGCGGTTGGTCAAACGCTGACGCAGGGCCGACTGGCTTGGCGGCAGGATAAAAATAGACTGGGCATGGGGCATCTTGTGACGGACCTGCTGGGCGCCTTGCCAGTCGATCTCCAGGATCAGGTCATGACCCTCGGCCAGTGTCTGCTCGAGCTGACGCTGGGAGGTACCGTAATAGTTGCCGAAGACTTCGGCATGCTCAAGAAAGTCGCCATGCTCAAGCAAGGCCTGGAAGGCCGCTACGTCGACGAAATGATAGTTAACCCCGTCGATTTCACCGGGACGCATGGCTCGGGTCGTGTGCGAGACGGATACACGGACTTCAGGCAGAGCATCGAGCAGGGCCTTGACCAGGCTGGTCTTGCCTGCACCCGAGGGCGCCGAAACGATATAAAGGGTGCCAGGAAGGGCTTTCATGGGTAGGGCCTATTCGATGTTCTGCACTTGTTCGCGCATTTGTTCTATGAGGACTTTCAGATTGACCGCCGCCTGCGTAGAGCGGGGGTCGAAGGCTTTGGAGCCTAACGTATTCGCTTCGCGGTTGAGTTCCTGCATGAGGAAGTCCAGACGACGACCTGCCGCGCCGCCCGTCTTGAGCACTCGGGCCACCTCACCCACATGCGTGGTCAGGCGATCCAGCTCTTCAGCCACGTCACTTTTCTGGGCCAGCATGACCATTTCCTGCTCGAGCCGTTGCGGGTCGACCTCGACGCTCAGCTCGGCAAACCGGTCCAGAATCTTTTGCCGCTGTGCGGCAAGCATTTCAGGAACCAGCTCACGCAAGGCAGCGACTTCCGCCAGGATAGCCTGGAGACGCTCTTCGATCAGGCGTGCAAGCTCGACTCCTTCGCGGTGACGTCCAGCCTTGAGTTCGTCCAGCGCCGCCGTGAATAGCGTCAACGCTTCGGCATTGAGCGCCTGGGCATCAACACTGCGGGAAACGATAACACCGGACCACCCCAATACGGCGAGCGGATCAATCGGCGACGGCTGCTGAATCATTGCGGCCAGCCGTTCGGCCGCTTCGATCAGCTGACGGGCGCGCTGTTCGTCGATCTGCAAGCTGGGCGTGGCGCTTTCTTCGCTGAAGCGCAAGGTGCACTCCACCTTGCCGCGGGACAATCCCTGACGAAGCGCCTCGCGAACGCCGCCTTCGAGATCACGAAATGCCTCAGGCAGACGCAGGTGAGGCTCCAGGTAGCGATGATTGACCGAACGCAGCTCCCAGCTTAGCGTCCCGTATACGCCCGCGCGCTCGACGCGGGCGAAGGCCGTCATGCTATGCACCATGAAATGTCCTCGCTTAAGCAATGCGGCACGCTCGACAAGGGTTCCGGAACGGATCCACCTGCGGAACGACCCGCAAAAGGGATAAGTCTACCGCAGCCGGACGTCTGGCCCAACGCGGCGATGTCGCATGATCTCGTATGGCGCCTATAATGACGACCAGTTTTCTTTCGCAACAGGTATTTCTAAATGAATCGTCCCAGTGGCCGCGCTGCCGATCAGTTACGCGAGATCCGCATCACCCGTCACTACACCAAGCATGCCGAAGGTTCGGTACTGGTGGAGTTCGGTGACACCAAGGTGATCTGTACGGTTAGCGTCGAAGCCGGCGTGCCGCGCTTCCTCAAAGGTAAAGGCCAAGGCTGGCTGACCGCCGAATACGGCATGCTGCCTCGCGCTACAGGCGACCGCACCCAGCGTGAAGCCTCTCGCGGCAAGCAGGGCGGCCGTACCCTGGAAATCCAGCGACTTATCGGCCGTTCACTGCGGGCGGCGGTGGACCTCACCAAGCTGGGCGAGAATACCCTCTATATCGACTGCGACGTGATCCAGGCCGATGGTGGTACGCGTACAGCGTCCGTGACTGGTGCTTACGTTGCCTTGGTAGATGCTCTGGCCGTGCTGAAAAAGCGCGGGCTCAAAGGCAATCCGTTGAAACAAATGGTCGCTGCGGTGTCCGTGGGCATTTACCAGAACACGCCGGTACTTGATCTAGATTACCTGGAAGACTCGACGGCCGAAACGGACCTGAACGTCATCATGACCGACGCCGGTGGCTTTATTGAAGTCCAGGGCACCGCAGAAGGCGCGCCCTTCCAGCCCGAGGAATTCAATGAGATGCTGGCCCTGGCCCAGAAAGGCATCCGCGATCTGTTCGAACTGCAAAAAGCCGCATTGGCTGACTGACCTACGAGGCTGCGATGAACGAACTACAGGAAATCCCCGGTCCAGACGCACGTCGTTGGGCAATGCTTTGCCATTACTCCGCGTTCCTGTGGTTTGTAGCCCCGATGATCGGTAACGTCATCGGGCCTCTGGTGGTCTGGCAATTCAAGCGTGAGTCCGACCCTTTTATCGAAGATCAAGGCAAGGAAGCGCTGAACTTTCAGATCACCATTACCGTTGCGACGGTAATTTGCTGGATATTGGCCTGGGTTCTGATCGGTTTTCCGCTCATGGTCCTGGTCGGTGTCTGGGCATTCGTGCTGACGATCATCGCCGGCCTCAAGGCCAACCAGGGGCGGCCGTATCGCTACCCCTTCTGCTGGCGGCCAATCAGTTAGGCCAACAGGCATTAAAAAACCGGCTTAATGCCGGTTTTTTAATGCCCATCAGATGCTCAGTGTCCAATCGTAATCGATCATCAACGGCGCATGCTGGGAGAAGCGTGGTTGACGCGGCAGACGCGCCGAGCGCACGAAACGGCGCAGCCCCGGCGTCAGAATCTGATAGTCGAAGCGCCAGCCCAGGTTCAGATGCTCGGCCTGTTCACTGTCCGGCCACCAGCTGAACTGATCACCGTCACGGCTGATCTCGCGCAGGGCATCCACATACCCCATGTTGCCGATGACCTCGTCCAACCAGGCGCGCTCCGGCGCCAGGAAGCCCGGCATCTGCTGGCACTCGCGCCAGTTTTTCACGTCGATCTTCTGATGTGCGACATAGAGCGAGCCGCAATAAATATACTCGCGGCGCTTGCGGCGCTGCTTGTTCAGATAGCTGGTGAAATCGTCCATGAACTTGAACTTATGGTTCAGTTCCTCATCACCGCCCATCCCGGAAGGGAGAAGCAGCGTGGCGATGCTCACCTTGTCAAAGTCAGCTTGCAGGTAGCGTCCGTAACGATCTGCCGACTCAAAGCCCAGGCCGCTGATAACGGCTTTTGGTTGAAGTCTGCTATACAACGCGACACCGCCCTGGCTGGGTACCTCGGCGTCACAGGCATAGAGGAAGTAGCCATCCAGCTGATAGGACGGGTCTTCCAGATCGAAGGCGGAGGCGCGGGTGTCCTGCAAGCAGATCACGTCGGCATTCTGGGCTTGTAGCCAGTTGAGCAGACCTCGCTCAACGGCACCCTGAATACCATTCACGTTCATACTGATGATCCGCATAAATGGCCCCCAAAAATTCGTGGATGTATGATACCCGAGCTCAAACGGTTTAGCTAAATTCATGCCGCCCGGGACTATTGCAATGCAGGCGTATCAACGCAATTTCATTCGTTTCGCTATCGAGCGCGGAGTTCTGCGCTTCGGTGAATTCACTCTAAAATCCGGACGTGTCAGTCCGTATTTTTTCAACGCAGGTCTCTTCAACAGCGGCAACGCTCTGGCCCAGCTAGGACGCTTCTACGCCGCTGCGGTCACAGATTCCGCTCTGAATTTTGACGTTTTGTTCGGCCCTGCCTACAAGGGTATCCCCTTGGCAGCAGCTACTGCCGTTGCATTGGCAGAAGAGCACGACCGCGACTTGCCATGGTGCTTCAACCGTAAGGAAGCCAAGGACCATGGTGAGGGCGGTACGCTGGTAGGTGCGCCCTTGACGGGCCGGGTGCTGATTATTGATGACGTGATCACTGCCGGGACCGCCATTCGGGAAGTGATGCAGATTATTCAAACGCAGGGCGCTACACCCGCTGGCGTGCTGATTGCATTGAATCGTCAGGAACGCGGTAAAGGCGAATTATCGGCCATCCAGGAAGTCGAGCGTGATTTCGGGATGCCGGTTGTCAGTATCGTCGCGCTGGACCAGGTATTGGAGTATCTCGCAGAAGATAGCGAGCTGAAGCGCCATTTGCCTGCCGTCGAGGCCTATCGCGCCAATTACGGCATTTGAACTGACGCATCGAGCGACAAGGTGGCAGGAATGGGAGTAAAGGTTGCGCTGAGCAGCGCACTGATCATGCTGGCAGGAGCAACCTTGGCAGCAGAGCCTGCTGCTATCCAGCTGTACCGGTATGTGGACCGCAACGGCGTGACGGTCATTGACCGCCAGGGCGTGCCGCCGGAGTATGCCGGGAAAGGCTACGATATTCTCAGTGAGCAGGGTCGCGTGATTAAAATCGTGCCCCCTGCCCCACCTGCCGAGGAGCTTCACCGACGCGCTGCAGCCCGGCTGCAGGCCCAGGCCGATGCCAAACTGCTCAGGCTCTACAGCAGCGTGGCCGATGTGGACCGCGCCAGGCAACGCAAGCTCAGCGAGCTTGACGGTCTCGCAGCGATCAAGCGCAGCAACTTGCAGTCCTTGGACCAGCAACGCGCTACGCTCATGGCGCAAGCCGCTGAGCATCAGCGGGCCGGACGCACCGTACCCGACGATCTGCTCCAGCGCATCGATGCACTTCGTGCCGAAGAAAGCCGTTTGAATAGCGAGCTGGAACGGTATGCGAAGGAGCGGCAAGAAACCGAGGCTAGCTACCAGGCCGACCGTGAACGGCTCGTCCAGCTATTGGGGAAATAAAAAACGGGGCTTTAGCCCCGTTTTTTATTACTACCGCTTGCAGTTGCTGATCAAAGTACCGACGCCGATGTCGGTGAAGATCTCCAGCAAAACGGCATTAGGTACGCGGCCATCAATAATATGAGCGCTTTGTACGCCGCCTTGTACCGCTTCCAGGGCACAACGGATCTTGGGCAGCATACCGCCATAAATAGTGCCGTCTGCGATTAGCGCGTTGACCTGCTCAGTGGTCAATCCGGTCAAAACCTGACCTTGTTTGTCCATCAGACCAGCAATATTTGTGAGCAACATCAACTTTTCAGCTTTTAAAGCCTCAGCCACCTTACCTGCGACAAGATCAGCATTGATGTTATAGGACTCACCCTCCGCGCCCACTCCAATCGGTGCGATAACAGGAATGAAATCACCCGATACCAGCATATTCAACAGCTCGGTATTCACACCGCTGACCTCGCCGACCTGACCGATATCGATGATTTCCGGCTTGGTCATTTCAGGCGTCTGGCGGGTTACGGTGAGCTTGGTCGCCCGGATCAGGTTCGCATCTTTACCGGTCAGGCCAATGGCACGGCCGCCGTGGCGGTTGATCAGGTTGACGATGTCCTTGTTAACCTGACCGCCCAGTACCATTTCCACCACATCCATGGTCTGGCTGTCGGTAACGCGCATACCATCGATAAAGTTGCTCTCGATGCTGAGCCGCTTGAGCAGGTCGCCAATCTGCGGGCCGCCCCCATGCACTACGACCGGGTTGATGCCCACGGCCTTCATCAGCACGATGTCACGGGCAAAGCCGGCTTTTAGCTCATCACTTTCCATGGCGTTGCCGCCGTACTTGATGACCAGTGTCTTGCCGACGAAACGGCGGATATAAGGTAGCGCCTCGGATAATACCTCGGCGACATGGGACGCATCTTCACGGCTCAGGGTCATGGCGTACTCCTTGATTCGGTCAATGAATAAAGGGCGCCTGAGCGCCCTTTATCATGCTGTTCCGGATGATTAGAACGGCAGGTTCAGATCAGGTTTGACGGCCAGTAGTTGCTTGCGGAACACATCCTTGATGCGCTCCAGTTCCTCGACCGTTTCCCCTTCGAAGCGCAGCACCAACACCGGTGTGGTATTGGAGGCCCGTACCAGGCCCCAGCCCGCGTGATAATCAACGCGTACGCCGTCCAGGGTCGTGACCTGCGCATCGCCCCACTGGGCATCGCGCTGCAGGGCGTCGATGATGCCGAACTTGCTCTCTTCGGTCACCTGAATATTGATTTCCGGCGTGGAGATATCGACCGGGAAGGTATCGAATACTGCCTGGGCAGTACCCTTTTCCTGGCTCAGGATCTCAAGCAGGCGTACGGCGCTATAGATGCCGTCATCAAACCCGAACCAGCGTTCCTTGAAGAACACGTGACCGCTCATTTCGCCTGCCAGCAGAGCGCCGGTTTCCTTCATCTTTTTCTTGATCAAGGAGTGGCCGGTCTTCCACATGATGGGACGGCCGCCGTAACCGGCGATCAGGTTGTTCAGGCGGCGGGTGCACTTGACGTCAAAGATGATATCGGCGCCCGGATTGCGAGAAACCACATCCTTGGCAAACAGCATCAGCAACTGGTCGGGATAGATGATATTACCTTCGTTGGTAACGACACCCACGCGGTCGCCGTCGCCATCAAAGGCCAGGCCCAGATCAGCGCCGGTCTCCTTGACCTTGGCGATCAGGTCTTCCAGATTCTCAGGCTTGCCCGGATCCGGATGGTGGTTCGGGAAGTTGCCGTCAACATCACAGAACAACGGAATCACGGTGCAGCCCAGGGCCTCGATCAGCTTGGGCGCGATAACACCTGCTACACCATTGCCGCAGTCGACCACGACCTTCATTTTTTTCGCCAGGGCGATGTCGCTACGGATCTGCTCGAAATAGCGATCCAGTACGTCTACCTTTTCGATAGTACCCTGGCCCGAGGCTACGTTACCGGTCTCGATGCGCTCGCGCAGACCCTGGATGCTTTCATTGGCCAGGGTTTCGCCAGCGATAACGATTTTGAAGCCGTTGTAATCTGGCGGGTTATGGCTACCGGTCAGCATTACACCGGATTTGCCAGCCAAGACATTGGCCGCGTAATACAGCACAGGCGTGGGCACCATGCCGATGTCGCTGACGTTCGCGCCTGTGTCAGCGATACCCTTGATCAATTGCTCGACCAGTTCGGGACCAGACAGACGACCGTCACGGCCGACAGCCACGTTGGGCTCGTTACGGGCCAGGCTCTCGGAGCCAATGGCGCGCCCGATCCAGTAGGCGGTTTCGGCAGTCAGGGAGTCACCCACCACACCACGGATGTCGTAGGCGCGGAAGATGCTGGTGTTTAAAGTCGGGGCTTGAACGGTGGTGCTCATTAGGGGTTTCTCCAATCCCAGGAGATCCTGGTCTTCGTCGAGGATATCGATATCGAGTATGTCGTCACTGCTTTGAAACATCGGTTCCGCGTACGGGCCGTTGCCTTGCCTGGCCAACGTCGTAACGGTTGCCTCAACGGGCTCCGTGACCGAAAGATCAGTTTCGGCCGGTTTCGACTGCGGCTCGACCAGTGCCTGTGCCAGAGGTTCCAATTCTGGAATCCTTAAAGCAGGCCGTTGGGCCACAAGACCCTTAACAAGTTCCTGGCTAAACACGATGAGACTGCGTACGTCGTCACGAAGTATACGTTTGAAACGGTGCTGGTAGAGGCGCAAGCCTAGGAAAGACCCCGCCAGACTCATTATGAGTGCCACTAGCCACGGCAAAAGAGGCAGGTCAGTAAGTGCCGTCTCGACCGGTGCCAGTTGTACTGTCCAAAGCGGATTGATGGTAGGAAAACCCTGAGCCGCCCCCTCACCGGCCTGACCGCCTTCTGCAAGGCGCTGAGGTGCGGCCTGGCTGAAGCGCTGCACCAACTGCCAATGCCCGGCTTCGGCTGGGGCAGCCATCAGTCCGCTTGTTAGCGGTTGCAGATCCTGCACCAGCAGGACGTTGCCTAGCACAGGGCCTTCTTTAACCGCTCGGACCGGAGCCGCGACATACACCAGCCATTTTTGGTCAATGCGATAGGCTTCAGGGGGCGCTGGCTGGCCCAATTCGGCCCGCCGGAGCAGATCAAGCGCAGCGAAATTGAGAGGGCCTGGACGATTTTCGTCAGGCTGGTTGGTACTGGCGCGTACCAGATGCGCATCGACCAAGCCACCGTGCTTGAGAATCTGCTCAGCCGAAAGCCGTAGCTCTTCATTAGACTGGCCCAGCGCCTGGATCACCATCGGCTCTGCGGCCGTTGCCTGTGCGCGGGCATCCAGCTGGCGCACGGCCTGGCTCACCATAGCGGCCTGTGCTTGCCCCCAGGCCTGTCGCTGATGTGCATGGATATCCTCCCTGAGCGGAACGAATACCAAGAGCCATAGCAGGGCCAGAGCGAGGAAGGCGACTATCAGGGCCAGCGCCAGGCTGGGTAATAGCGATACAGGGACGGTTTGGGCAGGCCGGGCAGCCTGGGCGGTACGTTTGGCGCGTTTCATTACGGCTCCTCGACATCGATCCCTGAAAGCTTAGCGCGTGTTCATAATCTGCTTGCAGGTAGCCAGGAACGCCTGGAGCGGCGGTGTATGGCCCGGCGCTGCCTCTATGCAATCGCCAGGCCAGCAGACTGTCTAGCGGGTTCCGGAGTGGCCAAACCCGCCCGAGCCGCGTTGGGTTTCTTCGAATTCGTCGACCAGTTCGAAATGAGCTTGTACCACGGGAACAAGCATAAGCTGGGCAATGCGCTCACCTACCGTAATAGTGAAAGCAGTCTGCCCACGGTTCCAGCAGGACACCATCAGCTCACCCTGATAATCCGAATCGATCAGGCCGACCAGATTACCCAGGACAATGCCATGTTTATGGCCCAGCCCCGAACGCGGCAAGACCAGTGCGGCGAGCCCTGGATCAGCGATATAAATGGACAGGCCGGTAGGAATCAAAACAGTCTGGCCGGGTTCGAGCGTGACGTCTTCCTTGAGCATGGCACGCAGGTCAAGACCAGCAGAGCCGGACGTAGCGTAGGTTGGCAGCGGAAAATCGGTACCAAGGCGAGGATCGAGAATTTTGGCTTGAAGGCTATGCATGAGTTGTGTGCTTGAGTCGGTCGGCAATAAAAGCGATCAGCTGACGGGCAATCTTGCCCTTGCTGGTCTGGGCGAAACGGGTTTCCTGCAACGTGCGGTCGATAACACTGACGGCATTGTCTTCACTGTTGAAGCCAATGGCCGGGTTGGCGACATCGTTAGCAACGATGAGGTCGAGGTTTTTGTCCATCAGCTTGCGGGAGGCATAATCGAGCAAGTGCTCGGTTTCTGCCGCGAACCCTACGCTGAACGGACGATCAGGTCGGTGAGCCAGTGTAGCCAGGATGTCCGGGTTGCGGACCATCTGCAGCAACAGCCCTTCTCCGCTGGCAGGATCTTTCTTGAGCTTTTGCGGGGCAATTACTTCCGGACGGTAATCCGCCACTGCGGCCGAAGCGATGAGGATATCGCACGGCATAGCAGCCTCGCAGGCCACCAGCATGTCACGGGCACTGACCACATCGACACGGGATACGCGATCCGGTGTTGGCAGGTGTACCGGGCCAGTTACCAGCGTAACGCGCGCGCCCGCTTCGACGGCGGCTTCGGCCAGGGCAAAGCCCATCTTGCCGGAGCTATGGTTAGTGATGTAGCGCACCGGGTCGATGTTTTCTTGAGTTGGCCCCGCTGTGATCAGGACGTGCTGCCCGGTCAGGCTGTGCCACTCAAAGCACTCCGCTGCCCGCTGGGCCAGATCATCTGGTTCCAGCATGCGTCCCATGCCTACATCACCGCAGGCCTGGCTGCCCGATGCCGGGCCAAAAATCTTCAGGCCGCGGCCACGCAACAGCTCGGTATTGGCCTGAGTCGCCGGGTCGCGCCACATGGCTTGATTCATAGCCGGCGCCAGCGCTACGGGGGCGTCAGTGGCCAGCACAAGCGTAGTCAGAAGATCGTCCGCGACGCCTTGGGCCAAGCGAGCCATCAGATCAGCTGTCGCCGGGGCAATGAGCACCAGATCGGCCCAGCGGGCCAATTCAATATGTCCCATGGCCGCCTCGGCCGCAGGATCCAGCAGGTCGAGGTGTACCGGATGGCCGGATAGCGCCTGGAGGGTGAGAGGCGTAATGAATTCGCGACCGCCCTGGGTCATGACAACCCGGACTTCCGCACCACAGGTACGCAAGCGTCGCACCAGCTCGGCGCTCTTGTATGCGGCGATTCCGCCGCCGACGCCAAGCACGATGCGTTTACGATGAAGCCGTTGCATTGAGCCTGCCTTATGTTGAGCCTGACCAGCCACAAGGCCGGTGACAGGGCTTTTTTATGACGGAGATCGCGTCTGTGCGAACGGTAACTGATCGGCCGCTCGCCAGGCAAAAAGTGCGGCTAAGATAGCACAGCACCTGCACAGGAACAGCGGGTAGCCTCGACAAGGAGTGTTCATGAGTATTCGTGATTGGCCCGCCCAGGAGCGGCCCCGTGAGAAGTTACTGGATCAAGGGGCCGCCGCCCTGACCGATGCCGAGCTGCTGGCCATTTTCCTGCGTACCGGCGTTGCCGGTAAGAGCGCAGTGGATCTGGCCCGTCACCTCCTGCAAGAATTTGGCAGCTTGCGCACCTTACTGGAGGCGGATCTTACGTCTTTCAGCCAGCACCTCGGCCTTGGGCCGGCCAAGTTCACCCAGCTGCAAGCCGTGTTGGAAATGGGCCGCCGGCATCTGGCGGAGCGTTTACGGCGCGACTCTGCCCTGGAGAACCCACAAGCCGTTAAAGACTATCTCAAAGCACACCTGCGCCATGAACCCCATGAGATCTTCGGATGCCTGTTCTTGGACTCCAAACATCGAGTCCTTGCCTTTGAGGCCTTGTTTCACGGCACCATCGATGGTGCCAGCGTTTATCCGCGTCAGGTGGTCAAGCGTGCCTTGGCTCATAACGCTGCAGCCTTGATCCTTACACACAATCACCCTTCCGGAATAGCCGAGCCAAGCCAGGCCGACCGGGTACTTACGCATCGCCTGAAGGAGGCGCTTGCACTGATCGATGTACGCGTGCTCGACCATTTCATCGTAGGTGAAGGCGAGCCGCTATCCATGGCGGAATACGGGTGGTTATAAGCTCCTGGCCGTGTGGTGAAGCGCCTAAGCGTAGCGCTTGGCGACGCTTCACCCTTGGATGGCTTACCGGTTAACGCTGACTTTCGAGAAGTCCTGTCGGCCAAAGGGATTGGCCTGATACCCCTCGACGCCTTGACGAGTAAGGACCGAGACAGTGGGGTGCGCCAGAGGCAACCACAAAGCCTGGTCATGAATGATCTGCTGGGCAGTGTGGTAGTGCTTGATACGCGCCGCCTGATCAGCCACAGCCTTGCCGTCCCGGATGGCAGCATCCAGTGTCTCATCGCAGAAACGCGCAAAGTTAAGACCGGACTTGACCGAAGCACAGGCAAACTGCGGCGTCAGGTAATTATCCGGATCGCCATTATCACCTGCCCAGCCCATGAACAGCAGATCATGCTCGCCGGCCTTGGCACGACGAATCAGCTCGCCCCACTCGATAACCCGAACGTCAGCCTTGACGCCAATCTTTGCTAGATCCGCCTGCAGCATTTGAGCGCCCAGGCTTGGGTTGGGATTCAACAGGCTGCCGCTCGGACGGGTCCAGATCGTGGTACTAAAACCGTCTTTAAAACCTGCTTCCGCCAACAATGCCTTGGCTTTTTCCGGGTCGTATGGATACGCCGCGATGTCTTTGGCATACCCCCAGGTAGTGGGTGGATAGACGCCATCAGCCGGTACGGCGCTGTTTTCAAACACGGCTTTCACATAATTCTTTTTATCAAAGGCCATATTGATGGCCTGCCGTACCTTCGTGTTATCCAGCGGCGGATGCTCTGTATTGATCCCGACGAAAGCGGTCATGAACGCAGGGGTCTGTACAACCTTCAACGTATCGTCCTGTTGAGCATCAGTAACATCCTGTGGCTTGGGCGACAGAGCAATCTGACACTCGCCGCGCTTGAGCCGCTGCAGGCGTACTGCCGCATCCGGCGTAATGGCATAGATCAAGCCATCCACGTTGGGCTTGCCAGCAAAATAGTTGGCATTGGCGTCATAACGAACCACCGCGTCCTTCTGAAAACGCTTGAATACGAAAGGCCCTGTACCGATAGGCTTGCTGTTGAGCTGCTCGGTCTTGCCGGCCTTGAGCAACTGATCGGCGTACTCAGCCGAATAGATCGAGGCAAAGCCCATGCTCAAGGTGGGCAGGAACGTGGCATCGCGGCGATTCAAGGTAATTCTCACCTGATTGCCGTTAACCTTTTCCACTGACTTGATCAGGTCCGGCCACTGCATGGATTGAGCGTGGGGATAGCCGCTGCGCGCTACGCTATGCCAGGGATGCCTGGGATCAAGCATCCGTTCGAAGCTGAACACTACGTCATCGGCATTCAACGAGCGGCTGGGCTTGAAGTACTCCGTTTGATGAAATTTCACATCGGGCCGCAGCGTAAACGTGTAAGTAAGGCCGTCCGAAGAGACCTCCCAGCGCTCGGCCAGACTCGGAACCAGCTCACCGCGCGTCGGATCGAACTCCACCAGGCGGTTCATAAGTACATCCGCTGACGCATTGGTCGTGGTCAACGCGTTATACTGGACCACGTCAAACCCATCCGGGCTGGCTTCGGTGCAGACGCTCAGGGTAGCGGCCTGCGCCAACAGCGGCGCAAAAAGAAGTGGCAAAGCAGCAAAGCGCATCGGGAACTCCTTCTGTAGAGTAGATGGCCGTCCATGGAGCTCATGGCGCCCAAAGGTCTAAGCTAGACCACTGGGCAGCTCATCACAATGCAAAATCACGACGAATGGTACGCTTCTCTGTGGGAGCATAGCTCCAGCGCAGTATTTACAGGGTCTCACTTGGTCGTTATGACTAAGCCGCTCCTTGATACGGCGATGCTCTTCTGGTATAAAACAGCGCTCTTTTTTCGGGGTATGGCTCTGCGAGTCTTGCAGAAAAGCCGACAAAGCCCCGACTAAACTGAATTTTCAAGCGATTCAAGCGGCCAACCCATGCCGGGTTTGGCATGTGGTTTATGAGGGCTGAGGCATGTCGAGAGTCTGTCAAGTAACCGGTAAGGGTCCGGTTACGGGAAACAACGTTTCCCACGCAAACAACAAAACCCGTCGTCGTTTCCTGCCGAACCTGCACTACCATCGTTTCTGGGTTGAGTCCGAGAAGCGTTTTGTACGTCTGCGGATTTCTGCCAAGGGCATGCGCATCATCGACAAGCGCGGTATTGATACCGTACTGTCCGAGCTTCGCGCTCGCGGCGAAAAATTCTAAGGAGTTGCATCATGCGTGAATTGATCCGTTTGGTGTCCAGTGCCGGTACCGGTCACTTCTACACCACCGACAAGAACAAGCGCACCAAGCCCGAAAAGATCGAAATCAAAAAGTTCGATCCGGTCGTGCGTAAGCACGTGATGTACAAGGAAGCCAAGATCAAGTAATTGATCCGCTCCTTGTGACCGCTTCGGCGGAATCACGGCACAAAAAAACCCAGCCTTGCGCTGGGTTTTTGTTTTACCGCTACTAAAAGCAGTTAGCTGTTACCAGAAGCCCTAGTTCTTGGGCTGGTAAGCACAGTAGCCGGGTCGTGGGCCGACTTGTGGATGATTGCGGCAGGTATCCGGGCGTTTATCGTAGATCGAGCACAGACGGCTCTTACGGTCCAGGTATAAGCAGTCGTTATTGGCCAGCCGAGTCAACGTAAACAAGCCGCTCTTTTGATTGAAGTGCTCGATGATGCCTTCTTTCTTTAGTCGCTTGGCAATGTTCTTGGGCGGCTCGCCGGCCTCGAACTCATCAACAACACCGATGCGGATAAGATCCTTGATACGGACCTCGGCAGGCATCGTGCAGCAGGTTGCTACACAGCCGCTACATAGCCCCTTGTAATACTTGGCCCAGGTATCGAGACGATCAATCTCGGCAGCGGCAACGAGCTGTGGCTTTTTCATTTTCAGGCGGATACAGGAAATGGGGCGCGGATAATAGCGGGCCCGGCGCGTTATTGCTTGCCTGATGGTCGACTCGGGCAGGCGATCCGTCGCCTTACAGCCAGTCCGATAGAATGCTTACATAGAAACCCTGCGCTGCTTGTTGCGCGACAGGCGTTCCTGCTTGCATCAGTTACCTTTCTTAATGGCGGCGCGACTTCAGCAGCGCTCTGACAGCAAGCCCACCCACAACGGCCAGCGCTGTGCTCGTCACAGGGTGCTGGGTCGCTTTGGTATAAAGGCTATGGTGCAACTTGGGACCCGGCGTGGAACCACTGATACGGCCATAGGAGCCCGGATTATGGTCGGCCGAGTACATTTCCCCTTGCCGGTTACCATCAGGCCGGCCGCTCAGGATCTGTTTCGACAGGAATTTCTCACTCACCCAGTCGTACACCCGCGGGAAACTCTGCGCCATTTTAGTCATGCTTTTGGCCGCGCCAATGTAGACATCCCGCTGGGGATGGACTGCTGCATGCAGAATGGCCTCGGCCACAGCCTCAGGCGTATAGACTGGCGGCGGAAACATGGGGGCACTGGGTAGGTAGTTCTTGGCATGATCATTAAAGAGCGTGTCGGTCGAGGCGGGGCGAACCAAGGTCACCGAAACGGGAGCGTTGTCTTTATGCAGCTCGACGCGCAGCACATCAGTTACAGCCTTGATGGCGTGCTTGCTGGCGGAGTACATGGCATGAAACGGAATCGGGGCGGCCGACTCGGCGCTACCCACATTGATAATGGCACCGCCACGCTGGCGTAAGTGCGCAGCCGCCAGCTTCGAGCCGTAGACCGTTCCCCAGAAATTGGTTTCGAACAGACGACGATTGTCTTCGTCGGTTACCTCTTCGAACTTACCCCACACTGACGTGGCGGCATTATTGATCCACGTATCGAATCCGCCAAACGCCTCCATTGCCTTGTCGGCAATCTTCTGGACATTTTCCTGCTGACCCACATCGGCCACCACCGTGACAACAGTGCCTCCGGCATCCAGGTTACGCTGGATGTCCTGCAACGCCTCTTCATTACGGGCCGCCAATACCAAACGAGCACCCTGCTCGGCAGCCAGCTTGGCTGTAGCAAGGCCGATTCCACTGGACGCACCGGTAATAACGATCACTTGTTCATGGAGCGGCTTGAGCCTGATGTTCATCGTGACCTCCTTTTGTAAGGGAATAGATAACCCAGGCAACAGAAGTTGCAGTGGGCTTTCGAACATTCGCTACAGTAGAAAGACCGTTAGGACGAGAGGTTCCAGAACAATGACAGATGGTCGATAGATCAAGGCGTATCGGCGACGTTACAGGCTAAAAATAGCGCTTTTATATAACCTGAAGAACCGTCGCCGGTAGGCAGCTACGTGATGGCACCTACCTACTGCAGGCGCGGGTGGCGCTCAGTCATCCAGGAACGTGACCTGGCCACCTTCCAGAGACTGCACACGGGCCAAGGATTCCACCCGATATCCCTGTGATTCCAACTCCTGCCGACCGGCCTGGAACGACTTTTCAATCACGATTCCCAACCCAGCAATACTTGCACCGGCCTGCTTGATAATCGAAATCAAGGCCTGGGCCGCCTTACCATTGGCCAGGAAGTCATCAATAATCAGGACGTGATCCTGGGCAGAGAGATGCGTGGTGGAGATGGCGATTGTGCTTTCGACACGCTTGGTAAAGGAATACACCGTTGAAGTCAGCAGGTTATCCGTCAGGGTCAGCGACTGGTGCTTACGCGCAAAAATCACCGGTACTCCCATCTTCAACCCCGCCATTATGGCCGGTGCGATCCCCGAGGCTTCGATCGTAACGATCTTGGTAACGCCAGCATCGGCAAAACGCGACGCGAACTCATCGCCGATTTCGCTCATCAGCTGAGGATCAATCTGGTGATTCAGAAAGGCATCAACCTTCAAGACCTGATCGGAGAGTACTTGGCCTGCGGCCTGGATTTTCTGCTTGAGGCTGTCCACATAGGGCTCCTTAGGGAGAATCAGAGCATATAAGCTATCCGGGCCGCGCCTTTTACAGGCACAGCAGACGGTTGGCTCGATAAAAAGGACAAATTTTGCCGCATCTTGGGCAATACCGACATCGCAAGAGTAAAAAACTTTACGTCAGGTCAGGTTTTACCGCTGGACGGCTATGGGCCAGAGGCTGCTATAGCCTCTAGAGCTTGCATAAGCAACACAGGCCGTATAGAACGCTGCCTCTCAGCCTCCAGGTAAAACGCATGACGACCCCCTCCCCCTTGAACAGCCCTGACGGGCATATTCCGCTGCTGCTGATCCCGGGCCTGCTGTGCGACGCTGCCTTGTGGAAAGCCCAGGCGGAAGCACTGGCGGACATCGCCTCGGTTCAGATCGCTGACATTACGCAGGATGACTCCATCAGGGCAATGGCACGGCGGCTTCTGGCTGAAGCCCCTCCCCGCTTTGCCTTGGCTGGCCTTTCCATGGGCGGTTATGTCTCGTTCGAAATCATGCGGCAAGCCCCGGAGCGGGTCCTACGCCTGGCCCTGGTCGATACCATGGCAAGCCTGGACACACCCGAACGCAGGCAACAACGGATTGGCCTGCGGGCGCTGGCGGAGCGAGGCCGTTTCCTGGGTATTAGCCCACAACTGTTGCCAAACCTGATTCATGCGAGCCGGATCGGAACGCCTGCGGCCAATGAAGTACTCGCCATGGGCAAGCGGGTCGGCCGCGAAGCGTTTTTGCGCCAGCAACAGGCCATCATCAATCGTACTGATTCGCGCCCAACCCTGGCGGATATCCACGTACCCACCCTGATTGTTGTAGGCGCTGACGATAAGCTCACGCCGGTTGCCGAGGCGCAGGCCATGCACCGGGGCATTGCTGGTTCACGGCTGGAAATCCTGCCTACGTGCGGTCATCTGCCCCCGCTGGAGTTGCCGGAGCGCATGACCGCCCTGCTTAGGGACTGGTTTACCGGCACGCACGATTGATCAATAGCGATAACTAATGCCCAGATTGAGATAGTCCGCGCGGGCGCTGGTACTGACTCCGGCACTCGCCCCTTTGCCATGCACAGTGCCACGCGGGACAAGCGTATAGCTGCCGGTCAGCTCGAATCCATTATTGAAACGGTAGGTCGCACCCAGGCTGTAATGGTCATATTCCATTAACGGCGCCAGGGTTGCATAACTGGATTCGCTATCTGGGATGAGCGTGCTGGCAAAAGAAACCCCGCCTCGCACGGTCCAACGCTCGCTCCAGTCATAGGCCACGCCAGCGCGAAAGACATGCTGATCGCGCCAGCCAAAACCGGGCGCGCGACTGCTGCCGGGCGCTCCCCCTTCGGTAAGGCGATTACCGTAAGCCCTCTCGCTTGACCAGTCGATCCACAGGTAATCCGCCGCCAGGGTCAGCTGCGGAACGGGCTTATAGCTAAGGCCGATCCCGGCCTGTTGAGGTGCGTTGATACGCCCTTCAGGCAGTATCTGGGCGTAGTCGTCCATTTTTTCAAAGCGGATGGGACTCGCGTAGGTCAGGCCAAGGCGAACGCCCTTCGCCACTTCACCGATATAACCAAGGGCAAAACCCGCCCCATAGGCGTAATCGGCGCCGTGATAGGGATAACCGAAGCCTTCAAGCCCGGCAATATCCAGCCGCTCGATCGCCAGCCGCGGCGAAATGCCTAAGTAATGGCCGGGTCTGAACTGATAGGTCAAGGTAGGCGCCACGATGAGCTGAACGAAATCGGAGCGAAGATTTTTAGTGCCGAAAACAGGCTCGCCATAGTCCAGCCCGACCCCATTGCCAAAAACTGAGACACCCCAACTGAAGTCATCGTTGATGACCCGACTAAAGCCGCCGGTGGGTACCAGGATCACGGCGGTATCGGAATAATGCCTGGAGCCAACGGTCGTATCGACAGGGCCGCGCAGAACCGTCAGGTCAAAATCGACACGGTTGCCGACAAGCGCCATACCGGCAGGGTTGTTAGCCGAGGCGACGGCATCCTGCGGCAAGGCAATCGAAACACCACCCATACCTTGAGCTTGTGCCCCGTAGCCCGGCAGTTGCACACCGTTGTTGGCTAAAGTCTGGCCCGCACCCAGCATGGCAGCGCTTATGCCCAGAACATGCCAGATAGAAAAGGAAGAGCGTTCAGGAGAAAAAAGATGGCGCATGGAGCCCTCGTATTGTGCACTTCGCTGCTCATATGAAGGACCGACACGGCCTTTGTCAGCATCGCGATCAAACGACTCTCAGATACTTTGCAGCCGTAGACGTTCAGCCAAGCGCTGAAACTTCCAGCACGGCTCCTCTTCGAACATTTAGTTCACCTGGAGAATTGTGATGCCTACGAAACGCTCGACCTACGCTGCCGTACGCTTTGCCCTAAGTCTGGCTCCAGCCGTTTCCGCCTGGCCCGTATCCGCAAAACCCGACCGGCTATTTTTTACAGACGATGGCCGTATTCCCAACAGCCCTCTTCCCGTGCTCGTCTACCGAAACGTACCGCTCGATGGTAAGGACAAGGCTGCAGCCTTTGAAAGCCTGTTTGCAGCACACGACTGGCCTCCCCAATGGCGCGACGGCGTATTTGACTATCACCATTACCACTCCACAGCGCATGAAGCGCTGGGCGTAGCGTCGGGGCATGCTCGACTGATACTGGGCGGTGAAGCCGGTCAGGAAATAGCTGTCGAGGCGGGCGATGTGCTGATCCTGCCTGCCGGGACAGGCCACTGCCAGATCGAACAAAGCGAGAACTTCCTGGTAGTAGGCGCTTATCCGCTTGGCCAGGAAGATTATGATACCCAGCGCGCGCGCCCCGAGACGCATGATGCCTCGGTCGAGCGCATCCGGCGGGTGGCGCTGCCTGCGGCCGACCCTGTTACCGGGTGGTCGGGAGTTCTGCTTCAGGCGTGGCGCTAGGCATAAGGTCAGTCGAACACTTCGATAGTCATGTAGCGAAAACGTATTTCATCACCATGGTGTTGCAGGACCAGATGCCCCTGAGGAGCAAGACCAAAGTCTGGATTTTCCTTGAACTTGCTCTGGCTGATCGCTTGGCGCAGAGCGGTATTCTTGAGGTCATACGCCAGAACACAGCGATCGTTCAACCAGTGTTCGACAGCTGTACCCTGAACAACTAGGCGCCCGGACATAAAACGCTCTGGCTCGATGGGCGTTGCAGCAGTAGGTGCCTGTAGCGCATACAACGCACCATGGGTTGTAAGGGGATTTTCACCATCCGGGTGCCTAGCATTATCCAGCAGCTGCAACTCCGGGCCGCTCTGCCACGATTCCGGCCACTCCTCGCTCACCTGAAACAGCACACCGCCATTACCGCCAGCCGCCAGGCTGAATTCAAAGCGGAAGACAAAATTGCGGTAGGCCTCCCGTGAGATGAGGTCTACGCGAGGGGCCTGGGGGTTGGTGCACAACATGTCACCCATCCTGTTCCAACTATCGGCAGGAAAGGTTTCACCACGGTAGGCACGCCATTGATCGGCATCGAGTGGATACAGCATGGCCCTCTCCTTTCTAGAACAGACAGGCTTATTTTGACCGCCCTTCCCCGCTTCCGCTCCAAACCGCTGATCATCGCAGTTCACAACCGTTTATACCGCCTGTATGACTCAGGTAGTTGCTTGTTGGCTTCTCCAGCATATAGCGCAGAAGTACAGGCCAGGATTTAGTGATGACATAATGCCTCTACAGGTAAAGGCAGGTTAGGCAGAAATGAGCGAACTCTTAATCGAGGCACCTTTACAAAATACTGCTCTATACAGATTTAATATATTCACAGCCTCTCTCGCCTAGTCTCTCTTAATTAAAATAGCTGTGCATAACTATTAAATCTCAGTTTCATATTTTGCTCCTTGTGTATAACTATACAAACGGCTATTGGCTGCTTTCTCAAAAGTTATACAAGGACACTCTCTTGTGGATAAATCCCTGGAAGCAGCTTTTCTAGAGGAATACTCTGCTGCTGTGGATATCATTGAGAGAACATAAACACTTTATACGTTATCCACATTACCTCTGCTTTTCTGTTTATCCACAAGAGTAATCTGCGCTAGGTTCCTGCCACCTTGTGGTTATCTCTATTGATTCAATTGAAGCTGCGATAGCGCTTCGCAAAAGGGTCTTTGTATATATAGAGATTTCTTACAAGGCGAATAAAGCTTTAGGCCCAGTTAAGTGTTACGGCAGTAACCACCAGATAACGGCCTGCTTTGGCTAACCCTACCAGTAGAAGAAAGACCGGCAGTGGCTCACGCATGATACCGGCGATCATTGTTAGCGGATCGCCAATGATAGGCACCCAGCTCAACAACAATGACCAACGCCCATAACGCTGGTAACCACGCTGTGCCCGCTCCAGTTGACGGGCCGAAACGGGAAACCAGCGCCGCGTACGATAGTGCTCAATTGAGCGGCCTAACCCCCAATTCACCATCGAGCCCAGCGTATTACCAGTAATAGCCGCAATCAGCAGCCCGCCTGTTGAATAGCTGCCATTAAGCAGCAACACAGCCAAGGCGGCTTCTGATTGGGCAGGCAATAATGTGGCAGCCAGGAGTGAGACTAAAAACAGGCCCCCATAAGCTGCAAACGCTTCCACCCGCATGCCTCCTTAAAGAGCTTTAGCCATGGAAATAGGGCAAAGAGCGAAAAAATTGAGTTGTTTATTAGAGCGCTTTTCTTTCAAGAAACCAAAACGCCTGAGGGAAGCTAAGCCTTTATTACTTCAACTTGTAGAAGTCAAAAATGTCGCAAAATGCTGTCGCGTTATGAACATATAAATCAAGCAGGGTCCAAGCAAGGTCTATGCTCTGAGGGCAAAGTGCGAAGTAGCCTATGGCATGTACTAGCGGCTTAGGAAATAAAACATCTAGGGACTCCGGTTTATGAATACGCATCACCGTACTACCCACATCAATAATTTCGACTTTTTACGGCTGCTCGCTGCTTCGTTCGTGATCTTTGGTCATATGTATTGGCTGACGGGACGAGTAGCCGATGAGCCTTTTCTGCAACTAACCGGCCATTCGGACCTGGCTGATATTGGCGTGGATATCTTTTTCACGATCAGCGGCTTTCTTATTGCAGGCTCCTATCTTAGGACAAGCAGCCGGGCTCATTTCGTGATCAAGCGTGCCTTGCGTATCCTGCCGGGCCTGCTAGTGGCCACGCTATTCACTGTTTTCGTTGTCGGCGCGTTGGCAACCACGCTGCCTCTTACGGTCTATCTTTCCGATGAGCTGACCGCCACGTATCTTTTGAATGCGTTGCTATTAACACGCTACCTCTTACCCGGGGTATTCGCCGATAACCCCTATTCCCATATTGTCAACGGCTCACTATGGACATTGCCCTTCGAAGCACTGATGTATAGCAGCATTATGATTCTGGGCATGATCAAGCTATTAAAAAAGTATGCCGTAGTAGGAGTCTTCCTTCTGCTAGCCATAGGGCATTTCCTGGTGATCCCATCCCTGGAAACTGAAAGCCATACCTTGACCAAGCTGTTCCGCCTAGGACTCGACTTTTTCTCTGGCTCAGTTTTGTACCTTTATAAGGACAAAATCATCTGGAGTTGGCGAATTGCGCTGGGCTTAGGCCTGATCTCCCTAGCTACTCTGGGCCATGACGCTTGGTTCATTATCCACGCTTTGTCTATACCTTATATCGCCCTTTGCTTCGCCCAAGCGAAAACGCCTTACCTGTGTAATGCAGGCAGATACGGTGATTTTTCCTACGGGCTTTATATTTTCGGTTTTCCAATTCAGCAGTTGCTGGTGATGTGGTTGGGCGCACATACAAACATGGCGGTATTAATAGGACTCAGCTTTGCCCTTACTTTAGGTTTGGCCGCTTTATCTTGGCATTTTGTCGAAGCGCCAGCCATGAGACTCAAGACACGCTGGGCTGCGCCTGGGCTACCCGTCTCAGCTGGAACACGGAAAGTATCTTAACGTCCTCTGAAGTCAGCGTTTTTACTGGCGTTCTTTCTCAGGTATCAAAACATAGCTAAATAATAGCTATTACCAACCTTAGAAGCCGGTTTTTAACCAGAGGAAGACCTTATAGACGCCTCTACAAAAGGGCAGAGGGGAGAGGAAGGAGCAAGAGACCCGTCTGGATAAGTCAGGGGCAAAGCCAAGCGCCTTGCCCCTACAACATGACTAGTTAGCTGCGGCCGCCACCGTGGCTGTTCTGGCCACCTTTACGGCCGGCTTCAGACGCTTTTTCACGGTCATTAGCAAAGTTACCACCACTATTGTGGCCACCTTTCTTGCCTGCTTCGGACGCTTTCTCACGATCGTTCGCAAAATTGCCTGGGTTGTTATTAGCCATGGTCGTTCTCCTATGTTGGATAAGGACTGGACTGAGGTACAACATTCAGCTCAGCGAATAGGCAAACCAACAGGCCCGCCTTGGTTAACTATCGAAAGACTAATCAGCTGCTACGGCCACCGCCGTGGCTATGCTCGCCACCTTTCTTACCGGCTTCGGATGCTTTTTCACGATCATTGGCAAAGTTGCCGCCGCTGTTCTGGCCGCCTTTCTTGCCCGCTTCAGAGGCCTTTTCACGATCGTTAGCAAAGTTGCCTGGGTTGTTATTCTGAGTCATGTCTTACTCCTCATTGGATTGAGACTTACTGTTATAACGTTCAGTTGAGAAAGGGTTAAAACAACTGATTTACCCTTGTTGCCTATTAGCTGTTACGACCGCCGCCGTGGCTGTGCTCGCCACCTTTCTTACCGGCTTCGGATGCTTTTTCACGATCATTGGCAAAGTTGCCGCCGCTGTTCTGGCCACCTTTCTTGCCTGCTTCGGACGCTTTCTCACGATCGTTCGCAAAATTGCCTGGGTTACTATTCTGAGTCATGTCGTTCTCCTAATGGATAAGGACTTACTTGCGTTTTTTGGCTGTACAGCTTTCATCAGCCTTCATAGTTTCAGAGAGGCTTCCCAGTCGTGAGTTCCAGTTTTAGAGTCGCCCCGCTAAGGTGCAGACGAATGGTAGCAACGGAATTTTCGCAGCCCTATCATGAAGCGAAGCGGCTGATTTATAAGCGTTTTTATCGAGCACTCTTGATGCACCGAAGCTGATCACTTGCTTTCAAACGGCATCAGTACTGCTTTTTAACGAAGCGGATTGAATCAATCTCAAACAGTTTTTTGCTCCATATTTATGTGTACTTTTGCACATAAGAAAGAGGCCTGATTCAGGTGCGGCAGAAACCAGCTCTAAAGACGGTTAATCAATGGATTTAGTGTCTCTTGGGGTTGATCCTATTGGATAGGATCAACAGGAGCGCTTGATCAGGCAGTACCCACCTGTACGAAATCAACTCTGTTGAAACGGAATGAAACATTTTCCAAAGCGTCTTATGAAAGAGCTGGCATGGGCCAGTTACGAATGGATTCACCTCTTCAGAGCCAAGACCTCATGCAAATCATTTTGGTACGCCATGGCAAACCCGATCACGATGGCGCTTTATGGTGTACACCACGGGAAATGATGAGATGGGTTGAGGGCTATCAGACTGCTGACGTTATTTGTAAGAAGCTACCGACCGATTTGGTGCAGTTAGCCAGTACAGCCGGGGTGCTGGCCTGTAGTTCACTGTCACGCTGTATACAGTCACTTACTCATCTGGCAGGCGATCGGCCCTATGAATGCGACTCGGTATTTGCCGAAGCGCACCTGCCAGGCTTTGCTCTCGATTGGCCGCGCCTGCCCGTCAGGATCTGGCGGCTGTGCTTGCGTACAGCCTGGTTTCTTGGCCTTTCCGTCCATACCGAATCCGTAGCCGTCTCGAACAGGCGGGCCAAACAAGCAGCAGACCGGCTAATCGCTCTGGCCGCTACACATGGCTCGGTGCTGTTGATGGGACACGGGATTATGAACGTGCTGATCGCCCGTCACTTGAGAGCCGCCGGATGGGTAGGGCCGCGCCACTTGATTCTCAAGGATTTCTGGTATCCCTCGGTCTATACCAAGAGCGCATGAGCAAGGCCGCGGCTAGCTGGAATAGTGCGCTGTAGAGCGGCTTAAGGGGAAGCCGAATAGTGTGTCGATATGCTAAGTCGATAACGCTTTTTATCGAAACGGGCAGGGTGGTTTGACGTATCGTGCCGAGCCAGTCAGACGGGCATGTAACCCTGGTGTCGACATGCAACGTATGACCATCCCCATTCAGTAGAGCCATCCTGCCTATCATGCGTGTTGCTTGTACTTTTTCCCCTGAAAGCTCCTCCTGTCTTTTCTCTTTCAACGTCACCTTGAGCGCCTTGGTGCTGACAAGCCTGTTGCCCATAGCCGCCCAGGCCAGCGACGAAAGCCAGCTCGTCTCGATGATCAACCGGTATCGCGCAGCACCACAGATGTGTGACGGCAAACGTACCGGGCCATTGCAACCGTTGGCTTCCAGCAAACCGTTATCGCAGGTAAAGATCGGGGCCTGGACGCCCTTGCGCACGGCCTTGCAGGAGGTTGGTTACAACGCTGTACGCGTCAAGACAATAGACGTGCCTGCCTCTGACCCGGCCGCAGCCCTACGCTCGCTCCAGCGGAGCTATTGCCAGTCCTTGTTGAGTACACAGTATTCAAATATCGGCATATCACGGCGGGGCCGCTCCTGGCAGGTTGTACTGGCCCAGCCGATAGTGTCCGCCTCGCTGGCAGGCTGGCAAACAACCGGGCGGGAGATCCTGAAGCGGGTCAACGAGGCACGCGCCAAACCACGGACCTGCGGCGCCAAGCGCTTTGCCGCTGCACCGCCACTGCGCTGGAATGCCAAACTGGGCCAGGCGGCGTTTGCACATAGCCGCGAGATGGCCACGTTTAACTATTTCAGCCATACGGGGAAGGGAGGCAGCAAGGTCGGCGAGCGGGCACGGGAGGAAGGCTACCTCTGGCGCCGCATCGGCGAGAATATTTTTGCCGGATCCGGGTCGGCTCGCGAGGCGGTAGCGGGTTGGCTGGCCAGCCCAGGCCACTGCGCCAATATCATGGATCCTCATTACACCGACATGGGCGCCGCGTACGTGATGAATCCGAAAAGCACGAACGTGATCTACTGGACGCAAGTGTTCGGCGCACCGCGGTAAGGCATGCAAAAGGGCGGCGACCCATCAGCCATCACCGCATGTCGCCTGCCCTGGATAAGGTATGGCCCGGTGTGGTCGTAACTCTTGTAGCTTCCTGAGGCTGTAGTTTCCGATCATGACTATGACCAGCGCTTTTATCCGCACGTTACGTTCATATCTTTACCGAACCAGCCTGGCACTGCCTTTGGCTGGGCTGTTGCCTATAACAGCCCAGGCAGCAGATGCCAACCAACTCATTACGCTGATCAACGACTATCGCCAATCAGCGGAAACCTGCAACGGCCACCGCGTTTCGCCGGTCAGCCCGCTGGCACCCGATGATCGTCTGGCCCAGGTGAAGGCCGTCTCGGGTGAGCAATTCCAAGCAGCCTTGCAAAAGAGCGGGTATCTGGCCGCCACGGCGCAAGCGATCGGCCTGTCGGGCTCGTCTAACCCAACTCAAGTCATGGATACCATCCGGCAGCACTATTGCGGCACGTTGCTGAACCCGGCCTTTGCTGAAATTGGGGTGTCCTACACTGGCACTACCTGGCTGATTGTGCTGGCGCGGCCGCTTCTGTCAAAGGATCTTGGCGATTGGCAACAGGCCGGGCAGGTGATCTTGCGCGAGGTTAATGCAGCGCGTGCAGCGCCACGGTCCTGCGGCAACCAGGCCTTTACTGCTGCGCCACCGCTTACCTGGAACGCCACACTTGCACAGACGGCACTTGGCCATAGCCGGGATATGGCCAATCAGAATTATTTTAGCCATGCGGGCAGGGATGGCAGCCAGGTCAGTGATCGCGCCACGAGGGAAGGGTATCAGTGGAGCCGAATCGGCGAAAATATTGCGGCCGGACAGGGCACCGCACATAAAGCGGTGGCCGGCTGGCTGTCCAGCCCAGGCCATTGCGCCAACATCATGAATCCGCACTTCACCGAGATGGGAGCGGCGTATCACGTGAATGAGAAAAGCGATGCGGCAATTTATTGGACGCAAGTGTTCGGGACACCGCAATAAGGGAAACAAGATCGTATGGATTATGTGCTGCCCAACAGGCTTTTGCTTAACCGGCGCCTGTAGGGCAGTTGCGTGCCAGGAGATAGCCAAGGCGCAAGGTGTTTATTCACATTGCGCCCTACGAGGCTAACGGCTTACAGCACCATCGCCGCAGCCCAGCCGAAGACCAGGAGCGGCAGGTTATAGTGCAGGAAAGTAGGCACCACGGTATCCCAGATGTGGTTGTGCTGGCCGTCTACGTTGAGGCCAGCGGTTGGGCCAAGAGTAGAATCAGAGGCTGGCGAACCGGCATCGCCCAAGGCGCCAGCCGTGCCGATCAAACTGACGATAGCCAGCGGACTAAAGCCCAGTTGCACGCCTAACGGCACAAAGATAGCGGCAATGATGGGCACCGTAGAGAAAGACGAACCAATCCCCATGGTTACCAACAAACCGACCAGCAGCATCAGCAGAGCGCCTACCGCCTTGCTATTGCCGATCCAGGCCGCCGACGCGTCCACTAGGGTCTTTACCTGACCGGTTGCCTTCATCACCTCGGCGAAGCCGGCCGCGGTAATCATGATGAAGCCAATCATGGCCATCATCTTCATGCCCTCGGTGAACAAGTCGTCCGCTTCCTTCCAGCGCACCACACCCGAGACGGAAAAGATCACGAAACCGGCCAGCGCGCCGATGATCATCGAGTCCAGCCACAACTGCACGACAAACGCGGCAGCCACAGCTACGCCGGCCACCAGCAGGCTCAGCGGGTTATACCGGGTCTCAACATGTTCGGACTGCTCGATACGGGTCAGGTCGTATACGCGCTTGCGGCGATAACTAAAGAACACGGCGATCAGCAGACCACACAGCATGCCAAGGGCTGGAATTGCCATGGCATGGCTCACGTGAATACCGCTGACGTCCACGCCTGCACTGGCAACGTTGCCCAGCAGGATCTCGTTCAGAAAGATGCTGCCGAAGCCAACAGGCAGAAACATATAGGGTGTGATCAGGCCGAAGGTCATCACACAGGCCATCAGCCGGCGATCGATCTGCAGGCGTGTCAGCACATAGAGCAACGGCGGGATCAGAAGTGGAATAAAGGCGATATGGATCGGCAGGATATTCTGCGAGGCGATCGAAACGGCCAGGATCAGCCCCACCAGTATCCATTTGACGATACCGCCGCTCTGCGCTTCGCTACGACCCACCATGGCCAGCGCTTTGTCTGCCAGGGCATGCGCCAAGCCCGACTTGCTGATGGCAACCGCAAAGGCACCGAGCAGCGCATAAGACAACGCTACCGTCGCACCGCCGCCCAGGCCTGAGTTGAACGCCTTGAGCGTGCCATCCACACCTAGCCCACCCATCATTCCACCGGCCAGGGCACCGATGATCATCGCCACCACGACATGGACACGGCACAGGCTCAGCACCAGCATGAGCCCTACCGCTGCAACCACTGCATTCACTTGCTCTCTCCTATGGCAAAGACCGCACCCAAAAGGCGCGCACTTTGCCCCAATGCGGGAGGAAGAGTCAAAACGATCGGCTGGAGGACGGCTTACCACAAGGGGAAAGCCGTATCGGAAAGTCAGTCCGCGTTCGTATTTCCGGTCGGCGTGAGTACCTGGCCGTCTACCGTACCGCCAATAATCAAGAAATGCCCACCTGCCACGTGATGCAGGGTTCGTAGGGCGTCATGGCCGCCGAAATTCCAATGACCACGCTGGAAGACGCGCTCGTCCGCGTGGGCAGCAACAACTTCGCCGAGAAACAGGTCGTACCGCTGCTGATTGTGCGGCTCCGGCAACAGGCGGCACTCCAGCCAGGCGGCGCAACCCGCTACTAAAGGCGCCTCGACCACCTCGCCCGGAAACGTCTCGACTCCATACGCCGCAAATTTATCCTGCCCGTCACGCTCAAACTCGCGACCGGAGGTCGTACCCACGGTCTGGACAAGGTCGGCCTGGGTAACAACCGGGACGTTAAGAACAAAAGTGCCGGAGGCTTCGAGCAGTTCACGCGTCCAGGTGGATTTATCGAGCACCACCGCGATCTTGGGTGGATCAAAGTCGATCGCCATGGCCCAGGCAGCGGCCATAAGGTTGCGCTTGCCTTCATGGGAGGCGCTGACCAGTACAGTGGGCCCGTGATTGAGCAAACGGTAAGCCTTGGGCAGGGGAACCGGGCGGCGTGTAGAGGCAGTCATGGGAAACTCCATAAGGGTTAAGGAAGAGAGCGAAGCATATTCCGCGACTAGCCATACGATACGGCACATGCTGACCAAGCGCCTTCTCCTAAAAGGCATTCTAGACAGGCTACGCTATGCCTCCACTGCTCCTGCCGCGACGCTCCACTGCCGTCCAGCAATTTTTTGTTTCAGACGATGAAATTAGCTTCAGCCCTGGACGCTACCGCCGATATAACCATCCTACGCGACCTTTCGGTGGCCTCATGGATTCATGGCCACCTTATCTTTTAAGGCATGCGTCACTTTATCGTTGGGAGAAGATTCATGAATGGCTGGTTTGCCAATATCAGCGTCACTAAAAAGCTAGGCTTAGGATTTGGCCTGGTTCTGGTGCTGACTGCACTGCTCGCCTTGGTCAGTTGGTTTAGTCTCGGTAGCCTAATCCAGCGCAGCAATTGGATGAGCGATATTTCAGAGTTAAACAACAGTCTGACCAAACTGCGCGTTACCCGCTTACAGTTCATGATCGCCAACGGTGACGACGCGTCCGCCCAGGCGGTGCAGAAGCAACTGGAAGCCTTTACTGCTTATCAGAAAAGTGTGCTCGAGCGCTTTAAAAACCCGGCCAACGTCGAGCGTTTACAGGAGCAGGCTAAGCAGATTGCTGCTTATCAGCATTCCTTTAACGATATGCACAACGGCTACAAGGCCAGCGTAGCGGCACGTCAGACCATAAACGACACCGCTACCGCTGCCTACGCCCTGGTTGACCAGATTAGAAACTCCGTACTGGCTGACACTGCTAACCCTCAGCGGTTCGAGCATTTCCAGGCGGCGGTCGAGGCTCAGGAGCTGATGGCGCAGGTGCGCTATGACGTTCGCAACTACACCACGGCCCCCAGCGATAAGACCGAGCAGGCGGCGTTCGCCCAGCTGGACGGCGCTATCCCTAAGATCGAGCAGTTGGCTCAAAGCTTGCCCAATGAGCAGGCTCGCCTGCAGCAGTTGGGTATCGCCTTGACCAACTACCGCAATTCCGTTACGTCGTTCAAGACGGCAATCCATGACATCGCTACCGCACGGAAGGAAATGACCGATCAAGGCCATACGATCGTACGATTGAGCGATGAGCTGTACAAGATTCAGATGGAGCGCCGCGATGTGGAAAGCGCTCAAGCGCGGGTATGGCAGATCAGCGCCACCCTGCTGGCCCTGTTGTTTGGTGTTATCGCCGCCTGGGTCATTACACGGCAGATTACCAAGCCTTTGCAGCAGACCTTGGATGTAGTTGAAAGCATTGCCAGCGGCGACCTGACGCAAACCATGCGGGTTACCCGCCGCGACGAGCTGGGCGTGCTGCAGCAAGGCATCCAGCGTATGGGCGATACCCTGCGTGACCTGATCGGTGGCATCCGCGATGGCGTTACCCAGATCGCCAGCGCTGCTGAAGAGCTGTCCGCCGTTACCGAGCAAACCAGCGCCGGGGTTAACAACCAGAAAGTAGAGACCGACCAGGTTGCTACGGCCATGCATGAAATGACGGCCACCGTGCAGGAAGTTGCCCGCAGCGCCGAGCAGGCTTCGGTTGCCGCAACCCAAGCCGATAACGAAGCACGTCAAGGCGACAAGGTGGTAGGCGAGGCCATTGCCCAGATTGAAAAGCTGGCCGAAGAAGTAGGCCGTTCCACCGATGCGATGAACCGGCTGCAACAGGAAAGCGACAAGATCGGCAGCGTGATGGATGTGATCAAGGCTGTGGCCGAGCAAACCAATCTGCTGGCACTGAACGCCGCCATCGAAGCGGCCCGTGCCGGCGAGGCGGGCCGAGGCTTTGCAGTTGTGGCTGATGAAGTACGTGGTTTGGCCCAGCGCACGCAAAAGTCCACCGAGGAAATCGAAGGACTGGTCGCTGGCCTGCAAAACGGCACTCAGCAGGTCGCCACCGTGATGCTCAATAGCCGCAAGCTGACCGACAGCAGCGTGGAACTGACTCGCCGCGCCGGTAGCTCGCTGGAAACCATTACCCATACGGTTTCTAACATTCAGGCCATGAACCAGCAGATCGCCGCCGCTGCCGAGCAGCAAAGCTCGGTAGCTGAAGAGATCAGTCGCAGCATCGTAAACGTGCGGGACGTCTCCGAGCAGACCGCCGCCGCCAGCGAAGAAACGGCTGCTTCCAGCATCGAACTGGCACGCCTAGGCAACCACCTGCAAACACTGGTGAGCCATTTCCGGGTGTAAAAAGAACAACTCGTCCCGTTTTCGGATGAGTTCGTGAGCAAACAAAAAGCCCCGCACATGCGGGGCTTTTTGTTAGACGGTGCTCCGCCTCAACTAAGATTCATATAGGTTTTTCCATTCATAAAATGGGTTGGGCAAAGCGAGACTTTTCTAACGCTCCGCCTTATGTGAAAAACCTCATCACCTCATCCACCAGCACTTCCGGCACTTCCTCCGCCAGATAATGCCCGCCGGGTAACGCTTTGCCCTGCACATCGGTCGCCACCTTCTTCCACTCTGCCAGCGGGTCGAAGCATTTACCTACGATGCCCTCAGCACCCCAGAGCGCCAGGGTAGGGGTCGTCAGCATTCGGCCTGCCTCTCGGTCGGCGCGGTCGTGTTCGAGGTCGACAGTGGCACTGGCGCGGTAGTCTTCGCAGATGCCACGGGCGGTGCCGGGGAGTTTCAGGCAGCGCAGGTATTCGTCGAACGCGCCGTCCATGAACGGTGCGAGGCCCGCGCTGCGGGTGCCCATCACGCTGCGAAGGTACAGGTCCGGGTCGGCCTCGATGAGAGTTTCGGGAAGCGGTGCCGGGCGGATCAGGAAGAACCAGTGCCAATAGGCACGGGCAAAGGCTTCGTTGGTCTGGTTGTACATGGCCAGGGTTGGAGCAATATCGAGCAGGATCATTCGCCTTACCACCGCGGGATGATCCATGGCCAACCGATGAGCAACCCGCGCACCACGGTCATGGGCGAGCAGATCGAACGTCTCGAAACCCAGCGTTTGCATCAGCGCCACATTGTCCTGTGCCAGGGTGCGCTTGGAGTAACTCACGTGTTCCGGATCAGCTGATGGCTTGCTGCTGTCGCCATAACCGCGCAAATCCGCCGCCACTACTGTGAAATGCTGGGCCAGCGAAGGCGCTACCTTGCGCCAGATGATGTGGGTTTGCGGGTGTCCATGCAGCAGGAGCAGACCCGGCCCGCTGCCGCCGATACGGTAGGCGATGTCTACGCCGTTGACCTGACAATGCGCTTTCTGGAAATCGGGAAACATGGCGGGCATCCTCTGGTTAGCCTCAAAGGGAGCGGCTTAGTGAACGTTGAAAAGCTAGAAAAGCCTCACGATACGCTTCTTTGATAGCTTGATGAGTCTCGCTGTATCCAAGGCCCGCCAGCATTGATTGCACTGGGCCAGCCTCTGGGTGTCACGGTAGAATGTGATCTGTGTTACATATCCATGATTCCTTGGTGCTTACTCCGATTCCCGTCAGTAGGGAGCTGTAATCGAAGTAAACGGGTTTCCCTGAGCGAAAATCAAACGGCCCCTTACACAGGTCAAGAACAACAATGACTCTATCGACCTTTCGCTTTGCCTCACTTGCGGCTGCCCTGATGGTAGCTTTAAGTATGTCCATGACCGTGCATGCCCTAGAGCCCGCCAAAGCCAACGCGTCGGCTGCCAACCAGGTAAGCGCTTCCGTTACCAGCCCGATCAATAACTTCACGAACGAACATTGGCAAAACGGCGTTTATAGGACGGCTGCGGGTATTTCGATTCCGGCAACGCAAGCCAATATTGCCGCGTTCGTGCCTCAGGCAAAGGTACTTCTGACCACAGGGGAGATCGTGCCCATTAAGCGGGTGCAGGTGGGCGATAAGAACATGGCGGTCTGGTTGCAAAGCCCGCTCTTGAATGGCACGGCCGTAGGTTATCCTCATAAATTGACGGTCGGCCTGAACCATAGTGACCCCGTCCCGCCACAAGCCTCGGCGCAAAAGTACAAAGCGTTCAGCACCCGTATCAACAACTTCACCAATAAAGACTGGCTTAACGGTGTGTACCGTAAGGCGGCAGGCATCTCTCTGCCCGCCACGATCACAAACCGCAACGCCTTCAAACCCGGCGCAACGGTGCGCTTGGCAGATGGCCAGACACGCTTGATCCATTCCACTCAGGTCGTAGGAGCAAACATGTCGATTTTTCTCGACACGCCAATGCTGGATGGAGATGCAGTGGGCTACCCAAAGAAAATAACGTTTGTCGCCCCGGCGCCCTGATCGGCACGGCGATGAAACGAAGTGTTTAGATAGCAGGATGATGGAGCATAACGCTCTCATTCGGCACTGTGGTTAAGTAGGGCCGTTACTTTCTGTATATCCACATACAACATTCACCGCCTGTACTGATGGCGATATCGAAGGATTGCGCCTTGCAGGCCGTAAAGCGTTAAGGCCGACTCCTCCGCTCATTCCAGGATTACAGGCGGCACAGGGCGATCAGCCAACCGGCCACCTATCTGCTCGTCCCGGCTGGTAGAATGCGCCGCCTGTTCCACCAGCCCTCGATGTCTCCATGTCCCGATTGAACCCTCGTCAACAGGAAGCCGTGAATTACATCAGCGGGCCGCTCCTGGTGCTGGCCGGTGCCGGTTCCGGCAAGACCAGCGTGATCACCCGCAAGATCGCCTACCTGATCCAGCAGTGCGGCATCCGCGCCCAGTACATCTGCGCCGTGACCTTTACCAACAAGGCGGCACGGGAGATGAAGGAGCGGGTCAGTAGCCTGCTACGCGGCGGGGAAGGCAAGGGCCTGACCGTCTCGACCTTCCATAACCTGGGCCTGAACATTATCCGCAAGGAATACGCCAAGCTGGGCTACAAGCCGGGCTTCTCGATCTTTGACGAGGGCGACATCAAGGCGCTGCTCACGGACATCATGCAAAAGGAGTATTCCGGGGACGACGGCGCTGATGAGATCAAGAATTATATCGGCGCCTGGAAGAACGACCTGATCCTGCCTGAAGAAGCGCTGGCCAAGGCCCGTAACCCCAAGGAGCAGACCGCCGCCGTGGTGTACATGCACTACCAGCGCACGCTCAAGGCGTACAACGCGGTGGATTTTGACGACCTGATCCTGATGCCGGTCAAGCTCTTCCAGGACAACCCCGACGTTCTTGAAAAATGGCGCAACCGTATTCGCTACATGCTGGTGGATGAATACCAGGACACCAACGCCAGCCAGTATCTATTGGTAAAGCTGCTGGTACAGGACCGTGCGCAGTTCACCGTGGTAGGTGACGATGACCAGTCGATTTACGCCTGGCGCGGCGCCCGACCTGAAAATCTCATGCAGCTGAAGGAAGATTTTCCCTCGCTCAAAGTGATCATGCTGGAGCAGAACTACCGCTCCACCAGCCGTATCCTCAAATGCGCCAACATCCTGATCGCCAACAATCCCCATGTGTTCGAGAAGCAGTTATGGAGCGAAATGGGGCATGGCGACCCGATACGAGTGATTCGCTGCCGTAACGAAGATGCCGAGGCCGAGCGCATTGCCCTGGAAATCCTTACCCTGCACCTGAAGACGCAGCGGCCGTATTCGGACTTTGCCATCCTTTACCGGGGCAACCATCAGGCCAAACTGATGGAGCTCAAGCTTCAACACCATCAGATTCCGTATCGGCTGTCGGGAGGCACCAGCTTTTTCTCCCGCCAGGAGGTAAAGGATCTGATGTCCTACTTCCGCCTGCTGGTAAACCCGGACGATGACAACGCCTTTCTCCGCGTGATCAACGTGCCGCGTCGGGAAATCGGCTCGACCACGCTGGAAAAACTCGGTAACTACGCCGGCATGCGGGGCATCTCCATGTATGCGGCAGCGGACGAAATGGGCCTGTCCGAGCACCTGGACGCACGCTATACGGAGCGTCTGTCCCGCTTTAAGCGCTTTATCGAGACGGTTCGCCAGCAGTGCGTGCAGAACGATCCGATCATGGCGCTACGCAGCATGGTCATGGATATCGACTACGAGAATTGGGTCCGCCAGAACGCTTCCAGCGACAAGGTGGCCGAGTTCCGCATGGGCAACGTCTGGTTTCTTATCGACGCGCTGAAAAACACGCTCGAAAAGGACGAAGACGGCACGATGACCATTGAAGAAGCCATCGCCAAGCTTGTATTACGGGACATGCTCGAACGTCAGCAGGAGGAAGAAGAGGGCGCCGAGGGTGTGCAGATGATGACCCTGCATGCCTCTAAGGGCCTGGAGTTTCCCTACGTGTTCATCATGGGTATGGAAGAGGAAATCCTCCCGCACCGCTCCAGTATCGAGGCGGACAGCGTGGAAGAAGAGCGCCGCCTGGCCTACGTAGGCATCACACGTGCCCGCCAGACGCTCGCGTTTACCTTTGCTGCCAAGCGCAAGCAGTACGGCGAAATTATCGACTGCACCCCAAGCCGCTTCCTTGATGAGCTGCCGCCGGAAGACCTGGAGTGGGAAGGGCAGGAGGACGCGCCTGTCGAAGTAAAAGCCGCACGGGGTAACGATGCCCTAGCGGCAATGCGGGCGATGCTTAAACGGTAACGGAATGGGATAGGAGGCGCAGTTTCCTATCCTGCAAATAATCTTGTGCTTAGAGATCGGCTGTTGAGGCGAAGGCGCACTCATTGACGCTCATGTTTGTATGCACGCTATACCCATACCGGCCTGACAGGCGTCGCTGCGCTTAACGCCTGCGGGTAAGACAGGCTTTCGCAAGGCGGGCAGGTGCGCCGGTATCAGGGATTGGCTGGACCATTCAGTTTAGTTCGTCTGGATGTACCTTGCGCACCGTATATTTACCGACAATCGGGCTGATACATAAAAGCCATGAGTAAATTGCGCCTTTCTAGAGTCTATTGAATATCGACTTTTGCGCGACCGCGTAAATGGCGGTCATTACCGATATCCAACTGAGAGGTCTAGATCATGGCTAATGTGAATGCCAAGCAAGAACTCAAATCCGTTGAAAGTATCAATGCACGTGCCGCTACCGGCCAGGACGCAGGGCTGACCAAGCAGGCTGAAATTGGTCAAGCACTCAGCGTACTGCTCTCTGATGTCTTTGCCCTGTATATCAAAACCAAGAACTACCACTGGCACATGCATGGTCGGCACTTCCGCGACTATCACCTGCTGCTGGAAGAGCAGGCAACTCAGCTGTTTGGCATGACTGACCTGATCGCAGAGCGTGCCCGCAAGATCGGTCAGCCAACCATTCGTTCACTGGAGCAAATGGTTGCCCAGAAGCGTTTGGCCAGCAGCGAAGCCGAAGACCTGAGCGCTGACGACATGCTGACTGAACTGCATGCTGACAACCAGGCTCTGGCTGCGTTCATGCGTACTACCCACACGCTGACTGACGAAGGCAATGATGTTGCCACTACCAGTTTGCTGGAAGAGTGGATCGACCAAGCCGAAGAGCGCGCCTGGTTCCTGGGCAAGACGGTAGGCAAATAAAACTGACGTGACATCGACTCCTCAGGTTTAACCGCCTGTGTGGCCCACGCGATGATCAAATCCGGAATCCATTCAGGGTTCCGGATTTTTTATGCCTGTTACTGAGGGGTCAGTTTGTAGCTGCAACAGGCTTGTTATTCCACTCTTCGCGCGAACAATTCAAATCTGGGCGACAATAAAGGCATGTCTTCCTTAAACCAGCACACCATGTACGCTAACCAGCTCATCCTCGTCCCGCAGATTTCTACCTTTCCAGGTCATGAAGCAAAGGCTTGGGCCATGCTGCGCTGGCTAATCCATCGGGATATTGTTCAAGAGCAGGTAACCACCTGCGGCCGAGGCTCGCGAGGAATGGCCTATGGCATTGCGCCAGGAGCCGAGCGGGTGGTGCATCATCCGGATCAGTTGCCATTCGGTCAGCCGATCCATGGATTGGAAATCGTTACGCGTCGCTGCATTTTCACACCGGAAAAAGGCTTCAAGGGGGAAGCTGGTTGCCCGGAATGCCGCCAGGAAATCGGTGAGGTACTGTTTGATAGCCTCGAAGAGTGGATGCCGGGCCATACCGATAATTTCCGCTGCCCACGGTGCGGACATGAAGACGACATCAATGGCTTTTTGTTTCTGCAGCCTTGCGGCTTTTCAACCTTGGGCTTCATTTTCAACGGCTGGGCACATGCCGGCTTTCGCTCAAGCTTTATTGAAGAATTTAGCGAACGCCTGGGCTATGGCGTTTCGGTGGTCACGGTAGAGTTCGACTGATGCCGGTTTCCCTGCATCCGCTTAGAGAGCAAGGCCTGATATGGCTCACCTTCAAGAGCTATACCTGTCTCAATGTAGAAAATAATTCTAGTAGCCAGGCCCTTGATAAATAAGGGCTATTACCGTTCGTTGCCATTACGACCAAAAATAAAGGTATACAAGGGCGCAAAAAAGCGTATTGTGATCTCACTGCTTTGCAATTGTCACTTCGATACCTGGCCTGATGTACTGCTTTTCGTTTCATCTCCTCGGCTCGTTTTACTTTTCGCACCTCAGTCTCGGCCTGAACGGTTCAGCGTCGCAGTCTTAACTTTTACCCTGGAGATACATCATGTCTGGTCGTCAAACTGGCACAGTTAAATGGTTCAACGATGAGAAAGGTTTTGGTTTTATCACTCCCCAGAGTGGTCCGGATCTGTTCGTTCATTATCGTTCGATCGAAAGCGCCGGCTTCAAGAGCCTGAGCGAAGGTCAAACTGTATCCTTCGTGGCCGTTAAAGGTCAGAAAGGTATGCAGGCTGATCAGGTTCAAGTCGTCTAAGACGTCTGAGCCCAAAAGCCCCGCCTAGCGGGGCTTTTTATTGCCTGTCATTCAGGCAATAACTGCCCCATCCCTTGTTCTCGCCTCAACGGCTCGCCTTTCTCGACCTGTACCGCTGCTCATTTAGAGTCGTGCTCGCCGACCATGCTTGTCTTGTCGCCCAGCTACTCTGAGTCAAACCCTACATGTCCGGCTATCGCACCAAATATCAGACCGTCACTATTGGCGGCACCGACTTTCATATCCAGTCGTTAAAAGACGCCCAGCAATACCATGATCCCGAAGGGGAGGCAGAGCGTTTAGGTATCTCGCCTGAAAGCTGGCCGCTGTTCGGGCAGATCTGGCCGTCGAGCCATGTACTGGCTACTGCCATGCACACCATGGACGTACAAGGAAAACGCGTACTGGAACTGGGGGCGGGCCTGGCCTTGGCCAGCCTTGTGGTTCATAGCCGGGGCGGCAACATGACGGTTAGTGACTACCACCCATTGATCCCCACGTTCCTGACCGAGAACCTTCGCCTCAATCAGCTGGGCCCAATCAAGTATCAGTCCGCCGATTGGAGCCGTACCGACCTGGAGCTGGGTCAGTTCGATCTGATTATTGGCAGCGACCTGATCTATGAGCGCGACCAGCCAGCCATCCTGGCCGATTTCATTGACCGGCATTCGGCGGATCAGGTTGAAATCCTTATTGTCGACCCGGACCGCCGCCAGCGCTCACGTTTCTGCCGTGAAATGCAGGAGCTGGAGTACAGCTATACGATGTCCCGCGCTGACTGCATCCTGAACAGCGGCGAAGCCTATAAGGGCTCATTCCTGCACTTTCGACGCGACGAAGCAACAGCTGGGCTAACCTGTCACTAGCCCTTACAGCGGACCCGGATCGGGAATCGGTCCGGGAATCTTAGAGGGCTCTTCCAGATTCTCGCGAGCGTGATCGGGTAAGTCCTCCGGCCGAGTGTCTGGATCAAGCTCGCTTTCAGGCTCCTCCACGTCGTCCGCAGGCGACGAGCCGGCGCCATAAAGATGGGCAGCTGCGGGAGTGCTCATAGAGGGGTGAGGATTCAGCATGACGGCCTCCTGGCGCTGGGTGTTCTTGTTAGTCCCCATACCGGAGGCCGAGGTTGCATCGCCAGTATTGATAAATGCCACCCAAGGGCGGATTAACCACACGTAATCCACCCTTACGGCTGAATCAGAACCGGTCGCGGATCACGACCTCGTCGTACGGCAGCTTACCGATACGCGGATGAGCCGGTTCGACACCTTTGCCAATCGCAACCATCAGGCCGACCACATGATCTTCCGGCAGGTTGATCAGCTTACCAACGGCGTCAAAATCAAAGCCCACCATCGGGCAGCTGTCATAGCCCATGGCCTTGGCGGCCAGCATGAGCGTCTGGGCAACCAAGCCGCTACTACGCATGGCTTCATCGCGCTGCACCTGAGGCTTGTCACGGTAATAGGCATCAATAGCCGGCACCATGAAATCCTGAACGGCCTGGGGCGCTTCGCGCCAGATCCGCGCGGCATTCTTTTCCCAGCTGGCCATGTCAGCGCAGATCACCACCAGCAGAGACGAATCGGTCACATGGGCCTGATCCCACGCCACGGCACGCAGCTGCTGGCGTAGCGCCGGATCGGTCACCGCCACGAGGCGAACGTGTTGCAGATTGAAGGACGTTGGCGCGAGCAGGGCGTGGGTGAATAACTGGTGCTGCTCCTCGTCGCTCAGTTGGTGAGTAGGGTCATAATGACGGACCGCGCGGCGAGCATTGATGGTATCCAGCGTATTCATGAATCATCCTCAAGACAAAAGCAAAAGCCGCCCGTAGGCGGCTCTTTCAGAAAGACAGTGAGCAGGTGCTCAAGCGGCGCATTATACGGTGCGCACGCTGAAACGGCTCAGCCTGCCTTCAATCGTCCATCAGCTTCTTGCGGTCTTCGACCGGCAGATTCCGGCTCTCCGGGTCCAGATCGTCCAATTCGTCCTCAGCTTCATCGAGGTCGTTGAGCGGAGCCTGATCGGCGCACCAGATTTCATTTGCCGCAATCAGCGACTGGTAATTGGCCACACGGCATGTGTAAGCGGGGATAACCGTAATCATCACGACCTCCTTTCAGATGAAGCAGAGTAGGGCAGTCCTACTTAGTGATCTGAGAACTCGAATAGGTTGCAACCGGTCATCGCTTCGTTAGTACATGTTCATGACTTCGTGCGTGGGTACGCCAAGACAAAACCAGTAAAACTGGCCGATCAGAGGTCATATAGAGCCGTTTGATGCATTTGCATGCTTGTTAGAAACAACAAGCTATGCGCCGTATCACCCGCGCATAGCCCTACGGCTTATACCGACTGATCTCCCTTAATCTCCTTTATCCTTACGCCCCGGCAGAATTGAGCTGAGCATCTGCTTGGCCGTCTCCTTGATGATGCCGCGTTCGTTCGGGTCGCCTTGGAGGAGGGCCGAGGCGAATTTCTTGGCTTGCTGGAGGGTGAAGTGCGGCGGCAGCGGGGCGACGTCGGGGCTGGTTTTGAAGGTGATGACGACGGGCCGGTCGGAGGCCAGGGCTTCTTCCCAGGCGGCCGCCACGTTTTCGCCCCGGTCGACGAATAGGCCCTTGAGGCCGATGGATTCAGCAAACTGGTGATAGGGCACATCCGGGATATTTTGCGAGGCCTCAAACTTCGGGTCGCCGTTCATGACGCGCTGTTCCCAGGTCACCTGGTTCAGGTCTTCATTGTTGAACACGGCGCAGATCCATTTGCCGTTGCCCCATTCACGCCAGTATTTGGCAACGGTAATGAGTTCGGCCATGTTGTTCATCTGCATCGCGCCGTCGCCTACCAGGGCGATGACCGGACGGTCCGGATGGGCAAACTTGGCGGCGATGGCGTAGGGCACCGCGGCGCCCATGGAGGCGAGACCGCCGGACAGCGAGCACATCATGCCGCGGCGGATCTGAATGTCGCGGGCGTACCAGTTGGCGCAGGAACCAGAGTCGCTGGTGATGATGGCGCGGTCAGGCAGTTGTGGGGACAACTCATAGGCCACGCGCTGCGGGTTGATGGGTGAAACGTCTTCCAAAGCGCGGGCTTTGAGGGTTTCGTCTGAGCTCTTGCGCCAGCCTTCGATGGAAGAGCGCCAGGTTTGATCGGTCTTTTCCTGCAGGAGCGGCAGCAGGGCGCGCAGGGTCTCGGCGGCATCGCCTTCGAGGTTGACCTCCATCGGGTAGCGCAGGCTGAGCATGTCGGCCTTGAGGTCGATCTGCACGCCACGCGCCTTGCCTTCCTGCGGCAGGAATTCGGAGTAGGGAAAGCCGGAGCCAACCATGAGCAGGGTGTCGCATTCGTTCATCAGCTTGTAGCTGGCTTCGGTGCCAAGCAGGCCGATGGAGCCAGTGACCCAGGGCAGCGCGTCGGGCAGGGCCGCTTTGCCGAGCAAGGCCTTGGCCACACCTGCGCCGAGCTTTTCGGCTACGGCGATAACCTCGTCCGTTGCGTTCAACGCTCCCGCGCCAACCAGCATGGCGACCTTTTTACCGCTATTGAGCACATCGGCGGCGCGTTGCAAGTCCGCGTCGTAAGGCACCACCTTTGGCTTGCTGTAACCCACGCCGGAATGCACGGTGCCGTGCAGGTGCGGCGGGTCGGTGTATTCAAGCTCCTGCAGGTCATTGGGCAGGATGATGGCGGTGACGCGCCGCTCGCCGATTGCGGTGCGGATCGCCCGGTCCACCAGATGACGGACCTGGGACGGCTCGGAAGCCTGTTGGACGAAGGCCCCGGCCACGTCCTTGAACATTGAGACCAAGTCCAGCTCTTGTTGATAATGCCCGCCCAGGGCCATCCGCGACTGCTGCCCGGCAATGGCCAAGACCGGTACATGGTCCATACGTGCGTCGTAGAGTCCGGTCAGCAGGTGTGACGCGCCGGGGCCAGAGGTTGAAATGCATACGCCCAGCTCGCCGGTAAACTTGGCATCGGCCGCGGCCATGAACGCGGCCATCTCCTCGTGGCGCGCCTGGATGAACTTGATCTTTTCCTTGGAGCGGTTCAGGGCGCCAAAGACGCCATTGATGCCGTCGCCCGGATATCCATAAATCCGGCGTACACCCCACTGGTAGAGGCGTTCGACGATGAAGTCACCTACGGTCATGGCCATACAGAAAACCTCTCTCGGCAGCGTTGCGCGACTACAATGAAATAAATACTTACAACTCTAGACCGGGTAATCCGGCGAGAGGTCCGTAGATTAAGGAAACAGCAAAATAGGCGCTTCGCTGTCGAACTTGCTTTTAAAAGATGCGTTCATCCTTGAACGTTCCGTCAAAAGCTAGAAAGGCTTGAGCCGCCGAAGCTTGGAAAGAGTCATCAGCCCGACACCTGCAACAGCCAGAGCCGCCATGCCGACAATATCCGAGTCGACAGTAATTGCCTTGTCTTGCGCTTTAGGACTGAAACGCCCATGGGTGCGGTGCAACCCTTCAACAGGCTGATCCAGGTAGTCGGGGCGACCAGGGGTTTCCACTTCGCCGGTCATCTGTCCTTCATAGGCCTGCTTGGCCATCACCACGTCCAGCAGGCCCGGCGCGACCATGTTGCCCAGGATCGACTGGATGGTGGTCTTGCTGACCCAGATTTCGCGTGGTGCCCGCATGGCCGCATCAAAGATGGCCCGTGCCGCCACTTCCGGCTGGTAGATCGGCGGCACAGGCTGGGCCCGGCGGCCAAGCTTGTTGCGCGCCCAATCGAATTGCGGCGTGTTGACACCGGGCAGGTGAACCATGGTCAGTCGCACTCGGCTCTTGTCATGAATAAGCTCGCTACGCAGTGAGTCGATAAAGCCACGAGTAGCTGCTTTTGCACCGCAATAGGCGGACTGCAGCGGAATGGAGCGATAGGCCAGGGCAGAGCCCACCTGCACGATGGTTCCGCTGTTACGTGCCTGCATGCGCTTGAGCGCGGCCATCATGCCGTGAACAGAACCCAGGTAGGTTACCTCGGTCACGCGTTTGAACTCGTCGGGCGTCACGTCGCTAAACGGTGCCAGGACGGTATTCATGGCGGCGTTCACCCAGACATGAATCGGCCCCAGCTCGGCCTCGACCCGCTCGGCGGCCTGTTCAACCTGAGCGGCATCCGCTACATCCGCCTGGCAGGCCAGCGCTTGCGTACCCAAGGCCTGTAACTCGGCCACGGTCTCGTCGAGCCCCTGCTGACCACGCGCCAGAACGGCGACGCGGTAACCCGCTTGCGCGAAGTAGACGGCTGTAGCCCGGCCAACGCCGGCGGTTCCGCCCGTGATGACAACGACTGGTGCTTGATAAGTCATGTGATCGGCCCTGACAGCAGTGGTGAGGTATGTTCAACGGACTGCATGCAGGAGGAGGGGGTTCAATCGATACTGGCAGCCGACATCCTCGGAAACACCTTGGGGAATCGCGGGAATAAGCAGGCGGAGCAGGTTAGAAGCAGAGAGCTGACCGCCGCCTTGCAGATAAGGCGGCGGTTACATCGATTATTCGTCGCGTAGAAGCCACCAGCCGGCCAGAGCGGTCAGGCCGACAACCACACCAACGGTGGCCCAGGGATGCTTACGGGCGCAGCTGCTGGCAGCCTTGCTGGCTTCGAGCGCCAGGACGCGCGCTTCGTCGTATACATCTTCCAGTGTTTCGCCGGAGCGGTGCAGGGCATGGCTGGTACCGTCCTTGAAGGCTTTGAGCGAATGGCGGGACTCAACTCCAGCGCTTCGCTTCAAGGATGACAGCGAATCACTCAACGCTTGGATCTGGTCTTGGATATTTTCAATGGTTGCCTGATAGGAACTGTTACGAGCCACGGCGTGAACCTCCTGTTTCATTGCATGTTTCGGGTCTGACTTCATGCCTATGGGAAAGTGCAAAAACAAAGCGCACCGGCAGAAAACACACTGAACTAATCGGCGTTTTGGTGAGCCTCATGAGTAAGCGGCATTTCTTCGGCCGGACGAATGGCCTGTTAACAACCAGGAGGTTTTATGACCGATCATCACACGTACAAAAAACTCGAAATCGTGGGCTCTTCGACTACCAGCATCGAAGATGCGATCAACAATGCCCTGGCCGAAACCAGCAAGTCGGTACAAAACATGGAGTGGTTTGAGGTGGCTGAAACCCGTGGTCACATTCAGGACGGCCGCGTAGCGCACTATCAGGTTACCCTAAAGATCGGCTTCCGCATCAACAACAGTTGATTGGTAAAAGAGCGATTGATGCACTGAACCAAATTCAAGCGCAACGCTCTATGTGAGCGTGGCCTTATTCTAGAGGCTGCCCGGCAGGTGATAACGCAGCGGCATAAAGGCCGAACCGCTATCAACCCCCGCGCAGCCTGTTATGCCACTCCTGTTCAAAACGCCTGATCTTCTTCTGCTCCACCTCTTCTGCAGGAAACGAGTCCCGCCTTATCCAGGTCAGTGAAAGCGCTGGTTTTTCCGTTTCCGCTGTTCGCAGGATTCCTTATGAGTACTACCGAGTCTCCTTCTCTCTGGCAGGCCCGGATGGGCGTTGTTGCGATTTTTTTTGCCAATGGCTTTGGTGTGGGTGCCTGGGCTGTATCGATTCCCGGCATCAAGACGGCGCTGGGTCTGACGGCCGGGCAGTTAAGCATCGCCTTGTTATCCGTTGCGGTCGGGGCGGTCCTGTTGATGCCTCTCGTAGGGCCTTTGGTACCCCGCTTCGGTGGAACAGGCCGGATGACCCGCTACGCGTCGATTGTCGCAGCACTGATCCTGTTCCTGCCGGGCTGGGCACCCTCGCTGCCATGGTTGATCGCAGCAGCTTTTCTATTCGGTGCATCGAACGGCCTGATCGACGTGGCAATGAATGCCCATGCCAGTGTGATCGAGAAGCGCTGGGGCACGCCCATCATGTCGTCTTTTCACGCCGCCTTCAGTGGTGGTGGGCTGGTCGGCGCGGCCTTGGGCGGTTTGCTGCTGCACCTGGGCGTTTCGACGCCGTGGTTGCTGACGGCTACTGCCTTGCTCGTGCTGCTCGTCATGCTGGCCGCTTCGGTCCGGATTGGCGATGGCGAGGCGGGTAGTGCAGGCGATCATGCCTTCCGCCTGCCGGACCGTCGCGTCCTGGCGTTCTGCGTGATCGCGCTGTTCTGCCTGATGATCGAAGGCGCCATGGCCGACTGGAGCGCGGTGTACCTGAACATCGAAATCAAAGCCTCGAACGGGCTGGCCGCTGCCGGCTATGCTGCGTTCTCGCTCACCATGCTGATCGGGCGGCTACTCGGCGATCGCCTCATCCATGCTCTCGGCGGGCCGCGCATCATTCTGTTTGGCGCCCTGATGGCCGCCATCGGCTTACTGCTGGCCATTGCCGTGCCGAGCCCGTGGGTGGTCATCGTAGGCTTTGCCCTGGTGGGCCTGGGGCTGGCCAATGTTATTCCGGCTGTCTTCAGCGCCAGCGGCCAAATGACCGCCTCACCGGCGGTGGGTATTTCCATGGCGGCCACAACCGGCTACCTGGGTTTCCTAATCGGGCCACCCTTGATCGGTTTCGTGGCATCCCTATATGGACTCAAGACAGGGATCGGCCTGCTGGCCGGGTCAGCGCTACTGGTGACCGTCCTTGCGACCCTGCAACGGCGAATAGGCGTAGCGTGATGAATCATTTTCCCTGAACTCCTGACGGCAACGAGTATCCGACTTACAGACGGGTCCGCTGCACGAGGGCAGATCCATCCATACTGAGAAAACGGGGACACGCACGTTATGCAAACAGTGCAGGGCTTTCGATACGGCTGGAAACTGGCCTTTTTTGCGATAGTCGCGTCGCTTCTCAGCGGCTGCGGTATCAATAACATTCCGCGGTACGACGAGCAGGTGAAATCTGCTTGGGCACAGGTGGAAAACCAGTATCAGCGGCGAGCTGACCTTATTCCGAATCTGGTCGAAACCGTTAAGGGCTACGCCAAACAGGAACAGGACACCCTGACCGCCGTGATTGAAGCGCGCTCACGCGCGACGTCGATCCAGGTCGATGCCAACACCTTGAACGATCCGCAGAAACTACAGCAGTTTGATCAGGCACAGCAGCAGTTGAGCGGCGCGTTGAGCCGTCTGATGGCAGTGTCCGAGCGCTATCCGGATTTGAAATCCAATCAGAACTTCCTGGCGCTTCAGTCCCAGCTGGAAGGCACCGAGAACCGCATTGCGGTAGCGCGGCGTGATTTCATCGCAGCGGTCGAGCGTTACAACACCGAGATCCGTACCTTCCCCGGCAGCATCTGGCACAAGATTCTCCATAGCGATCTACCGATTCGTGAGAATTTCCAGGCCACTGCGCCCAATGCCGATCAAGCACCTAAGGTTAACTTTAACCAATGAACCTTCGCGCCCTGCCGCTTCTGGCCCTTCTGTGGTGCTGCGCCGCTGTGGCGCAGCAGGCTACGGACTTCCCGCCCTTGACGGGGCGTGTAGTCGATCAGGCTGGTCTGTTAGATCAGCAGACCGAAACCCAGCTCGACCAGATGTTGCGTGCCCACGAAGAGTCCACGACCGAACAAGTTGTCGTCGTGACGATTCCAAGCCTGAACGGTATTCCCATCGAAGACTATGGTTATCAATTGGGCCGTCATTGGGGCATTGGGCAAAAGGGCAAGGATAACGGCGCGCTGCTGATCGTGGCGCGAGACGACCGCAAAGTACGTATCGAAGTAGGTTACGGGCTGGAAGGTACCCTAACCGACGCACAGTCCTCACTCATCATCAATCAGGCCATTATTCCGGCATTCCGCCAGGGTAACTTTGCCCAGGGCATTGTTAATGGCACCACAGCAATGATCCAGGTTTTAGGTGGCAACCCTCTGGAGCGCCAACCTTCACCGCGTGATGTGGTGTCTGTCGGTCATGAGCGGCCCATGCCGTTTCTGTTCGTCGTCCTGTTTTTTATCGTCATGTTCCTGATGCGGGGCGGCGGGGGTCGAGGCGGGCGCGGCGGCCGAGGAAGCGCTGTGCTGACGGGTGCCGTGCTGGGTAGTATTTTGGGCGGCGGCCGGGGCGGTGGTGGCTTCGGCGGCGGCGGTTTTGGTGGAGGTGGCGGCGGCTTCGGCGGCGGCGGGGCCTCGGGTGGCTGGTAAGGAGAGCGCACGTTATGACCCTGCTCACTGAGCATGAACAACGTCAGGTTGCTGAAGCTATTGCTCGTGTCGAGCGAGAAACCGATGCCGAACTGGTAACAGTCCTTGCGGCACGTGCCGATGATTACACATACATTCCCTTGCTTTGGGCTGGGCTGCTGGCTCTGCTACTGCCTGGATTGATCAATTATTATCCAGGCTGGCTGAATGCTCATCAGCTATTGTTGGCCCAATGGGTAACGTTTATCGTACTCGGCCTGATCTTTCGCATTCCGTCCATTACAACCCGCCTGATTCCTCACCAGGTGCGTTGCTGGCGTGCAGCCAATCTGGCCCGTCGTCAATTTCTTGAACACAACCTGCACCACACCAACGCGGAAACCGGCATGCTGATCTTTGTCTCCGAGGCCGAGCGGTATGTAGAAATTCTGGTGGACCGGGGTATTTCGCAAAAGCTGAATGATGACGTGTGGCAGTCGATTATTAATGACTTTACCCGACAGGTACGCAATGGGCAGACCTTGCAGGGTTTTTTAACCTGTATCGAAGCTTGCGGTGAACACCTTAAACAGCATGTGCCCGCTACCCATGAGCGAAACGAGCTGCCGGATCGTTTGATCGTGCTTTCCTGACGGGCCGGCTGTAAGGCCCGCAGAGCACCCTTTACGCCGCGCATTGTGCCTCGATGCGCTACTTCCAAAGCCCCACTCTTACCGTGGACGCCTTAAAATAAGGCGTGTTCGCGTTGCACCCTAAGCATCGCTCCGTGCCATGCTTGTCTTTTACCTTACCTAGCCCTTTATTCGTCATTCCATGCCATGGCTGAACGCCATCGCGTTTATAGGTTGCTTGCCTTGTCTACTCCCGTTATTCCCCGCTATTCCCTGATGGTGCTTATCCTGGGCGCCCTGGCCTGTATTGGCCCCATGTCTATCGACGCCTATCTTCCAGCCTTTGGCGCCATCAGCCGCAACTTCGAGCTGCCACCCGAGCAGATCCAACTAACGCTCGGCCTGTACATGCTGGCCTTCGCGTTCATGACGCTGCTTCACGGCACGCTGTCCGACTCATTTGGACGCCGGCGGGTCATCCTTGCCTCGCTGGGGGTCTATACCCTCGGTTCGATCGTTGCTTCTCTTGCACCCAGCTTCGAGTGGCTGCTCGTTGGACGCATCGGCCAGGGTCTTTCGGCAGGAGCCGGGATGGTGGTAGGTCAGGCTATTGTCACCGACTGCTATAAGGGTTCGGTCGCGCAAAAGACCATGTCCTATATCATCATGGTGTTTAGCGTATCCCCAGCGTTTGCGCCCATCATTGGTGGCTACCTGTCGGAGCATGCCGGATGGCGTGCGGTTTTTGCTTTCCTGGCTGCACTGGCTGTATTCAGCGCCACGCTATGTGCGCTCTTTCTACCGGAAACCCTACCAGTCGAGCGGCGACAGCCGTTCAATGTGCGTGTTCTGACCCATAATTACGGCAGGGTCATGCGCGACGGGCAATTCATGGCTCGCGCTGTTGTGTTCGGCTCGCTGTTTGGTGGGTTTGCCTTTCTGATCGGAGCGGCGCCGGACTTTGTCACCCAGGTGCTACAGCTGCCAGAAACAGCCTTTGGCTACCTCTTCATTCCCATCGTGATTGGCTTAACCAGCGGATCGTTTCTGGCTGCGCGGCTTTCCTCGTCGTTGTCATCCGGCCGGCTGATCGGTTATGCCTATGCCATGCTGGGCCTGAGCTGCATACTTAACCTAGCCTATACCGGGCTAACCTCGGACCTGAACGTTATCCTGGCTGTTTTGCCGCACGGGCTGTTTGTCTTCGGTCTTTCGCTGGGCATCCCCACCATGACCCTACGTATTCTTCAGCGCGTGCCAGAACTTTCTGGTACCGCAGCGTCGGTGCTGGGCTTTGTTCAGATGATCTTCTTTTCCATCGTCAGCGGCTGGCTTGCACCCTTCGTGTATGGCAGTGCGTTCAAGCTGGCGGTAGCGTTGACCATTGGCGTGGTGGTCAGTGGGTTAGGCTGGGCGCTGGTCGGTCGGTTTTCCATTAAGGAAACGCTAACCTGATCAGGAGAGTAAGGCAGGGGCTATTGGCTGACGACAGGCTCATAGCTATCAAGGAAAGAAACTATGAAATAGGCTGGTCTCTTGAGAGACCAGCCTGGTATGGCTTACAGCTTATCGTTACGCGTGGTGCGTGTCGTCAGGCTGCTGTCATCGGTTACATCGTGCGTGCCACTCAGGTGGCTGCGTGTACCGTCTTTTTCAACGTCCACGTCGGTACGGCGGACGGTGTCGCGAATGGTCTCGGTATGGTCGGAGCCTTGCTTGCCAACCATCACTTCTTCGACAACACGAGCGTTTTTCTCAACCACTGCTTCTTCAGCTGTTTCCTGGATTTCCACGGTGCCTTCACTGAAAGCTGACATGTCAGCAGCAGAGGCAGGGCGATCAACAGGGCGACGTTCGATCACTGCATGCTCTTCATGCAGATTGACTGCCTCTTCCACAGGGCGCTCGGTCATGCGGGAAACTACACGAACACGGCCCAGGCTATTCTCGCGCTTGCCCACCTTAAGCTCTTCTTCCATCACTGGAATGGCGGTACGATCATTCAGATCCGTCGTGGCATCCATTTTGGAAGGCGCCTGATCAGACATGGCAGTTGAGTCAACGCCCATCGTAGCTGCTGTACTGGAATAGCGATCAGACAAAGTGCTATCTCCTGTAGTGCTGGCCATCGGTTGAGCCATACCCTGATTGGTCCAGGTAGAGCTGCGCTCGTCGATATCGATGGCGCCGTTACGCTCCATGATTTCTTCAACAACCGGAACCTGGGCGTCATTGGCAACCGTGACGGTCAGTACTGTAGAACCCCGGCGGATCGCTTCGGGATAGGTATCGGCGTAACGACCGCTATGGGTATCGTTGTCACTGAAAATCGAGCGGAAGAATCCACTGATTTTTTCACCCATGGACTCATCATGCTGATCTCCCATGGTGGTATCAGTACGATCCGACTGGGTGTTATCGGCCATAGTATTATCGGTCATGCTCACATCGTTCGAGGCGGCCAACCGGATATCGGTTTGCGAAACGCCTTTATTCATAAGCTCACGTTTGACCTGTTCGGCTTCACTACGATTGTCGAATGCTGCAACGAGAATATGTTCCATGGTTCACCTCTTCATTTCTTCGGCAGCCGTGGCTGCGATTCGATAGATGGTGTAGTCGATAGTCTTTACTGCTCATGAGCCGAGCTTTCTGGCTCCGGCTGACTATGCTCGACAGTCACCTTTTCGCGATTCAGCGTGACAGGCACCGTATGGTGCGCCTCACGGACAACACGCTGGACATGAAGCTCTTCTTTCAGCACGAGCCGCTTCTCCACCACCAGGACTTCCTCTACCACGGGAATAATGGTGATTCCGTTTTCCTGCCGTACCTGAGGCAGGTGCTCGGGATCGACCGTCGTTCCACATTTGACCCGCTCGATAACAGCCTCTTCGTAACGCAGCGAATCGGATACGGTGTAATCCTGAGTTTCCACGGTCTTGCTGATGCGAACACGGCCCGACTCGACCTTTTTCTTGAGCAAAACGGCTTCTTCCTCCATTACAGGAATCGTCTCGTTCGCCAAGTTTTCGAGCTCGTCTTTACGCATTGTCTTTTACCTGTGCGTGGCCGCTGTTCTTCATGCCTGCCTTTGTCTGGAGTAAGGGTTTCCAGCGTTAGTTCACCGGAGCGGATCAATGGGAAACGCCTCGAAAGGCAGGCTCATCGCGGATGGGCTACCGTTAGTTCACCTATCGATTTACCGATTGCCGTTGGGCTTCAACGCACGGCATACGCAGCTTGAAGCGAGGCGATATACGTGCGGGCAAAAGCGCACCGTCAATACGCTAAATACCTAATCGATAAAGAAAAAAGCCGAAGGCAAGAGCACCTTTTCCGATGAAAGGCACCGCTTGCTTGGCCTCTTCAGATGCTTGTAGTAGAGCACGACCTCGCTTTCCCTAAACGGCATAGGCTGGGCTCTGGTGGCGCTGAGTTGTATGACCAGCGGAACGACCCTGCAAAAAGAAATTTAGCAAGCGCCACAGGATGTTCTCCCGCTACAATATGCGGCGAGTCTCTTGATCTGTCTGCTGTGGATGCTTAATACGCCCACTGGATTCAGTGGACGCCAGAACTGGCCGTGTCGCTGGTTTATATGAGCTTAGTGATCTCAATAATTTTCACGTTGCTGCTTTACACGCTCATACAGCACGACAACCTAGTCAATGTGACCAGCCTGTTCTATCTCATGCCAGGCGTGACCGCAGTAATGGGCTACCTGATACTAGGCAATCCTTTGTCACGCCCGAGTCTACTGGGGGTGCTGGCAGGTTTGGCGCTGGTGTTCCGGCATGTGCGGTAGTCTATGTCAGCGACGTCTGCTCCCCAGCCAGGCGTCGCTGATTACAGCTCATCGGGCCATAGCAGTCTGTCTCTCCCAAAAGGGCAGGACTCCGCTACGCTATAAACAAGAAACTGCATGATCCTGTTCACAGCTCAGTAGGTTGTATGAGCAGAGCAATTTAGCAGGGGATAGGATTCACACACACGATACGTGTCAGGGATGTACTCGAAAAGGATTTCGTATGAACTGCCCGCATTGCAATTGGCGCATTACCGTTTTTCATGCCTGTATCCTGGGGCCCGCCGAGGCTGGCGGACACCGCTTATGCCCTTATTGCGAAGAGCCATTCATCCTGACCCTGAACAAACGCAAGGCCATACCAATCGCGACTATAGCCGCAGGTACAGCCCTGTTCATGACCTTACAGTTTCCCTATGTAGGTAGCCTGTTGGGTGCCTCACTCACAGTAGCCGCCTTGTTCTTTACCTCAATGCGCCTAGTGAAGCAAGCTCCACCGCCCAAGGAGCCAACGCGTTGAGCAGCCGTCTGGTTCAGGAGCTGAACATCAGCACTTGGCAATTCCCGTGAGCATGTACTTTTCCAGTTCAAGCCGGCAGGACAACCGAGTAAAAGAGAAAATACGCTCATCCCACTCAGCCAGTTCCGGATATTGGCTTTGTTCTAATGTGTCGAGAAACCCCTTGAGTCGATAGGCCTCACGCGCGCAGAGAGATAACAGATTGAAGCCGTGATGGCTCGCTATAACGTCTAACAACCCACAAATACGCTCTTCCCAGAAGACATGCTTCTCACGAGGTACGAACCGGCCCGTGGTGGACGCGGAGTGAAGAACATTCATTCTGTATTTCCTGAAAGTAATACATCCTGTTCATTACTTGAATTCCTAAAAACGAAAACCGCTCTCCTGTGGCTTTCAATAGAAGCGACACAGTAAAAGGAAATTTCAGAAGCACAATCGTGGCGACGAATTTCCTGCGGCACATTCAGGAACGATTCAGCGTAGCTTCGCGTAATGCGACACCTCACACAGGTAAGACTGCTTTCCTACAGTTGCCTGAAGCGAAGCCTCAACGCTCTAACCAAAGCGTTTCACGTCAAGAAACCAACACTCAATAGACAATTAGCAATTTACAGGCCAGCTTGAATCAGGCTGATATCACCTCACTCCGACAGAAAAATGGCGTCCCACGCTGTCCTTTGAAAAACACTCAGTTATGTTCGATTAACGAACATAAGACATTGGTTATGATCGATTATCGGACGAAAAGGGCGTTATGCTTTCGACTGGTGTCATATGCTGCGCCCCAGCGCTAGCCATGCCCCGGGCGCGGCTTCTGGCCGCACGAACAGTGGTGTATGGACCACTCGACTGGTCGAGCGGTTCTTGAATGAGGACACATAATGATTAATAAAATCGTCGATAGCCTGAGCCAGGCCGTGGGTGACATCCACGACGGCGCTACCGTGATGATTGGCGGGTTCGGTCCCTCTGGGCAACCGTCGGAGCTGATTGATGCCCTGATCGCCCAAGGGGCGAAAGACCTAACCATCATCAATAATAATGCCGGTAACGGCGACATTGGCTTGGCAGCTCTGCTCAAGGCCGGGCAGGTTCGCAAAATCATCTGCTCTTTCCCGCGCCAGTCCGACTCGTATGTTTTCGACGAGCTTTACCGCGCCGGCAAGATTGAGCTGGAACTAGTCCCCCAAGGCAACCTGGCCGAGCGTATCCGTGCCGCTGGTGCTGGTATTGGTGCCTTCTTCACCCCGACCAGCTACGGCACCATCCTGGCGGAAGGCGTTGAAACCCGTGAAATCAATGGCAAGCACTACGTTATTCAATATCCCATTCACGCCGATTTCGCCTTGATTCGTGCGGACCGCGCAGACCGCTGGGGTAACCTGACCTATCGTAAGGCCGCGCGGAACTTCGGTCCGATCATGGCAAGCGCCGCCAAGACCACAATTGTACAGACACGGGAGATCATGGAGCTGGGCGAGCTCGATCCGGAAAACATCATTACGCCCGGGATTTTCGTACAGCGGGTAGTGCGCGTTTCAGGAGACCAGCAATGAACAAACTCAACCGTAACCAGATCGCCGCTCGTGTCGCCCAGGACATTCCGGAAGGCGCCTATGTGAACCTGGGCATCGGCTTGCCAACGCTGGTTGCCAACCATCTGCCCGCCGACCGCGAGATTTTCCTGCACAGCGAAAACGGTCTGTTAGGCATGGGACCGGCTCCCGAGCCGGGCAAGGAAGACCCCGATCTGATCAATGCTGGTAAACAACCCGTCACCTTGCTGCCAGGTGGCGCCTTTTTTCACCATGCCGACTCATTCGCCATGATGCGTGGCGGCCATCTGGATATCTGTGTTCTGGGAGCCTTCCAGGTATCCTGTAAAGGTGACCTTGCCAACTGGCACACCGGTGAGCCAGACGCCATTCCGGCCGTGGGCGGCGCCATGGATTTGGCTATTGGCGCCAAGCAAGTTTTCGTCATGATGGATCTCTTGACCAAGACAGGCCAGAGCAAGCTCGTCGAGCAATGCACCTACCCACTAACGGGTGTCGGCTGCGTGTCGCGGGTCTATACCGATCTTGCGATCTTCGATATCAAGGATGGCGAAGTTTATGCCAGTGAATTGGTAGAAGGGCTGAACCTTGAGGAGCTGTGTACCTTAACCGGTCTGGATCTCAAGCAAAAAATGGCTTGATGCCTGCCACTTCGGGGCTGCCCTGCTTATCACGATCGGCAGCCCTGGAGACGAGGCTCTCATGCCATGATGTACTTAGTAATCATTTCTCAGCATGTGTTTAGCTTTACCTGCCCTTTCATCGGAAAGTTATGGTAGTGTTCGCCCATCTAACGGCCTTGATGGTTTATACCATGATCGTTTCCCGCGCTTGGCTGCCCACGCCGCCATAGTGTTTTGCCCCCGCCTTCTTGCCTTTTATAGCAAGCACTCGTTCGCCATGAGTTTTCATGCATAGGACGTGTTCCCAATTGTTTGAAATAGCTGGTTTTTTCGAACATTGGTTTTAATAAATAAATTGAATTATGGCAGTGTCTCGCATACGTTTACCAAGCGTTTGCTGTAATTGATTAGCGAAAGTTTTACTTACAGACTTTGCACTGGCTAAAGAGCTTTCGATCAGGCTGGAATAACATGAAAGTTTTAATTACAGGTCGAAATGGACAAGTATCTCAGGCTCTTCAAAAGTGCTTGAATCCTAAACATGAGCTCGTTGTACTCGGACGTGATTCACTGGACTTATCAGTAGCCGAAAATATCCGCACTGCTATCAGCCATGTCCAGCCTGATCTGATTATCAATGCGGCTGCTTATACTGCAGTCGACAAGGCCGAGTCTGATAGCGACGAAGCGTTCAAGGTCAATGCCATGGCTCCCCGGGTCCTGGCAGAAGAAGCCGCCACGCGCGATATTCCTCTGATCCACTATTCAACCGACTATGTGTTTGACGGAGAAAAACGCGAGCCCTACGTCGAAAGCGATCAGACCCATCCTATGAGCGTATACGGCCATAGTAAGCTGCAAGGCGAGCAGGGCATTCAGACTGTAGGTCACAAGTATCTGATCCTGCGGACCAGCTGGGTTTATTCCCAGTACGGGCACAACTTCCTGCGTACTATGCATCGCTTGTTGCAGGAAAAGGATGAACTACGCGTCGTGGCCGACCAGCTTGGTATTCCTACGTTAGCCGACACCATCGCAACAACAACTGACAGCCTCATTGACCGCATCGCCGCAGGCCAACCCGGCCCTTGGGGAATCTATCACCTCACGTCGACGGGTAAGACCACGTGGTTCGGCTTTACTGAAGCTATTGCCCGCGAACTTGTACAACAGGGCAAACTCCGCGCTAAGTTACATCCCATCTCGACGGAAGACTATCCCACTCCGGCACGTCGCCCACTGAATTCCCGTCTCGACTGTTCCGCTATTCAGAAAGACTGGGGAGTGGTATTGCCAGAATGGAAAAGCGCCTTCGAACAGTTCTGGAAAGAGCATTATTCGCTATAACACAATATGCTGGCTGTAATGATTAGGCTTTGCTAGCAAATGCGGTTTTAATATTACTTTAATATTAATCTAATACTAAGCATGCTATCTAGAGAGGGCGCCATCGGCGCCCTCTCTAGAGTTAGCCTTTTAACTCAGCCAATAACTGATAAGACCGCAAACGATCGCTGTGCTCATACACGTCACAGGTAAAGATAAGCTCATCGGCCTGTGTCTTTTCTACCAGCAAGTCGAGTCGCTCCCGAACTTTTTGCGGACTACCGATCACAGCCATCCCCAACATGCTGGAAACTGCTTCCTTTTCATGAGGTAGCCACTCTAGGCTCATGTTGCGTACGGGTGGACGCAGCACCAAACTCTGACCACGCATAAGCGCTAATACACGTTGGTAAACGGTCGTGGCCAGGTAGTCGGCCTCGTCATCGGTATCAGCTACGACCGAGGGAACACCCAGCATAACGTAAGGCTTGTCGAGCACCTCGGAAGGGCGGAAATTCTCCCGATACAGACGAATGGCGTCATGCATGTAGCGCGGCGCGAAATGCGAGGCAAAGGCATAAGGCAAACCTTTTGCTGCGGCAAGTTGCGCACTGAACAGACTAGAGCCTAGCAACCAAATAGGAATACGGCTGTTAACGCCCGGCATGGCAATAACTTTCTGCCCTTCCTGCTGCGGCCCTAGTAAATATTCCAATTCCTGGACATCTGCCGGAAAGTCATCCGCACTGCCCAGTCGATCACGCCTCAGAGCATGGGCCGTAATGTGATCCGAACCGGGTGCACGGCCTAGGCCAAGATCAATACGGCCCGGATACAACGCTTCCAGCGTACCGAACTGTTCGGCGATCACCAAGGGAGCATGGTTGGGCAACATGACGCCGCCAGAACCGATGCGGATGGTCGAGGTGCCGCCCGCCAGATACCCCAGCAGTACCGCTGTAGCTGAACTGGCAATGCCGTCCATATTGTGGTGCTCGGCTACCCAAAAGCGGTTATAGCCCAGGCGTTCGACATTACGTGCCAAGTCCAGTGAATACTGCAGAGCCTGCGCAGCATTGCCGTCGTCACGGACAGGCGCGAGATCCAATACGGAGAAAGCCGTGTCGGCGAGTCGAGTCATGTTGAGGTCTCCTCAGAGGCAGTAACACATGCTGGCGTGCTGTGTTGCTGAGCCGCCAGATCATAGGCGTCTCGTGCCTGTTGAATGATGGGTTGTGACTGAGCGGCCCAGTCGGCCAAGGCCTGAATAGGTACGAGCAGGGACCGGCCAATAGGGGTTAAAGCGTATTCCACCTGCGGTGGCGTCATGGGAATCACGGTACGACAAACCAGCCCATCACGCTCCAGATTGCGCAGCGTGACCGTTAGCATGCGCTGCGAAATGCCGCTGATCTGGCGCTTGAGTTCGTTGAACCGCAAGGGCCCCTGGCCCAGCTTGAAGATAGCCAGAATCGACCAGGCGTCCCCTACACGATCCAAAACATCCCGAATAGGGCAGTCATGGTGTTGCAGGCGACGCCTGCCGGTAATGGGAGTGGCATGTGAGTTTCCATCGCCCATGATTACCTCTTGATAATAGGCATGCAGGAAAAAGCAAAGACAGCGGGATTTTCAACCGATGTGATAATCACTCTACGCCTGATACGCAGTTATTAAAAGTAACCAGGTATACAGTTATACCTATAAAGGCTATTAGCTCACTTGATGAATGGGAGTGAATTCATCCTAGTACACCCTACGACTAACCTACTCGTAGGGTGTACTGCACGGTGAGTTACTTAGGCGAAGCCTACAACGTCATGGGGTACATAGGGTTCCTCCAGCCGCTGGACTTCTTCGGCAGTCAGCTTGAGCGACAGCGCCGCAACAGCATCATCCAAGTGCTGCGGCTTGGATGCGCCAATAATGGGTGCGCTGATACCCGGCTTTTGCAGGACCCACGCTAAAGCGATCTGTGCCCTCGGTACGCCACGCTCGAGGGCAATCTCGGCTACACGCTCAACAACCTGACGGTCCGCATCAGCTGTTTTGGCATACAACGTTTTGCCGAACTCATCGCTTTCCTCACGAGCGCTGCTGGCGTCCCAGTCTCGAGTCAGACGACCACGCGCCATAGGACTCCAGGGGATCACACCGATACCTTCGTCGCGGCACAGCGGCAGCATCTCACGCTCCTCTTCGCGGTAGAGCAGGTTGACGTAATTTTGCATCGTCACGAAACGGGTCCAGCCGTTGCGGTCCGCCACATGCAGCGCCTTGGCGAACTGCCAGGCATACATGCTGGAGGCACCAATGTGCAGCGCCTTACCAGCCTTCACCACATCATGCAGCGCTTCCATCGTTTCCTCGATGGGCGTCTCGTAGTCCCAGCGATGGATCTGGTACAGGTCGACATAATCGGTCCCCAGCCGCTTCAGGCTGGCATCGATATTGGCAAAGATTGCCTTGCGCGAGAGGCCACCTATATTCGGCCTGTTACGCATTGGGAAATAAACTTTGGTAGCTAACACAATCTCGTCGCGCAGAACGAAGTCTCTTAGTGCGCGGCCGACGATTTCCTCACTGGTGCCATCAGAATAGGCGTTGGCGGTATCAAAGAAATTAATGCCCATATCGAGCGCTTTCTTGATCAACGGGCGGCTTTCCGCTTCGCCCATTGTCCACGGATGATTACCACGTTCAGGAACGCCATAGGTCATACAACCTAGGCATAGTGGAGAGATTTTCAGGCCTGTAGACCCAAGGTTTTTGTAGTCCATAGTGACTCCTTGAAAACACATACAACCGTAAGAGGATAGAGGTCATAGGCTGCCACAGCCTCCCATGTTCTAGCCGGTGCTTTACCTGACCACCTGATCGTTGATTCGGCTCGCTACGCCAGCAACGAACTTTGGCCCTGTCCAGGTCTCAGATATAGCTCCGAGTCACCCATAGGAGAACACCCATGAAAAAGACAGCTTCCGCAGTATGGCAGGGCGGGTTGAAAGACGGTAAAGGCACGATTTCCACCGGTAGCGGTGCGCTGAAAGACAACCCTTACGGTTTCAATACTCGCTTTGAGGATACTCCCGGTACTAACCCGGAAGAACTTATCGGTGCGGCTCATGCCGGCTGTTTTTCCATGGCATTTTCGATGATTCTGGGTCTTGAGAATTTTACGGCCGAACGTATCGAGACGCAGGCCGTTGTGACGCTAGACAAGGTTGGGGAAGGCTTCGAAATCACCACCATTGACCTGACGCTTTCAGCCAAGATCCCCGGCATCGATGAGGCGAAGTTCCAGGAGCTGGCTAACAAGGCAAAGGAAGGCTGCCCGGTTTCCAAAGTCCTGAATGCCAAAATTAGCCTGAACGCGACTCTGCAAGGCTGATCTGCTCGGGTCGGTACATCAGGTGCCGACCCAGTAGTTCTCGACCTGAGCGCTGTCCAAGGCAGGGCCCGTTAGAGCTGCAATCAGCGTTCCCACGCTCGAACGCTATCTAAGCTCCATGCTTTCATCCGGTTATGCACAGTAACAGGCACGTTTAGCGAATTGTCTAGCTACCTGCCTCTTTCAATAGACATTCAAAGCATATCCTTATCGTTCAATCTGCAGTATGAAACGTCCTTCTCTTAAGAAGGGCGACGCGTCTGCTAAAGCCCGGCTTCTGGTAGGCATAGGTAACCGGAGTGGATAAAAGCCTCTAAGACACTTGATGATAAGCATCTATCCACAGTTAAGCCTGGGCCGTTCTGGAATACAAAATTTTATCGCCCACCTAGAGGGGTGCAAGACTCCGTATTGTCACCTTATTGTTTTCACAAGTAGGCTTCTGTAGCTGTGCACAACATTATCGTTGCCGGGCTGTGGATAGTATCGCTGGCATATTTATCCTTTAGCTGAATAAAACTCTTTTCAGGACTTGTGCATAACTTCACTAAGAATCCAGAAAATCCGAGCCCTTCAATGCTGTGGATAAAAACAACTCCGTTAAACGTGCAATTTTTCAACAACGAGCATCATATGAAGAATCTTTATCTACAACTATGTATAAGCATAGATGACTGTGGATAACTTATATGGCTTAGTAATCTCCAATTAATCCAGGCCCCATCGCAGCAGCATAGTGCGACTACTGTGCATAAGATATCCTCAACGATTCCGGTCTAAGAAACTTTACTGTGTTCCTCCTCCGTTGCGCCTGTACAACCGCTTTATTGACCTTCTCAAGGATTGCTGAAAAGAGGCTAACCCATAACAAAGCGGCTTGGTTGCAGAATGGTTTTCATACCTCCTTCAACAAAGGCTCCGCCAAAAAGTGAAGCATTTCTTCTCGCTGTGTCTAGCTCGCCACAATTAACTGTGAAAGTCCTTCCGCCTAATTCTCTCCTAGCATGGCGCCTTTATGATGCGCGGCCATTTCGCAAAGAGCGATCTTATAGATGCGGTCTATGTCTGGGCCGTGCTGCGCCTGTGGAACCCGCAGCCGCAATATGGCCAGGTCGATGCCCTGGCGCGTGGGCTTTTTGCTCTTTGGCAGAGTTACGCACTGCTCCACGGCGCCAGTTATGCCTTGATACCATTCCTTGTTATGGAAATAGCCTTTGACATTGCCCAAGCATTGCCGCTGCGGTCATCAGCCCAAACACTCAGACCGCAGCCAGGAGTTGCCTGAGCGCGGCTAGTACCGGAGCACTGTCGGGACGGATGCCGCGCCAGAGATAAAAGGATTCCGCTGCCTGCTCGACCAGCATGCCCAAGCCATCCAAAGCCTGAGCCGCGCCCTGTTGCAGGGACCAACCGCAGAAGGGTGTAGGCTCTTTGCCGTACATCATGTCGTAGGTCACCGTAATACCGGGGCGGAGAAGCTGTGCCGAGATCGGAGGCAATTCACCGGCCAGGCTGGCTGCAGTCCCATTGATGATCAGATCGAACGGTTCGGCATGCAGGCTGAAAGCCGCTGCCTCGATAGTCCCGAGCGAGGCGAATTCCCGAGCCAGTTGTACAGCCTTCAATTCCGTGCGGTTGGCGATGACCAGAGCCGCCGGCCGCTCGGCCAGGATCGGCTCCAGCACACCGCGTACGGCACCACCCGCACCCAGAATCAGAATGCGCTTATCAGTGAGCGACAAGCCAGCGTTGACAGTCAGGTCACGAACCAGCCCAGCGCCATCGGTGTTGTCTCCCAGAAGTAAGCCGTCGTCGAGTTTCTTTAACGTATTGACTGCACCGGCCCGGCGGGCGCGTTCCGTCAGTTGATCAGCAAGCCGGAAGGCATCCTCTTTAAAGGGCACAGTGACATTGGCCCCGGCTGCTTCGCGAAAGAAGTCGCGAGCGCTACGCTCAAACTCGCCCAAGGGTGCCAGGCAGGTGTCATAACGCATCGACTGCTCCGTCTGCTCGGCGAAGCGACTCTGGATAAAGGGTGACTTGCTATGGGCAACAGGGTTGCCGATCACGGCGTAGCGGTCCATAGAATTCCTGCGACAGGTCTCGATAGGGGGAGGGCAGGTCAGGCGTCAGCCAGCCAGTCTCGGTCAGTGAGGAAGTACTCGGTCAAACGGGCTTCTTCGCTGCCTGGCTCAGGCTTCCATTCGTATCCCCAGCGTACCAGTGGCGGCAGGGACATCAGAATAGACTCGGTACGGCCGCCGGACTGAAGGCCAAACAGCGTACCTCGGTCGTATACCAGATTGAATTCCACATAACGGCCTCGGCGGTAGGCCTGAAACTCTCGCTGCGCCTCGGTAAACGGTGTATGGCGACGACGCTGCACGATAGGTAGATAGGCGTTCAGATAAGCATCGCCAATAGCCCGCAGGAAGGCGAAGCTGGTTTCGAAATCCCATTCGTTTAGGTCATCAAAAAACAACCCGCCGATACCGCGTGGCTCATTACGGTGCTTGAGCTGGAAATAACGATCGCACCAGGCCTTGTAGCGCGGGTATATGTCCTCACCGAAAGGCGCACACGCATCCCGTGCTACCCGGTGCCAGTGAATGCAATCTTCTTCGTGGCCATAATACGGCGTTAGATCCAGTCCACCGCCAAACCACCAGACCGGCTCTTCTCCATCCTTTTCAGCTATGAAAAAGCGGACATTCGCATGGGAGGTCGGCACATGGGGGTTTTCCGGATGGATAACCAGCGAGACGCCCATGGCCTCGAAACTGCGACCAGCCAATTCGGGCCGATGAGCGCTGGCGGACGGGGGCATGCTATCGCCGTGGACATGGGAAAAATTCACGCCGCCTTTCTCGATCAGCGCACCTTCGCTGATAACCCGGGTACGACCGCCTCCGCCAGTAGGGCGTGTCCAGACATCCTCAACGAAACGGGCTTGGCCATCTTCTGCCTCCAGCTCCTGGCAAATACGGTCCTGGAGATCGAGCAGATAGGCCTTTACGGCCTCGATGCGGTCATTCACGGTAATTACCTAGCTGAAGCATGAATAAGAAATGGGTCGAATCATAACATTGTGCCAACCGTTAACGGTTGACGTCCGGCTGCTCACAGGATTGGATTAGATCTCCTCACTTACCAATAAGGAAGCCCCATGGCCAAGCGTATCCAGTTCAGCCGCACCGGCGGTCCTGAAGTGCTCGAATATGTCGATTTCACCCCGGCGGATCCAGGTCCGAACGAGGTACGCGTCCGCAACCAAGCCATCGGGCTCAATTTCATCGACACCTATTATCGCAGCGGTCTGTATCCCATTCCGACATTACCATCCGGTCTGGGTAGCGAAGGGGCAGGCGTGATCGATGCCGTAGGCGGCAACGTGACCCGCTTCAAGGTGGGGGATCGGGTCGCTTATGCCACGGGCCCGCTGGGCGCCTATGGTGAATTCCATGTTTTACCCGAGCGCAACCTGGTGCACTTGCCCGATGCCATCAGTATGGAACAAGCTGCCGCCGTTATGCTCAAAGGCCTGACCGTACAGTATCTGCTGCGTCAGACCTATCGGGTTCAGCCAGGCGATACGATCCTGTTTCATGCTGCAGCGGGCGGTGTCGGCTCGCTTGCCTGCCAATGGGCCAAGGTTTTGGGCGCACGGCTGATCGGCACGGTGAGCTCGGCTGAAAAAGCCGAACACGCACGTCGTATGGGAGCCTGGGAAGTAATCAACTATCGCGAGGAAAATGTTCCTGAACGCGTACTGGCGCTTACAGACGGCAGGAAATGTCCGGTAGTCTACGATGGCGTAGGCAAGGATACCTGGGAAATGTCACTCGACTGTATCGCGCCGCGAGGCCTGATGGTCAGTTTTGGCAATGCTTCTGGAGCTGTGACCGGCGTCAATATTGGGATCCTGAACCAGAAAGGCTCGCTGTTTGTCACACGTCCATCCTTGGGCGGGTATGCCGATACGCCGGAACGTCTACAGATGATGGCAGATGAGTTATTTGGTTTGATCATGGACGGTTCTCTCACGGTGGATGTCAGTCAGCGTTATCCTCTGGCCCAAGCCGCCGAGGCACAACGCGCACTCGCAGCGCGAGAAACGACCGGCTCTACTCTTTTGACGCTGGAATAATCCAGACCTAGCGGAGCAAACCGGTTTTTGCTCCGCTGCTTATATTGATCAGGAGTGATCGCCGATCGTATGTTAAACCAAGCCCTTCTTGCCGCGATCCTCGACAGCGCCACGGATCTTGCTATCGTCACTCTGGATCTGGATGGCGTACTAACCAGCTGGAATGCAGGTGCCCAGGCTTTGTTCGGCTGGACCGAGGCGGAAGCGTTGGGTCAGCCTGTTGCGCTGTTATTTACTGAAGAAGAGCGCGCTCAAGGCGTGCCTTACCAGGAAATGCGCGATGCGCTGCAGCAAGGCCGTATCAATGCCGAGCGTTGGCACCAGCGGCAAGATGGCACACAGTTCTGGGCTAGCGGGCGCATGCTTCCGCTCAGGCAGAACAACGCGATAATCGGCTTTCTCAAAATCCTGCGGGACCGAACCGCTTCTCTTAAGTTGGAGCGCGATCGCGAGCAGCTGACCACCGGCTTGACGCGCCGCGTGACTCAACTCAAGGCCTTGGCAGAGGCGGCCCGGGTCATTACATCAGCCCCTAACCTCAAGGCTACGGTGGACGCCATTACCGAAGCCGCCCGTCATATCGTTGGCGCACATCAGTCCGTGGTCAGCATGACCCGAGGTGAGCATTGGTCGCAGTCGATTACAAGCGTTTCGCTGTCAGACAAATACGCAGCTTGGCGCCATCTTATTGCCATTCCGGACGGTAAAGGCATCTATGCCTATGTCTGCGAAACCAACCAGCCCATGCGCCTTACACAAGCGGAGCTGCAAGCACACCCACGCTGGCAGGGGTTCGGTAACTATGCGGACCGGCATTCAGCCATGCGCGGCTGGCTAGCGGTGCCGCTTATTGGCAAGCAGGGTGAAAACCTGGGTGTGATTCAGCTCTCGGACAAATACGAGGGGGAGTTCGACGAGGCAGACGAAGCCATTGTGGTCCAACTGGCCCAGTTCGCCTCGGCTGCCATCGAAAACGCTCATACGCTTGAACAGCTGCATGAGAGTGAAGTCCGCGGTGAATTCGAACGAGAACTGCTCTCCAGCGTACTAGAGCAGGCGCCGCTGGGGATTTCTATCATTGAAGCAGATACCGGCCAGACGTTGATGATCAATCGGCACCTGCAGGATCTGTTAACGCTCAGCCTTACTAGAGAAGACCTCAGTCGCTACCAGCGGCTGGGTGCCGTTCATGCGGATGGAAGCGCCTATACCGTCGAAGAGTATCCTACCGTACGCGCGTTACGCACAGGCCAGACCATTACCCGTGAATTGATGCGCTATCGCCGTGACGACAAAGAGCAGCTATCCCTGGAAGTATCCAGCTCACCGGTTCGTAATGCCCAGGGCGAGATTGTAGCGGCTGTCACTGTCGTAGCTGATATCGGAGAGCGTCTGCGCCAAGAGTCCGCCTTGCGTGACCAAAGTAATCAGCTTGCAGCGCTGATCAATCAGGCAGCTGTCGGTATCTGCCAGTTCGACCTGAACGGCCATATCGTAATGGTCAACCAGCGGTACTGCACGTTCATGGGTCGGAGCGAAGACGAATTGCTCGGCCAGCATGTCATCAGCTTGACCCACCCGGATGACAGGGATGCCAGTTCAGCCTTGATGCAACAACTCGTTACCTCAGGCGAACCGTTTCTGACCGACAAACGCTACGTGCGGCCAGACGGCAGTGAGCGGTGGGCCAGTGTCCATGTTTCACTGGTCCGTGGCCCCGACGGCGAGGCGCAGCATATCAGTTCCGTGGTCGTCGACATTGACGAGCGCAAGCGGACCGAAGCTTCCCTGCACTTATCCAACCAGCGCTTCCGCGCGGCGGTAGATGCCGTCCAGGGCGTTCTCTGGACAGCCAACACCAAAGGCCGGATGGACGGGGAGCAGCCAGCCTGGAGCGCGCTGACTGGTCAGCGTTATGAGGAATACCAGGGAACCGGTTGGACTCATGTCCTGCATCCGGACGATGCGGTACGGAGCCTCCGTCGCTGGCGTACCGCCTTGAAAGAAAGAAAAACATTTATCGACGAGCAGCGCGTACGCTGCCGGAACGGGGAGTGGCGCATTTTTTCAGTCCGGGCTATTCCTGTACTTGAAAAGGGGGCCATCTGCGAATGGGTCGGTGTTCATACCGATATCACCAATGTTCGCCATACTGAGCAGCGCTTGCGTCAGCTGAATGAAACCCTGGAACAGCGCGTCGCCGAGCGTACGGCTGAACGGGACCGAACCTGGGCGCTATCGGACGATTTACTCGGCGTATTCGCCCAAGGCCAGTGGCGCAGCCTCAATCCAGCCTGGACGCGTCAGCTCGGGTGGACGACGGCGGAATTGCTGGCTTTCGATCCGAACTATCTTGAACACCCGGATGACCCGCACCCAAGCGAGTACTTTCGCCAGCTGTCTATTGGCCAAGGATTGAACGAGCTCAGTAGCCGTTACCGGACTCGTGCCAATGAATGGTGCTGGATCAATTGGAAAGCCACGGTTGATTCTGATGGTCAGGTCTATGTCTATGGGCGTGATGTCACAGCCGAACGTGAGTCAACGGTCATGCTGAAGCAAGCCGAGGAAGCACTGCGCCAGTCGCAGAAGATGGAAGCTGTCGGCCAACTTACCGGTGGTATTGCCCATGACTTCAACAACCTGCTAACCGGTATTATCGGCTCACTGGAAATCATGAAGCGGCGGATCGCTAACAGTCAATATCAGGACTTGGAACGGTATATGGAAGCCGCCGGGATATCCGCCCACCGGGCAGCGACACTGACCCAACGTCTGCTGGCTTTTGCTCGACGACAGACGTTAGACCCCCAGCCAGTAGATCTGAACGAACTAGTGCTATCCCTTGAAGAACTGATTCGCCGAACGCTGGGTGAGCACATTGAAATTCTGACTCACTTGCAACCAGGCCTTTGGCATGCCTTGTCTGATACCAATCAGCTGGAAAATGCTCTACTGAACCTGGTTATCAACGCCCGTGATGCTATGCCTCAAGGCGGCATGCTGCTGCTCAAAACCGGAAATTTCATCCAGAACGCCGAACATTCACTTGAGGATCTCCCACCGGGCCACTATGTCACGCTTGCAGTACGTGACAGCGGCACAGGCATGAGCCCGGAGGTCCTGGCTAAAGCGTTCGACCCGTTCTATACGACCAAGCCGATCGGGCAGGGCACCGGTTTAGGCCTATCAATGATCTATGGTTTCCTCAAACAGTCTGGCGGTCATGTCACCCTGCAGAGCGCAGAGGGTCAAGGCACTACTGTTACCCTGTACTTACCTCGGGCTCAAGGACCCGATATCCCGGAAACCCTTCCCGAGGAGACAACCACGCCAGCAGGCAAGGGCGAATCGATTCTGGTTGTGGGTGACGATCCAGCCGTACGCCTGCTGGTCGTAGAAGTACTGGATGAGCTGGGTTATCAGGCCAGCGAAGCCCATAATGCCCAGTCGGCGCTTGCCAAGCTTGAGCTGGCGCAGCCGGTCGACCTGCTCATTACTGACGTAGGTCTACCCGGCATGAGCGGTGTTCAGCTGGCCGAACGGGCCCGCATGACATTACCTGATCTAAAGGTATTGTTCATGACGGGCTATACCGGAGAAGCCGTCCAGGGCCAAGGAGTTATGAAGCAGGGAGCAGCCATAATAGGCAAGCCATTCCTGATCGAAGAGCTGGCCACTCAGGTCAGAACTCTGCTGGACAGCCATTCCCTCTAACAGAGCGGCCTTAGGAAGGATCAGGGGCGGAAAACCTGATCCGTCTCTAGGTCACGAATGACGCTGGGGCTCCTACGTCCGCCCAGGGCGCCTCCTAGCACAGCATCCAGCTGATTTGAAAAATACTGCTCTACACGTAATCGCGAGCGGGCCGCCGGCCGGCCGGAGGGGTTGGCCGAGGTCGAAACGATAGGGCCGGTCAACGAGCAGAGCTCCCGTACCAGAGGATGCTCCGACACCCTTACCGCTACAGTGCTATGCGCTCCGGTAATCCAGCCGGGTAAACGGTTCTGGTGCGGAACCAGCCATGTATTGGGTCCTGGCCAGGTGCTTGACAGCTTATCCAGCCAAGGGCGGGGCAAGTCATGGATAAGGAAATCGAACTGCCTGATATTATCGGCGATCAGGATGAGCCCCTTTTCCAGAGGTCGCTGCTTGAGTCTTACCAAGCGGTGCACGGCAGCAGCATCCCACGGATCACAACCCAACCCCCAAACCGCTTCGGTAGGGTAAGCAATCACGCCGCCCTGACGTATCACTTGAGCGACGTGTTGAACGCGCCAGCTGCTGAGCATCTGTTCCTCCAGGTTCGTAGAAAAACTCGAGTGTAACCGAGACAGACTCAAGGTGCGCGATACACCCATACGCCATGTTCACGTGCGACACGGCCGTCAAGCTCCAGATCCGTCAACATTGCCAGCAACTCGGCAATATCCATTCCACTTGTGGCCGCTAATCTTTCACTACTACAAGGCTCTGCTTGTAACAATAAGAGTAGAGGATGAGTTTCACGTGGAACATCTACGCTAGAAGAAGCGTTTGTCACGGGCATCTGCCAGCCTCGTAGCGCTTCTAGTATATGCTCGATAGATTCGACAAGCGTTGCCCCGTCTCGAATCAGTTGATGACAACCACGAGCGCCGGGATGATGAATAGAGCCGGGAATGGCGAAAACCTCACGCCCTTGTTCAGCTGCCAGACGTGCGGTAATCAGCGATCCGCTGGAAGGGCTAGCCTCAATAACCAGGACTCCTAGCGAAAGACCGCTGATAATCCGGTTTCGACGAGGGAAGTTGGCCGCATTGGGCGCTGCGTCGAGAGGGAGTTCGGAAACCAGCGTTCCGTCATTCTCCACGATACGCTTGGCCAGACTGAGATGACGACGCGGATAAAGTTGTTCCAGTCCGGTACCTAGCACCGCAATGGTAGAACCACAGGCCTCAAGTGCTCCGTGATGGGCGGCACCATCTACACCCAGCGCAAGCCCACTGGTTATGCAAAAGCCTGCCGCGGCCAAGCTACGGGCAAAATGATGGGCATTGTCCAAGCCGGCAGTACTGGCCTGCCGACTGCCTACCAGTGCCAATTGAGGCCGCTCCAGGTTATCCAGATTGCCTTCTACATAAAGCAACGGCGGCGCTCCCTTGGTTTCCGCCAGCAAAGCTGGATAACAAGGGTCATCCCAGCTTACGACCTGATGGCCAGGCTTGTCCAACCAAGCAAGGGCATGAGCCGCACGCTCCCGTGTCTGGGCCGTTCGCCGTGCCTCCGCACTACTTGCAGGAATACCTAGGGCTGACCAAGCCGACGCCGGTGCGCTGAACGCAGCAGACGCCGAACCAAAAGCCTGGATCAGGAGGTGAAATCGACGGGGCCCAATATCAGGCAATGTATGCAGCCGCAAACGGGCTTCGAGCTCCGCCGGAGAACAGAAAGGCATGCGATCATCCTTGATCGAAGGCGCACCCTTTCATAAGGGCTGCGCCGGAAGTAGTATTAGCTGAGTGTTAGGGGTTACGCACTTTGTCCAAGACCGTCAACTGGCGTGTTGCCATCAGGACCAGCCCGTAACTGAGCCTATCGTAGGTCCTGAAGACCATTAACAATCCGGCACGCTCGTCGGGAATCTTCACAGCTTCGCCTGTTATACGGTCACGTACCGTTTCGCCGGTCTTATAGACAGCCAATACATTACCTTCGACTAAACCGTCGCGGGCACCTTTGTTCAAGATCACCACATCAAATTGACCGATCTGTGAAACACCACGCGGAACATCAAGAATAACGCCGTTTACCTTATTAGCCGGGGCACTGGGCATAAAGGTGGAATTAACGATGCGTTGCTCAGTCGGGAAGAGCCGGTCGCCTAACCGAATTTCCTGATTAGAACGGGTCAGGCTTAGCGTAGTGATGTCACCTTCACTGGAAACAACATCGCCGCTACCAATGTAATCCGCGTTGATACCCAGGTATTCGCCAGTTTGTGGATCTGTATAGGTTCGTCCTTGACGGTACAGGCTATAAGCCGGCTGGTCTTCAGCAAACCGCCCGCGAGCATAGACCCGATCACCTGCACCACTGACTACGCGTTCAGCATTACCGGCAACTACATAGGGAGCCGCCTGGAATTGATCGGCAGTGTCGATAACACGGTTCGACAGCAGAAAACTGTTGATAGCCTCAAGTGGAATCGTAGGAATCGCCTCAGCAATTGGTGTGCTGCGTATGGTAGGCGAAAGCTTGATCGTACCGCGCGAGGCGCCACGGTTCAGTGTCAGCCGTGGTTGTCCGTCAACGTAGACAAGACTCAGTCTATCGCCTGGATAGATGAGATGTGGGTTTTCGATCTGTGGGTTGGCATGCCATAGTTCCGGCCATTGCCAGGGCTTACTCAAAAACTTGCCGGAGATATCCCAGAGGGTGTCGCCCTGTATTACCGTGTAGCTGTCTGGATGTCCCTGACGCAGCTGCACCTCGGCTTGTACCCAACTGCTGGCCGCCATTAGCAGCAGGGCGAACAACGATTTCCTCATCCGAAGAATCCCTTTACTATGTAAGTATGGAGAAAATGCCCGGGGACTGCCCCAATTCACTCCCTCTGGGCTATTAAAACGCTGCGGCATCTTAGCAGTGCCCTTTGAATTTATTCTACAAGTGCTTTATTCATCATGGCCCTTCTAAATATCCTGGAATTTCCCGATCCTCGCTTGCGTACTGTCGCCAAGCCGGTTGTGAACGTGGACGATGCCCTTCGTCAGGTGATCGATGACATGTTCGAAACCATGTACGAGGCGCCCGGCATAGGATTGGCCGCTACGCAAGTCAACGTTCACAAACAGCTGATCGTTATCGATATCAGTGAGGACAAGACTCAGCCGTTAGTGTTCATTAACCCTAAACTGGAGCCGTTGACCGAAGAACTCGGCCAGTATCAGGAAGGATGCCTGTCTGTACCTGGCTTTTACGAGAATGTAGAGCGCCCACAGCGAATCAAGGTAAATGCCCTGGACCGCAATGGCGAGCCCTTTGAGATGATTTGCGATGGTCTTCTGGCTGTATGTATCCAGCATGAAGTAGACCATCTCAACGGCAAGCTGTTTGTGGATTATCTGTCCTCGCTCAAGCGCGACCGCATTAAGAAGAAACTGGAAAAACAGCATCGGCAGCAACAGAACGCCTGATCTTGCCCCAGGAAAAAAGGCCTGCCAGTGCAGGCCTTTTTCATTCTTGCTTCAAAGCCCTCTATCCTATGAAGGCTAATCCGCAAAAGCGTGTCGTGTCGACATGAAATGCGGACCTGATCTGATCCGATGAGAGACCTATGACCCAACCGTTGCGCATCGTGTTTGCCGGTACCCCTGAATTTGCCGCCCGTCATTTGCAGGCTCTGCTGGACACTGGCCAGCCCATTGCAGCCGTTTACACCCAGCCGGACCGCCCGGCAGGACGTGGGCAGAAACTGGCTATGAGCCCGGTCAAGCAACTTGCGATAGCTAACGGGATTCCAGTCTATCAACCTCAAACCTTACGCAACGCCGAGGCCCAGGCTGAGCTTGCCGCCTTACAGCCGGACTTGCTTATTGTTGTGGCCTACGGGTTGATCCTGCCTCAGACCGTACTGGATATCCCACGCCTGGGCTGCATTAACAGCCATGCCTCCCTGCTGCCGCGCTGGCGTGGTGCAGCACCGATTCAGCGAGCGATCGAAGCGGGCGATGCCGAGACGGGCGTGACGGTAATGCGTATGGAAGCGGGCCTGGATACCGGCCCGATGTTGAGCAAGGTCAGTACACCGATTCAGGCAGACGATACCGGCGGTAGCTTGCATGATCGCCTGGCCGAATTGGGCGCGGCGGCTGTTGTGCAGGCTGTGCCAGCACTTGCAGCCGGTACGCTACCTGACGAAGTGCAGGACGATACCCTGGCAACCTATGCGCATAAGCTGAACAAAGACGAAGCTCGCCTAGACTGGGGCCGGCCCGCGGTTGAGCTCGAGCGGCTCATTCGCGCCTTTAACCCATGGCCGCTGTGCCACAGCGTGCTGGCGGGCGAAAGTGTGAGGATTCATGCTGCACAGCTGGCGTCAGGCCAAGGTAAGCCTGGTGAAATCCTTGAGGCTAGCCGCGACGGTCTGGTGGTGGCATGCGGTGAAGGTGCGCTTCGGTTGACCCGTCTGCAGTTTCCTGGCGGAAAGCCACTGGCCTTTACCGATCTTTTCAATGCGCGACGCGAACGCTTTACAACTGGTCAGGTACTAGGCATATGAGTCTCAATCCTCGTCTGGCCGCCGCTCGCGCCTTGGCTGCCGTGCTGGCCGGTCGTGCCTCCCTGGGCAGCAGCCTGCCCACTCAACAGGACAAGGTCGATCCGCGTGATCGCGGGCTGGTTCAGGAGCTGGCGTTCGGTACGGCCCGTTGGCAACCTCGCCTGGCCTTGTTGGCCGACAAGCTTCTTCAAAAGCCATTCAAGGCGGCCGACTGCGATGTTGAGGCACTGTTGCTAGTAGGCCTGTACCAACTCTTCTACACCCGCATTCCAGCGCATGCTGCCTTGGGCGAAACGGTCGGCTGCGCTGATAAACTCAAGAAACCCTGGGCCAAAGGCTTGCTGAATGCCGTGCTACGACGGGCACAGCGGGAAGGCGAGGCACTACTGGCAGGTCTTGAAAAAGACCCCGCAGCACGTTTGGCACATCCACGCTGGTTGCAAAAAGAACTTAAGGCACGCTGGCCCGAGCAGTGGGAGGCGATCTGCACAGCTAATAATGCGCATCCGCCGCTCATGCTTCGCGTCAATCGCCGCCATGGAACACGCGATGACTACTTGGCCGAACTACAAGCGGCTGGTATCGAAGCTTTACCCTGTGACTACAGCGAAGACGGTATCCGCCTGCTGACGGCACAAGACGTGAAAACCTTGCCAGGATTCATGGAAGGACGCGTTAGCGTACAAGATGAAGCCGCACAACTTTCGGCGCTGCTGTTGGAGCACGCCGCAGGCCAACGTGTGCTGGATGCCTGTTGTGCGCCAGGCGGGAAGACGTGTCATATTCTTGAGCGAGAGCCTGGGCTTAACGAACTTGTCGCCATCGATGCAGAAGAAACACGCCTAGCGCGAGTTCGGGAAAACCTCGAACGTCTTGGTCTTACGGCTCGCCTGATCGCAGCAGATGGCCGAGCTGTAGATCAGTGGTGGGATGGTAAACCATTCCAGCGCATCCTGCTCGACGCGCCGTGCTCGGCCACCGGTGTGATTCGACGGCATCCCGATATCAAGCTGACCCGTACGCCGGAAGACATTGTAGCCCTGGCTCAACTACAAGCCGAACTGCTCGATGCGCTCTGGCCTACGCTGGAGGTAGGGGGGATTCTGTTGTACGCCACGTGCTCTGTCATGCCGCAGGAAAACACCGAGAACATTGGTGCATTTCTGGCCCGCACCCCAGGCGCTCGTGAACTCGATATTCCTGCGCCCTGGGGTATCAAACAGCCTCATGGCCGCCAGTTGTTGCCACAAGAGAACGGTCACGATGGCTTTTACTACGCCAAGCTGATCAAAATCGCCAAGTAATCGGGAGCCCGCTCATGCTTGAATCGCTGGAAAAAATGCTTGCTAAAGGTATGGATAACGCCATGCTGCGTTTCGGGCTGGGCAAGGGTTATCTGGACGCTGGCGATGCCGCTCAAGCCGCGCAGCATTTACAACGGTGCGTTGAGCAGGACGCTGGTTATTCCGCAGCCTGGAAACTGCTCGGCAAAGCGCTGGAACAGCAGGGCGACCAAGACGGCGCCCGTAAGGCCTGGCAGCACGGCCTAGAGGCCGCCCGAACCAAGGGCGACAAACAGGCGGAAAAGGAAATGACCGTCTTTCTAAAGCGCCTCGAACGCAACACCGAACCCAAGGCCTAACTGCGCAAGAAACGAAATCCGGCGCCTAACGCATCGACGCGCATCAGCTCCATATTCACAACAGGCGCCTCAATTGGCAGGTCCAATACTTGGCCCTGCACCTGTATGCCTATCGGCCATTCCGTCAACGTGGGATGCTGGGCATACACGCCGCCATCCGACAGGTCGCGGGTCTGGACAATCAGTTCTCCCAATGTTGGATGAGTGATGCGCAGGCGGCATTTCATCGAGACCCGGGGATGCCGGCGTTGGTTGATACCCATCGTGCTCTCCTTGAGTCTGCGGTTCCTGTTATCAATCGAACAGCCAGTTTGACAACAACCACAGGTTGGCCAGGCTGATTACACTAAATAAAAACCAGGCCAAAAGCGTGGTGTAGTAGCGGTTAACGAACACCCCCATGAGGCGAGCATCGCTGGTCATGCGAATCAAGGGATACAGAGCGAACGGCAGTTGCAGACTCAGGACTACCTGACTCAGCACCAGCAAGCGTCCGACCGAACCGTCTCCTAACCACCAGACCCCCACAAAAGCAGGAATCAGAGCCAACGCACGTGTGATCAGTCGTTGCTGCCAGCAGGGGATCTTGAGCTGCAAATAACCTTCGAGAATAACCTGCCCGGCAATCGTTCCGGTAAATGTCGAACTCTGGCCGGAGGCTAACAGCGCTACGCCGAATAGAATACTGGCCAATGCACCGCCCACAAGCGGGTCAAGCAAATGGTAGGCATCCTGAATTTCCACCACATCTGTATGCCCGGTGCGGTAAAAAGCCGATGCGGCCAGGATCAGGATGGCTGCATTGATCAACAAGGCCAGCGCCAGCGAACCGATTGTGTCGAACCGCGCTAGCCGGATTGCCTCCCGACGGCTGGCCTGATCTTGAGCCACCAGCCGTGTCTGCACGATCGAGGTGTGCAGGTAAAGATTGTGCGGCATGACCGTAGCCCCCAGGATACCGATAGCCAGGTACAGCGGGTCCTGATGACTGATGGCCTCCCAAGAAGGCACAAACCCTTTCGCCACATCCGGCCAGAAGGGTTTAACCAGTGCCAATTCAATAAAAAAACACACACCAATAGTTGCTGCCAGCCCCAACATAATAGCTTCTAGACGCCGAAAGCCTTTGCTCTGCAAACCGAGGATAAGGAGCGTGTCAAAAGCTGTCAGGGCGATCCCTGTCGTCAATGAACAACCAAGCAGCAAGTGAAACGCCAGGGCGCAGCCCAGCACCTCAGCCAAGTCAGTGGCAATGATTGAGATTTGCGCCAAAAGCCAATGAGTCTTCGCTATTCGTGGGCTGTAGCGCTCGCGGGAAAGCTGCGCCAAATCCTTGCCTGTCGCCAATCCCAACCGCGAGCACAAACACTGAATGACCATACCGGACAGGCTGGCCAGCAGCACCACAAACAGCAGGCTGTACCCGAACCGGGAGCCCGCCTCGATTGCTGTCGCCCAGTTGCCTGGGTCCATATAACCAATAGAGACCAGCAGACCAGGCCCTGAAAATTGCAAGACCCTGCGCCAGAAAGGCGCTCCGGGATCGACCAGAACGGAGCCGTTTACCTCGGAAGGACAAAAAGGTGCCGTAGCGATTTTAGGAAGAGAGAATTTCAAATGCACATTCCGATCAGTCGTACGAGGGCCTGCATGAGAGGAATAATGAGCAGCTGATGCTCTTATTGACCGCGATCAGGGGGAGAAAATGCAATTAATACCAGCGCGGCTCTCCCTCGGGCCGGTTCTTGAAGCGTTTCATGCTCCACATGTATTGCGTGGGATAAGCGCTGACGTAGCGCTCCAACGCCTTGCTCATCGCTGCCACCGACACCTCCGGATCCTTGTCGTACATTTCCGGCGGTGCGGCTTCGAGAATTACCTTGTAGCCACTGCCGTCCGGCAAACGCACTGCATGAAAAAACACGCCGCGCGCTTTACCCTTCGCCAGCAACGACGGTACGAACTTACTGGTAAGCGCTGTAGTGCCCAGGAACGGCACGAATAGGCCAGCACTGCGGCTTGGCTCCGGATCGGCCGGAATACCTACGGCTCCGCCACGACGGACTTCCTTGATCACGCTGATGATCCCTTCCGGCGTGGAAGGCGCGACCCGGTTGCCCAATTGAACGCGCTGTTTTTTCAAAAGCTCGTCCACTGCCTTCAGCTTGGGCGGCCGATAGAAGATGACCGGCTTGGCGTGAGAGCAGTAAAAATGATTGAGCAGCTCCCAGTTACCCAGATGACTCGTGATACCTACCAGACCGTCACCGGACGCCAAGGCCTCCTGGAGCACGTCCATGCCCTCAACCTCACGGATCAGCTGGAGAGAACGCTTCGCCGGCCAGATCCAGGCACAGGCACTTTCAGTCAGGGTCTTGCCGATACCCGCCAGGCATTCCTTGGAAAACTGTTCCAGCGCTTCGCCTTTCAGGTCTGGATAACAATGCGCTAGGTTTATCCGTGTAACCTGACCAGCTCGAGTAGGCAGTTTCCACATGCACCAGCCGATAAAGGAACCGAGACGCTGCACCATAGACCAGGGCAGCAGGGCCAACAGACGCAGGAAACCTACGATCAGCGCGCCTTTGAGCTTTTCCAAGAGCGACTCCCACAAGCATAAAACCCGTTATTGTACTGCCCGCTTGCATGCCGTATCAGCCTTTCGGCGCCTCATTGCCTATCAGCGCACCATAACGGCAGCAATCCGTGGTGTGATCCATCACCATGCCCGTGGCCTGCATGTAGGCATAACAGATCGTAGGACCAACAAAGGTAAAGCCGGCCTTCTTTAGCGCCTTGCTCATGGCTTCGGCTTCCGGCGTAATGGCGGGCACTTCACTGCGGTCGCAAAAATGATTGATCTTGGGCTGGTCACCGGTAAATGACCAGAGAAAGGCAACTGGATTGTCCAGACGCAGCCAGGCCTGGGCATTCTGCCGCGCAGCCCTGAGCTTCATCCGGTTGCGGATAATACCGGCATCCTGCATCCGCTCCTCGATCTCCTCATCAGTCATAACGGCCAACCGCTCGGGGTCAAACCCGAACAAGACTTCCCGGTAACGGGCGCGCTTCTTCAGGATAGTGATCCACGATAATCCTGCCTGGAAACCTTCTAGTACAAGCAACTCGAACAGGCGCTGCTCGTCTCGGAGCGGAACGCCCCACTCATGATCGTGATAAGCGATGTACAACGGATCGTCGGTGCACCAATAACAACGTGGCATAAGTTTTCCCAAGGTGAATGAACGGGTAGCGGAGCTAAATATCATCCTGGCCTAATCGGGTATACTGCCCGACTTTTACCGTTTCCAGCACAGGTGAACGCCGTGACTTCGACTCCACCCGCCGTGCGCACTTTCCAGGACCTGATCCTTGCCCTGCAAAACTATTGGGCGGAGCAGGGTTGTGTGGTTTTGCAGCCCTATGACATGGAAGTTGGCGCCGGTACGTTCCATACCGCCACGTTCCTCCGCGCTATTGGCCCAGAAACCTGGAATGCCGCCTACGTTCAGCCCAGCCGCCGTCCTACCGATGGCCGCTACGGTGAAAACCCCAACCGTTTGCAGCACTACTATCAGTTTCAGGTAGTCCTCAAGCCCAATCCGGACAACTTTCAGGAGCTGTATCTTGGTTCACTGAAGGCTATTGGCCTCGATCCGCTCGTCCACGACATCCGCTTCGTGGAAGACAACTGGGAGTCGCCGACGCTAGGTGCCTGGGGCTTGGGCTGGGAAGTCTGGCTGAACGGCATGGAAGTCACCCAATTCACCTACTTCCAGCAGGCAGGCGGCATCGAATGCTATCCAGTAACCGGCGAGATCACCTACGGTCTTGAGCGCCTGGCTATGTACCTGCAGGGTGTGGACTCAGTTTATGACCTGATCTGGACCGATGGCCCGTTCGGCACCGTAACCTATGGTGACGTGTTCCATCAGAACGAAGTAGAACAGTCTACTTTCAACTTCGAGCATGCCAACGTGCCGAAGCTGTTCGAGCTGTTCGATTTGTACGAGTCCGAAGCCAACCGCCTGATTGAACTTGATTTGCCATTGCCAACCTACGAAATGGTACTCAAGGCCTCGCACACCTTTAACCTGCTGGATGCCCGTCGCGCAATTTCCGTGACCGAGCGCCAGCGCTACATCCTGCGCGTCCGTACTCTGGCTCGCGCCGTGGCGCACAGCTACCTGAAGGCCCGTGCGCGTCTCGGCTTCCCTATGGCCACGCCCGAACTGCGTGACGAAATACTCGCCAAACTCAAGGAGGCTGAACAATGAGTGCCCAGGATTTCCTCGTCGAACTTGGCACCGAAGAGCTGCCACCAAAGGCCCTGAAAACCCTGGGCGAAGCCTTCCTGACCGGTATTGAAAAAGGCCTCAAAGCAGCCGGCCTGAACTATACCGAAGCCCGTTACTACGCTGCACCGCGTCGTCTGGCCGTATTGGTCAGCCAGTTGGACGAGCAGCAGCCTGATCGTAGCGTGAACCTGGACGGCCCGCCCGTTAAGGCGGCATTCGACGCCGACGGCAATCCCACCCAGGCGGCTCTGGGCTTCGCACGCAAATGCGGTGTAGATATCAGCCAAATCGACCGTAGTGGTCCTAAGCTACGTTTCTCCCAGACAATTCAAGGGCAACCTGCCAGTACACTGCTGCCGGGTATTGTTGAAACATCCTTGGGCGAGCTACCCATTCCTAAGCGCATGCGCTGGGCAGCCCGTCGTGAAGAGTTTGTTCGTCCGACCCAATGGCTGGTTGTGCTGTTTGGCAATGACGTGCTGGACTGTGAAATCCTGGCGCAAAAAGCCGGTCGCACATCGCGCGGCCACCGCTTCCATAGCCCAGGCAACGTACACATCACTGCACCGGCCAATTACGCCGAAGACCTGCGTGCCGCTTATGTACTGGCAGACTTTGCCGAGCGTCGCGAGCTGATTGCCCGTCGCGTAGATGAATTGGCCAAGGAACAGAAAGGCAATGCTGTCGTGCCTGCCGATCTGCTCGACGAGGTCACTGCCTTGGTCGAATGGCCTGTTCCTCTGGTGTGCTCGTTTGAAGAGCGCTTCCTTGACGTTCCCCAGGAAGCCCTGATTGCCACCATGCAGGACAACCAGAAATACTTCTGCCTGCTGGACCAGAACGGCAAGCTCTTGCCTCGCTTCATTACCGTCGCGAACGTGGAGAGCAAGGACCCGGCTCAGATTATCTCCGGTAACGAGAAGGTGGTTCGCCCACGTCTGACCGACGCTGAGTTTTTCTTCAAGCAAGACAAGAAGCAGCCGCTGGAAACATTTAACGATCGCCTGAAAAACGTCGTGTTCCAGGCTCAGCTCGGTACGGTCTACGAGAAGTCCGAGCGTGTTTCCAAACTGGCCGCGTTTATTGCGGAACAGTTGGGCACAGACGTTGAAAAAGCCGCTCGTGCCGGTATTCTGGCCAAATGTGATCTGGCTACGGAAATGGTTGGTGAATTCCCTGAGATGCAGGGTATCGCCGGTTATTACTACGCCCTGAACGATGGCGAAGCCGAAGACGTCGCTCACGCGCTGAATGAGCAATACATGCCTCGTGGTGCCGGTGCCGAATTGCCTCGTACCGACACTGGCGTTGCCGTGGCGCTGGCCGACAAGTTCGATACCCTGGTAGGTATTTTCGGTATTGGCATGCTGCCCACTGGCAGCAAAGATCCGTTCGCCTTGCGTCGTCAGGCCCTTGGTGTGCTTCGCATTCTGATTGAGAAGCAGCAGGACCTGAGCATTCCGGCCGCGGTAGAGAAAGCCATCGAGTTGTACGGCGACAAGGTCAAGGCAGGCGATCTGGCCCAGCAGGTCCAGGACTTCATCTTCGACCGCCTCCGGGCGCGCTATGAAGACGAAGGCGTTGCGGCAGAAGTCTACCTGTCCGTTCGCGCCCTGAAGCCGAACTCGGCCCTGGATTTCGATCAGCGCGTCCAGGCCGTGCAGGCTTTCCGTGGTCTTCCGGAAGCCGCCTCACTGGCTGCTGCCAACAAGCGTGTATCCAATCTGCTAGGCAAAGTCGAAGGCATGGTACTGGCGCAAGTCGATGCCAAGCTGTTTGAACATGACGCTGAGCGCGTGTTGCTGGAGGCAATTACCGAGGCCGAACAAAATGTCGAGCCAATTTCCTTGTCGCGTAACTACCGCGAAGCGCTTAACCGTCTGGCACGTCTGCGCGAACCGGTCGATAGTTTCTTCGATCAAGTTCTCGTGAACGCTGATGACGAGCATGTTCGAGCTAACCGTTATGCATTGCTGGCCCGTCTGCGCGCCTTGTTCTTGGGTATCGCTGATATTTCACTGCTGGGCTGACTGCTATGAAACTGATCGTGCTCGACCGAGACGGTGTTATCAACGAGGACTCGGATGACTTCGTAAAATCGGTTGAGGAGTGGACTCCGCTCCCTGGTAGCATTGAAGCCATGGCACGGTTGAGTCAGGCAGGTTGGAAAATAGCTATCGCCACCAACCAGTCCGGTCTTGCGCGTGGCCTGTTCGATAGCCACGCGCTTGACGCTATGCATGTCAAGCTCCAGCGGCTCGTAGCAGAGCAGGGCGGTCAGGTCGATCTGATCGTCCACTGCGCCCACGGTCCGGATGACGCCTGCGATTGCCGAAAACCCAGCCCCGGACTGTTTCGGCAGATCGCTCAGCATTTTGACCTACCTGATCTCAAGGGCATCCCAGTAGTAGGGGATAGCCTGCGTGACCTCACGGCAGGTTTGGTGCTCGGCTGCGAGCCTTATCTTGTTAGAACCGGAAAAGGCGAACGTACCCTGCAGAAGCCGTTACCGGAAGGCACCCTTGTGTTTGCCGACCTGTCGGCCGTCGTACACCATCTTCTACAGGAATAATCCATGCGCGCTTTGCGTACTGTGATCTTTTATATACTTCTGGGCAGTAGCGGCATCATCTGGTCATGCGTGTCGCTATTGATTGCTCCGTTCCTGGCCTATCGCGCCCGCTATCGCTTGGTGGTCAAGGCGTGGACCAGCTTTGCCGTCTGGCTGGCCAAGGCTGTCTGCGGGATCCGCTACGAAATCATCGGCCGCGAAAATATCCCCACTACGCCCTGTATCATCATTGCCAACCACCAGAGCACATGGGAAACCTTTTTCCTATCGGCCATGTTCGAACCAACGTCTCAGGTCATCAAGCGCGAACTGCTAAAAGTACCCTTCTTTGGTTGGGCTTTTTCTTTGCTCAAACCCATCGCTATCGACCGTGACAATGGCAAAGTCGCTCTGCAACAACTCACCGAGCAGGGCGGACGTTACCTCAAGCAAGGCTGCTGGGTGCTGATCTTTCCTCAAGGCACGCGAGTAGACGTAGGCCAAATGGGCAAATTTTCCCGAGGAGGTGCCGCCTTGGCCTGTGCAGTAGGCGTTCCAGTACTGCCAATTGCCCACAATGCTGGCGAATACTGGCCCAATGCAAACTGGTTAAAGCGGCCAGGCACTATCAAAGTGGTTATCGGTCCTGTTCTGGAGCCCAATGGTAGCGATCCGCGTGCCATTGTTGACCTCAACGCCCGCAGCCAAGCGTTTATCGAAAAGGCACTGGCGGAGATATCCACAAGTAACGCTCAATGTGAGGCGATAGTAACGCCGCCCGCCTTGTGAATAATTCACCAAACATCATCAACAACCCCGATTCGTTGGGGTTTTTTACACCTGTGTATAACTATCACAATAGTTATACAGCCACTTACATATTAACAAGTACTCAGAACGCTCTTTTTTGACACCTCTTCGTAACGCATATCTAATCTTTCCAGTACCTGATCCTACGTTGCGCTTGTAGACACTATTCAACTTCAGTTGAGAAAGTCATAAATCACCAAAGCGGCAGCGACTTACATGCAACAGTGCATTCCCATAACGGTTTACAAGGATGAAAAACCGCTGGCTGTTTTGTGGATAGGAATCCTCCGTAAATTGTTATCCACTGCTCCGCTTGACCTTTTGTATACGGGGTAGGGGGAATGTTTATACACAACTGGTGATAGCAGCATTCGCAATGCAGCGCATCACTTGTAATAAGCCGGCTAAGCATTAGCGTACTGTTTTTAACAGTGGCATTAGCTTAATCACTACTCCCGGCGTATCCGGCTTTTTAAAGGCAAAAAAAAGGCCTCAGTATGATAACTGAGGCCTTTTATCGAGCCAGCGCGCTTAAACGTCCAGATTCGATACCGCCAAGGCGTTACTCTCGATAAATTCGCGACGCGGCTCTACCTGATCACCCATTAGCGTATTGAAGATCTGATCAGCTGCAATAGCGTCTTCAATCGTCACACGTAGCATACGGCGCACGCTCGGATCCATCGTGGTCTCCCACAGTTGATCCGGGTTCATCTCGCCTAAGCCCTTATAGCGCTGGATACTGTAACGCTTGGTCGTTTCGTTCATTAGCCACTCAAGCGCTTCACGGAAAGTGGAAACGTCCTTGCGTCGCTCACCGCGTTTCACATAAGCGCCATCTTCAAGCAGATTGTTGATCTGACCGCCTAGCGTTGTAATCTGACGATAATCATTGCTGCTAAAGAAATCACGATTAAACGTAACATGGCTCGACAGACCATGGGCCTTGGTTTCAACCTCTGGCAACCACAAATGACGCTCACGATCTTCTCGTAGGTTTACTTCATAGACGAGGCCGGAACGCTCATTGACCTTCAGGCGCGCCCGCAAGCTATCGATCCATGTGGTCATGGCTGCCTGGTCCGCCAACTGCTCAGGCTCGACACGTGGCAAATAGAGCATGTGCTCGCTAATATCCGCTGGATACAGACGGGTCAATCGCTTGAGCGATTTCATTACCGTCCGGTAGCTGTTCACCAGCTTTTCTAGCTCGACGCCCGACAGGCCCGGAGCATGTTCGTTGACATGCAGGCTGGCATCTTCCAAGGCCGTTTGCGTGAGGTATTCCTCCATCGCCTCGTCATCCTTGATGTATTGCTCCTGCTTGCCGCGCTTGACCTTGTACAACGGCGGTTGCGCAATATAGATATAGCCGCGTTCGATCAGCAAGGGCATCTGCCGGAAGAAGAACGTCAATAGCAGCGTTCGGATGTGCGAACCGTCAACGTCCGCATCCGTCATGATAATAATGTTGTGATAACGCAGCTTGTCGATGTTGAACTCTTCACGACCAATACCACAACCTAGAGCAGTAATCAGCGTCCCGACTTCGGCCGAGGAGAGCATCTTGTCGAAGCGCGCCTTCTCCACATTCAAGATCTTGCCTTTTAGCGGCAGGATTGCTTGAGTCCGCCGGTTGCGGCCTTGCTTGGCCGAGCCACCGGCAGAGTCACCTTCCACGATGTACAGTTCAGAAAGCGCAGGGTCTTTTTCCTGACAGTCCGCCAGCTTTCCGGGTAAACCGGCAATATCCAATGCCCCCTTACGACGTGTCATTTCACGGGCTTTACGCGCCGCTTCACGAGCCCGGGCCGCGTCGATCATCTTGCCGACCACTGCCTTGGCTTCGTTCGGGTTCTCTAGCAGGAAGTCAGCAAACTGCTTGCCCATCTCCTGTTCCACGGCTGTTTTTACTTCCGAGGAAACCAGTTTGTCTTTGGTCTGGGAGGAGAACTTGGGATCCGGCACCTTTACAGAAATAATGGCCGTCAAGCCTTCACGCGCATCGTCACCCGTAGTCGCAACCTTGTGTTTCTTGGCCAGACCTTCGGCTTCGATATAGGTGTTCAGGTTACGCGTCAGCGCCGAACGGAACCCTGCCAGGTGAGTACCGCCATCGCGCTGCGGAATATTGTTTGTAAAGCAGAGGATGTTCTCGTTGAAGCTGTCGTTCCACTGCAATGCCACTTCAACACCAATACCATCTTCACGGTCATTAATATTGAAATGGAACACCTGATTTACAGGTGTCTTGTTGGTGTTCAAATATTCAACGAACGCTCGCAAACCACCTTCATACTTGAACATCTCTTCCTTGCCGGAGCGCTCATCCTTTAGCAGGATACCCACACCAGAGTTGAGGAATGACAGTTCACGTAAGCGCTTGGCCAGAATATCCCAGCTGAATTGGATATTGTTAAAGGTCTCGGCCGAGGGCTTAAAGTGAATCTGGGTGCCAGTACCTTCGGTTTCTCCAATTGCCTTTAATGGCTCTTGCGGAACACCATGTACATAGACCTGCTCCCAGACCTTGCCGCTACGGCGGATGGTCAGGCGCAACTCTTGGGACAGGGCGTTTACAACAGATACGCCCACCCCGTGCAGACCGCCAGAGACCTTGTAGGTGTTGTCATCAAACTTACCGCCCGCGTGCAAGACGGTCATAATGACTTCAGCGGCGGAAACACCTTCTTCCTTATGGATATCTACCGGAATACCACGACCGTTGTCGCGTACCGTAATAGATTCATCCATATGGATCGTGATCGTAATTTCATCACAATGGCCGGCAAGCGCTTCGTCGATCGAATTGTCGACCACTTCGAAGACCATATGATGAAGGCCGGTACCGTCGTCGGTATCACCGATGTACATGCCTGGACGCTTACGAACTGCGTCTAGTCCCTTCAGTACCTTAATACTGGAGGAATCGTAAGTCTGGTTTTCACTCATGCTTTACTCCCAGGGGTGGGGTCTGCGTAATGGTTCCCCGTTCGACGTGGAACAGGGCTACTGGCGTATCGTCATGCCAGTTGGATTCCAAGGATTCTTTCTCGACACAGGTAATGAAGATCTGGCAGTTGAGCGCTTCCAACAAGCGGCACAACGCCTTTCGGTGTTGCTCATCCAATTCGGAAGGCAAATCATCCACCAGGTAAACGCATTGTCCGCGCTTCACCCGGTTGATCAGCCGTCCCTGAGCGATTCGCAAGGCACATACGACCAACTTTTGCTGGCCGCGTGAGAGAATATCCGCTGCGTTATGGCTACCCATACGTATACGCAAATCAGCGCGCTGCGGCCCGGCCTGTGTATGCCCAAGCTGCATATCTCGATTCAAGGAAGCCGATAGCACATCTTGCAGCTCACGGTCTTTATCCCAGCCGCGATAGTAACTAAAGGTCAGGCCGTCTATATCTACCAATTCAGCCAAAGCTGCCTGAAATTCGGGCTTTAGCTCGGTAATATAGGCGCGTCTAAAGGCGTCGATTTCATGACTGGCCTGCGTCAACTCGCGGTCCCACGCATGCTGCGAAGCGGCGTCCATTTTACCATGTCTGAGCCAGGAATTGCGCTGACGCAGAGCTTTCTGCAAGCGCTGCCACACTTGAAGAAATCGGGGTTCCACGTGAAACACACCCCAATCAATAAACTGGCGACGGATCTTGGGACTACCTTCCAGCAGGCGAAAGCTATCCGGATTGATTAGCTGAATTGGCAATGTTTCAGCCAGCTGAGCAGTCCCTCGCGCGTTCTGCCCATCAATCCGGATGGTAAATTCACCATTACGCTCGCGCTGGACGCCTAGGTTACTGACGCCATCATCAGGTAGGCTGACCTGACCAAACACTGTACAAGCAAGTTGGTCGTTCTGAATAACAGGCGCTAGGCGAGTACTACGGAAGGAGCGGGCCAAGCCAAGAAGATGAATACTTTCAAGCAGGCTAGTCTTGCCACTGCCATTATCGCCATACAGGATGTTGATTCGCGGAGAGGGCGCAAGCGTCACTGCATGCAAGTTGCGCACGGCAGTGACGGTCAAGCGAATAAGCGACATCTAAACGGCTGGATTACAGACGCATCGGCATGATGACGTAGGAGGACTCATCGTTACCGGCTTCCTGGACCAACGCACTACTGTTGGAGTCCGATAGCGTGATACGAACCTGATCGGTCGTCATCACACCCAAAACATCCAATAAATAGCTCACGTTAAATCCGATTTCTAAATCGCTGCCTGCATAATCGACTTGCAGCTCTTCCTCAGCCTCTTCCTGCTCTGGGTTATTTGCCTGAATTTTCAGCTGCCCTGTTACCAATTGCAGACGAATACCCCGGTATTTTTCATTAGAAAGAATAGCCGTGCGACTAAAGGCCTCACGTAGCAACTGACGCTCACCGGTCAGTACCTTGTCACCATTACGCGGCAAAACTCTTTCGTAATCAGGGAACTTGCCGTCAACTAACTTAGATGTGAATGTAAAATCATTCGTCATGGCGCGGATATGGTGCTGCCCTAGTACAATGTTGACCGGCTCATCCGGCTGCATCAACAGACGTGACAGCTCGAGAATCCCTTTGCGAGGCACGATAACTTGATGACGTCCCTCATACTGGATACCGGCTCCCTGGACGCACATCGCTAAACGATGTCCATCGGTAGCCACCGCACGTAAATGCCCTTCGCTGACTTCAAGCAACATGCCATTTAGGTAGTAACGTACGTCCTGCTGAGCCATGGCAAAGCCGGTGCGCTCGATAAGACGACGCAGCTTACTTTGGGGCAAACTGAAATTCATGGATCCTGGACCTTCCTCAACAGTAGGAAAGTCATTGGCCGGCAGCGTGGACAGGCTAAAGCGGCTGCGGCCTGCCTTGACCAGCAATTTCTGATCATCCGTACGGATATCTATCAGTGCGTCGCTTGGCAAGCTTTTGCAGATATCCATAAGCTTACGAGCCGGTACGGTAATCTCGCCGGGCTCAGCCTTATCCTCAAGCGTGACCCGCCCAATCAGTTCGACTTCCAGATCGGTACCGGTGAGCGACAATTGTTGTCCCTGTACCACCAACAGCACGTTGGAGAGGACAGGCAATGTCTGCCGACGCTCCACGACACCAGCCACGAGCTGCAATGGTTTCAACAAGGCTTCGCGTTGAATAGTGAAATGCATGGTCTTGTCCCTTGCCAGATGCTTCTGATCAGGTAGTCAGTGTGCGCAATAAGTTTTTGTAGTCCTCACGAATATCCGCGTCGGACTCTCTCAATTCGGCAATCTTACGACAAGCATGCAATACCGTCGTATGATCGCGTCCACCAAAGGCGTCGCCGATTTCCGGCAAACTGTGGTTGGTCAATTCCTTCGACAGCGCCATCGCCACTTGGCGCGGCCGCGCCACAGAGCGGGAGCGCCGCTTGGAAAGCAAATCGGCGATTTTGATCTTGTAGTATTCCGCAGCCGTCCGCTGAATATTTTCGATACTGACTAGCTTGTCTTGTAGTGCCAGGAGATCTTTAAGCGACTCGCGAATCAGCTCGATCGTAATCTCGCGTCCCATGAAATGAGCATGGGCAATGACTCGCTTGAGCGCACCTTCAAGCTCACGCACATTGGAACGAATCCGTTGCGCGATGAAAAACGCTGCATCGTGTGGCAAGTCGATTCGAGCCTGGTCCGCCTTCTTCATCAGAATAGCGACGCGCGTTTCCAGCTCCGGTGGTTCAACCGCTACCGTTAAGCCCCAACCAAAACGGGATTTCAGACGTTCCTCCAGACCATCGATTTCCTTAGGATAACGATCACTGGTCAGGATAACCTGCTGTCCCCCTTCGAGCAGGGCATTGAACGTATGGAAAAACTCTTCCTGAGAGCGTTCTTTACGAGCAAAGAACTGAATATCATCGATCAACAAGGCATCTACTGAGCGGTAGAAACGCTTGAATTCATTGATCGCATTGAGCTGTAGTGCCTTCACCATATCTGCAACGAAACGTTCTGAATGTAGATAAACGATCTTTGCATTCGGATTACGTTTGAGCAGGTGGTTACCCACGGCATGCATCAGGTGAGTCTTACCTAAACCTACCCCTCCATATAGAAAGAGAGGGTTATAACCATGTTTAGGATTGTCAGCTACTTGCCAAGCTGCTGCACGAGCCAGCTGGTTCGATTTACCTTCGACGAAATTCTCGAACGTAAATGTACGGTTCAGGTAGCTAGTGTGCTTGAGCGCTCCTTCCACTTGAACCGTGCGCTCGGTCTTTGGTACCAAAGGAGCAGGTTGCGGATCAGCTTCATCGACAATAGGCATCTCGATCTGCTGAACCGGCTCTTCTACCTGGTCGGCTGAAGCTGACTGAACAGACGCGGAAGAAGGTGTAGAAGCAGGCGAAGGTGCCATTACAGGCGCACGGGTTGGCTTGTTGCTCTTACGGCTGCCTATAAGCAGATTCAATTCTGGAACCAAGCCATCATCGGATTGCTCATCAAGCAGCTCAAGCAAACGTCCGACATATTTTTCGTTAACCCAATCCAGAACGAAACGATTAGGTGCATAAATACGTAACTCGGCACCCTCCGCCTCGACTTGCAACGGGCGAATCCAAGTATTGAATTGTTGCGAAGGCAGCTCATCGCGCAGAACGTCGACACAGCGCTGCCAAAGTTCAACTGACACAGTCACTCCAGAAGAAAGTCACCTGGCAACGTTCCAACAGGGAACGGCCTTGCATAAAGAAGATGGTGAGCATAGCCCCGCATTGTATCGCTCCCCGCACGACTTATCCACATTCCAGATCCATCACTGTAGATTTCTTTCTTTCCTCATGAAAAATATTTCATTGTGGATATCCTTCCTTGTACCCAGTGCTTAACCTTACCTTTAGGCCTGTTGATAACTGCCTTGTGGTTAACATCGCTTTATATCCACAGGATTTGACCAGCTGGATTACAGGCTGTGGACTGCTTTCACGGTGACTTATCCTTCGCGTCTATCTCAACAGCTCTCTAAGGTGTAGCAATTTATCCACAGAAAGAATGCTCTGTAAGTATTAACACTGTATCTATCTTTTTATATTTCGTTCCTTGTTGTTTTTTATTGACAACTCCCGCTGTACGGAAATTGACCTCTTCGCACGCTTTCTCTAGAATCGCCGATCTATTTAAAAGGGGTGATTTCACCTCTCTTCGTTCATACCTAGGTAACTGACCATGAAACGCACTTTCCAACCCAGCACTTTGAAGCGCGCCCGTACTCACGGTTTCCGTGCTCGTATGGCGACTAAGAATGGCCGTCAGGTTCTATCCCGTCGTCGTGCCAAAGGCCGTAAGCGTCTGGCAGTCTGATAGTCCGGCACAGGTGGTGAGTCGAGACTTCAGCCGCGAAAAACGGCTCCTGACCTCTAGGCAGTTTAAAAGTGTCTTCGACTCTCCCACTTTTAAGGTCCCAGGTAACAGTGTTCTTCTTCTTGTACGCCAGAACGGCCTAGATCATCCCCGGCTGGGTATGGTGATAGGCAAGAAAAGCGTCAAGCTGTCAGTCGAGCGCAACCGACTCAAGCGTGTTCTTCGCGCATCATTCCGACTTCATCAGGATCATCTGATAGGCCTGGATATTGTCGTGATTGCCCGCAAGGGTTTTGGGGATCTCGCGAATCCCGAGCTGCATCAGCATTTGGGCAAGCTTTGGCATCGCGTGGTACGTAAGACTCAACCGAAGACTGATCTTTCCGAAAGTTCGAAACAGGCAAACGGTTCCTATGCGTAAGCCGGCTTTGCTGCTTATCCGCTTCTACCGTTACGCCATCAGTCCGATGATGGCTTCGCACTGCCGTTTCTACCCCAGCTGCTCAAGCTATGCCCATGAAGCCATAGAACGTCATGGCTTTCTGCGGGGTGGCTGGATGACGACGCGCCGGCTTGGACGCTGTCATCCCTGGCATCCTGGTGGATACGATCCGGTGCCACCAGAACAATCCCAAGCACCGACCTCTTAGATGGCCGAGTAATCATGGATATCAAGCGCACGTTTCTCATTGTCGCCCTCGCGATCGTGTCTTACACAATGGTGTTGCAATGGAACAAGGATTACGACCAGTCCGATATGCCTGTTCCTGCTACACAGTCAACCGCCGCTACGTTGCCGTCCGACACGCCTACCCTTAGTGGTTCGGCGGCTGATGTACCGACAGCTCCTGGCGAGACACCAGCCAGTGAAGTGCCCAAGTCAATCAGTAGCAATGGTCAGCCCATCCATGTCCGTACCGATGTTCTGGATGTCAACATCGATCCACGGGGTGGCGATATTGTTCAGCTGGGATTGATTCAATATCCACGTCGCCAAGATCGCCCGGAGACACCGTTTACTCTATTTGATAACGGTAACGAACGCCTCTATCTGGCTCAGAGCGGCCTGACAGGAGCCAATGGACCGGATGCTCGTCAGACGGGACGTCCGGTTTATCAGAGCGTCCAACAGAACTACACCTTGTCTGATGGCCAGGATCGTCTGGTTGTAGACCTTACGTTTAGCGAAAACGGTATCAATTACATCAAGCGTTTTACCTTTCACCGGGGCTTGAAGCTTGAATGTTCCGATATTGAAAAAGCTCAGAAGAAAATTTCCTGCATCAATCCTGACGCTTATCAGGTTCAGGTCAGCTACCTGATCGATAACCAGAGCGATCAGAACTGGAACGGCATTTTCTATGCACAGCTCAAGCGTGACGCGAGTGGAGATCCATCTGCCACAACAGCTACAGGCGTGTCTACCTACCTAGGCGCTGCCGTAGGTACTCCAGAGGAACCCTATCGCAAGGTGTCGATGAAAGATATCGACAAGCAGAACCTACAGGAGACTGTTCAGGGAGGCTGGGTTGCCTGGTTACAGCATTATTTCGTAACCGCCTGGGTACCTAACAACAATGAAACGCATCAACTACAGACCCGCAAGGATAGTCAGGGCAATTATCTTGTAGGTTTTACCGGCCCTCAAATCAGCGTAGCGCCTGGTACTAAGGCTGAAACCTCAGCTACCCTTTATGCAGGTCCAAAGCTACAGGAGCACTTGAAGGATTTATCCCCAGGTCTCGAGTTAACAGTTGACTATGGCTTCTTGTGGTTTATTGCTCAGCCTATCTTCTGGTTGCTGCAACATATCCACAGCATTCTAGGGAACTGGGGTTGGTCAATTATTGTACTGACCATTATCATCAAGGCTATTTTCTTTCCGTTATCTGCTGCCAGTTACCGTTCAATGGCGCGCATGCGTGCTGTTTCACCTCGCTTGCAGGCGTTGAAAGAACAATATGGCGATGACCGCCAGAAAATGTCCCAAGCCATGATGGAGCTGTACCGGAAGGAAAAAATTAATCCTCTGGGAGGCTGCCTGCCGATCCTGGTACAGATGCCTGTGTTTTTGGCCTTGTATTGGGTGTTGCTGGAAAGTGTGGAAATGCGCCAGTCACCCTGGATGTTCTGGATTACTGACCTGGCTGCTAAGGATCCGTTCTTTATCCTGCCAATCATCATGGGCGCTACCATGCTTGTTCAGCAAATGCTGAACCCGACGCCACCGGACCCCATGCAGGCCAAGATGATGAAGCTGATGCCGATCATCTTTACCTTCTTCTTCCTGTGGTTCCCAGCTGGCCTTGTGCTGTATTGGATTGTGAACAACTGTTTGTCTATTGCTCAGCAGTGGTATATCAACCGTCGGATCGATGCTGCGGCCAAGACGGCCTGATCATCGCCTGAACCGCCTACACAACGCCCCTGTTAAGGGGCGTTGTGCATTCTGGAGTTCGAACATGCACGTATCGCAGGACACTATTGCCGCTATCGCTACCGCCCCAGGCCGAGGAGGTGTGGGTATTGTCAGGGTATCCGGGCCCGCTGCCGCGGCGATTGCTCAAACCCTCTGTGGTAAAACGCCGAAGCCACGCCATGCCCATTACGGACCATTTACCCATTCGGATGGCACTGTGCTTGACGAAGGCATCGCCCTGTTTTTCCCAGGCCCTCATTCCTTTACGGGGGAAGATGTACTGGAGTTGCAAGGGCACGGCGGTCCGGTCGTACTTGACCTTTTACTGCGCCAAGTGCTGGCTTTAGGAGCTCGCCCGGCACGCCCTGGAGAATTCAGCGAAAGGGCATTTCTCAATGACAAGCTCGACCTAGCGCAGGCCGAAGCGATTGCCGACTTGATAGAAGCTAGCTCAGAACAGGCTGCGCGCAATGCCCTTCGTTCTCTGCAAGGTGAATTCTCCCGACGGGTTGACAGCTTAACTGAGCGCCTGATCCAGCTGCGTCTGTATGTCGAGGCTGCTATTGATTTCCCCGAAGAAGAAATCGACTTTTTGGCCGATGGCCATGTTTTGACATTGATTGATGGTGTATGTGAAGAATTGTTTCAAGTTGAACGCGAGGCAGGACGAGGCGCCTTGCTCCGGGATGGAATGACAGTAGTTATCGCAGGACGCCCCAATGCAGGCAAGTCCAGCCTTCTAAACGCCTTGGCAGGGCGTGAAGCTGCTATCGTGACGGATATTGCCGGTACTACGCGGGACGTTCTACGTGAACATATTCAGTTGGATGGCATGCCACTACATGTGATCGATACTGCAGGCTTACGTAATACTGATGATCGAGTCGAACAAATTGGTGTACAGCGTGCGCTGGCAGCGATTGAGGGTGCAGATCGTATCCTTTTGGTAGTAGATGCTACTGCACCGGAAGCCAGCGATCCTCAAGCGCTCTGGCCTGAATTTTTAGCGCAGCGACCTGCCGATCGTAAGGTAACCGTCATTCGAAACAAGGCTGACCTTATTGGAGAAGATGCCAGCCAAACCGCTACGCCAGAAGGTATGCATATCCTAACGCTTTCCGCCGTGACAGGCACAGGTGTCGAGCTGCTCCGCGAACATCTCAAGGCTTGCGTAGGCTTCGAGCAAACAGCAGAGAGCAGTTTTAGTGCTCGTAGGCGGCATTTAGACGCATTAAAAAGCGCAGGGCATTTTTTGAAGCATGGACGTGCTCAATTAGTGCTTAGTGGGTCAGGTGAATTACTCGCAGAAGACCTACGTATGGCTCAGCAGGCGTTAGGAGAAATTACTGGCGCATTTAGCTCGGATGATCTGTTAGGACGCATATTTTCGAGCTTCTGCATAGGCAAGTAGACTTTTCCACATCTAAAAGCCCCAGCAGGGGCTTTTTTTATGCCTGTGGATAAGTATGCTTTAGGTATGGGTACAATATGGATTAAGGGTTGTTACTGAAAAGCCATGTGTATAACGTATTATGTTATTAACAGGCTGTGGACGGCTTTCGAAGAGGAGAGCGACAGCTTTTACCCTAACTTATCATTTCCTGGAAAGCGCTAGCTGTCTATGCCTCAGGCAGTTATCCACAGAAAATGCTGTCTACATATATAACAGCATTAACAATCTTCTTATATTTTTCATATTTGTTATTTCTATTGTCTGTGTATTCCTTAACCGAAGCTGGTTATTTTTTGTTCAAAAGGCTTCATAGAAAAAGCCTGAACCCTTATACTTCCGCCCCTTCCCTAATCCCCCTTATCAAACAGGCACGAGGTGCATGGTGGATTTCCCTTCCCGTTTTGACGTCATCGTGGTTGGCGGTGGCCATGCCGGTACCGAGGCTGCATTGGCAGCAGCACGCATGGGCGTGAAAACTTTGCTGTTAACCCACAATGTGGAAACACTCGGGCAAATGAGCTGTAACCCAGCAATTGGGGGTATCGGCAAGAGTCATTTGGTCAAGGAAATTGATGCCTTGGGTGGCGCTATGGCGCAGGCTACTGACAAGGCCGGTATTCAATTTCGTATCTTGAACAGCCGGAAGGGACCTGCTGTACGAGCTACCCGTGCTCAGGCCGATCGAATTCTTTATAAAGCCGCGGTTCGTTACACCCTGGAAAACCAGCCTAATCTGTGGATATTTCAACAGTCATGTGATGACTTGCTTGTTGAACAGGATCAGGTCAAAGGCGTTGTGACCCAAATGGGGCTACGCTTCCATGCGGATAACGTAGTTTTGACCACAGGCACATTCCTGGGCGGACTTATCCACATTGGCTTGCAAAATTATTCAGGTGGTCGTGCCGGTGATCCGCCCGCCAATGCCTTGTCGAAACGTCTTCGTGAACAACCCCTGCGCGTTTCCCGATTAAAAACAGGAACGCCTCCGCGCATCGATGGACGTACGGTAGATTTTTCGGTCATGACCGAGCAGCCGGGCGATACCCCTCTGCCTGTTATGTCCTTTATGGGGTCTGTGGATGAGCATCCACAGCAGGTAAGCTGCTGGATTACCCACACGAATGCCCGAACGCACGACATTATTCGCAACAACCTCGATCGTTCGCCGATGTATTCAGGGGTGATCGAAGGGGTCGGCCCACGTTACTGCCCTTCGATCGAAGACAAGATCCATCGTTTCGCGGATAAGGACAGTCATCAGGTCTTCCTGGAACCGGAAGGTCTAACTACTCACGAGCTTTATCCCAATGGAATCTCGACCTCATTACCATTCGATGTACAACTCGAATTGGTACGCTCGATGCGTGGGATGGAAAATGCCCATATCCTCCGCCCAGGCTATGCCATCGAATATGATTTTTTTGATCCGCGTGATTTGAAATACAGCTTGGAAACCAAGGTTATCAGCGGCTTGTTTTTTGCCGGGCAGATCAATGGAACAACCGGCTACGAAGAGGCTGGCGCACAAGGGCTGTTAGCTGGCGCAAATGCTGCGCTTCGTGCACAGGGCAAGGAAAGTTGGTGTCCTCGTCGCGATGAGGCCTACTTGGGGGTGCTTGTAGACGACCTGATCACGCTAGGTACTCAAGAGCCTTACCGGATGTTTACATCACGTGCGGAGTACCGGTTGATTCTGCGAGAAGACAACGCGGACCTACGGTTAACGGAAAAAGGTCGTGAACTGGGTTTGGTAGACGATACGCGTTGGCAGGCTTTCTGCCTTAAACGCGAACGTATCGTTCAGGAAGAGCAACGTCTTAAATCTACCTGGGTACGACCGGGAACACCGCAAGGGGATGCCATTGCGGAACGTTTCGGTACGCCACTTACGCATGAATACAGCCTTCAGAGTCTGCTGAGCCGGCCGGAAATTGATTATGTTAGCCTGATAGAAGTAACTGGCGGAGTCATTGAAGATCCACAGGTGGCTGAGCAGGTTGAGATAAAAACTAAGTACGCAGGCTATATCGAGCGTCAACAGGATGAAATCGAACGCTTGCGTAATAGCGAAAGCATACGGCTCCCAGCGGATCTGGATTATGCCGTGATTTCTGGACTGTCGAAGGAAATCCAGCACAAGCTGACGCAAAGCCGCCCGGAAACCCTTGGGCAGGCTTCGCGAATTCCCGGAGTGACTCCCGCTGCAATCTCATTGTTGATGATTCACTTGAAAAAGCGTTCAGCGGGACGCCAATTGGAGCAGATGGCCTGATGTCCGAGGGAATGAGTCGCTATACGGATGAGTTACGCTCAGGTGCACAAGAGTTAGGAATAGCGTTGGAGGACCAAACAATCCAGCGTCTACTGGCTTACATGGGCTTGCTGGTCAAGTGGAACAAAGCATACAACCTGACAGCAGTACGCGATCCCGATGAAATGGTTTCGCGGCATCTGCTTGATAGTTTAAGCATTGTCCCCCATATAGCGGCAGGCGATTGGCTGGATGTAGGTAGCGGCGGTGGTATGCCAGGTGTTCCGTTGGCCATCCTGTTTCCGGACTCCAATTTTACTGTTTTGGACAGCAATGGGAAAAAGACTCGGTTTTTGACCCAGGCAAAGATCGAATTGGGCTTGGATAATCTTAATGTTATCCACAGTCGCGTCGAAGCTTTTACGCCGGAGCGCGCATTTACTGGAATCGTTTCACGGGCGTTCAGCTCATTAGTGGATTTTACCAACTGGACACGTCACTTAGGTGATCAGTCAACGCACTGGCTTGCCATGAAAGGCGTGTACCCTGTAGATGAATTAACAGCTCTGCCTTCGGATTTTAGAATTGAAGCAGAGCACGCCTTGCAGGTTCCAGGTTGCCAAGGGCAGCGGCACCTGTTGATACTTCGCCGTATTGTTGAAGAGGGGTAAAGCGGCTCATGGCCAAGGTTTTCGCGATAGCCAACCAGAAAGGCGGCGTGGGTAAGACCACGACGTGTATCAATCTGGCTGCTTCGCTCGTTGCGACCCGTCGACGGGTACTGTTGATTGATCTTGATCCACAGGGCAACGCGACCATGGGAAGCGGTGTGGATAAGCATAACCTCGAGCATTCAGTGCTTGATGTACTGACGGGGCAGTGTGACCTCATTGAAGCCATGCAGTTTTCCGAACATGGTGGCTATCAACTTCTGCCCTCGAACCGTGACGTTACGGCGGCTGAAGTAGAAATGCTTGAAATGGATAAGCGTGAAAGCCGCTTGCGGCAAGCGTTGGCTCCAATTCGGGAAAACTATGACTATGTCTTGATTGATTGTCCGCCTTCTTTGTCGATGCTGACCATCAACGGTTTGGTTGCGTCTGATGGGGTTATTATTCCCATGCAATGTGAATATTTTGCTCTGGAAGGGCTAACCGATCTGATCGGCAGTATTCAACGTATTGGACAATCGCTCAATCCAGGTCTGAAAATTGAGGGCCTGTTGCGTACCATGTTCGATCCACGAATCAATTTGGCCAATGATGTAGCTGGCCAGCTTAAGGCTCATTTTGGCGACACGCTTTACGAAACGGTGATACCGCGTAATGTCCGGTTGGCCGAGGCACCTAGTCATGGCATGCCGGCACTGGCTTACGACAAGAGCTCTACTGGAGCCAACGCCTATTTGGCTCTGGCGGGCGAATTGGTCCGTCGGCAGCGTAAGGCTGCAAAAGCAATCGCTTAAGGAAATTACATGGCAGTCAAGAAAAGAGGGCTTGGACGCGGGCTCGATGCACTGCTGGGTGGCGTGACTGCTAATACCCTGCAACAAGAAGCCGTCAAGGCCGATGATCGTCAGCTACATCATCTTCCTTTAGAGATTTTGCAACGCGGAAAATACCAGCCACGCCGCGATATGGATCCGGCTACCTTGGAAGAGCTTGCTCGCTCGATCCGGGCTCAAGGCCTGGTGCAGCCCATTGTGGTTCGGCCTATTGGCGATGGCCGTTATGAAATCATTGCTGGTGAGCGTCGCTGGCGGGCCTGTCAGCAGGCGGGTATGGAACATATTCCTGCGTTGATCAAGGACATACCCGACGAGGCTGCCATTGCTATGGCGCTTATCGAGAATATCCAACGCGAAGACTTAAGTCCGATTGAAGAGGCTCTTGCGCTCCAACGCCTGCAGCAAGAGTTCAAACTTACACAGCAACAAGTGGCCGATGCTGTGGGCAAGTCACGTGTTAGCGTTGCTAATCTGCTACGTTTGATCGGATTGCCGGATGAAATCAAGACCATGTTGGCACATGGTGATCTGGAAATGGGTCATGCCCGTGCATTGCTTGGACTTCCCGCTGCAAAACAGGTCGAAGGGGCGCGACACGTTGTCGCACGCGGATTGACCGTACGTCAGACCGAAGCGCTGGTCAGACAATGGCTGAGCGGTAAGGAAACTACGGAAAAAGCTCCGGCAGGTGATCCTGATATCTTGCGCCTAGAACAGCGTCTGGCTGAACGCCTAGGAGCCCCGGTGCAAATACGCCATGGCGAAAAAGGTAAAGGCCAGCTAGTTATACGCTATAGTTCGCTGGATGAGCTGCAAGGTGTGCTTGCTCACATTCGCTAATATATTCAATCGGTAGCGGATGGTCGTAAACGTTACCGCATGGCTTGAATGGGCGCTTGCAGACTCCTATACTCTGCGCGCTTTTCGTCGGCATAAAATATGCCAAGGTTAAATAATTAGCCGACGCCAGAGGACTTCGAGCGCGATGGTTGATCGCATGCCCAAACGCCTGCCGCTTCACCGTCAGCCAGCATCTACTTTGCTGCTCGTCCAACTGGTCGTCGCGATTGTCGCAACGTTGGTTTTGTTTTGCTTCGTAGGCAAGGTTGCTGCTTATTCCGGTTTGTTGGGTGGCTTGATCGCCTGGTTACCCAATGTGTATTTCTCATTCAAGGCGTTCCGCTATGCGGGAGCCAGAGCAGCCCGCGATATTGTCCGCTCTTTTTATGCGGGTGAGGCGGGAAAACTGATTTTGACGGCACTGCTGTTTGCAGTGACGTTTGCGGGAGTAAAGCCCTTGATGCCTATGGCATTGTTTGGTGTTTACTTGTTGACGCTTTTCGTCAATGCGTGTGCTCCCTTATTAGTCAAACGATCTTCTAGACCTTAAAGCGTTCGAGGCAAACCATGGCAGCAGAATCCGCTTCGGGTTACATCCAGCACCACTTACAGAATCTGACCTATGGTCAGCATCCGGTGAATGGCTGGAGTTTCGCCCATACCCCTGAAGAAGCAAAAGAAATGGGCTTTTGGGCCTTCCACCTGGATACCCTAGGTTGGTCGGTCGTTCTAGGCCTGATTTTTATTGGCATTTTCCGTGCCGTAGCGGTAAAGGCTACCAGTGGCCAGCCTGGCAAATTGCAAAATTTCGTTGAAGTCATCATTGAGTTCGTCGATAGCAGCGTGCGAGATACTTTCCACGGACGTAACCCGTTGATTGCTCCCCTGGCCTTGACTATCTTCGTCTGGATTTTCCTGATGAACCTGATGGACTTGGTGCCGGTAGATTGGCTGCCCATGGTGGCTGGGCTTATTGGCGGCGAGCACACCTACTTCCGTGTGGTTCCCACAACCGACCCGAATGCTACGATCGGTATGGCACTCTCTGTTTTTGCCCTGTTGATCTTCTACAGCATCAAGGTGAAAGGTATTGGCGGTTTCCTGGGCGAGTTGACCCTGCATCCGTTCCATAGCAAGAACATGCTGGTTCAGATCATTCTGATTCCGATCAACTTCCTGCTCGAGTTTGTAACGCTTATAGCACGCCCGGTTTCCCTGGCCTTGCGACTCTTCGGCAACATGTATGCTGGCGAGCTGATCTTCATCCTGATTGCCATTATGTTCGCCAATGGGCTGGCAATGGGTGGTCTAGGTATTGTCCTGCAGTGGGCATGGGCTGTGTTCCATATCCTGATCATTACCTTGCAGGCCTTCATCTTCATGATGCTAACCATCGTCTACATGTCGATGGCGCATGAAGAAAATCATTAAGAGCTAGAGCACTTGATGATCCTCTTCGTAAGAAGAGGTCGCCCGCGAGGGCATGGGGAATAAAAAATTTCGCTTCAACCTTAAACCAAGACGACTTAAAAGTCGGGAGGAAAAATGGAAACTGTAGTTGGACTGACCGCGATTGCCGTAGCACTGCTGATTGGTCTGGGCGCACTGGGTACTGCCATTGGCTTCGGCCTGTTGGGCGGCAAGTTCCTGGAAGGCGCAGCCCGTCAGCCGGAACTCGTTCCAATGCTTCAGGTAAAAATGTTTATCGTGGCGGGTCTGCTAGACGCCGTAACCATGATCGGCGTTGGTATCGCTCTGTTCTTCACCTTCGCTAACCCCTTCGTTGGTCAGATCGCCGGCTAATCATCCGAATCGATGATTCGTGTGATTGATAGACAACGAACGAGCGAGGTGTTGGCGTGAACATTAATGCAACCCTGATTGGCCAGTCCGTTGCCTTCTTTATCTTCGTGCTCTTCTGCATGAAGTTCGTGTGGCCTCCGGTCATTGCGGCTTTGCGGGAGCGTGAAAAGAAGATTGCTGACGGTCTGGACGCTGCCAACCGCGCGGCTCGTGACCTGGAAATGGCGCAGGAACAAGCCACCCAGAAATTGAGCGAAGCGAAAGGCCAGGCGGCTGAAATCATCGAGCAAGCTAACAAGCGTGCTACTCAGATCATCGAAGAAGCCCAGGCTAAGGCCCGTGCGGAAGGCGAGCGTCTGAAAGAGCAGGCCCAGGCTGAGATCGAGCAGGAAATCAACAGTGCCAGGGAAGCTCTGCGTGCGCAGGTCGGTATTTTGGCCGTTGCGGGTGCCGAGAAGATTCTGGCTACAACGATTGATCCTAAAGCCCATGCACAGTTGGTTGACCAACTGGCTGCGGAAATCTAAGCGAGGCCATTATGGCAGAACTGAACACGCTGGCCCGGCCCTATGCCAAGGCAGCTTTTGAGTTCGCACAGTCTCAGCAGAATCTGACCAAGTGGTCTGAGGAACTGAGACTGCTCGCCGCGGTTACTCAGGATGAGACCGTGCGCCAGCTGCTTCAGCAACCGCAGTTAACCGCGGACGCCAAGGCCAAGCTGCTCATTGACGTGTGCGGCGATCAGCTGGATGTACAGGCCCAGAACTTTGTTCGGACCGTGGCAGAAAACAACCGGATAGATCTTTTGCCGACCATCTCTGAGCTTTATGAAGAGCTCAAAGCTGAGCAGGAAAGATCCATCGAGGCGGAAGTCACTAGTGCTTTCGCTTTGAGCGACGAACAGCAAGACAAACTCGCCAAGGCTCTCAGCGCAAGGCTCGGTCGCGATGTGCGACTTCATGCATCCGAGGATGCGGGCCTGATCGGCGGTGTGGTTATCCGCGCCGGCGACTTGGTAATCGATGGCTCCGTTCGCGGCAAGCTCGCGCAACTGGCCGAAGCGTTGAAACCTTGAGTTTGAAGGGGCAGTAGCATGCAGCAACTCAATCCTTCCGAAATTAGTGAAATTATCAAGAGCCGTATCGAGAAACTCGACGTCTCTTCGCAAGCGCGCAATGAAGGTACTATCGTCAGCGTGTCTGACGGTATCGTGCGCATCTTCGGCCTAGCCGACGTCATGTATGGGGAAATGATTGAGTTCCCTGGTGGCGTCTATGGCATGGCGTTGAACCTTGAGCAAGACTCTGTTGGTGCCGTGGTTCTGGGTAACTACCTAGGCTTGGCCGAAGGCATGAGTGCCAAGTGCACCGGCCGCATCCTGGAAGTGCCGGTAGGTCCGGAACTGCTGGGTCGTGTCGTCGATGCGCTGGGTAACCCGATCGATGGCAAAGGCCCGATCAATGCCAAAGAAACAGATGCGGTAGAAAAGGTCGCTCCAGGCGTGATTTGGCGTAAATCGGTTGACCAGCCAGTGCAAACTGGCTACAAGGCCGTTGATGCCATGATCCCGGTAGGCCGTGGTCAGCGTGAGCTGATTATCGGTGACCGTCAGGTTGGTAAGACGGCCATGGCGGTAGATGCGATTATCAACCAGCGTAACAGCGGTATCCGTTGTGTCTACGTAGCTATCGGCCAGAAGCAATCGACTATTGCTAACGTCGTACGCAAGCTGGAAGAGCACGGTGCTCTGCAGAACACTATCGTGGTTGCAGCCAGTGCCTCTGAATCAGCTGCCCTGCAGTTCCTGGCGCCTTATGCCGGTTGCACCATGGGTGAATACTTCCGTGACCGCGGTGAAGATGCCCTGATCGTTTATGACGATCTGTCCAAGCAGGCTGTGGCTTATCGCCAGATTTCTCTGCTGCTGCGCCGTCCGCCGGGCCGTGAAGCCTATCCAGGCGACGTGTTCTATCTACACAGCCGTTTGCTCGAGCGTGCTTCCCGCGTATCCGAAGAGTACGTAGAGCAGTTCACCAAGGGTGCTGTGAAAGGTAAGACCGGTTCCTTGACCGCTCTACCGCTAATCGAAACTCAGGCGGGTGACGTTTCTGCGTTCGTTCCGACTAACGTAATTTCTATTACTGACGGTCAGATCTTCCTAGAAACCAGCCTGTTTAACTCGGGTATTCGTCCTGCGGTTAACGCCGGTATCTCCGTATCCCGTGTAGGGGGAGCCGCGCAGACCAAGATCATCAAGAAGCTGTCCGGTGGTATCCGTACCGCACTGGCTCAGTACCGTGAATTGGCTGCATTTGCCCAGTTTGCGTCTGACCTGGACGAAGCCACGCGTAAGCAGCTCGAGCATGGTCAGCGTGTTACCGAGCTGATGAAGCAGAAGCAATACGCGCCGATGTCCATCGCTGAGATGGCCCTATCGTTGTATGCCGCCGAGCGGGGCTTCCTGTCGGATGTTTCGCTGGACAAGATCGGTAGCTTCGAGCAGGCCATGATTGCGTACTTCAACCGTGATCACGCTGCTCTCATGGCTAAGATCAACGAGAAGGGCGACTTCAACGACGAAATCGATGCGGGCATCAAAGCCGGCCTCGAGAAGTTCAAGGCCACTCAAACCTGGTAAGCCCAGGCGGGGGCGCATGAGCGCTCCCGCCTGCTAACCCGATAGGTGTTAAATGGCAGGCGCAAAAGAGATTCGCGGTAAGATCGCGAGCATCAAAAGCACACAAAAGATCACCAGCGCCATGGAAAAGGTTGCTGTCAGTAAGATGCGCAAGGCTCAATCGCGCATGGCTGCCAGCAAACCTTATGCCGAGCGTATCCGTGCTGTGATTGGCCACCTGGCTAATGCTAATCCGGAATATCGTCATCCGTTCATGGTGGAGCGTCCGGTCAAGCGTGTGGGCTATATCGTGGTCAGCTCCGACCGTGGTCTGGCAGGCGGTTTGAACATTAACCTGTTCAAGGCGCTGATTCGTGACATGGTTGAACAGCGTGATCGCGGCACCGAAATCGATCTGGGCGTAATCGGCAGCAAGGGTGCGTCTTTCTTCCGTAACTATGGCGGAAATGTAGTCGCAGCGATTAGTCATCTGGGCGAAGAGCCTTCGATCAATGATCTGATCGGTAGCATCAAGGTCATGCTTGATGCTTATCTGAATGGCCGTATCGATCGTCTATACGTGGTTTCCAACAAGTTCGTTAACACTATGGTCCAGAAGCCGACAGTTGAGCAACTGGTACCGTTGGTGGCTGAGCAGAATACAAACCTGCAAAAGCATTGGGATTACCTATACGAACCGGATGCTAAAACGCTATTAGACGGTCTTCTGGTGCGCTATGTGGAATCTCAGGTGTATCAGGCTGTTGTAGAAAACAACGCGTGTGAACAAGCCGCGCGAATGATCGCAATGAAGAACGCCACGGATAATGCGGGTGAACTCATCAGCGAGCTACAGTTGATCTACAACAAGGCCCGCCAAGCGGCGATTACACAGGAAATTTCGGAAATCGTCGGCGGCGCCGCTGCGGTCTGATAGACAGGTTCTAATTTTTCGAGGAACGCGAAATGAGTAGCGGACGTATCGTACAAATCATCGGCGCCGTAATCGACGTGGAATTTCCACGCGATTCCGTACCGAAAATTTATGACGCCCTGAAGATTCAGGGCCTGGAAACGACCCTGGAAGTTCAGCAGCAGCTGGGTGATGGTGTCGTTCGTTCCATCGCCATGGGTTCCACCGAAGGCCTTAAGCGTGGCCTGAACGTGAATAATACCGGCGAAGCGATCAAGGTACCGGTAGGGGTCAAGACCCTGGGCCGTATCATGGACGTACTGGGTAACCCTATCGACGAAGCTGGTCCTATCGGCGAAGAAGAACGTTGGGAAATCCATCGCAAGGCGCCATCCTATGCAGAGCAATCCGGCAGTAATGACTTGCTGGAAACTGGCATCAAGGTTATTGACTTGGTTTGCCCGTTCGCCAAGGGTGGTAAGGTTGGTCTGTTCGGTGGTGCCGGTGTAGGCAAGACCGTAAACATGATGGAACTGATCCGTAACATCGCTATCGAGCACAGCGGTTACTCTGTGTTCGCTGGCGTGGGTGAGCGTACTCGTGAGGGTAACGACTTCTACCACGAGATGAAGGACTCTAACGTTCTGGATAAGGTCGCCCTGGTTTACGGTCAGATGAACGAGCCGCCGGGTAACCGTCTGCGTGTAGCACTGACTGGCCTGACTATGGCTGAAAAGTTCCGTGATGAAGGACGTGACGTTCTGTTGTTCATTGACAACATTTACCGTTACACCCTAGCCGGTACTGAAGTATCTGCTCTGCTGGGCCGTATGCCTTCCGCCGTAGGCTATCAGCCAACATTGGCTGAAGAAATGGGTGTTCTGCAGGAGCGTATTACGTCTACTCGCACCGGTTCGATTACTTCGATCCAGGCAGTATACGTACCAGCGGACGACTTGACTGACCCGTCCCCAGCCACTACGTTCGCCCACCTGGACGCAACCGTAGTACTGTCCCGTGATATCGCTTCCCTGGGTATTTACCCAGCTGTGGATCCGCTGGACTCTACTTCTCGCCAGCTCGATCCGCTGGTGATTGGTCAGGAGCACTATGATGTTGCTCGCGGCGTACAGTATGTTCTGCAGCGCTATAAGGAGCTGAAGGACATCATCGCGATCCTGGGTATGGATGAACTGTCCGAAGCGGACAAGCAGCTGGTATCCCGTGCTCGTAAGATCCAGCGCTTCCTGTCCCAGCCGTTCTTCGTGGCAGAAGTCTTCACCGGTGCACCGGGCAAGTACGTTTCGCTCAAGGACACCATTGCAGGCTTTGGCGGTATTCTAAAAGGTGACTACGACCATCTGCCTGAACAGGCGTTTTACATGGTTGGCAGCATCGACGAAGCCATCGAAAAAGCGAAGAAACTGTAATCCGTGCGCCCGGCAACGGGCGCCTTACGAGGCATGCATATGGCCAAGACAGTCCAATGCGATATCGTCAGCGCGGAAGGTGCCATCTTCTCCGGAGCGGTCGAGATGGTAATTGCCCACGGTAACCTGGGCGATCTGGGTATTGCTCCCGGTCATGCTCCGCTGTTGACCGATCTCCTACCTGGCCCGATTCGTCTGGTCAAGCAGGGCGGCGAGGAGGAGGTGTTTTACATCTCTGGTGGTTTCCTTGAAGTCCAGCCGAATGTAGTTGAAGTATTGGCGGATACTGCCAGTCGAGCCGGCGATCTTGATGAAGCGGCTGCTCAGGAAGCGATGAAGCTGGCTGAGAAGACGCTGAGTGAGAAAGGCGCTAACTTTGATTACAGCACGGCCTCTGCGCAGCTGGCTGAAGCTGCAGCGCAATTGCGTACTATTCAGCAATTGCGTCGGCAGGCCAAGCGTTAAGGTCTTTTGTCTCAGACGAAAGAAAAAGGGTAGCTTCGGCTACCCTTTTTTATTTCTATGTGGTTGTGCTTGCCGCGCCTAATGGTCTTTGAGACCCTTTCTCCTGTTATTACAAGGCCTGACGGCCTGAACCGAGGCGTAGAAATGTCCCTTGAAATCGTCATTCTTGCTGCGGGGCAAGGCACCCGTATGCGTTCCGCTGTACCCAAGGTTCTCCATCCTGTAGCAGGTAGAGCCATGCTGGGTCATGTTATCGACCGCGCTCGAGAACTGTCTCCGCTTGCCATTCATGTTGTCATTGGACATGGCGGCGAAGCGGTTAGGCAGAAATTGGCGGCAGATGACCTTAATTTTATTGTTCAGGAGGAGCAATTAGGTACAGGCCATGCAGTCGCTCAGGCGCTTCCATATTTGTCAGCTGACCGAGTTCTGATTCTCTATGGCGATGTACCCCTGATCGAAACGGCAACGCTCCAGCGTTTGCTGGAGCAAGTGAACAATGATCAATTGGCGCTACTAACCGTAGAACTAGCCGATCCGACGGGATACGGACGGATCCTGCGCGATGAGCGTGGCGAGGTTTATGCCATCGTTGAGCATAAAGATGCCACTGACGTGCAGCGAGCTATTTGTGAAGGCAATACAGGAATCCTGGCGGTACCCGGTGTGCGCTTGGGCGATTGGCTCAGCCGTCTTTCCAACAGCAATGCCCAAGGTGAGTACTACCTGACCGACGTAATTGCCATGGCAGTAGGCGATGGCCTGCGCGTTGCTACCGCTCAGCCAGAAGATGCCATGGAAGTACAGGGCGCCAATGACCGTAAGCAGTTGGCAGACTTGGAGCGTCATTATCAGTGGCGTGCTGCTCAGCGCTTAATGACCCAAGGCGTCACACTAATGGATCCGGCCCGCTTCGATGTACGAGGCCAGGTGCATGCTGGCCGTGACGTTACTATCGATGTCAATGTAATTTTAAGCGGGACGGTAGTAATCGAAGACAATGTTGAGATTGGCCCTAACTGCGTTATTCACAACAGCACGCTAAAGCGCGGCGCCATCATTAAAGCCAATAGTCATCTTAATGGTGCGATTGTAGGCGAAGGTGCTGACGTAGGCCCGTTTGCTCGTTTGCGTCCAGGAAGTGTGCTGGAGGCCAACGTACATGTGGGTAATTTTGTGGAACTCAAGAATGCCCATCTGAATGAAGGCAGCAAAGCGGGGCACTTGTCTTATCTCGGGGATGCCGTATTGGGACGTAACTGTAACGTAGGGGCTGGCACCATTACGTGTAATTACGATGGAGCTAACAAACATCGGACCACGATAGGGGATGATGTCTTTATTGGTTCGAATAGTGCACTGGTTGCTCCAGTGAGTTTAGGCGATGGCGTTACAACGGCAGCAGGCTCAACGATTACTGAAGATGTACCTGCTCATGCCCTAGCCTTAGGCCGTGCCCGACAGGTTATGAAAAATGACTGGGAGCGGCCCAGCAAGAAGAAATGAGTATGAAAGGGCTGCGCTGGCAGCCCTTTTAACTATCCGGGATTGACTTACAGAGAGTAAAGAGTTTTGATTCGTAGCAAATATATTTCGAATCGAAACTTTTATGTCCAAGAGAAATACACCTCAACGCCGACATACGATTCTTGCTCGTTTAAATGAGCAGGGCGAGGTCAGTGTCGATGAGCTGGCCAAGCTGTTTTCGACTTCCGAAGTTACTATTCGTAAGGACTTGGCAGCGCTGGAAAAGAATGGTCTTTTGCTTCGGCGCTATGGTGGGGCAGTCTGCATTCCACAAGAATTCATTAGCGAGACCACTCAGGCGCCTTCGGCCGTTAAGCAGGCGATTGCACGGCTAGCGGCATCACGTATTCGCGAACATGCTCGAATCATTATTGATAGCGGCAGTACGACAGCTGCTCTGATTCGCGAGTTAGGCCATAAGCCCGGTCTGGTCGTCATGACTAACTCGTTAAACGTGGCCAATGCCCTGCGTGAACTCGAACATGAGCCAGTCCTGCTTATGACAGGCGGCACGTGGGATCCACATTCGGAATCTTTTCAGGGACAAGTAGCTGAACAGGTGCTGCGTTCCTATGACTTCGATCAGCTGTTCATTGGAGCTGACGGACTGGATCTGGAACGCGGCACGACAACCTTTAATGAGTTGCTTGGTTTGTCCCGCGTAATGGCTGAGGTGGCGCGGGAGGTTGTTGTCATGGCCGAAAGCGACAAGCTCGGGCGGCGTATACCGAACCTAGAACTACCGTGGGACAAGATTCATACCCTCGTGACCGACAATCGCTTTCCTGATGAGGCGTTGCGGTACCTTGAAAGTAAAGGGGTATCGGTTCTGCGTACGGCTGTGGATAACTTTTCTTCGTAATTAACTTATATCTGTTTTTAGCGTTCCTGCTTGGGCAACGCTTGGTTTCAATAAGGAGATCCCATGTGCGGCATCGTTGGCGCCATTGCTGAGCGAAACATTACGCCTATTCTAATTGGAGGCCTCAAGCGCCTCGAATACCGTGGCTATGACAGTGCGGGTCTGGCTGTTTTTACTGCAGATCATGAGCTGATGCGTATTCGTCGGCCTGGAAAGGTCACTGAGTTGGAAGCCGCTTTAAGAGATGATGGACTAACAGGTCGCCTGGGTATCGCTCATACGCGTTGGGCAACCCACGGCGCGCCGACCGAAGCCAATGCTCATCCTCATTTTTCACATGGTGAGCTAGCAGTAGTGCACAACGGCATTATCGAAAACCATGAGTCGCTCAGGACATGGCTCAAGACTCAGGGCTATGTGTTTACCTCGCAAACAGATACCGAGGTCATTGTTCACCTGATTCATCACAAGCTAAAGGACAATCCGAACATTGCCGATGCGTTAAAGGTGGCAGTAAAAGAGTTACATGGTGCATATGGCGTAGCCGTCATTTATGCCCGTCAACCGGACCGGATCGTAGCGGCACGTAGCGGCAGTCCGCTGGTGATCGGCTTTGGGTTGGGAGAAAACTACCTGGCATCCGATCAGCTGGCGCTGCGTCAGGTCACTGACCGGTTCATGTATCTGGAAGAAGGAGACATCGCGGAGGTTCGTCTTGATGGCGTCTCGGTGTGGGACGTGGACGGTGAGACCGTGACGCGCGATGTCATTCAGTACCATGAGGGAGCAGAGGCCGCAGACAAGGGCGCGTTTCGTCATTTCATGCTCAAGGAGATCCATGAGCAGCCTGCAGTAGTTCAGCGTACCCTGGAGAGCCGGCTCGGTGATGCGCAAGTATTGGTGGAGGCCTTTGGCCCTCAAGCCGAGGAGCTGTTCAAGCGGGTCCGCAATATCCAAATCGTGGCCTGCGGGACCAGTTATCATGCGGGTCTGGTGGCTCGTTACTGGCTTGAAGGGTTGACGGGTATTCCCTGCCAAGTCGAGGTAGCTAGTGAGTTCCGCTACCGTCGTGTTGCAGTCCAGCCCGATTCGCTCTTTGTTACCATTTCCCAATCGGGAGAGACGGCCGATACGTTGGCGGCGCTGCGCAATGCCAAACCGTTGGGGTATCTAGCCAGTCTATCCATTTGCAATGTGGCTACTAGCTCTTTGGTTCGTGAGTCTGATCTAACGCTGCTGACCCAGGCGGGCCCAGAAATTGGGGTAGCCTCTACTAAAGCCTTCACGACTCAACTGGTCGCGCTACTACTGCTCACGCTTGCCCTGGGCCGTAGCCAGAATCGTCTCGAGGAAGGCATGGAGGCTGAGCTGGTTGAGGCGTTGCGGCGTCTACCTGCCCAGCTGGACGAGGCGCTGGCTATGGACAAGGTAGTAGAGCGTATCGCCGAACTCTTTGCTGAAAAGCACCACACCTTGTTCTTGGGACGAGGCGCTCAGTATCCAGTTGCGATGGAAGGGGCGCTCAAGCTCAAGGAGATTTCCTATATTCATGCGGAAGCCTATCCGGCTGGCGAGCTCAAACACGGTCCGTTGGCCCTGGTAGATGCCGACATGCCTGTAGTAACAGTAGCGCCTAACAATGAATTACTGGAGAAGCTCAAGTCCAACCTCCAGGAAGTACGTGCGCGGGGTGGCCAGTTGATCGTTTTTGCTGATGCTGAAGCTGCACTGGAAAACGGTGAGGGTACACATTTGATAGGAATGCCGAGCGTTCATGATGTACTTGCACCTATCCTGTATACCATTCCCTTACAGCTCCTGTCGTACCACGTTGCGGTGCTGAAAGGCACGGATGTTGACCAGCCTCGTAATCTGGCAAAGTCGGTAACCGTAGAGTAAATGAGTCGACAGGACCTTGCTTCGGCAAGGTCCTGCTCCGCTGTATTCGGACATGAGTAGTGAAACATTCATCTGCGAAAGCAGGAAAAAGGCTTGCGGTATGAAAACAAGCCTCGGCACAATCAGGTCAGACCATTACCTGCCAGGAAAGCGCAGGCAGGCGTACTAGACGATTACAAACGTTGTTGAAGAAAAACAATAAAGGCCTAGCCCATGCAGCACGTTTTCATACGACCGGACCTAGCCTCCGGCATGTTCTCCTCTGAACTCTCTAGCTATCTGAGCCTTCTGGATTACAGAAAGGCGGTACGTTACAACGGTTTTTGCTCGTTCGTTCAATAACAATAAACGGAGCTATTCCATGCGTATGATCAAACGCTTGAGCGTATTTGCTGCAGCGGCAGTTTTCACCGCAGGTACGGCATTCGCTGCGCCTACGTTCATTAATGTACTGACCGGCGGAACTAGTGGCGTGTATTACCCCATTGGTGTGGCCTTGTCACAGGTGTACGGGAGCGGAATCGAAGGGTCAAAAACCTCTGTCCAGGCAACAAAGGCGTCGGTGGAAAACCTCAACCTGTTGCAGGCTGGACGTGGTGAGCTTGCTTTTGCTCTGGGAGACTCGGTGGAAGATGCCTGGGAAGGCGATGCCGAAGCAGGTTTTAAGGCACCTCTGAAAAAGCTTAGAGCTATTGCAGGCACTTATCCAAACTATATCCAGATCGTGGCCAGTGGCGACTCGGGAATCAAGACGCTAGCGGATCTCAAAGGTAAACGAATCTCCGTGGGGGCGCCCAAATCCGGTACCGAACTGAATGCGCGTGCCATCTTCAAGGCAGCCGGACTCAGTTACGAGGACATGGGACGAGTCGAATACCTACCCTTTGCAGAATCCGTTGAGTTGATGAAAAACCGTCAGCTGGACGCGACACTGCAATCGTCTGGGCTGGGTATGGCCGCTTTCCGCGACTTGGCTTCTACCATGCCGGTAACGTTTGTCCCCGTACCGGCCGATGTCGTCGCTAAAATTGGTAGCTCCGCTTATCAGTCAAAGGTCATTCCAGCTGGGACTTATGATGGCCAGAGCGCAGACGTTCCTACGGCGGCAATCGTTAATCTGCTAGTCACTCATGAAGGGGTCTCGGATGAAGTTGCTTACCAGATGACCAAGCTCATGTTCGACAACCTTGATCGATTGGCAACGTCACATGCCGCTGCGAAGGACATATCCCTGGAGTCTGCCACGCTGAATCTGCCGATCCCGCTGCATCCGGGCGCGGAACGTTTTTACAAGGAAGCCGGCGCTATCAAGTGAGTTGCAGCCCGTTGATCTCCAGAGGCCGGAGCCGCTTATTGCCGCTCCGGCCATTTCCGGTCCAAGGGAGTATGCATCATGAACGAGGCTTCAGAAGGGCTGGCGGGTAATCCAAGTGGTTGGCCCCGGGCAGTGTTTTATAGCGCGTTACTGTTTTCCATTTTTCAGATCATTACCGCCGCATTTCATCCCGTCTCTTCACAAGTGCTACGTGCTGTACACGTCGGCTTTCTATTGCTTCTTGTATATCTCTGCTTTCCGGCTAGAGGGAGAGCAGGGGAGCGCCCTTGGCAACCGCTAGCCTGGTTACTAGGCTTGGCAGGTATGGCCACCGCTGCCTATCAATGGGTTTTCGAAGCGGACCTGATCCAACGTTCAGGTGACCTGACGCCGACCGACATGGCGATTGGTCTGATGCTAATGGTTCTGGTTTTCGAGGCAGCACGACGTGTGATGGGCATTGCCTTACCTATCATCTGCGGCCTGTTTTTGGCGTATGGACTCCTGGGCCAGTACCTACCGGGCGAACTGGCCCATCGCGGTTATGGCTTGGATCAGATCGTCAATCAGTTGGCCTATGGTACTGAAGGGTTTTACGGAACGCCGACTTATGTATCGGCCACTTATATCTTCCTGTTCATTCTATTCGGCGCCTTTCTGGAACAGGCCGGGATGATCAAACTGTTCACGGATTTTTCCATGGGTTTGGTCGGGCATAAATTAGGCGGTCCGGCCAAGGTATCGGTTGTCTCTTCGGCTTTAATGGGCACGATTACCGGCTCCGGCGTGGCCAATGTCGTGACGACTGGGCAATTCACCATTCCGCTCATGAAGCGTTTTGGCTACCAGCCAGCCTTTGCTGGGGGCGTAGAGGCTACTGCGAGCATGGGTAGCCAAATCATGCCGCCGGTCATGGGGGCCGTGGCTTTTATCATGGCCGAGACCATTAACGTACCGTTCGTGGAGATTGCCAAAGCAGCCCTGATTCCGGCGCTCTTGTATTTTGGTTCGGTGTTCTGGATGGTTCACCTGGAGGCCAAACGCGCCGATCTTAAGGGTCTGCCCAAAGATCAATGTCCTAGTGCTTGGCGGGCTGTAAAAGAACGCTGGTTTTTGCTGATTCCTCTACTCGTCCTGATCTATCTCTTGTTTTCCGGACGTACTCCCATGTTTTCAGGGACGGTTGGGCTGGCGCTAACGGCTATAGTCATTCTAGGGTCGGCTATCATCCTTAAAGTGTCTTCCAAAGTCTTGCGCTTGGTGTTCTGGGTTGCGCTGGGCCTATTGTGTGCTGCGTTTTTCCGGTTAGGCATTGGCGTAGTATTTGGTGTGATCGGAGCTCTTGTGCTGATCTGCGCATTCATCCAGGGCGGGCGGCAGACCTTGCTTATCTGTCTGCATGCTCTGGTAGAAGGCGCGCGCCATGCCGTACCGGTAGGGATCGCCTGTGCGTTGGTAGGCGTTATCATTGGCGTGGTATCCCTAACGGGAATCGCCTCAACCTTCGCGGGTTACATATTGGCGATCGGGCAGAACAATCTATTCCTGTCGCTAGTATTAACCATGCTGACCTGCCTGGTGCTGGGCATGGGTATCCCTACCATTCCTAACTACATCATTACCAGCTCCATTGCTGCGCCTGCATTGCTGGACTTAGGCGTACCGCTAATCGTCTCACACATGTTCGTATTTTACTTCGGCATTATGGCGGACCTGACTCCACCCGTGGCGCTGGCTTGTTTTGCCGCAGCACCGATTGCCAAGGAAAGAGGGCTCAAAATCAGCCTTTGGGCGGTCCGGATTGCAGTAGCGGGATTCGTGGTTCCCTTCATGGCTGTTTATGATCCAGCGCTCATGCTCCAGGGCGGCAGCTGGCTAGCGACGGTCTATATGGTTATCAAGGCGGCATTGGGGATTATCTTGTGGGGCGTAGCGGTGATCGGGCACCTGCAATGTCCGCTGAAAGCATGGGAGCGGCTATTAGCCTTCGCTGCTGGCGTCAGCCTGATCTTGGCGATGCCGATCAGTGACGAAATAGGCTTTGTGTTAGGTGCTCTGTTCTTTATCGAGCATTACTGGCGTGCACGTCGAGCGAGCCTAGTAATAGTATGATCGGCTTGTGTCTGGGTATGGCAGGAATAGCATGGGCGTTCCTGCCGATATCTGATTTTACGCTGGCGTGGCAACATACCATTGAAAAGGTACGCTGGGAGGAGGATTACCACCTCCTTTCTCAAGGGTTGCTATTGACGGAAGCGCGTGTCAAAGGCAGTGGCGCAGGAATGACCATTCCGGAGGATGCGATTCTGGAAAAGGGTAGCTGGCGTTACCATCGCAGCATACCTCCCTTGCAACCGCTTAGGGTTGGACGAACGCCAGAGGCAGGGGACTATGAAATCTGCATGGCTGGACACTGTCAGCCCATGAGCACTTGGTTAGGCGCTCCGCATGCAAAACATCCAGCGGTAGAGCTGTGGAGTTGTGAGAAATAACTTAGCGAGCCTGAGTACAACCGATTGTTTTTCCACAGCGGCCTTTCTGCTGCCCTGTGGACCAACTCGATACTCGACTAAGCGAAGTCCACCCAAGGGAGCGTGTAAAACCTGCCCATACCTCACCATTTGATGCATAACCAATAAAGAAGCTGACTGGTCGATTGCGTGTTTGGGTTTGCGACCAGGTTCGGTGAGATATGGCGTCATAGTCCCGCATGAATATGAAGTTATCTACCGTAGCGATGTAGTAACGATTCCCGTAGTGGTCTTCACAGCTTACGGTTTGACCCAGCGTTCTACAGTCAATCGTCTCCTCAGCGGCCTTGACGCCCAGTGAGCAGTCTAGCAAGCCAAAGGCTACTGCCTTTATTAATAATCGATGCTTCATACATACCTATCTTTATCCATGAGATAGCTAAGTCTTTAGTTAGGTTATAACCATAAAATAGGTATGAGCTGTGATGGCTAGGGATAAATTGTTTTCCCATCATTTATTAGAAGCAGAAAGTTTTCCACAGAATCAATAAAAACGTATGCGATAACAATGTGGATGTATTTCGTTATTCCTCATGTATACCAAAAGCTATCCACAATACGACAACGGTAGAGCCTAACGATCAGACTTTTGTGCAGGAAGAAGGCGGTCCAGCCAGTGTCCCTTATTTTGCTGTTCGCAAAAGGGCTTCAAGAAACGAGCATCGCTGGGCACACCATAGTAATAAATGTCCTGTTGATAAGGTGTGCCTTGAACGTGTGCTTTCTGGCATACGCCAAAGCCTCCCGCTGGACATTGCTCGGCATAGGTGACATTAACGTTCTGATCAGCCAATTCAGGCTTACAAAAGCCCTCATGGAACAGCTGGGCTGGAATGGTACGGTTCTGCTGACATACTTTTACATCAACGTGTTTACCCTCACTGTGCACGATACACGCCTCGGCCTGAACGAAAACAGGCAATAGGGAAAACAACAAGATGAACCAACGATATATGATCATGACCATGCCGGAAGCTACTGAAACCTATACCAGAGTATGACGAGACATAACGGTGCTTGAAAACATACCGACTCATCTTATTGCTGGATCGTTGGGCGCTGGCAAGACAAGTCTTATCCGTCATCTCATGACTCAACGCCCCGAACATGAAAAATGGGCGGTGCTGATTAACGAGTTTGGGCAAATCGGCTTGGATGCAGCGCTCTTGCATACCACGAGAGAAGGAGTCGTTCTGAGTGAGATAGCAGGCGGATGCTTATGCTGTGTGAATAATGCACCCTTTCACGTAGCGCTTGGCCGTTTGCTGCGTAAGGCAAAACCCCAGCGGCTGTTCATCGAACCTTCGGGCCTTGGGCATCCTGCCGCTCTGCGAAAGCAGCTGACTCAAGCACCGTGGCAAAGTGTACTTTCCTTGCAGCCTTTGATTCTGGTGGTAGACGCTTCTTCATTGGTGATGGGAAAGAGATTGCCTCCAGTCCAGGCAGATATCATGCCCAAGGCTGGGCTACTGGTCATGAACAAGTCTGAAGCATTGGATAATGAAGCCAAGGCGCAACTTACGAGCCGCTTTTCCGGCATGCCACTTTTTTGGACAGCGCAGGGACGGGTTCCGCTCGATTGTCTACCTAAAGGTCGTTATACAAGGCAAGAAAGCCATGCCATTAAGGCAACGATATCCGATGAGGTTTCTCTGCCCGTGGTATTACAGCCTAGCCATCCATTGCGGCAGAGCCATGAAGCTGAGGGATATTTTGCCTGGGGTTGGCAATTTCATCGTGATTGGCACTTCAACGTTTATGCCATTCAGGAGTGGTTAAACAATCTGCCTGACCTGATACGAGTCAAAGCCATCCTCCGAACCGGAGAAGGGTGGATGAGCTATAACCAGGCTGTTGAAAAGAGTGAGTGGCGAGCCAGCGAATGGCGACGTGACAGTCGCCTTGAGCTGATTTTTTCCTGTCCTCAAGACCCATCCTTATTAGAAGAAGCTCTATTAAGCCATGCCAGTCGTTGAATAAGGCATCTTAAAGGTTGCTAAATTCTTTATCTTAATGATAATGATTATTAAGTTTGACCGCCTTTTGGATAACTCCCTATGTCTTCGACAGTGTCGGCCAGGTCAAAATCGCCTGAGCGAGACGAGCTTCTTCCGTCCGAACCTTCTTCCGAAGCATCTGAAGGGGTACGCCTGCATGTCGTTCGCAGCGAGATTGAGCCTATTGGGGGACTCAATGCCAGCCGTGCGGACACCACTGTCATCGCCTCAGTACAAGGTCATTTAAGGGACGAAGACGTTCCGGTTTCGGATGAAAATGTAGGGATGCCGGAAGCGGATCCCAATCCTGTCCAGCCTCGTCGCTGGTGGTTAGCTTCTGGTGCCTCATTTCTGATGCATGCGGCCTTGGCTGGCGCCTTGCTTTATGTAGTACAAGCGCCACCCGAGTTGAAAATTGCCAAGGGTGAGAGCCCTGGGGAAATGAAGGTCAGCTTTATCGAGTTGCCTAAGAAGGAACCAGCGCCAGAGCCGCCAGCTGCCGCTCCGACACCGCCGGCCCCGCCTGCTCCTGAACCACCTAAACCAGAACCACCTAAGCCGGTCGAGCCTCCAAAGCCAGTCGAGCCACCTAAGCCTGTGGTGGAAAAACCAAAGCCCAAGCCTAAACCCAAGCCAGTCGAAAATAAGCAGCAGAAGCCATTACCAGTTAAAAAGAAACCTGAACCCCAACCTGAGCCAGTACCTTCGGTTGCTCAAACATCGACCACGGCAGCAGCGGCTACACCAGCACCCGCTGCAAGTGCTCCCGTGCAGGCTCCTGTGGCTAGAGCAGGAGCGAAGACGGCAGTAGGGTCTGCTGGGTTGCCTACAGGCAGTATTGATGACAGTGATATTCGTCCGCTACGTATGGATCCACCGAAATATCCGGACATGCTCCGACGTCGTGGTCTTAGCGGTGAGGTCAAGGTTATGTTTACTGTGACGGCGGACGGCCGAATCGATGATGTTGAAGTGCTTGATTCGTCTAATCGCCAGTTTGAGCGAGTAGTTCTCGAAGCCTTGAAGACGTGGCGCTTTGCGCCACGTGTATCGGGTGGACAGATCGTTCCACGTAAGGCGACCAAGACATTCATTTTCAAACTGCAGCGTCGCTGATCGCTTACCAAACGCCACGCTTTCAACCATAAGCGTGGCGTTTGTATGTCTAAGGACAGAACTCAGTTGGTAGGCAATACGGCCCCTTCTTCCTTGAGCGCTTGGTAGCGCTCTTGCAGTTCACGTCGGATTTGTCGACGTTGTTGAGCCTGTATACAGCGGCGTTTCTCATCAGGTGTTTGAGGATTCAAGGGCGGTACCGGACATGGTTTACCGTCCTCGCCCATGGCTACCATGGTAAAAAAGCAGCTGTTGGTATGGCGTACGGAGCGCTGTTGAATGTTTTCAGTAATCACCTTTACCCCGACTTCCATGGAAGTAGTGCCGGTGTAATTGACCGACGCTAGGAAGGTAACCAGTTCACCTACGTTGACTGGTTCGCGAAAGATGACCTGATCTACGGATAGCGTAACTACATAGCAACCGGCATAACGACTAGCACAGGCATAAGCTACTTCGTCCAGATGCTTGAGCAAGGCACCGCCATGTACCTTGCCAGAAAAATTCGCCAGATCGGGCGTCATCAAGATAGTCATACTGAGCTGGTGATTGCCGGCTTCCATAAAGGCCTCGTCATGTTATGGGATACCGGTCATGCCGGCGGCGGCAGAGTATGCACAAGGTTATAGCCAGCGGCCATATCCATCGCTAGATGGGAAACGCTTGTATAGAAGCGCTCGTTACGAACGCCCAGCAGATAATCCCATATCGATCGCCATATCCGCTCCGGTGATTGCCGAAGCCTGGGGTTGGCAAAGAAAATATACCAGCTCCGCTACTTCCTCCGGTTGGATAAAGCGGGCCTGCTCACCTTGCGGGTACCGGTTGAGTAGTGTCCGGCGATAGCCAGCCGGATCCCCTTGGCCATAATGAGTAGCCTGAAAATCCAACATAGGAGTATCGATATCGCCAGGGGACACGGCGTTGACACGTACACCCTCTTTGGCGAGTTCAATGGCTAGGTTTTGACTGAAGAAACGGATGGCGGCCTTGGCTGCACCATAGGCGGCGGCACCGGATACCGGTTGGCGCCCTGCACCGCTGGAGATGTTGATGATGCTACCGCGATTTTCCTTGAGAAAAGGAATGGCCGCTGAGCACATGAAAAAGGTGGACTTGAGATTAACGTCCATCACCAGATCATAATCTTCCTCACTGAACGTTTCGACCGGACCTTCACGCCATACGCCTGCTGCATTGATCAAGGCATCAAGCCGCCCGGTTCGTGCCATAACTTTGCTTACTAGGTTTCGGCAACCTTCCGCCGTGCTGAGATCAGCAGCCACACTAGAGTCGAGCGGTACATTGCCGTTGAGGTCGTGCAAGCCGCCTTTGTCAAGATCGGCTGCCGCCACACGCCAATGACTCTGGGAAAACCGTTGGGCCAGGGCGCGGCCAAGCCCGCCTGCGGCGCCAGTGATCAGAACGACAGGGGTGCTCATGTGAGGGTTTACCTTCTAACGAAAGAAATAGCTCTATCCAGACCGCCTGGGGCGCTTTACGTTCAGCCTTTCAAGAAGGATAGTTCGAAGCGAGCAAGCGGTTCGTCAGGTCTGTCAGTTTTTGGACGCTGACCTGGCAAACCGCGCGAAAGCAAAATGTAGAGAGATCAGCTTTCCAGCCAGACATCACGTGCCCAGATCCACACAGAATCCCAGGTATCGTCATCCACTTCGCCGTCGGACCAGAGCAATACCTCGCCTTCTTGTGTGACGCAATAATAGCCGTCTCCATCTTCGCACAAAGGAATCAGATCACGGGGTAAACCCTCGTCCCAGGCATTTGCAGCTACTTCTGGCAGATAGGTATGCGATTGAGGATCGGTCACTGTGACTGGCTCGAGTTTGCCATAAACCACATCACTGACGGTCAGAAGAAATTCGCGAAACTCGGGCGGCAGGCTGATGAGTAGTTCTTCTTCGATTTCAACCAGACGGTCCTCATCAGGCAGCTCAAGCGGTACCGGAACGGGTTCGTTCTCTTCACGAAGTCTTTCAATCACATCTTCCATCAGAACATCCTCTCTTACAGGGGGAGCGAGTTATACCCTAGTCAAGAATCCAAAATCTGAAAAAGGTGCGAAGCTTTCATAGGAACAAGAGGACTTCACACGACAAACGGTAAAAGGTACAGGCATGAAAAAGCCCGGACAAGCCGGGCTTTTATAGAACGCGATTACTTAAGCGTTTTGACGGATGCCAGCTAACAACCAGGGTTGGTTGTTACCCGCCAGGCGCTCCATTCGCCAGCTTTCGCTAAAGGCTTCGCCCTGATCGAAACGGGATTCCTTGGAAATACCGGTAAAGGTAATAGTGGCAATCGTCTTGCCTTCCAGTTCCTCAACACCATCAAGCTGGGCTTGCAGGTTATCGATATAAGTCGACTGATAACCATCACCCAAGCTGGCGCGCTCGTCTTTCAACACTTGTAGCATTTGCGGAGTAACAAACTCGGCAATTTTATCCATTTCATTCGCATCCCAATGCTGCTGCAGCGACATGAAATGCTCGCGGCCTGCAACAATGAAGCGCTCAGCGTTAAACCAGGACGGTGCCTTTATCACAGGAGCCGTGCCTGTAGCTGCACTGCCGAACCCGGTTGGCTGCGTTGGAGCTTCACGATACATCGGCGCATGACCAGCTGCAGCGGGTTGAGGATGCTGAGCATTTTGGCGACGACGCATGAAGAGTTTAAACAATACAAAGGCTATTAATGCGACGATCAGAAAATCTAGGATTTGCAGACCTTCGAAGCCATCACCCATGAACATGGACGCCAGCAAACCACCGGCAGCAATACCGGCTAAAGGACCTAGCCAACGCGAAGCGCCACTAGGGGCAGCTGCAGGACGGCCCGGAGCCGCTGCGCCCGGTTGAGCTTGTTGCTGTGGAGCTGCTTGGCGAGTCTGATGGATAGGAGCCGAGCCGGATGACTTGCCTCCGCCCATGCGCTTGGCATTGGCATCAAGGCTCAGGGTCAGACCCAGGCAGATGATCATGAAGAAACTCAATACACGTTGCATCGTGGGATCTCTTGTCGTGACTACGTAATGTTCATCTTGCGCTGGACGCGCAGGAAGGGCCAGCGGTAATTGTTTCGGCTTTTTGCATCCCAGCCCTAAGAGCCAAGCCGTATACGTTATGACTCTTGCTTGGGCTGGAACATTCAGCTGCCCTGATAAAATGAAAGTTCAGTACTTCTCAGTTGAAGTAGGCATTAGCTGCAGGCTGTGTCTGAAGCCACAGAAGCGATATCAGAGCGATGTGCCATCATTTATTTCTTGAGCCCAGACGGTATGCTGAGACTACCTTTACATCGCTGATGCCACAGAGACATCGGAGTGTTCGATGTGAACGGAAAGGGTAGCTATCGCTTTACAAGGATACCGGTTCGCTGGGTGTCGATATCGACGCTGCACCATAGAGCTGAAGTAGGGCACCGAGCGCCTCTATGCAGGGAACTGGCCTGTCAGCACTGCTTCGGCAATCTCCCCATGTTGACAGGCCCTTTCCTTGCGCCTTTTACCAGCTGGCGGTTAGGGTTTTAAAGCTAATAAGACAACGCCAAAACCGATTGCGCCAATACCGCACCATTGGCGGAATGTCAGTTTCTCTCCAAGCAATACAACCCCAAATATCGCTACTAATACCACGCTCAGCTTATCGACCGGGGCCACTAATGACGCATTACCCAGTTTCAAGGCTCGAAAGTAGCAGATCCAGGACGCCCCTGTGGCCAAGCCGGATAGCAGCAGAAAAAGATAGCTCCGACCCGAAATAGTGCTCAAAGGTTGATATTGGCGTGTCGCATAGACAATCAATGCCAGGGATAGCAAGACTACGCCTGTACGCAATAATGTGGCAAAGTCCGAATTGACCTGAGCAACACCAATCTTTCCAAAGATAGCTGTAAGCGCTGCGAAAACAGCAGATAACAGCGCCCAGAAAAGCCAAGAAGAAGCCACAGAAAAACCCTATATAGTTACCGTTCCGGTGCTTTCATTTGCTCAAACGGGCTCTAACTTGGCATAACTCACCATCAACCATTTACTGCCTTCAGCATCGAAGTTGACCTGAACCCGTGCATGAGGGCCAGAACCTTCGTAATTTAGGATGACCCCTTCGCCAAAAAGAGCATGTTTGACACGCTGGCCCAGAGCAAACATCGTTTCGGGAATGGCTGCGCCGGCGAACGGATTAGGCCGAGACACGCCAAAAGGCTGCTTGACCGAATTCGACAGGCGTACTTCCTGAATGAGGTTGGCTGGCACTTCACGTATGAAGCGAGACAGTTTGTTATACGTCTCGGTACCATGCAAACGCCGTGTCTCTGCGTAAGTTAATATCAGCCTCTGCATTGCACGAGTAATGCCTACATAGGCCAATCGGCGCTCCTCTTCCAGACGGCCAGGCTCTTCCAGGCTCATCTTATGCGGGAACAGTCCTTCCTCCATGCCTGCCAGAAACACAAGTGGAAACTCCAAGCCTTTAGCGCTATGCAAAGTCATGAGTTGGACGCAATCCTCATGACTATCGGCTTGGGTATCTCCTGACTCCAATGCGGCATGGTCAAGAAAATTTGCTAGAGGGGTGCGATCATCATCCCCACTAAAATCAAAGGATTTAGCGGCGCTGATTAGCTCTTCGAGGTTTTCTACACGCGCCTGACCTTTTTCACCTTTTTCCGCTCGATGATAGGTCACCAACCCCGTCTGTTCGATAACGATCTGCGTCAAAGTATGCAGGGGCACGTCTTCCGACTTGAGACCCAAGGTATCAATCAACTCAACAAAAGCATTCAAGCTCGCTGCGGCTCGACCGGAAACGCTCTTGTTGCCTACCGCATCATGAATAGCCTGCCATAGTGAACCGTTAGTGCTTCGCGCAATAGAGCGGAGGACCTCAACAGTCTTCTCCCCAATACCACGCGGCGGAACGTTGATAACCCGCTCCAAAGCTGCATCATCATGGCGATGACAAATTAGACGCAGATAAGCCATTGCATTCTTGATCTCGGCACGCTCGAAAAAGCGTTGCCCCCCATAGATCCGATAGGGAATTTTTTCCCGCAGCAAGGCTTCTTCCAAAACCCGTGACTGGGCATTGGAGCGATAGAGAATAGCCATATCATTAAGAGCTAGTCCCTTCTTGAACTCGCTCTCAATGGTTTCGACGATATACCGCGCTTCATCGTGCTCGTTAAAGCCGGCATAAAGCGTAATAGCTTCGCCTTCGCCTGTATCGGTCCACAATTCCTTGCCAAGACGACCATTGTTGTTGGCAATCAGGCCATTTGCCGCATTTAGAATGGTGCTGGTAGAACGGTAGTTCTGCTCTAGGCGGATAAGTGCCGCAGAAAAGTCCTCATTAAACTGTTGAATATTTTCAATCCGCGCACCACGCCAGCCATAGATAGACTGATCGTCATCACCTACTACCATCAGGCTTTCACCGCCTTGGGCAAGCAATTTAAGCCAGGCATACTGAACGGCATTGGTATCTTGGAATTCATCCACCAATACATGACGGAATCGCCGTTGATAATGAGCCAGCAGATCAGGGTTATCACGCCACAGCTCCAGGGCGCGTAATAAAAGCTCGGAAAAGTCGATGACACCTGCACGAGCGCAGGCGGCCTCATACGCTTCGTAGATATTGCGCATTGTGGCTAGGAACAGATCACCACTGGCTTGAATGTGTTGCGGTCTCAAGCCTTCATCTTTCTGGCCATTAATAAACCATTGGGCTTGACGTGCCGGCCAGCGCTGTTCGTCCAGGCCTAGCTCACGAATGACTCGCTTGACTACGCGTTGCTGATCATCGCTATCCAGAATCTGGAAATTTTGTGACAGTTTGGCCTCTTGCCAGTGTGCCCGTAACAGGCGGTGAGCCAGCCCGTGGAAGGTGCCAACCCACATGCCTTGTGGGTTCATGTCTAGCAACTGCTCGATGCGGTGACGCATTTCGGCGGCAGCCTTGTTGGTGAATGTCACCGCCAAGATTGAATGAGGAGAAGCGCGTTCAACCTGTATGAGCCAGGCGATACGATGTACCAGCACGCGCGTCTTGCCAGAGCCAGCGCCGGCCAATACCAATTGTCGGCCAAGGGGCGCTGCCACTGCTTCACGCTGGGCAGCATTCAAGGAATTCAGGAGGAGAGAGAGGTCATCATGCATGATCGCATTGTAACGACTTGCGCGAAGGACTGCATGAGCGGCTGGTCAGCTCTGTTAGCCGAAAGGCTCCTTTCCTATATATAGATGTGCCTATCTAAGAATGCAGCTGCCCTAGAGAGGGTAAATCATGTCGACCTTAAAACTAGGATTTATGAGGTTAGGCAATATTGCTTCTTTATAAGAAAGGGACATAGGAGTCCATTGGGATGTGTACCTACCTAACATCTTCTGAGCGGGTGTTAGGCTCGTATTCATATGAAAGCAAAGTGATTTCAAGATAACGCTTGACGTCCTGCCTGAGGGGCCTATAATGCGCCCACTTCCTTGCTGGGGTTGTTGGAAAAAACCTTGTAAATCAATGGCTTATCTAACTAGTCTAGCAGGCAGGTCCGTCTGGCGGGCCAGCCGGGAAGGCGGGTAGCGGTTGACAAGCCCCTGGGTTTGTGTAGAATACGCCTCCCGCTGCCAAGACGAGAGATCGCCCTGGCAGGCTGACAAGGTTTCCGGAAGACAAAATGATCTGAAAGAAATGCTTGACAGAACATGAGGTTAGCGTAGAATGCGCGCCTCGGTTGAGACAAGGTTCTCAGCCAACCGCTCTTTAACAAGTTGAATCAAGCAATTCGTGTGGGTGCTTGTGCTGTAAGACTGATGGATCGCAAGATTATCAGCAACACAGGTAACACTCGTGAATTCGAGAGTTTATTT
>NZ_VLKY01000003.1 GCF_007830155.1 Pseudomonas duriflava
TCAGGCAGGTTCAGGATGAAAGTTCTGGTAACAGGTGGTGCGGGTTTCATTGGTTCTGCAGTGGTCCGTTTTTTGATTAATGAGACTGAGTGTCAGGTTGCAAATGTTGATAAGCTGACCTACGCGGGCAACCTGGAGTCGCTGAACGAGGTTGCCTCTTCTGACCGTTATGAGTTTCACCAAGTCGATATCTGCGATAAGGCTGCGCTTGAAAAGGTATTTTCTACCTTCAAGCCCCAAGCCGTCATGCATCTGGCTGCCGAGTCGCATGTCGATCGTTCAATCGAAGGTCCTGCCGAGTTCATTCGTACCAATGTTTTGGGTACAGGGACTCTGCTTGAAGTAGCCCGCTCCTACTGGTTGGGGCTGGAGGCTGAAGCTAAAGAAGCTTTCCGCTTCCACCATATTTCTACGGACGAGGTATTTGGCGACCTACACGGTACAGATGATCTCTTTACCGAAACCACGCCTTATGCGCCCAGTTCGCCTTATTCAGCCAGCAAGGCTGGTAGTGATCACTTAGTTCGTGCCTGGGGCCGTACTTATGGCCTGCCAGTACTTATTACGAACTGCTCTAACAACTATGGCCCGTTCCATTTTCCTGAAAAGCTAATCCCTCACGTCATTCTAAACGCCATGCACGGCAAGTCTCTGCCGGTTTATGGTGACGGCTCGCAAATCCGTGATTGGTTGTTTGTTGAGGATCATGCCCGTGCCCTCTATACCGTGGTCACTAAAGGCCAGGTAGGCGAGACCTATAATATTGGTGGGCATAATGAAAAGCGTAACCTTGAAGTGGTAGAAACGATCTGTTCGCTTCTTGAAGAGCTAGCGCCTAACAAGCCAGCCGGCGTAAAGCAGTACCGCGATCTGATTACCTTTGTAAAGGATCGTCCAGGGCATGATCTTCGTTATGCCATCGATGCCAGCAAGATTGCTACCGAGCTGGGCTGGGTTCCGCAGGAAAGCTTTGAAACTGGTTTACGTAAGACGGTCGAGTGGTATCTGAGTAATCGTGACTGGTGGCAGCGTGTGCTATCGGGGGAATATCGCCTGGAGCGTTTGGGCGAGGCTGTTTAAGTAATGGTGTTCGAGCTCGTTGTATGTGTGTCGCTAACCCCTAAATTGGCTGAGAGGGATGTTCTATGAAAAAGTACAAAGGAATTCTACTAGCGGGCGGTTCCGGGACACGTTTACATCCTATTACCCTAGGCGTATCCAAGCAGTCTTTGCCGGTATACGACAAGCCAATGATTTATTATCCGCTATCTGTGCTAATGCTGGCGGGTATTCGTGAAGTGTTGATCATTTCTACACCAACCGATCTACCAGGCTTCAAGCGTATGTTGGGTGATGGCAGCCAATTTGGCATTGAGCTAAGTTATGCCGAACAGCCTAGCCCAGATGGATTGGCGCAAGCTTTCATTATCGGCGCTGAGTTTGTTGGTGAAGACAATGTTTGTCTGGTGCTAGGCGATAACATCTTTTATGGTCAACACTTTACACAAAGTCTAGCTCAAGCCGCCCAGCGCGAAAAAGGCGCTACTGTATTTGGTTACTATGTAGCTGACCCCGAGCGTTTCGGTGTGGTGGACTTCGATGAGAGTGGCAAGGCGTTAAGCATAGAAGAAAAGCCGAAGAAGCCCAGGTCAAACTATGCGGTAACTGGCCTTTACTTCTACGACAATGACGTTCTGGATATCGCTGCTAATATCAAGCCTTCACCGCGGGGTGAGCTTGAGATTACCGATGTGAACAATGAATACCTGCGTCGCGGCGATTTGAACGTGTCGGTATTAGGACGTGGTTTCGCCTGGCTCGATACCGGCACACATGATGCCTTGCTGGAAGCGGGGCATTTTGTGCAGACCATTGAAAAGCGCCAGGGGTTAAAAGTGGCCTGCCTTGAAGAAATCGCTTTGCAAAAAGGCTGGGTAACCACAGAACAGGTCGCCTTGCAGGCGGAGGCGCTCAGTAAAACGGGCTATGGCCAATATCTGGCACGTCTGATTGCAGGAGCGCGTTAATGGAAGTGATCGATACGGTCATTGATGACGTAAAGCTCATTCAACCGCGTATCTTCGGTGATGCGCGGGGGTTTTTCTTGGAAACGTTCCAGGCGGAGCGTTATGCAGAGAAGGCAGGGATAACACTACCTTTCGTTCAAGATAACCATTCACGCTCTTGCCGAGGCGTCTTGCGCGGTTTGCATTTCCAGCGTAGCCGCCCTCAAGGCAAGTTGGTTAGGTGTGTTCGAGGCGAAGTGTTGGATGTTGCGGTAGACATTCGTCAGGGCTCGCCGACTTTCGGGCGTTGGGTTGCGGAAGTTCTTTCTGAAGACAATAAGCGACAGCTTTGGATTCCGCCGGGTTTGGCGCATGGATTTGTAGTGCTGTCCGAGACGGCTGACTTTGAATATAAGTGCACTGATTATTACGACCCCACCGATGAAGGCTGTTTGATCTGGAACGATCCTGACTTGGGTATCGACTGGAAAGTCAGTGAGCCGCAACTGTCCGCTAAGGACGCTCAAGGGCTGCGTCTGTCGGAGCTTTATTAATTCCTAAAAGGTAAAAGCCTGTCTAAATACGGTTTAAACCGCTTAAGGATAAATCCTCTGTCCGTAAAGGACAGAGGATAGGCAAGCACCTCGGGTTTCTGCTGAGTCTAGTTAGTCCTGCGCCACTGATGTTGGTCCTTTACAAAGACTACGGTACGGTTGTCGCTTTCTATAACGGTTGCCTTGGTGTACTCCGGCAAGTCCACTTGAAAATCTTTTCCTTGCAAATACACACCACCACAGGCCCCTGCTTCGCGGCGGAAATCCACAGGCTCCTTGCGTAGTTCATGGATGCCTCGGTGGAACAACAGGTTGGCATAGCCGCGCACGCTCATATCGGTCGACAGAACGGCACATTGAGTATTTAACTCTTGAGCTACCAAGGCGACCAGTTGCTTGTTCTCATGGTCGATTTGCGTCCAGGCGGCATACGTAGCGATATCGTTTTTGTAGACCGTACAGCCTTGAACGGCTGCGAAGGCGACCAGTGCCGCCATCGCAGCGCGGCCTTTGGTTTGGAAAACGATAAAGGACAAGGCCAAGATCAAAGCAGCAGGAAAGATAAATTTGAGCCGATCAAAAGAAAACTGCGTAGCATGCTGCAACATGATCACGTTTTCCAGCAGCGGTACGGCTGCTGCGATCAGGATCACCCATGTGACCGCCTGTGCGCGGCTATGGGTAGCCTGATGCTTCTTCGCCCAGATCAACATCGCACCGGCGAGCGCCAGGGCGGCGATAAAGTAGCCATACGAAAGTATATATCCCTGCAGCAAATCGAGCGGATTGCTGCCGGCCGAAGCGCTACGTGCTAGAAAGCGGCGGGCAAAGGCCTTGAGCGTGGGCAACAGGCCGGCGGCGAGGCTGTAGTGCAGGATCGTAATGACACCTGACAGAAAGGTGGCAATAAACACCTTCTTGGCCAGTAGCCGCGAGCCTTCGATCTTGAGAGTGTTAAGCCACAGGATGCAGAAAACGCCGAAGTTGAAGAAATAGCCTGTCCATTCTGTCAGCGCACCGAAAAAGACTAGTGCACAAAGTGCCCAGGCATAGTGCGTCCGGCTGCGCGAATCCGTAGCGGACAGATATTTGAACAGTACAAAGAGCGAAGACAACAGGACTAGCTGGTAAAAGCTGTGTACCCAATAAATCACGCCATGGGACAGCAGGGCTTCACGGCTGAAAAGTGCAATAACCGACCCGAGCAATGCTCCAGCGGCAGCAGGCCAGGCCCTTAACCCATTGAACCGCAGAATATCGAAAAGAAAGCCGAACAACATAAAAGCGATCAATCCGCTCAGCGCTACGTTGAACAGCGCCAGGCTTTCAAGCGAGATGTCCTGGCCAAACGCTTTCAGGGCAAGATAAGGCGCCAGAAAGCCGTAAGGGGTAAAGCTGGTATAGACATAATCACCTGTCCGCGTAGGAATGGTCGCTCCCCAGGCTATGTTCTTGTCCAGCTCGTTACCCAGCGAAATCGTGGGCAGAAGCCAGTGATTCTGTACGCCGGATTCATTGAGCGCATTGATGGTGATAAGAACATGGTAGCTGGCCTCCAGATTCTGTGAGCCGGTCACTTTTTCGAAATCTGGCAGACGGAACAGCAGTGAGGCGACCAGTAGGACGGCAACTCCCAATAAACCTAGATAGAAAGGTTTTTGCCCAGAATATCCAACACTTTGTACGGAATAATCGAAACTCCTCATTCGTTCCCTCCTAAGATACGCAGCGAAAATACTTTTCGAAGCCAGACCGAGGCGCGTTAAGACGCGAAAAACGTTCTCGGGTCGGCAGGCAATTCCATGCCTGGTCAGGACGGCAGATGGCAGCGGGGTGATATTTCAGGCGGTTACTGTCCTGTGAAAGAACAGCTAGGCCGTCTGGGCTGCCAATGATCAGAGTTTCTCTGACTGAAAGTGAGCGGACACTACAAAAAGACCGTTACTTAATCCTTTTGTGGACAGCGGGAATAGCGACACCTGATGCCAGAACGCTACTCCCTCTGCGAGTCTAGGAGGGGACGAGGAGGCGTCAAGGAGATGTACTGAATGAGTACTGGGCGTGATACACGTTTTTTGAAATAGTCCTTAAAACGAGCACTCTTTCTTCCGCTTATCTAAAAAACGTGTCCATTCCCGCGGCTTACAAGGCTAGCGCGTGCTGTACCGTTCGAATAAGCCGTAACGCCATTGCCGTACGGCCAAGACGGTTGTGGTGCCGAAGCGTTGTTTGATCGGCAGATCCGCCTCGTCCCGACACAGCTCATTGAACTCCCGTGCCAAGCGCTGCAGCTTTTGTTGCCACTGTGCATTACCGGCGCGTGAGAGCAGCCCGTTGAGGACCAGCAGTTTTTCCGCCTCGCTGTCAAAGCGTGACTGAAAGAAGTCATGGGCGACACGCTTCTGAAAGAACTGTTGGATCGGGCCGGCAGGTCGCCAGCGGAAGTCGCGACTGATTAAAAGCCGGATACGGTTGCCGGGAAGCAATTCAATAAGCTTTAGGCGATCAAGCCGTACGAGCTGCTGAATGCACTCGGCAGGCGTAAGCCGGTACTGCTCGATAATATTGGTAAAGCTATAGCCGTTGATGACACAGACAGCGACCAGCAACAGCAAGCCGTCGCCTGCAATCTCCCGCTCTTGTGCCTCGCTTAGCTCAGTGATCTGGCGCTGTTGCACCGCCATGGTCTGGACCAGTTCACTAATATCCATCTCGATCAACTCGCAGATGGTTTCGAGGCGCTGCAAGGTAAAATTTTCGTCGGCGAATAGCCGTTTTACCGAGGCCTCGCTCAAGCTGAGTGCCTGTGCGACATCAGCATAAGTTTTGCCATGGAGCTTGAGCTGTTTTTTGAGCGTTTCGATCAAAGAAGAAACTTGAGGCATCTGCAGGTCTCGAACATAAGGTGCCTAGGCTACTGGAAGTAGCGTATAGCGCTACTCACGATCTAGTTTAACGCTACGTTTTGCATTTTAGTTGTAGATTTCGAGCCATCTCGGCAGTCTGCCCACCTCTTACATCGCTCCAGAGGCTTGTTATGGACAAACTGCACCGGTTCCCGGGCGCCTGGCCTTACCTGATCGCAATCTTTCTGAATGCCTTCGTCGACCTGGGCCACAAGATCATCATTCAGAACACCGTTTTCAAGATCTACGATGGCTCGACCCAGGTTGTGCTGACAGCCCTGGTCAACGGTCTGATGCTGCTTCCCTTTATCCTGCTATTCAGTCCTTCAGGCTATGTATCGGATACCTTCGCCAAAGTACGAGTGATGCGGCTGTCCGCCTGGGCGGCCGTCGGGATTACCGGGTTGATCACCTGGTCTTATTACGCGGGCTGGTTTGGCTTAGCGTTTGCGATGACCTTGTTGTTGGCCATTCAGGCAACGTTTTACTCGCCTGCCAAGTACGGCTATATCAAGACATTGTTTGGCAAGGCACGTCTGGCCGAAGCTAACGGTCTGGTGCAGGCAGTGTCCATCGTAGCGATTTTGGGCGGCACTTTTGTCTTTACAGCACTATTTGAATCCTTGCTTTCGACCGAGGCTCAGACCGCCGACCAAATGCTGCTGGATATTGCACCGCTGGGCTGGCTGCTGGTAGTCAACAGCCTGATCGAACTGGTCTTGCTGTATCGCCTGCCGGTGAGTGAGGCGCCTGCGTCACGCCGGCCGTTTTCCTGGCCCGCTTATATCCGCGGGCAGGCCGCAATTGCTAACTTGCAGGTGTTGAAGACGCAACCTGTGATTCGCCTGTCAATTATCGGGCTGGCTACATTCTGGTCGGTAGGGCAGGTGATGCTGGCCGCGTTTCCGTCCTATGCCAAAGAAAGCCTGGGTGTGACCAATGCGTTGGTCATCCAGGGCATCCTTGCTGCTAGCGGTATCGGGATCGCCCTGGGATCGGCACTGGCTAGCAAGCTGTCCCTCAACCGCATCGAAACTGGACTGGTCCCGCTGGGAGCGCTAGGGATTGCCGTTGGCTTGGGTGGATTGCTGCTGCTGGATTCCGCCACGACACACGCACTTAATTTCATTTTCATCGGCATTATGGGCGGGTTATTTATCGTTCCGCTCAATGCCTTGATCCAGTTCTATGCGCCGGAAGAGGAGCTTGGCACTGTGCTGGCGGCCAGTAACTGGATTCAGAATATCGCCATGCTGGGTTTTCTGGTCCTGACGGCTGTGTTCGCCCTGGTCGGCGTCGACAGTTATTACCTCCTGGGCCTGATTGCTGCCGTCGCCTTAATCGGCGGTGCTTATACGGTTGGCAAACTGCCGCAAAGTCTGGTGCGGTTTCTGCTCAGTTTCTTCATGACGCGCCACTACAAGGTAGAGGTGCATGGCTTGCAGAACCTGCCGGCCCAGGGTGGCGTGCTGCTACTAGGCAATCACATCAGTTGGATTGATTGGGCTATCGTGCAGATTGCCAGCCCACGGCCGGTACGGTTCGTGATGCTCAAAAGTATCTATGAGCTCTGGTTTGTCCGCTGGCTGTTCAAGGCTATGGGTTGCATTCCCATCCAACCGGGCGCCGGTGCGGCACAAGCCTTGGAGCAGGTGGCCGATCTGCTCAACCAGGGTGAAGTGGTCTGCTTGTTTCCGGAAGGCGCGATCAGCCGGACCGGCCAGTTAGGCGAGTTTCGCCGGGGCTATGAGCGGGCATGCGAAAAAGCCAACGCCGACGTGGTCATCGTGCCGTTTTACCTGCGCGGTCTGTGGGGCAGTCAGTTCTCCCGTTCCTCCAGCAAGCTCAAGGAGCTGCGCGATGCACCGCTGCACCGCAGCGTTGTGGTTGCCTTTGGCAAGACGCTACCCAAGGACACTCCGGCCGATGTGCTCAAGCGGCGAATCTTTGACCAGGCCATTCGCTCCTGGCAGGCCTATATGGACGATCTGCCGACCCTGGCGGATGCCTGGATCGATAGCGTGAAGCGCCGCCCCGGTGAATTGGCTATTGCCGATACATTGGGCCAGCCGCTCAAGGCCGCCCATGCATTGGCTGCCAGCCACGCTATGGCGCGACGTATGCGTAAACTCAGCCCGGAGCAGAACGTCGGTTTGCTATTACCCACCAGCGCCGGTGGCGTGCTGGCCAATATGGCAACCTTGCTGGCCGGTAAAACTGTAGTGAACCTGAACTACACGGCCAGCCAGGACGCCCTGCGTTCGGCTCTCGAGCAGTCCGGTATCCAGACCGTGTACAGTTCCAAACGATTTATCAGCAAGCTGGAACAGCGGGGCCTACCAGTCGCTGACGTCCTGGCAGGTCGTCAAATTGTCTACCTGGAGGACATGAGGCAGGGGTTCACCAAACAGGAGCTGATGCTGACTTGGCTGGCGATCCGGGTATTGCCGGCGTGGCTGCTGCGACCGCTGCTGAGCCACTCGCACAACCCCGATGCCACGGCAACTATCCTGTTCTCCAGCGGCAGCGAGGGGGCACCCAAGGGCGTAATGCTCAGCCATCGCAACATCATGGCTAACCTTAAGCAGACGTCCGACGTGCTTAACACTCAAGACGATGATGTGGTCATGGCCTCGCTGCCCTTGTTCCATGCCTTCGGCCTGACCGTAACGCAATTTCTACCGCTGATTGAGGGGCTGCCTCTGGTCTGCCATGCCGATCCGACCGATGTGGTCGGTATTGCCAAGGCCGTAACAACCTACCGCGCTACTATCATGTGTGGCACATCGACCTTCCTGCGCCTGTTCGTGCGTAACCGCAAAGTACATCCGCTGATGCTGGATAGCCTGCGTATCATCGTGGCCGGGGCAGAAAAGCTCAGTACCGATGTACGCGAGTCCTTTACACTCAAGTTCAACAAGGACATCTACGAGGGCTACGGCGCTACCGAGACCTCACCCGTCGCTTCGGTCAACCTGCCGGATGCCATCGACGTTGCTTATATGCAGGTGCAGTGTGGCGGTAGAAAAGGCACCGTAGGCATGCCCTTGCCGGGGACTAGCCTGAAAATCGTCGATCCGGAGAGTTTCGAGGAACTCCCTACCGGCCAGGAAGGCATGATCCTGATTGGCGGCCCTCAGGTTATGCAGGGTTATTTAAACAACCCGGCCAAGACGGCCACCGCTATCCGCGAGCTGGACGGCGTACGCTGGTACGTAACCGGTGACAAGGGCCGCCTGGACGAAGATGGTTTTCTTACTATCGTCGACCGTTATTCGCGCTTCGCCAAAATCGGTGGGGAAATGGTCAGCCTGGGCTCGGTAGAACAGGCCTTGAGCCGCTTGATTGGAAGCTCTGACATTGAGGTCATGGCTGTCAGCGTGCCGGATGCCAGGAAAGGCGAGCGGATCGTTATCTTGTATGAGCAGCCTCTCGATAGCGCGGCGTTGGAAAAACAAATGCTGGCAGCCGGGCATAATCCGCTAATGGTGCCGTCGGCATGGATTCAAGTGGAAGCCCTGCCCAGGTTAGGTTCTGGCAAGGCGGATACAGTTGCTGCGAAACAGCTGGCCATAGCGGCCAGTCCGGCAGAAAGTACGTCCGACTAGGCAGGAAAACGACCCGCGGGCGAGGGCAGGCCCACGGGTCGTTTAGAATGACGCCCTGTTTCCTGTCGGGCCCGCCTGAAAACGAGTAGTTGATGACTGAAAAAGAATTGATCGCCATCGTGACCCGCGCTATCGAATCCGGCGACCTGCCCGATTTCACCCCTTCGCTGACCGGCGCCCTGCTGTTCGAAACCCTGATCGAAGAATGGGACAACCTGGGCGAAGAGAGCCGCGGCAATCTCCTGCTGGTACTAAGCCTCTTGGCTAAGGAATTGTCGGCGGAAGCCAAGGCCGAGCGGGAAACGCAGCGGATTTTGAACAGGTTGCGGAAGGGGCGTTAAGGCCTAGAAAACCACTTGGAACGTTTGCTCTCACTCAATGGTAGCGAAAGGACCCAGACACCTTAAGGTAATTGTAAGTACGCATTACGTACTGCTCTGTGAAGCCTTTTATTATCCTAACGGCTTTCTTGCCTACTCAACCAACATAAAGTGCAAGCATGGAAACTTTTCCATGTTTCATGGTCCTGTTCCTCTTTATGTACAGGTCGTACTTTCCAGGCTTCGAATACTGCTTTTGCATTGGACGAAGCGAGTAGATTTTTCGTTAAGACATATACGCAGGCTCGGCTGTAAAAATTGATATTTTCAACCACGTCTATCTGGCCCAGGATGCCCTGTTTACTTACTGGTCATTCGAGTAGCTTTATAGCTGCTGGAATGTAGGTCGCCAGTTGCTATGTAGTCTTTATTTTTGAGTCATGGAAGGCCATGTCTCTGAACGTTTCGGGCCAAACTCTATAAGGCGTTTGACATGCAAGACGAGGCCTCTATAGTCGGCGCTCTTTGGCTTCATTTAGAAAGCGAAGGCATGAGCCGTTATAGACTCAAACCTGTAAAAATTGAGCCTGTTAAGTCAGATTACATATATTCAAGGTAACGTTTCGAATGAAATTGATCCCAGTCATCATGGCCGGAGGCGTAGGCAGTCGCTTGTGGCCAGCCTCCCGTGAGGCCCATCCCAAGCCATTCATGCCTTTACCGGATGGTGAAAACCTTATTCGAAAGACTTTCAAGCGAGCTGCCAGTTTTGGTGATGTAGCTGAAATTCTTACGGTTACCAACCGAGAGTTGTACTTCAAAACTGAAGATGAATACCGACTGGTAGGTAAGCAAGTCCTGAACCAAGGTTTTATTTTAGAGCCCTTTGGCCGAAATACTGCTGCCGCCATTGCAGCCGCTGCTTTACGTACTCAGCGCGTCCACGGCTCCGAGGCGATTATGCTGGTATTGGCTGCGGATCACTTGATTACTGACGAGGCTGCTTTTGTAGGTGTCGTTAAACAGGCGAAGCAATTAGCTTCAGAAGGTTGGCTCGTCACATTCGGCATCAAGCCCCAATATGCCGAAACGGGTTATGGTTACATTGAAGCGGATCAGAGTAGTCTCCTGGCAGGAGGCCTAAAAGTCACCCGTTTCGTTGAGAAGCCTGATCTGGCAACGGCTCAGGACTATATCGAAGCAGGAAATTATTTCTGGAACTCTGGCATGTTCTGCTTTGAGGTCGGAACCCTCATTGAAGAAATGCGTAGTTATATGCCTGATGTGGTCTCTCAGGTTGAGGCCACACTCGAGCTGTCTCGTGTAGCCGAAAGCGCCCATCATTATAGCGTAACGCTTGAGGCGGATGCCTTTGCCAAGGTTCCTGAAATCTCTATTGATTATGCCCTTATGGAGCGTTCAGAAAAGGTTGTAACGATTCCGTGCGATATAGGTTGGAGCGATATCGGCTCTTGGAACGCCATGAGCGAATTAACCGCTGCAGATGAGCAAGGGAACCGTTTCGAGGGCGAAGTGCTTGCGCACAAGGCAAGCAATAACTACGTGAATAGTCCTGAGCGATTGGCTGCTTTAGTAGGTGTACAGGATCTGTTAGTAGTCGATACGCCTGATGCGTTTTTGATTGCTCATAAAGACCATGCCCAAGATGTTAAACAGATCGTCAGTCTGCTTAAAAGTACTGGCCATGAGGCTCACTTATTACATCGTACCGTACATCGCCCATGGGGTTCATATACCACGCTAGAGGAAGGTGAACGCTTCAAGATCAAGCGAATCGTTGTTAAACCGGGCGCTTCTTTATCTCTGCAGATGCATCACCACCGCAGTGAACACTGGATCGTAGTAACTGGGATGGCTCGTGTATTCAATGACGATCGTGAGTTCATGCTTAACACCAACGAATCCACTTTTATCTCTGCCGGACATAAGCATCGTTTGGAAAACCCTGGCGTTATTGACTTGGTCATGATTGAAGTTCAGAGCGGGGATTATCTTGGTGAGGACGATATTGTTCGTTTCCAAGACATCTATGGTCGGGCAGACAGCTGAGATGGACTGATTGAAAACTGTTTCATGGGCGGCTTACATCAGCTGCCCATGACTAGATAGAGGTAAAGATGTTTGGTTTATTAAGAAGTCTTTGGTCTTATCGAGGTTTCGTCGTTTCTTCAATAAAAAACGAGCTTGTTACCCGATTTGCTCGTAGCCGCCTGGGTGGACTCTGGATGATTATTCATCCTTTAGCGCAAGTGGCCATTTACGCGGTGATCCTTTCCAATGTGCTGGCTGCCAAGCTGCCCGGTATCGAAAATAAATATGCCTACGCCATTTATCTCATGGCTGGTATATTGGCATGGAACCTGTTTTCAGAAATTATCGGTCGCTGCCTTACGGTTTTCATTGATCAAGGTAACTTGATGAAAAAAATGCGCTTTCCGCGCATTACGTTACCTGTGATCGTTATAGGCTCCTGCCTACTGAACAATATTTTGTTGCTTGTCTCAATGTTGATGGTTTTTGCCATCCTTGGGCATATGCCAAGCGTAGAAATGCTCTGGCTGATCCCCTTAACTCTAATTGTAGTCGCTTTGGGTGTTGGTATTGGCCTCATTCTTGGGGTGCTGAATGTTTTTGTGCGCGATATAGGGCAAGTTGTACCTATCGTTTTGCAGGTAATGTTTTGGTTTACTCCTATCGTTTATCCCTTGAACATTATTCCAGATGAGTTGAAGGGCGCTATTGCTTCCAATCCCATGTATCCCGTCGTAACGGCTTATCATGACGTTCTCGTTTATTCCACGTCACCAGAACTGCAGCATGTAGTAATCACGGCTGCTATCTCTATTGGTCTTATGCTGCTCGGCTTATTCTTGTTCCGGCGCGCAGCTCCAGAAATGGTGGATGTATTGTGAGCCTAATGACCGTTAATCGCTTGGGTAAGGCCTATCGCCGCTATAACTCTGAATGGCAGCGATTTGCTCGCTGGTTCGGCTTGCCAGTCAAGCCCAGCGAAGAGCACTGGGTACTGCGAAACATCGATTTCTCTATAGAGCCAGGCAAGGCAATTGGTATTGTCGGTCAAAATGGTGCAGGCAAGTCCACACTACTGAAAATGATTACCGGTACATTGCAGCCTACGGAAGGCAGTGTTCAAGTGAATGGCCGCATTGCTGCAATTCTCGAGCTTGGCATGGGCTTTAACCCTGAGCTGACGGGGCGGCAAAACGCACTGCATGCCGCTGGCCTCATGGGTTACAGCGTAGAACAAATTCAACAAGCGATGCCTGATATTGAGGCGTTTGCAGAGATTGGTGAGTATTTCAACGAGCCGGTACGTACTTATTCTAGCGGTATGCAAATGCGTGTGGCATTTGCTGTTGCTACAGCATTCCGCCCGGAGATTTTAATTGTCGATGAGGCGCTCTCTGTAGGTGATGCCTACTTCCAGCATAAGAGCTTTGATCGCATCAAAGCTTTTCAGAAGGAGGGCACAACCCTTCTTATCGTTACTCATGATCGAAGCTCAATTCAGGCGCTATGCGATCGAGCGATTCTGCTTGAGGCAGGGGCCATTATTAAGGATGGCAAGCCTGAAGAAGTTATGGATTTTTATAATGCCATTATTGCCGAGAAGGAAAATTCTACAGTCACGATTCGTCAGATGGACGACGGTACGGTGCAAACCAGCTCCGGTTCCGGTGAGGCCAGTATCGTCTCGGTCACGCTACATAATGTCCGTGGTGAAATGATCGAGTTTGCTTCTGTAGGCGAGCCAGTAAGTCTGCGCGTTAAGATTGATATCAATCAGGATATTCCTGAGCTGGTAGTGGGTTACATGATTAAGGATCGATTAGGGCAGTCAGTTTTTGGTACAAATACGCATCATCTTAGATGTGTTCTAAAAGACCTAAAGGCAGGAGAGTCGCCTCAGTACGACTTTAAGTTTCCAGCTAATTTGGGGGTTGGTTCGTTTTCGGTCGCAATTGCTTTGCATGCCAACGATACCCACCTTGTTTCCAATTACGAATGGCGTGATCTGGCACTAGTCTTCAATGTGATCAATGTTGCTAAGGATCAGTTTGTTGGGTTGACCTGGATTCCTCCACAGGTGGAGTACAGCCGATGAGTGGTTCTTTCTACCGGGCGTTCGAAGATCGTTACCGTGGCTCAAGAGAACTCATTAAGCATCGGCAAGAGGTCTACCTTCCATTCATCCAGCCGCTAAAGGAGCTCTATTCAGAATGCTCAGTGCTCGACATAGGGTGCGGGCGGGGCGAGTGGCTTGAACTGTTGATGGAAAGTGGTTTTCAGGCCAGGGGGATCGACCTTGATGAAGGGATGCTGGAAGCCTGTCATATATTAGAGCTGCCCGCAAAGCAAGGGGAGGCTTTGGCAACTCTGAAAGCCTTACCTGAAAACAGTCAGGCTGTTGTTTCAGGATTTCATATCGCCGAACACATTCCTTTTCCAATCTTGCAGGATATTTTTGCAGAAGTAGTCAGGGTGCTAAAGCCTGCGGGTTTGCTTATCCTTGAGACGCCTAACGCAGAAAACATTGTTGTAGGGACAAATAACTTTTATCTCGACCCTACGCATGAACGTCCCATTCCCCATCTATTGCTTAGCTTCCTAGCGGAATACAGTGGGTTTGCGCGCACCAAGCTTTTGCGCTTGCAGGAAAACCTAGAAGAAGAACTTGGATCTATTGGGTTGAAAAGTGTCTTGACTGGTGTAAGCCAGGATTATGCCGTTATTGCTCAAAAGGCAGGCGAAGCGGAAAGCCTAAGCTTATTCGACCCTGTATTCGCAGAGGAGTATGGAGTTTCGCTGGATTTCCTAGCTCAGCAATACGATGTTCAAATTAAGGAAACGATTCAAAGTATCGAAGGCCGATTAGATGAAGGCTTGGAAAGAGATCTTTCGATACATGAGAAACTAAAACAGCTCCAAGATAACTCTAGTCGCTTAACTGAGGAAATACAGGCTAAGGTTAGCAGCAGTACTTTAAATGATCAGTTGATGCTCATAGAGAAACGTTTAGAGGAGGCTAGAGTTGTTAGTCAGCAGCTATTAAAAGAAACTAGAGCTGTTAATGAAGCACATCTGCATGAAATTAAAAATTTTAACAAGACCCTACAGTGCGAATTTAAAAACATAAATCAAAAAAACCAATTGCTTGAAGACATGCAACAGCAATTGAATGCATCTCTTAGTAATGCCCATACTTGGTATTTAAGGGCAACTGCCTTAGAGGAGCAGGTTAAGGCTTTGCATGCTAGTACCTCATGGCGTATTACTGCGCCTATGCGTCTTGCTACTCATGTGTCTCGTATGTTTGCTCGGGAACCTACTGTTGCAGTGCGTCAGGCAACATTAAAAGTCAAAATTGCCGTATATCCATGGCTGCTAAAGGCTATGCGCAAAGTGGCGCGTAACCCTAAGTACAAGCATAAGGCGCTGGAAATTCTTCAACGCTATCCACGAATTTATGCTCGATTATTAAATATTGCATATAAGGAAGGAATGGCTGGCAGCGCTGCTCCAGACATTCAATCCAATGTAGTAGCTCATCCTTATAATCCGAATTCATTTATTCAGGGGACAGAGCCAGAACTTTCTGACCTCAGTTTGAGTGCCCAAAATTACTATCAGAATCTGAAAACCGCCATTCAGGCGCAGCATAAGGAGCCGCGCTAATGCGTATTGTGCTTGATTTGCAGGGTGCACAGACTGAAAGCCGTTTCCGAGGTATCGGAAGGTATAGTCTATCGCTTGCTCTTGGTATTGCCCGTAATCGAGGAGAGCATGAAATTTTTATATTGCTCAATGGTCAGTTTCCTGATGCCATAGAGCCGATACGAGCAGCTTTCGATGGTCTAATTCCTCAAGATAACATTCGCGTTTGGTATGGGCCTGCTCCGGTGGCAGAGTGTCTCCCTGGTAATGACTGGCGCCGGCAGGCAGCGGAATACATAAGAGAGGCGTATATCGCTACGCTTCAGCCCGATGTTGTCCACATTAGTAGTTTGTTCGAAGGTACTGCCGATAACGCTGTTACGACTATCAGCGGGTATACTAAAGAAATCCCGACACTGGTCACGTTGTATGACCTGATTCCCCTCATGAATGCCAAGGATTATCTTGATCCTCATCCAGTATTTAAAAAGTATTATTTAAATAAGATAGAAAGCCTGAAAAATGCGCAGGGCTGGCTTGGCATTTCCGAATCAGCTAGCCAAGAGGGTGTAAATATTATTGGTTTGCCTGCGGAGCGAGTGACTAATATTTCTACGGCTGCTGATTCTATTTTTGTCCCCGCCAATTTAACTGCTGAAGAAGAATTTCTCCTGAGGGAGAAGTTTGCTGTTCAATCTCCTTTTGTTCTCTATACAGGCGGAGCGGATGCAAGAAAGAACTTAGAACGTATGATTCAGGCTTACGCTCAGCTTCCTGAAGCGCTTCGATCAGAACATCAATTAGTGCTGGCGGGCAAAATGCCCACTCAGATCATTGCAGGACTCAAAGCTCATGCCAGTAGCCTCGGCTTGCAAGAGGCCGAAATTGTCTTTACTGGTTATATCACTGATAAAGAACTGATCGAGTTGTATAGCCTCTGCAAGACATTCATTTTTCCTTCTTGGCACGAAGGGTTTGGTCTGCCTGCGCTTGAGGCTATGTGCTGTGGTGCTTCTGTTATCGGTTCAAATACATCGAGTGTACCTGAGGTTATTGGCTGTCCAGAGGCATTATTCGATCCGCTTGATGTAGCAGACATAAAATCAAAACTACACATAGTGTTGACCGATGAGGACTTTCGCAAAAAACTCATCGCTCATGGGAAAAAACAGTCCAAGAAGTTTTCTTGGGATCGAAGTGCTAAGCTGGCATTGCAGGCTTTCGAACAGGCAGTTAAGTCAGACTCTGTAAGCGTTGCTCGTGGAACAGCTGAAATCGTTTCGACCTTGCAGACAAGTATTGCTTCAATTGGCGATGCTCTGCCGACATATGAAGATATCAAACAATGTGCATCGGCACTTGCCAAGAACTTTGAAATCAAAGTGAGCAAGCGCTTATTTATTGATATTTCACAGCTTGTGCATATCGACTCTAAAAGTGGCATTCAACGGGTTGTACGCAGCATCCTTAAGGAACTGCTGGAATCGCCCCCGGAGGGATTTATCAGCGAACCGGTATACGCCACTATGGATAGCCTAGGCTACCGATACGCTAGGGAGTTCATTGCAAAGTACTTTCCAGAGCATGCAAATACCGAGGAAATCAAGGATAGCGCTATTGAATATAGCAATGGCGATATATTTCTAGGACTTGATCTTCAGCATCATGTGGTCATTCGACAACAAGCCGCTCATCAGGCGATGCGCAATGCAGGAGTTAAAGTTTTTTTTGTCGTTTATGACTTGCTGCCAGTACTAATGCCTGAGGTCTTCAGAGACTTTATCGGCGATTTGCACAAGGATTGGCTCGCAGCGATATCGCGCAACGATGGTTTATTGTGCATCTCACAAGCAGTTGCTGATGATATGCGGCATTGGTTGGAAAAGAATCCAGTGGAACGCTATTGCCCGCTTCACATTGACTGGTTCCATTTGGGAGCGGATGTGGAAAATTCCATACCGACCAAGGGGCTCCCTGATGACGCGGCCGAAGTATTGGCCAAGCTGAAAGAATGCCCGACTTTCCTGTCCGTAGGCACAATCGAGCCGCGAAAAGGGCATGATCAGACCTTAAAAGCCTTTGATCTGCTTTGGCAGGAAGGTGTAGAAGCCAACCTTGTATTAGTAGGCCAAGCTGGGTGGAATGTTGATGAGCTTATCCATGACATTACACATCACAAGCTGTTAGGAAAAAGGCTGTTCTGGCTGAAAGGCATCAGCGATGAATATTTGGAAAAAATCTATCAGAACGCTACCTGTCTAGTGTTCAGCTCCAAAGGCGAAGGGTTTGGCCTGCCTCTGATCGAGGCGGCGCAATTTGGACTGCCCATTATTGCCAGGGATATTCCTGTTTTTAGAGAGATCGCAGAGGCTAACGCTCATTATTTTAAAGGAAGCAAAGCCGAAGATTTGAGTAAAGAGGTCAAGGCTTGGCTTGATTTAAGAAAGAGCGGCTTGCATCCATCGTCTAGCAATATGAAATGGCTGACCTGGAAGCAAAGTGCAGAGCAAATAAAAGCTAGGCTGACCGCAACGGCCTAATGCCAGAAGGTCGGTCTTGAAATAATGAGTTTAGTTTTTACCAAGGGAGCAGAAATGAAAGCGATCATTACCGGCATTACAGGCCAAGACGGGGCATATCTGGCAGAGCTGCTGCTGGAAAAAGGGTATACGGTCTATGGCACCTATCGCCGGACCAGCTCAGTCAATTTCTGGCGTATTGAAGAGCTGGGCATCGATAAGAATCCGAACCTGCACTTAGTCGAGTATGATTTGACCGACCTGGCTTCCAGTATTCGCCTGCTGGAGCGCACCGAGGCGACTGAGGTCTATAATTTAGCGGCACAGAGCTTTGTGGGCGTGTCGTTTGACCAGCCTTTGACGACAGCGAATATCACTGGATTGGGTGCGGTTAACCTGCTTGAGGCGATCCGTATCGTCAATCCGAAAATTCGTTTCTACCAGGCCTCTACCTCCGAGATGTTCGGCAAGGTTCAGGAAATCCCCCAAGTTGAAACCACGCCGTTCTATCCGCGCAGCCCCTACGGCGTCGCCAAGCTGTACGCTCACTGGATGACCATCAACTACCGTGAATCCTACGATATTTTTGGGACAAGTGGCATTTTGTTCAATCACGAGTCTCCGCTGCGTGGCCGCGAGTTCGTAACGCGTAAGATTACCGACGCGGTTGCCAAGATCAAGCTCGGTAAGCAGGACGTTCTTGAGCTGGGTAACATGGATGCCAAGCGTGACTGGGGCTTTGCCAAGGAATACGTGGAAGGAATGTGGCTTATGCTGCAAGCTAACCAACCGGATACGTTTGTCTTGGCTACAAACAGAACCGAAACGGTACGTGACTTCGTAAAGATGGCATTTAAGGCTGTCAATATCGAGTTGCGTTTCCAGGGTAATGATGAAAACGAAGTGGCTGTCGATGTCGAAACCGGAAAGACCGTAGTTCGTATCAACCCGGCATTCTATCGTCCGGCCGAAGTGGAACTGCTTATTGGCGACGCCAGCAAGGCCAAGGCCATACTGGGCTGGGAAGCTAAAACAACACTTGAGCAGTTGTGTCAGATGATGGTCGAGGCAGACTTGCGTCGTAACGAGATAGGCTTTTCTTTCTAATGAAAAGCAGAGAGGAGGAGCATGCTCTTCCTCGCCTCGTGCCGGGCTATCGATCGTTCTCTCTGGATAGAGTGGGTTGTTCAATTAGGGCTGCCACTGTGTATCAGGCCCCTTATCAACCCGTCGGAACTCCACAATCTCCCTGATGGGAGCAAAGGTAATGTAACCATGAAGCATGTCCTGTTGACGGGAGCGAATGGCTTTGTCGGCAAGGTACTCCAGACGCAGTTGCTGGCGGCGGGTTACCAGGTAACAGGAACGGTTTCGTCCATACCGGGTGACCAGGGTGACGTGGAATATCAGCAGCTGGATGTCCGTGACACCGAGGCGGTAGCTCGGCTGATTCAGAGTGTGCAACCTACCCACGTCATACACCTGGCAGCGGTTTCCCACGTGCCGACCAGCTTCAGCGATCCGCTCAGGACGTGGCAGACCAATGTTATCGGCAGCCTGAACCTGTTGGAAGCGCTCAAGCATCATGCTCCGAAAGCGTTCATCCTGTTTGCCAGCTCGTCTGAAGTGTATGGCGAAGCATTCAAAGTAGGCGAACCTTTGGATGAAGAGCAGCCCTGTCTGCCCATGAATCCCTATGCGGCCAGCAAGCGAGCGGCCGAACTCGCCTTCATTCAATATTTCCGGCAGGGTCTCCGCGGTGTGATCGCCCGTCCGTTCAACCACATCGGGCCAGGGCAGTCACCCGACTTCGTCACAGCATCCTTTGCCAAGCAGATCGCCGAAATCGAGCAGGGCCTGCAGCCGCCTGTGCTGCGAGTCGGCAACCTTGAAGCATGCCGCGATTTTCTAGATGTACATGATGTCTGCTCAGCTTATTTGAGCCTGCTTTCGCTATCTACACAACCGTCCGGTCACTACATCTTCAATATAGCTTCAGGGCGGGCTCGCCGAATCCGTGAGCTACTTGATGCGTTACTGGCCCAGAGTTTGGTCCAAATCAATGTGGAGCAGGATCCTGCGCGGCTGCGCCCGTCTGATATACCTTTTGCCGTAGGATGTAGTCAGCGGTTACAAGTCGAGACCGCATGGCAGCCTCGATTTTCGCTGCGCGAGACGCTCAACGAACTGTTGGAATATTGGCGTAGTCAGACCCGCGCTAGAGCATAGCTTTAGGACCCTCTACATGATCTGTGCGCAAGCGCTGAGTCTTGGAGTCGTGACAGGGCTCGCCAGTAAACGTCTTATTTTCGTGAGATCGCCGTGAAAACCGTTGGATTTGGTACTACCGTTTGGGCACATGGAGAGGTTGCTGGATTTCTGGACGGAATCGGAATTTATACAAGAGCTCTTTGGCGTGAATTTGCTTCTCTAGATGAGGTTCAGGACGGCGCTCTACAGCTGAATCCGTATGTTTTTGGCAAGCAGACGCCGAACCTGGAGTGCGGCACTCCACAAGTATTGGCGACTCGGTTTTCGCTTCACTGTCTATCCGCTACGTTGCTGGGTGCTCCGCTACCCAACCGCCGCTGTAATGCAGCATTGGATCTTTTTCATGCAACAGATCACCGGATTCCTCGGATTGCCGGCGTTCCGGTAGTCGCTACGGTAATGGATGTCATTCCTCTAATTCATCCGGAGTGGATAAGGCAGCGCTTGCAGTCATTCAAAAGCTTCCTGTTTGAAAAGACGATTCTATCGTCTGAACGCATCATCACCATTTCCGAACACAGCAAGCGTGACATCGTCAAGCATGTAGGAATAGACCCGGATTATGTACATGTCACTCCACTGGGTGTGGAGCGTGATTATTTCGTACGCGTAGGTGATGCCTATAAAGCTGATGTATTGAGCAGGCAAGGCCTGACGCCTGGCTTTTTTTTATTTGTTGGTACGCTACAACCTCGAAAGAACCTGACGGCTGCCATCGAGGCTCATCAAAAGCTCCCGGCCGCGCTCAGGAAGAATCACCCGTTAGTCATTGTTGGCCGCGAAGGATGGTCATCGGAGAAAACAATCGCGCAGCTACAAAGACTTGAAAGCCGAGGGGAGGCCCGCTGGCTACGTTATTTGCCTCGTCAGGAGGTGCTTGCCCTTCTGCAAAGCGCAAGTGCGCTTGTTTTTCCATCGCTTTATGAGGGCTTTGGTTTACCTGTACTCGAAGCGTTTGCCTCGCGTTGTCCAGTCATCACATCTAATTTAACTTCTTTACCTGAGGTGGCTGGAGACTCCGCCTGGTTAGTCGACCCCCGCGATGTCGATGCCTTATCTCTGGCGATGCAAGAGTCGCTCGCCTCTGAAAAGAGAAAGCAGGCAATGGTAAATTCGGGCTATCAGCGGGCCCTGTCATTTACTTGGCGAGCGTGTGCCGAAAGGACTCTCAATGTATATCGACAGATGTACTAGCCATAGAACATACATAAACGAGTATTCTCATTGAAGGTTCTGCATTTTTTTAAAACCTATCGGCCCCAAACGTTTGGGGGAATCGAACAGGTCATTTACCAGCTAGCCGAAGGCGGGATAGCCTACGGCATAGAGTCCGAAGTTCTTTATCTGAGTTCTCAGGGCTCGGGCCGGGCGGAGCCTAGCGGGCGGCATATCAGCCATCGCTCCAAGTTGGATTTTCATGTTGCGTCTACAGGCTTCTCGTTGTCTGCCTTCAAGGACTTTGCGGAACTGGCTGCTCAGGCTGATCTGGTGCATTATCATTTCCCTTGGCCCTATATGGATCTGGCACACTATGTTTCCCGGATACGCAAGCCGACCGTTGTTAGTTATCACTCTGATATCGTTAAACAGAAGTGGCTGCTCAAGCTGTATCAACCTTTGATGCATCAATTCTTGGGGGCGGTTGATAGTATCGTCGCTTCGTCTCCAGTCTATGCGGCCTTCAGTCCTGTATTGAGGCGCTATCGAGATAAGGTCACGGTAATTCCGTATGGGCTCGATAGAGCTATTTATCCGCAGCCTACCCAGGAGCGGCTGGCCTATTGGCAGCGTCAGTTGAAAGGACCTTTCTTTCTTTTCATAGGGGCGCTCAGGTATTACAAGGGTCTCCACTTCCTTCTTCAGGCCTTGCGAGGCCAGGCGTTTACCTGCGTGATCGCAGGGCATGGGTTCGAGGAGGCAGCACTCAAGCAGCAAGCCGAACAGCTGGGTCTGAGCAATGTACTTTTCACAGGACTCCTGAGTGAGGAGGACAAGGCGGCTCTGCTAACGCTGTGTTATGCCTTCGTGTTCCCCTCACACCTGCGCTCCGAGGCCTTTGGTATCTCACTGCTGGAAGCTGCGATGTACGGTAAACCCATGATTTCTTGTGAAATCCATACCGGAACGAGCTTTATCAATCTGGATCAGGAAACCGGACTAGTCATTCCGCCTGCCGATCCCGTTGCTCTAACAGAGGCCATGAAAACCCTTCTGGGCGATCCCGAGCGAGCCGCCAGGATGGGTGAAAAGGCGATAGTACGGTATGAGAGTGTGTTCTCGAGTGAGCAAATGTTGCAGTCTTACGCCGAGCTATACAGAACGGTATTGGTCAAGCGCAGGGCTCTCTAAATCAAGCCCTCATATAAAGTCATAAAGGGCTGGCGAACAGGTTTAACTGTAATACGTTGCACATCCATCAGTAATAATTCTTCGAATATGCGCCAGAAACTACGAGTTTTATAAGCCCCTTCAGGCCTGTTAGGGGACGTTATTAGAGTTAGTGAGCTGGTGTGAGTAGACATCTAACCCTGTAAACCTAAATTTGGCATAAAGCTTGTATAAACCTTGGCGAAAGGACGATGGCGTCATCTTTTCGTCCTGCAATAAGTCTCTTCTGTCCGTCTCCCTTGTTTTTTGCAGGAGACGAAATCCAGTCTTTTAGCAGTTCGAAGACGATGAATACATCCTTTTGTTTGACCAAGTCATCTACTTTGGCAGCTTTGTCGATGTCTGTTCTGATGGCGTTCGGCTGTGTGAATGTTCGTGCCGAGCAAGTGAACTTGGTAGGCCTGAATATTTCAGGTGCTGGCTTTGCGCCACAGGTACTACCTGGTATTAATGGTACACACTATATTTTTCCTGTAGAGGCCTACTTCCAGCAATGGAGCGCAAGAGGCATCAGGCTGATACGCTTCCCTATCATCTGGGAGCGTTTGCAGCCTACCTTGGGGGACGCGCTGGACCCGACCTATGCAGCCCTAATCGACCGCACCTTCACATATGCCAGCAAATACAATGTCCGAATTATTCTGGATTTGCATAACTACGCACGTTATCGAGGCCAGATTATTGGAGCAGGGGCTGTCACATACGCGCATTATCAGGATGTCATGACAAGGATCGCCCAGCGCTGGAGCGGGCAATCCTCCTTGTACGCCTATGACATTATGAACGAGCCCAACGGTGCGCTGGCCTACTGGCCGACCGCTGCTCAGTACGGCATCAACGGTGTGCGTGCAGTGGACAAGACCCGCCCGATCATCGTCGAAGGTAATGGCTGGGCAGAAGCCACGCGCTGGGCTCAGTGGAACGATCCGCTTTTAAAGCTGGTTGATCCGTCCAATAACATTATCTTTTCTGCCCATACCTATTTCGATGAAAACGCGGGCGGCACTTATGAGACGGTCGATGTGGGCAAGCTCGACCCTATGTATGGTGTCGAGCGGGTCAAGCCGTTTATTGAGTGGCTCAAGAAGAACGGCAAGCGCGGCTATATCGGCGAATTTGGCGTACCGGATAGCGACGCGCGCTGGTTCACGATAATGGATAACATGCTGGCGTACCTCAAACAGAATTGCATCCCGGCAACGTATTGGGCAGCAGGGCCCGGTTGGGGTAACTACTTTATGTCCGTCGAACCTATCAATGGGCAGGATCGCCCGCAATGGCCGACGCTCAAGAAATATATTGATGATACGAGCTGTACTGGTATAGGTCCGCTTACGACACCATTGACGACCAATACGGGCAATACAGTGGTCGCTATTCCGACGCAAAGTCAGCTCGATGCTGTTCAGCTTTTATATCAGACTTATCTGGGTCGCAATGCCGATGCCACTGGTTTGCAAAGCTGGGCCAGCAAATTAGCCAATGGCAGCTTAACCCTCGAAACCATTACGGCCGCTATTAAGCAGAGCCAGGAATACCAGACTCGGTATGCTGTACAGCAGATGTATCGCAATTATCTGGGAAGGGAAGCTGACGCCGCAGGATTGGCAAATTGGACTAGCTCAATCCTGAGTGGAAAGATAACACTCGAAGCGGCAGCCACTGCCTTTACTCAGAGCAGCGAGTACAAAACTAGAAGTACCGATGTTGTTAAGCAGGTCTATAGGGATTATTTGGGTCGTGAAGCCGACCCGGCTGGGTTGGCTAACTGGTCTGGGAAGATTGCCAGTGGCAGTATGACTATCGAGGCAGTGGTTAACGCTATTAAACAAAGCGCTGAATATCAAATCAGATATTCAGTACAGCAACTGTACCTGACCTATTTAGGGCGTACGGCTGATGCAGCAGGGTTGGCTAGTTGGTCAGATCTGATCTCAAGCGGGAAAATGACTATCGATGCTGTTGCGGTTGCCTTTACTCAAAGTGATGAGTACAGAAATAAATGATTTTCTTAGAGAGTGCCGTTGCTTATCTCAACGGCTTTCCTATGTTTGATTAAAACTATCTCCTCGACTTTTGCCAAGGTATCTCTCCCGGTTTCGTCACGCAATTTCTAATACCATACCTACGCTGCTTGCGGTAATGCCGTAGGTGTGTTGACGCTGGCGTCAACCATAGACATAAATGCTATTGTCAAAGTGTATGTTAAGCCAAGCGTCATGGCTGCACTCAGCATCCGCCTCGTCGAACGGATATGTTCGGTGCCCATAAACCAGGCCTCTGTGCTGATAGGGCGTACGTTTCCGATTACCTTACCAGGGCCAGCAGCCCTGCGAATTCAAGCAGCGCGGCAAAATCAAGCCGCGGGATGATACGCTCTTGGATATCTGATTCCGCTGGGCCGGCTCACCCCAGCGGCCCGCCCAAGATGGTTTTGCTAATGCCAGCCATGATGCCTTCCCCGGTTTCATGCGTCAGTTCTCGATACCAGGCTTGCGTTGCGACTGGATCGTGACCGTGGGTCGTTTCGGCGCGCTTGCGTGCGCGGGTGACGATGGTGCCGGCGCGCTCCACTCGGGCAATGTCGTAAGCGCGGAGTGCCGCAGCCAGGTCATCTTCGTGCTGCGCCAGGCAGTTCATCAATACCCAGGCATCTTCCATGGCCTGACAGCCACCTTGGCCAAGATCGGGAGCCATCGCGTGGGCCGAGTCGCCGAGCAATACGATGCGGCCATTGACTAGGGACTCCAGCGGCTCGATATCATGGATCTCCACTCGGGCGACCGTGGCCGGGTCGAGACGCTCGATCAGGCGCTGGACCGGTAAAGCCCATCCCTGGAAATGTTTAGCGAGCTCCTCCCGGTAAAGGGTACGCTCGTTTGGTGTTCCCGTAGGCAGCGGAACATCAAAGAAGAAATAGAATTGATCATTGCCCATGGGCATCAGGGAGACGCGCTTGTGATCACCTACAAATTGCGCCCATTCAGTAAGGGGGGCAAGATCCGGGGTGGCAGGAACACGGCCGTTCCAGTTCACATAGCCGCAGTAGTGCCGGGGGATGTCTTGTCTTGCGACAAGATTACGCAATCTGGAATGCGTGCCGTCCGCAGCAATGAGCAGATCCGCCTCACGCTGACTGCCGTCGGAGAAGTAGGCCGTTACACCGTGTTCGGTTTGTATGGCCGATTCGCAGCTAACGCCTAGGGTTAGGTTGTGCTCACCTGCCGCTTCAAGCAGGATGCGTTGCAGAGTGGTACGGGCAATAGGGCAGGCGGGTTGATTCACCTCAATATAGAGCGGTTCGAGGCTAAAGCGTGTAAGCAGATGGCCGTCCCGGTCGCTGTAGCTCATGGTGCGCATGTCACCGCTGACTGCAGCCATGGCATCACCCAGGCCGAGCGCCTTGAGAACTTTCACGCCGTTAGACCAGACCGAGATGGCCGATCCCGCCGGTGTTAGCTCGGGAACGCGATCAAATAGCTGGATACGGTGGCCCTGTTGTTGCAGTGCAATGGCGGCCGTTAACCCACCGATTCCGGCCCCTACGATAATGATCTCTAATGGACGCATAACTCTTCCTCGGCACGGATAGAGGGTATCAGCCAACGGCTGGCCGCTTCGTCGTGACCGAGTATTACTCTTTTCTGGCGATGCCCAAAGAACAGAATATCGCGCAGGGTGATGCCGAAACGGCACCAGCTCTCTTATCAGGACAGTGCTGGGTCGGCGCGCTGAGTAAGGGCCTCGCACAAGGCTCGCACAAAGGCGTCAACAGCTACCGGTAAATGCCGACTACTACGGACATAAACGCCCAGGTCGCTAAAAAGGGGTCCATTGTCATTCAAAGGAATATGCACAAGCCTGCCGCTAGCAAGGTCGGCTTCTATGCCGATGCGGGTCTGAAAAGCGACACCTACTCCACGCTTGGCCAATTGCCGGGAAAGTTCTAGAGAACTCGTCTCCAGCGCTGGCTTGCGCTGTAGGATAGTACGGGAGAGCAAAGGCAAGAGTTGCTGATGGATCGACAAGGTTGGCTTGGCCAGGATCAGTGGGTACTCGGCGCAGGTGGCAAAACTGACCTCCGTACGCGTAGCCAGAGGATGCGTGGGAGCCACAAGCGCGCCCAGCCGAAAATGGCCGACGCTCATCTGCTGCAGGTCGGCATGGCGCTGTAAGGCAAACGCCAAACCAATATCCGCGGCGCCACTAAGCACAGCCTCGGGAACCGCCTGTGACCCCAGAGTCACAACGCCAACCGTGACGCGGGGGTAACGGATATAAAGGGCTTCCAGGACGGAGGGCAGCAGGTCCGCTGTTAACCCTTCTACCGTGGCGATTTCCACATGGCCTGTCCGAAGCCCAGCCAGTGCATCCAGTTCTGAGCTAACCCGCTCGGCATCCTGGAGAACGACGATGACATGCCGAGCGAAAATTTCTCCGGCAGAGGTGAGTTGCAAGCCGGCCGGTAGCCGTTCGAACAACGGTGCGCCCAACTCATCTTCCAATTTAAGAATTTGCCGGTTTACGGCGGAAGAGGCCACGTTCAGCCGCCGTGCCGCCTCTCTAATCGAACGGCAGCGACGGACCATATCGAAATACTGGATGGCGGAAGAATGAATGCGAAGTTTGCGAATCATGATAGAGGATAGCGGCAATGGCAGGCTCAGGTTGTATCACTTGAGCCTGCCGCTGTCCTCGGGTTTTAGCGAGTTGGTAACGGTTTGACAGTTAATGACTGGCTGCGTGGCTACTGCCAAACAGTTTTTTAGCCAACCCCACAACTAACAACACCACGGCGCCGATGAGAATGCCAAATACAATGTTAAACAGGGTGGGTGCAAGTGCGCCTAGGACAGGCCCAATACCCGGGACACTTGCAGCCGCATGAGTAAAGGCTTCGATAGGGTGATGCAGTGCTGCAATACCATGGCTCAGGATACCGCCGCCGACCATGAACATGGCGACCGTGCCGATGACCGAAAGGGCTTTCATCAAGAGAGGAGCAGTACTTACAAGCCCCTTACCTATGGCCTGGCTTGCACCGTTGCTGCTTTTGGAAAGATGCAGGCCAAGGTCGTCAAGCTTCACGATGGCTGCGACCAGACCATAAACGCCTACTGTCATGGCTAATGCGATCAATGTCATGACCAGCACTTGCTGCATGAGCGATGATTCCGCCACTATTCCGAGGGTAATAGCAATAATCTCGGCGCTCAGAATGAAATCTGTACGTATGGCACCTTTAATCTTTCCCTTTTCGTACGCCACCATATCGACGTTAGGGTCCGCTACGGCTTTTACATGCTCAGCTTTGTCATGGTCAGACGATAAAAATTTATGCGCCAGCTTTTCGGTGCCCTCGTAGCAGAGATAGGCGCCGCCCAGCATGAGGAGTGGTGTAACCAGCCAGGGAGCAAAGGCGCTGATCAACAGGGCGGCTGGTACCAGAATGGCCTTGTTAAGCAACGAGCCTTTAGCGACGGCCCAGACAACTGGAAGTTCGCGGTCGGCCTTGATTCCAGTAACCTGCTGCGCATTGAGTGCAAGGTCGTCACCCAATACGCCTGCCGTCTTTTTTACAGCCACTTTGGACATGATGGATACATCATCCAGCACCGTGGCGATGTCATCGAAAAGGGCAAGAAAACTACCTGCAGCCACAATGTATTCCTTTTGACGTTAAGTTCTGCTGTGTCGTAATAAGCTGAGTGCCCACCTGACGCCGGTGTTTTATCGTATAGGCCTAGGCGCTCATGCCTTAAAGCGCGTCACTACTTCATTAGGATCAGGAGCCTGTTGCCCAGGCTTTTCGGATGCCGGAGCTGACACCGGCTTGTCATGTAATGGCTCTTCTGCCCGCCCTTCAATATCGCCCAGCCAATCGAATGTTGCTGGGGGTTTGTCGTGTTCGAAAGGCTTGAGCAAGATCGACAGGATCTTGATCATTTGCTGTCTCCTGTATCAGATCTTTTATGCTGAGTCTAAGACGGGAGGCAGGGTTTCCCTGGGATTGATGCATTACTTGGACAAGCTGCAACAAAATATTTCTAAGACTTAGACAAGAATGTGTGATGAAAAAGCGCAGGCAGCTTAAACGACTCAGATTTCTAGAGTGTGAAGCTGCTTAAGAATCATTAGCTCGCGCCTTAAATCCAATGACATTCTGGTCAGACGGGACAGGTCATGAATATCCAGCTTTTCAATGCTGCGAATAACGGAGAATCCAGTTTCGCGCTGGGTGACGGTAATCAGCAGGCGCTCCGATGCCTCAGGATTGGTAGTTAGTTTGACGTCGTAACCAGCGTCAAACAAGCCTGAAAGCAATATGTCGTAACGGTTCATGGTTTTATATCTTGAAAAGATCAGCGGTCTCGGACATTCACGTCTTCAACCAGGACGCTCTGACATTTGTCCAGGAGCGCATGAACGGTGTCCCGTTGGCAAGCGTTGCATACCGGTAGGAGTAGCAGAAGCATCTTGGCGAAGAAGGAGGTATCGACCGGCGCGGTCTCTAATTGCTTGGCGCAATATGCCAGAACGCTGTCGACCTGGGCGTGATTCATACCTAAGTATTTACCTGGCGCATGGAGGGTGTATCAACGCCCGAAATATCGAGACGGCTGATGGCACTGGGATGATCTAACCCTTGAGCTGATTCAGTATGCCCGGACTGCAGATGCAACAAATCCCATTGCTTGATCAGGTCTGTATTGATTACCTCCAGCTGACTTATGGCAGAAGCAAAGTGCGTCAGATTCTGAATAGTGGTCTGATGCAGCAGGACGTCAATTTCAGAAGGCGCAAGGCTTGGCGTATTCATAATGTGATGAATCTGCAAATACAGACAAATAAAGGCAAAATGCTATCACTTTTGCCAGCCCGGGAATTCTTCATAGAAAAATATGATCCGGTGGTTCGCTAGCGTCAGGTACTAGGCGCCAATAGCCTGGCTGGAATTTCCAGTCTTTTGGCCCGTCTTTCTTGCAGAAGGGTAAGGTTACTGACGGGTATAGGCAGATCCCTTCAAGGCTACCAGCATGAAAAGGGCCGTGATTTCGTCAGCTGAGCGGTCAGGGTTTCTTGAAGAGGCCATAGGACGACAGCGGAAGCAGGCATAAGACGGCTGCGTGTGGAAGCTGTTGAATGCGCACTAGGCCACGCCAGCGCGGCTTGGTTGAGCGCACGCGCTACGATGAGCGCAGCCGAGCTGATGAACTTTTCAGCCACAAAAGAAAAAGGCCCGCATTTCTGCGAGCCTTTGAATTTGATGGTGCCGGCACCAAGAGTCGAACTCGGGACCTACTGATTACAAGTCAGTTGCTCTACCAGCTGAGCTATACCGGCATCAATGGAGCGCATTATAACGATTCTGAATCAGTTGTAAACCGGTGAATTTACTCTATTTTCTGATTTTTTTTCCTGGGCCGTTTTTTGACGGACCGGAGCACCGTTGGCTTTGTAGTATGCAGCCGTACTCCGGGGTAGGGGTTTGCGGCCACGGATCTGGTCGGCAATCTTCTCGGCCATCATGATAGTTGTGGCGTTGAGGTTGCCTGTAATGATCAGCGGCATAATAGACGCATCCACAACCCGCAGGCCTTCCAGGCCATGTACACGGCCTTGTCCATCGACCACGGCCATGTCGTCGGTGCCCATTTTATTGGTACAGGACGGGTGATAGGCCGTTTCGGCGTGTTGGCGGACGAATTCATCCAGTTGCGTGTCCGTTACGCAGTCGGCGCCTGGGTTCAGCTCTTTGCCACGATAGGGAGCAAGTGCTGGCTGGTGCATGATCTCGCGAGTAATACGGATGCTGTCACGGAATTCCTGCCAGTCCTGCTGGGTACTCATATAGTTGAACAGGATACTGGGGTGCTGGCGTGGATCGCGTGATTTCAGGTGTACGCGGCCACGGCTCGGCGAGCGCATGGAGCCCACGTGGGCCTGGAAGCCGTGGGCTTCAATCGCATTGCTGCCGTTGTAATTGATAGCGATCGGCAGAAAGTGGTACTGAATGTTTGGCCACTCGAACTCTTCGTTGGAGCGGATGAAACCGCCTGCTTCGAAATGGTTGCTGGCGCCAATGCCGGTGCCCTTGAACATCCACTCCAGCCCGATCTGTGGCTGGTTGTACCACTTGAGCGCCGGGTACAGTGATACTGGCTGCTTGCACTCGTATTGCAGGTACATTTCCAGATGGTCCTGCAGGTTCTGGCCGACACCCGGCAGGTCATGCACAACAGAAATGTCGAACTGGCGCAGCAGATCGCTGGCACCTACGCCGGAGCGTTGCAAGATTTGCGGTGAAGCAATGGCTCCCGCGCAGAGTAGAACTTCACGGGTCGCGTGCGCGGTGGTGACGTTGCTGCTGTTGCCTTCAAGGTAGGCAACACCTACGGTGCGCTTGCCGCTGAATAAAATGCGGTCGGTCGTGGCGTGGGTAACGATGGTCAGATTCGGCCGGCCCTTGGCTTGGTCAAGGTAGCCACGGGCAGTACTGGCGCGACGGCCGTTAGGCGTCACGGTGCGATCCATAGGGCCAAAGCCCTCCTGCTGGTAGCCGTTCAGGTCTTCTGTACGGGGGTAACCCGCCTGTACGCCGGCTTCGATCATAGCTTCGAACAGCGGATTCACGCCGGGCTTGGACGTTGTAACCGAGACCGGGCCGTCACCACCGTGGTAATCATTAGGGCCGATATCCCGTGTTTCTGCCTTGCGGAAATAGGGCAGGCAGTCAAGATATGTCCAGTTTTCTAGGCCATCGAGTTGCGCCCAACCATCAAAGTCCATCGCGTTGCCACGGATGTAGCACATACCGTTGATCAGCGAGGAGCCACCCAGCCCTTTGCCGCGACCGCACTCCATGCGGCGGTTGTTCATGTAGGGCTCGGGATCGGTCTGGTAGGCCCAGTTGTATTGGGTGCCTTGCAGAGGGTAGGCCAGGGCCGCTGGCATCTGGGTGCGGAAATCCAGGCGATAATCGGGGCCACCGGCTTCGAGCAGTAGGACGGAGACGTCTTTGTCTTCAGTCAGGCGGGTCGCCAGAACGTTACCGGCAGAGCCTGCGCCAATAATGATGTAGTCGAATTCTTTTGCCATGGTAGGCAGTCCTCCGTAAGGGGCGGCGAGGCGGCCTGTCCATGACGGCCCCTCGCCTGAAGTCGGTGGGTTACACCTGTTGGCTAACCCACCCTACGGGTAGAAATAAGCGGCAGTGTTTAGAAAACCGAGGCGTAATCGCCCAGCTCGACCTGCACGGACTTGATTCGGGTGTAATGACCCAAGGTGACAAGGCCGTTTTCACGACCGACGCCGGACTGCTTGTAGCCGCCCACCGGCATTTCCGCCGGGGACTCACCCCAGGTATTGATCCAGCAAATACCGGCTTCCAGGCGATGGATCACGCGGTGGGCGCGGGCTAGGTCCTTGGTAACGAGGCCGGCAGCCAGGCCGTATTCGGTGTCGTTGGCACGGCGGATCACTTCCTCTTCGGTGTCGTACACCAGGATGCTCATGACCGGGCCAAAGATTTCTTCGCGAACGATGGTCATGTCGTCGCGGCAGTCAGTGAAGACCGTTGCCGCTACGTAGCAGCCTTTGGCGTAGTCGCCCGTAGTCACACGCTCGCCGCCGCACAGCAGACGTGCACCTTCTTTACGGCCGGTTTCGATGTATTCGAGCACGCTTTCCATGTGTGCATTGCTGACCAGCGGGCCGAAGTTGGTGTTCGGGTCCTGCGGGTCGCCCAGGCGGATGCGCTTGACGCGTTCCAGCACCTTGCTTTCGAAGCGGGCCTGCAGAGACCGCGGAATGAAGACACGCGTGCCGTTGGTGCAGACCTGTCCGGTGCTGAAGAAGTTGGCCATGACGGCAATATCGGCAGCGCGGTCGAGATCGGCGTCATCAAAGATGATCAGCGGAGACTTTCCGCCCAACTCCATAGTGACTTCTTTAAGCGTTGAGCTAGAGGCACTGGCCATAACTTTCTTGCCGGTTACGGTGCCGCCGGTAAAGGAAATTTTCTCGATGCCGGGATGCTCGGTCAGCCACTGGCCTACTTCACGGCCGCTGCCGGTAAGTACGTTGAACACACCGTCAGGCAGGCCCGCTTCGGTGTAAATCTCGGCCAGTTTCAGCGCGGTCAGCGAGGTGACTTCACTGGGCTTGAAGATCATGGCGTTGCCTGCAGCCAGAGCAGGAGCGGATTTCCACAGGGCAATCTGCACAGGGTAGTTCCATGCACCGATACCGGCGACTACGCCCAGCGGCTCGCGGCGGGTGTAGATAAACGAGGTTTCGCGTAGCGGAATCTGCTCGCCTTCAAGGGCAGGGATCAGGCCAGCGTAGTACTCGAGCACGTCGGCGCCGGTAACGATATCTACCGCCTGGGTTTCAGACAGCGGCTTGCCGGTATCGAGCGTTTCGAGGGCAGCGAGTTCGTCGTTGCGCTCGCGCAGGATATCCACGGCTTTACGCAGGATGCGCGAGCGCTGCATGGCGGTCATGGCAGCCCAGACCTTTTGGCCTTCGGCGGCGCTGGCCACGGCGCGGTCCACATCCTCTTTGCTGGCGCGCTGGACATTAGCCAGTACTTCGCCTGTAGCCGGGTTGACGGTCTGGAAGGTGGCGCCGCTGGTGGCATCGACGTAACGGCCGCCTATGTAGAGTTTTTGTTCTTCGAAACGGGCCATCAGGAATTCCTCGTGTTGGATGAATGCATACAGGCCGTCCAGACGCATGCGGAAGAAGAACCAAACCGGTCAGCCTGCAGTAGAGTAAATTCAGCCTACTTTATTTTTGTTGAACGTTCAATCAATAACGAATAAGCTCCGCTTCAAGCTTCTGGTGCGACACTTGGCCGCAGGCTTCAAGGCCAAGTGTTTCGAGGGGGCTGACCATGCGTCAGGGTTCATCCGAATCCTGATTTTTCTGCTTTTGGGATCTCTCTCCAATGAGTACTGCTTCTCCTAAAACAACAACCCACGGGAAGGTACGCTTGAATCCGGTCGTGTTTTTCGGCTCGACCGCCTTGATTCTTACCCTCACGCTTGCACTCATTCTGCTTCCTGAAGAAGCCGGTCTCTGGCTGGGAGCGGCGCAAAACTGGCTGTCACGCAGTTTTGGCTGGTACTACATGCTGGCGATTGGGACCTATCTTTTCTTTGTGCTCTATATGGCCTTTTCCCGTTATGGGAACTTGCGGCTGGGGGCCGATCATGAGCGTCCGGACTTCAGCTACTCGGCCTGGGCGGGCATGCTGTTTTCGTCGGGCATCGGCATTTCACTGCTTTACTTTGCTGCTTCCGAGCCTATTGATCATTTGTACAACCCTCCGGAAGGGGAGGCGGGCAGCCTGTTCGCGGCGCGGCAGGCCCTACAGCTGACCTTTCTTCACTGGGGTGTGCATGGCTGGGCAATTTATGCCTTGGTCGGGCTGGCGGTAGGGTATTTCGCCTACCGGCACCATCAACCCTTGGCGCTGCGTTCGGCGCTGTATCCCTTGTTTGGTGAGCGGCTTATGCGCGGCTCCGTTGGTAATGCGGTGGATTGCTTTGGCATCTTCGTTACGCTGCTGGGGCTTGTGACCAACCTGGGCATCGGCGCGCTGCAAGTAGCCTCGGGGCTGGAATACCTGTTTGGTATGCCCCATAGCGACAGCGCCTTGCTGGTCGTCATCCTGGTCATGAGTGCAGTTGCCACCCTGGCGGCAGTATCGGGTGTCGAAAAAGGCATTCGTCGACTGTCAAACCTGAATATCCTGCTGTTCAGCAGCCTGTTGATCTTTGTCCTGTTCGCAGGCCAGACGCTGCACCTGCTTAACGGGTTTGTACAAAACCTGGGGGACTACCTGAACGGTTTGATCCTGAAAACCTTCGACCTGTACGTGTACACGGGGCAGTCCGGCAAAAGCGAGAGCTGGATGGGCCTATGGACGCTGTTCTATTGGGCGTGGTGGATCTCCTGGGCGCCTTTCGTGGGGATGTTTATCGCCCGTATTTCCCGTGGTCGTACGGTGCGTGAATTGATTACCGGAGTACTGTTGATTCCGCTGGGCTTTACGCTCGCCTGGTTGTCCGTGTTTGGCAACAGCGCACTGGATCTGGTGATGAATCAGGGCGCTGTAGAGTTGAGCAAGGCGGCACTGGAACAACCGGCGATGTCTATTTATCGACTGCTGGAGCATTACCCTGGAGCAAAGATCGTGATTGGTCTGTCGATCTGTGTGGGATTTGTGCTGTTCCTGACGCCAGCGGACTCCGGTTCGGTGATGCTGGCCAACCTGTCACGCCGAGACGGTGAACTGGATGAAGATGCACCGCACTGGCTGCGTATTTTCTGGTCGGTTCTGGTTACGCTGGTAACGATCGGTCTGTTGTTTGCCGGAAACTTCACGGCCATGCAGACGGTAGTCGTGTTAGCCGGCCTGCCGTTCTCGGTGGTCCTGCTGCTGTATATCGTGGCGCTACTTAAGGCGATGCGGCAGGATATGGCTGTTCTGGATGAGCGTCAGGCGGGGCGGTCCGTGCCTGGGATAGGCATGGTAGAGCCCAGGTAAAATAGGCAAGGACACAGCGCTGCTACCGGATTTGGTAGCGGCGCTTATGTTTCAAGTGTACTAGCTGTACAAGGTAATCAGCGCGAACGTCTAGGTAATTATGGCGCCTCGGCCCGAGCCAATTGCTGATCCATATAGTCGTAGGCGATGCGCAGGGCTTCGTCGATATCGAATTCGCTGCCGGTCAGGGCACCACGTAGCCAGAGGCCATCCACGATTGCCGCGAGGCCGCGTGCCGCCTGCCGAGCCGGCTGAAGAGGTAGGGCACGACGGAATTCGCAGCACAGGTTCGAATACAGACGCAGATCGTTGATTCGTTGCAAGCGGTGCAGGGCGGGCTGATGCATGCTGCTGGCCCAGAATGCCAGCCATGTCTTCATGGCCGGACCGTTGACCTGGCTATCGTCAAAGTTACCTTCGATAATGGCTCGTAGATGCGCACGGGGGCTATCGTCTGTCAGGGCAGCACGCCGTTCACGAACAGCAGTACGCAGTGCCGACATCAGGTGTCGCATGGTGGCTTCGAGCAGGCCGTTTTTATCTTGAAAGTAGTGGCTGATGATGCCGTTGGACACCCCAGCTTTTCTCGCAATGAGGGCAATGCTTGCCTCGCTCATTCCGACCTGATCTATGGCTTCCAGCGTGGCTGCAATCAACTGGGAGCGGCGGATGGGTTGCATGCCGACCTTGGGCATTGCGTTTTCTCCTGGCAATCATGCCTGACCTGAACCGCCCACAGTCTATGTTTTTTTGATTGAACGATCAATTAAAAAAGATTTGTCCCACCTTTTTGCTCATGACTCTAATCAGGGTTGGAGTCCTTGCAGGTAAGCAAGCAGTGCCTTGAGCCAGGGAGGGCCGCCCCAGCGGGCGGCCCCTTATAAGTCAGCCGGCTTGGGAAAAGGCAGCCCGCAACGGGGTCACCTCGGACTCTTCATGACCTTTCTCTAGGTTTTTACCCAGTAAGGCATGGTAAAGCTCGGTATCGCCTAGCAACCCTACTACACGGCCGTCTTGCTGCAGGATGAGCTTGTGCCCGGTCTGATAGCGAATTTCCAGCGCATCGCGCATGCGGATAGCGGCATCCACTACGGTAGGCTGGCGCTTGAGCGTTTCAACCGGCTCTCCCGGTACCCAACGTTGTACGCCAAGCGTATCGCCGCTGCGGCGCACGGCTTTAATGCTGTGTCCATCACCAAGGCTTAGCCAGTAGTCGCGGGCACGGTCCAGGCAGACATCATGTCCCTCACGTTTGCACTGGTCGAGCGGCTTCATCAGACTGTAACCGCATAGCACGTTAAGCGGGTTGGTATGCGCGACGAAGGTGCGTACGTACTCATCCGCCGGGTTGAGCACGATATCCTCCGGCTTGCCATGCTGGATGATGCGGCCGTCCTTCATGATGGCAATATTGGTGCCCAGCTTGAGCGCTTCGTCGAGGTCATGGCTGACAAACACTATGGTCTTGTTGACCTTACTTTGCAGGGCGAGCAATTCGTCTTGCAATTGCTGACGAATCAGCGGGTCGAGCGCGGAGAAAGGCTCGTCCATTAGCAGGATGTCACCATCCATAGCCAGTGCCCGCGCCAAACCCACGCGCTGCTGCATGCCACCGGACAAGGCGGAGGGTCTGCTGTTACGCCATTGGCTGAGCCCAACCAGCTCAAGCTTCTCATCAATGATCTTTTTGCGTTCGGTTGCAGAGCGACCCTGCATTTCCAGGCCGAAGCCCACATTTTCATGCACGGTCAGCCAGGGCATAAGGGCAAACTTCTGGAATACCATGGAGATGCGTGACGTACGCATGTCCTTCAACGTCGAGGAGGAGCAGTTGGCGATGTCTACTTCAGTGCCGTTGTGCTCGATGAGCAGACGGCCGCGGCTGACGGTATTGAGACCATTGATGCAGCGCAACAGGCTGGACTTGCCTGAGCCGGAGAGGCCCATCAGCACGCAGATTTCGCCTTTCTGGATCTCTAGGCAGGCGTTTTCCACGCCCAATACCTGGCCGGTCTGCTTGAAGATCTCAGCGCGGCCCAGGCCTTTGTCGAGGAGCTCCAGTGCCTGTTTGGATTGCTTGCCAAAGATGACGTCGACATTCTCGAAACGAATCGCACTCATCACTTTTCTCCTCTGGCGGTGGGCTGCTTGCAGACCCGGTCAAGCAGGATAGCCAACAGCACGATAGCGAGGCCCGCCTCAAAACCGAGGGCAATGTCTGCAGTGTTGAGAGCATTCACGACGGGCTTGCCCAGGCCATCCGCGCCCACCAGGGCCGCGATGACCACCATCGACAACGACAACATGATGCACTGGGTAATGCCGGCGCCGATGCTGGGCATGGCGTGTGGCAGTTCGATACGGGTCAGGAGCTGCCAGCGAGAGCAGCCAAAAGCCTTGCCAGCGTCCATCAGCTCTTCCGGTACGTCCTGGATACCAAGGCAGGTCAAACGGATGGGGGCGGCAATGGCAAAGATAACCGTGGAAATCAGACCGGGTACTACACCGAGACCGAACAGGGTCAGTGTCGGGATCAGATAGACGAAGGTCGGCACGGTCTGCATGAGATCGAGTATTGGACGCAGCACTTCATAGAACCAGCGTTTATGCGCAGCCACGATGCCTAGCGGCACACCGATGACAATGCACACGAGGGTCGCGAAAATAACCTGTGACAGCGTCTCGATGGTTTCCTGCCAGTAGCCTAGGTTAAGGATGAGCAACAGGGCGGCGGCGGCGAAGAGCGTGAGCGAGATACTGCGTTGGATGATATAGACCAGCGCGACGAAAATGACGGCCAGGGCGAGTGGGTTGAACCAGAGTAGTGCGGCGGTAGTGCTGGAAATGATAGTGGAAAGAACGTCGGAGATGGTGTCGAAGAACCCCGAGAAGTTCATGATCAGCCAGTCGACGAAGTCGGAAATAACTTGCCCCAGCGGAAGTTTATGATCGGTAAGGAACATGGATAGGATCCCTGGCGTTGAACGTCTGTAGTCCAGCGACCTGGATAACCCGGCTAAACGCGCCGGGCTGTCCGGGTCGTTGGGGCGATTACTGTGTTAGCGCGGCCATCACATCGGTCGCGGGCTTGCCGGCGCGGGTGGTAACCCCCTCCAACCAGGCGTCCATTACCTGGGGGTTCGCCTTCAGCCAGGCTTTCGCCGCCGCGTCGGGCTTTTTGTTTTCGTTGAGTACCGCGTCCATGAGCTGGTTTTCCATGTCCAGCGTAAAACTCAGATTGGAGAGCAGTTTGCCTACGTTCGGGCACTCCTGCGTATAGCCCTTGCGGACATTCGTATAAATGGTGGCGCCGCCCAGGTTGGGACCAAAGAATTCATCGCCGCCTTCCAGGTAGTTCATCTTGAGGCGAGTGTTCATTGGGTGTGGCTCCCAGCCCAAAAAAACTACCCACTGGTTGCGGCGCTCGGCGCGCTGTACCTGAGAAAGCATACCGGCCTCGCTGGACTCGACCATCTTGAATTTGCCCAGGCCAAAGGCATCCTTGTCGATCATGCTCTGGATGAGGCGGTTACCGTCATTGCCCGGCTCGATACCGTAGATCCGGTTATTGAACTTGTCGGCGTTCTTGGCGATGTCGGCAAAGGTTTTTACGCCGGCGTCGTACACGTACTGGGGCACCGCCAGTGTGTATTTAGCGCCTTCGAGATTGGCACGTAGCGTCTCGACGCTACCGTTATCAGTATAGGGCTTGATATCGGCGGCCATGCTTGGCATCCAGTTGCCGAGAAAAACATCGATGTCCTTGTTCTGCATCGATTTGTAAGTCACGGGTACCGAGATCATGTTGGTCTTGGTTTTGTAACCCAGGGCTTTCAGAATTTCGGAGGTCACTGCCGTGGTGACGGTGATGTCGGTCCAACCGACATCGGCAAAGCGGACGGTAGCGCAGGATTCGGGCTCGGCAGCGTGAGCCAGAAGGGGAGCGCCTAAACTCAGGGCTAGTAGTAAAGCATTACAACCTTTCATGGTGAAATGACTCCTTCCTGATAGATCGCTGGGCACTCGCACAGGGGGCGTTTGCCAGCAATAAAGTGCAAGCGGGAGTCGGTGCGCGTGAGGAACCCCGACTGCTCCGCTGCAAGATGGTTTATCTGTAACCGATCGACTGTCCAACGCCTACCGGGCGCGTCGCAACCAGTACAGGCTGCGTCGTAACCAGTAGCTGTAATGTCGTTGCCAGCAAGGTGATACCACAAGGCGTCTCTGTGCTGGATCGGAACAGCATGAAAAAGGTCCACGCTATAGGCGGACCTGACCGGCTTGCCTGCAAAGGGCTCGCCGAGAGGAGGCTGGGCGTTTGCCGGTGCAATCGTCCCAGCCGGGTTCGTTTCTTGGCTCGACTCCCTATGAGGGCAGTACCGAGACAGTAAGAAAGCGTGCTTGCCTGTCCATAGTAGGGCACTACAGTGCCCTGCTGGCCGAACATGCAGGGTCTTGCTCAAAGCGCGAGTTCTTCCGTGACTTTGGCCAAGGCCGGTCCGCCGCCGCGTAACTGCACGCCGTGTAGCCATTGCTCCAGCAGGTGAGGGTTGGTCTTGAGCCAGTCGCGTGCCGCGCGCCGTGGATTAGTGGACTGATTGAGCACGGCATCCATAAGCTGGTTTTCCATGTCCAGCGTAAAACTCAGATTGGAGAGCAGTTTGCCTATGTTCGGGCATTCCTGTGTGTAGCCCTGACGCACTGTGGTGTAGATAGTGGCGCCGCCCAGGTTGGGGCCGAAGAACTCATCGCCGCCATCCAGATAGCGCATCTTGAATTGTGTGTTCATCGGATGCGGCTCCCAGCCCAGAAAGACGATCCATTGCGCCAGCGCTACCTTGCGCTTGACGTGGGCAAGCATGATCGACTCGCTGGATTCGACGAGTGTGAATCCGCCGAGGCTGAACGCGCCACGGTCGATCATGGTCTTAATCAACTGATTGCCGTCGTTGCCCGGCTCGATGCCATAAATCTTGCTATCGAACTTATCGGCGTTCTTGGCAATATCGGCAAAGGTTTTCACGCCGGCGTCGTACACGTACTGGGGCACCGCCAGTGTGTATTTAGCACCTTCGAGATTGGCGCGTACGGTTTCGATACGGCCGGCCTCGGCGTAGGGCTTAATCTCGTTCGTCATGCTCGGCATCCAATTGCCGAGAAAAACGTCTATTTCTTTATTAGCCATGGCAGCAAAGCTGTCTGGTATCGAGAGTCGTTCGACTTCCGTCTGGTAGCCCAGCGCGTTGAATAACCAGCGCGACAGGGCTGTGGTTACAGTGATGTCAGTCCAGCCAACATCGGCGAAGCGGATAGTCGTGCATTGCTCCGGCTCAGCAGCCCGAAGCGTCGTAAAGCCAAACAGGGTAAACAACATCAGAGAGGTGAACAACCGCTTCATGGTTCTGCTCCTGGTCTTGAACAACGTTCTGGCGCCCTTGAAACAGGGCTGATTGCATAGGCAAAAGTTACCGGACATGCCGGATAATGGGCCTATACCGGGATTACGTTAGGCGTGATCATGGCCTTTCGCTAGCCGATGAAAAAAACCTGCATCAATCAGGCCTATTTGATGAGCGGGTCACAGGTGGGTGTCCAATTACTTAAAGAAGTGGACGCGTTTGGACATGGCCGGGTCGGTGCTGGAGAGCGCAAAATGCAGTGAAGCGCGATGATGAAACATCCTTTTTTCTGGGTTTCGGAGGCGTCATGGCAATCAGCGTGTTTGATCTGTTTAAAGTTGGCGTTGGTCCGTCCAGCTCCCATACGGTAGGTCCCATGCGAGCCGGTGCGCTGTTTGTTACCCAGTTACGGGAGCAGGTTCCACTAGAGCAAGTAAAGCGTGTGGAAGTCCGTCTTTACGGGTCGCTGTCAGCTACGGGAATAGGGCATGGCACCGACCGTGCGACCTTGATGGGACTTATGGGCGAATGGCCCGACCGTATCGACCCGGCCCAGATCGAGCCGCGTATTCGGGCCATCCGTACCGAAAACTGGCTCATGCTGGGCGGCGCGCATCCCATCGAGTTCGTTTGGGATCGCGATATGCTGTTACTTGAAGAGAATTTGCCCTATCACCCCAACGCCATGACTTTGACCGCGTTTGGTGAACAGGGTGAGCTGTTTGAGGAAACCTATTACTCCATCGGAGGCGGTTTCGTGATCACGGCGGGGCAAGCGGCCGCCGGACAGCGCGACCAGGATTCGACTGTATTGCCGTATGACTTTTCCAGCGCAGCAGAGCTCTTGCGCTATTGCCGGGAGAGCGGCCTGTCCGTGTCGGCGCTCATGCTGGAAAACGAAAAAACCTGGCGTAGCGAGGCGGAAATTCGCGAAGGGCTTCTGCGTATCTGGCAGGCCATGCGCGATTGCATCAAGAACGGGCTGGCGCAGGAAGGTATCCTGCCGGGCGGGCTTAAGGTACCGCGGCGCGCCGCCCGCCTGCACCGCAGTTTGAAGGCCCTTGGCCAGCCGAATGTGATCGTCGCGACCTTGTCGGCCATGGAGTGGGTCAATCTGTTCGCTTTGGCGGTGAACGAAGAGAACGCCGCTGGCGGTCGCATGGTCACTGCCCCAACCAACGGGGCGGCTGGAATCATTCCGGCGGTGCTCATGTACTACATGAAATTCAATCCGGGCGCCGATGACGAAGACGTTGTGCGCTACCTGCTCGCAGCGGCAGCCGTAGGTATCCTGTGCAAGAAAAACGCCTCTATTTCAGGCGCTGAGGTTGGCTGTCAGGGCGAGGTAGGCTCAGCCTGTGCCATGGCGGCGGCTGGGTTGGCGGAGATTCTTGGTGCAACCCCTGAGCAAGTGGAAAACGCGGCTGAGATCGGGCTTGAACATAATCTGGGGTTAACCTGCGACCCGGTAGGCGGTCTGGTGCAGGTGCCCTGTATCGAGCGCAACGCGATTGCAGCGGTCAAGGCTATCAACGCAGCCCAAATGGCATTACGGGGCGACGGCGAGCACTTTATTTCGCTGGATCGAGTCATCCGGACCATGCGTGATACAGGAGCTGACATGCAGGACAAATATAAAGAAACCTCACGAGGAGGGCTGGCTGTTAGCGTGATCGAGTGTTGACCTGATTTCGAGCACGCCGGGGCGCTTGTGTCATGTTTTAGCGCACGCGTTCCGGCTTGTTCAGGGCGGGTTTACCTGTTCTTCTCTCCGTTGAGGTGTCTATTGGTAACCACTTGTCTGTTACTTCGTTTCCTAGAGAAACTTTGATATCGGTCAAATATACCCAACGCTGCTACCAATCTGCTCAGATCATGCGCGGCGTGTCCTTCCTACCTATACGTCAGACGTTATTCACCCGCACTGACTATTCAACTTAGACCTTTGGCCCATTTTTATTGAACGACTGTTCAATGTAGGCATGGTATTTGCGATGACATCAGTAGAGTCATCCATCCTGGCGGGTAGCCTGTGTGTCAGCAGGAAGTAGTCATCGAACAGGAAAGCGACTTTATACGGACTTATAAGAGCCTTGATGAGACCATTCTTGCTAGCGTGATGAGGGCGTTTCAATGTCATTCAACCAAAACCAGCCACAGAACCGCGTTCCGCAGTCCATCGGTTTTCTGCTGTTGGACAATTTCACACTGATTTCGCTGGCGTCTGCGGTCGAACCGCTTCGGATGGCTAATCAGCTGTCCGGTCGCGAGTTGTACCGCTGGTGTACGTTGAGTTTGGATGGACGTCCGATTCGAGCAAGCGATGGCTTGCAGATCACTCCAGATTCCGCTGCCAATGCTGCACCGGCCATGGATATGGTTATCGTCTGTGGCGGGGTAGGCATTCAGCGCAGCGTGACACGCGATCATATCAGCTGGCTGCAACTCCAGGCGAGGCAGGGTCGTAAGCTGGGTGCGGTGTGCACGGGCAGTTGGGGACTGGCCCGTGCCGGTCTGCTCGATGGCTACGATTGCAGCGTACATTGGGAAACGCTGGCCTCGATGCAGGAGGCGTTTCCTCGGGTGTTGCTGAGTACACGGCTGTTTTCTATCGACCGTAACCGGTTTACCTCATCCGGTGGTACCGCGCCCATGGACATGATGCTGCACCTGATTGGTCGCGAGCATGGCCGCGAACTGTGTGCGGCTATTTCCGAGATGTTTATTTACGAGCGGATTCGTAATGAACAAGATCATCAGCGCGTACCACTCAAGCACATGCTGGGCACCAATCAGCCAAAGCTGCAGGAAATCGTCGCATTGATGGAGGCCAATCTTGAAGAGCCCATCGACCTTGATGAACTGGCCGTCTATGTCGATGTGTCGCGTCGACAGTTGGAGCGCCTGTTCCAGAAGTATCTGCACTGTTCGCCATCACGCTATTACCTGAAACTGCGCCTGATCCGGGCGCGGCAGTTGCTCAAGCAAACCACCCTGTCGATCATTGAGGTCGCCTCGGTGTGTGGATTCGTGTCCACGCCTCACTTCTCCAAGTGCTACCGGGAGTATTTCGGTATCCCGCCGCGAGATGAACGTCAGGGTGCTTCCATGGGGCAGCCGGTCATGCTGGTACCGGTTCCGCCGGAGTTGAGCCTGGTACAAACATCTTCAGCCTTGGCGGCCCTCAATCAGGCGCAAGGTGAGTCGACCTTTGCCAGCGTTCGACTGTAGGAGCTGTGAAGTACCTGGTGGTAAGGCTTCTGCCAACCACCAGGCAAAGACGTCAATGTTGTTGGGCCAAGGCCGGTAATAACTGACGTGCGATGGCCTCGCGTACAGAGGGTAGCAGGGTAGCGCTACCGGACAATAATTCCTCTACCAGCCTGCGCAAGGCCAGAGCCTGCTCTTTGTTCAGACCACAGAGTGCTTGCTGGCAGGCCTGCTCGGGACTAACGCCAGATGGAACTGGAATGCCCAGCGCCTGCAGGCGGTCACGAAAGTCGTCCTGGTCAATTAAATCAGCATGCATCATGGCGTGGTCCTCCAAAAGGGTGCGTTCCGATTCTGGCAGGTACGGCATACAGAGCAAGAGGCAGGGCGGTGCAGGATATGACCGGGTCGCATTTGCTAGGGCAGCTGTTCTCAATAACGTATTTATTGGTAATTAGACGAAAATTACACGCTTATGATCGGTGGCAATATGTCACAGGGCGTAAATGAGAATGTCTGTTAATATGACATCTATGTTGAGTTGAGCGCTAAAGTTCCTCGCATCTTCTGGGATAAGCGCCTTTACGCTTGTTCTAGCCGAAACACACTGAGGCCCAATAGGGCATTTTGACCCCAGGTACCGCATTGGTACGTGGGGTTTTTTTTCGACATTTCAAACGTGGAGATAGCTGCTTAGGGCTGTTACCAGCGCGGTATATAAGCCTTGCGCCTCTGGAGCATGTGCTCGAAGGCTGCCATGCACCAAGCCGGTCCCCTCGTGAAAGCGTACCAGAATACCTGCCTCCTCCAGCCGACTCCGATACTGCACGCCGTGATCGTGCAGCGGATCGAACTCACTTACGGCAATGAATGCAGGTGGCAAATCACTCAGGTTTTTAGCCGCGAGCGGCATGGCAAGAGGGTTGTTATGGTCTGCCGCATGAGGAAGGTATGCCGCCAGGCATTCATGCACCTCCTTCGCACTGAGCAAAGGGGCGTCGGCATAGCGTGTCTCTGAGAGCAGTGATGCGGCAGTAAGAAGTGGATAGATCAAGGCTTGGGCGCAAGGCATCGGTTCGCCATGATCTCTTAATGCCAGACAAAGCGCCGCTGCTAGGGTGCCACCTGCACTGTCTCCGGCTACAGCAAGGCGTTGAAGGTTGAGCCGGTAGTCCTGAGCCTGTGCCTGAAGGCCATGCCAAGCGGTAAGGCAATCATCCAGCGGGGCAGGGAATGGATGCTCCGGTGCCAGTCTGTAGTCCACGGCAATAACTGTGGCATTCAGGCGCAGCGCCAGGTCGGCAGTAAGAAACTCATGGGAGTCTAGGTTACCTACAATCCAGCCGCCCCCGTGCAGGTACAGGATGCCCGGCCAGCCTGGGTCGGGTGTTTCGCTCTGCGGTCGATACAGCCGTACTGGCACGCCTCCCAGCTGAGTATCGATTACCTCCAAGTCAGCGGGACGCGGTGGGGTATAGGCTCGGCACAAGCGGTTATAGGCGTCTCGTTGTGCGGCCAGGCCTGGACCCTCGGCAGGGAAGCGCTGACTCTCCTCAATGAAGGTCTGCATATCGGGGGAGAGGGGGTAGCGTTCGGTCATGTCAGGCTCGTGCGGCGGGCAGTGCGATAATTCGTCCGACATGCAAAGGCCGCGGAAGTGCGGCCTGCTCGGCCATAATGGCGGCGATACGCTCGCGGGTAGTGTCTGTAAAGGGTGCCGCACGTGGGCCGTCGAGACTGACATGCAGCAGCATCTGCTCACTGGCGGCTAAGAGTTCGTTTTCATCCGGGCGATAAAGGCCGTGATGCAGGTGTAGACGCTTGGCATCGCAGCCAAGCAAGTGGGTGCGCACGTCGACAGGTGCGTCCTGCTTTACTTCGTGCAGGTAGTTCAGGTGGCATTCGAGCGTGAATAGTGAATGACCGCTGGCCTCGCGGTTCTGGCTATCCAAACCGATGCGGTCCATCAGGACATCGGTGGCATAGCTGAAGATCAGCAAATAGAAGGCATCACGCAGATGGCCGTTATAGTCGACCCAGTCGGCATGAACAGCGCCTTGCCAAGTAGTGAACGGGCGAGGTGAGAGCATAAGGGCTCCGGTGAAAGAGGCGCAGTCCGGCCGCCGGCCTTATTGCGCCCTACAGGATGCGATTATTCAGTCAGCGCGAATCCATGCTGGCGCTTGGTTGCCTGGATTGCCTGCATAACAGCCAGGAGGCAATCGTCCCGGTAACGCTCAAGCTCCGGCAGGCTGCGGCTGCCTTGTTGTACAGCAGTGCCTTCGACGACCCGGTCGACCAGCGTGTCAGTCAGTTCAGGCGCTTCGAGGTAGGTCCAGGGCAGCTTTAGCGCAGGGCCGAACTGCTGCATAAAGTGCCGCATACCGGCCGGGCCGCCAGCCAAGGTATAAGTGAGGAAGGTCCCCATGAACGACCAGCGCAGACCTGCGCCAAAACGGATCGCATCGTCGATCTCGCCAGTGGTTGCAATGCCATCGTTCACCAGATGCAGTGCCTCGCGCCATAGCGCTTCGAGCAGGCGGTCGGCAATAAAGCCAGGCACCTCCTTGCGTACATGCAAGGGACGCATGCCCAATGCAGTATAGATTTGGATGGCGGCTTCGATGGCGTCCGGAGCAGTCCGTTCGCCACCAACCACTTCAACCAGCGGCAATAGATAGACCGGGTTGAAGGGATGGCCGACAACGCAGCGGTCGGGATGTGCTGCATCGGAATAGAACTCACTGGGTAACAGGCCGGACGTTGAGGACGCGATGATGGCTTCCGGCCGTGCCGACGTACTGATCCAGAGATGGAGTGAGCGTTTCAAATCAAGGCGCTCGGGAGCGCTTTCCTGGATGAAGTCAGCGTCACGCACGCACTCTTCAACGGTAGAGGCGAAATATAGATTTTTAGGCGAGGCGCCAGAGGCCAATCCTTGTTTCTCTAGGGCAGGCCAGGCATTGGCGATACGGATGCGAAGGGCTTCTTCCGCGTTTGGCGCCGGGTCCCAGGCAATGACGTCCAGGCCGTGGGCCAGGGCGCGTGCAATCCAGCCTGCACCGATCACGCCTGTTCCGAGGGCCGCAAATGTAGTGAGCTGTGTAATGTAGGGCATTGGGGTTCCACGGGTCTGTTGGCAGTGGACGTGTTGGGTGTCGGCAAGGCCTCCACCAGCCGTTGAGGTTAACGGAGCGGAAGCCCCATCTTTTCCCGGCCTTGGGCCGGTGTGAGGACACGGCCACCGAGGCGCTCGATGATCTGGATAACGCGCTCGGTCAGCGAGGCGTTGCTGGCTGGTACGCCCTTGTCCAACCAGAGGTTATCCTCCAGCCCGACGCGCACATTGCCGCCCAACAGCATGGCCTGTGCGGCCATGGGCATTTGCATACGCCCGATGCCGAATCCGGCCCAGACCGCGCCGGGCGGCAGGTTGTCCACCATGGCCTTCATCGTAGTGGTATCAGCGGGCGCGCCCCAGGGAATGCCAAGGCAGAGTTGAAAGAGGGGGTTTTTGAGCAAACCCTCTTTAAGCATCTGTTTGGCAAACCATAGGTGGCCGGTGTCAAAGATTTCCAGTTCGGCTTTTACGCCCAGTTCAGTGATGCGCTTGGCACCGGCCCGCAATTGAGCGGGAGTCGAGACATAAATAAAGTCGCCATCGCCAAAGTTGAGCGTGCCGCAATCCAGCGTACAGATTTCTGGTCGCAACTCTTCAACGTGCAGCAGGCGGGTTAGCGGACCGACAAGATCGGAGCCAGGGCCAAATTCCAGAGGGGTCTCGCCAGGGCCGATCTCCAGGTCGCCGCCCATACCAGCGGTGAGGTTGATAACGATGTCTACCTCCGCTTCACGGATGCGCTCAACTACCTCGCGATACAGCGCTACATCACGGCTGGGTTTACCTGTCTGCGGGTCGCGTACATGGGCATGGGCAACCGTAGCGCCTGCCTTGGCGGCCTCGATAGCGGCTTTGGCAATTTGTTTGGGCGTGACGGGAACATTGGCATTACGGCCTACGGTGTCGCCCGCGCCGGTAAGGGCGCAGGTTACGATGACATCATGATTCACGATCAGAGTTCCTTATAAAGAGGCTTTTACAGCGTGTAGGCCGTTCTTGCCGTCCAGGGTGGTCACGCCATCAAGCACTGTCTCAAGTTTGCCGGGATGTTGCTTGAGCCAGGCCTTGGCCGCTTCCTGAGGCGAAGTACGGTCCAGAATGGGCGCCATTACCGCGCCGACCTCAGCCGAGGTAAAATGCAGGTTGCCTACAAGCTTTGCGACGTTTGGGCACTTTTCTGGGTAATTGGCTGTGGTTACTGCGGAAACCGTTGCCAAGCCTTCGTTGGGGCCGAAGACGTCCTCACTGCCAGTGAGGTAGTGCATCTTGATTTGCAGATTCATGGGATGCGGCTTCCAGCCAAAAAAGACGATCCAGTCCTTGCGCTTTTCGGCCCGCTTGACGGCGGTTAGCATGCCAGCTTCGCTGGATTCGACGAGTTGGAAGTCCTTCAGGCCGAAACGGTTGTTCTTGATCATCTCGGCCGTGCCGCGGTTTGCGCCGCTGCCGGGTTCGATGCCATAAATCTTGCCATCGAGCTTGTCCCTGTACTTGGCGATATCGGCAAAGGTCTTCAATCCGGCTTCGTAGACGTAATCCGGTACGGCAAAGGTGGACTGGGCATCCGGCAGGATCGGTGACTCCATCACCTTAACCTGGCCCTTGTCGATGAACGGTTTGACTACTGGAATCATGGTGGGCTGCCAGTAGCCTAGGAATACATCCAGGTTGTCATCAGCCATAGCAGACATGATGATCTGTTGAGAAGCGGTAGTTTCTTCGGTCTGGTAGCCCAGCCCTTCGAGCATCACTTCGGCCATGGCGCTAGTTGCAATCACATCGGTCCAGTTGACTACCCCCAGGCGTACGGTCTTGCAGGCGACAGGGTCGGCGGCCAGAGCAGCGCTGCTTAGGGTCAATGCCAGGGCGGCGCTGGCATTACGGATAAAACGGTTCATAGACAATTCTCCAGGCTTCGTTCGGCAGACGGTTTTCATACGAAACAACTGCGTTGAAGGCCGTTTTTTCTTGATGAGCCGGCAAAAGCCGGCGCAGGCGGATCATGCGTTTCCATGGTTGATCCGAGCGGCAGGTCATACCCTACTGGGCTGGTGATATTGAAAACCGTAACGGTTCGACGTGTAGTTGCACTGTAGCGACCTTTCGGTGACCTTAGCCGGATAGCCCAGTCTGGAGGTAAGTGATGACACAGTTGTTCAGCTTTCTTCTCCTGCCAGGGTTTTCTGCCATGGGGTTCATCTCGGCCATCGAACCCTTGCGGGTGGCCAATCGCTTCCAGCCGGACGCTTACCGCTGGCGACTGCTCAGTCGGGATGGGCAACCGGTTACGGCCAGCAATGGGATGGTGCTGAACACCGAACCGGCAGAAGAGAAGCTGGCGCCAGATGAAGTTTTATTTATCGTCGCAGGGTTCGAGCCGCTGGCCATCTATGACTCTTTATTGGCACGCTGGCTTCGCCGCCTGGATCGAGACGGCGCGACATTAGGCGGTATCGACACCGGGAGCGTGGTGCTAGCTACGGCAGGGTTGCTCGACGGTTATCGGGTTACAGTGCACTGGGAAGCCTTGGCTGCTTTTCGCGAGTCCTATCCTCGGCTCACGGTCAGCCAGGAGCTGTACGAGATAGATGGACGGCGCATTACCTGCGCCGGGGGAACAGCCAGTATTGATTTGATGCTGGCCTTGATCAGCCGGGCTCACAGCGCAGAGCTGGCGGTACGGGTGTCTGAGCAGTTTGTCCTGGGACGCATCCGCTCGCCAAAAGAGCATCAGCGACTCAAGACTGCTCAACGCTATGGCATCAGCAACCGTAAGCTGGCACAGGTACTGGATACCATGGAGCGCCATACAGAGCCGCCACTTTCTACCCTGGAGCTGGCCGAAAGTATCGACGTCACACGGCGGCAACTGGAGCGGTTGTTTCAGCAGCATCTGGACGCCACGCCGTCCGGCTTCTACCTCGCCCTGCGGCTGGACAAGGCACGGCATCTGCTCCAGCAGAGCGATATGAGCGTGCTGGCTGTGGCCTTGGCTTGCGGGTTCGAATCACCGTCCTATTTCTCGCGCTGCTACCGCCAGCGCTTTGGCGTCAGTCCCAGGGACGATCGCATCGCACGACCCGGCGAACTTCTATTTCCAGGGACAACTGGACCTGCAGCGGTCCCTATAACCGTGCCTTGACGCTTTCGGTAATACCCCTGTCGTTTTTGCGCGACAGTGGGGAAAACCCGAGGGATATGCTCCCCACAAAGCGTCGACAAACGATTCGGCGCATCAAGAACTGGGAGCCGCCCTGATGAACGCCACTGAATTGCACGCGGACAGCATCGTCATTGACGGGCTGATCATCGCCAAATGGAACCGGGAACTGTTCGAAGATATGCGTAAAGGAGGCCTGACGGCGGCCAACTGCACCGTGTCGGTTTGGGAAGGCTTCAAGGCGACGGTAGACAATATCGCCGCGCAGAAAAAGTTGATGCGCGAGAACAGTGATCTGGTGATGCCGGTCTACACCACTGCTGACATTCGTACAGCCAAGGCCCAGGGCAAGACCGGCATTATCTTTGGCTTCCAGAACGCTCATGCCTTTGAGGATCAGCTCGGTTATGTCGAGATCTTCAAACAGCTGGGCGTGGGCATCGTGCAGATGTGCTACAACACTCAGAACCTGGTGGGTACCGGCTGTTACGAGCGTGACGGCGGCCTGTCTGGTTTTGGTCGTGAAGTGGTGGCCGAGATGAACCGCGTCGGCATCATGTGCGACCTGTCCCATGTGGGCAGCAAAACCTCCGAAGAGGTCATCCTCGAATCCAAGAAGCCGGTCTGCTATTCCCACTGCCTGCCGTCCGGCCTGAAAGAGCATCCACGTAATAAGTCCGACGAAGAGCTCAAATTCATCGCCGATCATGGCGGTTTCGTCGGCGTTACGATGTTTGCGCCGTTCCTGGCCAAGGGCATCGAGTCCACCATCGACGATTACGCCGAAGCCATCGAATACGTGATGAATATTGTTGGCGAAGACGCCATTGGTATTGGTACCGACTTTACCCAGGGGCATGGCCAGGACTTCTTTGAATACCTGACCCACGACAAGGGCTACGCCCGCCGACTGACCAACTTCGGCAAGATCGTCAACCCACTGGGTATCCGCACGGTAGGTGAGTTCCCCAACCTGACCGAGACGCTGCTTAAGCGCGGTATGTCCGAGCGCACCGTGCGCAAGGTCATGGGCGAGAACTGGGTGCGGGTACTGGGCGACGTCTGGGGCGAGTAAATGCTCAGGGCCTGCATAGCAGTGTCAGGCCCTCGCATCGGGCTCGCTGTACCTGATTTATGCCACCTGTTTAGTGCATGCCGAATGATTCGCTGGCAATCCTGTTTGGAGTTCTACCATGGCCACACATGCTCCTGAAATGCCGATCCAGGTCGACGACGAAACCGGCGTCTGGACTACCGATGCGCTGCCCATGCTGTATGTGCCGCGGCACTTTTTCGTCAACAACCACATGGGTATCGAAGAGGTGCTCGGTGCGGAGAAGTACGCTGAAATTCTCTACAAGGCTGGCTACAAGTCCGCCTGGCACTGGTGCGAAAAAGAAGCGGAGTGCCACGGTTTGGTTGGCGTCGAGGTATACGAGCACTACATGAAGCGCCTCTCCCAACGCGGCTGGGGACTGTTTGATATTGAGCAGATTGACGTCGACGCCGGTACGGCCCAGATCCGCCTGCGGCATTCCGCCTTCGTTTATGTGTACGGCAAAGTTAATCGCAAGGTGGACTACATGTTTACCGGCTGGTTTGCCGGTGCCATGGATCAGATTCTTGCCGCCAAGGGCAGCACAATTCGCACTGTTGCCGAGCAGGTGTACAGCGGTGCGGAAGAAGGCCACGACGATGGCCTGTTCGTGGTGAAGCCCCTGTAAATCCTTTTGCATCGCGCCGCTCCCGGCGCGATGAACGATAACAAACAGCCCGTGCGTAACTCGCTGAGATGAGGTGCCGTGATGGCCTTTGAAGCAATGTTCCAACCAATCCAGATCGGCAAGCTGACCATTCGCAACCGCGTACTCAGCACGGCGCACGCCGAGGTGTATGCCACTGACGGCGGTATGACGACCGAGCGCTATGTCAAATATTACGAGGAGAAGGCGAAGGGCGGTATCGGCCTTGCCATCTGCGGCGGTTCGTCGGTGGTCGCTATCGACAGCCCACAGCACTGGTGGAGTTCGGTAAACCTCTCCACCGACCGCATCATTCCGCATTTCCAGAATCTGGCTGATGCCATGCACAAGCACGGCGCCAAGATCATGATCCAGATTACCCACATGGGCCGCCGCTCCCGTTGGGATGGCGGCCACTGGCCAACGTTGATGTCGCCGTCCGGTATTCGCGAGCCTGTGCACCGCGCTACCTGTAAGACCATCGAGCCGGAGGAGATCTGGCGGGTGATTGGCAATTTTGCCCAGGCCGCACGCCGGGCGAAAGAGGGCGGACTGGATGGCGTCGAGCTGTCTGCCGTGCATCAGCACATGATCGACCAGTTCTGGTCGCCCCGCGTGAACAAGCGTACCGATGAATGGGGCGGCAGCTTTGAAAACCGCATGCGCTTTGGCCTGGAAGTGCTTAAGGCCGTGCGGGCCGAGGTAGGTGATGATTTCTGCGTAGGCATGCGTATCTGTGGTGATGAATTCCACCCGGACGGCCTTACCCATGACGATATGAAACAGATCGCCAAGTATTACAACGACACCGGCATGGTGGATTTTTTTGGCGTTATCGGCTCGGGTTGCGATACCCACAATACCCTGGCCAACGTGATTCCCAACATGACCTATCCGCCGGAGCCGTTCCTGCATTTGGCGGCGGGAATCAAGGAAGTCGTGAGCGTCCCTGTGCTGCACGCACAGAACATCAAGGACCCGAACCAGGCCACGCGTATCCTGGAAGGTGGCTATGTGGACATGGTCGGCATGACCCGCGCCCATATTGCCGATCCGCACCTGATCGCCAAGATCAAGATGGGGCAGGTGGACCAGATTCGCCAGTGCGTGGGTGCCAACTACTGTATCGACCGCCAGTATCAAGGTCTGGATGTGCTGTGCATCCAGAACGCTGCAACCAGTCGTGAATACATGGGGGTGCCGCACATCATTGAGAAATCCACCGGGCCCAAGCGCAAGGTGGTCATCGTGGGTGGCGGCCCGGCCGGAATGGAGGCGGCGCGCGTATCGGCCGAACGGGGACATGACGTGACCCTGTTCGAAAAGCAGGACCAACTGGGTGGTCAGATTACCCTGGCGTCCAAGGCGCCCCAGCGTGACCAGATCGCCGGTATTACCCGCTGGTATCAGCTTGAACTGGCCCGCTTGAATGTGGACCTGCGGCTGGGTACGGCGGCTGATCCTGACACCATCATGGATCTGCGGCCCGATATCGTTGTGCTGGCCAATGGCGGCCATCCGTTCCTGGAGCAGAACGAGCACTGGGGCGCGGCAGAGGGCCTTGTTGTCAGCAGCTGGGACATTCTTTCCGGCAAAGTCGAGCCGGGTAAGAACGTACTGGTCTACGACACCATCTGTGAATTCAGCGGCATGTCTGTAGCGGACTACCTGGCCGACAAGGGCGCGCAGGTGGAAATTGTCACTGACGACATCAAGCCGGGCGTGGCCATTGGTGGAACTACCTTCCCGACGTATTACCGCAGCCTTTACCCCAAGGAAGTGATCATGACCGGCGACCTGATGCTGGAAAAGGTTTACCCCGAGGGCGACAAGAAAATCGCCGTGCTGGAAAACGAATATACCGGCGCGAAGGAAGAGCGGGTGGTGGACCAGATCGTTATCGAGAACGGCGTACGCCCGGACGAGACGCTCTATTACGCGCTGAAGGAAGGTTCGCGCAACAAAGGCCAAGTTGATATCGAAGCCTTGTTTGCGATCCAGCCGCAACCAGTGCTGAGTGAGCAGGGTAATGGCTACTTACTGTTCCGTATCGGGGACTGCGTGGCGCAACGCAATACACACGCGGCGATTTATGACGCGCTGCGGCTGTGTAAGGACTTTTAACGCTACTGCAATGATAGGTGCTCAACCCCTCTTATTTACTACAGTGGCTACTGCGGGGAATAGAGGGGACAGAGCGCGTAGCCTGGCCGCAGACGTAACCCACCGAAAAGGCCCTAACCGGCTTGGTGGACTTAGCAAATGGTTAGTGGGTTACGCCTCGGCCAACCCACCCTACGAGGCTCCGGTATGTTGAATATCCTCCTCCCGATCCTGCTTTTCACTGCCTTGGCGCTGGCCGTGCTCGGTGCCTGCCGGCGCGTCATGCTGTGGCGGCAAGGGCGGCCTGCACAGGTCGACCTGATCCGGGGCCTGCTGGCCATGCCGCGGCGTTATCTGGTCGATCTCCACCATGTGGTCGAGCGCGACCGCTACATGTCCAAGACTCACGTTGCCACAGCGGGCGGATTCGTGGCGGCGGCCGTGCTGGCGGTGCTGGTCCATGGCTTTGGTTTGCAAAGCCGGATTCTCGGCTGGGCATTGCTGGCCGCTACCGCCTGTATGTTTGTGGGCGCGTTGTTTGTGGCCAAGCGGCGGCGTAATCCACCGGCGCGCCTGTCCAAAGGGCCCTGGATGCGCCTGCCTAAAAGCCTGCTGATGTTTTCCGCCAGCTTTTTTATCGCCACGCTACCGGTTGCCGGAATTCTTCCGGAAAACTTTGGCGGTTGGATACTGGCGGCAGTTCTGGCCGTGGGCGTTGCCTGGGGCGTGTCGGAATTGTTCTTTGGCATGACCTGGGGCGGCCCGATGAAGCACGCCTTTGCCGGTGCCCTGCATTTGGCCTTCCACCGTCGGCCCGAGCGCTTTCGCACGCCGTTCAATGCCAGCGCGGCGCGATCCAGTGGCTTGAAAGCGTTGGATCTGAATGATTCTTCTGCCCCGCTGGGCGTAGAAAAACCAAAAGACTTTACCTGGAATCAACTGCTCGGCTTTGACGCCTGCGTTCAGTGCGGCCGCTGCGAGGCCATGTGCCCTGCCTATGCGGCTGGCCAACCGCTCAATCCGAAAAAGCTGATCCAGGATATGGTTATCGGGATGGCGGGTGGCACCGACGCACGCTATTTCGGCTCGCCTTATCCCGGTAAACCGATTGGTGAGCACGGCGGCAATGCCCATTCGCCCATCGTGTCCTTTGAAGGCAAGGCACTGGTGGACGCCGAGACGCTATGGTCCTGCACGACCTGCCGGGCCTGCGTGGAAGAGTGCCCCATGATGATCGAGCACGTTGATGCCATCGTGGATATGCGCCGCCACCTAACCCTGGAGAAGGGGGCAACCCCAAACAAGGGCGCCGAGGTGCTGGACAACCTGATCGCTACCGATAACCCCAACGGTTTCAACCCCGTCAATCGTATGAACTGGGCGGCGGACCTGGATCTTCCCTTGATTGCCAGTAAGCAGCACGCGGACGTGTTGTTCTGGGTGGGCGACGGTGCCTTCGATATGCGTAACCAGCGTACGCTTAGAGCCTTTGTCAAAGTGCTCAAAGCGGCCAAGGTGGACTTTGCCGTGCTTGGCCTGGAAGAGCGTGACAGCGGTGACGTCGCACGTCGTCTGGGGGATGAGGCAACCTTCCAGCAACTGGCCAAACGCAACATTGCTACGCTGTCCCGCTACCGCTTCAAGCGTATCGTGACCTGCGATCCGCACAGTTTCCATGTGCTTAAAAATGAGTACGGCGCGCTGGGCGGCAAGTACACGGTCTTCCACCACAGCACCTTTCTGGCCGAGTTGATGGACAGCCAGGCGCTGAACGTAGGCCAGCACCCCCTTGCCTTCCAGCAGGGCGGTGGGCTGACCTATCACGACCCGTGCTACCTCGGCCGCTATAACGGCGAGTACGAGGCACCGCGTAAAGTGCTCAAAGCCATCGGGATCGAGGTCAAGGAAATGGAACGTGCCGGCTTTCGTGCCCGTTGCTGTGGCGGTGGAGGCGGTGCGCCGATTACTGATATCCCCGGTACGCAGCGGATTCCGGATATGCGAATGGCTGATATCAAGACGACGGGTGCCGAAGTAGTCGCTGTTGGCTGCCCGCAATGCACCGCCATGCTGGAAGGTGTAGTTGCGCCTCGCCCAGAGGTGAAAGACATTGCCGAATTAGTGGCCGAGGTATTGATTGAGACGCCGGTAGCGCCTGTAAAGCCGTCAGCTGCTCCCAAGCGTGAAGCAGTGGAGGTGTCATGACGAAGACACCTCACGGCCGTAGGGCGCATGGTGATACCCAGCACTTGTCCGTGCTGGGTATCACTCGGTTAGAGCCAGTCTGTACAACCACGCTATGCCCAGGAGCGGACCATGACTGACATTATCCGCCGCGATCCACGTGCCGAATGGATCGCTCGCAACCGGCTTCATCCACTGCATGCTGTGATGCAGGCGGCTCACACTGTTAAGGAAGCGCGTTGGATGGGGCCGAACGGCGTCATTCGCAAGAGTCCCCATGCGGCTCTTGGTTTTATCGGCCCTAATGGCATCCGTCGAATCGATCGCAGCGGTGCCCAGCAGGGCGGAACAACCCGTCGTCTTGGTCAAAGCCAGGAAACACAGCTGCCGTTGCATCGAGTCGACGAGCCGGCGTTCATTATTGCTGTAGTGCCCGACATGGTAGGTGGCCGCCTCTCCAGCCACGACCGTGATCTCCTGGGCCTCGCGCATCACCTGGCTGGTCAGGAAGGCGCGGTGTTGGCCGTGGTTTTCGGCGAGCACAAGGAAACTGGTTTCGACACCGCAGGGGTCGACCGCCTGCTGCAATTGAGCGGTCATGAATATGACGGATACTCACCTGAGCAACGCGTACTGGCCTTGCGGGCAGTGGAAAGCCAGTTTTTACCGCGTCACTGGCTGCTGCCGGATAGCCGTACCGGCGGCGGGGAATTGGGGCGTCGCCTGGCGGCCGCACTGCACGAACGGCCTGCAACACGTGTTTGGCAGGTGAAAGACGGTGTATGCATTGGACGGGCTGGCTCCGGCAGCGAAGACCTGACCCGTGCCGTGCCACGACTGATCCTGGCATCGGCCGAGTGTGCAGAGCCGGTCAGCGAGACGCGGCATGATGCGATTGAAGTCATGCTGGGCGAAGGTAATACCCTGCGCAGTCTGCCTCGGTTGGAAGATCTGGGGCCAGTGGCGGTCGATCCGGCCCTGATTCCCATGGCAGAGGCTGAGTTTATCCTGTCCGGCGGCAACGGCGTGCAGGACTGGGATCTGTTCCACCGCGCTGCACAGACGCTTGGCGCAACGGAAGGGGCCTCGCGCGTGGCGGTGGACGATGGGCACATGCCAAGGCACCGTCAGGTTGGAGCGACAGGTACCTGGGTAACGGCACGGGTATATCTGGCTATCGGTATCTCAGGCGCCGTACAGCATCTGCAAGGGATAGGCGCGTGCGACAAAGTGATTGCCGTCAACCTCAATGCGGGGTGCGACATGATCAAACGGGCGGACCTGTCGGTTATCGCCGATTCAAGTGCGGTACTGGAGGCGTTGATCCGTCTGGTTGAAGGGTATCGTGCCGGAGACTGGAAGGATGTGGCCTAGGGCTGGGAAGACGCAGCCCATACGAAGGGGATGAGGAGAACACCATGGCTGACGTTTCATTAGAGGTCATTACATTGGTTTCCGTAGGCGCTCATCCCACCTCGGGACGCGCCCGACGGGCCGAGCAGGACGCGCGTGCCGTCGAGCTGGGATTGCATCTCGCGGGCAACCGTCTGCAACTATTGCATGCCGGTAACCCTTATGAAGAAGCCTTACGGGGCTACCTGGGTATGGGTATTCCAGCGTTGCATGTACTGGAGCAGCCCAAGGGAGCTGATGCCCTGCCGGTTCTGGTCGACTATCTGCGGGAGGCATCGGTACAGGTTGTTCTTACCGGTACGCAGGCCGAAACGGGAGAAGGGTCCGGCATGCTGCCGTACCTGCTGGCTGAAGCCCTGGGCTGGCCTCTGGTCGTTGGGCTGGCCGAGGTAGAAACCATTGAAGGTGGCTCCGCTCAAGTCTTGCAGGCACTGCCACGAGGCCAGCGACGGCGGCTCAGGGTACGTCTGCCATTTGTGGCTAGTGTGGATAATGCCGCCCCGGTGGCGCGGCAGAGTGCTTTTGGCCCGGCGCGACGAGGACAGATCGAGGTGCAGGAGGTTGAGGTCGTCGATGACATTCTGTTGAGCGAGTCGACCTTACAGCCGTCCCGCCCGCGACCCAAGCGCCTTAAGGTCATCAAGGCCAAAACCGCAGCCGACCGTTTCCGCGCAGCGACGGCCAAGGCGTCTGGCGATGGTGGCCAGATTCTGCGTGATGTCACGCCTGAAGCGGGCGCCGAGGCAATCTTCAAACTTTTGCGTGAAGAGGGCGTCATTCGCTAGAGTTTTCCCAGGCTCGCGCCTGTTCGGCGAGCCTTTCTTCCTTCCGAGCCACTTAAATGGCCGCTTATCTCTTGTTTATTACCCTCCCAACCACTCACCCAGTATCTGGAGTGGTCAAAACTTTGCGTATCCTCCATAAAACCCCCAAAAACACCCCCAAATAATGTGCATTGACCTGTGGATAATCTGTTGGATAACTCTTCTACCCTAGTATTCATAAGGGTTTTATGGAGTTGGTTAAAAAATAGACAATTTTGGATGAGCCTTCTAACGCCTTAGCACCAAATGTTGTGGATAACTATGTGCGTAAGTTGTTCGAAATATGCTGTAAGTAGGACGGCATAAGGGCTGTAGGCAACTACTGTATTGTTGATCAGTGTTGACAGGCTTAAAAAATAGGAGCTAGGTCATCTGGTAAAGTCAATACGCTATACCTCACTTATCCACCGTGTCTTATCCTGTTTTTGGGTAAAAAGCTCTGATCAACCAGAGGATGAATTGTGGATAAGCTGTTTGCGAATGGAAAATAACAGGTGGAAACACGCGTTTACCTACGACGATACAAAGAGCTTATTGCGTACAAACAAAGCGTTTAGACCTAATACGCTTCGATCTTGAGTACTACCGCTGGCGGACACCCTTACTCTACAGGTGCACTTCTCACAAATTATGTGTGCGGGGTTGTGGATAGGGTGTTCGCTCTCTTCTGGAAGCCTTGCCTGACGTGCCCTTCAGAGTTTTGATCGTTTTTTGACCAATTCTATAAAGCCCTAACCACACTGTGCACAATTGCTGTGACTGCGCATGTGGATAGGGTGTTCATGCCTTGCTGGAGTCCAAGGCTGGCGGGCCCTCCAGAGCTTTGCTCATTTTTTGAACAGATTTTTAGGGCTATATAGCCGTTCAGCGCAACTCAACCTGTAGTACGTGCCCAGACTCTTTCAACTCAAATCGAGTTTCATCAAATGTGGCTTTACGCATGCGTAAGGGCGGATTGTTGCTATATCCATACTGTTCGGTAGGCATGCCAATGAAATTGGTATCCAGCTCACGATTGCCATTCACGTCTCTAATAACGGACAAGGCATAGGTACCAGGTTTCAAACTGGAAAAGACATGATGGACAGTTGTTGCAGTTACCGGCACATAGGCAGAGGCCACAAGCGGCCGGCTGGCCTCCCAGTGAGCAGCCGAATCGAATACTGCCACTAGCAACTCGCCGGTCGGCTCTTTTAATTGGGTAAAGTTTACTTCGAGGTCAGCCGCCTGGGCCTGGCCCAGCAGCCAGGCAGAGCCTATCAGTGATGCCAGAAAGCGTTTCATGCCTGCTCCGTTCAGCCAAAAAAGTAGGGTTGAACGATAGCGGTGATCCACGCGAACAGCCAGCGTACCGGTCGGGCTCTTTCAGGGTGTATGACACCGTGCTACGTCATACACCCTAAGCGACATCATAGTGAAAAGCGTTTGACCAGACCGTTGAGGTCGGCTGCCAGACGGGAGAGCTCCTGGGTAGCGGCCTGGGTTTGCTGGGCGCCCGTGGCCGTCTGTACCGACAAGTCTCGAATGCTGACCAGATTACGATCCACCTCACGGGCCACCTGCGCCTGCTCTTCAGAAGCACTGGCAATCAACAGGTTGCGGTCGTTGATACCTGCCACGTTTTCAGTAATAACTGATAGCGCCTGACCGGCAGCGTTGGCCTTGTCCAGCGTACTACGGGCACGTTCGGCGCTGGTCTGCAAGGCGTCTACCGTTTGGCCGGTGCCTTGTTGGATGCTACCGATCATGCTCTCGATTTCGCGGGTGGATTCACCGGTGCGATGGGCGAGGGCGCGAACCTCGTCGGCTACTACGGCAAAACCGCGACCAGCATCTCCAGCCCGGGCCGCTTCGATGGCGGCGTTCAAGGCCAGCAGGTTGGTCTGCTCGGCTACGGCGCGAATCACGTCCAGCATTTTGCTGATGTTCTGAGTCTGTGCGGCTAGGGCTTCGGCCCGCTGGGAGGCGCTCAGCACATCATGCGTCAGCGCCTGGATCGAGTCGATGGCATCGCTCAGCTGGATCCGACCCTGTTGAGCGGACTCGCTGGACACACGGGACGCTTCTGACGTAGACACGGCGTTTGTAGCGACATCCTCTACGGCAGCGGTCATCTCGTTCACGGCTGTAGCGGCCATTTCGATCTGGCCATTCTGACGTTGCAGACCGCGGCTGCTCTCCTCCATCACGGCGCTCATTTCTTCGGCCGAAGCAGACAACAGGTGGGCGGAATCACCGATCTGGCTGATGGTTTGGCGCAGGTTGTCCTGCATGCGGGTAAGCGACTGCAACATCTCAGTGGCTTCGTCGTCGCCTTCCAAGGTGATCCGATAGCTCAGGTCGCCCTGGGCAATCTGATCGGAAATACGCACCGCCTGACGAATCGGAGTCACGATGCTCTTAGTGAGTGTAAACGCTAGAATAATGGTTACTACCAGAGCAAGCAGGATGACGGCGATCACGATGACACGCGCCTTGGCATAGGTGTCTGCCGATAGCGTAGCCGCCTGCTGTGCTCCTTCCTGGTTGAACGTGCGCAGCGCTGCCAGCTTTTCGCCAAATACCGGGCCGAGCGAGGACAGCTTGGCATTGATGGGGCCCATGGCCGCATCCGATGGGTCACGTGCTAGGACGCGCTGCCGCTCCGCCAACACCTCGGCGTAGTGCTGAAAGGTTTCCTCAGCAGCTTTGTAGACCTGTCTTTCCTCTTCGGATGCGATCAGAGCCTCATATTTCTGCATACCCTGCTTGATTTCCTCTATAGAGGAGGCAATCAACATGTCACTCTTCTTGTGTGTCTCCGGGTCCTTGAATGCCAATTGACGCAGAGATTCGGTGCGGACGCGAGCAAAGCTGAGCGCCATGCCATCAGCCGTTGCCTGGCTGGCCATCCAATGGGTTTCGACCTCTTCCCCTGACCCTCGGATCACGGCCATTTGCGACAGGCTGAACAGCCCTAGTGCCACAAGTAGCAAGGCGACCAAGGCGAAAAACATTAAGGTTCGGTAAGCAATCCTTATTTTTCTTAACATGATGCTGTCCTGCAGAGAGTCATAAGCTGGCAAAAGAGCTGGGTTTAACCTTATATCTGCTTGGCGAAGAGATTCTTGAGGACGACCATCAGGTGCAATCATGCTGCGAGCAGGCTGGCTACGTCCTTGATAAAGAATCGAAGGAGTGGCCAAAAGCTTGTGCTAGACAGCGCGGGAGGAAGCGGCCCTGCAGTGTGCAGAGCCGTTTTAGGGAGTTACAGCGAAAAGCGACGGACCAGACCGTTCAGATCAACTGACAAGCGCGTAAGCTCTTGAGTAGCGGCGCTGGTCTGCTGGGCGCCTGTGGCGGTCTGTACCGACAGGTCACGAATGCTGACCAGGTTGCGATCCACCTCACGGGCTACCTGCGCCTGCTGCTCGGAGGCGCTGGCGATGAGCAGGTTGCGGTCGTTGATGTCAGCTACGTTCAAGGTGATAGTCGATAGCGCCTCGCCGGCGGCATTGGCTTTTTCCAGGGTGCTACGGGCACGCTCAGCGCTTTTTTGTAGCGCATCCACAGTCTGGCCGGTGCCCTGTTGAATACTACCGATCATGCCCTCGATCTCGCGGGTAGATTCGCCGGTGCGATGGGCGAGGGCGCGAACCTCGTCAGCCACCACGGCAAAACCGCGGCCAGCCTCACCGGCGCGAGCGGCCTCGATAGCCGCGTTGAGTGCCAGCAGGTTGGTCTGCTCGGCCACAGCACGGATCACGTCCAGTACCTTACTGATGTTACGAGTCTGCTCGGCCAACTCTTCGGCGCTTTGAGAGGCACCCAAGACCTCGCTAGTCAACGCTTCGATTGAAGTGATTGCATCGCTGAGTTGTGTACGGCCTTCTTGAGCGGATTGGCTGGATGCTTGAGATGCTTCAGAGGTGTTTACGGCGTTGCTGGCTACATCCTCAACAGCGGCAGTCATTTCATTCACGGCCGTGGCAGCCAATTCGATCTGATCGTTCTGCCGCTGCAAGCCGCGAGTGCTTTCTTCCATCACGGCGCTCATTTCTTCGGCAGACGCCGACAGTTGCTGCGCCGAGTCGCTGATCTGGCCGATGGTGGAACGGAGGTTTGTTTGCATGCTGGACAAGGCATTGAGCAAATCGGTAGCTTCGTCCCGGCCTTCAATAGTGATGCTACGGCTCAGGTCACCTGCTGCAATACGCTTGGCCACGTCCACGGCCTGCCCGATAGGTTTTACAATACTGGTCGTCAGCAGAAATGCCAGGATCAGGGTGGCCGCCAAAGCCATGAAAATGATCGCAAAAATGACAATGCGTGCCTGGCTGTAGCTGTCGGCCGCCTGTTGGCTGGCCTCAGCGGCATCTTCCTCGTTATAGGACTGCAGGAGCAGGTTCTGCTCGTTGACCTTGATGCCCAAGGGGGCCAGGAAGGTATTAATGACCTTTGACGCCTCCTCCGTGTTGTTTTGAGCGATCAGCGCTTGGACGTTTCCAAGAATCTCCATGTACTGTGTGAAGGTCGCTTCGAGAGTACCAACAATTTCCTTTTCTCGAGGATCGGACATCAAGCCGTCGTAGTCGCGGAATTTCTGCTTTATTTGATTGGCCAAGCTAGCGATCAGGTCGTTGCTCTTGGCTTGTACGCTTTCGTCGTCATTGGCAACCAGTCGCAGCACCTCGACGCGAATACGGGTGATGCTAAGCGCGATTTCATCGGCCGTGGCCAGGCTGGGCATAGAATCAGACTCGATAACCTGACCGGCGCGGCGAATGTCTGCCATTTGCAGGAGGTTGAAACCGCCCAGTGCAATCAGTAGCAGGGCGACAATGCCAAAGCACAGCAGCGTGCGTTGGGAAATCTTGAGGGTTCTAAACATCGACTTAATCCTAGGAAATAAGGGAAACACGACAGACGTCGCTACCGCTCTGCTAGGTGCAGCAGGAAGAATATCGGGAAGACAAGCGAGATCTGAAGACCATGTATCGATCTTTTACGGAGCGTCAAAAAGGTGTTGTCTTGTCAGGGCAAACGCAGTTGGTGACGTGTTGCAACGGAAGGAACTCTGGCGTCATCAGACGCCAGAGAAGGCTTTAGGGCTAAGGCTAAGTCTTAAACGATAAACCGCTTGACCAAGCTGCTAAGGTCCGTGGCCAAGCGGGACACTTCTTGAGTGGCGGCGCTGGTCTGTTGAGCACCGGTCGCCGTCTGCACGGAAAGGTCGCGAATACTGACCAGGTTGCGGTCCACTTCGCGGGCCACTTGCGCCTGCTGCTCCGACGCACTGGCAATCAACAGGTTACGGTCGTTGATACCTGCCACGCTTTCAGTAATGACCGACAGCGCCTGACCGGCAGCGTTGGCCTTGTCCAGCGTGCTACGGGCACGCTCGGCGCTGGTCTGCAAGGCGTCTACCGTTTGGCCGGTGCCTTGTTGGATACTATCGATCATGCTTTCGATTTCACGAGTGGATTCACCGGTGCGATGGGCGAGGGCGCGAACCTCGTCAGCCACCACGGCAAAACCGCGACCAGCATCTCCAGCCCGGGCCGCTTCGATGGCGGCATTCAAGGCCAGCAGGTTGGTCTGCTCGGCTACAGCGCGAATCACGTCCAGCACCTTGCTGATGTTCTGGGTTTGGGTCGCCAGGGCTTCGGCTTGCTGAGAAGCGCCCAGCACGTCGCTGGTCAGGGCTTGAATAGAGGAAATCGCCTCGCTGAGTTGGGATTGGCCCTGCGCAGCGGACTGGCTGGCTGCCAGAGAAGCCTGAGAGGTTGAGACGGCATTCGTAGCGACATCTTCCACCGCGGCGGTCATCTCGTTCACGGCCGTGGCCGCCTGCTCGATTTCGTCGTTCTGGCGTTGCAAGCCACGCGTACTTTCGTCCATCACGGCATTCATTTCTTCCGCCGCGCTGGAGAGCTGATGGGCGGAATCATTGATCTGACCAATCGTAGAGCGCAGGTTATCTTGCATTGTAGACAGAGCAACGAGCAATTCGGCTGCCTCATCCTGGCCTTTTACCGAAATGGCTCGGCTCAGGTCGCCACCAGCGATACGTTTGGCGACTTCAACAGCCTGGCGAATGGGGTTAACGATACTGCCTGTCATGATCCAGGCCAGTACAGCGGTAATCACCAGCGCTACCAGGATTACCAGAACCGAGACCCATCGTACATGCTCATACAGCGAGCTAGCCACGGCGCCGGATTTAGCCGCTTCGTCGATGTTGTATTGCTGCATTTTTAACAGGCTGTCGGCTAGGTTACGGCCTGCAGCAATCTGCGTATTTACTACAAACTGAGCTGCCTGTTCGGTTTGCTGCTGGGCTACTAACCGTTGAATGGTTGCAACGCCCGTCATGTAGTCCCGGTAACGGGCATGGGCGTCGTTAAAGACCTGGCGGTCTTCCTCGAGAAAAATGGTTTTCTCATAGGCTACCAGTTCGGCTTGTACCTGGGCGTCCAGCTTTTCGACCAGAGCGTTCGAGGTCCGCTGGATAGCCGGATCGTTAGTGGTAATGAGGCGCAGGGTTTCAAGGCGAATGGTGCCAACGTTAATGGCGATCTTGTCGGCACTGGCCAGCCCGGGTAGCCAGCTGTTCTCTATTTCAGTACCTGCCTTGCGAATATCGGACAACTGCAGCAGGTTGAATGTACCCAACGCCATCAGGAGCGCGGCGATGACACCGAAACATAGCAGGGTTCGATGAGCGATCTTTAAGTTTCTCACAGAGAGTTCTCTTGATAGGCACGCTACGTACAGCACGCCCATGCAGTGAAATAGGGAGGAGGTTCGTACAGGCTGTATCGGAGCGGCTTGCTATTTCTGGAGGTTAAAAAGATCAGTAGCTGCTGTTAAGTTGCAACAAAAGATGAATCGATTCATCACTAACAGATGAAAGCTTTATAAACGGCGAGGTGGGAGAGGACGACAGGCTGCCAGGCCGTAAATGGCCAGTGCGATTACGCAGATTAAGGTAAACGTCATCCGAAGGCTCCTGGGGAGCCGCCTGCCTGAATATCTTTGGCAAGCGGCCAGGGCATAGAAGTGGATTGGTTTAGTCGATACCCACCTGACGCAAGTGCGGCACCGGCTGTTCTTCACCCAGGTTGGCTAGCAGGCGCTCGCTGTACCAGTCGATAAAGTTGATCACGCCAAACTCATAGGTCTGTGAGTAAGGGCCGGGCTGGTAAGCCTTGGAGTTGATCCCGCGCTGGTTTTCCTCGGCCAGGATGCGATCCTGCTGGTTGGTGGCGTCCCATACCTTGCGCAGGTTTTCCACATCGTAGTCGACACCTTCCACCGCATCCTTATGAACGATCCACTTGGTGGTGACCAGCGTTTGTTGAGCGCTGATCGGCCAAACGGTAAAGACGATCAGGTGATCGCCCATGGCATGGTTCCAGGAATGCGGCAGGTGCAGGATTCTCATAGAGCCCAACTCGGGGTTCTTGATGCGGCCCATCAGCTTTTTGCAGCCGGGCTTGCCGTCCATGGTCATTGACGCGGTGCCCTTGAGCAGGGGCATACGGACGATACGGTTACGCAGACCGAAACTGGCATGGGCATAAGGAATCTGTTCGGCCTCCCAAGCGGCGGCGCTTTCCGCTACATGATCCTTGAAAGCCTGATTGGCGCGGGGATCGGTTACGTCGTCCCATTCCAGCAAGGTCTTGAGCAGCTCTGGGTGCGAACCGTTGCAGTGGTAGCACTCGCGGTTGTTTTCCAGGACGAGCTTCCAGTTAGCCGCCTCCATAAGGTCGGTGCGTGCCGCGACCTTGGTATTTTCCATGTCGTACGGCTCCATGTAATGGTCGAGAGTACGCAGAAACTCGTCAATGGCAGGCGGCTCGTCGGCCAGGGAAATAAAGATGTAGCCGCCAGCAGTTTTCACGTGAACAGGCTTCAGATTGAAGTCAGCCATGTTGAAATCGGCACCCATCTCGGTGCCAGCAAACAACAGGCGGCCGTCTAGTTCGTAGGTCCATTGGTGATAAGGACAAACCAGCTTGGCAACCTTGCCTTTTTCAGTAACACACAGCCGCGAGCCGCGGTGCCGGCACACGTTATGAAAGGCATGCACCTTACCTTCAGCGCCACGCACTACAAGAATAGGGTTCTCACCTATCTGTAGCGTAAGGAAGTTGCCCTTGGCAGGGATCTCGCAGGTCATTCCGGCAATCAGCCATTCTTTTCCGAAAATTTCCTGCATGTCGATCTGGAACAGACGCTCATCGTTATAGAACGGCTGTGGCATCGAGTAGGTGCGCTCGCGGGTGCGCAGCATCTCGGCGGTGGCCTTGCGGGCCGGGTCCAGCGGATCGCCCAGACTCAAAGTATAGGTGACGTCCATGGTAGTCCTCATGCGGCGGCTCGAAGGCACGCCGGCGAAATAGGTGGCTGATACGGTTGTAACGCAAGGCGATGCGGACAGGACAGCACACTTCAGCAGGCCGGGTGCCGATGCTCCAGTCTTGCAAGCGGATACCCTGTCACGCGCGATCCCTTATGGTTCGGCGGGCTCAGTGTGAAACCGCTCAAGATCGAGGCCTTATCCATGGACGACATGGCCGCATCATTTCCCGACGCGGCAATGCCCATGTCTGCTGGGCTGGTCGCTGTAAGCATGTCGATGTCGTTGATAGGTAAATGATGACGAAAGGCCCTCTCCAAAATCGCACCCATTACCGCCTGATTTACCGGCGGGCATCCCACGCATGAGGCCATGTGCATGAACAGCTTCCTCAACCCGGTTACCACCCAGACCTGGACCAATGGTCGCCATGCGGTACGCTGTGTAAAGGTGATTCAGGAAACCTGGGACGTGCGGACGTTCTGCTTTATGGCCGATGTCCCGCTGATGTACTTTTTCAAGCCCGGCCAGTTCGTGACGCTGGAGCTGGATATCGACGGGCAGCAGGTCATGCGGTCATATACGATCTCAAGCTCGCCGTCAGTGCCCTACAGCTTTTCGATCACGGTCAAGCGCGTGCCGGGCGGTAAGGTTTCCAACTGGCTGCACGACAACTTGCGTGAAGGCCAGGAACTGGCGGTCCATGGCCCGGTGGGCCTGTTCAATGCCATTGACTACCCGGCTGACAAGGTCTTGCTGCTGTCCGGCGGAGTAGGGATTACACCGGTCATGTCCATGGCCCGCTGGTTCTACGATACCAATGCCAATGTGGATATGGTGTTTGTTCACAGTGCCCGTACGCCTAAGGACATCATCTACCACCGCGAGCTGGAGCACATGGCTTCGCGGGTAACAAATTTCTCGCTGCATCTGGTCTGTGAACGGCAGGACCTGGGCGAAAGCTGGGCAGGCTATCGCGGCTTCTTTGATCGCCGCATGCTGGAACTGATGGCCCCTGACTTCCGCGAGCGCGAAGTTTTCTGCTGCGGTCCGACGCCTTACATGAATGCGGTGAAGACCATGTTGCGCGAGATGGGCTATGACATGGCGCGTTACCACGAAGAATCCTTTGGCGCGACACCGGCCGATATCAAGGAAGAGGTCATCGAGCAGGCGGGGCTGGCCGCTGACACCCCGCCAGTACCCTTGGCTGACCAGTGCGAAGTCATGTTTACCGGCAGCGGCATGAGCGTGCGTGTCGGGCCTGGTGAGACCGTACACGGTGCGGCAGCCAAGCTGGGCCTGCACATTCCCAAGGCTTGCGGCATGGGCATCTGCGGCACCTGCAAGGTACTCAAGACACGCGGCACAGTGGCTATGGAGCATAACGGCGGTATTACGGAAGAAGACGAAGCCGAAGGCTATATTCTGTCCTGTTGCAGCGTGCCGCAGGGCGACGTGGAGATCGACTTCTGATCAACCCTCCAGCATCTGCCGGATCTTGGCGGCAAGCCCTTCGATGGAGAAGGGCTTAGTAAGCATTTCCATGCCGGGGCCGAGAAAGTCCTGGCGGACCACTGCCTGACCGGCATAGCCGGTAATCAACAGTATCTTGAGATTTGGTCGATATTCGCGTGCCTTTTCGGCCAGTTGCCGACCGTTCATGCCTGGCAGGCCGACATCCGTGACTAGCAGGTCCAGCGGTGTATCGGACTCCAATACCGGCAGGGCTGCTTTCGCTTCGACAGCCTCCTGTACCCGATAGCCCAACTCCTTGAGCACTTCGATAATCACGGAGCGGACGCCATTTTCATCCTCCACCACCAGAATGGATTCGCCGGTGCCTGCTGCCAGAACGGCAGGCGTTTCGGCGGTTGTTGGTATCTCGGTTGGTATGAGCGGATGGCTGGGCATGTACAGCCTGACCTGCGTCCCTTGGCCTACTTTGGAGTCGATCACGACATGCCCGCCCATCTGGCTGGCGAACCCATGAATCATCGACAGCCCCAGTCCAGAGCCTTGTCCGATAGGTTTGGTAGTGAAGAACGGATCAAAAACCTTTTCCACTACCTCTGGCGGCATGCCTGTGCCCGTGTCACTAACGGACAGCACTACATAAGGCCCCGGCTTCAAGTCTTTCTGAGGCGTATGGAGTGTGACATTTTCCGTCTCGATCGTAAGTTGGCCACCGTGGGGCATGGCGTCTCGGGCATTGATACATAAATTCAGCAGCGCATTTTCCAGCTGGTTGGCGTCGGTCTTGGCCGGGAGCAGGGCAGCGCTGAGGTGAGTGTTAAGCGTAATGTTCTCACCCAGGGTGCGACGTAACAGCTCCTCCATACCCGCGACGAGTTGATTGATATCCACAGGGCGTAAGTCCAGGGATTGTCGGCGGCCAAACGCCAGCAGGCGCTGGATCAGGGCGGCGGCGCGCTGGGCCGATGTCGTCGCCAGCGTGGCGTAACGGTCAATACCCTCGTATTGAGCGGCATGGATACGGCGCTGCATCAAATCGAGTGCGCCGATAATGCCGGTCAGCAGGTTGTTGAAGTCATGGGCTATACCGCCGGTGAGATGGCCGACTGCCTCCATCTTCTGGCTTTGCCGCAGTAGCTCTTGCGCCTCAGCCAGGTGTGCCTGGGCACGCAGCCGCTCGGTCACATCAAGGCAAGATTGTAGGGCACCGATGACCGCTCCGGTGTGGTCACGCAGCAAGCTATAGCGTCGCTCGTAGTCGCGTCGCTCGCCGTGTGCGTCAGTGAGCGACTCTATGATCGCGAATTCCTCGCCAGCCAGGGCACGCGTCCAGAACGCCTGAACTTCGGCCTGCATTTGGGGGTGCTGGGCCAGCAGATCCAACAGATTGTGCCCTTTGCGCGGCCACTGGCCGAAGCGACGTTTAAACTCATGGGCATAGGCACGATTGACCGCTAGCAACGTAAAGTGTGGGTCGACGGCGGCAATCATGGTATCTGCCGTTTCGAAAATATCTGCCCAGAGCGCACGCTCCTCCAGTACTTCGGCCACGCGCCGCTCAAGGTTCAGGTTAAGATCCTGCAAGGCCTGTTCAGCCTCGTGTTCGGCCGTTACATCACGGGTAATGCCGATCAGCCGTATACGGCCATCGGCATCTACTACGCGACGCCCTTTGAGAATGACCCACAGGGTACGCCCCGTCCGGTGGCCTACGCAGCGGCACTTGATCTCGACTCGACCCTTTTTCTGCCCCAGGATGGCTGCCTGCATGGCCGCCCGTACGCGGGCGCGATCGTCCGGATGAACCACGGCCAGCAGGCCGTCGGGGTAGAGCTGCTGCTCACTCTTCTCGACCTCCACCAACTCGTGGATAAGCGCATCCCAATGCAGGGTCCCGCTGACGGCATCAATATCCCATACGCCGGTTCGAGCGCCGTCCAGGGCCAGCCGCAGGCGTAACTCAGCCTCCCGCAGGCGTTCGGCCGACTGCCGCAGTTCAGTGATGTCGAGGACAGTACCGATTAGCCGAATCGGTACACCGTTCTTGAAAAAGGCGCGGCCCTTGATCGTCAACCAGCGTTCGCGCACGCCGTGGGTGGTGCGATAGTCCGTTTCGAAGCTGGCAGGCCCTGCGGGGTCCAGCGCCTGCTGCACAATATGATGAACCCTGTCCCGCTCATCGGGATGAACCGAGTCAAGAAACGTCTCATAGGTCACCGGATCCTCCGGCCCTACACCGCTCAGTTCGCGGCAGCGCTCGTCCCACATCAACCAGCCATTCTGAGGGCGATAGTCATACGTACCCAGTTGGGCCGCTGACGTTGCCAGCCGCAGACGGTCCTCGCTGTCCCGCAGTTGGCACTCCACTGCTCGCAGGTCCGAAAGGTCTACCATGGCACCTACAATCCGGGTTGCCTGGCCGTGTTCGTCACGGATGATATAGCCACGGTCGAGCACATCGGCATAAGTGCCGTCGCGGCGCAGGAATCGGTAGCTGTCGCTCCATACCGGAGCAGTGCTGGCGACAGCAGCCTGAAGCGAATGCTCGATACGGAGCCGGTCGTCCGGATGAATATGCTCGATCCACCAGTCGCCCTGAGGTTCGATTTCCGTTAGGCGGTAGCCATAGGCCAGGGTCATGGCCTCGTTCCAATCAATATGATCGGTCAGCAGATCCCGATCCCAGATCGCATCGTTGGTGGCCCGGTTGGACAGTTGCAGGCGTTCGGCCACATCCTGCGTTTTCAGGTCGGCCAGGTGGCGCGCCGTTTGATCACGCAGAATTTTCATGAACCCGATGACCTCACCCTGTTCGTTACGCAGCGGCATCATCTCGCCGTTCGCCCAGAAGCGGGTGCCATCCTTACGCATCAGCCAGCGGTCATTTGAAACGCGTCCGCGCTCAAGCGCCATCTGCATTTCGAACGCCGGCCGGCTCTGGGCGATATCTTCCGGGGTAAAGCAGCGTTCCAGCGGGCTGCCCAGCATGTCTTCTGCCGTCCAGCCGAAAAGTTTGCAGGCACCCTTATTCCAGGCCGTGATCCGGCTGTGGGGGTCCAGGGCAAGAATGGCGTAATCAACTGCGCTTTCGCAGATCAGACGCCACAGGGCGTCATCGCCAGAGCGCATGGCAGGGCTGGGGTCGAGCGAAGCAATCGTCTCGTTCATGGCGCGCCGCCTCGGTGTGCGTATGGGCGGCCATCAAGGGCGATAGAAGGCCGTCGCTTCGAGCACAAGCTGTCGTAATGATTCATTAGAGCCACTAAATGGCAATCTGCTCACTCAAAAAGCAGCGCTTGGTAAAAAAAGGCGGCACAACGCTATCGTGGTTGCAGGCAAAACGCCCCCATGGCCGAAGCGGGGAAATCCTGTTCAGATAGGCCTGCGTGCGTGTGACCCAAGCGATCCGCGCGGCAAAGCGCTGCATCTCTTTGAGCCGAGGACTTCCACGATGGATATCAGAACGTTGCGCAACCTTCAGCGAGTCGTCCGCTCAGGCTCGCTGTCCGCCGCGTCGGATGAAGCCTGCCTGACGGTCCAGGCCCTGGCCGCCCAGCTGAACAAGATCGAGGGTCAGTTCGGCTTCAAGATGTTCCAGCGTTCCCACAAGGGGCTGGTACTGACCGAACGGGGTCGTACGCTTATGCCCTTTATCGAGCAGGTGCTCGACGCAGCCCGGCAGCTGGAGCACAAGGCTGCGGACTTGCGGAGCGCCACGCCAAGAGTCCTTAAGGCGGCGTTAAACGGTACGCTGCCGGCTGAAGTTAACCAGCGCATCATTAAACGCATGATCGAGGCGTTTGGCATGTATCAACTGGAATTCAGCTGTGCCGAATCCATTGAGAATCTCAGCAAGCTCAAAAACGACAACATCGACCTTGCCGTGCTGATCGGCCCGCCGCGTGATGGTATCTCCAGCTTGGAGCTGGCGGATGTGCAGGTAACCGTGGTGGCCGCTTATTACGGCTTGGAGCGTGATCCTCTGGTTAGCCTCAGCGATAAATTTCTTATCCGGCCCGCTCAGGAGTGTCCTTACTCGGTAAGCTTCAAACGGTTTGCTGACAGCGGAATGGTTCTGGGGGACTGGGCACACCGGACGGTCTATTCCAGTAGCGAGACGTTGACCGTCTCCCTCATCAAGCAGCTGGATGGCATCGGCTTTGTGTCACGCGAAACGGCGCGTACGGAGGGCCTATCCATTTTGCCGGGTTTCGAAGACACCCTGGAAGTACGGTTGGCGGTCAACAATATTGATCTTTCGTGTCAGGCGCTGGATACCCTGGTCAGCACACCGTTACAGCATCGTCCCCAGCGCAATGTACGCGGCCATGCCTACCGCCACACTGAGCAGCAGATTCTTACTGAAATAAGCGCATAGTAGGGTTGGTAGTGCCGCAAAGACCTCCGGTCGCATAAGCGCGAGCCGCTGATCATTTACCAACAGCGGGGCGAGGGTGATGGCGGCCACGATCGATACGGGCAGAAATTCCAGGGTACGCGTCAGAAAAGCCGGCCAGCGCTCGGTATTGATCTGCATGGGCAGCGTGCGCGGTAACAGCGTAACCGCCATCATCAGCAGAACGATAAGTATCAGGTGCGTTTCTTCAACCATAGACCTACTCCGCACCCGGTAAAGGTTGCGATGAATACATTGAAAGCCGACTCGACCAGCAGATTGAGCAGGCCCATGCACAGCACCGCAGCAGCGGCGGACAACAGTTTTATTTTGGAATCGCACAGCGAGACCAGCACGTACAGCATCATGGCCGTTAGTGCATAGTCCAGCTTGTACTGGATCAGATGGGCCGTGTAGGCCGAACTCAGCGCACCAAGCAGGGCACCCAGCACCCAGGCGCTGTGGCAGAACAGGTTGAAGCCGATCAGGTCGCGTATATCAACCGGCCCGCCGTTCTGCAATTTGCTGCTGTGAAAGGCAAAAGACTCATCCGTCAGCTCCGCGGCATACAGCCAGCGCTCAAGGCGCGTCAGCCCCAATGGCCGCAGCGCTCGCGACATGTAGACCGACATCAGCATATGGCGAGCATTGATCAAAAAGGTCGTCAGCACGATGGTTGGCAGCGACGCGCCGGCGGTCATCAACGCCAGCGCCGCAAACTGCGAGGCGCCGGCATAAACGAACAGGCACATGGCAACTGGTAGCCACAAGGGATACCCAGCACTTACAGCCATCAGACCAAATACGAAGGAGACGGTGAAATAGCCCGCCACCACCGGGCTCGCCTCGCTGAACGTGCGCAGCGTACGGGGGTTCATGCCAAGCGTACGAGTAGTCACAAGTCCTTCTCGTAAGTGGTTTCGCCCCGTGCCTCGTTAAAGCCTTGGCTATCCCAAAAGCTCTGGCCCGTGGCGTTATCGTCATCTACGAACAGGAACAGCCGTCGAACGCCCTGGCGTTTCATGTCGCGAATCAGGCGCTCGACCAATGTTTCTCCGATACCGCGTTGGCGATAGGGCTCGCTGACGGCGAGGTGGTTGATCGTGCCCCGAGTACCCAGGAGACCGCCAATAATGGCGCCCACTAGCGTGCCGTAGCGGTTACGGGCGACATAGGCGAGTGTTGTGTCCCGTAGCAGAATACGCCTGAGCCGCGTGGTGTCCTGCCAGTCACAAAACGCCACCTCTTCAAAAGCCCTGAAAAAATCCACCATCTCCTCGGCGTCCAAGGCATTGGCCGGTGCAAGGGTTAGCGGGTTATGGACAAGCCCTCGGACAGCCTGCGGTTCCCGGCGGTCAAAATCCGGCGCGTCATACTCAACAAACGATGTCATAGCGCGTCCCCGGTTTGGAAAAGGAAATAGCGATGATCTGGCGAAAAGCGGGACGCTTCGGGTCGAGGGTTGACGCTGGCGTCACGTAATGCTTCATCTCGCGGTCGAGAAAGAAAGTGGTGTCGAGGATGTTTTCGTAGGTCACGGCTGCGAGCGGTGTTCCATCGGCAGCATACAGACGGCTTTCCGCGCCCTTCACGTTTCGTTTACCCCAAAAATGCACGCCGCTGAAGGGGTAGCCATCGCAATGAATGCCTTCCGGCGTGATATCCACCTGTTTGCCAGGCTTGATTTCGATGCGGATCTGATGAATCTGGCACTGCCATTGATCATGGTGCATATGCACCGGCAGCACACTCTTGTAGACCTCAAAGTCGAGCGCGATCAGGCTGCGAATCACTGGCGATGCAATGACTTCTTCAGAAAAGTCCTGAAAATGCCGTTCCATGCCGCCAACGTAACGGTTATTGGCCAGCGACTGGACATAGGGCCGGTGCTCAAGCTGCGTGAGCGCTTGGGTGACGGGGTGGTATTCAAAATCGCTGTAGCGCCGAAAACGGGCTCCGGCCTCGGCCTGCCCGTAGTACGGGTCCGGCTCCATGGTTTCCCAGCTCTGGGTCAGGCGAACGAATTCGTCAAAATGGCCGGTCAGGCTGAAATCCGATCCGCTGACATTGGCGTACTTATAATTGCGTAATGAATTTCCTACCGCCTTGTTTAAAACGATCATGATCGCCTCCGCTCCGTAGAGGCTCCAATCTAACCTTTAAGAAAAATTGCTCTATGAAAAAGAATTTCAGACTTTTCAAATAAAGGTTGAAAGCAGGCAAGACCTGTCTGCTAGGCAGCAGCTTGGCACAAACGCCCATCATTCGATCGGAAGGCCGTGAAGTTGGAAGAAGACATGCCGATAACCTGACTGGTTTCCTCCGTCTTGTTCCGAGCCTCTTATCATGTTTCCTGATTACCCGCACGACCCTAACAATCCGGAGCTCCAGCTTCGTGCTCTAATCGATTCGGTCCAGGAATTCATCGTGCTCAAGGACGGGCAGGGACGTTGGTTGATCATCAACAAGGCGGTTGTTGATGCCCATGAGTTAAACGGCGTCGACTACGTCGGCAAGACAGATGGTGAGCTGGTGCTTATCAGGCCGAAGTACAAAAAAGCTTTTGACTACAACACGCACACCGATGAGCTGGCGTGGCAAAACGGCACAGCTCTGCGTATCGAAAAGTCATTTATAGGTCCTGATGGGCGGATCAATACGTGGGAGGTAGTCAAGATTCCACATTTCGATAGTGAAGGTAACCGGCATCGCCTGGTTATCGTGAGCCGGAACATCACGGAAAGAAAGTTGGCCGAGGCGGCCTTGCAGGCTAGCGAACAAAAGTACCGGTTGATTACTGAAAACATGTCCGATCTGATTGGCGTCACGGGTCCAGATGGAATCGTTCGGTATGTATCGCCTTCCTGCCTTCCTGTATTGGGCTATTCGCCAGAAGAGATACAGGGGCATTTGATGCTCGAACTGGTTCATCCAGATGACCGAGACAGGGTCCTCGCTACGTTTCATCAGCTACTCAATCGAGAGATTACTCAACGCAAGGCAGAATTACGTTGTCGGCAGGTAACAGGGGAGTATGTTTGGCTGGAGGCGAATGTAACGCGTATTGAAAGCGAGGGAGGAAATGCTCTTGAAGGCATTGTTTTCGCTTGTCGCGATATCAGTCAGCGTAAACAGTACGAGTTGCGTCTGCAGGCCATGGCACACCTAGATCCACTGACAGGTATACCCAACCGGCGTGTACTGATGGATGACATGCAACGGGAAATCGAGCAACTCAACGCAACATCGTTTGCCGTACTCTATCTAGACCTGGATCGCTTCAAGACCATCAATGACCAGCAAGGCCACGAGACAGGGGATGAACTGCTAATTCAGTTTGTCCTGCGAATCCAGGAATACCTACGGACCAGCGATCTGTTCGCACGGATCGGTGGTGACGAGTTCGTTATCGTACTGCCCGGAGCCGACGAGACACAGGCTTTGCGTATCGCACAACGTCTCTGCCAGGTGTTGCAGGAACCCTGGGAGTTAGCCAATGGGGCGCTGCAGACGACTTCTTCCATTGGGGTGGCGCTGTATCCAGAGGCTGGCGACTCGGTGCACTTGTTACTGCGCCATGCCGACGAGGCGCTTTATCAGGCCAAACGCGCCGGGCGTGCCTGTGTCCGGCTGTTCAAAACGCCTGCGTGATGTTGACATTTCAGCAAGGGCCCCTCAGGGTAAGCAGATGACGTATCGCCTGCGTTATTTCACGACCCAGACCACCACGACCGCTTTCGGCGGGTCGTTAGGTCGGTACGTGCGTTAAAACAGCGTATCCCTTGAGACCCCGCCGATCCGAATGGGGTCATGGGGACTTTCCGTTCGGGCTGGCTTAAAAACGGAGAGTGTCCATGTCTAAGTCTGCTTTGCCCCCTAGTATTCCGTCCGCTGGTGGCGCGTCCCGTACAGGGCTGCTTGTTATTGATATGCAGGTCGCGTTGTATAACGGCCCGGTGCCGCCCTTCCGTGGTGAGGCGGTCCTGTCAGCGATCAACAGGCTTATCGCAAAGGCCCGCGCCGCAGAAGCGCCTATTTTTGCAGTACAGCATACCGGGCCAATCGGCTCGCCAGTCGAGCGGGGTAGCGCCGGATGGGCCTTGATACCGGAGCTTGAGATCGACCCACGGGCGGATACGCTAGTGGATAAGCAAGCGCCCAGCTGTTTTACCGGAACCCTGCTCCATTCATGGCTGCAAGCGCAGTCGGTCGATACGCTGGTCGTTACCGGGATGAAAACTCAATATTGCATCGACACGGCCTGTCGTGCGGCTTCGGCGCTAGGGTATCAGGTGATACTGGCAGCAGACGCTCATACCTGCATGGACACGGAGGCGCTGCCTGCCGAAAAGATCATCGCGCACCACAACGTGACCCTGGCGGGGCCTTTCGTACGATTGGAAGCGGCGGAGTCGATTGCTTTTAGATGATCGTCTGGCCGGGCAGGCTAGTGATCAAGCTGCCCGGCTACAGCACCAGGGATCTGTCGCGTAAGTAATCGGCGCGTAGACCGTTTACGGTGAGCTCTAGATGATGTTCGAGGCGTTCCAGCTCCGATTGCAGCGGCTCGGGGAAAGGATTGCGGTCGAGCGCCTGAGTAACCAGCGTGTTGATCAGGACGAAGAACGCCAGGACTTCTTCAATCGACGATTGGCCGTCCAGGCGCGAGTAGCGAGCCTGCTCCGATGCATAATCGGTCTCCGCTACCTGGAACTTGCGCAACACGGCGCCCAGCCAGGAAATAGAATGTACGCTAAAGGGAGTACGTTCCTGTACCGGTGCGTTAGGGTGTGCGTAATGTTTTTGTGTGTTCATGTCGGTGCCACAACGAAACGGCGTGAATAGGCGCTCAATAAGCTGCACGGTGAACAAGGTCCGCCGGCCCATCCCTGGAATCGGCGCTTAGGCGCATCAGCCAGGTGAGCTTGATCTTTATATCGGCAAGAATGTAAGAAACCTAAGCGTAGCGGCTCTATGCTCGTATTGGCAGTATGCTTGATATCATTTTGATATTATATCATTTCGCGCGGCATCCTACCGTTGCGCTCATCACACTCTTGTTGCTGCAAACAGCGCTGCCTTTAGAAGTGGTTGACCGTGACCTGCTAAAGAGTAGGAGGTCGAGAAGCTTTAAGCGTAGCTTCAGCGCGTCTTTCCTGCTGTTTGAATTCCTCACAAAAAAGAAGTAGAAGCTGCATGATTAGCTATAAGCGATCATGCAGGCGTGACTAGTCGGCAAAACTCGAGATATACAAATCGGGAGCGCTTTCTTCATCCAGCCCATGCAACATGTCAGATGCCTTCGCCGGCAAACACTGGCGTGCCTGACTCTTCTGCTGATGCGGTGAGGGTGGTCATCTGTTTCTTAAGCGCTTCTACAGGCATAGGGCGGCCCAGATAGTAGCCCTGGACCTGATGGCAGCCGACCCGTATGAGCTCGTCGAGCTGTGCCTGGGTTTCCACGCCTTCCGCCGTAATGGTGAGCGATAGGGCGCGCCCTAGTCCGACAATGGCTTCGATGATGGCCTGGTCATCGGCGGAACCGTTGAGATCTGCGATAAAACTCCGGTCAATCTTGAGCCCATCGAACGGGTAGGTTCTCAAGTAGCTCAAGGACGAGTATCCGGTTCCAAAATCGTCCATGGCCAGGCGGATGCCAAGCGCCTTGAGCTCACCCATCAGGACCAGCGCCCCCTGGGCGTCCTCGATCATCACGCTTTCGGTAATCTCAAGCTCCAGGCGTTCAGCCGGTAATCCGGTGAGATCCAGTGCCGTCTGCACGCGCTTTACCAGGTCGCCGCGATGGAATTCCACGGGTGAAAGGTTGACGGAGATAAATAGGCCGTTATCCCAACTGGCTGCTTCACGGCAGCCATGCAACAGAACCCAATCGCTGAGCGGCACTATCAGGCCTGTTTCCTCGGCGATAGTGATGAAATGAGCTGGGCTCAGATAACCGCGGCTAGGATGAGCCCAGCGCACCAGAACTTCCGCCCCGGCCAATCGACGATCCGTACCGTGCAGGTTATAGCGAGGCTGGAACTCCAGGCGCAACTCGTCGCTGCTCAGGGCTTGTTTCAGGTCGAGTTCCGTTTGGCGGCGCTGCACGATGCGCTCGTTCATTTCGTATGAGTATACCTGCCAGACATTACGGCCTTGAGTTTTGGCTTCGGACAAGGCGATATCGGCATAACGCAACAGTTCATTCGCTTGCAGGCTATCCAGCGGTGCCTGGGCCAGGCCAATGCTGGCACTCAAGGTGATTTCATGTTCTCCAAACAGGAATGGCTTGCCTAATAGCGCCAACAGGTGCTCGCAGAGGCTAGCAATGGCGCACGGCTGGCCAGGCCCCTGCAGAATGAGAATGAATTCATCGGCACCCAGTCGGGCCACGAAACCCTCGGCCCCTACGGCTTTCTGCAGGCGGAAGGCAACCTCCATCAAGACTTTATCGCCAGCGACCGGGCCCAGGGTATCGTTGACGGATTTGAAACGGTCAAGATCCAAACTCAGAACCAGGCATGGCTTTTTGAGGGTTGGTCCAGCGTCCAGGCAGCGTTGCAAATAGGTGTGCATGTGAGGGCGATTGGGCAATCCGGTCAGCACATCGTGTTGTGACAGATGCGCAACGCGTGCCTTGGCTTCGAGCTCCTCAGTCACGTCGCAAACCGTACCGCGGTAACCGTACAAGAGGCCGTCCCGGGTGATCGTTCGAACAGACAACGTGCACCTACGCTGCCGCTGCTGGCGATCGATCAGTTGGCATTGCAGCGGTACGCGTGAACAGTGGCCAGCGGATGTAGTGGCCAGGGTCTCGAAAGCCTCGGCATTGTGGATCAGCAATTCATCCAGCGAACGCCCCAGCCAGGCGGATACAGGATGACCTGTCACCGTAGTGAACCGCTCCGACAGGTAAGTCACTGTTCTCTGGGTATCGGTCTCCCAGATCCAGTCGGATGACGCTTCGGCTATATCTTTGAAACGGGCTTTGTTGTGCCGTAACGCTTCTTCATTTTTCTTGAGCTTTTCATGGCTGACGTCGATCAAGCGGGCCGCTGCAACAGCGCGGCATTGCAAGCGCCACGCCAGAAAGGCAAAGATCAGTGCCGTTAGGATAAGCAGGGGCAGCAGAACATGCAGCAAGGCATCTCCTGGCTTTTCGGGTTGCCAGTACAACGCGAGGGGCGGCCCGGCATCACCTGCGAAGATAACCGGCACGTTCTGCCTAGCGGTCTCGTTCGTTGGGGCGGACTCTAGTAACGCAGCCTGGAGCTCAAGCAGGCGGAGGCCTTCCGCCATGGAAGCCAGCTTAGGCGGGGTCAGGATATCGACAAATAAAAGAAGGGAAAGCTGGTCGATGGACTGTCCGGGCGCCAATTCAGTAGGTTTGATTACGGCGGCGGAAACAACAGCGGGTTGCCCGTTCGCCAGAAAGTAACCATGTGCATAGGTGTCATGGGCTGCTCGCTGGCGTGCCTGGGCCAGCAGAGTCGGGAGGTCTCCCTTGATCCAGTTCAGGGCTTGTTGTGAACTCAACTGTCCTTCTATGAGACCGTAGCGGGTTGCGTTATCCGGCCCGATGACAAAAACGCCTTCAATTTTGTAGATATCGAACAGGGACGGCCCGATATTGTTACGCTCGTAAACCCAGTCCAGGTCGATACGGTTATGGGTATAGTCATAGGCATCGTCCCAGAAGGCGTAGTCCGTAAGAACCGTAGTAGTAATTTCCTGGCGGTGGTCCAGCGTCCGGCGTGCATCGATCTGGTTGTACTTTTGTTCATGCTCGTTCAGCGATAGGGCGATCCGTATCAGCGCGATACTGGCGATGAAAAACAAACCTAGCATAAGCCCCATAAAGCCAAGATTGGCGCGGCGCGCCAGGTCGGCATGCGTGCGCGTCGGCGTGTCATCTGGTAAGGCAGAAGGCAGCAAGGGCATAGGGAGAAACCTGGAAGATCGAAAAAGCGTGCCTGTGCTTATCCATGGACGCTGCAGGTCATGCCTTGCTATCGGCAGCCGGAAGGAAGTCTTGAAAGCGATAGTCGTAATGCGGGGACACATAAAGGATAAGACTGAAGTGGTCGGGCAAGGCATGGCCCGGCGCTTCAGTCTTAAGGCCGTTCTGTCAGTCGTCGTGGACCGGTTCGGTGATCAGGTGTGGAAGTAGGCCGGCTGGCTTGGCAGTCTTTCTCTTCTTCTGCCAGGCGCCAGGTTTGGCCGTGATGTTCCACAGGCCCTGCCAGTACTCAACAAGTGCGTTGGGCTTGTCGAGATAAACCTTCAGCCCTAACTCAATAGCACGAGACTGCAACTCAGCGCGCCGCGCCACAATGCTCTCTCCCAGCGCCTGCCGTGTAGTGCCGGCGCCAAAGAGCTCCGGCTCTTGCAATAACAGGTCTTGCATGACGGCCAGATCATGATCGTCACCAAGGTACTCAGACAGTTTTTTCAGGTACTTCTGGCGTGCCTTGAACTGGGCTGGCCAGATGTCCATGAGCAACTGGGTCTGGTACCAGTGATCCTTTACGCGCTTGCGCCACTCGTGGAGGGTATCGTCCGTAGGATCGGCTATTGCCACTTTCAGCGCGCGGCGTCCATCCCGATAGGTTTTCAGCACGCCACCTTCGAATAGGCCGAACCCCTTGCCTTTAAGCTTCCAGGTAGCCACCTCATGACGGGCGTCATCCAGCTCGACAAGCAGATCGGTATGTGCCGAACCGGCTTCGGACTGTGCGGCGTTCTCGGCACGCTCGACCAGGCGGGCACGGACACGCTTCATGGCTGCCGATGTAAAACGTTTGCGGTTCTGTGCGGCCAGTGCATCCCAGCTTTCCACAATGGCTGAGGCATCCCGCAGGCTGGACAGGCCTTGCCCAAGGTCGCGAAAACGGATGTTTTGGGTCGCAAAGGTATTCTTGCCGAGTGGTCCACGTACCAGGCGCAGGACGGCACGTATCTCCTTGAGCCGCTTGCGGGCGTTATGTACGCCTTCCGCCGAGCCGGCAGCAAGGGCTTCCTTGGCTTTTTCGATACGCTCGGTCACTACACGGCGGACTTCCTCGTCCGGCCGCTGGCGCGCCTGGATACGAAACGACATGTCTTTCTCCTGGTGTTAGTGGACAGGTATTAGGTCACGAGGTTATCGGGGCGGCCAATGGCAAACCAGTGGCGCTTATGAATATTCATTAAATTGTCATATTTTTTTGCTAGGTCAGCTCCAGAGATGAAAAAAGCGGGGCAGAATCTTTCTGATAGACCTTTATTGGCCTCTGTTTGCTTCCGCCTTTTCATCAGGCATGCCTAATCAGGCTTTTCTTCCTTGCGACAGTCCTGTAGCTCTCGGCGCAGACCGTGTACGTCTTCGCTCAACTGATCTACCTTGGCTATAAGGAGACGTATCATTTCCCGGTCGGCTTTCTGCTCGTGGGAGTCTTTTTCATCTTTATCTGACAATACCAACGAGCCGATATAAGCGGCAAAGCTGCCGAACAGCCCAACCCCGGCAATCATCAGCAGCACGGCAACGATCCGGCCCAGAGTCGTTACCGGATAAAAGTCGCCATAGCCAACGGTTGTGACGGTCACAAAGGCCCACCAGAGCGCTTCTTCCGCCGTATTGATAGAGCTTTCAGGATTCGGCGCCTCAACCATAAGCATAGTGATCGCTCCAAAGGCCACTAAAAGCAGGGTCGCGGTGGCTGCCGAAGCGACAATGCCTTCGGCCTTGTTGCGAAACAGCAATCGCCAGATCAGCTGTATCGATTTGATGGCCCGCAGTAGTCTGAGCATTTGCACGACGCGAAAGAGCTTGGCGCTTTGAAAGCCGGCCGCCGGGATGGAAGCCAGCAGGTCCAGCCAGCCCCAGCGCATGAAGCGCCACTTGTTTGGGGCGGCGCTAAAGCGTATGCAAAAGTCCACAAAGAAAAATACGCAGACGATGATGTCCAGGTAGTTCAACAACCGCGAGATTTCGGGCGGCAGCGTCAGGGTCAGGTCAACGATTAGAGCGCCTAGTACGTAAAACGACAGGACCAGGATCAACAGCTGAAAAGGATTTATACGTTCTCTCATGGCTCGCCTGGGATAGAAGGTGGCGTTATAGATCGATGCATGCAGCGCAGTAGAGTTCAGTAGCGCCGAACGTCCAGCGGAGCGCGGACTCGAAAGGGTATCCTCTGCGGCCATGCACCTGAAAGCGGTCGCGACATTTTCACCGGTTTGGCTGGAGAACCGTATGTTCGAATCCGCAGAAACTGATCACGTCATTGACAAGGAAACCTATGAGGCGGCTGAGCCGAAGCTACGCCAGGCGCTGCTGGAAGCTCAGTACCGGCTCAAGGAACAGGGTCGTTTTCCTGTGTTGCTCCTGATCAATGGAGTAGAGGGGGCCGGAAAAGGCGAGACGGTAAAGCTGCTCAGCGAATGGATGGACCCTCGGCTCATTCAGGTCGAGTCCTTTCTAGAACCCAGCGAGGACGAACGTTTGCGCCCACCGGCCTGGCGTTATTGGCAACACCTGCCGCCTAAGGGGCGGATCGGGATTTTCTTTGGTAACTGGTACAGCCAGATGCTGCATGCCCGGGTGGAGAAGCGCATCAAGTCTGCCGATCTGGAAGAGGCAATCGGCGAAGCGGGGCGTCTGGAGCGTATGTTGAGCGATGAAGGTGCCGTCATCCTCAAGTTCTGGTTCCACCTGTCCAAGAAGCAGCTCAAGCAGCGTCTCAAGACGCTCAAGGATGATCCCCTGCACAGCTGGCGAATCAGCCCGCTCGACTGGCAGCAGTCCAGAACCTACGACAAGTTTGTCCAGCATGGCGAGCATGTTATGCGTCGAACCAGCCGTGACTACGCGCCCTGGTATATCGTGCCCGGGTATGACGAGCACTACCGCAGCTTGATGGTAGGCAACATTCTGCTCGAAGCACTCACGGCCGCATTGGATAACGATACCCGCACACCCCGCAGTTCCCATGCCGCGCCGTTGCCACCCAATCTGGACGGTCGCGGCGTGCTCAGCAGCCTGGACATGAGCCAAACCCTGAGCAAGGAGGCCTATCGGGAACAACTGATCGCCGAGCAGGCCCGGCTATCGCTACTGGTACGGGATAAGCGCTTCAAGCGTCACGCCCTGGTAGCGGTGTTTGAAGGCAATGATGCTGCCGGTAAGGGCAGTACCATCCGCCGTGTGACCGGGGCGCTCGACCCGCGGCAATACCGAGTCATTCCCATCGCCGCGCCCACCGAAGAGGAGCGTGCCCAGCCCTATCTCTGGCGGTTCTGGCGGCACATCCCGAAGTTGGGGGGCTTCACGGTGTTTGACCGCTCCTGGTACGGGAGGGTGCTGGTGGAGCGGGTCGAAGGTTTTGCCAGCGAGGCGGATTGGCTGCGTGCCTACAGCGAAATCAATGATTTTGAGGAACAGCTGACCGATGCCGGAATTGTGCTGGTCAAGTTCTGGCTGGCAATCGATTCGGATACGCAATTCAAGCGGTTCAAAGAACGCGAGGAAACGCCTTTCAAGCGCTTCAAGATCACTGAAGAGGACTGGCGCAATCGCGACAAATGGGATCAATACTCGGCGGCGGTCGAAGATATGGTCGCGCGCAATAGCACGGAAATCGCACCCTGGACGTTGGTCGAGGCTAATGACAAGCGGTTTGCCCGGGTCAAGGTGCTGCGAACCATTAACGATGCACTGGAAGCCGCCTACGCCAGGGATTGAAGGAGCGCTTGCACATAAACGTGGTGCTCTCACCTCGAACAGATTTTGCTGTGTCCGTAGCACTGTACTTATCAGTGAATGTTAAGTTCGCCAAAACAGCATTGTATGGACTGGGCCTGAGATCACCGCTAGCTGAACTTAAGGAGGCCATTATTTTCAGATTTCATGGGTCTTAACCTTGGAATACTCGTGCAAACCTTACCTTCAAAATCCTGTGGCACAACAGCTGCAACGCTTAACGACGCGTGCTTCTGCATAAGCCTGGATCAAACTGCACTCTCCGATGCCCTTAGTGAAAAGCTTGGGAATACAGAGTTATTCGAACTTTTAACCTCGCGATGTCCTCATGCTTTGGCAGTACGGCCAGTATTTGTATCGTCACGTCAGCTGCAACAGATGGAAGAAGTGGTTGAGGCTATCGAGCGGACTATTAGCCTGCCTGCCTGGCGTGAGCATGCATTGAGTTCCGCCCCTGCTATCGCACAGCATGATCCACGCGGCGCACGTGGTGTCTTTGTTGGCTACGATTTCCATCTGGGCGAAGAGGGGCTGGGGCTTATTGAGATAAACACTAACGCAGGCGGTGCGATGCTAAATGCGTTAATCGCCCGCGCGCATAGGAGCTGTTGCAGCGGTATCTCAGGTCTCTCGCCAAGTGAAAAAGGCTTTGCTAGCTTCGAGCAGTCGATTCTGGACATGTTTTTTCAGGAGTGGTCAGCAAGCGGCGAGCAAAGACCGCTCAAACGCATGGTTATAGTGGATGAAGACCCACAAGCGCAGTACCTTTACCCGGAGTTTCTTCTCTTTCAACGCCTGTTCGAGTCAGCAGGCATCGAGTGTGCTATCGCAGCCCCGGCTGAACTGACCTTCCGTGACAACAGCCTGTTGATCGCAGGTAAACCTGTCGATCTTGTCTACAACAGGCTTACGGACTTTTATCTGGAAGGCGACAACTGTGCTGCACTGCGAAGCGCCTACTTGGCCGATGCCGTGACCGTAACGCCACATCCTCAGGCGTATGCCCTATACGCTGACAAGCGTAGGCTGGTAGAGCTGACCGATGCTGATCTGCTTGAAAGACTGGGCGTGGATCAGCAGGCCAGGACTGTGTTAGCGCAGTTCATACCTCTAACCGTGCCTGTTGAGCAAGAAAACGCAGAGCAACTTTGGCAGAGCCGGCGTAATCTTTTTTTCAAGCCGGTTAGCGGGTATGGAAGCCGTGGTGTGTATCGAGGAGACAAGCTCACAAAACGCACATGGGAAGATATTCTCAAAGGAGGCTATCTCGCGCAGAATCTTATCTCTCCTGGTGAGCGTCGTATCACTGAGGATCGCCAGATTCGCCCCATGAAGTTTGATATTCGCGCATACGCTTATGGAGGAAGGGTCCAGTGGAATGCTGCGAGGGTCTATCAAGGGCAAACAACCAACTTCAGGACCGAAGGAGGCGGTTTCGCGCCGGTTTTTACCTTGTCGCGGCGCGATGAAGCTAGAGAGAGGCAAGGTGCGTATGCCTCGTTTATATTTTTGCTCGACGAAACGGGTGAAGTTGAGCACTTGCCTCATTCGCTCTATCTAGCGTTGGTTCGCGCAGAAAAGGCCACGTCACACCTTGCCGGCAAGCGTTTCCGGCTGGTCGATTGGTACGTTGCTATGGACGAAGGCAAACCGTCGAAAGTGGTCCGGGAGTGGTACGGCTGGATCTCCTTTGACAAGGAGGGTCGATATCATCCGGAAGCCGATTCGCTGCACACCCGCGAGTCGGGAGAAAATTATTCCAATTCAAATGTAGACCCCACGGCACTTCCCACTGCAGAAGAGCGGGATCAAATTGAGCGGCTGTTGCTCAAGCGCAACTAACTCCCCCCATGCGCTTGAAAGGTCTGTTTTTCTTGGAAAAGCATGGCGAATTCCCGCTTCTGGAGGCTTCTTACGTACGTTCTAACAAGGAGTACCTGATAAAGGGTGACCAGCCGGAAAAGGGGCACGTTAGAGAAGTTACATGAACGCCCTTGGCACCACATCGCACATCACGGCTCGTGGGTGAAAGATAGCCTAGTAGGCAAATGTGCATCGAGATCGGTTTTTAAGCACCAGTTTACAAACGCCGTCTCGTTACTATTTTGTAGTGGCACTAATAACCGTCGCTTCAGCTATTGCCTGTCGAGCAGGAACGATCAGAGGCATGATTTCTAACAGATGAGAACCTTTTTACAGCCTCACCGGAGGCTGGTTCACCGCGAGCTGTCACTAAGGTGCCGTGCCTGGAGTTATTGCACCGAAGAACAACATTTCCTCTTACGTTCGGTCATTCATTTGCCTTTTTCAGATCGTTGATCAAGTACTTCATCTCGGCAATTTCACGCTTTTGGGCCTCAATGATCTCATCGGCCAGCTTGCGTACCCGGGGGTCACTAATCTGAGCCCGCTGGCTGGTCATAATGGCAATGGAGTGGTGCGGAATCATTGCTTTCATATAATCAGTATCACTAATAGTGGTCTGACTACGCACGAGCCATAGAGCAAGTGCAAAAGTCACTGCACTGCCTGCAAAGATAAGCATATTGGCGCGCTTGTTTTTATACATGTTCAGCATAAAGCTGAGCATGATTATTGCCATGCATGCACCCATCACTAGTGCCATCCAGGCACGGGTTTCGCTCCAAAAAAGGTGCTCGATAGCATATGTATTGAGATACATGAGCCCGAACATAACTACCGTTGAGGTAGTAATCATTGCTGCGAAACGCCAGTAAGACATGTGCATGAAGTTCTAGTCTCCTCTTGATGGTGTTGCTTGCTACTGGAGCTGGCTGTCAAACGGCCATACTCACTAGCCATGTATGACAGCTAGTCAAGGCGCGCGTGCCGTAAGCGCAGGGCATTAAAGACCACTGAGGCGGAGCTTAGGCTCATCGCCAGCGCTGCGAGCATGGGCGAAAGCAATAGGCCAAATAATGGATACAGCACGCCTGCTGCAATAGGGATGCTCAAGCCGTTATAAAGAAAAGCAAACATCAGGTTTTGACGCATGTTCTTTACCGTCGCCACTGACAGCGATCGAGCACGCAGAATGCCTCTAAGGTCCCCTTTAACTAACGTTACTTGAGCACTGTTCATGGCTACATCGGTACCGGTACCCATAGCAATACCGATGTCAGCGCGCGCTAACGCGGGGGCGTCATTGATTCCATCGCCAGCCATTGCCACACGACGCCCCTCGCTTTGCAGACGCGCAGCAAGCCGTTCCTTATCCTGTGGCTTAACCTCACCGTAGACCTCATCAATTCCTAGCTTTGCCGCCACGGCATGTGCTGTGGTCTGCCCGTCGCCAGTAGCCATGATGACGCGAACCCCATCGGCTTGAAGACTTTTTACAGCCTCAAGCGAGGTAGGTTTGATCGGGTCGGATACTGCCAGCAGACCGGCAAGCGCTCCGTCCACCGTCAGGTACATCACGCTGGCTCCTTGCTGACGTAACTTCTCGGCTATATCCTTGAGTTCCTCGACAGAAACACCTGCCTGCTCCATCAGAGCTGTATTGCCAAGCTGAAGGCTCTGACCGGCCACTTCGCCGCGCACACCAATGCCTGAGCTAGACTCGAAGCTACTGGGCCGTACCAGCTCCATACCCCGAGCACGAGCGTGCTCGACAATGGCATGGGCCAATGGGTGCTCGCTACCTTGGTCAAGGCTAGCGGCCAGGTTTAATACCTCGTCAGCATGAAACGGGGCTATACCCACAGCCTGATCAAATACGGGCCGGCCTTCAGTCAGAGTGCCGGTCTTGTCTACAATCAGTGTGTCAATCTGCTTCATTTTCTCGATAGCAGCCGCATCACGAAACAGCACACCACTACCCGCAGCCTTGCCCGTGGCTACCATGATCGACATTGGCGTGGCCAAGCCCAAGGCACAGGGGCAAGCAATGATTAAAACTGCCACTGCGTTGATCAAGCCAAACAGCCAGCCCTGTTCCGAGCCGAGAAGTCCCCAGGCAAAAAAGGTAAGTATTGCAACCGACACTACCATCAGCACAAACCAGCCCGCGACGGAATCAGCCATACGCTGCATCGGAGCTTTGGAGCGCTGGGCATTGGCAACCATCTGCACGATTTGCGACAGCATGGTGCCTGAGCCTACCCGGGTGGCCTCCATGACTAGTGATCCGTGAGCATTAAGTGTTGCGCCAATCACACTGTCACCAGGACGTTTGGTAACCGGCACCGGTTCACCGGTAAGCATGGACTCATCCAGTGCACTTTCACCTTCAAGCACTACGCCATCTACGGGGACCTTTTCTCCAGGACGTACCCGCAAGTGATCGCCCTCGTGTACGCTGGTCAAAGGAATATCTTCTTCACTACCGTCTGCATTGATTCGGCGCGCTGTCTTTGGTGACAGGCCTAAAAGCGCCCTGATAGCCGAAGAAGTTTGCGAGCGTGCACGCAGCTCTAGTATCTGACCCAGTAGCGTGAGAGAAATGATTACTGCCGCGGCCTCGTAATAAACACCGATTCGTCCGCCGACGCTAAATGAGGTAGGAAAAAGTCCAGGCAATACGGTAGCCACGACACTGTAAAGATAGGCTGCAGTAGTGCCCAAGCCTATCAGCGTCCACATGTTTGGACTGCGCTTGCGGATTGAGATCATACCTCGGGTAAAGAAAGGCCAGCCACCCCAGAGAACCACAGGCGTAGCGATCGCAAGCTCAATCCAGTTCTGACTCTGTCCATGAAAAAGTGCCAAACCATGCCCAAACATTGCTAGCGCTACGACCACAGCTGTGAGCGGTAGGGTCCACCAAAAACGCCGGCTAAAATCCTTCAGTTCTGGATTATTTTCCTCTTCCAATTCAGGAATCGTTGGCTCCAAGGCCATACCGCAGATGGGACAACTTCCTGGTCCTAACTGGCGGATTTCTGGATGCATAGGACAGGTATATTCAGTAATCCCTGATGTTCCTGCCGGAACGTTGGCGCTGTGCAGGGCAGGCGGAGTACGACCTATACTATGTTCACTCACATACTTATCAGGCGCATTCTGAAACTTATCCAAGCATTTCTGGCTGCAAAACCAATACGTCTGCCCTTGGTAATGTTCGCTGATGCGGCTATCAGTTTTGACTGTCATCCCACACACCGGATCTTTCGTCTGGCCGGCACGGTGGTTCTCCGCGCAGTCGTGCTTGTGCATGCTGGGTGAAGCTTGCATAAGTTAGCTCCTTGTCATTAAGGGTCGACTTCGCTTGACATAAAACTAATCTATAGTTGAAGCGTATTTAAATTCGAAATAGCTAATGTTTTCCTCTAGCGGGTAGGCGTAATCACCAAGTCCGAAACTTTTCTTTATTACTACTTTTAGTGATCTAGAAAGAAACATACTCAGGCTTAGATAGTTGAATAATGCTAATTAGACGTCGACTTTAATTAGGCCATTTAAGGTCAAGGTAATACGAAAACTTCATGGTCATAACCTTAGCTACAATCTTTAGGCCGCCATGCGCTTACATTCTTCAGCACAAGCCATGCAGACCTTCGCGCATTCTAGGCAATGATCTATCTGATGCCAGACTGCTATCACGGGTCATTAGAACGGCTGCTAAGGCGCACATGTTCGCGCAGTCCTTATTCATCTCAATGCAACGGGTCATCATCTTGACGTCTTCTTCACGAAGGCAGACGTACACATCTCACAGGCGAGGGCACAATTGGAACAAGCCCGGATACAGGACTGATACGTAGCACTAGTCATTACGCATTCTCCACTCAAAAAATCGTACGTGGTCCCAGGAGATCCTTAGGTACGACTAAGCACTTTCGATGGAGGTTTCGCGAAATTACCTTACATTTTTGTAAGGTTCATGGGTTGTATCCCACCTCCTCGAACGGTTTCGAAAGGGTTGAAAGCTTCATATCTTGCTGCGCAACTTTACGGAGCATTCTTGGGCTATAGAACTGCTCGAGGTAAATCCAACAGCTGTCTGCGGCTCAGAACGCGTTGATAGTCAGCACTGGTGAACGGACTGCCGCGACCCAAGTACAGGATCACTGACCAGTTACCCTGACATTGCCAAATCGCCATCTCTGCTGCCCGGATCACCATTTTGTGACCGATGCTCGACCAAAACCGCCTTTCTTCCAGCGTGGCAAGCCTTGAACACGCGATGCCGTCCCAGTCACTGCTTGGAGGAAATCAGATCGCTGATCCGCTCTCATGAGCGGTCATTCAATTCGTAGCGCGCCGTCATCTATCATTTGTGCTGGGAAAACGGATGACAGAGCAGCAAACCGATTTTTCAGACAGAGCGTAAGCTCTCTACTTACCCTCTCTTCAAGGCTTACATCATGACAGTACCGCCCGACGAACTCCTGCAAATCACTGCTCGCACCCTGGCCCATTACAGCCAGACGGCCGAAGGGTTTCGCGAGGGAACGCGTGATCACGACGTCAGCCAGAACATCGAGGCCCTGCTGCGCTATATCGAAGGCAACGCTCCGCTGCGCATTCTCGACTTTGGCTGCGGGCCAGGTCGTGATCTGCGCGCCTTCTCCCAGCGGGGGCATCAGCCGGTGGGGGTGGACGGCTCGGCAGAGTTTGTGGCGATGGCCCGGGCGGATTCAGGGTGTGAGGTCTGGCATCAGAACTTTCTTGCGCTAGATCTGCCCGCTGAGCATTTTGATGGAGTCTTCGCCAATGCCTCGCTCTTTCATATCCCTACTGCGGAATTACCCCGCATACTGCGCGAGCTGCATGATGCATTAAAGCCACGCGGCGTACTGTTCAGCTCCAACCCGCGCGGCGACAACCGTGAGGGTTGGAGTGGCCCGCGCTTTGGGGCCTACCACGATTGGCCCGCCTGGCAGCGTTATCTGACCGAGGCCGGTTTTACCGAACTGGAGCATTATTATCGGCCGGCAGGGTTGCCTCGCGAGCAGCAACCCTGGCTGGCCAGTGTCTGGCGCAAGGTCTGAACGTAACGAATTGAGTCAGCGCCTGATCCTTTACCGCCGTTCTGCTGTCTATCCCTTATGTAGTTAATGGCCAGTCCTTTTCAGGGACGGCCATGGGTTTAGCTTCAAGGCGGACGGAATGAATCAAACAGTATTACTACGCGCCCTTGTCATCATTGTTTGTATAGCTCTCATCCTGTCGGGAATCGCGCCCTACGATCGGGCAACCTGGTTCATGGAAATCTTTCCCGTATTGATCGTGCTGCCCCTGCTGATTGCCACGCATCAGCGTTTCAGCCTCACGCCGCTACTCTATGTGCTGATTACGATTCATGCGCTGGGCCTGATTGCCGGAGGCACCTACAGCTATGCACGTGTGCCGCTGGGCGGATGGATTCAAGAGTTCCTCGACATGGAGCGCAATCCCTACGACAAGCTTGGCCATTTCATGCAAGGGTTCGTGCCTTGTCTGCTGGCTAGGGAAATCCTGATTCGCGAGCGGCACGTCTTTGGGCGCAAGATGCTGGCGTTTCTGTCGGGCTGCGTGGCGGTAGCGGTAAGCGCCGTCTATGAAATGATCGAGTGGTGGGCCGCGCTGGCGCTGGGGCAGGGCGCCGAAGAGTTCCTGGGTACCCAGGGTTACGAGTGGGATACCCAATCCGACATGTTTTATGCCTTGATTGGCGCCACAGCGGCCCTGACCTGCCTGTCCCGGTTGCAGGACAGGCAAATCAAGGCCTTGGAGTCGCACCGTCCGCGATCCCAAGCCAGAGCACAGTCCCCGCTCGGCCAACGTACCGGCAGTAGGGAGCAGGCACCATAGGGGTGATGTTCAGGTGCGCTCAGGCTCTGGCGCGTCCGGCAGCCGAATGGTCAGTGCATGGGCCAGAAACTGAATGAAGACTTTTATCCGCTGCGGCACATGACGGCGATGCGGGTACACGGCGTAAATATCGGCCCGTGGTGCCTCGTAGTCCTGAAGCAGAGGAATCAGCCGTCCGTTGGCAAGATGCTCCCGTACGTCCCACCATGAGCGCAAGATCAGACCATGCCCCTCCAGTGCTAAATGCACGGCTACCTCGCCATCGTTACTTGACAGCGTGCCGCTCACTTTCTGGGCTTGTTCCTGCCCGTTCTGACGGAAGCGCCAAATGGCATAGTCGCTGCCATCCTGGCGCAGCACGATGCAATTATGCGTGCTGAGGTCACTGATCGTCTTAGGCGTTCCGGCCCGTTCAAGGTAGGCCGGGGCAGCACAAAGAATGCGCGGGTTGCCTAGCAGCCGCTGGCCTACCAGCCGCGAGTCCGGCGGCTCACCCATACGAATACAAATATCGACGCCTGGGTCCAGCAGGCTAAGCGGTTGGCTGGTCAGCTCCAGCGATAACTCGATCTGCGGATGCAGCTGGGCAAAGCGGGACAGCACCGGCGCCAGATGCCGCCGCCCGAAACCAAACGTGGCATTGATCCGCAGTTGGCCGCGCAAGGACTGGCGCTGATTGCTGACAGCGCTCTCCAGTTCTTCGATCTGCTGAAGAATCGGTCGGGCTCCTTCCAGATAGAGCTCGCCCTCAGGCGTTAAATCCAGCCGGCGCGTGGTGCGCTGAATCAACTGCACGCCCAATCGCTGCTCCAGCTGCGTTAATCGCTTGCTTACCGCAGGTAACGACAGCCCCAGTTCTCGCGCCACGGCCGTCAGGCTGCCCCGTGTTGCCACACGCTGAAAAAAGCTCAAGTCATCAGTGACCGACATCATTCTTTCCTTTGGTTCAAGAATGGTTTTCGAAAAGGCCTAATTGTGCGCGTTAAACAGTGGAATACACTGGCCTGACTGACCAATCAACAACAAGAGGAACCGCGCATGGCTACGTCCCGCTACAGAATCGCCGTTATTCCCGGCGACGGCATCGGCAAGGAAGTGATGCCTGAGGGCGTTCGCGTACTTGATGCCGCGGCCAAGGCTTTTAATCTCGAACTTCAGTGGGACTGGTTCAACTTTGCCTGTGCCGACTATTACCTCCAGCACGGCAAGATGATGCCGGACGACTGGTTCGAGCAGCTCAAGGGCTACGACGCCATTTATTTCGGTGCGGTGGGCTGGCCGGAGGTTGTGCCGGATCACATTTCCCTGTGGGATTCACTGCTGAAATTCCGGCGTGATTTCGACCAATATGTGAACTTGCGTCCCTGTCGCCTGATGCCTGGCGTGAAAAGTCCGCTGGCTGACCGCAAGCCAGGCGATATCGACTTCTATGTGGTGCGCGAGAATACCGAGGGTGAGTATTCCAGTATCGGCGGCAAAATGTTTGTTGGGACTGAGCGCGAAATCGTCATGCAGGAAACCGTCATGAGCCGTGTCGGTGTGGATCGCATCCTCAAGTTCGCCTTTGAACTCTCCCAGCGCCGGCCGAAAAAACACCTGACGTCGGCTACCAAATCCAACGGCATTTCCATCACCATGCCGTACTGGGACGAGCGCGTTGAAGCCATGGCCGCGCATTATCCGGAGATCAAGGTCGACAAATACCACATCGATATTCTGACAGCGAACTTCGTTCTGCATCCGGACTGGTTCGATGTGGTTGTGGCAAGCAACCTGTTCGGCGACATCCTGTCCGATCTTGGTCCGGCGTGTACCGGCACTATCGGAATTGCGCCTTCGGCCAACATCAACCCGGACCGCCGCTTCCCCAGCCTGTTCGAGCCGGTGCACGGTTCTGCGCCGGATATTGCTGGCAAGGGTATCGCCAACCCCATCGGGCAAATTTGGTGTGGCGGGATGATGCTGGAGCACCTGGGGCATCACGAAGCCGGTGCTGCAATTCTCTCGGCTATCGAGGCTGTTCTGGCGAAAGGGCCAGACAACGCACCGCTGACTGGTGATATCGGTGGAAAGGGCACAACGGAAGAACTGGGTAAGGCCATCGCGGCGATGTTCTGATACAGGGAGGGCTTATAGCGCGCACCGGGAACATGCAGTGCGCCTTAAGCCTTTAACGTATCGTTATACCCGCTTCGGCAGCACGAAACTGAGTAGAAACAACGCGGCCGCCGAGACTACGATCGAGGGGCCAGCCGGAGTGTCTTCATACCAGGACAGCGATAGCCCCAGGCACACCGCGACGATGCCCAGCAGGCTGGCACCCAATGCCATCTGCTCTGGGCTGCGGGCATGCCGTTGGGCGGCAGCAGCGGGAATGATTAGCAGCGAAGTAATCAGCAGCACGCCAACGATCTTCATTGCCACCGCAATCACCACCGCAATCAGCAGCATCAGGGCCATGCGGATCGCCGTAACCGGCAATCCTTCCACCCGTGCCAACTCTTCATGCACCGTAATCGCCAGGAGCGGACGCCATAGCGCGGCCAAAGCCGCCAAGACCACAACGCTGCCGATTGCGATCCACCAGAGATCCGTCTGACTTACTGCCAACAGGTCGCCGAAGAGGTAGCTCATCAAGTCGATCCGCACGTCCTTCATAAAGGACAGCGCAACAAGCCCGAGCGATAGGGTGCTGTGTGCCATGATGCCCAGCAGGGTATCGGCGGCAAGCCCCTGGCGCTTCTGCAGCAGCACCAGCAGTATGGCGAGGAGCAAACACCCGACAGTAACAGCCAGGGTCGGATTGATGTCCAACAGGAAACCCATCGCCACGCCTAGAAGGGCGGCATGAGAGAGGGTATCCCCAAAATAGGCCATGCGCCGCCAGACCACGAACGAACCCAGCGGCCCGGCAACAATGGCCAGTGCCAGCCCGGCGAGCAGGGCATATAACAAAAAATCAGCCATGCTTGCAGTGCTCACCATGGACATGAGGTTGAGGCATGACCACATGGCCGTGCAGGCTATGGGCGTGGTCATGGTGGTGGTGATAAATCGCCAGACTCCGAGCGTCCTGCCCAAACAGTTCGACAAACGCCGGATGGCCGCTGACCTGTTCCGGATGGCCGGAGCAACAGACGTGATGGTTCAGGCAAACCACCTGATCGGTTGTGCTCATCACCAGGTGCAGGTCATGGGATACCATCAGCACTCCGCACCCATAGCGGTTACGCAACTGCGTAATAAGCCGGTACAACTCGGCCTGGCCGCTGACATCCACGCCTTGCACGGGCTCGTCTAGCACCAGCAATTCAGGTTTGCGTAGCAAGGCCCGTGCAAGCAGAACACGCTGCAGTTCACCGCCGGAAATGGTTTGTAATGGGCTATCAAGCAAATGATCGCCCCCTACTTCCGCCAGAGCCTTGGCTGCACTGCTGCGGTCGACCCCTGGCACCAGGCGCAGAAAGCGCAGTACCGTCAGGGGCAGGGTGGCATCCACATGGAGCTTTTGCGGCATATAACCGATGCGCAGGTGCGGCTGTCGCCATACGGTGCCGCTGTCCGGCGTGAGCAGGCCGAGTACAGCCCGTACCAGGGTCGTCTTGCCGGCGCCGTTAGGCCCAATAAGCGTAACGATCTCACCGGGCGCGATAGCCAGGCTCACCTGATCCAGAATGTTCTGTCCGGAAAAGCGTACGCCTACGTTGGACAATCGAACTAGTGCGTCGCTCATGCAGCATCCCGGCACGTGGAACACAGGCCGACCACTTCAACCGTCTGGCCTTCGACCGTAAAGCCGATATCGCGGGCACTGGTCTGGATGGCGCTTTCAATGGTCGACTGCTCGATCTCGACGGCAACATGGCACTGTCGGCAGATCAGAAACTGGCCTTGGTGCGCATGCCCAGGATGATTGCAGCCAACAAAGGCATTCAACGAGGCGATACGGTGGACCAGACCGTTCTCCAATAGGAAGTCCAGGGCGCGGTATACCGTGGGCGGTGCGGCACGGCGGCCGTCCTGCTCGCTGAGTACGCCTAGGATGTCGTAGGCGCCCAGAGGCTTATGGCTCTGCCAGACCAGTTCCAGCACACGACGGCGTAGATCGGTCAACCGAACGCCGGAGCGTGCACATAACGTCTCAGCCTCGCCCAGGGCATGGGCTACGCAGCGGGAATGATCATGCGGGCGAGAAGCCAAAGGGATGCTCGTCATCTGAAGATAACCGTTAGGGAGAAAGGACGTTATTATATTACAAATCCTCTGCTTTGAGACCCTTCCGTGATCCGATCCCTGATCGCCGGCGCTTGGCTCGGCCTGACCTTTTTCACTGCCTCGGCTCAGGCCGAGGTTAATGTTCTTACCAGCATCAAACCGTTGCAATTAATTGCCGCGGCCGTACAAGACGGTGCCGGTCAGCCTGATGTTCTGCTGCCTCCAGGTGCCTCGCCGCACCATTACGCGTTGCGCCCGTCCGATATCCGCCGTGTGCGTGACGCGCAGCTGTTCTACTGGATCGGCCCGGACATGGAAACCTTTCTCAAGGGCGTACTGCCCGGCCGCCAGCAGCCCAGCGTAACCATTCAGGACTTGCCCGGTCTGCACCTACGCCGCTTCATGAGTTTCGAGGAGAAGGGGCATGACGATCATGCAGGGCACGAGGACCATGAGGATCATGACCATCATGACGAGGCCTTGGAACATGACCATGACCACCGCCCGGGTACGCTGGATGCGCATCTCTGGTTACTGCCAGCCAACGCCCGGGTTATTGCGGCAAAGATGGCGGCCGACCTGGCCACCCAAGACCCAGCCAATGCTGCCCGTTACCAGGCCAATCTTCAGCAGTTCGAGCAACGCCTGGACCGGCTAGATGCAGCATTAAAGCAGCAGCTTACGCCGCTGGTCGGCAAGCCCTATTTTGTCTTTCATGAGGCCTTCGATTATTTCGAGGAGGCCTATGGCCTGTCGCACCGTGGCGTCTTTGCCATCAGCGGCGACGTTCAACCCGGCGCTCGTCACGTAGCGGCCATGCGGACCCTACTTGAGAAGACCGGGCCGACCTGCGTCTTTACCGAGCCGCCTCTGCAGCCACGACTGGCAAACACCCTAAGCGAGGGGTTGCCGGTGACCTTGGCTGAATTGGACCCGCTAGGAGCGGCCGTGCCTGTTAACGCTGAAGGATACGAGGCACTGATGACATCTGTAGCTCAGGTGTTGTCTGGTTGTCTGAGCAAGATTTAGGTTAATCCTGCACAGTGGACCTTGTGTCTTAGCGCTAGGCCCACCTCAGCTGGTATCTAAACTGGTATTTAAGTGGTATTAATATCGCTCGTTCCTTTTCTATAGGCCTCTGGAATGAGCGATGCGTTAAGCCACATCACGTTGGATCAGAACGGATCCACGCCTCTTTATCTGCAGCTGGCCCAGCAATTGGAGTCTGCGATTCATGCGGGGCTCTGGCGTGCCGAAGATGCCTTGCCGTCTGAACGGATGCTGTGTGAGCGGCTGTCGATTTCGCGTGTCACTGCACGCAAAGCCCTGGATGTTTTGCTGGCGCAAAAACTGATCAACCGCACGCACGGTTCGGGCACTTTCATTACGCCCCGTCTGGCCATGCCCCTGTCCCGGCTGTCCAGTTTCAGCGATATGCTGCGCGGCAAGGGCTTTACCCCCAGCTCTCAATGGCTGTCCCGAGGGCTGGCGGAGCCGACCCCTGAAGAAAGCCTGCGCCTGGGACTTTCTCCGCGGGATCAGGTCGCCCGGCTCAAGCGCTTACGCCGGGCTGACGGGGTGGTCATGGCCATCGAACACAGTACGTTGCCAGCTCGTTTCGTGCCTGACCCTACTGCGGTAGGCGACTCACTGTATGCCTGGCTGGATGCTGCCGGGTTGTCTGTAGTTCGAGCGTTACAGCATGTGCAGGCGGTCAACGCCACGCCGGACATGGCCGCCCTGGCTGGCCTTGAACCGGGTACGGCCATGCTGCGGCTGACGCGTATTGGTTACCAAGTAGACAACACTCCAATCGAGCTTACCGATACCTACTGCCGTAACGACTACTACGATTTTATCGCCGAATTGCGGCGCTAGGCGTCAGCGGAGGGTTGAGGCCCGGCAGTACGGCCCAGCCCTGATACCCAGCGCCTGTTACCCACAAGACTCGCCGCCTCGATACGGTGTTGTGAGTCCGGTAGACCCTGAAAGGACATATCTATGACCTCACTCATGCATGAAGAAGCCGCTTCGGCCCGTGCCGCTGTTGTCACGCAGCTCCAGGCGTCCGAGTCGATGATTGAAGCCCTGGCAGAGCAGTTGCGCCGCGAGCCGCCTGCAGGAGCGCTGACCGTAGCGCGCGGCAGCTCAGACCATGCCGCCAGCTACTTTGCCTACCTAGCCATGCAACGCTTGGGCATACCAGTCGCCTCGCTACCCATGTCCCTGATAACACTTCGAAAGGCGCCGCTGCAGGTGAACGGTTATCTGGCGCTGGCACTCTCTCAGTCGGGTCGCAGTCCCGACCTGATCGACACAATGCGCGCCCTGGGCGAGCGTGGCGCGTTGACGGCTGCGCTGGTGAATGCACCGGACTCACCGCTGGCTTCGGTTTGCACGCAAACCGTTCCGCTGAGTGCCGGTGAAGAGCGCAGCGTAGCCGCTACCAAGAGTTTTATCGCCACGCTTAGTGCCAGCGCTCGGTTGATTGCCCACTGGCAAGCCGATGCCGCCTTGCTGGAAGCCGGGCAGCGTCTGCCGGACGATTTACAGCACGCCTGGGAGCTAGACTGGGCACCCGCTCTCGATGCCTTAAAGGACGCTCAACGCTGTATGGTGGTGGGGCGCGGCCTGGGCATGAGCATTGCTCTCGAAGCAGCGCTGAAGTTCAAGGAAACCTCCGTGCTGCAAGGCGAGGCCTTCAGCGGCGCCGAAATCAAGCATGGGCCGATGGCCCTGATCGAAGACGGCTATCCGCTGCTTATCTTCGCGCCGCGAGGCCCCGAGCAGGCAGGACTGTTGGCCTTGGCCGACGAGATGCGGCAACGCGGCGCGCATGTTCTGCTCGCCGCTCCTACCAGCGTACCCGGACACACCCTGCCGCTGGCTGAAGCGGGCCATCCAGACCTTGATCCGATCCTGGCTATCCAGAGCTTTTATCGGATGGCCGCTGCCCTGGCCGAAGCTCGCGGACTTAATCCAGATCAGCCACCGCACTTGCAGAAAGTGACCTGTACTCACTGAATCCAAGCAGGTACGAAGAGATGCGCCCTGCGCTGTTAGTTGGCATAGGGCGCATTAATCTAAGTAAATAAAGCTTTTCGAGGCCTTACAAGGACATTGGCAACGCTATGCTCATCGTCTGGCGTTGAGCCAGACGATGTTCAAACTCGGCCGGATCATGAATCAGCACATCCTGGCCGGCAAAGGCCTTGGCAGCGATCAGGCGGGACAGCCAGAAGCGTACACAGGCGGCACGCAGCATCATTGGCCAGAGTTCTACTTCCAGTGGGCTGAAACGGCGTTTGGCGGCGTAGGCAGCCAGGAGCGACTGGGCACGGTGCTTATCGAGCGAGCCGTCTCTATTAGAGCACCAGTCGTTTACAGTGATCGCCAGGTCGTACAGCATCCAGCCAGAGCAGGCGTTATAAAAGTCGATTACGCCGGACAGATGCGCTCCGTCAAACATGACGTTATCGCGAAACAGATCGGCATGCAGGTTGGCCCGTGGCAATGTGGGGTTGCGCTTGAGCAGAGCATCAATTTCCGCCAGCGCGGCGTGCAGGTGGACTCGGGCCGTCTCGGACAGCTCCTGCGCCAAGTGCTGCCCTTGTTCCAGCATCCACTCGAAGCCACGATCGCTGGGGCGCTCGATAATCCGGTTGGTTGTCGACAGGTGGATATTTGCCAGCAGCGTACCGACCTCCTGGCAGTGATGCGCATTCGGGTTACGCTCGTGCTTGCCCGGCAGGCGCGGTTGTAGCAGCGCCGGTTTGCTCGCCAGCGTTCGCAGAGCATCGCCCGTTTCGCTACGCAGGGCATAGGGTACCGGCAGGTCCGCCTCGTGCAGAACGTCGAGCAGCTCAATGAAGAACGGTAGGTCAGCCACCGGCCCGCGCTCTACCAGCGTCAGGACAAACTCGCCGCCTTCCAGGCTGATAAAGTAATTAGTGTTTTCCGACCCTTCGGCTATGCCACGAAAATCACGCAGACGACCCAGGCCATAAGGCGCCAGGAAAGCTTCAAGGGTTGGGCGATCAAGCGGAGTGAAGACGGACATGGGGCGAAGCTTTCCTCGAAGCGTCATGAACGTGAAGGCGGCCAGTAAGGCCCGCAAGGCGGCGGGCAGTTTACCGTCTGCTGCCGCTGCTGTAACAGCCGCATTCGCGCATGTTGGTCGAGAAAATTACCAGCGGAAGATTTCCCACTGCGGAATCAGCATATCGGGCTGGTCCGAACGGATGAAGTTATTGTCGCCGTCGGCACGCACCAGAAAATAAGGCTTGCCGTGCTTGGGCGTCACCTTGATGGCATAAAGAAAGCCATTTACTCGATATTCCTGAATGGTTTTATCGCCGTCGTGGCGAATGGTCACGTCCGGCTCGGGAGACGGGGCGTCCTGGGCGAAAACCGGGGCCGCCGAAACGGCTAAAAGACCGACGAGTAAAAGTCGATTGAGTACACGCATGGTAACCTTGCCCTTTTGAATAGGTCAGAGGGAATTCTACCCCTGCGCCCTGCGAAAAGGTTGATCTCGCTCATGAGTCACGCACCTCTTATCCTGGTGGACGGTTCCTCTTATCTGTATCGGGCTTTCCACGCACTGCCGCCCCTGATGACGTCGACCGGAAAACCAACCGGTGCGGTCAAAGGCGTATTGAACATGCTGCTGTCCTTGCGCCGGCAGTACCCGGACAGTCCTTTTGCCGTAGTCTTCGACGCCAAGGGCCCGACCTTTCGCGACGAGCTCTTCGCCGAGTACAAGGCCCATCGTCCCGCCATGCCGGATGACCTGCGCAGCCAGGTCGAGCCGCTGCATGCTTGTATTCGGGCCTTGGGTTTGCCGCTGCTTAATGTCGAAGGCGTGGAAGCAGACGACGTGATCGGTACCCTGGCGCGCAGTTGCGCGGCGGCCAAGCGCCCTGTGGTGATTTCCACCGGGGACAAGGACATGGCCCAGCTGGTCTGCGAACACGTCACGCTGGTCAACACCATGAGCGGCAGCGTGCTGGACATCGAAGGCGTGAGGGAAAAGTTCGGCGTCGGCCCCGAGCTGATCATCGACTTCCTGGCCCTTATGGGCGACAAGATCGACAACATTCCCGGCGTACCCGGCATTGGCGAGAAAACCGCTTGCGGCCTGCTTAACGGCATTGGCGGCGGGCTCGACGTGCTCTACGCCAATCTCGACAAGGTAGCCACGCTGCCCATCCGCGGCGCTAAATCGCTGGTAACCAAGCTGGAGCAGCACCGCGATCAGGCATACATGTCCTACCAGCTTGCCACCATCAAGACCGATGTAAAGCTGGACGTGACCTTTGAGGAACTGCTGCCTGAAGAGCCGCACCGCGAAGCGCTCATCGCCTTGTACAAGGAAATGGAGTTCAAGTCCTGGCTAGATGACTTGTTACGCGAGGCCAAGGACAGCGGTGAACCATTGCCGCTGGGCGAAAGCGAACACGCTACCTTGGAAGTTAATTATCAGACAGTCCTGGAGCAGGCCGACTTCGAGGCCTGGCTGGAAAAGCTCAAGGCGGCGGACCTGTTCGCCCTGGATACCGAAACCAACAGTCTTGATGCCCATCAGGCGGATCTGGTCGGTATATCTTTTGCCGTGACGGCGGGTGAGGCGGCCTATGTACCGGTTGCGCACAGCTATATGGGCGTGCCCAGCCAGCTTGACCGCGATGCTGTTCTGGGCGCGCTCAAGCCGCTGCTTGAGGATGAAAACACGCTTAAGGTCATGCAGCACGGCAAGTACGACATGAACGTCTTTGCTCGCTACGGGATTACCCTGCGGGGAGTCGCCTTTGACACCATGCTCGAATCCTATGTGCTTGATGCCACCGCGACGCGCCATGACATGGATAGTCTGTCGCTCAAATACCTTGGCCACAGCACCATCCGCTTCGAGGACATCGCTGGCAAAGGCGCCAAGCAGCTAACCTTTGACCAGATCGCCTTGGAACAGGCCGGCCCGTATGCGGCTGAAGATGCCGACGTGACCCTGCGCCTGCATCAAACCTTATGGCCTAAGCTTGAAGCCACGCCAGCGCTAGCCAGCGTGCTCAAGGAGATTGAGATGCCCCTGGTGCCTGCTCTGGCAAGAATCGAGCAGAACGGGGCCTTCGTCGATCGCGAGTTGCTTGGTGTGCAGAGCCGCGAGTTGGGCGAGAAAATGATCGCGTTGGAAAAAGAGGCCTATGAGTTGGCTGGCCAGGAATTCAACCTGGGCTCGCCCAAGCAACTTGGCGAAATCCTATTCGTCAAGCTAGGCTTGCCGGTCGTATCCAAGACCGCCTCCGGCCAGCCTTCCACGGCCGAAGCGGTCTTACAGGAACTGGCTGACCAGGACTATCCGCTGCCCAAGGTCATCATGCAGCACCGCTCGATGAGCAAGCTCAAGAGCACCTATACCGACAAGCTGCCGCAACAGATCAACCCGTACACCGGACGCATCCATACCTCCTATCATCAGGCGGTGACTGCAACCGGGCGGTTGTCCTCATCGGACCCAAACCTGCAAAACATCCCGATCCGTACCGCCGAAGGTCGTCGTATCCGTCAGGCGTTTATTGCACCCAAAGGCTACAAGCTAGTGGCGGCGGACTACTCACAGATTGAGTTACGCATCATGGCGCATCTGGCCCAGGACGAAGGGCTCCTGTACGCGTTCCAGAACGATCTGGACGTGCATCGGGCCACAGCTGCCGAAGTGATGGGGGTGCGTTTGGATGAGGTGACGAATGAACAGCGTCGTCGCGCCAAGGCGATCAACTTTGGTTTGATCTACGGCATGAGTGCCTTTGGTCTCGCCAAGCAGATTGGCGTTGGTCGCAACGAAGCGCAGGCTTACATCGACCGCTACTTCCAGCGTTATCCCGGTGTGCTGGCCTATATGGAGCGCACCCGCGCCCAGGTAGTAGAGCAGGGCTATGTAGAGACCCTGTTTGGTCGTCGTCTGTACCTGCCGGATATAGGCTCGAAGAATCAAGGTATTCGCCGTGGTGCCGAGCGGGCTGCCATCAATGCGCCAATGCAGGGAACCGCAGCAGACATCATGAAGCGCGCTATGGTTCGGGTGGACGATTGGCTTCAAAAAACCGGGGTGGATGCCCGTGTCATTCTTCAGGTGCACGATGAATTGGTGCTGGAAGTGCATGAGGATGTGGTCGAGACGGTTCGTGAACAGCTGTGTCCGCTTATGAGTGGTGCTGCTGAGCTGGACGTACCGTTACTGGTCGAAGCAGGTGTGGGATGTAACTGGGACGAGGCGCACTAGAGACGGTGAGAAATCGTGCGGCCTAAAAAAGCAGAAAGGAAAAAGTTAACTTGTTCTCATGACATTTTTACGATAAACGGTGAACTTCTGAGCCTTCACTTAGTCATACGCACTGAATGGCTTGAAGAAGCCTTTCGATGCTCCTTTGCTGTTTAGTGTTGGCAGATTAACGGACCCCGCCCTAGCGGTCCGAAACTTAGACCCTGATCTTTCCCCTCCCCAATAGAAGATCAGGGTTTTTTTTGGCCTGGAGAAAAGTCAGGGAATGAGCAGTAATACAAGCGATGCACGGCGCATGATCCCGTTAGGATACAGTGCACCGCAATCATCTGAGCTTATTCCTCTATGCTGGCGCTCGCTTCGTCTTCAAGCAGGCCCAGCCAATCGGCCAGTACTTTATGGGCCTCTTCGATGCCCTGACGCTTCGGTGCAGAAAAGAGCTGAATACTTGCGTTATCGCCCCAGCCCTTCTTGATGTCGCGCTGCACTTTGAGCAAGGCATTCTTCGCTGCGCCAAAGGGAAGCTTGTCGGCCTTGGTAAGTAAAACATGGATCGGCAGCTGGCTGGCCTGGGCCCAATCAAGCATCAGTACATCGAACTCGGTCAACGGATGGCGGATGTCCATCATCAGGACAACACCTACTAGGCTCTGGCGGCTGCTCAGGTAGGCCTCCAGGTGTTGTTGCCAGTGCTGCTTGAGTGGAATCGGGACCTTGGCGTAGCCGTAGCCGGGTAAGTCGACCAGGCGGCGCTCTTCGTCCAGCTTGAAGAAGTTGAGCATCTGGGTACGGCCGGGCGTCTTGGACGTTCGTGCCAGGCTGGCATGGGTCAGGGTATTAAGGGCACTGGATTTGCCAGCATTGGAACGGCCGGCAAAGGCAATTTCATAACCTTCATCGGGCGGACACTGGTCTACTCGAGTAGCGCTGATTTGGTAAGTCGCCTGCTGACACAGGCCGATAATGGGGTTCTTGAATGTCATATCTGGTTCCGTTGGCGGTTATTCGCAGCGGCTTTTGCTTCCGTCCGACGGAGCTGCCTCTATAGAATGCCGCAGATTCTGCCTATGTATCGTGCCCGGGGTCGAGACTTGTCTTCTCCCGCCTCGCGCACAGGGACCGATGGATGAACATACTGATCGCAAGCCTGCTGCTTTTCGCAGCCCTGACGGGTATGGCCCAGGCGGCCGGAAGCATCGAGGCTGGACAGGGAAAATCCGTGGTATGTGGGGCCTGTCATGGTGTCGATGGTAACAGCGTCCTGCCTAACTTCCCCAAAATTGCTGGCCAAGGCGAGCGCTATCTGGTTGAACAGCTCAGGGCTATCAAGCGTGGCGACCGTGTTGTGCCAAAGATGATGGCATTCATGCCGGCCTTGAGCGATCAAGATATACAAGACCTGGCCGCCTATTATGCTGCACAGAAGCATAGCATTGGTGCGGCCGATCCGGCGCTCGTTGCGGCGGGGGAGTTGCTATACCGGGGCGGACAGCCGGAGCAGGGCGTACCAGCCTGTACGGGGTGTCATTCACCCGAAGGTGTTGGCAATGCCCAGGCAGGTTTCCCCTTGTTATCCGGTCAGCATGCCGCCTATACCGCCAAACAGCTCAGGGCATATCGGCAGGGGCGACGCACCACTGATGGCGAAGCCATGATCATGCGTAGCATCGCCCGTCGGCTGTCCGACACGGATATTGCTGCATTGGCCACTTATATCGAAGGGTTACACTAAGCGAAGTTGAACCAAGCCTGAATGTATCTTTAAAAAAGTGCCGGTTCGGCTAACCTTTCACCCTGGTGTGACCGTTACAATATTAGGGCCGTTGCCTGCTTCGTGCGAAGCGCGGCCTGCTTGCTGCAGACCCCTTCAGTCTAGGAGTACATTGATGCGTAACCTGATCTTTACCGCTGTTCTGGCCTTCACCGGTCTGTTCGGCGCGCTTGCCCATGCCCAGGAGTATCAGGCTGGCAAGGAATATGTCGAACTGAAAAGCCCGGTTCCTGTGTCACAGCCTGGCAAGATCGAAGTCGTCGAATTGTTCTGGTACGGCTGCCCACACTGCTATGCCTTTGAGCCTACCCTAAACGCCTGGGTTGGCAAGCTGCCGGAGGATGTGCACTTCAAGCGCGTTCCAGCCATGTTCGGCGGCGTTTGGAACGTTCATGGTCAGTTGTTTGTCACGCTGGAAGCCATGGGCGTTGAGCAGAAGGTGCATGACGCGGTGTTTAACGCCATTCACAAGGAACACCAAAAACTCGCTACGCCGGATGAAATGGCAGACTTTCTGGCCGAGCACGGCGTAGACCGCGAGAAATTCCTGAGCACCTATGACTCTTTTGCGGTGAAGGGGCAGGTTGAGAAAGACAAGAAGCTGGCCATGGCTTATCAGATCACGGGTGTTCCGACCATGGTCGTGAACGGCAAATACCGGTTTGATCTGGGAAGCGCCGGTGGTCCGGATGAAGCCCTGAAAGTGGCTGACTATCTGATCCAGAAAGAGCGCGCCGCTCAGTAACTCCAGGCCCGCTGTCCAGCGGGCTACCCGGCCGGGCCACGTATTAATCGTGGCCTGCCGTCCCCTCTCTCCCTATCTTCTCCTTCAAGAGCGTTACGGCGTCTTCTGCTAAAGCTCCGATCTTTTCGGCCGTTATAACCGGCATGATCCTTTTCGATGCGACGTGTTCCGCACAGACACCGGCTAAAACAGGTATAGCGGTCTTATGAAGTACACCTCTCGAGGCTTGTCATGAGTCAGGACGATCTCGAACGCTGGAAAAACAAGTACTTGGAAATCGTCGAGCGCCAGGAACAGGTCGAATCACGCTGGGAGGCGCGGCTCGATCTGGTGCGCCGTGGGTTGACCCGTACCAGTATCGCGGCCGAAGGCAACGATAAAAAGGTAGACGCTTGTCTAAACGACCTGCGCACTATCCTGCGCCAGAAGGATATGGATGAAGACCTGGCTCGGCTGATTCCGCGCCTGGAAAAAACGGTACTTGAGTCGGAACAGCGACGTAGCGAGCGAGCCGAGCGGGGCGCTCAGGCTTTTGCCGAACTGGCCCAGCTGCTGCTGGAGTTGCCGATTCCACGCGATATTCGCAAGCCCATTAAACGGTTTGCCAAGAAAGCCGCCGAATCGGCTGAGCAGCCAGGTGACTTTCCCTCGTTGCTGGTTGAGTTAAGCCGTTTGCAACGTGATGCCTTGAATGCAGTTCAGAGCGCCAAGCCACAACGTCCAGGGCTACTAGAGCGGTTATTGGGCAAGGGCGGTACGGAAGTGCCTTCGGTTCAGCAAGACACTAAGCAACCGGTTTCCGATTTCGACGATGACGCGGATGAAGACGACAAGCCGGTGGGTAACGCTCCTGCGGCGGTAGTGACCCTGGCTCCTGACGAACAGCAAACGGTAGATGAATCCGTACCGGCGGCTGAAGCGCTTTCTCCTACTGTAGAGAAAGTGGCGGAGCCTGTTCAAAGCGCTTCAGCCGACATTATTGCCCAACCAGACCAAGCGGCCACCGAGACGGCAGTTTCGGGCGAGTCTGTAGGTGAAATAGCTGACGCGCCGGTTACTGCGCTTGAAAGCGAGCACCCAGCAACAACGGAGGTTTCAAATACGGATGGCGATACGGCTATCGAGCCTTTGGTACCAGAGGAGCCTGCTCTTTCTGAGCCTGTTGTGCTGGTAGCCGAAACACCCGCTGTCGTTGATTCCTTGGGCGAGTCGCCAAGCGAGGACGAGGCCTATAGCTTGCCGCCTATGCCGGAGCCGGGTTACAGCACAATCGCGCCGCATATCGAGGCGACCTTGTTGCATCTGCTCGATGAGCTGGAGCTGCCGGACACTCACAAGCCGCAGGCGGAAGCCTTACGGGAACGCATGTATGGCCGGCTTAACTGGTATGAGCTGGTGCCATTGCTGGATGATCTGTCCGGTTTGGTTCTGTCGCTCAATGATCAGGGCCATCGGGAGTTCGAGGGTTATTTAAAGCAGCTCAACCATCGGTTGGAGGCGTTCCAGGATCATTTGCGCACGGTGAACGATGGCCATGATGCAGCCCGTGACGAAGAGCGAACGTTCAGCGAGAGCTTGTTGGGGCAGGTGACCGATCTACAAACGCATGTTCAGGCAGCTGCCGAGCTGGATGATCTGAAAGTAACGCTGGAAAGCCGACTCGACGGCATGCTGGCAAGTATGGAACGCTTCCAGCAGCAGCGCGCGCAGCGTGAGCAGGACATGGCCCAGCGGTTACAGGTGCTTTCGGAACGCGTTGTCAGCATGGAGGAAGAGGCCAACACTTACCGCAGTCATGTGGAAGAGCAACGCAAGAAAGCGCTGACCGACCCGCTGACCGGCTTGCCCAACCGGGCGGCCTGGAGTGAGCGCCTGGATGTGGAGGTCTCGCGCTGGCAGCGGCACAAGGAACCTCTCTTGCTGGCCGTTCTCGACATCGATCATTTCAAGCGAATCAATGACGACTTTGGTCATCTGGCAGGGGATAAGGTACTTAAGATCATTGCCGGCCAACTTGGTCGGCGTATCCGCCCGACTGATTTCCTGGCACGTTACGGGGGCGAAGAGTTCGTACTGCTGATGCCCAAGCTGCCGGCAGAAGACGGACTGTCTTTGGTCGAGGATCTGCGTCGTACAATCGAAGCCTGCCCGTTCCATTTCAAAGGCGAGCGCGTCACCATAACCTGCTCGGTCGGCCTGACGGCGTTCCAGATAGGCGAAGGTAGCAAGCAGGCTTTCGAACGTGCGGATCAAGCGCTTTATCGTGCGAAGCGTACAGGCCGGAACCGAGTCGAGCTGGCATGAGCCAAAGCTGGTAATAAATCTTTCGACTCTGTATGAGGTCCTTTAGCGCAATGCGTCTGCCCCTGCTTTTACTATTTACTGTTTTGCTCGCCGGTTGTGCCGGCGGGCTCAAAATCAATACCGATTACATCTCCAAGGATCAGGACAACCGTGTGCAGTATCTTGTGCTGCATTACACCTCTACGGACTCCAAAGGCTCACTTAAGACGCTTACCCAAGGCGGCGTGAGTGCGCATTACCTGGTCGATGAGGACGGGACCATCTACCGTCTGGTCGATGAGAGTCGTCGGGCATGGCATGCAGGCGAAAGCGAGTGGCAAGGACGTACTTGGCTGAATTCCAGCTCGATCGGCATAGAGATCGTTAACCCAGGGTACAAGGACACCCCGGCAGGTCGGGTCTGGTACCGTTATTCCGACAAACAGATCGATGCTGTAGTGGCTTTGGTCAAAGATATCCAGGCCCGCCAGCATATCCGGCCGGGCAACATTATCGGCCATAGCGATATTGCCCCGCAGCGCAAGGTTGATCCCGGTCCCTTTTTTCCTTGGAAGCGCCTGGCAGATGCTGGACTGATCTATTGGCCACAACCGGCCGTTGTAGCGCAGCGCATGGCTTCCTTAGGCAATTACCTGCCACCGGCCGACTGGTTTCAAAGCCAACTTGCCCGTCTAGGTTATACAGTTCCGCAAACCGGCATTTTCGACACTGCTACACGTAATGTTATTGCGGCCTTCCAGATGAAGTACCGTCCTGAGCGTTTCGATGGCCAGCCGGATATCCAGACTGCCGCCTTGATGCTGGCACTTCCGGATAATCGATAATAATGGGAAGAGGTAGAGCGACTGGGTGCGCTCTACCCATCAGGCTCGTCTGATGAATCAGGTCGGCAGGGTCATGAAAAACTGCGTGCCCTGGCCGGGACGGGAGACTACGCCAATCCGGCCGCCATGCAGCTGGATAATCTCCTTGCATAATGCCAGGCCTAACCCTGCACCGCCCTTCTTGGTACCAATCTGCACGAAGGGTTCGAATACTCGGCCCTGTTGTGCATAGGCGATTCCCTCGCCGTTGTCTTGCACGGCCATAAGCAGTCGATCGTTTTGGCGCATCGCCTGCAAGGCCACCCGGCCCCCTGACGGGGTGTGGCGCAGGGCATTACTGATGAGGTTATCGAGTACCCGACCCATTTGCGCAGGATCGAGCGTGACCCGCGGCAAGGGGGTATGCAGCAGCTCGACTGCCAGCTCCACGGATTTCTGCCGTGCCTCGTCGGCGTGGCGAGCGCGGGCCTGTTCGAGCAGTTCACCGATCTCGCTTGGTACTTTCTCCGGCCGTTGCAAGCCGCTCTGATAGCGAGAGAAGTCCAGCAGGTCATTGATCAGGCGGACCAGACGATGGGTTTCCTCATCCACGGTCTGCAGCAGATATGCCTCTCGCGAGTCTTCAGGAAACTTAAGGCGTTCTTGTAGCAGGGCGAAAGCCATGTGCATGCCGGTCACGGGTGTGCGAAGCTCGTGAGAGGCTCGCAGCACAAACTCATTACGGACCCGGTCGAACGCTCGCTGCTCGGTCACATCGCGCAGAATCATGAGCGCACCCACACTACGGCCGTCGGCGTGGTTGACCGGCGTCAGGCTCCAGGCGAGTAGGCGCGTTTCGCCCGCGATGTCGATTTCCAGGTCTTCTGGAACGGCGTCTAGCGGCTTGCCGGACAGGACACGCTGTACGGCTTCATCAATATCAGGTCGGAGCAGGGCCTCGCCCAGTAGTTGACCCTGACGCTCGTCGTCCCAGCCCAGCTGTCGGTTAGCAACCGGATTGGCATGCTCGATATGGCCCAGGTAATCCATGATGACCAAACCGTAATCGATACTGTCCAGCACCGCCTGCAAGCGTCGCTGCCCGGCCACCAACGCCTCGACATTGGTTTGGCTGAGCTGGCGCAACGACTCAGCCATAGAGCCGAAGCGGCGGCTGAGCAAGGCCAGTTCAGTTACTTTGGACGAAGGGAGGCTAATATCGAAATCGCCCTGACTGATCTGATCAGCCGCCCGGGCCAGGGTATCGATAGGCCCGCCGAAGCGTTTGGCTATGGTATTCGCTGTCGCGAAGCCGATACCTAGAATAGCGATACCGACCAGGGCGAGCAGCACGGCAATCAAGGTCGCACGGTTATGCGCCTGCTTTTGCAGGCTGTCCATGGTACTGATGAAGTCGGTCTGCAAATCATAGATACGGTTGCGCAGGCTGTTCACGGCTCTCCCAAAATCCGGATCTTCGCGCAGCTGCGCAAAGCTTCCAGGCGGCTGGTTAAGCTTTTCCGTGAACTGATTGTAGTCTTGCTCGATCTGACGCAGGGCCTCGCGGCCATCCCGGTCAGGACTCATAGCCTTGAGCTGGTCAAGATATGTATGGAATTCGCCTTCATGATAGGAAAGCCGCTCGATGGAGGGGTTTCCGTCGAGCAGCTCGTGCAGCTGGTTACTCAGCTCTTGGCTCATACCCAGCGAAGCATTGATGAACTCCAGGTTGCGCTTGTTGTGCGCATCCTGGGCCTGGGTAAATTGAAGCACGCTCACCAGGCCGATAATGAGGCCTAGCAGAGCCACCGTGATCAGCGCGGAGATGCTTAAAAATAACCGTGTCCGAAGTTTAATCGGCAGCTTCATAGCCCGTACTGCTTGCGTTTACGGTACAGCGTCGACGAATCGATGCCGAGAATTCTAGCGGCCTGATCAAGTGTTTCGCTCGTGGCCATGACCGCGGCGATATGCGCCTTTTCCAGCGCTTCCAGACTCATCGACTCACCCACCCGTGGAGCGCTGCTGGCGCTTGTAGGCTGTTCGGTAAGGCCCAGGTTGGGAACATCTACCAGGTCCTTGCTACAAATAATGCTGGCCCGCTCAATAACGTTGCGTAACTCACGCACGTTGCCGGGCCAGTCGTATTGACGTAGAGCTTCTTTGGCTTCATCGCTAAAACCATGGGCGGGGCGGCCGTAATCCTTCACGAACCGGGCGAGAAACCGCTCGGCGAGGTCAATGATGTCTTCCTTGCGCTCGCGTAGCGGCGGCAAGGTCAGCACTATCACGTTCAGGCGATACAGCAGGTCCTCACGAAATTCGCCTTCGGCCACCATTTGTTCCAGATTGCGATTGGTCGCTGCCAGGATACGCACGTCGGCGCGACGGGTAACCGGGTCGCCCACCCGCTCGTATTCCTTGTCCTGAATGAAGCGCAGCAGTTTGGGTTGCAGCGCGTGTGGGAAATCGCCGATCTCGTCCAGAAACAGGGTGCCGCCATCCGCCTGGCTGACACGGCCCAGCGTGCTTTCGCTTGCGCCGGTAAACGCGCCGCGGGTATGGCCAAACATCTCGCTTTCCATGAGGTCGGCGGACAGGGACGGGCAGTTGATCGTAACGAAGGTTTTCTTGGCGCGACGACTCCAGGCATGAATGGAACGGGCCAGCTCACCTTTGCCGGAGCCGGATTCGCCCAATATAAGAATATTGGCATCGGTTGTGGCGACCTGTCGGGCCGTTTCCAATACCGACATCATAGCCGGACTACGGGACTCCAGGCCCAGGCTGGACCTGCGTACCTCGCCTTCAAGTGCTTCCAGGCGTGCCGACAGCTGTCGGAACTCAAGCTGTTTGGCAGCCGCCATCCGTAGCTGGTCGGGGCTGCAAGGCTTGACGAGATAATCGGCGGCGCCTGCTTGCATGGCATCCACGGCAGTATCAACAGCCGAGTGGGCCGTCACAATGACGACACGCATCCAGGGGGCCTGGATACGCATCTGCTGCAGTACGTCCAGGCCGTTGTCTTCACCCAGGCGAAGATCAAGAAAGCACAAGTCGTAGACCTGACGCAGTAGCAGGGCCTCAGCTTGGGCCGCTGAATTGGCCGTAGCGACGGTATAGCCGGCGTCTTCGAGGCAAAAACGGAAGGTACGCAGGATCGCGGCTTCGTCATCGACCAAGAGGATACGTCCGCTCGGTTGCTCCATGGAATGGTTCTCCGTAAGTACATCCTGCGCCTGTATATAAAGAAGGGCGTAGGAGGTCTGTGCCTTAGTCAGTTCAAAGTCGTGCAAGTTGCAATATGCACGACAAATGATGCAAGTCTTTTGGAGAACTGTTGAGTAGATAGGAAAGCCCATAGCGTCATGCAAAACGCATGGAGGCTAGTCGCAGTGAGGTTTAAAGCTGTTTTTTAGCAATTAACTGAGTTCAGCGAAGACTGAAAAGAGCGCTCGATGACTGGCTTAGTAGCGAAGCGGTAAGAAAAAGAATACCGCTGCATTAAAAAGTTCGGCCGGTTCGATGATTTTTTCATAAGAGCATCGTGCAAAACGCAATGCTTAGAACCATGCATCTTGCAGGATGCATGTAGTCACGTAATAGTCTTATTTATAAATAATTGATTTTAAAGGATTTTTTATTAATTAAAACTTGGCACGCCGTCTGCAATATCTCTTGCATAGAGCCCGTAACGGCCACCAAATAGTTCAAGGAGTTACCTCATGATCAGCCAGACTGCACGCAACAATTTGCTCTGTTCGGCATTCTTCGCAGGCGCAGCAGCTATTCTGTTCGCCGCTGATCATTCCTCCACATCTAACGCTACAGCTGCCGTTCCGCACATCGAGATCGCTGCTCCGGTAGCCAAGCCTCTGGGCAGTCGTCTGGATGCATCTACCCAAAAAGTTGTTCCGGCACAGTCTACCCAAGAGCGTTTTCCTCGCCAGACTCGCTGGGTCTTCTAAGGAAGCACCACGATGACCGGGATCTCTATTACATTCGCTTTGACATCGGCTAGCGCCATAGTTCTCCTGGCTCTGCTGTACAGCATGATTTTGACCGGCCGCGCGCTAAAACAGACGGGCAGCCGGAACACTCAACGTTTTGAAGTATCCACACAAAGAGACGCAGTCCTTTCGGAGGATCGCTTGGCTGGCCGCAACCTCAAAAGTGCGGAAAGCTTGGCCCAGAGCCGCCAAGGTGTCTCGTTAACATTAGAAAATTAAGACGACGAGGAGAAGCATCATGCTAAGTTGGGCCATTACCTTTTTGATCATTGCCATCATCGCTGGTGTACTTGGTTTCGGTGGCATCGCAGGCACGGCTGCCGGTATCGCCAAGATTCTGTTTGTACTGTTCCTGGTCTTGTTTGTGGTTTCGTTCTTTATGGGCCGCCGCCGACCCTGACGGGAATAGGCGAATGTCATCAAATCGTAGCCGTGGGCTGGTTTGATGGCGTGGCTGAACTACACGTCCTGATGAGTCAGGACGTCAGGCCAAGGGGCCGGAATGCTTTGCGGTTAGGGAGCATTCTAAGGGTACAGGGAGTACCTTCGCGAAAGCGGGCATGGCTGGCATGTTTCCCAGGTGTTTTGATCCTTGGCCGTAGGCATTAGGGATCAAAACACCTGGGACTCACTTCCTTCCTCTGTTATTGCATCCGCATGGCTAGTTTGGCGACATGCTCGCCCTGATGGCTGGCTAGCTGCAATTCCTTCGCACTAGGTAGGCGAGAGCCGTCCGAGCCTGCCAGCGTTGCTGACCCATACGGCGAGCCTCCTCTTACTTCACTGATATCGGCCAGCATGGGATCAGTATAGGGAAGCGGTACGATCAACATGCCATGGTGCGCCAAGGTATTCCAGAACGAGGTAATTGTCGTTTCGCTACCACCACCCGTACCGGTTGACGTAAAAACACTACCCAATTTGCCGACTAGCGCGCCCTTGACCCACAGACCTCCAGTCTGGTCGAGAAAAGTACGCATCTGCCCAGCCATGTTGCCAAAGCGGGTAGGGGTGCCAAAAATGATGGCGTCGTAGTCGCTTAACTCCTGCGGGCTAGCAATTGGAGCGGCTTGGTCAAGTTTGGCACCGGCATTACGTGCAACATCTTCCGACATGGTTTCCGGCACGCGCTTGAGGGTGACCTCAACTCCCTGAACGCGTCGAGCGCCTTCAGCTACAGCCTCGGCCATGCGTTCGATATGGCCATACATGGAGTAGTACAACACCAGGATTTTTTTCATATCGTCTCCTTGCAGTTATTGCCACCGATAGTGGTCGTGGTAATGCCCTAACAGAGACAACAGCCGAACGGGATAATTGAACGACGTTTCGTACAGGACTGATCAGAAAAACAGGTTATAACCATCGAATTTGTTGAGACTGCCCTTTGAGTGGATGAGCTTTCTCTTGAAAGCTGCCCAATTCCAAAGGCCCTCGGTATCATCCCCGGCTGGTTTGGGGAGGAACATCATGCTGAACGGGTTATGGCTGGGCTTTTTTGTGGTTGCTGCCATTAGTGCGCTAGGCCGCTGGCTGATCGGAGACGATGCCGGTGTATTTGCCGCCATGGTGGAAAGCCTGTTCGCAATGGCCAAGCTTTCGGTCGAAGTCATGATTCTGCTCTTTGGAACCCTTACGCTATGGCTGGGGATTCTGCGTATTGCCGAGCAGGCAGGGTTGGTAGAGGTTTTAGCCCGTCTACTAGGACCGCTGTTCCGTCGCCTCATGCCTGAAGTGCCGCCCGGCCATCCTGCGCTAGGGCTTATCACCCTTAACTTTGCAGCCAATGGTTTAGGACTTGATAACGCCGCCACGCCTATTGGGCTTAAAGCCATGCGCGCCTTGCAGGAACTCAACCCTCAGCCGAATACGGCCAGTAATGCGCAGATTCTGTTCCTTGTCCTCAATGCGTCCTCGCTTACGCTATTACCCGTGACCATTTTCATGTACCGCGCCCAGCAAGGGGCGCAGGACCCAACGCTGGTTTTTCTGCCGATCCTGCTGGCTACCAGCGTCTCTTCCCTGGTGGGGTTGCTGTCTGTAGCCGTCATGCAGCGCCTCCGCGTATGGGATCCGGTGGTGCTGGCGTGGCTAGGCGGTGGTGCCGTGTTGCTGGGCGGTTTCATGAGCCTATTGGTTACGTTGTCCGCTACGGCCCTGGCAGGGTTGTCTTCCCTGCTGGGCAATCTGGTGCTGTTCGGGCTAATCCTCTGCTTTCTGCTGCTGGGTGCGCTCAAGCGTGTTCCGGTCTACGAGACTTTTGTAGAAGGCGCAAAAGAAGGGTTTGATGTGGCTAAAAGCCTGCTGCCCTATCTCGTGGCGATGCTATGCGCCGTGGGTGTGCTGCGGGCTTCAGGAGCGTTGGAGTTCATTCTTGACGGTGTTCGCCATGGTGTAACTTGGCTCGGTTGGGATACGCGCTTCGTCGATGCCTTACCTACCGCATTGGTCAAGCCATTCTCCGGCAGTGCAGCGCGGGCCATGCTGATCGAGACGATGCAGTCGCAGGGGGTGGACAGCTTTCCAGCCCTGGTTGCCGCGACGGTACAGGGCAGTACCGAAACAACGTTTTATGTGCTGGCCGTTTACTTCGGGGCGGTAGGCATCCAGCGCGCCCGGCATGCCGTTGGTTGTGCCCTGCTGGCCGATGGTGCCGGAGTGGTTGCGGCTATCCTGATCTGTTACTGGTTTTTTGGGTAAGGATCATTAGTCGCCAGGGAATTCCGCCATCCAGATACGCTGTACCTGGCGACGCTGCCGAATTGACGTAAATTGCTCGGTCTGTCGGCTTTCGGCGATCAACGAGCAATAGTGGTCCTCATACTGGCCGAGCCGGAAGCGGCGTCGTACGCCGATGGGCTGTTTGTCCGAACCATAAAAGGCGATGACATAGATCTCGAGCCCGGTGAAAGTCCAGCCCTCTGGCGGTTTCAACCCAGCCAGTTCTAGATCATGCGCCGCTGCTACACGAGCGATTAGGCGCTGAAACGTACCGATATGGGTGAAGTCCCCTGTTTTCAGCGGGCCCTGGCGGGTTGCCTTGTATAATTCCACCTCTTGGTCAAAATCATCTTCGCTGCTCTGACGCACATCTGTGACGTCCGCCTTGAGAGTGCCACGCGAGGTATGAAGATGCACAATCAGTTGATTGATGAAAATCGGCTCTGCACTCATGTTAGATAGCAGGCAGAGTGCCCCAACCCCTTTGCCCGCGCCGCGGTTGATAATCAGGCGAGGGCGCCGCTGCCGCTTGAAGCCACTGAGCAGTAATTGAGCATAGAAGACCCAGACCAATAGGGTGCAGCCTGAGATCAAAAGCGTAAGCACATCGCGGTATTCACGTAACCAGTCCAGCATCGAAGCTCTTCCTTATGACTCCACCTGAACTGGGAAAAGCAGGTGCTCTGAGGGTTCCATGGATCTCATGAGGTAGGCGGAAGAACCTCGACCCTGACACAGACGTCATATATAAAACGGGCCATACCCGTAAGGAGACGAGGCATGAAACGAGTCGGCGTATGCATAGCGGCCTGCTTGGCCAGCACAACCCTTTGGGCAGCGCCGCTGCCATGCGAACAGCTCAAAAAAGACATCGAGGTCAAGATTCAGGCCGCCGGGGTGACCTCGTACACCCTGGAAATCGTGCCGAATGCTGAAGTGACCGATTCCAATATGGTGGTCGGTAGCTGTGAGAACGGCACCAAGAAGATTTTGTACCAGCGTAACGATGGCTAGCCCTCAATAAGGCAGACACTGTTGTTTCCGGACCTTACCTAGTGAGCGCCCGGCCCTGTCCAGGAAAACGACACGCGGCTCGGTCATATAGGATGAGGCACGAACCTGATAGCGTTCTCCTGCTTTGAACGCTTCATACGTAATGCTCATGTAGCAGGTGATCCGGCGCGGTTCGGTTTGGCTAGACAAACTACCGCCGCCCATTAGAGGGCCGCCCATTTCGAACTGATAACGCACCACCAGCTCATGGGCACCCGGCGTAACCTGGAAATAGCGACCATCGGCGGTACGTTGGTCATCCAGTCGATCTGCCATGAGCAGGCTGGCTGCGCTCGGAGCCTCCAGGTGGAGCGCGACCCAGGCTTTGTCCGGGTTGGGTGAGGGCATAGGGCGGGTGCAGCCTGCCAGAATGACGATGCCAAGCAGCCAAACTCTATTCATGACGGTTTACCTGCTACTCAGGAAAGCGTTTAAACATCGCCGCAACGACTTTCTCCGCCTCGGGCCACTTCCTGTTGATTTTCATCATACAACTTGGCAACGGCTCGGAAGCCGGCCTGTTCAGCCTGCAAGCGGTAACGCTCGCCCGCTGAAAATTCCTTGTAATGCACCTTGAGTAGGCAGGTGCGCTGAAGAGGTGTCGCGCCAGGGCCGATGTTGGAGGGGTCGACTTCGAATTGGAAACGCACCTGAAGATCATGAGCGCCCGGTGGTACCTGGAAATAACGAGGGTCCTTCAGCTCGTGCGAGTCGGCTTTCGCTGCCTGAAGAACATTCCGTTCTGCAGGATGCAGGTCGACCCAAGCTTGAGAAGGGTCGGGTTTAGGCAAGGGCATTAATGAACATGCACTTAATGCCAAGGCAGGGCACACCAAGAGAAAACGACGCATGGTAGAGCTCCAAACGAGTAGGATGCGGCGAGGCGATGACGTAATGGGCCTCGATTCCGCTTAATGCCGGGGCCTGGCCCATTCGAGCGCGCCATTACCCTGAGGAATAACGCTTCATGACACCGGCTTTTTTCAGGTTATTTATCATGTCCCGCCAACGATTAACCCAAGTCGACCTCAAAAGCTTGAGATGGGTTCCATTTATAGTGGCCTTTTGGCTGAGCGGTTGTTCGTCCGTGGGTTATTACGGGCAGATGGTTAAAGGACAGATCGATCTGATACGTGCACGCCAACCGATCGAACAGGTAATAGCCGATCCGTCTACAGATGCTCGTTTGCGGCGTCGACTGTTCCTGGCGCTCCAGGCGCGGACCTTTGCCAGCCAGGCGTTGTGGCTGCCGGACAACCGCAGCTATCGACTGTATGTTCAACTGGACCGGCCCTTCGTACTCTGGAACCTGTTTGCCACGCCTGAATTCTCATTGGCACCGCGTACGTATTGTTTCCCCATCGCAGGTTGCGTGGCCTATCGCGGGTATTATCAAGAGGCTGCTGCGCGTGCCGCTGCCGAGCCGCTCAAGGCGCAAGGGTGGGACACCTACGTAGGGGGCGTTCCGGCCTATTCGACGCTGGGCTGGTTCGACGATCCGATCCTGAGCAGCATGATGCACTGGGACGATGACCGGCTGATTTCGACGATTTTCCATGAACTTGCACACCAGAAGCTCTATGTTCAGGACGATACGGCCTTTAACGAGTCGTTCGCGACCTTTGTGGAACGTGAGGGATTACGGCAGTGGCATGCGTCGCGTGGCCTGCCGCCGCCTGACAGGCAACGGGAAGCGCAGTACCGGCAGTTCGTGGCTTTTGTTCTAGAGACGCGAGAACGTCTTGAGCACTTATATGCGCAACCCCTAGAGGCGTCAGCCATGCGCGAGGCTAAGGCAGAAGCCTTTCAGGAATTGCGTGATAAATATGCCCGCCTGCGAGACAGCCAGTGGAAGGGGGATCGTCGTTTCGATGCCTGGATGGCTGGCCCCCTTAATAATGCCGCATTGCTGCCGTTCGGCCTGTATGAACGCTGGGTACCTGCTTTCGCCGCGCTGTATGCAGAGCATCCTGGTAACTGGCCTGCTTTCTATGCCCGGGTAGAGGCCCTTGCGGCCTTACCGGTGACCGAGCGCCAAGCGCGTCTGGAGGCCTTGGCGAATTCTGCAAGGTAAGTAGTAGAGCAACTCTGCGGGACGGCTTTGGGGCTCAAAAGAGGGCTGCCGGATAGCCCTTGCGGGAGTATGTGAACGCTGTTGATGCACGCCATGCTCATGCATGTCGCAAACGCACCGTTGTGTGGCGTGGACAGGTATTCTGTCGCTCAGGCCCAGTCCTACCATCGCTCTCAAGGATCAGCCCATTGACGGCCATGCCGGCCTTCCGCTGCGCTGCAGGAGAGACGCGATGTTTACCAAGCAAGACCGTATCCAGGGTTACGACGACGCTTTGTTCGCTGCGATGAGCGAAGAGGAGCGTCGTCAGGAAGCTCACCTCGAGTTGATTGCCTCGGAAAACTACACTAGTCAGCGGGTGATGGAAGCGCAGGGCAGCGGGTTGACTAACAAGTATGCCGAAGGCTATCCGGGCAAACGCTATTACGGTGGCTGCGAGCATGTGGACAAAGTGGAGCAGCTGGCTATCGAGCGTGCCAAGCAGCTTTTCGGCGCCGATTATGCCAACGTCCAGCCACACTCCGGTTCCCAAGCTAACGCTGCGGTCTTCCTGGCCCTGCTGCAGCCGGGCGATACCGTACTGGGCATGAGCCTGGCCCATGGCGGTCATCTGACCCACGGTGCCAAGGTCAGCTTTTCCGGCAAACTCTACAATGCTGTGCAGTACGGGTTGAACCCTGAGACGGGCTTGATTGACTACGATGAAGTCGAGCGTCTGGCTGTCGAACACCAGCCGAAAATGATCATTGCTGGTTTCTCCGCCTATTCCAAGACGCTGGACTTTCCACGCTTTCGTGAAATTGCAGACAAGGTTGGCGCCTACCTGTTTGTCGACATGGCCCATGTGGCGGGCCTGGTTGCGGCCGGTCTCTACCCGAACCCCATTCCGCTCGCTGATGTGGTTACCACCACAACGCACAAGACCCTACGCGGCCCCCGTGGCGGCCTGATCCTGGCCAAGGCCAACGAGGAGCTAGAGAAAAAGCTCAACTCCGCCGTTTTCCCAGGCGGGCAGGGCGGTCCGCTAATGCACGTAATCGCTGCCAAGGCTGTGTGCTTTAAGGAAGCTCTGGAGCCAGGCTTCAAGACTTATCAGCAGCAAGTTATCCACAATGCCCAGGCCATGGCTGAGGTATTTATCCAGCGCGGCTACGACGTAGTCTCCGGGGGGACGGACAATCACCTGTTCCTGGTCAGCCTGATCAAACAAGGCATCACCGGCAAGGATGCCGACGCCGCGCTCGGTCGCGCCGGTATCACTGTGAACAAGAATGCTGTTCCTAATGATCCCCAGTCGCCGTTCGTGACCTCGGGCTTGCGTATCGGGACCCCGGCAGTTACTACGCGCGGTCTTGGTGTTGCACAGTGCCAGGAATTGGCCGGCTGGATTTGCGACATCCTCGACCACTTGGGCGATGCCGATGTCGAGGCGCATGTGGCACAACGTGTAGCCGGATTGTGTGCGGATTACCCCGTCTATCGCTAAGCCGCGATCCGTAGGGTGGGTTAGCGGCAGCGTAACCCACCACTGTTTGATTGAGTCAGCTAGCTATAAGCCACCCTACGAAAACCTCATTCATGAGTGGGGACAGGTTCAGGAGTTCAACAGATGCAGCGCTATTCCGGTTTCGGTCTCTTAAAGCATTCCCTTAGCCACCATGAAAACTGGCAGCGCATGTGGCGCACGCCTACGCCCAAGCCTGTCTATGACGTGATTGTTGTAGGCGGTGGCGGCCATGGCCTGGCGACAGCCTATTACCTGGCGAAAGAACACGGTGTCAAAAACGTCGCGGTCATCGAGAAAGGCTGGCTGGGCGGCGGTAACACGGCACGCAACACCACCATTGTGCGTTCCAATTACCTGTGGGACGAGTCCGCTCACCTATACGAGCATGCGATGAAATTGTGGGAAGGCCTGTCGCAGGACCTGAACTACAACGTCATGTTCTCGCAGCGCGGTGTTTATAACCTGTGCCATACCTTGCAGGACATGCGCGAGGCTGAACGCCGCGTAAGCGCCAACCGCCTGAACGGAGTAGACGGCGAGCTGCTCGACACCAAGCAGGTAGCCGAAGAGATTCCCTACCTTGATTGCAGCAAAAATACCCGCTACCCAATCATGGGCGCGACCGTACAGCGCCGGGGCGGTGTTGCCCGGCATGATGCCGTAGCCTGGGGGTTCGCCCGTGCTGCCGATGCGTTGGGCGTGGATCTGATTCAAAATACCGAGGTGATTGGCTTCCGTAAGGAGAATGGCGCAGTCATTGGAGTCGAGACCAACAAAGGCTTTATTGGCGCCAAGCGCGTCGGGGTGGTCACCGCGGGTAACTCCGGTCACATGGCCAAGTTGGCTGGCTTTCGTTTGCCGCTAGAGTCGCATCCATTGCAGGCCCTGGTTTCCGAGCCGCTCAAGCCCGTTATCGACAGCGTGATCATGTCCAATGCTGTGCATGGCTATATCAGCCAGTCAGATAAGGGCGACTTGGTCATAGGCGCCGGTATCGATAGCTGGGTCGGTTATGGCCAGCGCGGCTCGTATCCAGTCATCGAGCATACCCTGCAGGCTATCGTCGAGATGTTCCCGATCCTGTCTCGGGTACGGATGAACCGCCAGTGGGGCGGTATCGTCGATACCACGCCGGATGCCTGCCCGATCATTTCCAAAACGCCGGTGAAGAACCTGTTCTTCAACTGCGGCTGGGGTACTGGTGGCTTCAAGGCCACGCCAGGTTCCGGCAATGTCTTTGCCGCCACGCTTGCTAAAGGCGAAATGCATCCCTTGGCAGCCCCGTTCTCCATCGACCGTTTTTACACCGGCGCGCTCATCGATGAGCATGGCGCGGCGGCTGTTGCGCACTAAGGAGCCCTAATCATGTTGCATATTCATTGCCCTCACTGTGGGGAACTGCGCTCCGAAGAGGAATTTCACGCCGCTGGTCAGGCGCACATTCCGCGTCCGCTGGACCCGGATAGCTGCACCGATGTTGAGTGGGGTGACTACATGTTCTTCCGCGATAACCCGCGGGGTATTCACCATGAGCTGTGGGTACACGCCACGGGTTGCCGCCGCTATTTCAATGTGACCCGCAATACGGAAACCTACGAAATTCTCGAGACATACAAAATCGGCGAGCAGCCGCAGGTGACGGGTAAGCCGGTCGTGGTGGCCAAGGCCATCGAAGGAGAAACGGTATGAGTCAGGTCAATCGTCTTACCCGGGGCGGCCGTATCGACCGCAGCCAACCCTTGACCTTTACCTTCAACGGCCAGAATTACCAAGGCTTTGCAGGCGATACGCTAGCATCGGCCCTTCTGGCCAATGGCGTCGACGTGATCGGGCGCAGCTTCAAGTATTCCCGGCCTCGCGGCATCGTGGCCGCCGGGTCGGAAGAGCCTAACGCGATTATGCAGATCGGCTCCACCGAAGCCACCCAGATTCCCAACGTGCGTGCGACCCAACAGCCGCTCTATGCAGGTCTTGTAGCTGCCAGCACCAACGGCTGGCCGAGCGTAAACAATGATCTGATGGGCATTCTTGGCAAGGTTGGCGGCAAGATGATGCCGCCCGGTTTCTACTACAAGACCTTCATGTACCCGCAAAACCTGTGGCTGACGTACGAAAAGTACATCCGCAAGGCAGCAGGGCTTGGGCGTGTACCAACGGAAATCGACCCAGACAGCTACGACCACATGAATCAGCACTGCGACGTGTTGGTGGTTGGTGCCGGGCCGGCCGGTCTCGCTGCTGCCCTGGCCGCCGCTCGCAGCGGTGCTCGTGTCATTCTGGCCGATGAGCAAGAGGAGTTTGGCGGCAGTCTGCTCGATACACGCGAGCTTTTGGATGGCCAGCCGGCCGCCGAGTGGGTCGTCAAGGCTGTTGCGGAGCTGGAAGCCACGCCTGACGTTACGTTGTTGTCGCGTGCCACTGTCAACGGTTATCACGACCACAACTTCCTAACGATTCATCAGCGCCTTACCGACCATATAGGCGAAAAGGCCCCGATGGGACAGGTGCGTCATCGCGTGCACCGCGTTCGCGCCACGCGTGTCGTCTTGGCGACGGGCGCTCATGAGCGTCCACTGGTCTACGCCAACAACGATATTCCCGGCAACCTAGTGGCCGGTGCCGTCTCGACCTACGTGCGCCGCTATGGTGTCGCGCCGGGGCAGAAACTGGTGCTGTCCACCAATAATGATTATGCCTACCGCGTAGCGTTGGATTGGCTGGAGGCAGGTCGCACTGTTGTCGCTATTGCCGATGCGCGTCAAAACCCCCGCGGTGCTTGGGTCGAAGAAGCTCGGGCAAAGGGGATTCGTGTCCTGACCAGCGCGGCCGTTACGGAGGCCCGGGGTTCAACGCGAGTAACGGGCGCACGTGTCGCCGCCATTGATATCAAGGGTTTCCGCACGACTAGCCCTGGTGAGTGGCTGAGCTGCGACGTGATCGCCACGTCCGGTGGCTATAGCCCTGTCGTACATTTGGCATCTCACCTGGGCGGCCGTCCCTTGTGGCGTGAAGACATTCAGGCGTTTGTACCTGGCCCTGCCCCGCAGAAGCGCGTCTGCGCCGGTGCGGTAAACGGTGTGTTTGCCTTGGGTGACGTGCTGGCCGATGGTTTCGAGGCAGGTGCAAAAGCTGCCGCCGAAGCGGGTTTGAAAGCGGTGTCGGGTGAAGTGCCTCGCGTTGACCAGCGTTTCGAGGAGCCTTCGCTCGCCTTCTTCCAGGTGCCGCATGAGAAATCTACGGCTCGCGCACCTAAACAGTTTGTAGACTTGCAGAACGACGTAACCGCTGCCGGTATTGAACTGGCCTGCCGAGAAGGCTTCGAGTCCATTGAGCACGTCAAGCGCTACACTGCCTTGGGGTTTGGTACGGATCAAGGCAAGCTAGGTAATATCAACGGCCTCGCCATCGCTGCACGCGTGCAGAATAAGGCGATTCCTGAAGTCGGTACCACCATGTTCCGCCCGAACTACACGCCGGTCACTTTTGGCGCTGTAGCTGGCCGACATTGCGGCCATCTTATGGAACCTGTGCGCTTTACTGCTCTTCACGGTTGGCATGTCAAGAGTGGCGCCCTGTTTGAAGACGTTGGCCAGTGGAAGCGCCCATGGTACTTCCCTAAGGCAGGTGAAGATCTGCATGCCGCCGTGGCCCGTGAGTGCAAGGCAGTGCGCGAGAAAGTTGGCATCCTTGATGCGTCGACCCTTGGCAAGATCGATATCCAGGGACCGGATGCCCGTGAGTTCCTCAACCGTGTCTACACCAACGCCTGGACCAAGCTGGAAGTAGGTAAGGCCCGCTACGGCCTGATGTGCAAGGAAGACGGCATGGTCATGGACGATGGCGTCACGGCCTGTCTTGCTGATAATCACTTCCTGATGACCACCACCACCGGCGGTGCCGCGCGCATTCTCGAGTGGCTGGAACTCTATCATCAAACCGAATGGCCAGAGCTGAAAGTCTATTTCACGTCGGTTACCGATCACTGGGCAACCATGACGCTGTCTGGCCCGGAAAGCCGTAATCTGCTTGCCGAGCTGACCGATATCAATCTGGATAAAGACGCGTTTCCCTTCATGAGCTGGAAAGAGGGGACTGTGGGCGGCGTACCGGCCCGGGTGTTCCGTATCTCCTTTACCGGCGAGCTGTCCTATGAAATCAACGTCCAGGCTGACTACGCCATGGGCGTATGGGAACAACTGATGGAGGCTGGTAAGAAGTACGGTCTGACACCTTATGGTACGGAAACCATGCACGTCCTGCGGGCCGAAAAAGGCTTCATTATCGTAGGTCAGGACACCGACGGCTCCGTCACGCCACAGGACTTGGGCATGAACTGGGCGGTCAGCATGAGCAAACCGTTCTCCTTTATCGGTAAGCGTGGCATGAATCGGCAGGACTGCCTCAAAGCAGACCGCAAACAGCTGGTTGGCCTCAAACCGGTCAATCCTAAAGCCGTTCTGCCTGAAGGGGCGCAGCTGGTTTTCAACACCCAGCAGCCGATTCCGATGACCATGGTTGGTCATGTGACATCTAGCTACTACAGCGCCTCAATGGGCTTCGGTTTTGCCCTGGCCGTTGTGAAGGGCGGCCTGGGCAAGATGGGGCAGAAGGTCTACGCCGCACTCAGGGATGGCACCTTCGTCGAGGCCGAAATCGTTTCTTCCGTATTCTACGATCCGAAAGGGGAGCGTCAGCATGTCTAACGTGAACGTTTATTCACAGCGTCCCGCCGGTACTGCTCGCGCTGAATCTCCTTTGTTTCATGCCGAGCTCGAAAAGCTGGCTGGGCGAAGCGTAAGTGGTGCAGGTGTCACTCTGCGTGAGAAGAAGCTACGGGGTCATCTGATTCTACGTGGCGATGCCAGCGATAGAGGCTTTACCCGTGCGGTTGAATCCGTGCTTGGCCTGGAACTGCCCGTTGCCTTGGGTCTGACTGCCAAAGGCGAGACTTCATTGCAATGGTTGGGGCCGGACGAGTGGCTTCTGGTTGTTCCGCAAGGCGAGGAATATGCCACTGAGCTGAACTTGCGGGAGGCGATTGGCGATCGGCATATCTCTATCGTTAACGTCAGCGGCGGTCAGACTCTGTATGAACTGACAGGGCCAAACGTGCGTAACGTGCTGATGAAATCGACATCCTATGATGTCCATCCCAGCAATTTCCCGGTGGGCAAGGCCGTTGGAACGGTATTCGCCAAATCCCAGCTAATCATTCGTCACACCGGTGAGGACACCTGGGAGCTAGTCGTCCGCCGCAGCTTTGCCGATTACATCTGGCTTTGGTTGCAGGACGCTAGCGCCGAGTACGGTCTGGCCATCGCCGCCTGAGGCAAAAGGGGTGGGTTGAGCATAGCGATACCCATCCTACGATAGGCATGTTTATGGTTTGTCTGGTAGGCCAAGCGCAATAGCTACCACGACGACATCTAATCCACACCGGGAGCCACACATGAGCCGCACCCCCGACACCTGGATTCTTACTGCCCAGAGCCCCAGCCGTCTGGGAACTGTGGACGTGGTTACCCGCTTTCTATTCGAGCAGCAGTGCTACGTCACTGAGCACCACTCTTTTGATGACCGACTAGCGGCGCGCTTCTTTATTCGCGTGGAGTTCAAGGCACCGGCTGTCTTTGACGAAGCTGCCTTTCGGGCCGGTCTTGCCGATGCCCTTGCGCCATTCGACATGCAGATGGAGCTGACCGCACCGGGCTATCGGCCTAAAGTCGCGATCATGGTGTCCAAGGCAGACCACTGCCTGAACGATCTGCTCTACCGTCAGCGTATCGGGCAGTTGCCTATGGACGTAGTCGCTGTGATATCCAACCATCCAGATCTTGAACCTCTGGCCCGTTGGCATGGCATCCCGTACCATCATTTCCCACTGGACCCGCATAACAAGCCCGCCCAGGAAGCCCATGTCTGGCAGGTCTTGCAGGATACCCAGGCGGAGCTGGTTGTGCTGGCTCGCTACATGCAGGTTCTTTCACCCGAACTCTGCCGCCGGCTCGATGGTTGGGCAATCAACATTCACCATTCCTTACTGCCCGGTTTCAAAGGCGCCAAACCCTACCACCAGGCGTACCAGAAGGGAGTAAAACTGGTTGGTGCCACGGCGCATTACGTCAACAACGACCTTGACGAAGGGCCAATCATCGCCCAAGGCGTAGAAAGCGTGGATCATGCCTATTATCCGGAGGACCTCGTTGCCAAGGGCCGTGACATCGAATGTCTAACTTTGGCCAAGGCTGTGGGTTATCACCTGGAGCGCCGCGTCTTTCTGAATGCCAACCGGACGGTAGTATTGTAGTCCGGTATCTTTCCGTGCGCTTATCGCACGGCTTCGTTGACGTTCAGCACAGGCTTTCTACGCTCAGTCTAGCCATTGTAGGAGGGAACGAGCGCAGCGATACCCCTCTCCACAAACTCGCTACACCGCTTTCCATATATCACCGCCCATCAAGGGCTTATTACAACAAGAGGAAACGTGTATGTCAGGCAATCGAGGCGTCGTCTACCTGGGCGCTGGAAAAGTTGAAGTACAAAATATTCCCTTCCCTAGGATGGAAACTCCTCAAGGACGCCAGATCGACCATGGTGTGATCCTTCGGGTTGTTTCTACCAATATCTGCGGCTCTGACCAGCATATGGTACGCGGCCGTACCACCGCGCCTGAAGGTTTGGTGCTGGGGCACGAAATTACCGGAGAGGTGATCGAAGCGGGCAAGGGTGTGGAAAACCTCAAGGTAGGCGATCTGGTTTCCGTTCCCTTCAACGTAGCTTGTGGTCGCTGCCGTACCTGTAAAGAGCAGCATACCGGCGTCTGTCTATCAGTTAATCCTTCCCGTGCGGGCGGTGCCTATGGCTATGTCGATATGGGCGGCTGGGTTGGTGGCCAGGCGGAGTACGTTATGGTGCCCTATGCTGATTTCAACCTGCTCAAACTGCCTGACCGTGACCGGGCGATGGAAAAAATCCGCGACCTGACCTGCCTTTCAGACATTCTGCCCACTGGCTATCACGGTGCTGTCACAGCAGGCGTTGGGCCTGGCAGTACCGTCTATATTGCTGGCGCAGGCCCGGTTGGTCTTGCCGCAGCGGCTTCGGCGCGGCTGTTAGGTGCTGCGGTCGTCATCGTGGGTGACGTTAACCCGATACGTCTGGCTCACGCCAAGGCGCAAGGTTTCGAAATCGCTGACCTATCCCAGGACACCCCGCTGCATGAGCAGATCGCTGCACTGTTAGGCGAGCCGGAAGTAGATTGCGCTGTAGATGCGGTCGGCTTCGAGGCACGAGGGCATGGTCATTCAGGTTCTCAACACGAGGCCCCTGCGACCGTACTGAATTCGTTAATGGGCGTTACACGTGTTGCTGGCAAGATCGGGATTCCAGGACTTTATGTGACGGAGGATCCCGGTGCTGTAGACCAAGCGGCAAAGCAGGGTAGCCTGAGCATTCGCTTTGGTCTTGGTTGGGCTAAGTCCCATAGCTTCCACACCGGGCAAACCCCTGTGATGAAATATAACCGGCAGCTGATGCAGGCTATCATGTGGGACCGTATCAAAATCGCCGATATCGTTGGGGTTGAAGTCATCAACCTTGATAGCGCTCCCAAAGGCTATAGCGAATTCGATGCCGGGGTACCGAAAAAATTCGTAATCGACCCTCACGCATTGTTTAGCGCCGCCTAACGAGCCCGCCCCGTTGCGCATCTGTTTCCCGCTTCGGGGTCGCTATGCCTCACTAGGCCATACAGGGGTATGCTAGAGCATGCAGCTATCAACCAAGGAAACTGCCAATGCCTTATTTGATCGAAACCTGGGATAAACAGGGCTCTGAACAACTGCGCCAGAACAATCGGCCCGCTCACTTGGACTTCTTGCGTGAAAATGCCAGTAAACTCTTGGCCTGCGGTGCCAAATTGGATGACGCAGGTGCCAATGCCAGCGGTAGCGTCTACATAGTAGACGTCGAAACACGTGATGAGGCGGAAGCCTTTCTGGCACAGGATCCTTTTAGCCAGGTAGGCTTGCCTGAAAAGGTTATGATCACACGTTGGAGAAAGGCCGTTCTTGATGGCAAAGCATTTGTCTGAAAAGTAGCTTCAAGAGCTTGTTTTCCGTTTCGCTGAGCACTTCCCCTAGGCTTTAGCGCGTTTCCCCGCTTCGTTTGCGTAGTATTAAGCGGAGCGGGTCATATTTATTCATTTTGGTTAGAACATTTCCAAGTATTGTTTGTCCCTATGCTGCTTAGGATGAACAAACGATATCAAAATGATAGCCTGCGGTTGCCATTTTGTAACACTTTCATCTTAGCTTAAGGTGCGATCAATATCACAGGTATTGATCTTTCAAATCCTGCGATGATACTTAGACTTATTCGCATGGGTTTAAATGGAGTGATTTGAAATAATAAAAATGTTTATGCAAAGAGTGTATTGTCTCTTTTTGCAAGATAGATAATTACATTTAACATGGCCTGTTTTCAGAGTACTAGGCTAATTAATGCTGATGTTTGACTGATATCAGCTATAGATATATGAGGAAGAGCCCCATGCGGAATACCAAACCCGAAAAGGATCTTAGGATCGAAACGATCAGAGGGTTGGCACTATTTTTAATGGTGGCAGGCCATGTAATCGGAAGCTCCGGCGACCAAGGCATGAAAGTATCGGATGACTCCTTCCTTAGATACCTCTACGATTCTCTCGTTTACATCCGAATGCCGTTGTTTACCGCTATCTCAGGTTATGTCTATGCCCTGAGGCCTGTTACAGAAAGCAGTATTCTGATGCGCTTCTACCAGGGAAAGTTCAAACGAATCCTGATTCCAATGATCGTCGTTTCAACTTTGTTCTTCGTCATGCAATCGCTGGTTCCCAATACCAATACAAAGCCGCAATGGAGCGATATTTTTAGCATTTACTTTTTTAGCTATGCTCATTTCTGGTTTCTGCAGTCTATCTTTTGTATTTTCTTGGTCGTTGCGGTCATAGAGAAGATTGGTCTGCTGTCTTCAATCAGAAATTACCTAGTCATTATGGCCATAGGGATCGTGGCTTCACTTAATTATGAAAGCTTCCCCGAATTCTTCTGCTTTTATAAAGCCGTCCAACTCTTCCCCTTCTTCCTGTTAGGGCTTGGTCTATATCGGTATTCCGATCAGCTCGTCACGATAAAAAAACAGGTTACCATCGCGTTGTGTCTGCTCGTTTTAGTTGTCATCGACCAAGCATACCTCTTTGACCAGATAGACTTTTCCGACTCTGAAATGAGTTTGATTGGTACAGCGCTAGGCCTTACCGCGATTTACATGATCATTACCAAGCGAATTTATTTCAAGCCGCTGGCATGGTTGGGTTATTTCTCTTTTGAAATTTACCTGTTCCATGTATTCGGTACTGCAGGTAGTCGGATTGTGTTAAATAAACTATCCATTCACGATCCATGGATTATGTTTACTGTCAGTATGGTGCTTGGCTTGTTATTACCTGTCATGCTCAAGAAGGCAGTGGAGCGGATTAATATACTGAATTTAGCTTTCTTCGGTACGCCTGCAAAAAGAAAGCATGAGATCAAACTACAAGAAAAGGTATCGCTAGGTTAAGAAGTCTTCAAAAAGCGATATTCAAAAAGCCGATTTGTTTATACAGGTCGGCTTTTTTATTGATATTTATTAACTCTGTAACTATTGCCATCTGTATGGTTTTTATTATGGCTGTAAAGCTTGCATAACCATTAAGGCAATGGTCGTAGGTTCGCCTATGTGTTTGCAGAGTAAATGCACGCTTGGTTGTACCGCTTCGATGGGTACGTTGGCTAAGATTAGCCAGGCAGCAGCATTATGTGTTGTAAAGGAGGGGCGAGGTACAACGAGATTAACAGAGTGATGGCTAGACGTCTCATCAAGCTGGCTGCTTGAATTTGTGTATGAACAATGCAGATTTATGTCGTCTAGCCTGAAGATGTGTACCTAATACTCTATTAATTTTGGTATATAAAAGGGCTCAACAGTATACGCAAAAAAAAATGCCCTTCAGGCGAAGGGCATTTTTAGATTTCGTTTCGGCTTAGTTGCTAAAGCCCGAATTTGCATTAGCTGCAGAGCTGATAACGTTTGAAGAGCCTAGCAACTGGCTGATAAAACGATTCCAGCGTGTGATACCTGCAGGTCCAACATATACGACATCCTGGGGCTGCAAAGCAAAGTGCTGTGCTAGAACGAAAGCCGCTGGTGACGATGCGCTCAAATGGAAGACTTGCGCTTTCGCACCGGGTGCCTGGAAGTCAGCCGCACCGCGGATTACATATACTTCATCAGCGTCAGCTGTTTCCTGGCTCAGGCCGCCCGCTTGGCCCAGGGCGTCCATAAGACTCAGACTGGTCGTCTTGAAGCTGGTCGCCAGAGGATTATTAACTTCGCCTAGAACAAATACTTTGCGGTTATCGTTATAGGGCAGGTGGATGCTATCGCCGTCTTTTAGATAGATACCGTACAGTTTGGAGTTTTTACGGTTCAGGGTATCCGTGTCGATCTGATATTCCTTACCGTCACGTACTAGCGTCAGACCGCTTAGATCGGCGCTGTCTGTATCAACTCCTGCTTGGCCCAATGCCTCAGGCAATGTAATTGGTACAGTAGTCAGGGGAATAGAGTCACCTTTGGTGAAGGCGCCAGATAGCGTTACTTTCTGGCTGCCGAAGCGCAATACGCTAACATCGACTTGTGGATTATCGATGAAGGTTGCCAGTCGCGTAGAAATGGTCTTACGAATTTCTTCTAGCGTTCTACCTGCGGCGTTCACTGTACCCACGTAAGGATAGAAAATCGTACCGTCAGGGCGTACTAAGCGGCCATTGGCATCGATCTGCTGCTGCGCGCCCGAAGGAGCGGTCAGCTCAGGATGATCCCATACTGTGATATAGAGGAGGTCCGCCTTACCCACGCGATAGGCTTCAGGCCGATATTTCAGTAGCTCGTCCAGGTTTGTAGAGGCTTGCGGCTTACTGGCATCGTGACTTAGCAGGTAAGAGCTGGTGATTGGTATCAGCTCAACTTTAGCGCCTTCAACTGTGCCGCTATTTTTCAGCTCATCTCTGTGGAGATACTGGCCTGGTGCCCATACGCAGCCCTGTAACAAGAGGCTGGATAGAAGTGCGAGGGTAAAGGTGCGTTTCATTTTTTCTTCCTTGATCGCTGTGAAAAAGTTCTAAAAAACTTTATATCGATCGATTTATTTAGCGTCAGAACGTACTGCAATATAAGCAGCATTATTGTCTTAGGCGGGCCTACTTTCGCCTGGCGCTGGATAATTCGGAGTATCCGCTCTGTCAGACCAGACCACGTATATCAGCGGAGTCTGTGACAGGAACTGAAAAAATTAGTTCAGTTGGTACTTATTCTTAGCCCTTACTTTCCAAGTCGGAAGCTAGGCGTAAAAACATTAAAATAAAGTCAATGTTCAGTTACTTTATTTTTCGTGACAAAACTTCCAAAGCTATAAAGTCAACGGCTACCCGAATAGACCATGCCAAGGCAGCGCCTTGTAATGAAAAAAGGTTGATACATACAACGAGCAGACCAATATAAGGCAGCAGTTCTGCCATATGAACCATAGCCGTGACTTTTGAATGGCCTTTCGCCTGGATCTTGGCGAATGGAATCTGGGCAAGCGCATTGAAAATGAAACCAACCAATAGAATACGCAAAACCTGAGCACCTTCTTCGCCGTATTCAGGTCCCATCCATGTAGTCATGACGAGGGGGGCCAGAATGAAGAGAGGAAGAACCATGGCAATGCAGACTGCTAACAGGGCCCAAAAAGCTCGATTTGTTTGAGCAACCGCGTCTGCTGAGCGTTTGCTAAGGAGCGGGAAGACAACCCGAGCAACCGCATTTGGGATAATGAGCATTCGCGAAATAGCCTCTGAGGGCGCGGTATAAAAAGATACTTTTTGAGCTCCAATCATATTGGACAAGATAAACCGGTCGAAATAGACCATGATTGGGCTGATGATATTGCTAATAGTCATCCAGCTGCCAAAGGCGAAAAGATCCTTGAAGACGGCTTTGTCGAACCGATAGAGGCCAGGTGGAAATTCTCTCCAGCAGGGAATGAACGCTACAGCCATCGAAATAATGCGGGCAACTACCAAGCCAATTGCTGTGGCAACAAAAGACGGGTCAATCAATACAGCAAACAGCGGACAGATGGCCAAAATGGAATTAGTAATGGTACGTAGCAGATTGAACTCTGCGAACCGCTCGTTTCCTTCTAGGTAGGAAAACCAGATCATTGTGAGTAGGAAGGACGGAATAGAAAGGCTAAGCCACTGAAAACCAGATACAGCCGTATCAACGTTTTCTGATGAAACATTTAGCAAGTGAACTAACTTACCTGCACCAAACCACAATAAGAGTACTGCTAGAATGCTCAATCCGATAACAGCATACGTAGCCGTAGCAATAACTAATTTATTTTTTTCTACATTGCCATGATGCATTGCCACAGCCCGAATAACAGCGCGGGTGAGTCCTGCATCAAAGATGGTTGCGTACCCTACGATCGCAAATGCCAAGGTAAAGAGGCCGAATTGTTCTATGCCTAGTGTGCGAGAGAGTATGCCCATGGTAGGCAGGGCAATAAGACTGGGAATCACTACACCCAGAATATTCCAGGTGCTGTTCTTGAGCATGGTCATTAAGGAGCTTCTATAGCGAAGGGCCCACCGCTATAGATGTCGATGGGCCGTATGACACGAGGGAGCATGTGCAGTAGTCGAGCTTATCTAAAGCTAGGCTGCCCTAGAGCATGCGCTCCGAGATAAGGCTCAGACACCGGACTGCTTGAGTTCAGGTGCTTACCCTTGAGAGCCTGGATCACTAGCAGAAAAGCGATAGTTGCCTGCATATACTCGAAAATCCCTTGCAGAGGCCAAATCACCATAAACGCCAGCATACATATCAGCGTGAAGTTGGTGTTCAAGCAGAGCCGTTTGGCAAAACGGTAATAGCAAAACAGGCTTAGGGGCACAATAAAAAAGGCTAGGAAGCCAAATCGGAACAGGGTTCCAAATATCCCAACGTCGGATAAGAAGAAGTACTCACCAAAGTGAGGAATGAAGCCGTTATTCCACATTAAGGAAAGTGAACCGCTTGGTAGCCAATTATTACTGTGCAGGTGCATGAAGATATAACTGATAGTTTGCTCACGCACACCGTCGGTAGGTCCGTCTTCCAATGATTGTGTATAGAAGTCCACATTCAGACCCAGCGCTGTAATCAGCTCAGGGAAAAGGTAAAACGGGGACAATAGAATACAGGATAGGGCGACCCAAATTACTGATTTACTCTTCAAGCAGAGCAGCGTGAAGCACAAGGAGAGAAAAATCAGCTGTCTTGTCTGAGTAGCAAAAACTAGGGTTAGCAGGATAAAACAGGCCAAAATTAAGTAAGGCGTCTTCGACTTCTCGGACCCATCAATGGGTGAACTACCCTTGTTCCAGATCTGAATGGCGTAGAAATAGCCTAATATCTGAGCAAGCGAGCCAATAGAGGAGCGGTCGGGGCGGTCAAAGGACGCTACCTTATCTCGTAAGTCCGGCAAAGCGCCGAATTTGAACATCCAGGCCAGCACACACGATAGCAATACGACGGCAAAGAAAGTGTGCTCGAAGTGAGCTACCTTCATGTTCTTGGCTAAGAATAGCAACACGGCAAAACTAAAGCAGAAAAGAACACGTCGTTCCTCGATAATCCCATAGATGAGCGGTTGCCCGTAGTATAGGTTCGAGAAAATGGCTGGCAGCAGAATGAAAACTACTGAAGAATAAAGACCGTAGCTAAACAGGATATTGAAATCCCTTTTTTCCATGCCTACGGAAGCCAGCAAGTAAAAAAGCGTGAAAGCCAGGCAAATGACTAGATACAGTTCATTGACATATAAAATGCCAATAGGGTTGTGTGGCGTCTCTTCAAAAATGCCGAAATGCAAAATGAAGACAAAAAATAAAACGATGCAACATGCACTGCTTTTGCTTACTAGGCTCATATCGCTTCCCATCCTGCTTCACTCGATGTCCTATTCGGTACGGCTACCATCCCTGTATCGAGGCTGGCCAATCACGCAGGTATATCAGTAATCAATTCACTTCTTGGCTGCTACGTCTTCTTCCCGAGCGCTCTTTTACATAGATGGGAAGAATATGGACGGCATCATGAACATAGCGGCGGATCAATCGTTGGGGCTCAGAACACATACGGTGCAGCCATTCGATCTTGGCCTTCTGCATCCATAGAGGGGCTCGCTTAAGGCTGCCTACTGCAAAAAGGATTGAGGCTCCGATACACAAACCTACCCCGGTTCTGCGGGAGCTATCGATCATGCTGGCTAGAATTTCCTGACGCGGCGCGCCGACAGCATAGAAAATCAGATCAGATGGATTCGCATAGATGAAGTCGAGGCACTTCTGGACTTCTTCCGGTTTCTCGATGAAACCCATCGGTGGATTGTAATGATAAAGATGGATATAGGGATAAAGCGCCTTTAGCTTGTCAACATCCTGCTCGGCCGCTCCAATCAGCGTAATTGACAGTTTTTCTTGGTTAGCCTTCTTGAGCAGACTGACCGTTAAATCACTACCAGTAATAACTTCCTTGACTTCAATGCCCAGAGATTTCAGAAGTGGCGCCAGAATGCGACTATCGCATATACGTTTGTCTGCTAGCCGATAGGCCTTCTGCAGCTTTTCGTTTTCCTGGAACTGCACCACATGATCAATATTGGGCGTGACGATATACGAGTAAGGCTTTTTCAAGCTTCCAGAAATATGCGTCAACAATTCATCTTTGCTACCGAGATAAAAATCAATCCCGAATGCTTGGTTTACTGCGCTAGACATGCATTGTCGCCCCTTTAAAAGCACCTTTAATGCCTGACCAAGCCAACTTGGGGCTCTTGTATTCTTGAAGCAGGGTAATGCCGGATAGCAGAATAGCGGACGTCAACGCATAAGGTGCGCCGTAAAATTTCTTATTAAAGCGGGTCGCTGCGCGGTTACGGAAGTAATGATAGAACGCGGAGCGGCCGCCAGAGCTCATGGAGCCGTAGTGATAAAGATGACTATCGCGCGCCACGTGTAAAGCAATACCACGCTGTTTGGCTTGGTGCTCCCAGTCCACTTCCTCTGAATACATGAAATAAGACTCATCCATGTAACCGATTTCGTCGATGACCGAAACATTGAATGCCAGGCTGCATCCCATGATGTAATCGGGCTCTTGAGAGAAGTTTTGAAGTTCCTCCGCTGAAAGATCTTTGCCCAGAAGCTTCGACTTGCCCAAGAGCGGGTAGAGAATACCTCCACCGTAACATTCTACTTTCCCAGTCTGAGAGCTAAAAATCACAGAGCCGGCTATGGTGCGTTTGTTTTCGGTGATCTTTGCCAGAAGGGGTTTGAACGCATCGTTCTTAACGTAGGCATCATTATTTAGAATCCAGAAGTGAGTCACGTCTAGATTCTCACGTGCCCATTTCATGCCGAAGTTGTTACCGCCTGCATAGCCATTATTGTGCGGGCTGGCCAGTACGGAAACATTGTCTAAGCTCCGGCTTTCCTTCCAGGCTTTCATCACATCATAAGAGCCGTCTTGAGAATCGTTATCGATCAGTACGATATGGTCAATGCTCTTGCAGTATTCAAGTACGCTCTCAGCGCATGAAATGCTTTCTTTCGGAGCCTTATAATTCAGCACCATTGCAACATTCATAGTCATATCCTTTTAGCCCAGAAAATCAATCTAGTCATATAGAGTCAGTAGGCGTCATTAATCCCGGCAGGCACTTCTCGTAAACCTGCCGGGATAATGAAGTTATGCTCTAGCGTCCGATTGACGTTTTCTTATGCTTTGCACGGTGCTTAAAACCACTGCAAACCGGGTAACGCCATGCCTTAGCTCTTGGTTGGCCGCTCGTATGAATATTGGTAATTACCATAGGACGAATAGTTAGAGGCTCGACGCTCAACAGCGTTGAGGATCACACCTTTCAGCGGTACGCCGTTCAGGTCGAAGCGACGCTTGGTGGCTTCCAACTCCTTAACGCTGTTCAGGCCGAAGCGTGCCACGATCAGGCTGGTACCAACGTGTGCGCCAATGATAGCTGCCTCGGTAACGGCCAGAATTGGCGGTGTATCGATGATGACGATGTCGTACAGGTCACCTAGTTGCTTTAGAACAGTAGTGAAGCGATGGCTCATCAACAGTTCAGAAGGATTTGGCGGGAACTGGCCGCAAGACATGAAATCCAGCATGTCTACTTCGGTTTTCTTAATGGCATCACTCACAGCGATGCGGTTGCTCAACAGATCGGACAAGCCATCCTTCTGCTTGAGGTTGAAAACCTTGTGTAGGTAACCCTTGCGCATATCAGCATCGATCAGCAAAACGCGCTGGCCGGATTCAGCGATCACAGCTGCCAAGTTAGAAGATACGAAGGACTTACCTACATCTGGGCTGGGACCTGAAATCATCAGAACATTGTTCTTCGCTTCAATCATCGCGAAGTGCAAGCTGGTACGCAGGCTGCGCAGGGCTTCTGTACTTAGGTCCGTTGGGTGGGCAATCGAAAGAAGTGCCGACTCGCCAATCTTGCGCGAACCCTTGTTACCGAACAGCTTTTCCGAATCGGATTGGTTCTTGCTGTAAGGAATAGAGGCATAGACAGGCAGGCCCATCTGCTCAATGGCCTCAGGTGTTTCAACGCCGCGCTTGAGGCTGTGGCGGGTATAAACGAAGGCCAGACCTACCAGGCAGCCAAGAATCAAGGCCGCTACAACGATCAGGGGCTTGTTGGGGCTAGCAGCGTCATCAACATTGGCGTTCGCGTTGTCGATAATACGAACGCTACCTACTGTACCCGCGCGAATTACATCCAGCTCCTGTACCTTGTTCATCATCAGGGTATAAGTTTGGCTGGTTACGTCTACGTCACGCTTGAGACGCAGCAGCTCTTGCTGGGTAGACGGTAGATTACCGACACGCTTTTCAAGCTTGTTCTTTTCCGCTTCGAGCTGATTCATCTGGCCGAGCAAAGCCTGGTAGGCCGGATGCTGGCTCGTGAACTTACGACTCATTTCGACACGCTTGAGGTTAAGCTCGGAAATTTGGCCATCCAGGGTTACGATCTGATCCAGAACGCCCTTTGTCTCGCTGTCGATATCAACAGAGCGGCGGCTAGTCTGGTATTCGTTCAGTGCAGCTTGGGCGTCTTCCAGTTCCTTTTTGACGGAAGGAATCTGACTACGCAGGAATTCCAGGCTCTGGGTAGACTCAGCCGCGTTCCGGTCGATGTTCTGAGCTACGTATAGGTCGATGACTTCCTGGACGATGCGTTGAGCACGTAACGGATCCGGATCCTGCAGGGCTACCGATAAAATGCCGGACTGTTTGCCACGTTCGCCAGCGCTAATACGGCCTTGGTATTCCTGAATAGTTTTGGAGAGACGTTTTTTTACAACATTGAACTCTGTTCCAGGGCGCGCCTGAAGCTTGCTCACCTCAATGAAGTAGCCATTTTGTTCTACAGGCTCGCCAAGTGTGCCATGCAGCAGGATTTGGTTGTCTTCGTCGAACAGAGTGAAGCTGTTGTTCTCTTCGACCTTAAGCACCATGGGTTTATCGAGTTCACTGTCCGGAACGCGCAGTTCCGCAATTTCAAGATCCTCACCGCCCCAAGCGAAGCTATTAAGACCCAATAAAGGAGCAGCAATCTCTCCCTCGGTTTCCGGGGTGAAGTTGCGTGCGATATAGCCGCCAAAGATAGGGAAGTATTTTGGGCTAACGACAACATCAAGATGGAGATTCTTTACAGTATTGCCGATAACCAAGCGCGATTTGAGCAGCTCAATCTCGGTTACAGCTTCGGGGAGGGGTGGCGGCATGCCGGAGGAAGGTTCCGTCAGGCGTGTCACGCCTTTCTTTTCCTCTATCTGCAGCATTGCATTCGAGGAGTACATGGGCGTCGCCAGAATGGCATAAGCGATACCCAGGAATGTAAAAATTCCGATAATGGAAAGAAGCTGCCATTTATAGTCGATCAGCATACCAAACAAGGCTGAAAAGCTGATCTCAGCATCATTTTTAACTTCGGTCGTAAAACGAGGCATCGTGGTCATGAAATTCCTTCTTCCCCTTATCTGATATATGGAAGCCAGCTATCTACGCATTTTGCTAAAAGTATATGTACTTCTTTAAACATTTCTTTTGAGAGACGATAGGGATCAGGAACCTCTCGGTTATTCATCCATTTACCCAGCAGGAAAACTCTCCCTTTAACTTCTGGAGCCATACTTTCAACAGAACGAGAATGAAACTCTTCCATTGTCAAGATAAGATCTGCTTTCCTTAGCATTTCGGCATTTACTTGGCGAGCTTTGTGCTCTTGTACTTCAATGCCGTTTTCTTTTAATACTTCTTGAGCCGTACTATCCATAGGCCGTCCTACTAAGGCGCCAATACCGGCAGAACTTACTGCTATATTCTTGCCTTTCAAGCCTTCCCTTAGCAGCGTTTCGGCCACTGGGCTTCTGCAAATATTACCTACACACACAACCAGCACTGACTTGATCATGAAAACTCTTCCTGACGGGAAATCAGATGCTTCCTAGGCATTGATGATGTATCTGGAACTCGCTTGGATATGATGCTGGCATCCGAGCTCCTGCCGGGAAATCTCATTAGGGATGCTCTGACACCTTTCTCTTAGAAAGTTCAGCTGATGCTGCATCCGGACCGTATGAAATAGTCCGGATGCGGTAGCCGTCTCAGTAAGCGTTTTTATTGATGAAGCCTTTCACAAGCGTTAGGCAAATAATCTTGACATCCCACCAGAAAGACCAGTGGTGAATGTAGTCCAGATCGAATTCGATACGTTTCTGCATCTTATCCAGCGTGTCTGTCTCTCCACGCCAGCCATTGACTTGTGCCCAGCCGGTAATACCAGGCTTAACCTTGTGGCGCAGCATGTAGCCCTGCACAAGTTTTCGGTACTGCTCGTTGTGCGCCACGGCATGGGGCCTAGGGCCGACGATAGACATCTCACCACGTAGCACATTTATGAACTGAGGAAGTTCATCGAGTGAGGTGCGTCTAAGAAACGAGCCAAAAGGAGTAATGCGCTGGTCATTTTTAGTGGCCTGGGTGACCTTTTCGCCATTCTCCATGACTTTCATGCTGCGAAACTTCCATACTTCGATAGGCTTGCCGTCCATGCCATAGCGCTTTTGCTTGAAAAAGACCGGGCCGGGAGAGGTCAGCTTGATACCGATGGCAATGATCAGCATTGGAATAGAGATCATTGCCAGAATGATCGAGGCTAAAACGATATCTTCTATGCGTTTGACGATTAGGCTTGCACCATCCATCGGCGTATCAAAGATGCTGATGCTGGGAAGGCCGTCAATACTCTCACTGCGAGCATGCAGAAGATGGAACATGAATACATCGGGGATAATGTAGACCGATGTAGTCGTATCGCTCAGTTCCTGGACGAGCCATTTGATTTGGGCTTCGTAGGACATATTAAGCGTGATATAGACTTTATCGATATAGCCGGCGCGAGCATCTTCGATGAGCTGCTGAAAGTCACCGCGAATAGCAAAGTCTCGAGCTCCCTGATCAATTGTGGTGCGATCGGTAGGCTTCTCGACATAGAAGCCTAGAAGTTCGAGGCCCATCCAGGGCGCGCGGTCGATAGTATGTGCAAGGCGTTGACCTATCTTTTCCGCACCTACAATGGCTACACGGCGCGTGTTGAACCCGGCCTTACGCAAAGAATGCATGATCGAGCGTAGTAGGGCACGATAGCCACACAGTCCACTTAGAGAAAGTGCAAGCCATCCTTTCATGGTGGTGCCGCTCATAAACGACTGAGCAAAGAAGAAGTAATCCACCATGAACACTGTTGAAAAAGTCAGTACCCAATAAGTAGATATCTTCATTAGCTCATAGGAAATTCTTTCCCCACGCCAAGAAAGATACATCTGATTCATTTCAGTAAGGAAATGAAATATAAGCAAAGCCAGAAATACTATCATCCAATGTTCAGGCGCCATTGGAATACCTGACAGTACTTTGCCGGCAATATATGCAGTAGCAGCAATTACTATTAAATCTAACAGGCGATGCGCTAATGAGATCGCTGATGAATTCGAATGTAAAATGCCACGTTCTTTAAAATTCATAGTTCCATCCTTGTGCACTTTGAGGTTGCACGAACTTCAACAGGACCGAATGATCAATGACAACGATCGACGAGAAGTCGCAGTCGATAACAACTGAACGTGTTTAAGGTTTCATTGCACTAGCTCGGAGAATTCTTCAACGGTAACTGTAGCCGTCGGTAGGACCGTCGAAAAATTCAAAGGTTCAGCACGGTCTAACTAGTGATCAGGCGCTTAGGTTCTATTCAAGAATTAAATAGCTGCTAGAAGGTTAAGTAATTTTTCGAAAGGTGATGAGGGTCACCTTTTAGAGGGCTGAGGTGTGGCCATAGTCAAAATTTGACCACACCTATATGCCGATAAGCGGGAGCTCGGACAGACGAAAGGCTGAAACCGGTTTGCCTATTTTACCGCTCTGGCGCTGTAAAGCTGGATGGGGAAAAAGACTAACTGTCGAAACTACTAGAAAGGCCAAGCGGGGCCGTGTGCCTCTAGAGGCACATGCGCTTCATGTCTAACATTTCAAGAAGATGAATCGTTAACTGATCTATCTTCAGGCTGTGTGTGAGATTTAGTAGTGACATACTCTTTAGGGGTGAGAAGCAAGCCCTTGCGATGTGGCTGCAAAAATAGCGCAATGCCCCAACTAATGCTTAAACATAGGAGAGCGGCATAGGGCTTTCCTGAGTCCATAAAAACAAAGCAGCCGCCAATACCTAGCCAGATCGACAAAAAGTAACGCATCACGGGCTCCTCTGGAAAGGAGCCAATGTTACGCCTAAGTTAATGTGATACGCATCACAATTTATGGGGTGGTTCGCTGAAAGGTTATACTTCCAGAGAGCCCCAGCCGTCGAGTTCTCCGCCAAGCGGAGCAGCATGTGTAGCTAGCAGCTCCTCATACTCACTGATATTGGAGTGAGTAGGCTGCATTACGGGATAGGCTAGAACTTGCCAGGGAAGCTGTTCGTTTTCTTCGTAAGGAGAGAATGCCACTTTCTGGCCGTTTCTAACCAGCAACATGGCAAAGCTTAGAGCGTTGTCCTCAGAGGGGAAAACAACAGCAAATTCGATCTCGTGATCGAGCTCCAAGTCCACACCGTTTTCATGCATGTCCCAAAGTGCGTCTCCGTTCTGGTCATCTGGGAACTGCTGATAGTCGCGAGGCATGAGCTTTCCTATTTTTTGACCAATGAGTTACTTCGAGTGTGGCAGATACCTGCGACTTTTGCTCATTTTTATAAGGTACGTATCGACGTGCCAGCTCAATATAGGCAGCGGCAATACTAGTGAGAGTGCCAGTATGGTGCGCTTAAAGCTTGGCAAGCTTGAGCGACTTACTCAATGGTAAAGCCATGGCGTACCTAGGAACCTATTTACATCCTGCTCTATGTTCAGTGACACCCCATTCAAATAACTCGAAAGCAACTTCTAGGCTGTTTGCATTCAGATCTTTTTCGTAGCGTAGTATTCGTTACAAGTGAAAACAGCAAGTTTTCGCCTCGCTGAGCAGTGATAGTTTTCTAGGCTAAGGATGATGCTTCTTCTTATTCAACAATTGCATTAAGCCTAGAAGCCTGATGCCCTGTGTGTTTCCTACAGGCTATACAGATTCTGCACACAGAGTTATCCACAGGTTTTCTTTTGAGCAAAGGGTAGCTTCTGCCTTTTTGGGCTCATGATCGCTCAGCAACTAGCATTAAATTGCGAGGCGTGAGTGAGTAGTTACAAAACTGTCCGAGTTTGACTTCATAGCCCTGCTCTTTCAAGAAGAGGGCACGGTCAAGTAATAGCCAAACCTCTAGCGGTCTTCGAAATAAACCTCTTACTAGCTCTAGGTTGCGTACGATAGCAAGACGCTCCCAGCCTTTTCGTTCGAGTACCTGCCAATTTCGCTCGGCCGGGACGGGTAGTTGTTTGAGTGCAGCTAGATCGTAGCAGTAGTCCCGGTAGGACTTCTTCAGCCAACTTGTAGGTAGGGAGGGAGTAGGCAGGTATTCATCGAGCCCGCTTAGGTCGCGCTGCAGCAGATCAAAGCCCAGTCGGCGCGCCATGGAGACATCGCGCTGCTGACGGGTTCGCAGGTTGGCGGTCACTGTCTCGCAAAGCGGTAAGCTTAGGTCATCACGATTCAGGCGCAAGGGTGAGGACAGGGCAGGGCGTGAGAGAGGCTGATGCTGATCAGAGGTAATCCGGTTGTAGCAACAGGGTGCAATAGCCATGGCCTTACAGCCGGCTCGAGTGGCTATTTCAAGTAGACGTATATGCAGATCGCCACAGGCATGTAGGGCTACAGGAGTATGACTTGCATTGAGCCGCATGGTGACGGTATCGCTAAGGACATCCTGCACATAATGGTTGGCGTTGAGCTGAGAGCGATTGCTGAGACGTTGCCCCTCTTCTACCAGCGCGACATCGAATTCAAGACAATCAAGGGCCGCCCCGTTCGCCGCCAGGTGTCGCCCTAGATGGCCTTTGCCTGAGCACCAGTCTAGCCAGTGTGTAGGTGTATGAAGAAATTGTGCATGACGGGCAAAGGCCTCTACTTGCTGCCATTTACGGCCTGGCACATCAGCTGGCGTTGCGGAGGGAGTTTGGGTGTATTGACTAGGCAGTTCGCCTATAACACTTAAGGCCATAGCCTGACGAAGCCACTGGTTGAATGGTGGCGGTGCGTTGAGGAGATGGAGTTGTGTATGGACCCGGTCGGCCTCTTCCAGGGTACGGCTACGTAGCCAGGCGGAAAGGAGTGGATAGTCTGCTTCCCAAAGTAAAGTCAGCATTGTGAACGGTTTTGGCCGCCACAGTGGCTGATGCTCGATTAAAAACGCATCTAGCGCCTGGAATCGATCATATAGATCGTGGGTCTGGAGAAAGGAGGCAGAATGTAACGGGCTCATACCGGGGCGGATCATAAAAAGCGGTGGAGCATAGCTTAGCGGCCAGGAGCTCGTAATCAGTAGAGGCTGAGCGAGAAATAATGGGCTTCGATTTGCTTACCTAAGTGACTTGCGAAGATAGCTCCAAACATAGCTGTCAGTTGCCTAGACGTTGTAGATGAATAATGCAGTACAGAAAACAACGGTTCCTGCTGCCAACACGCCTGATACCAATATCTTGTAAGTCCTTAGTGTCCTGAATCATAGTCTGCTTGGTAGCTATAGCGGTGCCGTTTAGAGATTGGCGGAAGGTTCTACAGCGTTTTCGCTTCTCGCCAGAGACCTGGTAGGGCTTTTCATGCTTACCTTTCGCTTGTACTTGATTGAACTTGCGAGTCAGGACACTGGACCTCTTGGAGTTATGGTGAGGTTAAGGAGCTTGCAAGCGGGACAAACCCAAACGATTAAAGACTCAGCTGGGGTTGTCCACTTGCGCTGCTCTCGAAAAGGAGAGGACTTTCGATTTCGGTATAACATTCTAGTAAACGCTTTACTTCATCTCTTGAGTTAAACATCAAAACGTCAATGATAGACAATGATGGCACGAAAGCATGTTTACCTTGCGGATATGTCAGGTCGTTCATGCTCAAAAAGCGCAGCTCTATATCATGGCTAGCCAAATAGGCAGGGCAGTAAAGGGAGATGCCACCGATGAGATTGAGATAACGACGCCCCTCCAGTCTTTGTGTAAGAAAGATCACGCGATCCTGCTTGTCCATGTCTTGCGTATTTGCCAATTGTGATTGCACATAAATAGGCGTATCGATTCGCATATAAGCGCATAACGATCGAATCGACAGTTCAGCAAAGCGGGCTAAATTTCGTTCACTGCTACCTAAAATGCTTCTCAACAGATCCAATGCATCCAGGCGATAAGGCGCCTTGGCATAGCTGCGCTCGATTACCTTAATGAGCTGAGCCGCTTCCTGTTCGAATTGGTCACAAAGCCAGCGTTCATTGATGGCATCAAGGTGCCCGCCTCTGCGCAGCGGGAAGGTAATCAAGTTAGCCTGTTCCTGGGTCAGAATCCGGTTGCGGTTCATCCAGGAGCGTTTGACGTATTGCAAGTCGTCTCCCAGGACGAAGGCATCGCTGGCTGCAATCAATTGAAAATAACCCAGATAGGGAAACAGGTAGGGCTGCATCATCGATATGGTTCTTGCCATGGTGTGCCTCCTTTAAAGATTGCGTTCCGGTGTGCTGCGAAGCACGAGAGATCTGGCTACTGCAACCGGTATTGGCGGTATTCAGTAGGCTCTGATAAAGAGTTGGGAAAAGTAGGAGGGAAAGAGTCATCCTCTGGCCAGGGCGTGAGGCTATATACAATATCCAGTGTGGCCCAAGGGCCAGCCATGGCGAGAATGAGGGCTCGCTGATCGATAGAGGAAACTGTGGCAGTCGTAGGGATATGAGAGGAGAGGGTAGTCATAGGATCCTTCCTTGTGTCGATGCGTCAATGCGATCTACTTCTAGCGGTTAACTTCAGCTCCGGCTCGTCGCGGGACTTATACGTTTGAACAGGTTGATGGCGATGTTCTGGCCGATCGTAAAAAGAGCCTGCAGCTTATTTGCGGGCGAAATTAGAGCTAGGCAGTGGCTGAAAACCTGAACCAGGAAATAGTCATATAAGGCTTTGTTGCCGATGCGCTGGTAGTAACGCGCCAAACTGTAATAGGCATGAAGGGACATGCGAATCCGCTGTTGGCTGGTCCGCATGGAAAAGATGCCTCCTTCGTGCACGCGATAAGCCGCTGGGCGAATGGCCTCTATGAATTTGCCCTTGCCGTGGGCGCCCAGCAGAGACCACCAGCAAATATCCAGTACCTCAACACCATGCAGTTCAGGGGGTAACTCATGGATTACGTTACGGAAGCAGACGGTTAGGGTAGATATCGGTCGGCCTTGCATAAGTTCTTTGGCGCTGGCATCACGTCGGTACTTGCCGGTGAGATGGATGGGGCGAAGGATGCGTTTGCTATCAAACATGAACGCATCGTGATACGTCATCACGTAGTCCCGGTTGTTTTCAAGAAAGTCGACCTGAATCTGCAGCTTTCGTGAGTCTGTCCAGTAGTCATCGCCTTCGCAGTAGGCGATGTACCGTCCGCGTGCTTGAGCAAACAGCCGCGTGCTGAAAGGTACGCCCAGGGTGTACTGGTTCTGTGCCTGGTAGATCGGTTTGATAACAGTAGGATAGCGCGCTGCGTATTCGGCGATGATCAGAGGTGTCGTGTCGCTCGATGCATCATCATGAACGATAATCTCGAACGGAAAGTCCGTTTCCTGCTCAAGGAATCCCTCCAGCGTCTTTCGTATGAACCCGGCATGGTTATAGGCCAAGCAGATGATGCTTAGTACTGGTTGAGTCTGCCCGCTCCAAGACGCCATCAAGGCTTGTTCGCTTTTCAATTCCATTTTTAGGTCCTCTCTTTTGTAAGTAGAACGTACAGCTTCAGGGTTACGGGACGGGACGTTATTGCTACTAGCGTCAGGTAGACAGCTCCGCAGACGGCCAGACCCAGGAATATGTCGAAACGGTTGTCGCTTGCGATCACCTTGAGCAGCGGGTCGCTTATTAAAAGGCCAGCTGCCGTTACTATTACGATGCGGAACATGTCTTGTGTCCAAGGGCTGTGTAGGCCTGGAGCGAAATGACTATGGGCAATAGCAGGCCAAACGATAAAGGCCGTGAGATGCAGCCCAAACCAGGTGAGTGCTACCCCTTGAGCGCCGTAGTGCACAGTCGCGGCAACGATGATGGGAATGCTGAGTAAGGTGGACAGTACGCTGTACCACATATGCATTCGTAGACGCCCTTGGGCGTATTGCAGATAAAAAGGAAAAGCGCCAATGGCTGCGGCTGCACTGCCCAATGCATACCAAGGCAAAACCGAGCGGCTCCAATCTGCCGCTTCTTGATCACCGGTCCAGGCAAACACTAGGTCCTGAGCATGAAAGGCGATAACGGCAGCTAAGGGAGAGAGGATGCTACAGGCGAAGCTGGTAGCGTTCCGGTAGAGGTGGTGCATCTCAGCGATTCGCCCTTGGGCGGTCAGCCTGGTCATCCGTGGCAGAAGCGTCTGCACCAATGGATTGGTCAAAATCATCATGCTGCCTGAAATAAGGGCTACCAAAGAAAAGTACCCATACTCTCTAAGCAGTAAGATCTTGGAGAGCAAAACCTTATCCAGTTGGGTCAGCGCTATCCACAGGATGGAGGTAAATGACAGGCTGGCAGCAAAGGGTATGCAGGCTTTACGGCTACCCATGAAAAGCCAGTTAACCACTGCGATAAAGGCATTCGACGATAGGCATTCTTCCGTCCTTGGAAAATCCTTGGGGAGGTATCGAAGAGCACATCAAGCCGAGCAGTATATGAAGTGCCTTAAAAGGCCGCATGTACACATGGGTATCGTCAGGTTTTGGTGTATGACGAATCGTGTAAATCGTTGGGGTACGGGCTATTAGGTGTTGCGCTGATACACGGCTACCGCATTCGGCGCTTTAGGCGTCGAGCAGATAGCTATGAGCGGAAAACAGCTTGTGAATAGAAGCAAGCCGAAGCTGCGCTCTTACTGTGCATTAAGATATCGGCCAGTCGGTAAGTACTGTCAAGTCGGGCTAGGTAAAAATTGCCGAATAACCTGTAACTTTTTCTTGCCTAACGAGAGTGAAAAACAGCCTGTCGGCTTGGAGAGGATTCTACGAGAGAGCGGGCTTTTCTGAAGCGAAACGAAAATTTCTTCAAAAGCAAAAAGGCCCACCGCATGGGTGAGCCTTTTTGCTTAGTATTCATGGTGCCCAGGGACGGAATCGAACCGCCGACACGGGGATTTTCAATCCCCTGCTCTACCAACTGAGCTACCTGGGCAACGGGGCGCATTAAACGGGTTTCTCGAGAGACTGTCAAGCGCCGATTTAAAAAAATTTCAGGTTTTACCGAAACTTAAGGTATTCCGGACTGATGTCCACCTGTAAATACTTCAAGCGCTAGGGGGAACGTAGCCTTCAGCCTGTGCATATTCTTCGCCGGACAGAAACTTATCCATTTCCTGTTGGAGGAACTTGCGGTCTTCAGCATTCATCATGCTCAGTCGGCGCTCATTGATAAGCATGGTCTGGTGCTTTTGCCAATCATCCCAAGCCTGTTTGGAAACGTTCTGGTAAATATCCTCGCCTTTGGCGCCGGGATAGGGCGGACGATCAAGGCCAGGCAGTTCCTGTTTGAATTTGCGGCACATTACGGTGCGGGTCATACGGCTTCTCCTTTGAGCGCCTCTTCGGCGCGCTTGAGCAATTTTTTCACCGGGGCGGCCAGCCCGAGGCGTGGCGGTGCGGCGAGGTTATACCAGACCCAGTCTGACTCAGTCATGGCCTGGTTGCGGCTGTCCACATGAACCAGCCAGGGTTCGATATCGAGTTGAAAGTGGCTAAACGTATGGGTAAGTGGAGGCAGTGCCTGCCGCTTTTCCTCAATGAGGTGGTGGTGGTTGGTCAATATGCTGAGCTGATCAACCGTTTCAAGCTCAGGAGGGCTCCATAGGCCGCCCCAGAGGCCTATGGACGGGCGTCGGTACAGTAGAATGGCATTTTCATCATTGAGAAGCAGCGGCATAACGGTACGCTTCTGCGGCAAGGTCTTGCGAGGCTTCGCCTCTGGAAAAGCCGTTTCACGGCCTAGCAGGTGGGCGCGGCAGCCTTCCTTGAGCGGGCAGAGCAGGCAAGTTGGCCGGCTACGGGTGCAGAGCGTCGCACCTAGATCCATCATGGCCTGGGTGTAATGGTTAACACGTGTATGAGGCGTGTAGCGATCAGCGGCCTCCCATAACAGCCGGGCCACTGCTGGTTCGCCCGGGTAGCCCGGTTGGGCAGTGTAGCGTGCCAGTACGCGCTTGACGTTGCCATCCAGAATCGGCGCACGCAATCCCATGGAAAGGCTGGCAATGGCGCCTGCCGTAGAGCGGCCAATGCCAGGCAGCTCGGCCAAGGCCTCGGCGCTGTGGGGAAACTCGCCTTGATACGTGTCGACAATGATTTGGGCCGTCTTGTGCAGATTACGGGCCCGGCTGTAATAGCCCAGGCCTGTCCATAAATGCAGGACTTCGTCTTCGGTCGCCTCCGCAAGGGCTTGTACGTTGGGTAGGGCTGTCATGAAACGATCGTAGTAGCCCAGCACCGTACCAACTTGCGTCTGTTGCAGCATGATTTCCGAGACCCAAACCCTGTACGGCGTGATGTCTTGCTGCCAGGGTAGGTCCTTGCGGCCATGCAGGTCGTACCAGTTCAGCACGGCTGCGGAAAAATGTTCCGGACTCATTGTTTGTTGAATAACCCTTTAATGGCATCTTTTAGCTCGGGGCTGATCTTGTCGCCTAGCTTTTCGTCGATTTTGTCGTTGATACGACTGCCAGCCAGACGGCTGACGATCTGAGTCATGCCTTCACGGTCGAGGCGGCAGGCTTTGGCGCCTAGTTCCAGTGGGCCGCGGCAGTGCAGCGGCCATTCGATGCCAGCGTAGCGCTCGTTGATTTGGCAGGCTGGATCAGGCATGTCACTGTTGTCGCCCTCAAGCAAAATGCCGACACGATAATCGAGCCCCAGGACACGCAAATCTATAGCGCCGTTTCCTTTGGCTGTAAGGCCAGGAATACGAGCAATCAGGTCACGGTTACTGGCGACGCCGTCAACGATAGTCAAGCTGCCGCTGAATTCTCGGAAAGGGGTGTCCTGGCCGCTATAAACTTGACTCAGTGCTTCGCGATTCAGCAAAGCGATGCCCTGACAGAGCTGGCTTTCCAGATTGGCATTGGCCAGGACGCCATTGCTGATACGAAAACGGGCTGTACCGTCGAGGCTATCCATCCAGGCCTTCTGGCTGTTGCCTCGTGCGGTAAGGTCCGCATCCAGGTCCAAAGCACCTCGCAACGGCGGCTCCTGTCCCTGGGCTTCAAGAATTTTGTCCACCGGAACATGGGCTATGCGCTCACTAAACACAATGTGGGGGGTGGCGCTACGAACATCAAGGCTTCCGTTGGCCTGAAAACGGCCTCCGAACAAGTCGCCGCGTAGCTCGCTTAACGTCAGCTGTCCATCTGTGCTATTAAGCGCGAGACTGGCATTGTCGATTGGCAAGCGCGTCACGGTAAAACGATTAAGCGCAAGCGTCGCCTTTAGATCAAGGGTGCGCAGGCGCTCTACAGGCAGAAAGGGGGCATCGCTCCAGGCATGCTCAGTAGGGGCTTTGGGTAGGGCAGAGTTGCCCTGGCTGGCCACGGCCTCAGCGGTGCTGACTTCTTGCTTTCGGGCCTCGTTGCTGGCCTGTTGAGCCGTTGCCGCCTTGGCTGGCAGGTAGCGGTCCAGATCAAACTGATCACCCTTGAGATCGATTCGAAGGGCTTGGCGGGTAAAGTCCTCGATAGCTACACGGCCGCTAAGGTGACTGCCGTCCAGTACAAGATTAAGGTCTTCCAAGACCAAGCTGTTGCGGGTACCAGCCAAGCGTGTATTGAACTCAACGTGCTTGAGCGTGTTGGCATCAGCCATTTCGGGTAGCGTCACGCCTATTCCTGTCAGAAAATCCCGAAGGTCGGTCTGAGCCATGGACAGTCCGCCCTCCAGCTTGGGCTCATTTTCCAGATCTCTTACCTTGAGCTCGCCTAGGGCTTTGAGCTGATTGAACGAAAGTTTCAAGCTGTTCCATTCTGCGATCTGAGCAGCCCGGTCAACTAGGATCTGCCCCTCTGCAGAATAGCTTAGGAGCTTACCCGCAAGCGGCTCACCTGCCGCCTCACCAGAGAGGCTGGCGTTTTCCAGCTGAAAGCGCTGCAAGGCCATGTCGAAGCGCATGTTCCCCGTCAGGGCTAGAGAGGCCTTGATGGGAGGCTGATTACTGGTCAGCGTGCCTGTTAGTGTGAGAGGAATCGAGGTGCCTTCACGAATGCTACCGGTGGTCAGGCCGAATTCCTCAAAGGCATAGTGTTCACCACTACGCGCATCGGTGTAATCCAGGCGCGAATTGCGTACGGTAAGGCTGTCGATATCAAGCTTGACCGGGGCGCGCGATGATTCCTGAGGGCTGGAAGATGTATCGGCGACTGGGGCTTTGGTCTGGGCGTTAACCGGCTTGCCAACGTTTTCCCAATTACCTTTTCCAGTCTCATCCCGAGCCAACGTTAAATCCAGACCGTCCACGCGGATATCGCTCATTTCGACATCTCGCCGCAGTAGCGGCAGAACGCGTACAGAAAAAACTAGGCGCTGTACGTTGGCTACAGGCTGTTGCGGCGTGTCCAGGCTAGCAATCGTTGCCTCGTGCAGTTCGAGCCCCAGCCACGGAAACAGGCTCCAGCCGATATCACCCTTTAAGGTCAATTCGATGTTGGCCTTGTCACGGGCTAGCTCACGAATTTCATCCTTATAGTCATTAGGATCGAACAAGTGGGACAGCGCAAAGCCGAGTGCTACAAGAATCAGCAAGAGGCCTAGCAGGATCAGGCCGAGCACTTTGCCGAAGGCTTTCATTGACGAATCCTTATCAAAAATCTGAAGTAAAACCGAGTATAACGCCGCTGGGTGGTCGTTTTGCCGGGGCAGACGTTTAGGTGAAGCCTCTCTGACAGCAGGTTATCCGTCGCGTTAGAACTGCCGTTTGGCAATCGTCATAAAAAATTGAGCGTTTTTCTCTGGTATTTCATTAGGGGGCGCTCTATCGTCGCGGCCGATCACGAAACAAGTGCTAACGATTTCACGGGACCGTGCGTTGGGGAACGCTCGGTTCTGTAAGCCTTGATCGCATCGCCAACATTTCAATAGAGGGGATCTACATGAGCATAACGCTCACCCAGGGTGGTACTACCGCTCGTCCCGCTTTCCTATCCAAGGAACGGATTACTGCAACGCACGGCTTCAACCGCTGGCTTGTTCCGCCCGCAGCGCTGGCCATCCACATGTGTATCGGTATGGCCTATGGTTTCTCCGTATTCTGGTTGCCATTGTCGCGTGCCGTAGGTATCGACGCACCGGTCGCCTGTGCGCCGGACATGAGCTTTTTTGATCAGATATTTTCAGCCAGCTGTGACTGGAAAATCTCGATGCTAAGCTGGGTATATACCCTATTCTTCCTGTTTCTAGGCTGCTCGGCTGCTATCTTCGGTGGTTGGTTGGAGCATGCTGGTCCACGGAAGGTCGGCATAATCTCTGCCATTCTCTGGTGTGGTGGCCTGGTCATCTCGGCCATGGGCGTCTATACGCATCATATTTGGCTACTCTGGCTGGGGTCCGGTGTTATTGGCGGGATTGGCCTGGGACTCGGCTACATTTCGCCAGTCTCGACCCTGATCAAGTGGTTCCCGGACAAGCGTGGTATGGCTACCGGTATGGCTATCATGGGCTTTGGCGGCGGCGCGATGGTGGGTGCCCCCTTGGCAGACGTACTGATGCGGCATTTCGCGACGTCGACCGATGTAGGTGTATGGCAGTGCTTCCTCGCTATGGCCGGAATCTATTTCGTCTTCATGATCGGCGGTGCGCTGGCGTATCGCGTTCCGCCAGCCGGCTGGCGTCCGGAGGGCTGGGCGCCTTCGCTGAAGAAGAATGGCAACGACATGATCACCAGCCGTCACGTGCATGTCAGCAAAGCCTGGCGCACACCTCAGTTCTGGTTGGTCTGGGCTGTCCTGTGTCTGAACGTTTCTGCGGGTATCGGTATTATAGGTATGGCCTCGCCCATGCTGCAGGAAGTGTTCGGCGGCAAGCTGATCGATATCAATGTGCGCTTCAGTGACCTGAGTAAAGAGCAATTGGCACAAATCGCCACGATTGCTGCCGGCTTTACTGGCCTGTTGAGTCTGTTCAATATTGGCGGACGTTTCTTCTGGGCGTCATTTTCGGACTATATCGGTCGTAAAACCACTTTCTTTGTCTTCTTCGCGCTGGGTTTTGTGCTCTACGCCATCGTGCCGTGGACAGGCAGTATTCGTAGCGTGGCATTCTTCGTATTTGCCTTCTGTCTGATCCTGTCCATGTACGGCGGTGCTTTCGCAACGGTGCCGGCTTACCTGGCTGACCTGTTCGGAACTCAAATGGTTGGTGCGATTCATGGTCGCTTACTAACTGCCTGGGCCGCTGCCGGTATTTTCGGGCCTGTGCTGGTTACCTATCTGCGTGAGTACCAGTTGAACATGGGGGTTCCACGGACAGATGTGTACAACATGACACTCTATATCCTGTCTGCCCTGTTGATCGCCGGTTTCGTGTGTAACCTGCTCATCCGGCCGGTAGCTGATAAGTACTTTATGACAGAAGCGGAATTGGCTGTTGAGCGCTCCAAGGGCAGCGACACTAATTTCAGTAATGTCACCGTCGAATGGGCGGCTGATTCGTCCAGCAAAATATGGGTCGCCCTGGCTTGGGCTGCAGTTGTTATTCCGCTAGCCTGGGGGGTGCTGATTACCCTAGAGAAAACGGCCGTAATGTTCGGCTGAGTCCCCAAGCGGCAGGCGTAAGGCCTGCCGCTTCTTCATTTGTTACACCATTCATCCCATCACCTTCATGCTGTTCAGCCATAGGCGCTTCTGCTAACGAGCATCGGCTTCTATAATGCGTACCCTTTTGCCCCCATCTCGCGGAGCTGGTAATGGCCGAACGCAAGGCAGCCGTCGAACGTAATACCCTGGAGACCCAGGTCAAGGTATCCATTAACCTGGATGGTACGGGACAGGCCCGATTCGATATCGGTGTCCCTTTCCTCGAGCACATGCTGGATCAGATCGCCCGTCATGGTTTGATCGATCTGGATATCCAGTGCAAAGGTGACCTGCATATCGACGATCACCATACCGTTGAGGACGTAGGGATCACACTGGGCCAGGCATTTGCCCAGGCGATTGGCGACAAGAAGGGTATCTATCGCTACGGGCATGCCTATGTGCCGCTGGACGAAGCCCTGTCTCGTGTCGTCATCGATTTCTCCGGTCGCCCAGGATTGCACTGGCATGTTCCTTTTACCCGTGCGGTTGTAGGTAATTTCGATGTGGACCTGTTCATCGAGTTTTTCCAGGGCTTCGTCAATCATGCCCAGGTAACCCTGCATGTAGATAACCTGCGCGGTATCAATACCCACCATCAGATCGAAACCGTGTTCAAGGCGTTTGGTCGGGCCCTGCGAATGGCTGTGAGCCATGACGAGCGTATGGCTGGCCAGATGCCGTCTACCAAGGGGTGCCTGTAATGCAGACGGTAGCGGTCATTGACTATGGCATGGGTAATCTGCATTCGGTTGCCAAGGCTTTAGAGTATTCGGGCTCTGCTCGGGTCCTGGTAACAGGCGATGCGCGAGTCATTCGCGAGGCTGATCGCATTGTCCTGCCCGGGGTGGGCGCGATACGCGACTGCATGGCCGAGATTCGGCGTTTGGGCATTGACACGTTGGTGCGTGAGGTTAGCCGTGACCGGCCCTTCCTTGGTGTTTGTGTCGGGATGCAGGCGCTAATGGAGAGCAGCGAGGAAAATGATGGTGTCGACTGCATCGGTCTGTTTCCTGGCCATGTACGCCGCTTTCCTGGCGATATGACTGAGGGCGGTGAGAAACTGAAAGTTCCGCACATGGGTTGGAACGAAGTTATACACAGCTGCGACCATCCCCTATGGCATGGGATCTCTGATCGCAGCCGCTTTTACTTTGTTCACAGCTACTACGTCGAAGCAGGCAATCCGCATCAGGTAGTAGGGCGCGGTCATTACGGATGTGATTTCGCAGCCGCCTTGGCGGATGGGACCCGCTTCGCTACGCAGTTCCACCCGGAAAAGAGCGCGACCTGCGGTTTACAGCTTTATCAGAACTTCGTTGCCTGGGACGGCCGCTGGTAAAAGAGCAATACTCCTTTCCGAAAGATGCTTCGGCTCGCTGGAAAGAAGGGTGCTACGGAAGCCTTCACGCTGAAATAGCACAGAACAATGACAACATGGCAGCTCTTGAGGTGCAGGTCGGCTGTATAGCAGAAGCTGGCCTCTGGTTTCTCGAGAAATGCTGACGCCTTGGTTACCCTGGATTAAGACTCACATGCTGATTATTCCTGCGATTGACTTGAAAGACGGCGCCTGTGTGCGCTTGCGGCAAGGCCGGATGGAAGACTCCACGGTATTTTCTGATGACCCGGTAAGCATGGCGGCCAAATGGGTCGAAGGCGGGTGTCGTCGTCTTCACCTGGTCGACCTCAATGGCGCATTCGAAGGTCAGCCCGTCAATGGCGAAGTCGTGACGGCCATTGCCAAACGGTATCCAACGTTGCCCATCCAGATTGGTGGCGGTATCCGCTCGCTGGATACCGTTGAGCATTACGTCAAGGCAGGCGTGAGCTATGTGATCATCGGAACCAAGGCCGTTAAGGAGCCGGAGTTTGTGACCGAGGCATGCCGTGTCTTTCCCGGCAAGGTTATCGTAGGGTTAGATGCAAAGGATGGTTTTGTCGCGACTGATGGCTGGGCTGAGGTTAGCCAGGTGCAGGTAATCGATCTGGCCAAGCGTTTCGAGAGCGATGGCGTCTCGGCTATCGTTTACACCGACATTGCGCGGGACGGCATGATGCAGGGTTGCAACGTACCCTTTACTGCGGCTCTGGCCAATGCCACGCGGATTCCGGTCATTGCGTCGGGCGGTATCCATAACCTAGGCGATATCCAGAATTTGTTGGACGCCAAGGCGCCCGGCATCATTGGTGCGATTACTGGGCGTGCAATTTATGAGGGCACGCTGGACGTGGCCGAAGCCCAAGCCTTATGTGACCGTTATTCGGCGTAATCACTGACGAGAGAGAGCAGTATGGCACTTGCCAAGAGAATCATTCCCTGCCTCGACGTTGATAATGGACGCGTGGTGAAGGGTGTCAAATTCGAGAACATCCGTGATGCTGGGGACCCGGTCGAGATTGCGCGTCGCTATAACGAGCAGGGCGCTGATGAAATCACGTTCCTTGATATCACGGCCAGTCATCAGGGTCGCGATACTACCTTGCACACCGTCGAGCGGATGGCTAGTCAGGTCTTCATTCCGCTGACTGTAGGCGGCGGTGTACGGACCGTGCAGGATATTCGTAACCTACTTAATGCGGGTGCTGACAAGGTTTCGATCAATACGGCAGCGGTATTTACGCCTGAGTTTGTTGGTGAGGCGTCGGCTCGTTTCGGCTCTCAATGCATCGTGGTCGCCATTGATGCCAAGAAGGTTTCTGGGCCGGGTGAAGCACCTCGTTGGGAAATCTTCACGCATGGCGGTCGCAAACCCACCGGGCTGGATGCCGTAGCCTGGGCGCAAAAGATGGAAGAACTGGGCGCGGGTGAGATTCTGCTTACCAGCATGGACCAGGATGGCACCAAGAGCGGTTTCGACCTTGGGGTGACCCGTGCGATCAGCGAAGCGGTTGGCATTCCTGTTATCGCTTCTGGTGGCGTAGGTAATCTCGAACATCTAGCAGCGGGTATCTTGGAGGGCAAGGCCTCTGCAGTGCTGGCGGCCAGTATCTTCCACTTCGGAGAATACAGTGTGCCTCAGGCAAAGGCTTTTCTAGCCGAGCGGGGAATTGTGGTGCGCTAGATTGACCGCTGTTTGCTAACTACTGGCTATGGTCCAAAAGCGAAGTGTGTCACGTGTTGGCACGCTTTCTGATATGCAAATGACACCATAGCCAGGAGGCATTTATGTCCAAGCCACTCATGGCCTTGTTGGCCAGTGCATTGTTGCTAACAGGAGGTCCGGTACGCGCCGAGTCTTCTACGTCCTATAGCATGGCACTCCTCACTGAAAATTTTCCGCCGTACAACATGTCGGTGGATGGCAAGAACTACGCGCAGGAAGCTGATCTATCAGGAATTGCCGTCGAGATCGTGCGTGAAATGTACACACGTGCCGGCATCGCCTACACCATGACCCTGCGGTTTCCCTGGGAACGTATCTACAACACAGCGCTCAATCAGCCGAACTATGGCGTTTTTGTCACAGCTCGCCTGCCGGAGCGGGAAAGTCTGTTCAAATGGGTAGGCCCGATTGGTCCGGATGACTGGATCCTGCTAGCGAAAGGCGACTCCCCGGTTCAAGTAAACAGTCTGGATGACGCAAAACGTCAGGGTTTGCGCATAGGCGCCTATAAAGGCGATGCCATTGCCGAGAATCTGACAGCTAAAGGGTTGGAGCTAGAACTCTCACTGCGCGATCAGGAAAATGCGGAAAAACTACAAAGCGGCAGTATTGATGTATGGGCCACAGGGGACCCCGCCGGCCGTTATCTGGCCCGACAACAGGGTATAACGAGGCTTAAAACGGTACTGCGGTTCCAGACGAGCGAATTATTTTTAGCGCTCAACAAGGAAACACCCGACGACGTGGTCAAGCGTTTGCAAGATGCACTTGATCAGATGCGCAAGGATGGAGCGGTGGAGCGCATTACGGCTAGTTATCAATAGTACGAACCGGTTTTCGGTCCGCTGCGTAATGCCGATCCGTAGCGGTACGTCAATACCCTAATACTAATAAGGAGTGGTAGTCATGTTCAGGTCGATAGTACGTGTCTTGTTATTGGGCGTCTGCCTGGGAGCGAATATGGCCAAGGCAGAGCTGCCGGAAAATTACAGTATGGTGGTGCTGACCGAAAATTTTCCGCCCTTCAATATGTCTATCGACCAAAAGAACTTCGCTCGGGACGAAAACATTGATGGCATCAGCACCGATGTTGTCCGTGAAATGTTCAAACGCGCTGGTATCAGCTATACGCTCTCGCTGCGTTTCCCTTGGGATCGTCTTTACAGTCTGACGCAGGAGCAGTCGAACTACGCACTGTTCTCCACCATACGCACGCCTGAGCGTGAGGACGAATTCAAGTGGGTGGGGCCCCTGTCAAAGATTAGCTGGGTACTCCTGGCCATGCCAGACAGCATTCTGACCGTCAATAACCTTAAGGAAATTGATAAGTACAAGGTTGGCGCTTATAAGAACGATGCGGTAAGTCAGCATCTGGAAAGCCTAGGCCTGGCTCCTATCAACGCCTTGCGTGATCAGGAAAACATCAAAAAACTTGAGAAAGGCCAGATTGATATATGGGCCACGACTGATCCTGTAGGCCATTACCTGGCCAAGCAGGAGAACGTGCCAAACCTCAAAACCCTGTTCCACTTCAAGGAGGCTGAAGTCTACCTGGCCATCAATAAGAATACGCCAGACGAGGTGGTAGAGCGTCTGCAAAAAGCGCTGGACCAGATGCACAGCGAGGGTTTAGTCGACGAGATTAGAAACAATTACCTCTAAGCCAGCAGCCAGATAACGTCACATTTAGCGATAAAGGCCCTGCTTGCCATGCGCGGCCATCGCCTGGTTTCCGCGCAAGGCAATCATCTGCTCAATATCGATGACTTCTACTCCTTCTGCCATAAGTTTGGGTAGTTCGCGAGTTAATACGTCCAGCGTGGCAGGGCGGGGATGGCCGATAAGAACAGCGGTACCTTGCTGACGGGCCAGCCTGACAGCCTCACGCAATTGCGCAGCGATCGCCTCTGGCTCGTTGACGTTATCAAGGAATACATCACGTGAGAGACTGGCCAAGGCGGCTTTCTGTGCCTCGGCAGCGGCAACGGTGGCGGCACTGGTACGGCTGTCCAGAAAGAATAGATGGCGATCTTGCAAAATCGCCATTAGTTGCGTCATGGCGGGGCGGTCTGCCGTCATGCGGCTGCCCTCATGATTATTTACACCACTGACATAGGGAACGGTGGAGAGGGCTTTCTCAAGGCGATTCAAACGCTCCTGGGCCGATAACTCAGGATGCCAGGCATAAGGGCCGCCAGCAGGATCCATCGGCAGGTGCAGGATGACCGTACGCTCTGCTCGGTGGGCCTCACGTGCGAGATCTGCTCCGTATGGCGTGTCGGGCATGATGGCCAGCGCAACGGGCGCCTTGAGTGCAAGCACACGGCGATCCTGCACCAGATTTTGGCCCATGTCGTCGATGATGATACTCAGGCGTGGTGGGGGCGCTCCCCAGGCGCTACTGGCCAGTAGCCCAGCCAGTATCCACGTCCATACTCCTCGGCGTCTCACTGGTTGCGAGTAATGCTGAGGCCTTTGAGCAGACTCAGGGCCTGGGACAACTGGAAATCTTCATCCTGCGGACGAGGCGTTTGGTTCGGTGCCTTACTGCCCGTGGGTCGATCAGGGCCGCCATTGGCGTTACCCAAATGCCCGGCCAAATCCGCTTCCTTGAAAAATTCAGGATCATTTTCCGGGGTAACCTTGGCTGGCGCCACGGCTACGTCGGGGATGATACCTTGCGCCTGGATTGAGCGTCCCTTGGGGGTAAAATAAAGTGCCGTGGTAAGTTTCAAGGCGCGATCATTATTCAAAGGCAGTACCGTTTGTACCGAGCCCTTACCAAAGCTATCCGTACCCATGAGAATGCCGCGTTTGGAATCTTGCAGCGCTCCGGCCACGATCTCGGCTGCCGAAGCGCTACCACCATTGATTAGAACAACCAGCGGGACGCCTTCACTCGGGTCGGCGGGGTCCGCTGAAAAGCTCAATTCGGAGTTCTGGATACGGCCTTTCGTGTAGACAATCAGTCCCTTCGTCATGAAGGCGTCTGCAACTTCCACGGCCGCCTGCAATACGCCGCCGGGGTTATTACGCAGATCAAGCACAAGGCCGCTCAGGGGATTGCCCTTGTTGTCCTTACGCAATTGCTGCAGCGCTTTGACGACCTCATCACCCGTGTTGACCTGGAACTGGGAAATACGAAGCAATCCATAACTGGGCTCAAGAAGCTGCGCTTTTACGCTTCGTACCTTGATGACGGCCCGATTTAACTTGACGTCGAAAGGACGGCCGCCATTACGGATAATCGTCAAGGTAATCGGACTGCCCGACTTGCCGCGCATCTTGTCCACAGCCTGACTGATCGATTGCCCCTTGGTTGGTTGGCCATCAATTTTGATGATCAGGTCTCCTGGCTGGATTCCCGCTCTGGCGGCCGGTGTGTCATCAATAGGCGACACCACCTTCACGAAGCCATCTTCCTGGCCTACTTCAATACCAAGGCCGCCAAATTCACCGCTGGTAGTCTCCTGTAACTCCGCAAAATCTTTGGGTTCTAGATAAGCGGAGTGAGGGTCTAAGTTGCTCAACATGCCCTTGATAGCATTTTCCAGCAGCGTCTTGTCGTCGACAGGCTCGACATAGGCTGCTTTAATGCGGTCAAGCACCTCGGCAAATGTGCGTAACTCCTCCAGTGGAAGAGGCGCTGCGTTGGCTGCCGTAGAGCCATTGACCGGAGTCACCGCCGCAGGCACTTCTGCTGGCCTCTCTTCTTGAGCCCAGACACTGGAAACGCCACTCAACCCTATCAGTGACAGGGCCAAAGCGGTAAGACGAAAGCAATGCGGCATGCGTAGCTCCTAAACTGACCGGTACTATCCCTGGGCACGGCACCAGGCGACCGGGTCCGATGGACGACCCTTCTGACGAATGGCGAAGTACAAGGCAGGTGTATCCTGACCGCCACTAGTGCCGACGGTTGCGATGGTATCGCCTGCCTTGACTTGATCGCCTGCGCTTTTCAACAAACTCTGGTTATGCCCATAGAGGCTTAGGTAGCCGTTGCCATGATCAATGATCACTAGCTGTCCGGCTCCTCTTAACCAATCGGCAAACACGACTCGACCTGCATGAATGGCATGTACCTGAGTACCGGCACCGGCTGCAATAAGAACACCATCCCATTTGGCCCGAGGGTCGTCGCCCCGCGGACTACCGAAACGTGCCAGCAGGCGTCCATTGACGGGCCAGGGCAACTTACCTTGAGCTTTAGCAAAAGGACCCCCGAACGCTGGTGCAGAACTAGACACCGCTATCTCGGGGGTGTTCGCCGGGCGTGGCGCCTTGTTAGCAGCTTGGCGACGCGCCTCAGCTTGCCTGGCTTCGGCTAATGCCCGCTGACGTGCAGCTTCGGCCTCACGAGCCTGGCGGGCCAGCGTTTCCTCAATGGTCTTGAGCACCTTATTGAGTTCTGCCCGTTCCTGCTCGCGCGCCTCGAGCGCACGGCTGCGAATACTGTAGTCCTTGTTGAGTTTGGCCAGGGCTTCCTGTCTGGCCTCGCGTACTTGGGCCAGTTTGTCCTGTTGTTCTTTTAGCACACCTTGCCGTTCCGTCAGTTGGGCCTGCTCACTCAAAATATCCTGCTCAACACTAGACAGCTGGCGTAACGTATCGTTGAACTCAGAAAGTTGATCAATACGAGCCTGATTCACGTAGTTATAGTAGGTCAGGGTACGGCTGACCTTTTCGGGCTGTTCCTGATTGAGCAGAAGCTTAAGGTATTCCTGCCGGCCGCTCTGGTAGGCAGCCCGAACTTGAATGGCAATCAGTTTTTGCTGATCAAGGCGCGACTGTTCCAGTTTTTTTTTCTGCCCGTCGAGCTGTTCGAGCTTTTTCTCGCCTTCATCTAGTTGTTCCTGCAGGTCCTTGACCTGCTTTTCCAACTCGCCCATCTCGGTCTCGGTAGACTGCAACTGCTTTTGCAGGCCGGATTTCTCCGATTGGATGGACTTCAACAGTTTCTGCATTTCGGCAATGTCGCGCTTTGTGGCTTCAAGCTGGCGCTGGGCATCCTCACGCGAGTCAGCTATGACCGATGTACACAGGAGCGTAAGAAGAACGACGGTGAGGGCGCGAAGCATCAAAGTAACGAATATCCACTGGAAGGAGCACCCTAGTATGCCCGGGGTGACAAGTAAAAAAAACGTTGAGGGACGCCGTTGGGTATATCTCTGCCGTAGTTATAGAACAGATGCAGGAAAAGACTGCTGAGACACATGGGCGTTGCGCAAGGCACAAAGAGCAGCGATTAGTCTCGGGCGCCCAGGGTAGGACGCCCGATAGGGCCATCAGCCTAGCGTGATAATGGAGCGGCCAGTCATTTCCTTGGGCTGCTCCAGCCCCATAAGGGTCAGCAGTGTGGGCGCGACATCCGCCAAGACGCCACCTTCACGGATCGTGACGGTGCGCTTGCCAACATAGACGAAAGGTACCGGCTCGGTGGTATGGGCAGTGTGTGCCTGTCCAGTGGACTCGTCCTCCATCTGCTCCACGTTGCCGTGGTCCGCCGTGATGATGGCTTCGCCGCCTACCTTTTCCAGAGCAGTAACGATGCGGCCCATGCAGCTGTCCAGGCACTCAACGGCTTTAACTGCTGCGTCGAACACACCGGTATGACCAACCATATCGCCGTTGGCGTAGTTGGCGATGATCACGTCGTAGCGCTGATTCTCGATCGCATCGACGATTCGGTCGGTAACCTCCGGCGCGCTCATCTCGGGTTGCATGTCGTAGGTTGCTACTTTAGGCGAGGGGATGAGAATACGCTCCTCACCCTCAAATGGCTCTTCGCGTCCGCCAGAGAAGAAAAAGGTTACATGCGCGTACTTTTCCGTTTCAGCGATACGCAGCTGGGTCTTGCTGTTCTTGGCAAGGTATTCGCCTAGGACATTATCCAGGCTTTCAGGGGCGAAGGCGCTTGGAGCCGGAATACTGGCCGAGTACTGAGTCAGCATTACATAGCCAGCCAGATTGAGAGTGCGGACCCGAGGAAATTCCTTGAAATCCGGCTCAACGAAAGCGCGTGACAACTCACGGGCACGGTCGGCTCGGAAGTTCATGAAGATGACGGCGTCGCCGTCTTCGATCTTGACTGGAGCGCCGACTGTAGTGGCCTTGACGAATTCATCGGTCTCGCCACGCTCGTAGGCAGCATTCAGGCCATCAGTTGCATTCGCTGCATGGTAATCGGCTGCGCCTTCGGTAATGAGATTATAGGCCGCCGAGACGCGGTCCCATCGATTGTCACGGTCCATTGCAAAGTAGCGGCCGATCAGCGAAGCGATGCGACCCTTGCCTAGACGGGCAAAGGTTTTATCCAGCAGGTCTATGGAGCCCTGGGCGCTTTTCGGCGGCGTGTCGCGGCCATCCAGGAATGCGTGCAGGTAGATATGTTCAGCGCCGCGTTTGGCGGCCAGTTCTGCCATGGCGACCAAATGATCTTCATGACTATGCACACCACCATCGGAGAGAAGCCCGAGAATGTGGACGGCCTTGCCGTTACCAACGGCTTTATCCACCGCTGCGCCGATTACAGGGTTTTCAAAGAAATCGCCATCACGGATGGACTTGGTGATACGCGTGAAATCCTGATACACCACACGGCCGGCGCCCAGGTTCATATGGCCAACTTCGGAATTGCCCATTTGCCCGTCGGGCAGGCCGACATCCATGCCCGAACCGGAGATCAGGCCATGCGGTTGTGTAGCCAGCAAGCGATCCCAGACCGGTTTATGGGCGGCGTAGATGGCATTGTGCTTAGTTTCCTCACTGTGGCCAAAGCCGTCGAGGATGATCAGGACCAGAGGTTTGGGTGTGAATGCCATGATTTCGGACTCTTGTTAGCGCTGTTTCGAAAGGGCAACGATTACCTGAAGTGTAACTGCCAAACGCCTAACGACGCCACGCACTCAGGGTATGGCCCATGAGGTCGCGTGTGTATACTGGCCAGCATTTTTTGACTCCGGATACTTCGTGCCATGCAATTCGTTTCCCGGCTGATCGAGTTCGCCACCAACCATTACCTGCTCGCGGGCGCCTTCGTGGTGCTGCTGGTACTCCTGCTACTTAACGAGACGCGTCGCAGCGGACGCAATTTGTCTACAGCGGAGCTGACCAGGTTGCTCAATACAGACCAGGGCATTGTGCTGGACATCCGTCCGAAGAAGGAGTTCGCTAACGGACACATTGTCGGCGCCTTGAATATTCCTCAGGACAAACTAGCGAATAGCCTGTCCCAACTGGAAAAGCACAAGGGCAAAACCATCATCGTTGTCGACGGTAATGGTCAGCATGCTGGCGCGGCCTGTACGCCGTTGCAGCAGGCCGGTTTTACCACGGCGCGTCTGTCGGGTGGTCTCTCTACGTGGCGTGGAGAAAACCTGCCGCTTGTGAAGGGTTAATTTTCCGGATCAGGAGGTACCGTCATGTCGAATGTCGTGATCTACACCAGTGCCTGGTGTCCCTACTGCCACCGCGCCAAGCACTTGCTTGACAGCAAAGGCGTGCAGTACCAGGAAATTACCGTGGACGGTAAGCCCGCGGTACGCAGTGAAATGAGCCGCAAGGCTGGCAGGACCAGCGTTCCACAAATATGGATCGGTGAGACCCATGTTGGTGGCTGCGATGATTTGTATGCCCTTGAGCGTGCCGGTCGTCTGGATCCGCTCCTGTCTGCCTGACTTCAACCCGTTAACCGAATAAGGTCCTGTCATGTCCGAACCGATCAATGGCGCGCAGCCCACTGAGGAAGGCGCCCAGTTTTCCCTGCAACGCATCTATATCCGAGACCTGTCTTTTGAGGCCCCCAAGAGCCCGGACATTTTCCGCCAGGATTGGCAGCCCAACGTCAATCTGGACCTGTCGACGCGCCAGAAGGCGTTGACCGATGACTTTTACGAAGTTGTACTGACTTTGACCGTCACGGTGAAAAACGGTGCGGATACGGCCTTTGTTGCTGAGGTTCAGCAGGCTGGTATTTTCTTGATTAAAGGCTTGGACGCTTCGGCCATGAGCCATGCTCTAGGCGCGTTCTGCCCGAACATTCTGTTCCCCTATGCCCGTGAGACGCTAGACAGCATGGTTGTACGTGGCTCCTTCCCGGCGCTCATGTTATCTCCAGTCAATTTCGATGCGCTTTATGCTCAGGAGTTGGCTCGCATGCAGACTGCTGGCGAAGCCTGATCGAGGCTGTTTTTAAAAACGCCCTTTGGGGCGTTTTTTTATGGAAGCAATAAGGCTCAGGAGGGCTGTTCAGGCATAAAGAAGCCTAACTGACGCCAACCTTCATAGACGGTAATAGCGACCGCATTAGACAAATTCAGGCTGCGTCTGCCTGGCAGCATCGGCAAGCGCAGCAGATGTTCATGAGGCAGGGCGTCCCGTATGTCAGCAGGCAGGCCTCTGCTTTCAGGGCCAAATAACAGGGCGTCGCCTATCTGATACTGGATTTCAGCATAGGATTGGCTGGCCTTGGTGGAAAAGGCTAGCACTCGGCGAGGCTGCAAATCTGCTATACAGGCGGACAGCGAGGCATGGCAACGCACAGTTGACCATTCGTGGTAGTCAAGGCCAGCACGACGCAGCTTCTTGTCCTCCAGTGCGAATCCCAGGGGTTCGATCAAGTGAAGGCGACAACCGGTCACTGCACAGAGTCGAATGATGTTACCGGTATTAGGGGGAATTTCCGGCTCGAACAAAATGACGTCAAACATGATTAGCGAAACGAAAAAAGGGAGCGCTATGGTACCCCTGTCTTCGGTCTATGACTCCTGGTTCATGGGGATTGATTACTTTAAGGGCGCTTGGACATGCTGAGTCGAATGATTCATGCGATTCGCCGCCTCATCGAGGCTGACCGCCAGGAGCGTACCGCCGCGGAAAAAGAGTTGGCCCGGGTAGAAGACCCTGAGGGGCTGCGACATGAGCTGCGCGAGCGTAATCGACGCCTTCTAACCTGGCTAGGCGCTCTGTCGTTGGGAGGCCTGTTGTTCGGTCTGATGATTGGCCGTCTTTATCATGATGAAGGCAGGCCCGGTGTGCCTGTCACTCCTCAAGTCAGTATTCGGCAGGCTGTCGAAACGACTGATGGGATCTCGGGACAGCGTGTGTTTCGCTTGGTACTGAATCTTAACCAGCCAGTGCGTTATGAACGTTACCAGCCTGAGGGCGGGCTGAGTCTGAGACTGCCAGCCATTACCCTGGTGGGTGGTGAGCGCAGCGGCACTGTACGTTCGGCTACAGGCGGTAGTCTCTCCTGGTCCGTGCGTCAGGAGGGCAGGGATGTGACTGTACTGGTAGTGCGTTTGGGTGATGAACAGGCTGTACAGGATCAGCTGAAAAAGCAGGGCGACACCTGGTTGCTGCGGATCGAAGCGCCATTGCCTTAAGCCCCTTGAGTATGCTCGGTCTCGGAGCGACGAATTCAAAACGTGCACTGTTTTAGCACGCTTAAAGAGCAACTAAAAAGACGCATGAGAAAGATTAGTGGCTACAGGCAGGGCGGCATTCTTGTACGGAGAAACAAGTACACACTACACTTTTGCTTAAATTATTGAAAATAATAGAGTTTTTTGGCTGATAAAGCTTTTTCAAAAAAAAGACCACCCGTAGGTGGTCTCATGAAGAAAAAGGGGATTCCCCAGCCTGCCTGTACCGAGGTCCCCAAAAAGGTAGGTTGCTGAATATATAGCAGATGGCGTGCCAACTTCTTGAGGGCATGGGGCGAAGGGAAATGACCAAAGAGATTAAGAAAAAAGGCGCCTAAAAAGACGCCTTTTCCAAGAGCATATCTTTCTAAAGAACTTGATTAATCCTCGCCCTCGTCATCCGGGCCATCCACCTTCATGCCGAGCTCTTTTATCTTGCGGGTCAGGGTATTGCGACCCCATCCCAGGAGTACGGCAGCATCACGGCGGCGACCGGCAGTATGTTTAAGTGCCGTCTCAATCATGATGCGCTCGAAGGCTGGTACGGCGCTGTCTAGCAGGCTGGACTGTCCTCGGGTAAGCGCCTGGTCGGCCCATTGCCGTAGCGCCTGTTCCCAGTTTGCTGCAGGTTGGGCATCCTGAGGCTGACTAAGTAGTTCGGGTGGTAGATCATCGACAAGCACTTCGCGACTCGATGCCATGACCGTGATCCAACGGCAGGTGTTTTCCAGCTGCCGTACGTTCCCCTGCCAAGGCAGGCCTTTCATGTATTCCTCGGTTTCCGGCTTAAGCGTCTTGGGCTCAACGGCCAGCTCTTGAGCGGCACGGGCCAGGAAGTGCCGGGCCAAGGCGGGAATATCCTCACGACGATCCGCCAGGCGAGGAATATGAATACGGATCACATTCAGACGATGAAACAAGTCTTCTCGGAACTTGCCCTCGCGTACCAGACCTTCCAGATTCTGATGTGTCGCGGCGATGATGCGGACATCCACCTTGACCGGCGTATGTCCGCCGACCCGGTAGAATTCGCCGTCTGCCAGAACGCGCAGTAGGCGTGTCTGGGTGTCGGCGGGCATGTCACCAATTTCGTCAAGAAACAGCGTCCCGCCGTCAGCCTGCTCAAACCGACCTCGTCGTTGGTTGGCGGCACCGGTAAAGGCTCCTTTTTCATGGCCAAACAGCTCGGACTCCATAAGGTCCTTGGGAATTGCCGCCATGTTAAGCGCAATGAACGGCGCTGCGGCGCGTGGACTGTGACGATGCAAGGCATGGGCAACGAGCTCCTTGCCGGTGCCTGACTCACCGTTGATCAATACCGTAATGTTGGAATGACTCAAGCGGCCAATAGCTCGGAAAACCTCCTGCATGGCTGGCGCTTCGCCGATGATTTCGGGCGTTCTCGCCAAATGTGCAGGCTCTGCAAAGCCTTGCTGCTCTTGAGCGTGTTGACCGGCCCGCTTGACCAAGGCAACGGCTTCATCAACGTCGAACGGCTTGGGCAGGTACTCAAATGCGCCGCCCTGGTAGGAGGCAACTGCACTGTCGAGATCCGAGTGGGCGGTCATGATGATTACAGGCAGGCGCGGATGGATTTCCCGAATACGGGACAAGAGATCCAGTCCGCTGGCGCCTGGCATGCGAATGTCAGAAATGATGACGTCCGGCTGCTGACGCGTTAGGCGTCCCATGACGCTGTCCGCACTTTCGAAGGCGACGGTAGTCATGCCTTCCTGCTGTAGGGCTTTCTCCAGTACCCAACGAATGGAACGGTCGTCGTCGACAATCCAAACAGTCTCCGAACGGCTCATAAAGGCTCCTTATCCAGCGGCAGGAAAATGCTGAAAGCTGTGTGTCCAGGATGACTCAGGCACTCGATAAGGCCTTGGTGCTGAGAGATGATGTTTTGAGTAATGGCCAGGCCGAGTCCGGTACCATCTGGACGGCCGCTGACCATGGGGTAGAAAATGGTTTCCTGCATATCCACCGGAATCCCTGGGCCGTTGTCGATGATTTCGACTTTGCACACCAGGCGGTGACGGACATGTGCAATAGTGAACTGGCGCAAGGTGCGTGTACGTAGCGTGATCCTCCCCAGGCGTAGTTCGTTATGCTCGGAAATAGCCTGCATGGCATTTCGTACAATATTGAGTACGGCCTGGATCATCTGTTCGCGATCAATAAGCAGATCCGGAATGCTGGGATCGTAGTCACGAGCAACGGCGATACCACCTTGACTTTCCGCCTCGACCAGACTGCAAACACGCTCTAAAACTTCATGAATATTTGTGCGTGACAACTTGGGTAACTTGTTGGAACCCAGCATTCGATCAACCAGGTTACGCAGGCGGTCGGACTCTTCGATAATGACATTCGTATAGTCTTTCAGGGACTCCTCGGGCAACTCACGTGACAAAAGCTGAGCGGCGCCGCGAATGCCACCCAGCGGGTTCTTGATCTCATGGGCCAAGCCCCGTACCAGTAATTTGGTCGTTTCCTGTTTGGACAGTTGCGCCTCCTCCTTGGTAATGCGCAGCAAACGATCACGCGGGTGCACTTCCAGCAAAAGCTCAGTCGAGTCCGGGCTGAGTATGGGGGTAACAGCGTAATCCACTGTCAGAGTACTGCCGGTGGTAGATACCAGTACGGCTTCCCGTTTGGTGAACGGGTGCGAGTGCTCGACGGCTTGGCGCAACGCCTGGAGTGCTTCCGGAGATTCCGTGAACAATTCGCTGATGAATTGGCCATGGCTGCGTTGCCCGCTGACGGCCAGCAACATTTCTGCTGCTGGGTTCATATATTCCAGCCTAAGCTCGGCATTGAGCAGAATCACTGCCGTTGTCAGGTTATCCAGCAGTAGGCGGTGCATCATTTCCGTAGGCATGGCGAATCAGCTGTAAGGGGACGACCCAGGAAAATGCAAGAAACAAACCAAGCCTTAAAAAGGGGCGCCCTGTGTTAGGGCAAGCTACCTGTCTATGTATTAAAGCCTAGTTAGAAACTGGCTTGCACTAGTCGATAAAGAGTAAAAAGGCTCTGTATCGCCAGTCCCGTTAGGCTTTTGGCAAAGCCGTATAGATGTTTTGCCGGTATGCGCAGGCGATCCGATTGCATGTTGATTGGACGCCATAACAATTCAGATAGGGGTTAAGCCTGCCTAAGGTTTTCTACTAGGCTCACTCTAATGACACATTTTGGTGCGCTAGGCTAGGGTGCACCAAAAAAGTGCTAGAGGTTAGTCATCTTCAGGCTTGTCTTCAGCCGGACATTCTGGGCGAACGCCCCAATCCTCTTCTTGGCACGGATTGATAGCGCGTCGCTGAGCCAAAGAGGTGCGTTGCAGGTGAAACGGCTGGTTAGGGGTGCGCTCGATGACGACGCCGCCTTCGGTAATAATCTCGACGGCAATCTGATGGGTGCCTCGGTCTATGTTCTGCAAGGAAAAGACCGGGCTGCGGCTGGGCTCGGCAACAGGTTGTCCATCCAGTACCAGACGAAAGAAGTGACCTGGCATGAGGTCAGGCTCACTGGTCGCAGTGACAATCAGATCACCTGCATTACTGCGTACAGTGGCATCTGGCTCAGGAATGAGAATCCGAAGCATCTCATAAGACGCAACGGTTGGCGCCGCGGTGGGTAAAGCCGTATTGGGCGCAGGAACAGGAGTAGACGGTGAAAGCTTGATGGTTCGGGGACCAGAGTGCATGGTGTTGGTTGGCGCGATATCAACCGGCTTGGCTTGACTGTTTCGAGGTGGCTTATCAGTAAAGACCCGATTGCCCTCTGCATCAACGTAGGTGTAGACGGCTGCTTGAGCCGCTAGTGTCTGAACGAGCAACAATATAAAAATGAAGGCACGCACGTTGGAAGCTCTCAGCGGGCAGGGCTATTACGGCTGATGCGTTGGATAGTGATATCCACCGGCATGCTTTGCTGAACGGTACGGCCCCCTTGTAAGACGTCAAGCCTGAACTGATGAGTACCGCGGTCGATATTGGTCAGTTGAAACGCAATTGAGCGTCCAGGCGCACCGTAGGGCTGCCCATCCATGAACAGTTGTAGCTGATGACCCGGCAGTAAAGAAGGCTCTACCGTGGCAGTAAGAATAAATGTGCCGTTATTGGCTCGCAGGGAGCTTTCATCCGGTACGTTCAGCATAAGTGTTTGGTAAGACTGTATTTCGGCAGGCTCAGGCTCTGCAGGTGCTGCCGGTACCGGCGTGGCTGGCGTTTGCGTACCTACCGTATTCGTAGGCGGAAGGGTAATGCGCTCGGCTGGCTTGTTTTCCGGCGGCTGATCACTAAAGACAGGTTGCCCGTTGGGGCCGATAGAGCGATAAATCTGGGCGCTGACAGGCAGTGTCATCGTCAAGAGCAGGCAGGCAGTCAGCACGCGCATATCGTTTTCCTGAGCAGAGTCAAACCCGATAGCTTTTTCGGGAAGTGCTATTAAGCGTTGCACCGACAGCGTGTGCTGACAAGCGGCACATAAACAAAAGGCCTCCAAAGGAGGCCTTTTGTCTTATTCAAGAGAAATCAAACGCTGTAATACAGATCGTATTCCAGCGGGTGTACGAAGGTACGAACCTTGATTTCTTCCTCGGCCTTCAACTCGATGTAGGCATCGATGAACTCGTCGGTGAACACGCCGCCCTTGGTCAGGAACGCACGGTCCTTGTCCAGCTCTTCCAGTGCTTCCTTCAAGCTGCCGCAAACCTGCGGGATCTGCTTGGCTTCTTCCGGCGGCAGATCGTACAGGTTCTTGTCAGCAGCATCGCCAGGATGGATCTTGTTCTGGATACCATCCAGGCCGGCCATCAGCAGAGCAGCGAAGCACAGGTAGGGGTTAGCTGCTGGATCCGGGAAGCGCGCCTCGATACGGCGAGCTTTCGGGCTGGATACGTATGGGATACGAATCGAGGCAGAACGGTTACGGGCGGAATAGGCCAGCATAACCGGTGCTTCGAAGCCAGGAACCAGACGCTTGTAAGAGTTGGTGGACGGGTTGGTAAAGCCGTTCAACGCCTTGCCGTGCTTGATGATACCGCCAATGAAGTACAGAGCGGTTTCGGACAGGCCAGCATAGCCTTCGCCTGCGAACGCGTTCTTGCCCTCTTTAGAGATGGACATGTGAACGTGCATGCCCGAGCCGTTATCGCCATACAGGGGCTTTGGCATAAAGGTTACGGTCTTGCCGTAAGCATCGGCTACGTTATGTACGCAGTATTTCAAGGTCTGAACTTCGTCAGCCTTAGCGACCAGTGTGTTGAACTTGACGCCAATTTCATTCTGACCGGCAGTCGCCACTTCATGGTGGTGAACTTCGACGACCAGACCCATTTCCTCCAGGGCATTACACATGGCGGTACGGATTTCATGGTCATGATCGACCGGCGGAACCGGGAAATAGCCGCCTTTGACGCCTGGACGGTGACCCTTGTTGCCGCTTTCGAAGTCAGCATCAGTGTTCCAGGACGCCTGCTCAGAGAAAATCTTGAACATGGAGCCGGAGATGTCAGACTTGAACTTCACTTCGTCGAAGATGAAGAACTCAGGCTCTGGGCCCACGAATACAGTGTCACCGATGCCTGTGGACTTCAGGTATTCTTCAGCAGCCTTGGCGATGGCACGTGGATCACGCTCGTAGGGCTGCATAGTAGATGGTTCAATGATGTCGCAGACCAGAATCAGGGTCGGCTCTTCAGTGAACGGATCCAGGACAGCGGTACTGTCGTCCGGCATAAGGATCATGTCGGAGGCTTCGATACCTTTCCAGCCTGCAATGGAGGAACCGTCGAACATCTTGCCATGTTCGAAGAAGTCTTCATCAAGGGCGTCGCGAGCCGGCATGGTCACATGCTGCTGCTTGCCTTTGGTGTCAGTGAAGCGCAGGTCTATCCACTTCACGTCATTTTCGTTGATCAGTTGAACCGCCTTCGACATGTTTTCCTCCAGAGGGATTGAGGCTGGGAGCGGTTGGCATGACTCCCAGGATCAGGTGCGCCCGTTGGTTGCAAGGGCACTTCTGAAAACGGCTGCGCTTTCAGAAGTACCGTATCCTCGCTCAAGGGCTCTTGCCTCACAAGGGAGCAAGTAGCGTGCCAGTGCCCTGTAATGGGCTAACCCGCATTAGGACTGACTTTACGCTAGTCAAGTTCACGCTGTAGCGCAGCGTTAAGCACCATTAAGGTGCTTGCTGAAAATTAAAAGCACCAAAAAGGTGCTTTTTGCTCTTTAAGACCAATGGGCGCCATGAGCGTTGGTTTAGGCTATACTTATTCGCCATTTCATGCCGTTTCCCGCTTCTTTAAAATCCCCATGAAACTCATCGTCAAAGTGTTTCCGGAAATCACTATCAAAAGTCGTCCGGTGCGTAAGCGTTTCATTCGCCAATTGGCGAAGAACATCCGGGTGGTCCTGCGTGACCTCGATCCGGAGTTAACAGTGGACGGTGAGTGGGACAACCTGGAGGTCGAGACGCGGGTAACAGAATCCAAGATTCTACGGGAGATGATCGAGCGGCTGACGTGTACGCCCGGTATCGGACATTTCCTGGAGGTTCATGAGTATCCGCTTGGCGATTTCGAGGACATTCTGGATAAATGCGTCCAGCATTTCGATGGGCAGATTCGCGGCAAGGTTTTTTCCCTGCGCTGCAAGCGGGCCGGCAAGCATACGTTTAGCTCCATTGATGTAGAGCGCTATGTGGGTGGCGGTCTTCGCGAGCGGTGCGGCGCGGCCGGCATTTCCTTGAAAGCACCTGAAGTGCAGGCGCGAATCGAGATTCGTCATGATCGCCTGTTTGTAATTGACCGGCAGCACGATGGTCTGGGCGGCTATCCCCTGGGAGCGCTTGAGCAAGTTCTGGTCCTTATGTCGGGCGGCTATGATTCAACTGTTGCCGCCTATCAGATGATGCGCCGCGGATTGGTCAGCCATTTCTGTTTCTTCAATCTCGGCGGCCGCGCCCATGAGCTTGGGGTCATGGAGGTTGCACATTACCTGTGGGAAAAGTTTGGGCGCTCGCAGCGCGTGCTGTTTATCAGCGTTCCGTTCGAGGAAGTGGTCGGAGAGATCCTGACTAAAGTTGACGACAGCCAGATGGGTGTCATTCTTAAACGTATGATGCTGCGAGCAGCCAGCCGCATGGCTGAACGATTGGACATCGATGCGCTGGTGACTGGCGAGGCGATTTCGCAAGTGTCCAGCCAGACACTGCCCAACCTGGCTGTTATTGATCGTGCAACCGACACGCTGGTACTGCGTCCATTGCTGGCCAGTCACAAGCAGGACATTATCGATACGGCCGAAAGGATTGGTACGGCTGCCTTCGCCAAGCACATGCCTGAGTACTGTGGCGTGATTTCAGTGAATCCGACGACCAAGGCCAAAGGTTACCGGATCGAGCACGAAGAAACGAAATTTGACATGGCCATCCTTGACTCCGCGCTAGAGCGCGCCACGTTGATGACTGTGGACAAGGTGATCGATGAGCTGGGTAAGGATGTAAAGGTAGAGGAGGTAGGCCAGGCGTTGCCAGGGCAGATCGTTCTCGACATTCGTCATCCCGACGCTCAGGAAGATGACCCTCTAGCCATTGAAGGTGTCGAAGTTCAGGCCATGCCATTTTTTGCCTTGAATAACCGATTCAAGGAGCTGGATGAGAACCGCCAGTATCTGCTGTTCTGTGATAAAGGCGTCATGAGCCGCCTACATGCTCATCATTTGCTCAGTGAGGGGCATGCCAATGTTCGTGTTTATCGCCCGGCCTAAACAGCCCGGGCTCTTGGGTGGCAGCATTCGTCACCGCCCTCCCGATTGAATGTAGGTTGGGCGAGCTGCGCAGCGGATCTGCTGCCGGTAAACCCAACAGGTGAGATATCTTTCTTACGATGGTCTCGCCTTTTGCATAACCCGAAGCCCTAGGGCTTTAACGAATACCTGAAACAAGTCGTGTTGGGCTTTGCCTTGCTTACCCTGCGGCCCGACCCAACCTACGTAACGAGACTTAAACAGTGATCGAGAATCTTCGTAATATCGCCATTATCGCCCACGTCGACCATGGTAAGACTACCCTGGTAGACAAACTGCTCAAGCTATCCGGCACCCTGGATCGCAAGGACCTAGACTCCGAGCGCGTAATGGACTCTAACGACCAGGAAAAAGAGCGTGGCATCACCATCCTGGCCAAGAACACTGCGATCAACTGGAATGGCTACCACATCAACATCGTGGATACCCCCGGACACGCCGACTTTGGTGGCGAAGTAGAGCGCGTAATGTCGATGGTCGACTCCGTGCTGCTGGTAGTTGACGCTCAAGACGGCCCTATGCCGCAGACCCGTTTCGTGACCCAGAAGGCGTTCAAGGCCGGTCTGCGTCCAATCGTTGTCGTGAACAAAATCGACCGTCCCGGCGCGCGTCCTGACTGGGTTATCGACCAGATCTTCGACCTGTTCGACAACCTGGGCGCCACTGATGAGCAACTGGACTTCCCGATCGTTTACGCCAGTGCCTTGAATGGTATTGCCGGAATGGACTACGAGAAGATGGACGACAACATGGATGCGCTGTTCCAGGCCATCGTCGACCACGTTCCGGCTCCACAAGTGGATGTCGACGGTCCGTTCCAGATGCAAATTTCACAGCTGGACTACAGCAGTTTCCTTGGCGTAATCGGCATTGGCCGTATCGCACGCGGTACTATCAAAGCTAACACGCCTGTAACAGCTATCGGTGCCGATGGTAAGAAGCGCAACGGTCGCGTGCTAAAGATCATGGGACACCATGGCCTGCAGCGTGTTGAGGTAGCGGAAGCCCAGGCGGGTGACATCGTTTGTGTCAGCGGCATGGATGAGCTGTTCATTTCCGATACCCTGTGCGACCAGCAGAACGTTGAAGCGCTGCCGCCGCTGACTGTTGACCAGCCTACTGTAAGCATGACTTTCCAAGTCAACGATTCACCTTTTGCGGGCCGGGAAGGTAAGTTCGTTACGAGCCGTAATATCAAGGACCGTTTGGAAAAAGAACTGCTTCACAACGTGGCATTGCGCGTTGAGCAGGGCGAGTCTCCGGAGAAGTTCAAGGTTTCCGGCCGTGGTGAATTGCACCTGTCGGTCCTGATCGAGAACATGCGTCGTGAAGGTTTTGAGCTGGCTGTAGGTCGTCCAGAAGTAGTGATCATCGAGAACGAGGCCGGCGAAAAGCAGGAGCCGTACGAGAACGTTACTATCGATATCGAAGACCAGCACCAGGGCCCTGTTATGGAGCAGATGGGTCTGCGTAAGGGTGATCTGAGCAATATGATCCCTGACGGCAAGGGCCGTATTCGCCTGGAGTACACCATTCCAGCACGCGGTCTGATTGGCTTCCGTAACAACTTCCTGACGCTGACCTCAGGTACAGGCATCCTGACGTCGACCTTTAGCCATTATGGCCCGATCAAGGCTGGCGAAGTTACTAACCGTCAGAACGGCGTCCTGGTATCCATGGCCACCGGCACTGCGTTGACCTACTCGTTGGAAACGCTGCAGAGCCGCGGAAAGTTGTTCCTTGCTCCTGGCGACGAGATTTACGAAGGCCAGCTGTGCGGCATCAACAGCCGTGACAATGATCTGGTGCTGAACCCTACCAAAGGTAAGAAGCTCGACAACATGCGTGCTTCCGGCAAGGACGAGGTCATCGCCCTGGTTCCGCCGATCAAGTTCACCCTTGAGCAGGCTCTGGAGTTCATCGCTGATGATGAGCTTGTAGAAGTAACGCCAAAGTCGATTCGACTGCGTAAGAAACTACTGAACGAGAACGACCGTAAGCGTTACGAGCGTAGCAAGGTCTAACGACCCGTTTGGTTGATGTAAAAAGCCCACCCGACTGCTAAGCGGGTGGGCTTTTTATGTCTTAAGCATTGCTATCAGGCAATAAAAAGCCCCGATAAACGGGGCTTTTTATTAAGTGCAGCAAATTACGGTGTGTTTTTACGTAGCTTTACCGGGTTGGCTTCCTGAGCCTTTTTACGAGCCATAGACGTGCGCACCTTGATATTCAAGGCTTCTACTGCCAGCGAGAAGGCCATCGCGAAATACACATAACCTTTCGGTACGTGAACTTCAAAACTCTCGGCAATCAGCACGGTACCTACAACAATTAGGAAGGAAAGCGCTAGCATCTTCAAACTTGGATGCTTGTCGATAAAACTGCTGATACCACCGGCTGCCAACATCATGACCAATACGGCCACAACGATTGCGGCGATCATGACCGGTACGTGCTGCACCATGCCAACGGCCGTAATGACGGAATCCAACGAAAAGACAATATCGATAATGGCAATCTGGATAATGGTGCCAATAAAGTTGCTGGCTTTGCCTTTGGGCTCTTCGCTACCTTCCTCTTCACCCTCCAATCCGTGATAGATCTCAGTGCTGCTCTTGAACAAGAGGAACAGTCCACCAAAGAAGAGGATCAAGTCACGCCCGGAAATACCTTGCCCAAACACATGGAACAGGTCGGCGGTGAGGCGCATCACCCAAGTGATCGATAGCAGCAACAAGATGCGGGTGACCATGGCGAGTGCCAGACCGAAAAGCCGTGTGCGAGGCTGCATGGCCTTGGGCATACGGCTCACCAGGATGGAAATCATGATGATGTTATCAATGCCCAGAACGATTTCTAGGGCAGTCAGGGTCAAGAAGGCAACCCAGATTTCCGGGTTGAGCAGCCAATCCATTATGGTTCCTCTTCAGTAACGGCGAGCGGCGTTCCGTTGAGCGCCGCGTATGTCAGCCGATCAGGCTATCAAGAAATTACCTTTGATACGTAGGTATTATTAACCGCTGACTAGCGGGAACACACCTAGTAACAAAGCCGTGACCATCATGGCTAGGCACGTGACCACAGCCCATTTCAGCGTAAAACGCTGGTGATCGCCAAATTCTACCTTGGCCAAGCCTACCAATAGATAAGTAGACGGAACCAAAGGACTTAGCAGGTGCACCGGTTGCCCTACGATAGAGGCTCGAGCAATTTCCACAGGGGCAATACCGTAGTGGCTTGCTGCTTCTGCAAGTACTGGCAATACGCCGAAGTAGAACGCATCGTTCGAGATGAAGAACGTAAACGGCATGCTTACCAAGGCGGTGATAACTGCCATGTACGGGCCCAGCGATTCCGGAATGACGGCCAGCAGGCTTTTGGACATTGCGTCCACCATCCCAGTGCCCGAGAGAATGCCGGTAAAAATACCTGCTGCAAAGATAAGTGAAACGACAGCCAGAACATTCTCGGCGTGGGCGGCAATTCGTTGTTTTTGTAGATCAATGTTGCGGTAGTTAACGATCATCGCGATGCCGAAGGCAATCATGAAAAGCACCGGCATGGGAAGTACGCCTAGCACGAGAGCCACCATTAACAATAGCGTCAGCGCGCCATTGAACCACCGCAGATGAGGGCGCCGTGCCTCTTCGCACTGGGAAACGGTCACATTAGCACCTTCGCTTTCGTGGATTTCCAGAATGCCCAGGCGCGCACGCTCGCGACGGCCATACAGATAGGCCAGGACAAACAGCCAGACAATGCTCGCCAACATGGCAGGAATCATGGGGACAAAGACGTCGGCTGGGTCGACATGCAGAGCGCTGGCGGCACGAGCGGTCGGACCGCCCCAGGGGGTCAGGTTCATGACGCCGCTGGAAAGCAACATCAGGGCCGTCATGATCAAGGGGTTCATCCCCAGGCGTTTGTACAGCGGAAACATTGCTGCAACGCAGATCATGTAGGTCGTAGAGCCATCACCGTCGAGGGATACAACTAACGTCAGGAAAACCGTGCCCAATGCGACTTTGAGCGGGTCACCTTTGACCAACCGTAGGATCCAGCGTACCGCTGGATCGAACAGGCCGGTATCAATCATGACGGCAAAATACAGAATGGCGAAGAGTAGCATCACCCCGGTGGGAGCCAAGGTGCGCAGGCCGTCGAGCATCATCGGGCCGAGCGAGTTGAGATGGATATGGCCGAGGCTGCTGACCTGCGTGCCCAAAGCCCACGCCAGAACAGCGAAAAGAATAGGAATCATGGTCAACGCAATCAGCGGCGTCAGACGCTTGCTCATGATCAGGAACATAAAGGTCACGACCATGGCGAAGCCAAGGAATGTCAGCATGGAAAGCTCCAAAAATCACACGTCAAAAGAAAACAGGCCGGGCAGCAGCATGCGCAGCGGCTCACGAGTGTTTATGGAGGAATAACAATGAGGCGAATGCCTGAAGGGAAATCACGCTAATCATGGCGGGTATCCTTTGTTTTTGTAAGTGACGCGGCGGCCATGCCAGGCACAGCACACGCGGTTGGGCTATAACCCATGGCGCGATGCTATCGGTATAAGCTTTCAGCGACCTTACGGTATGGCAATACCCGCTAGGATCAGCACTATCGGCAGGGTGAGGGCAGCAGCCAGGGTCTGCAGCGTGATAAGACTGGCCATCAGCGTACTGTCACCGCCGAGCTGACGTGTAAGGGCATAGGCCGTAGGGGCTGTAGGAAGGGCAAAAAAGAGAATTAGTAGCAAGCTTTCCTGGGGCGGCAAATGCAGCCCATAGGCTACGCCTGCCGCCACGAGGGGCGACAGCAGCAGGCGTGCGGCCACGGCACCTGCCAAGATGCGCCACTCACCGCCGATCTGTTGCAACTGCAGAGCGGCCCCTACGCTTAGCAGCCCTAATGGAAGGCTGGCAGCGGCCAGAAGCCCTAGCAGGCGATCCGTTCCAAACGGTAGGCCAAGGCCGCTGAGATTGACCAGCGCGCCGGCCAAGCATGCCAGAATCAAAGGATTACGCGCGATGGGCAACAGCAGGTTGCGAACCGATGTGCCGCGTTCGGCGGTCAGGGCCCATACCGACATCACATTTACGGTCGGCACCATCAGAGCCAGCATGAGTGCGGCTTGTCCCAGTCCGGCTTTGCCGAGCAGACTGCCTACTGTGGCGAGGCCAAGATAGGTATTGAAGCGCAGAATGCCTTGGCTGATCGCCCCGAACCGTGCTGCTGGCCAGCCGCATAGGCGACGCACGAGTAGCAAGGCAACCCAACTTAGCCCAAGGCCAGAGACCACAGCTGCCGCCAGGCGAGGGAGTGCGGGATCGTTTAATGGCGCTGTCGCCAGGTTGGTAAACAACAGGGCGGGAAACAGCACAAAATAATTGAGCCGGTCAGCCGCTGGCCAGAATGTCTCGCCGGGAAATCCCAAGCGGCGCATCCAGTGGCCGGCCACGATCAGGGCGAACAGAGGCCAAAGAGCCAGTAGCAAAGTTGTCACGGTTGTTCTTTTTCTCGGCCGAAGCAGGTTGTCATGGTGAGGTGTCCTGTGGCGTTCGGCAAGGTTTGGCTAATGCGAGGCCCTGAAAGAAACATCAATAGAGTTCTGTGACTTAATGCTCGGTTTTCAAGCGCCCTGTGCTCTCACTTGAAAAGCCTAGGCAAAATAACGCGTTGAATCTTTCCTACCAATAATTTAGTGCAGGCGAGTGCAATACGTCTGGTGCCGTATCTGTTCGAGCAGTCGTATACGGAAATTTTTATCGACAAGGAGTCTGGCATGAAGCCTCTCAAAAAATTCGCGGTGCTCGGTTTGGTTTGTACGACTGGAATGGGTGCCGGTTGTACCGCCATGTCCCAAAATGAATGGCTCAACCAGGAAAACGTAGGCACTATTATCGGTGCAGCCGCCGGTGTGTTGGTTGGTAGCCAGATAGGTGGAGGCAACGGCCGAACGGCCGCCATGATTGCAGGTGCCTTAGCTGGTGGCATGCTGGGCAAGACAATTGGCTCGAAGCTGGATCAGCGTGATCGTGATGCCTTGGCCGCGCAGACCCAGTCGGTTCTGGACACGGCACAGGATGGGCAAGTGACGACCTGGACCTCCACGCATAGTGATGCGCAGGCCCGCATCGTTCCCGTGAGTACGGAAAAGCAGGAGCGCCAGGTATCCATCAAGCGGCTGCCAACCATTCAGGCCGTACCGAGCATGGCACTTCTGAACAAGCCGTATCAGGCGGTGAAATCAGCCAATATCCGCAATGCGCCAGATCAATCAGCCGACAAGGTAGGCGGCCTTGCGGTGGGCACCCGTTTCACGGCGATTGGGCGTACCGACAATAATTGGATCATGGTGGGACGCAAAGGTGTGAGCGTCGGATATGTCTATGCGCCCCTGGTTGAACCATTCAAAGCGCCGATAGCTCAGGCCAAGCCTGCACAAGCGCCTGCAAGCGACTTGGATACGCTGGACGTGGCCAGCGCCAAGCAGAAAGGTATCGACCTGGACGCTATTGACCTGGACGCTACACCCGTAGAGGAAATGCTGACTGCTCAGACTACTTGCCGGACGGTCAATTACTCTATTTCCAGCAAGTCGGGTAACGATCAGCAGAGCGTTAAGGCCTGCCAGGCGGCAGATGGCGCCTGGGAATTGATCTGACAGGGATAGTTCATGAAACGCAGTATTTTTCTTCTTACCGCCTTGACGGCCAGTTTGGCTGCGCATGCGGATAGCTACCGGCTTGCCTATTCCAAGACCGAGAATGTTGAAGTCTTTATCGATCACGCGTCAGGGCAGGCTTGGTGTTCGCCTGATCTCGCATTGCGCTTCGTATATGGCAGTGAGCCTGCTAAAGGAAGCATCGAGCGGCTGATGCCCAAGTTGGGCGGGCTCCTGGCAAGCCAATGTAGCGAGGCAACGCGTATCCATTGGCAATCTACCGATACGCAAGGCAAGTTGTACGGTCATGGCGATACAGCGAAAGCAAGTGCCTGGGCACTAACGTCCGGGGCGGCTACGGACGTAACCGCACCCGCTTCAGTAATAGAAAAGTCGCCCGCTTTGCCGCAAGAGGCGACGGTTGCTGCGCAGCCGCAACCACCTACTACAGAAGAACACTCTATAGCGAACGCCCCTGCCGCTCTACCGGAAGAGCCTGATAAAGAAGCTGCTATGCCGGTGTCGGCTGTTAATACTCAGCAGGCGGCCTTACCTATATTCGAAGTATCTGGCTGGCGTCCTGAGCTGGCGCATGAGGGAAGGATAAAGGCGGACTTCCTGACGGATTTTCGTGATCAGCAAGGTTGTGTGTTTCGTCTTCCGGCCCAGCAGGATGCTAATGCACACTACCTGAGCGCACAATCCAAAGGGATCGGTTGTTCAGCGGATGGATTTGCCGAAGGCAACGGCAAAATTTCCCTCGTACGAAGCGATGGTAAAAAGCAGAGTGAATACAAAGGCTTTTTTCATAAAGGTCTGCTATTCAACAGTAAGGCTCCGGATCTTCCCTTCATAGGATTCGATAATGAGCATAACGGCCTGTATCTGCTGGACAGCGATGCCGACAACAAGCTCTATGTGATATGGCAAATTCCTTACCAAAGCTACTTTGGCGCCTGGAATGCTCAACACCCAAATGCGCTGATCGTGACGGAAAATAAAGAGCTGTTCAGGCAGTTGAGCAGTATCCAGGCAGTTATTGACCGTACCACGCAGCACCTTGATCAAATGGGCATTAGAGCAGCGTCGTTTGATCTCTTAGCCGTCCGTGATCTGAAAAAAGCGACGGAAAAATCGTTGGCCTGGAATACGCACGAGCGACGGGAGGATTATTGGCTATACCAAACCTCGATTAGTTATAACAAACGAGGTGGATTCTGGCATTTCAATCCTAATCATTCGACCAACTATCTGTTCCGCTGGGAAGAGCGGCAGGCACGCCGGCAGGCTGAGGTTGAAGCCGCACGTAAGCGCGAGATGCAACATCGGTTGGAGCAGGCCGGCTATGAGGCCCAGCGGCAGCTGATCAAGTACGAGGAGCTACGTAGAGAGGCCCTCGAACATCCTGCTCAGCTAGTGGCTCGCCAAGTAAACGATGTGTCATATCGACCCGGTGCGAACAGTGGTTATTCCTCCATGATGCAGGGTGGCTCGGCCAAGGTCAGCCTGATTGCCCATCTGGATGGTAAGTCTGGAGAGTCATGGCGTCTCGACTATCCGTATGAGGCTGAGCTGAGTGTGCCGGATGGCATAGCGGTAGACGAAGGGTGGTACTTCATCCAGGGGAAGGAAACGTTAGACAGCGAAAAGCAGGACGAACAGGACCTGCCTCTGGCCCGTATCGAGGCGGCTACTGTGATGGCCTGTAAAAACAAGGGTTGTGGTGAACTTAGTGACCCTCTCACGCTGATGCGCCTGGCATTGAATGATCCGCAGTGGTCACCGGATGAGGCAAGGGAAACCGTCAACAAGGCGTGGCCGGGAAAACAGCAGGAGAGTAGGTAATGACAGGGATGCGAACTGTAAAGATAGGCGTGCCGGTGGCTTTGGCCATCGTGGCGGCTAGCATAGTTGGACTGAAGGCATACAGTGCCTCACGTGGTGAAGACGCTCTTCGTAACTGGCTTTTCGAGCACGATCTACAGGATCAGGTAAGCTGGCGCTCCCTCTCGGCCTCTCCGCTCGGAGGCTCTCTGACGCTACATGACGTTGTGCTTTCAGGCGCCGGGCTGACTGTCGAGACGGTTGAACTGAGCAACGTACATGACGAGCGTGATAGCAACAGCGCCGATATCCGCTTGAGTGGTGTTGTTTCAGATATCGATTCCGAACGGCCCGTCGGGATTGTGTCTCTCTTAGACTTCGATACGCTCATGCACAGTAGTGGTCTACGTAAGCTCAAGCCTTTCGATGTTCGCATGCAGTGGGACTACCAGCGTGAGGAACAGACCGTACGGGCCGATTTTGAGGCCGACCTACCAGAGATGTTGCGTATCAAGGCCTCCTTGGGGTTGAACCAGGCGAAAGAGCTTGTAGAAGCTTATTCGGATGCCTCAGATAAATATGGAATGCCATCTTCCCCGCTAGGAATGGGGTTTGCGTTGATGGGGTTGCTAGGGGACAAGGACGCTGGTCGGGTAGAGCTGAACCATCTCAGGTTCGAAATTAAGGACAACGGGTATTTCAAGAGGAGTGCGCTGTTGAGCAAGCGCTACCGCTTTGTACCAGGCCCTCAATCAGATGACTGGGATGCAGACCGGGAAGCGGCTTTCACCGCGTCGATGGAAAAGCATACCCGGGCCTGCCAGAAGGAGTTCCGGGACGCTGGGAAGCAAGCCCGAGAAGGGTGTGAAGCGTACACAGAGCTGGTGTCTGCTCGCAGTGAAGGAATGAGCCTGTCGTTCGAGCCTGACGAGCGGGTTCGTTTGGCCGAGCTGGCCAAGGTATTCGAACATCGTAATCGACTAGGGCCGCTAACCGAGCGGCTGAATCTCAAAATCGACACGCTTTGACCTCCGGGCAGCCGGCCCGCTTTCGGGCGGGCTGCCACTTCTTGGTGTCAGTGCAACTCCAGTCCGCCTGAAGCCTTATGCAATGCCCTTAAATGGTCGCCCAGCTGTTTCAGGTTGCTTTCGGTCTGATCGAGGCCAGTCTGAATCGCTGGGTCAAGCAGGGCACGGACTTCCGTATTAAGGGTCTCGCGCAGGTTCGACAAATGCGTTTGACGGCGCTGACTCTCAGCTGTCAGACGCTCCCATTCTCCCGGCTGGGGCAAGCCATAACCTGATGTGCCCAGGAGTTCGGAAGGTCGGCTGAGGTAGCCGCTGTCGGCCAGCAGTTGCTCTAAGGCATTGCCTGCCTTGCTGAAGCGTGCTTTGTCCTGTGCATCGCCTTGTCCCAGGTAGCGGTTCTTGAGCTCTTCCTGGGCAAGCAGCAATTCACGGCGTAAGGCGGCTTGTTCGAGCAGCAGAAGCGCCGCACTGGCACGCAGGTCGGCATGTTCGAACCATTTCCGACGCTCGCCTGGTTCCAAGGCCAACCAGTCTTCAACGGTGGCCTGGGGTAAGTGCAGTCGATCACGCGCTACCGTAAACATGGCCTGGAAGCGCTCCCGGAACGAGTCGAAGCGGTAGCCCAACCGCAAGGCTTCGCGAGGATCATCCAGAACAGAGGTATCGGCTACCTGTTCAATACGCAGCGCATCCAGTAGCCCGATGGGCGTGATGCTGTCCAGGGGTGACTGTTGCAGGCGCGGCACGCTGTCATGCAGGAGCTTGAAGGTTTCCACCGCGCAATTGTTGGAGACGAAGTAGTAATGGCCGTCATAGCTCCAATGAACCTGGGCCGTCCGTTCGAGCAGGTCGGTGATCTCCTGGCGGTTGAGCTTGAGCGGAACGGACTGCAGACCGCGCAGTTCAACCTTAGTGTATTCCTCCACCACCTGAGCGAGTGGCAGGACAAACAGGCGTGACGGGTACGAACCGGTTAACCCGTCCCAGTTGGAAATCTGCACGTCATTGACAAAGGCGCGAAAGGACAGGACCAGATGCTCTTGCAGGTCCAGTCGGCAATCCGGACCGCGGGGCCGACCGGGGGCGCAGACTACCAGGCGCAGCATGCTATGGCCCCAGCGGCTCATGGCTTTTTCGTTGCCTTCAGCGAAAAGGTAATCCACTTCATAGACGCGCTCGGGGTCGAGCCAGCCCAGAGGCTCTTTGTCGAAATCGCTGCCGGCATTGAGATAGGGGTAACGGCCGGGGCAGGCTTCGTGAGTTGGCGCCCAGCCGAAGTGCTCGCTGAGGTAACGGGCCAGGGCGGGACGGCGGCAGGGATAGCTAGGGTCGAGCAGGAAATATTCCAGATTGACCGCCACGAATTCACGCGGGTTGGTAAGTTCGTAAAGATCGGGGCTGCGGGCAATAAAGTCGTTGCGCCGCTCACGAGCACCGTGCTTTTTGACTTTGATCTGCCAGCCGGCAAGGTCGAGCAATCGGGGATCGTCAGACAGGGTATAGCGCCGCCCGGCCTGCCCCTGGCAGCGGATAGGCAGTTCCTTTGACGTCTTTGTCGAGGCAAGCTGACTGCAGGCGATGATCTGCTGGCGTTCATCTGGCGTCCACACCTGTTCACGATCATAGAAGTGAGTCAGCTCGTGCAGAACAGTAGCCAGCATTTCTTGCCGCTGCGTACCATGCGGCCGCCCGGTTTGCGTCGTGGCGGCGCTGCCATCGGTCAGGGCAGGCAGCAGCCGTTCATTCAACAGCAGGACGCGGCGATCGGCCCGGCCATAGGCCTCGGTCTCAAGATCCCGGCTCCACCGTATTGTCAGGGTTTCGTCCAGACCCTGCTTGAAGCGTGGTGGCAGTTTACCTAGCGCTTCGCCCAACAGCTGACGGCTTGCCTGGACCTGTTCGGCACTAAGCCCTTGTTCATCCAGTAGCAGTTTCAACGAGGCTTGCGCCTGGCCGAGGGTCAGAACGGACAACAAGAAGATTAGGGCAGGGCGTTTTAATGCGATCCGCGAGCGGAGGGCCAGGCCTGATACGGCCTGGCTGAAAAGGTGTCTCACAATGCAAGGATCGCCTGGGCCAATTCCGTGTCGCTGGCTTGCCGGGCTTCAGGCAGTTGCTCGCGTAGGGTCAGAAAGGCGGCTTCGAGTTGGGCGCCACGGATGCTGCCTTCGCTGGCTACGAAACTAGCGGCATCGCCGCGAGCTTCCTGAACGACCTTCATGTCACGAATGGAAGTTGTCGTATCGGAGGTGAAATCGAGGCTGCGATCCAGGGCGCGCACGATGATATTGCTGGTAGCCACTAATGTATGGGCTTGGGCAGTACTGGTGACGCTCATTATCAAGGCGGCAAGAACAAGGGAACGGCGCATGGAAAATCTCCCGAACGAAACGGTAAAGCAGGTTATTGAGCAAGAATAGCCTCAGCCAGTTCCTGATCACTGGCGACGAGATGCGGATTCTGTGAACGCAGCACGCGTAAGGCGGATTCAAGTGTAGCGCTACGCTGTGCACCATTGCTGGCGATGAACAAGGCCGCATCGTCACGGGCTGCCTGAACGAGTTTATTGTCGAACGGCGCGCTGGTCACCTTGCTGGTGACATACAGGCTGCGGGCGACAAACTCGGTCGTGACATCAATGGCGAAGGCGGGCGTGGCAAGTAAGGTTCCCAGGATAACGAAATAACGCAAGGGCATGAGTCGAAACGGCTTTTCAAGGATTCGGCTACAAGGCTAACGGAACGGCACCAGCGAGGCTAGCGGTGCCGTTCGTTGATAGTTATAGGCTCAAGATGGCCTGGGCCAGTTGGGTGTCGGTGGCCTGAAGCTGAGGACGCAGCACGCGGATACGGTCCAATGCGGCTTCCAAACGTACACCGCGGATGCTGCCTTCGCTGGCTACAAAGCTGGCAGCGTCATCGCGAGCAGCCAGGACGATTTTGTCATCGCGAACGGAATTGGTTAGGCCCGAGGTCACGTCGGAGGTCGCATCGATAGCATCGACGATCATGTCAGTTGTAACGAAAAAGCTGGAAGCCGATGCGGCGGTGGACAGGCTGAGCAGGGCGGCAGCGCCGAGCAGGTGCAAGCGGGTCATGAAAATCTCCTGAAACCGATAAGACGCGGCAAGGGCCGCGCCTTATAAGATTACCGCCAGAAGGGCTTGTTCAGCTCGTTTTGTTGCTCACTTCGTGTGATGCCAATGTCGGCCAGTTCGCGTTCGTTGAGCCAGGCCAGCTGGCGCCGGGTTACAGCGTTTCTCCGCCACAGGATGAGCTGATGCCCTGCGCGGCCAAGTAGATGCCACAGACGGCGGGTAGGGCTAAGAATAAAGTACTGGAATGCCGAGTGGGGCAGTAGGGATGTGCGTTGCATGGCCGGCTCCTGAAGGCGCAGCAGGGCATTTCATGGTCGCGCGTGGTGAGCTGTCAGACCAGACACAGCGTCTGTACAAGGCAATGGGTCAGTTGGTTGGGTCGTACAGCTGTTACGGTATAGCTGCTGTCTCAAGCCCTCTGTTATGGCCACTGACAGGACTTCAAGAGCGGTAACTGTGTGGGACGGGCGGTTCGTCATTGGGTTAAATGTTCGCTGCGTCCTGCCAGTCGGACTGGCTACAATAGGAGCCATCGATAGCGCCCATGAGTCGCGGCGCGTTTAGCATGAGGGCAAGTCATGGCGTTCAAAGTTTTTGTGGATGGGCAGGAAGGCACCACGGGGTTGCGTCTGCTCGACTATCTTTCCGGTCGTGACGATGTCGAGTTGTTGCGGATCGATGAAGCCAAACGTAAGGACTCAGCCGAGCGTGCCCGTTTTCTGAACGCGGCCGACGTGGCGTTTCTTTGCCTGCCAGATGCAGCCTCTCGTGAGGCGGTAACGTTGGTAGATAACCCCAACACCTGCATCATCGACGCAAGCACCGCGTTCCGTACCGACGACAGCTGGACTTACGGTCTACCAGAGCTGGCGCCTGGTCAGCGTGACAAAATCCGGGCCAGCAAGCGCATCGCTAATCCGGGCTGCCATGCTACGGCTTTTATCCTGCTGGTTCGTCCGCTGGTAGACGCTGGCCTGCTGCCGCCAGACTATCCTTTGTCAGCCTTTTCCTTAACGGGCTACAGCGGTGGCGGCAAGAAGATGATTGCCGACTACGAATCCAATACCCTGCCCAAGCTTGCCAGCCCGCGGCCCTACGGTATGACCCAAGGTCACAAACATCTGCCGGAAATGCGTGTGCAGAGCCGAATCGCCGAAGCGCCGGTATTCAGCCCGATCGTAGCCAACTTTCTTAAGGGCCTGGCGGTTACCGTGCCTCTGCATGCCAAGCACTTGGCACCCGGTGCTACGGCTGAGGCGATTCAGGCAGCCTATGCCAAGCACTATGCCGGTGAGCAATTCATTCGTGTGATGCCGGTGGAGGATGCTGGAAACCTGGACGAGGGTTTCTTTGACGTGCAGGCCTGTAACGATACCAACCGAGCAGACCTGTTTGTGTTTGGTAACGGTGAGCGGCTAACGCTGGTGGCGCGTCTGGACAACCTCGGCAAAGGAGCTGCCGGTGCGGCGGTACAGTGCATGAATATTCATCTGGGTACAGACGAGGCGAAAAGCCTGAATACTGGGCTGTAACACAGCTGATTCACAACGAGCCGTGCGGTCTGCCCGCATGGCTCTTGCGTTTTAAAGGCTGTCTTTCAGACGGTACCAGAGCATGCCCAATGCCAGCAGCGGCGAACGAAAACGCTGCCCACCGGGAAAAGTGGCATGGGGCACCTTGTCAAAAACGTCGAACCCCTTTGATTGAGCCGTAATCGCTTCGGCCAACAGGCGACCGGCAAGGTGCGTGGCATTGAGGCCATGGCCGGCATAGGCCTGGGCATGGAATACATTGGGCCTGTCCTTGAGGCGGCCTATTTGCGGCAGGCGATTGGCCCCGATGCCGATCATGCCACCCCATTGGAAATCGATACGTACCGACGCCAGCTGCGGGAAAACCTTGAGCATTTTGGGCCGCATGTAAGCTTCGATATCGCTTGGGTCTCGCCCGGAGTAATGGCAGGCCCCGCCGAACAAGAGGCGACGGTCACGGGAAAGCCGGAAGTAGTCAACAGTGATCTGCTGATCGCAAACGGCCCGGTTGCCTGGGAGCAACTCTTCGGCCAGCGCCTCAGGCAGCGGCTCCGTGGCGATGATATAGCTGCCGGCGGGCAATACCTTACCGGACAGGGTGGGCTCCAGCTCCTTCAGATAGGCATTACAGCAGATCACCAGCGTGTCGGCGCGTACCTGACCACGGTCGGTATAGACGCGTACTTCAGGTCCGTAATCGATGCGGTTGACGGTAGAGTGCTCATACAGGCGCACCCCCAGCGATTCCGCAACAGCGGCTTCGCCTAGGGCAAGGTTGAGGGGATGAAGATGGCCGGAGCCCGGGTCGATCAGAGCGCCCAGATAGCGCTCTGAGCCTACCACCGTATGAATCCGATCACGTGATACTAGTTGCACGTCATGGGGGTAGCCCAGACTGTGCAACTCTTCCAGATCTGCCTGGAAACCTTCCAGATGCTTTGGTTTGGTTGCCAAATCGGCATAGCCCCACGTCAGGTCGCAGTCGATCCCGTACTGTTCGATGCGTTGACGGACGATCTCTACCGCTTCGAACCCCAAACGTTTGAGCAACAGAACACCGTCGTCGCCCACAGTAGAGCGGAACTGTTCAACATCATGGCCTACGCCGCGGATCAATTGCCCGCCATTACGTCCACTGGCCCCCCAGCCGATCCGATGGGCTTCCAGCAACACGACCGAACGGCCACGTTCGGCCAGCTCGATGGCTGTATTGAGCCCGGAAAAGCCACCACCAATGATGCAGACATCCGCCCGGACCTCGCCGTCCAATGGCGGATAATCCAGCTGACGATTGAGGGTGGCAGCGTAGTAGGAACGAGCATGTTCAGCGTGGGGCTGGGAACGCATAGACCTATCCATGAGAGCAAAGTGATTCAGTGGAAGCATCGACGATAAACGTCGAATTTGTGCTTTGCCACGCAGGGCGGTGATATCCGATCAATCCGGTACCGGCAGATGGAGTGATTCCTTAACTTCTTCCATAACGATATAGCTTTTCGACTCCCGAACATGGGGTAGCTTGAGCAGAATATCGCCGAGCAGCTTGCGATAGGAAGCCATCTCGGAGATGCGGGCCTTCACAAGGTAGTCGAAGTCGCCTGAGACCAAGTGACACTCCAGGACATGAGGCAGTTTGAGCACGGCTCGGCGGAACTCTTCAAAGATATCGCCAGACTTGTAGGCTAGGCTTATCTCGACAAAGACCAGAAGACTGGCCTTAAGGTGCTGCGGATTCAGCCGTGCCGAGTAGCCCAGGATAATACCTTCCCGCTCAAGTCGACGGACCCGCTCTGTACATGGTGTTGTAGATAGCCCGACCCGCTCACCCAGCTCGGTGAAGGAGATCCGTCCGTCTTCCTGCAGGATACGCAGGATACTGCGATCGATCTTGTCTAGTTCGCGCTTTGCCTGATGCTGAGTACGCATGCCGGACCGTCTCCAAAAATAACGCTCAAGTCGATTGATTAACCTAAATATAGACATTCATTCAGTGAATAACACTGCTTGATGCTTTTTATACTTGCCATATCTACTCTGATTTTCCTTAACGTTGGCGATTCTTCGCGACGAGGAGACATTTCATGCGAGTGCTAGTGCTTGGCAGCGGTGTGATCGGTACAGTCAGCGCCTATTATCTGGCTCGTGCGGGATTCGAAGTCGTAGTGGTCGACCGCCAACAGGGACCGGCACTTGAAACCAGCTTTGGCAATGCCGGACAGGTTTCGCCTGGCTACGCCTCTCCTTGGGCTGCGCCCGGCGTCCCGCTGAAAGCAATCAAATGGCTGGTTTCCCGACACGCGCCCTTGGCCATCAAGCCGACCGGTGACGTCCAGCAGTACTTATGGATGGTGCAGATGCTGCGTAATTGTACGGCAAGGCACTATGCTATCAATAAAGAGCGCATGGTGCGCTTGTCCGAGTACAGCCGCGACTGCCTTGATGAGTTGCGTGCCGAGACCGGGATTGCCTACGAAGGCCGCCAGTTAGGTACCACACAAGTCTTTCGAACCCAGGCGCAGGTTGATGCTGCGGCGAAAGATATCGCGGTATTGGAACGCTCAGGGGTACCCTACCAACTGCTTGACCGCGAGGGCATTGCCCGTGTCGAGCCGGCACTTGCCCATGTAAAGCACCTGTTGGCCGGTGCGCTGCGCTTGCCTAACGACCAGACCGGCGATTGTTTTCTTTTTACCAATCGGCTTGCTGACCTGGCACGGCAATTAGGTGTCGAGTTCCGCTTCGGGCAGAACATCGAACGCCTTGAAGCTGACGGTGATCGGCTTAGTGGCGTCTGGGTCAATGGCCAGCGCGTCACCGCCGACCATTATGTACTGGCACTCGGCAGTTATTCGCCACTGCTGTTGGCACCGCTCGGCATCCAGGCGCCTGTCTATCCGTTGAAAGGCTATTCCTTGACCGTGCCGATCACTAATCCAGACATGGCGCCGAAATCGACCATTCTCGATGAGACCTATAAGGTTGCGCTGACCCGCTTCGATAACCGGATTCGCGTAGGTGGGATGGCGGAGGTATCAGGCTATGACCTGTCACTTAATCCGAGGCGCCGTGAGACGCTGGAAATGATCGTCAACGATCTGTATCCACAGGGCGGAGACTTCAAGGCAGCGACCTTCTGGACCGGGCTGCGTCCGACCACACCCGATGGCACTCCCATCGTAGGCGCCACGCGCTATCGCAATCTGTTTCTTAATACCGGGCACGGTACACTGGGCTGGACCATGGCCTGCGGTTCAGGGCGATTCTTGGCCGATATCATCAGCCGGAAGCGGCCACAGATCAGCACCGAAGGTCTCGATATTTCCCGTTACAGCCATTCCCAGGAGAACCGCAAAGATGGCCATCCAGCGCCTGCACACTAATCGCCGCATGAGCGAAATCGTCATTCACAATGGTACCGTTTACCTGGCCGGGCAGGTCGGAGAGGACATGAACGCCGGGGTCGAGCAGCAGACACGCGAAACCTTGGCCAATATTGAGCGCCTGCTCAAAGAGGCTGGCACCGATACGCGCCACATCCTATCCGTTACGGTGTATCTGAAGGACATCGACGCGCATTTTGCAGGCATGAACAGTGTCTGGGATGAGTGGTTGCCCGAAGGCGTTGCTCCCGCCCGAGCAACTGTCGAAGCAAAACTGTGCGAGCCGGAAATTCTCGTCGAGATGAGCGTTGTCGCAGCCTTGCCGTAATAAGATGTAAACACCCGGCCATAAGGCCGGGTTTTTTCTGCCTATCGTTTACAGTAGAGAGATCGTCATGCGTCCCGCCCGTGCCCTGATAGACCTTAACGCCTTGCGTCATAATTACCGGATCGCCCGAGAGCTCAGCGGCGATGCCCGGGCGCTCGCCGTGGTTAAGGCTGATGCGTATGGGCATGGGGCGGTTCGTTGCGCGCAGGCTTTGGCCGATGAGGCGGATGGCTTCGCGGTAGCCTGCATTGAAGAAGCATTAGAACTACGTGAAGCTGGCATCCAGGCGCCCATTCTGTTGCTTGAGGGATTTTTCGAAGCTGATGAGCTGGACGTGATCGTGCATCAAGGGTTCTGGTGTGTGATCCATTCGGCTTGGCAGTTGGATGCTCTGGAGCAAGCGACCTTGGCTGCACCGATCAATGTCTGGCTCAAGCTAGACTCAGGCATGCACCGGGTCGGGTTCTTTCCTGAAGAATATGCCGACGCCTATCGGCGTCTACAGGCCAGCGGCAACGTAGCGGACATTGTCAAGATGACCCACTTCGCTAGGGCCGACGAGCTTGACTGTACGGCGACTATTGCCCAGCTGAAGACCTTTCAGCGTGCTACAGCGGGATTGCCGGGCCAGACCAGCCTGCGTAACTCACCGGCGGTACTAGGCTGGCCCGAGGTGCCGAGCGATTGGGTGCGGCCTGGCATTATGCTCTATGGCGCCACGCCGTTCGAGGTCCCGCATGCTCATGCTGACCGTTTGCAGCCAGTGATGACGTTAGAGTCGAGAATCATCAACGTACGTGAGCTACCGCCGGGGCAGCCGGTGGGTTACGGCGCGCGTTACATAACCCGTCAGCCAGCTCGGATCGGCATCGTGGCGATGGGGTATGCCGATGGTTATCCGCGGCATGCGCCTAGTGGGGCACCGGTTACTGTCGAGGGCAAGGCGTCCCGTATCGTTGGGCGGGTGTCCATGGACATGTTGGCAATCGATCTGACCGATTTGCCAGCGGCTGGTGTTGGTAGTCGTGTCGAGCTTTGGGGATCGCAGGTCTTGGCTAGTGAACTGGCTGCCCTGTGTGGCACCATTCCCTATCAGCTGTTCTGCAACCTCAAGCGTGTGCCGCGCGTATATCAGGGGGATTGAACAGGCTGTCGGCTTGCTCGGGATTGATGGCCGTTCTGTTGTAAATATTGAACACTGTTGCCATGATACCGGCCGCCCGGGTACCTCTGGGCTGTTATTGCCTGCCTGTTGCTACAAGGAGAAGCCGCCCTTGGACGTTGGTGCTCGTCTGCAAGCCATCCGTAAACTCAAAGGTCTGTCCCAGCGAGAGCTCGCCAAACGAGCAGGTGTGACCAATAGCACCATTTCGATGATCGAAAAAAATAGCGTAAGCCCATCTATCAGCTCCTTGAAAAAGGTCCTGAGCGGTATTCCGATGTCTCTTGTGGAGTTCTTTTCGCTCGATCTGGCCGATGACAGTCCGACTCAGGTGGTCTACAAGGCTCATGAACTGATCGACATCTCCAGTGGTGACAACACGGTCACTATGCGGCTGGTCGGCAAAGCCCGTCCCAGCCGGGCGATTGCCTTCCTGGACGAAACCTACCCGCCGGGCTCCGATACAGGCCTGGAGATGCTCGACCATGAAGGTGAAGAGGCCGGTATGGTCGTTTCCGGACGGCTTGAACTGACCGTAGGCAGCGATACCTACCTGCTCGAGTCAGGTGATAGTTACTATTTCGAAAGCAGCCGGCCGCACCGTTTTCGTAACCCTTTCGACGAACCGGCCCGTTTGATCAGCGCGACAACACCCGCTAATTTTTAACGGAGTCGAGGCTAAACGTCATGCATAAACGGCTGATAGACCTGGGCGGTGTCCTGGCTTTAAGTTTTTCGGTATACGTGCAGGCGGAAGCGGACATGAGCCGGGAGGCTATCGTTCAGCGTATCGCGCCGGTGGGGAAGGTATGTATCCATGGTCAGGCATGCCCGGTCGACGATGTGCAAGCTCCTGTCGAGGAGAAGCCCTCGGGCAGAGCGGCAGAGCAAGTCGTGAGCGCTACGTGCCACGGATGCCATAGCGTCGGTGTTCTGGGTGCGCCCAAAATTGGTGATAAGGCGGCCTGGTCCGCTCGCGCCAAAGCACGGGGTGGCCTGGACGGTTTACTCGCCACGACGATTTCGGGTATCAACGCCATGCCGCCGAAAGGAGCCTGTTTCGATTGCTCCAAAGACGAATTGCGTAGCGCGATCATGTATATGTCAGGGCTGGAGTAAGCGCGATCTGTGTGTAAAAGAAACCCCGCTCGAGGCGGGGTTTCTTGTTTTAGTGCTGCTTACAGACCTGCAGCTGCACGCAGGGCGTCGGCCTTATCGGTCTTTTCCCAAGTGAATGCCGTGAAGGTGTCATTACCCACGGTCATTTCATAGGGCGTACGGCCAAAGTGACCATAGGCGGCCGTGGCACGGTACATTGGGTGCAGCAGATCAAGCATCTTGGTAATCGCGTAAGGACGCAGGTCGAAGTGCTCGCGGACCAGTTGGATGATTTTGTCATCGCTGACCTTGCCCGTGCCGAAGGTGTTGATCGAGATAGACGTCGGCAGTGCTACGCCAATGGCATAGGACACCTGAATCTCGCAACGGTCGGCCAGTCCGGCCGCCACCACGTTCTTGGCAACATAGCGGCCTGCGTAGGCGGCGCTGCGGTCTACCTTGGATGGGTCCTTGCCGGAGAAGGCACCGCCACCGTGACGGGCCATGCCGCCATAGGTGTCTACGATAATCTTGCGGCCGGTCAGACCACAGTCACCCACCGGGCCGCCAATGATGAACTGGCCAGTTGGGTTGATGTGGAACTGGGTGTCCTTGTGCAACAGTTCAGCCGGAATAACGTGCTTAACGATCAACTCCATCACGGCTTCGCGCAGGTCGACGTATTTCACGTCCGGGTTGTGCTGAGTGGACAGTACGATCGCATCGATACCCACCACCTTGCCGCCTTCGTAACGGCAGGTAACCTGGGATTTGGCATCCGGGCGCAGCCACGGCAGCAGGCCGGACTTACGCGCTTCGGCCTGACGCTCCACCAAGCGGTGGGAGAAGCAGATCGGTGCCGGCATCAGCACGTCGGTTTCGTTACTGGCGTAGCCGAACATCAAGCCCTGGTCACCTGCACCCTGATCTTCCGGCTTGCTGCGGTCAACGCCCTGGGCGATATCCACGGACTGCTTGCCGATGATGTTGACAATACCGCAGGTAGCGCCGTCAAAGCCGACGTCGGAACTGTTGTAGCCGATATCGATGATCACGTCACGGACCAGCTGCTCTAGATCGACCCAGGCAGAGGTAGTCACTTCACCGGCAACAATGGCCACACCGGTTTTCACCAGCGTTTCACAGGCCACGCGAGCATGCTTGTCTTCCGCGATGATGGCGTCGAGCACCGCATCGGAAATCTGGTCGGCGATCTTGTCCGGATGCCCTTCAGACACGGACTCGGAGGTAAACAGAGAGTAATCGCTCATCTATCGGTTCCTATACTACCGGTGGGTGAGGCGGCCCGAAGGCCATGTCATGAAACTGTTAGTTGTCTGGATACGACAGCCGTGCTGCCATATCCTCCGTGTCGCCTCTAAGCGACAACGGGTCAATCCTATTCCGGGCGGGCGAATTGCCTGACCTGAATCTGGAAACCATTGCGCAAGCCTATATAAAGGCTTTCGCCTTGCAGCAATCCAGCGGCACTGGCCCAGCGGGCCAGTTCGTCCTGATCGAAACCAAGCCAGAGATCGCCACAGGCCGTCCGGGCCCAACTCTGGTCATGGCTGCACAACTCCGTAATCAACAGGCTGCCGCCGGGGCGGACCCAGCCCGCCAGGTGTTTCATCGCTTCAGCCGGTGCGGCGACATGGTGCAGGACCATGTTCAGTATCACGCAGTCCGCCGTCAGAGTAGCCTTGTCCAGCGCATCCGCCAGCCTCAGCGTGACATTGGTCAGGCCGTTGTGCTCGCACAGCTGCCGGGCTAGGTCGAGCATTGCTGGGCTGTTGTCCAGCGCCGTCACCTGGGCGAAACGCTGTGCCAGTTCAGGCAGAAAACATCCATCGCCTGGGCCGATCTCAAGCGCTGTTGCATCCGGTGCAAAGCTCATTGCATCCAACAGAGCCAGCACGCTGTCCCGGTACTGCGGCAGGCCGGCAATCAGATCCTGTTGTGCCTGGAACTTGTCCGCCATACGGGCGAAGAAATCCCGGCTTGCCTCGGCCCGTTGAGCATGCACCGCCGCGATTCGTGCCTGGGCCTCGGTCGGAAGCGTCAGGCCATCTACCTCGGCCAGCAGCGCGGCGTGCAAGGCACCGCCCGTTTGCTCCACCCGTGGCAGGGCACGGCGATAGAAAATAGCATTGCCTTCGCGGCGGGTCGCGACCAGCCGGGCTTGCGACAGGACCTTCAGATGATGACTCATACCTGACTGGCCTGTTGCGAAAATATGCGCTAGTTCCAGCACGCCAAACGAGTCGTTGGCCAGAGCGCGCAGCACATTTAATCGCAGCGGATCACCGCCTGCCTTGCAGAGCGCAGCCAGCTCATCGCAATCGTCGTGGCAAAAAGTAGGCACATGCAGATTATTCATGGATGCGCAGTCTAGTGATGACTAGCGCCCCTCGCAAGGGAAGCATCAAAAAGTTTTGATATTGATGATTAGGTAACCCTGAACCGCTTCTTTGATTAGAAGGGGGCTGACGCGACGGGTGGTGGCGATAGGCCGGTTGTTTGCAATGAGGCTCTGATGGCATAGCGCTGGTTTCTTGAGCAAGTAGCGGAGTCGATTATCCAGGCGCAGCCCTGAGGGAGGCGGCAAGTCAGGTGCGAATTTATGAAAGCCTGGCTCATGCGGTGTGTTTGCATTGCTCCGCAGGGCCTGGCTGGGCGAAAATGGTCCTCCTTTTACTCGTGTGACCCTCTCAGGAGATCAGCGATGCCCAGTCGTCGAGACCGTGCCAACGCCATTCGCGCCCTCAGCATGGATGCCGTACAAAAAGCCAACAGCGGCCATCCCGGTGCCCCCATGGGAATGGCGGACATTGCCGAAGTACTCTGGCGTGACTATCTCAAGCACAACCCGGTAAACCCCACGTGGGCCGACCGCGACCGCTTCGTGCTGTCTAACGGCCACGGCTCGATGCTGATCTACTCGCTGCTGCATCTGACAGGTTACGACCTGTCCATTGATGACCTGAAGAACTTCCGTCAGCTGCACAGCCGGACCCCAGGTCATCCTGAATATGGCTATGCCCCTGGCGTAGAAACCACAACCGGCCCGCTAGGGCAGGGCATCGCTAATGCCGTGGGCTTCGCCCTGGCCGAAAAGATCATGGCGGCCCAGTTCAACCGCGACGGTCACTCCATTGTCGACCACTTCACCTATGTCTTCCTGGGTGACGGCTGCATGATGGAAGGTATCTCTCACGAGGTCTGCTCGCTGGCCGGTACGCTGCGTCTGTCCAAGCTGATTGCCTTCTACGACGACAACGGTATTTCCATCGATGGCGAAGTCCATGGCTGGTTTACCGACGACACGCCCAAGCGTTTCGAAGCCTATGGCTGGCAAGTGATTCGCAATGTCGACGGCCACGATCCGGAAGAGATCAAGATGGCGCTGGAAACCGCCCGCAAGAGCGACCAGCCCACCCTGATCTGCTGCAAGACCATCATTGGCTTCGGCTCGCCCAACAAGCAGGGCAAGGAAGAATCCCACGGCGCTGCTTTGGGTGAGGCAGAAGTCGCTGCAACCCGTGAAGCACTGGGTTGGAAGCACGGCGCCTTTGAAATTCCCCAGGACATTTATGCCGAGTGGGACGCGAAGGCCAACGGTGCCAAGGCGGAAGCCGAGTGGAACCAGCGTTTCGCGGCCTATGCCGAGGCTTATCCCGAGCTGGCTGCCGAGTTCAAGCGCCGCATGGCCGGTGAGCTGCCGGCTGACTTCTCTGCCAAAGCATCCGCGTTCATCCGTGAAGTAGCAGCCAAGGGCGAAACCATTGCCAGCCGCAAGGCCAGCCAGAACTGCCTGCAGTTCTTCGGGCCGCTGTTGCCGGAAATCCTGGGTGGCTCGGCTGATCTGGCCGGTTCCAACCTGACCTTATGGAAGGGCTGTAAGCCGGTCGTTGAAGAAGACGCCTCCGGCAATTACATGTACTACGGCGTTCGTGAGTTCGGCATGAGCGCCATCATGAATGGCGTTGCGTTGCATGGCGGCCTGATTCCTTACGGCGGCACCTTCCTGATGTTCATGGAGTACGCGCGTAACGCGGTGCGTATGTCGGCGCTGATGAAGCAGCGGGTAATCTATGTCTTTACCCACGACTCCATTGGTCTGGGCGAAGACGGCCCAACCCACCAGCCGGTCGAACAGATTGCTTCCCTGCGTTACACGCCTAACCTGGACACCTGGCGTCCGGCCGATGCGGTCGAAGCGGCGGTATCCTGGAAGGCTGCGCTGGAGCGAAAGGACGGCCCGGCCGCGCTGATCTTCTCCCGTCAGAACCTGCCGCATCATCTGCGTGACGACGAGACCGAAGCCGCTATCGCCCATGGTGGTTATGTGCTGAAGAGCTGCGAAGGTGAACCTGAGCTGATCTTTATCGCCACTGGCTCTGAAGTTGCTCTTGCCGTTCAGGCCTATGACAAGCTCACCGCTGAAGGCCGCAAGGTTCGCGTTGTGTCCATGCCATGCACCAGCGTGTTCGACCGTCAGAGCCCGGAGTACCGTCAGTCCGTACTGCCCGTCGAGGTAGGTGCACGTATTGCCATCGAAGCCGGAATCGCAGACTACTGGTACAAGTACGTCGGCTTGGATGGCCGTGTGATCGGCATGACCACCTATGGGGAATCTGCGCCGGCACCGGCGTTGATGGAGCACTTTGGTTTCACGCTGGACAATGTTCTGGCCGTTGCCAACGAGCTGCTGGAAGACTGATCTCCGCTTCCGCTTCCGCTTCCGCTTCCGCTTAAACGCCCAGTCCCATGATTGGGCGTTTTTATTTCGTTTGGTGAAACATTTTTGCTTTCAGCCCGTTGCAAACAGACCTTCATTGACACGTGGAAGCGCACCCTCCAACTCCAGCAGGAATTGTTTGACCGGCAAGCCTCCGCCAAAGCCGGTCAGCGCGCCACTCGTGCCGATCACACGATGACAAGGCAGTACGATAGGCAGCGGATTACGGCCATTGGCAGCGCCTACGGCACGTACAGCCTTGGGATTGCCGACCCGTATGGCCAATTGGGCGTAACTCCACGTAAGGCCATAGGGGATTTCGGCCAGGGCCTGCCATACCTCGCGCTGAAACGGCGTTCCTAGCGGCGCTAATGGTAGATCGAACTGCTGACGGTGTCCGGCAAAATAATCGTCCAGTTGTTGGCGTGTTGCATCCAGCAAGAGGTGATGGGCTTCCTGCCAGTCTTTTCCGCACGCGACGGGATGACGGGATTCGGGAAATTCGATTTGATGCAGTCCGGCATCGCTGGCCGCTACCCGCAAGCGGCCAATGGGGCTATTGATAAAGGTATAGGCAATCATGGCGTCATGTCCTCTTGAAATGCGTTAGCAGGCGCGGCGAATTTCCGCTCGGTCGCGTCGCGCCAGAGTTGCATAACGGCATAGCCGCGCCAGGGACGCCACGCTTCCGCCCGTGCCTGAAGCGCTCGTGCGGACAAGCGCTCTCCGGTACCGGCAGCACGTTGTAGCACCAGGTCTTCAGCGGGAAAGGCATCCGGGTGGCCCAGGGCGCGCAGGGCAATGTATTGAGCTGTCCAGGGGCCTATCCCAGGCAAGGCGTCCCACCGTGCGCTGAAGTCGTCCAGGCTATGGTGGACCGCAAAATCCACTGAGCCGTCACGCAGGCCTCGGGCTACGGCCAGCAATGTGGCGGAGCGGCTGCGAATCAGACCGAGGGCCGTTAGGTCTTCCAGCTGGGCATTAGCCAGGGTCTCGACCGTTGGAAAGAACCGGTCTAGTCCTTCCGGCGGCGGGCAGGCTTCCTCGTGTGTTGATTGCGGCCAAGGCTCGCCGAAGCGCTGCACTAAGCGCGCAGTCATAGTCCGGGCAGCCGCCACGCTGACCTGCTGGCCGATTACGGCGCGTACGGCAATTTCGAAGCCGTCCCAGCCGCTGGCCAACCGTAGCCCTGGGCGGCGTGTCAGTAAGGCTTGGAGTTGAGGGTCGCAGGAGAGTACTGCGGCAATGGCCTGCGGATCAGCATCCAGATCAAACATACGGCGAATTCGCTGAACGCTGCCAAGCAGGCGCGCTGGTGTGGCACCATGCAGCTCCAGGCGCAGCGCCTGCTCACCGGGCCAAGGTGAGACCCGTAGCCAGCCTGGTTGAAGCGGATTGCCGATGAGCCGGGAGTAACTGTTCTCGGTCACTATTTCCACGCCCGGTAGGGCATGGCCATGTAAAAATTCCAACGTAGCCTGAAAGTCAAAGGGAGGGCGATAGGTCAGGCGCAAGGTTAAATTCGCCTCGGTAGGGCGATTGTCTGCTGTTTTCAGGCCCGCCCGGATCTGGCGCGGGGCCAGTCGATAGGCGGCCTGGAAGGCTGAATTAAACCGCCGCAGGCTGCGAAAGCCCGAGGCCAGCGCGATTTCGGTGATCGGGATACAGGTTTCGCTGAGTAACTGCTTGGCAAAGAGCAAGCGCCGCGTTCCTTGTACTTGACGGGGCGACACGCCCAGATGTTCATTGAACAACCGCCGCAATTGACGCTCACCGATAAATAGGCGCGCGGCTAGGTCAGAAATAGACGCGTCATCCAGTACGCCATCCTCAATCAGCGCAAGCGCTCGTGCCAGAACGGCATGCTCAACGTGGCGGGCCGGCGACAACTCTGGTCGGCACCGCAGGCAGGGGCGAAAACCTTCAGCCTCCGCTGCGGCCGCGCTGCTGTAGTACCGTACATTCTCTGCACGCGGAGCCGGGGCCGGGCAGACCGGACGGCAATAAATACCGGTCGTGATCACGGCGGTATAGAACAGTCCGTCGAAACGCGCATCGCGGCTCAAGCGAGCACGCTCGTACAGCAGAGTAGTGGGTGAGAAAAGCGTAATGGCGTTCATGCAGTTATGGACTCCTCGCGAAACGGTCTGGCAAGGCTGGCAACTGACCTGTTCCGCCGTCCTGCTCGGTGACTGTTCTACAGAGCCTAACACCCGCCCTCTGTCCGAACTCGCCGTTTTCGGACATTGTTATCGAAAAACAGAGGCTCAACGAATGGACATGGCCTGCCAGTCACGCAGCCAGCGCAGGCCGTGAGAGGTATTGCCCCGAGGCCGATATTCGCACCCGATCCAGCCGGTATAACCAAGCGTATCAATTAGCTCAAATAGATAGGGATAGTTGATCTCACCCCTATCCGGTTCGTGCCGGTCCGGTACGCCAGCGATCTGAATATGACCGATTCCCGGCATGTCGCGCTGTAAGGTCATGCTGAGGTCACCTTCAACAATCTGGCAGTGGTAACAGTCAAACTGTACTCGGAGGTTGTCCGCGCCAACATGCGCCCGGGCGGCCTGCGCCTCATCCTGTCGATTCAACAGAAAGCCAGGCATGTCGCGCGTATTAATAGGCTCGATCAAGATCGTACAGCCTGCTGTAGCCGCTTTCTCCGCTGCGTAGGCCAGGTTGTCCAGATAAAGCCCCCAGTGCCGAGCCTGGTCGGCCTCGGCGGGTAGCAGACCGGCCATGACATGAATGCAGGTATTGCCTAGCACTGATGCATAGTCGAGCGCACGAGCGATGCTGTCCCGAAACTCCTGTTCCCGCCCTGGTAGTGAAGCCAAGCCACGCTCACCGGTAGCCCAATCCCCTGGCGGCGCGTTGAATAAGATCTGGGTCAGGCCATGCTGATCAAGTTGAGCCTTAAGTTTTCCTGGTGAATAGTCGTAGGGAAACAGGTATTCCACTGCCATGAAACCATCTGCTGCTGCAGCAGCGAAGCGATCTAAAAAATCATGCTCGGTGTACATCAGGCTCAAGTTAGCCGCAAAGCGTGGCATAAAGGCTCCTGTGGCAATGTAGTAGAAAGTGGTTAAGCGCTACGAAAACAGTCGATCATGCCGGAAAGCAGCCTAAAAGTAGCGTGGTTTAGAGATGAAGGCTGGCTGCTCTCTAATTGCCAAGGCCCGCTTATTCCAAATGAAAGCCTTCATTTAGGGCTTGTGTAGTGTGTTACTGGTCAGGCTACACTTGTACCATCGATGGCCATTGATAATCACTTGCGGACAATCACTTCTCTCATGGCTTCCTCCTCTTACCGTGTTGCGCTCAATGGTTATGGCCGGGTCGGTCGTTGTGTCCTACGTGCCCTGCATGAGCGTCGCGCCGAGGCCAATTTCGAGATCGTTGCATTGAATGATGTGGCCGACTTGCCGAGTCTTGAGTATTTGACCCGCTTCGACTCTACTCACGGGCGTTTTCCGGGCGACGTTTCCATTGAGCAGAACCGGTTGTTGATCGGTGGTCGCCCGTTGGATATCTATCGAAAGGCAGATCCCAGCGGAATCGACTGGGCAGGCTTGGGTATCGACCTGGTCATGGAATGCTCGGGCGCGTTCAGTACCCGTGCCGACGGCAACCGCTTTATAGAAGGCGGTGCGCCACGCGTCTTGTTTTCCCAGCCGATGGTTAGCGAGCACGACGTCGACGCCACGATCGTATATGGCATCAATCAAGGCGAGCTGCTCGGGAGTGAGAAGCTGGTCTCGAATGCTTCCTGCACTACCAATTGCAGCGTTCCCCTGCTGAAACTTTTAAATGATCGCATAGGTCTTGAATACGTCTCGATAACCACGATTCATTCGGCCATGAATGACCAGCCTGTGATCGACGCCTACCATGCCGAAGACCTGCGTCGCACACGCTCGGCGTTTCAGTCGATCATTCCGGTCTCCACTGGCTTGGACCGTGGTATCGAGCGGCTACTGCCCGAACTGAACGGGCGCGTCCAGGCCAAGGCTCTGCGTGTGCCAACGGTCAATGTTTCGGCCTTGGACATCACCTGTCACGTCACGCGTGACACTAGCGTTGCCGAAATCAACGGACTGCTACGCGAAGCCGCCCTGCACGGTCCGCTCAGGCATCTGGTGGATTACACCGAGCTGCCGCATGCCTCCTGTGATTTCAACCACGATCCCCATTCCGCCATTGTTGATGGCAGCCAGACCCGCGTTTCCGGTCCCCGGTTGGTTAATCTACTGGCATGGTTCGATAACGAATGGGGCTTCGCTAATCGCATGATCGACGTGGCAAGTCATTTCTTGCGCGTTGCCAAACCACTCTGAACAAGCACAACGAAGGGATTGCACACATGTCCGTGTTGAAAATGAGCGACCTTGATCTGAACGGCAAGCGTGTCCTGATTCGCGAGGACCTGAACGTTCCGGTAAAGGATGGGCAGATCAAGAGTGACGCTCGCTTGGTTGCCGCGTTGCCTACGTTAAAGCTGGCGCTCGAGAAAGGCGCAGCGGTTATCGTCTGCTCTCACCTGGGCCGCCCGACCGAAGGCGAGGCCAGTGCCGAGAACAGTCTGAAGCCTGTAGCTGATTATTTGTCCAAGGCCTTGAATCGCGATGTGCCGTTGATAACTGACTATCTTGGCGGTATTGAAGTGAAGCCGGGCGAGCTCGTTCTGCTGGAAAACGTGCGTTTCAACAAGGGTGAAAAGAAAAGTGCGGATGAGCTAGCCCAGCAGTATGCAGCGCTGTGCGATGTGTTCGTCATGGACGCCTTTGGTACGGCACACCGTGCCGAAGGCTCTACCCACGGTGTCGCCAAGTTTGCCAAGGTAGCGGCAGCGGGTCCGCTACTAGCTGCCGAACTGGACGCCCTCGGCAAGGCGTTGAAGGCACCGGCACGCCCGATGGCTGCCATCGTGGCGGGCTCTAAGGTGTCAACCAAACTGGATGTCCTGAATTCCTTGTCGCAGGTCTGTGATCAGCTCATCGTCGGTGGCGGTATCGCCAATACGTTCCTTGCCGCCGCTGGCCATAAAGTTGGTAAGTCACTTTACGAAGCGGATCTGGTCGACACGGCCAAGGCCATTGCAGCCAAGGTAAGCGTCCCGCTTCCCGTCGATGTGGTTGTAGCAAAAGAGTTTGCCGAAACAGCCGAAGCCACTGTAAAGGCCATTGCTGATGTGGCAGATGATGACATGATTCTTGATATCGGCCCGCAAACGGCTCAGCAGTTTGCCGAGCTGCTCAAGTCGGCCAAGACTATTCTCTGGAATGGCCCGGTCGGCGTGTTTGAGTTTGACCAGTTTGGAAATGGCACCAAAGTACTGGCGCAGGCTATCGCTGACAGTGAGGCATTTTCTATTGCAGGCGGTGGCGACACTCTAGCTGCGATCGATAAATACGGCATAGGCGAAAAAATCTCCTACATTTCAACCGGTGGTGGTGCGTTTCTGGAGTTCGTGGAAGGAAAAGTTCTGCCTGCGGTCGAAATCCTGGAACAACGCGCTAAAGGATAACGCCATGATTCGTTTCGCCACTTTTACTCTGGTCAGCTGCGTCGTGCTCTCCGGCTGCGCTGCAGCTACGTCTGATAAGGTATGCCAAGTCTTCACGCCTGCACCGGTCTCGGCAGCTACCGCAACCGGGCAGAATGATGAACGTATTGCCCTGCAGACCACAGGAACACCTAATCCCACGACGAGTGCGGATGGCTGCGAGTGAGCGAAACGTGAAGAGATTAGTACTGCTCGGAGCAATCTGTCTGCTAGCTGGATTGACCGGGTGTGCTGAAAAGGCTGTGCCTGCAGCAGGATGGATTCGGTGGGTATGTGATAGCCAGGCGGAAATCGCCTGGCATTACGTAGACCGTAGCCACTCCATCGTAGATTTACGGCTCAACCAAGAACAGGTAACCCATCATCTGGAAAAACAACCGGCAGGGTCGGGTGAGTTTTATACCGACGGTGTGTTGGCTTTTCATATGAACGGTAATGAAGGGTTGGTTTACTGGGTAGCCAATAACGATCTCATCGGCCGTGGATGCACGGTTCGCTGAGGAAAAATGACAAGTTAATCGATACAGCACGAGCATAATTTCGCTCTAACTTGAAACACGGCCTGCGGGTGATGCAGGCTGCATGCATAACTGGTCCACATCAGGAGATAGGATTACATGGCACTCATCAGCATGCGCCAATTGCTGGACCACGCCGCCGAGTTCGGTTACGGCGTTCCAGCATTCAATGTTAATAACCTCGAGCAGATGCGCGCCATCATGGAAGCAGCCGACAAGACCGACTCTCCGGTCATCGTTCAGGCCTCTGCCGGTGCGCGCAAATACGCCGGTGCCCCATTTCTTCGTCATCTCATCCTGGCCGCGGTAGAAGAATTTCCGCACATTCCAGTAGTGATGCACCAGGACCACGGTACCAGCCCGGATGTTTGCCAGCGCTCTATCCAGCTGGGCTTCAGCTCGGTCATGATGGACGGCTCGCTGAGAGCAGATGGTAAAACTCCATCTGACTATGAGTACAACGTACGTGTTACTCAGCAGACTGTAGCGTTCGCCCATGCATGTGGTGTATCCGTTGAAGGCGAATTGGGCTGCCTGGGCTCTCTGGAAACTGGTATGGCTGGCGAAGAAGATGGCGTTGGTGCCGAAGGTACCCTGGATCACAGTCAGTTGCTGACTGATCCGGAAGAAGCCGCTCAATTCGTCAAGGCTACCAAGGTTGACGCGCTAGCCATTGCTATCGGTACTAGCCATGGCGCCTATAAATTCACCAAGCCGCCGACTGGGGATACCTTGTCGATCCAGCGTATCAAGGAAATCCATGCACGCATTCCTGATACTCATCTGGTTATGCATGGTTCCTCTTCCGTACCGCAGGAGTGGCTGAAAATCATCAATGAGTACGGTGGCGATATCAAGGAGACCTACGGCGTGCCCGTCGAGGAGATCGTCGAAGGTATCAAATACGGTGTACGTAAGGTCAATATCGATACTGATCTGCGTCTGGCTTCGACTGGTGCTATCCGTGAGTTTATGGCGAAAAACCCCAGCGAGTTCGACCCACGTAAATACCTGGCGAAAACTGTAACGGCCATGCGTGATATCTGTATTGCACGTTATGAGGCGTTTGGTACGGCAGGTCATGCTTCCAAGATCAAGCCGATCTCGTTGGATCGCATGTTCGAACGTTATGCGAGCGGCGAGCTAGACCCTAAGGTCAATTAAGCATGCTCTGATAAAAAAGCCCGCACTACCTGCGGGCTTTTTTATGTTGCAGTAAAGGGTGCTTAGATAGGGTTTACCTTTGATTCCTGCTTGTTAAGCATGCTGCCTGTCCGTATCAGGCATGCCGCCTCTACACTCAGGCACCAAGTGCTCAACGCGTTGAAAATCTGATGATAGCAATGGGCGAAACCTTCAAGTAAAGCATCACTTTTCTGATAGAACTCAAGTGGTGCAACCATTTCTCCGTTGAGATAAGGGCATTGCAGGCGCAAGTATCCCCCAATGGATTCTCCTTCCAGCAACTGCTGAGGTACTTTGTCTGCGGCCTGTAGCAGCTTTAAAGCTTCGCTCCGGAAGTCGAGTAGTGCGTAGTGACTGAGTTGGCTGACCTCTCTGCTAATCTGCAGGCGAGAAAGGCTGTTGTATTCCTTGACCAACTTATGGGCTTCACGTAATCGCTCGTAGGAAGGGTACAGCTCACATAGTGCAAAAAGAGCTTGGGCTAGCTCACGGGCTCTTGCATGCCCTAAGTGACACGTCTTAAGCGCATATTCAATTCGCTGCCGAAACAACGCAGCTGCTTCACTCATGACCAGGCGAGCAGGGCTTTGCCAACTGACGATTCCTCGATACTCATCCAGATAGTGATCGGCATTAAAGGTTTCGGTGCCATGAATCTGGTGGGTAATGTGGTGCGCTGCAAGTTCCTCGCAACAGGCCAGCATGACTCGTCGCTGTACCTCTTTCTGTGCCTGCTGCCAACTGCTACCAATCTCTGTTGAGCGTCGACGGAGCTCATCGATGTTAGAGGCCCAATCCAGCGAACCCAGGGCTCTTTCCACAGGCTCATGCAATGGCAGCCAGGGTAGTTCACACCACTGCCCGAGTGTCCATTTCGTCAATGATGAGGCATCGGAGCTTCTTTCATGTTCAGGTAGAGCAGCATGGCTGGTTTCGCGCAATTGAATGATGCTCACGTCGAGGCCAAGCCTCTGATAGTAGGCTGCTGTTGCCTGGCGGCAATATTCTTGAAAATAATCAAATAACGCGGCGGCAGGTTGTGAATTGTCTATGTATCCAGGTGCCGATAGGGCTTCTACCCGATTGATACGCTCCAGATCGGCAGGATGGGCGCGCCAGTAACGTTGACGGTCTCGTAGTTTGGCTTCCAGTTTTCGCTGCGTTTCTATATCCAGGCGAGTGGCCCCGACGGCTGTCGCATGAGACATGTCCGAAAGCAATGCACCCTCGCTCCAGGTTGAGGCGTTCTGTCGATCGGCCTGGCGGAAAGCCCAGCGTAATGCATGCAAGTGCAAGGTCGTTGCACGAAAGGTAGCGCTACCGCTGACTTGCGCGCTGTAGCGATCGGCTTCGAACTCCAGCAAACGGCACACTGGCCGGGAAAGCCGATAGCTTAATAGAAACAGATAATGAATCAGTTGCTTGGGAATCCGCATACCTGCTCGGGCAAGCATGACGCCTAGACGGGTAAATCGAGAAACATCCGTTTCGCTTAATCGATGCAGGCGCTCGGACCAGGTGTCATGGAAATGCGCACGTTGGTCCAGCCAGGCGTTACAGGCATTAATGATGAAATAGCAACGCATGGAAAGTCGACGAGTACAATGGCCCAACTCATGGGCTAAAACGCCTTGAAGCTGCCGGTTATCGAGTCCTGCAACCAGAGGAAGTCCAAGGGTAATCATCAATTCGCCCTTGATGAGTCCTTGCCAGCCAGGCGCCAAACTTACTCGAGCATCTACTTCGTTATTCAGGTGAACGACCAGAGGTAAGGGAGCCTGTATCGTCTTGCAAAGTGGGATGAGCATGTCCCAGAGGCGTTGCTCCTGCAGGCGGTCAATAATGACTGCTGGCTTGGCGTATTTTTTTCGAGGGAGCAGCGCCTTGCCTAGAAAAAATAATAGGGTCGTGCCAACAAGGCCGAGACCAGACTTGATCGCTATGATCAGCCCTTCATTGAGCGGATGTCCTATGAGCGTTTGTAGATCAAGCTGCGGCAGCAGGACGGCTAAGGTGCCAGCCAGTGATACGACAATGGTCAAATAGGTGAGAATGATCAGCATGCAGCAGATAGTCACGCCGATCAGATGAAGCGTTTGTATCCAAGTGCCGCTGGTCGAACGTGTTTCGTTAACTAACGAGGGCTCCGATGATGAGGCAATCGCTGAAACCGGTGTTTGCGTGTGTTTGGCTGAGCTTGCTGAAGAGTCGGGCGGATTGTCGTTCAGGCCGATCTGCTTAAGTAAATCGGAGGCGAGCTCGTGAGGAGCTCGTGAAGACAGAGCTTCAGTGCCTATGGCCAGATCATTACGAGACATGTGCATTCCATTGCAGGGCAAATGATATGGGCGTTTATCCTCCTGCTAGGCAGAAGGAGACAAAAATTGAATTATGTGGACCGCTTTTACAGGTTTTCTGAGGCGGTTTACCGTGCTTGACTCGCAAAAATGAAGTTTGAAAGTCCAGGCGTTTCGGTAGAGCGGACTGGTTCACTTCGTCTCGATAAAAAAGTCTGCTTTTAACCACCTGACCCGATAGATTGATCGTGCCATGAAAATACGTGACTACTTGCAAGGATATCCAGCAGCGCTTCGTCAGCAGGTAAAGATCCTGAGTGAGCAGGGTCGCCTGGGCGATTACCTGACGAAGCGGTACCCAGCCCGCCATACGATTCAGAGCGATAAAGCTTTATATGCTTACACGTCCGCACTCAAACAGGACTATCTGAAAAATGCACCTGGGATCGACAAGGTCTGCTACGACAATAACTTAGATACCTTAAAGAATGCGCTAGGGCTGCACACGGCCGTCTCGCGTGTACAAGGCGGCAGGCTGAAAGCAAAAAAGGAAATACGCATTGCAGCGCTCTTTAAAGACGCTGCCCCTGAGTTTTTGAATATGATCGTTGTTCACGAACTGGCGCATCTTAAGGAGCATGACCACAACAAGACGTTTTACCAGCTGTGCGAACATATGCTGCCGGGGTATCACCAGATTGAATTTGGTGTCCGTATTTACCTGACCTGGCGAGATCAGCAACGCAGGCATGAAGAGAAGTAAAGGCTGTAGCCACAATATGTCTCATTCCTCACACAGAATATGAGACACCATGACATGCAGCCTGAGATAGGCCTAACTCAGATTATCCCTTGTCGCTCAGTTCATTCAACGCATCAGGCTGGTTCTTGAAGGCTTTTGCAAACACCTCACGGTGACGGGCCATATAGATACCAATGTCCTCTGCCTGTTTCTCTGAAATATCAGGTACGGCTCGATGCAGTACTTCTGCCAGAGATTCCGCAAGCTCCAGCATTTTGTCATAACGGTCTGCTTCTGCTTTATCCATGAACAAGCGCTCCGGATCACGGCTGCTGCGATACAAGACTTCGACGGCCATTTATCACCTCATCGCCTTCATAATTACTGTTTATATATACAGTATAGCGCTGTTGGAATGTTTTGAACAGGACTACCATTCTTGATCAAAGATGATTGCATTGTCGTGTGGGTCAGGACACTTGAAGTATTTCGAATGTTTGGCTGATGCCATTTATCTCAATCTGTACTTCATCACCGATCTGTTTGCCTAGAAGTGCGTGGCCAAGCGGAGCCTTAGGAGTAATTACCATTACCTCTGCGGCTCCGCTTTTAAGCTTGAGGCCCGCTGCTGCTGGGCCCAGAAAGAAGACCTGCTTATGGCCGTCTTCGCTAGCTAGTGTCACACCGGCGGACAGCTGAACGCCTTGCGCTGGATCGTAAGGGCGCACGATTAATGTGTGATAGGCCTGTAAGGCATGGCGTATGTCATCAACACGCTTGGAATGGCCGGCCGCTAGGTAGGCCGCCTCCAGTCCAAGTGTATCGTATTTGTTTTCTGCAATATTTTCTTCGTGGGTTGCTGTTTCGTGCGCAGCTTTTGCCGCTTCAATAGCTCTTTGCAAATTAGCATGCAGTCTGTCGATGATCAGGTAGAGAAGATGTTGTTTGTCCATGTATCTAAGGATGTTCTCAGGTTTTTGCCGACATATAAGGCTGCACCATGTCCTCCTGTCGACAGGATGGAACAAGGGCTCTGGATCGCGGGTCATCACTTACAGGTGCTCTTGTGTTCAGGCGTGCCTGTAGGGGTGACCTGGTAGCTAAATGGTTTCGCTCATAGCGTACAGGGCCTGCTCGTATAGGTGCAGTATGTCCTGACGCAGATATTTTGAATTTCCCAACGAGTCGGATGAAACGAGATCGACTGGCAGGTACTGCGCTTGGGTGTCATGCCAGCTATGGCTACCGGTGCAACACCGCGTGGTTCGGGATTGCTTCGCTTATCTGACGTCCTGAAATCCTTTTCCTTTGGAGGCTGTGTATGGGGGCCGTACGCAAGATGATAGAGCCCTATCAGGATCGCTTTCAGGCCGGGCAGGCGCTAGCTGAAGTACTGCAGGTGTATGCCAATGCCAGCCCAGTAGTCTTGGCGTTGCCGCGTGGTGGCGTGCCGGTAGCGTTGCCCATCGCACAAGCATTGAACGCACCATTGGATGTGGTGATGGCTCGTAAAATCGGTGCTCCGAACGATAAGGGATGTGGTCTTGGCGCTGTTATTGACGGTCCAGCCTCACGCTGGGTGGTCAATCAGGATCGGCTGGAGTTTCTGAATCCGCCTGCAGGCTGGTTCGAGGCGGAGCGAGACCGGCAATTGTCTGATCTGAAAGGCCTGCGTCGCCTGTATTGTGGGAACAGGCCACCCGTTTCGCTAAAAGGGCGAACCGTAATTTTGGCTGATGATGGGCTCGATACAGGAGGGACGGCACGTGTAGCTCTAATGGCTTTGGCTGAGGAAGCGCCTGCGCGTCTTATGCTTGCCGTTCCAGTAGGGGCTCGCCGAGTAGTTAATGCGTTGCAGAAACTGGCCGATCAAATTATTTGCCTGGCCATGCCAGAACCCTTCCAAGGCATCGGCGCATATTACCGACAGTTCGAGCCGCTTTCCGATGTAGACGTTGCAGGTTTGTTGTCGTATGCACGACATACACGGACATTAGGCCGCTTTGCCCATCCAGAGCCTGTAGCCTGCCTTGCTCACTAATTTTTCTCCGAGACTACTATGAAACCGCGCCTGAAACCGCTGCATGAGCAAGTAATCGTACTTACCGGTGCCACGAGTGGTATTGGACTGGTAACAGCCCGAGCAGCGGCCAAAGCAGGGGCACGACTTGTTTTAGTAGCGCGTGATGAGGACACATTACAGGCTCTGAGAGAGGAGCTGGATAGTTCTCAGGCGGGGCGGGTGATCTATGTTGTGGCTGATGTGGCTAGCCGGGCACAGATGCAAGGCGTAGCCGAGCAGGCTGTAGCCCACTTTGGCGGTTTCGATACGTGGATCAATGATGCTGGAACATTAGTCTGGGGCACGCTCTGGAGTATCAGCGACGAGGACTTGCGTAAGGTTATTGAAACTAACTTCTGGGGTGTGGTTAATGGCTCGTTGGTCGCGGTTGAACACTTGCGCGAGCGGGGCGGCGCCTTGATCAATTTGGGGAGTGCATTGTCGGAAGCGGTTGCACCCCTTCAAGGGATTTATTGTGCAAGCAAGCATGCAGTCAAAGCTATTACTGATACGCTGCGTATCGAGCTGCAACACGCCAAGGCTCCTGTTTCCGTAACACTGATTAGGCCGTCGTCTACCAACACGCCGATTAATGAGCGCGCCAAAAACACGATGTCACATGTTGCCCATCTCCCTGGCCCTACCTATACGCCAGATGTCGTAGCTCGTGCAATTTTGTTCGCAGCAACTCACCCGCGAAGAGATATCTATATCGGTAACAGTAAGTTGATCAGTCGTGCTGCCCAATTGATGCCGCATATGTTCGATTGGTTAAGCGTCAAGAGCCTATTTGCTGCACAGCAAAGCAATATCCCGGATACAGATAAGAGAAACGCATTGTATGCGCCAGGGTTGGAAGGTAGAGAGCAAGGGGATAATCCGGCGCCTTGGTTCCGGCGTAGCCTGTATACCGAAGCGCACTTGAGGCCTGGGCAGACGCTGCTGGCTGCTGGCGCGACAGGGTTGTCTCTCTATGTAGCATGGCGGCTCGCTAAAAAGCTCGGTCGTCTAGGGTAATCAAGCAAAGACAAGATTTCTTCTAGTGAGCTTTCGATCACATATTCTCCGACATGCCTTTAAGTGTTAGCTAACCACTAGGCAGTCTTCTTCTATTTTTTTCGGCATTACGAAATATTTCTTCATTTGCGCTGTCAGTGCAGCAGCAAGACTGCGGACCTTATTCCAGACGATATCTACGCACCTTAGGATGTCGTTTTTCATGGAGTTCAGCAGATAAGTGGTAGATATGGTGAAGCGCTCATGCTCCATGTTCTGATTCTCTAGGAAGATGGAATGGTTGCCTTCATCGGGGATGTGTTTTTCTAGGAAAGAAGTATGAAGAAAACCGTAATTATCCTTATGATCACCGTTGCGAGTTTTCTCCTCGGATTCTTACGGGATCTCATCATTGCCAAGGAGTTCGGCCTTAGCTGGGAAGCGGACCTGATTTTCGTCGCGCTGGTCCTTCCGTTGTTTTTCGAAAATTTCTTTGGGCTCGCGCTACGCGACGCCATGATTCCTTATTTACAGCGGATACGTTCGAAGAGCGAGTCTCAGTTCATTCTGTCCAGTCGCTGGCTGTACTGGCGGGTCATGTTGTTTGGTCTATTGGTGTCCCTAGGTGCTGCCCTGGGTAGTCCGTGGGTGCTTAAAGCATTGGCGCCAGGATGGTCAGCCGAACAAGTCGAGGCGGGGCTATTGGTCTTTTCCGTAGGCGCTTTCCTGATTTTTGTACAAGCTATCCTTTATTGTCAGGGTGCCTTGTTAAGTCTGGATCGCATTTTCATTTTGCCAATGGCACGTACCGTGACTATGAATCTAGGGGCAATCATTGGGATCTACGCCTTTTACCCCAGTGGAATTTATTTGTTCTCCGGTATGTTGATTCCTCAGGTCATCCTGATTTTTATCCAACATCGGCGTATCGGTTACCTAACCGGGCTAGCCGTACCGGAAAAGCTTGAAAGTCGCGGCTTCGAGTTTGCTATTACATTCGCTCCGGTACTGGCAGCAGCAGGTGCTCAACAGGGTTGTATGCTGGCAGAGCGTTTCTTCGCCTCGTTTCTGGCTGAGGGATCGATCAGTATGCTGTCGTTCTCGTTCCGTATCGTGACGATTCCGCTAACGCTTTATACGCTCTCGATTCTAGCTGTCATGTTTCCTGATATGGCTAAAAGCTGGTCGGACAAAAACCATGAGCATTTCACCAATGTCTTGCACAAAACATCACTTGCCACGCTGTTATTTCTAGTGCCTGCCTCGGTCGTCTTACTGTCCTTCCCTGAGCCGGTAGTTAAAATCCTTCTGGAGCGAGGTGCTTTTGGTGCCGAGCAGACAGTCGCAACGGCCTCTCTTGTAACGGCTTATGCATTGGGACTTCCGTGGATGGGGCTAGCCCTGATGTGGGGACGGGCTCTACTGGCACAGCAGCGCCAACGTGCTTTCCTGCTTGCCACTTTGTTCAGTTCAGGCGTGACCATTCTGCTCGATATATCCTTGTACAAGACTTACGGCGCGGAAGGGCTTGCCTATTCATTATCCGTTGGCTCGTTCATTCAGGCTCTGCTCATGGCCTGGCTCTTGTATCGCGCCGCGCCTAATGGTGTAAGTCTAACTGTTCTGCTGCGCTGGGCTGTTTCCGCTACTTCCGTTACGGTCGCGGCGTTTTATATGGCTCCTGAGCCGAATGGATTGATTCAGCTAGTCCTTTATATCTCTAGCCTGCTCGTATGTCTTTTGGTCTGTTTGTTGATCTTAGGTGAGCGGGATCTGTTCCGGCGATCCTACTGGACGACGATTAGATCGGCCTAACCACAGGCAAGTCGGAAGGGTGAGCTTCTTCCGACTTGCGACTTGCTTACAAAAGCACTAACTAACCAAGTCACATATATAAATTTATTAGCTATTTAAAACTTATTTTTGATTTTTTTTAGTTATAGAAATAGCTATGTTTATTAGCACTTCTTTTGAGCTAATGGCTCTAGATCCTTGTTTTCTATAATTTCAAATTTCTAAAGGCTTTAGGGATACAAGCCGGTTAAAAATTTGACGACAAATTAATGGCGGGCTAAACCGCGATACAAATCAGGTAGCTAGGAACTTTTTGTTCTACAGTTGTGTCTTACGGCACGGTTGCAAAAAACTCTTTCGGTACAGCAACTGTCCTGGCTTTCGGCCGCCCATTAGTAAAACACCTAGTTACGACGCGTGCAGCGCTCTGCATACCCATCACTACTGAAAGGATTCGTTTGTATGTCTAATTTCCAAGTAAAACGTGTCGGCGTTGTCGGAACAGGCATGATTTCGCGCTGTTTGGTAAGGTTAATCTCCAAGCATTACAACGACTTGGTGATTTCTAAGGTTTTTACCCGCCGTAGTATCAACACGATCTCTGACTTTCCTCTTCCTGAATGCCTGACCAACTCGCTCGATGAGGTATTGGATAATTCCGACCTTATCGTTGAATGTAGTGGGGATGTCTATCACGGAACCGACGTTATCGAGCGCGCCTTTCAGGCGGGCCTCCAAGTCGTTACGATCAACGCAGAATTGCAGGTAACCACCGGCTCCTATTTGGCCGGTAAAGGCTTCCTGACGGAAGCTGAAGGTGATCAGCCCGGTTCGCTGGCCGCTCTGCATGAAGATGCCGTCCAGATGGGCTTTAAGCCCTTGGTCTACGGCAACATGAAGGGTTATTTGAACCTGGATCCTAAGCCTGAAGATATGGCCTATTGGGCGAAGCGCCAAGGGATCAGTGTTGATCAGACTACGTCCTTCACTGACGGTACCAAGGTACAAATCGAGCAGGTCGTCGTAGGCAATGGCTTTGGCGCCACAATTACGCGGCAAGGGCTGGAAGGTTTAAAATCCACGAACCTAAACGAGACAGCCAATATTCTGGCTCAGATGGCTGAGCAGATTGGCCAGCCGATCGTAGATTATGTAGTGCCAAGTGGCTATCCGGCAGGTGGTGTTTTTGTCGTGTGCCGTCACGATGAAGAACAGGCTCCGGCGATTGAATATTTCAAGCTAGGCCCTGGCCCATACTATGTACTGGTTCGTCCTTATCATCTGTGTTCCCTTGAAGTTGGCAAGACGATTCGCCGTGTACTGTCCGGTGGCGGTGTTCTGCTGAATAATTCTACGATGCCTAGCCTGAGCGTGGCGGCTGTCGTGAAGAACTCCATGAAGGCAGGCGATATCATTGAACGTGGTATTGGTGGTTTCCAGGTGCGTGGCGAGGCAGTCAAGATTGCCGACAACCCCGATCATTTGCCAATTGGTCTACTCAAGCATTCCGTGCTCAAGCGAGCTGTAGCGCCAGGCCAAGTGATTACTTTTGATGACATTGAGTTGGTGCCTAGTCGTGCGCTGGATATTGTTATCGAACAGCATCGCGCTGTAATTCAGGCGCAAATGCCTAACTTACTACCCCTTGATGAACGTATGCCTCAACACTTCCCTATGATTGAAGGGGAGCGCGTAGGCAAGTTCAGCGGGATACCTGCAGCCTAATCAATAGGCTGCTATTAAAAAGCCCAGTGATGCGTTTGCATCCTGGGCTTTTTTTATATTCGGTTTTTCTTAAGGTTATTTTTAACCAAGCAGGTATTTACGTGCCTGTATCAACAATAAATATTTGTTAAAGCCTGTGCTCCGGCTGCTTTAAGGCAGCCGGATAAGGTAAATCGTAGAAGAAGTAAAGTTGGCGCGTAGGGCTGCTCATTTAAGCTGTTTATTCACGGCAAACATCATCATTTAAGTAATGAAAGCGCAGCTGGTCTATGAGCTATTAGTCGATTTACTCAGGCAGAGTTGTTTTGCAGGGCTTCGTTGGTAACCAGCTTCTTTTTGGTCAAGCGCTTGCCGAGGGCTACGCCTGTAAGTTCAATGTATTTATAGGTGTAACGGGAAATAAAGATAACCGATACTAGTTGAGCCAGAACGACCAAGTCATCCGTTACAGCACTACCTGTCGTCATATACTTAATCATCATGGGGGGGACGTCATGAGAGGGTAGGGCAGCCGTCATGAATTCCTTCCCCGTTAGCTTGCCGACCAGGATGGCAGCACTCTTGAATACATATAGAACGGCAGCATGAGTCAGATAGATTGAAAAGGAAAGATTACCTAGCTTGATAAAATATTGACCCTGTAGCAGTCGAGAAACTGAGCCTCTTTCAAAGGAAAAGATCAGTATCAGGCCACAAAAGAGCAGGCTGGCGATAACACCTTTATGAGGTATTTCCGACACCATGATGCTATAGGCGCATATCACGCTGATAAGCTCAAGTGCGGTAAACGTCAATTGGCTTAGTTGAATATGTTTGATCTTTGTATAGATCACATAAGTACATGCACCAGCAAAGAAGCACGAGCCGCCGCGAAAAATCGAGTCTTTTACTGGGGTCTCTGGCAGGCAAAGCGCAATAAACGATAATAAAGAGATCAAGAAAAAGAGTTTGAGATGCTCGTTGCGAGTGACAATCATAATGGCGCCGAACAGCAGGTAGAGGTAGTACTCTATGCTGATGCTCCAGGATGGATAGTTGAACGAGCCGGTAATGGTATCGCTGAGCCAGGCCTGTAAAAGTAGTAGGTTAGGTAGGAATTCATCGGGTGCCGTAGCACCTGCAAAGGCGCCATCATTGAAGTGAAGGCCGCTGCGTTCGGCGATTAACTTACCGCATTCTAGAGCGATATAGACCGCCAGCATGGCGAGATGAAGCGGATAAAGACGCAGTGTGCGCGTAATAACGAAGTTTTTGTAATCGCCTAGGCCATTAAGCCTATGGCTATAGGTATGGTACAGAACGAAACCACTGAGAATGAAGAAAAACTCAACAAAGAGATAGGCGTTCTTGAAAAAAGCCATCTCAGCAAAACTATTCACTACATAGGTGTGAAAGAGAACAACTGCTATAGCACAAATACCGCGAAAGCTATCAAGTACTGTAAATCTGTTCATTCGACTGTCCCAATCCCTAGCAGTCATGTTCGATACTCACACTTCAAAAAAGCTTTCAGCAGACTTTGGCTTTATTTGAAGTAACCCTAACGTTAAAGCACACTTCCCTTTCTTCTTGCTTGTAAAGATAAGCAGTTGAAGAGAGCATCGAGTAGTTCGAAAAGGTTTCTTCAAGTTAGCAAAAAAGAGTTTTTTGAGGTGATGAGTGGAACTCAATATCAATCAAACATGCGGCTTTATAATGTCGATCAAATCACTGATTAAAACATTAAGCCAAAAGCAAAGAACTCATCTACAAAAATGTAAAAAAGCTTTAGTGGCTCTGTCTTTGATCGTCTAGGGAATGCAAGTTCCTGAAATCCTGTAAAAAAATGTAATAATTTTTTGAGAATAGTTCTTGTTTGTTTTTGTGGCGCTTATCGCTATGGAAAAGGAATGTTATTTGATCAGGGATGCCGCGGCTTTACAGGCATCTACCAATGTGTTTGGTTACGCCTATAAGAGACGAGCTAGCGGAGAGGAAGACGCCAGAGGAGGCACTGGCGTCCTTTGCCTAGGTTAGAGAAGTCTTACCTTGAATGAACGTCCTTTGATCTTTCCTTCGCTCAAGCGTTTAAGCGCCTGTTTTGCAATATCACGCTCTACCGCAACATAGGCTTGATAATCATGGATAGCAATTTTTCCTATCTTGGCGCCTGGTAGGCCTGCTTCACCTGTCAATGCACCCAGAATATCGCCTGGACGTACTTTTTCCTTACGTCCGCCTGCAATGCAGAGTGTGACCATAGGAGGTATCAAGGGCGATGTATCGCTTGGTACGAGGCTATTCAAGGGCTGCCAGTTCAGCGGTGCTTGTTGCTTGTCCTCAATGGCTTGGGCCCGTCCCGCTTCGGCAGGTGCAACGAGGGAGAGCGCCAATCCCTTCTCTCCGGCACGACCGCTACGCCCAATGCGGTGTATATGAATATCTGTATCGCGTGAAAGCTCGACATTGATGACGGCCCCCAGACCAGCGATATCGATACCGCGTGCCGCCACGTCGGTGGCTACGAGTACACTGCAGCTGCGGTTGGCAAATTGGACAAGAACCTGATCCCGGTCCCGCTGTTCCAGATCGCCATGCAAGGTCAGAGCGGAAATTTGATGACTCTTCAGGTAATCGACAACCTCTTGGCATTGCTGTCGCGTATGGCAAAACGCGATGCACGAGTGAGGGCGATAATACTGAAGCAGATGCAGGACGGCTTCCAGGCGTTGTTGAGGATCGATTTCGTAAAACCGCTGTTCGATCTGGGTATCTTCATGCAGCGATTCGACACTGACCTGCTGAGGGGAGCGCAGGAAGGCAGCGGCCAGTTGTTTGATTCCTGCTGGATACGTAGCGGAAAAGAGAAGTGTCTGCCGGCGGGCTGGGGTCTGGCTCAGGATATCGGCGATCGAGTCGTAAAAGCCCATGTCCAGCATGCGGTCGGCTTCGTCGAGTACGGCCATGTTAAGGCCGTCCAGCTTGAGCGTGCCCTTGCGTAGGTGCTCCTGGACACGTCCGGGCGTACCGACGATTACATGGGCCCCGTGCTCCAGCGAGCCAATCTGCGGGCCGAACGGAACGCCGCCGCAAAGGGTGAGTACCTTGATGTTGTCTGCTGCGCGGGCGAGCCGGCGGATATCCTTGGCGACCTGGTCGGCCAACTCTCGTGTTGGACATAAAACAAGTGCCTGACAGCCGAAATAGCGGGGATTAAGCATGTTGAGCAGGCCCAGCCCGAATGCAGCTGTTTTACCAGAGCCCGTTTTGGCTTGGGCGATCAGGTCTTGGCCTTTCAGAATGATAGGCAGACTCAGCGCTTGAATGGGCGTCATCGCGTGATAGCCAAGCGAGTCGAGATTGGCGAGCAAGGACTCGGCCAAGGGCAATGTGGCGAAAGCGGTTGTGGTCAAGGAGGTGCCTGTCATGCGAAGAAAAGAGAGAGTTGTACAGTGTAACAGGCGAGGGGTAGAGCGGCTCCACGGGCCGATTGGTGGGACAAGGCCAGCGTGGCAGGACCAGCGCTGGTCTCGTAGGTGCTTAGTGGCCGTCTCCGCTAGCGGCAGTCTCGCGCAAAGCGGCTATCTGAGCGGGAAGCTCGTCCATATGACTAATCAGGGCCGTTACTCCTAAGCGACGAAGCGTGTCGGCATGACTAGGAGGAATGTGGCTGGCTCCGGTAAATCCAATGACCCGCATACCTGCCGCCAGTGCAGCGCGTACGCCAGTAGCGCTATCCTCGATCACAATGCAGTGTTCTGGAGCGACCCCCATGGTTTTGGCTGCCAGAAGGTAGACATCCGGAGCCGGTTTGGGGTGGGTAACCATGTCGGCACTGAAAATATTTCCCGCAACACGCTCCGTGAGGCCCGCCCGTGCGACTGACGATTCCACACTATGCCGAAGACTGTTAGACGCCACGGCCAGGGGCAGGTCGATACGCTCTAATGCCTGCTTGACGCCGGGAATAGGTTCAACATGTGTGGCGATTAGTTGCTCGGATCGAGTGCGGATGTCGGAGAGAAGAGTAGCCGGCAATTCGACATTGAAGCGCGCCTGAACCATTTGGATGATGTCGCGTGTAATCAGGCCGAATGTACCGTCCAGCAGGCGCTCAAGCTCTACGCGCGGCACATACTTGCTCAATTCCTCCATGAGAACGCGCTCGGAAAGGATTTCACTGTCAACGAGTACGCCATCGCAGTCGCTGATAAGAAGCTCGATTGCGTGTGGTTTCATCTAAGGCTTCCTTGGTAACGGCAGACCATTATGAGGGCAGGTAGTCGAGAGGAATACTCTTGAGCTCTTGATAGGACATAGTCACGTGTATACGGAGAGTAATAGCGCTTTGCCTATCTATTTGAGCTGTCTGTCACGTTATATATGAGACAAGAGGCAAAACAATTACCATGTGGTTATGTTAATGCATGACTAGATAAGGGTCAGTGCGATGCGATAAGCCGCCTGGCGCAGAAGCAACGTCTTCAGGATGAAGACAGGCCTCGGATCGGGTAACTGCCTTGAGCGAGCCACTTCATTTTGAGTGACTCAACGGCTAAAAGTTTAATTGCCGAACATTCCAGCCTTCGGCGGTGGAGTCTTAGGATGAGGTTCAATGCGCCGCATGTTCCGGTACTTGAGCCGGATATGATCAGCAGGGATGCGCAACGTCTGCTGGCGTTACGGCAGACAAGGTTGCTGGATTCTGCTCCGGAAGAAGGGTATGACCGCCTGACGCGCATGTGCGCACGTCTGCTGGGAGTGCCCATAGCCTTTATTTCATTGGTAGATGAAGCTCGGGTCTTTTATAAGAGTCACTATGGTTTTCCGCCTGCCCAAGCGTTAACGCGCGAGGTGACAGGAACGACGCTATGCCATTACGCCCTTTCCCATGGTGAGCCACTGGTTATCAACGACGTTTCAACCCATCCGTTGAACTCTCGTGCAGCCTGGCTCGAGACGTTTGGCGTAGGTGCCTATCTGGGCGTTCCGCTGGAGCTGGACGACGGTCAACTGTTGGGATGTTTTGCAGTAATTGATGAGCAGCCAAGGCTCTGGCTTACCCAGGACATAGAGTTTCTTATCGAGTTGGCGCGTTCCACTATCAGTGAAATTAAGTTGGGCCTTGCCTTGGACGCTGCTCAGCAGCACGCGCGTTGGGCGCGGGAAGCAACCAGAGCGCGCGAGGAACTTCTAGCGGTTGTGGCTCACGATTTGCGTACGCCGCTTTCAGTAGTAACCATGGCATTCGGGCTGCTTGACGGTGCAGCTTTGAATGAACGCCAGCGTGAATTGGTTATGCATGCTCGAGTCGCAAGTGCGCATATGGGCAGGCTAATCGATGAGCTACTTGAAATTGCACAAATGGAGCAGAATCAACTGGAGCTGCGTCTGGCCGCGCTCGATCCGCAGCGACTGGTGGATGATGCCCTGGCTATGCTCAGACCTCTGGCCGAACGCGGCGGCATTCAGTTAATGGCCTCATGCGAGTCGGGGCTACCTGCCATTCGGGGCGATTACGAGCGGCTGTTGCGCGTTTTTTCAAACCTTATCAGCAATGCTGTCAAATTCAGCGAGGCGGGTACAACTGTCTGGGTTTCAGCGATGGAAGAGCCGCGCGGAGTGCGTTTTACCGTGAGCGATAACGGGCCGGGTATTGAAGCACGTGACCTCGAATTTATTTTTGATCGTTTCTGGCAGGTTAAAAAACGTGAGCGCCAAGGAGTAGGCCTCGGCCTTGCCATTGTAAAAGCCATAGTTGAGGCGCATGGGGGGCGAATCCAGGTAAACAGTACGCCAGGAGAGGGGAGCGACTTCTGTTTTCATCTGCCTTTGGCATTAGAGTGATTTATGCCAAGACAGTATGGTTTCGATCGCTACGTTTGGCTTGGTATAGCGATGGCTTGGCAGTTAATTCCTTGGGATAAAACGCCTGCGCCGTAGTGTGTTTTATAGTCTGAACGCTTGTGGGTAGAGAAGCCTGGCTCTACCTTCGCAGCGACATCAGGGCAGACGCAAACCTTGCTCTTTCCCATTTGCGACAGACATCCCTGACGTAATCGCAATCGTCATAAATTTATCGTAGAGTGCCAATACTGTGTTTGCTTGGGTCGCCGTTGATCGTGACCTGAGGCGGTAGGTTCATTGAATACCCCGTCCTGCTCGATTCTTGTTACTCCTGCAACTCAGTTCCTGACGCATGGTATGCAGGCAGCACATTGCCGCAGCCAAGCGCCATAACAAAATTGATCTATCAAGGAGCAACATCGCATATGTCGAATCGTCAGAGCGGCACCGTCAAGTGGTTCAACGAAACCAAGGGCTATGGCTTCATTACACCTGAGAGTGGCCCGGACGTCTTCGTTCATTTCCGTGCCATCGAAGGCAATGGTTTCAAGACTCTGGCCGAGGGCCAGCGTGTCAGCTTTGAAGTCGTGCAGGGCCAGAAAGGCATGCAGGCTGAGCGCGTTCAGGTCGGCTGATCGCTAGGTCAAAGCAAAAACCCGAGAGTACTCTCGGGTTTTTTATGCATAGAAAACGGTTGCTTTCAGAGGTGGGGCAGGCTGTATCAGGTCTCGGGACCTTGGGGGCTTTTTTCTGGATCCTCCACGCGATGGGCTGGCGCCTTGCGGTTTGGTTCAGCTTGCAGCTGGAAAAAAATGGCCGCTGCGAGCATTGAGAGTAACCCAACGCTAAGATAAGTTGCATGAAAGGCAGACAGCACATTCGTGTCGCCATAATCATTTTTGAACCCGCCTAGAAGCGCTGCCGCGCACGCCACGCCAAATCCCATTGATAATTGCATGACCACTGACATCAAGCTGTTGCCGCTGCTAGCGTTCTCGTCGTGCAGGTCAATCAAGGTCAATGTATTCATGGCGGTAAATTGCATGGAATTCACGGCCCCTAAAAGGCCCAGATGAATCAGGAGCCAGGTGTAGGGGGTGTTCTGGTCGATCAAGCTCAAGCTGGCAATCAGACAGCCAAGCAGCAGGGTATTGCCAATCAGCAGGCGCCGGTAGCCGAGGCGATCAAGGATGGGTTTGGCGATTGGCTTGACCATCATGGCGGACAAGGCCAGCGGAATCATGGTCATGCCAGCCTTGGAGGGAGAAAACCCCATTCCGACTTGCAGGAGCAAGGGGGTCAGAAATGGCAGGGCACCGCTTCCAAGCCGGGCGAACAGGTTGCCAAAGATGCCAACGGCAAAGCTACGGATGCGAAACAACTGTGGCGTAAATAGAGGGCGCTCGATACGTAAGGCCCGTAGCCAGTAAGCCACCATACAGGCGAAGCCACCCAGTAGAAGCAAAACGACCCGGGCATGAGGCATATGCAGTTCGCCAAGGCCTTCCAATGCAATGGAAATAAGTACCATGGCCGCGCCGAACAATAGAAAGCCTACGCCATCAAAAGGGGTAGGTAGAGGGCTGCGCAAGTCCGGCATCACTTTGCGGGCGACCAGGCAGCCAGCAATGCCTACGGGCAGGTTGATCAGAAAGATCCAGTGCCAGGACGCGACCTCGACCAGCCACCCCCCTAGTGTTGGGCCTGTCAGCGGACCAACCAGACCAGGCATGGTCACAAAGCTCAGAATGCGGACCAGCTCTGCACGTGGATAAGCCCTCAGAATAACCAGCCGCCCAACAGGTAGCATCAGGGCGCCTCCCAAACCCTGGATAACGCGAGCTCCAACCAAAACCGGCAAGGACGGCGATAAGGCGCACAACAGGGAGCCGAACGTAAACAGGGCAATAGCGCCAAAGAAGATACGGCGACTGCCAAAGCGATCGGTGATCCAGCCGGAAGCCGGAATTACCAGAGCAACCGTAAGCATGTAGGCAATGATGACTCCCTGCATGCGCAAGGGATCTTCGCCCAGATCCTGCGCCATGCTGGGCAGGGCTGTGTTCAGAATCGTCGCATCGAGCGATTGCATGAAAAAGGCAATGGCGATCAGCCAGGGCAGGAAGCGGGCGGTACGGGCATCAAGTAGCGTGGCGGGCATGAGTGATCATACTTTCTTGAGGAACGCCAGGTATTGGAACGCTAGGCGCACCTTGTGTTCGCTCCCGGACAGGTGGGTACTGCTCGGGGGCGTTCAGGGCGAGCCAGGCGGCTCGCCCTGTTTGTCAGCGCATCGGGTCAAGCCGGCTGACCGGTTGCAGGGGCTGGATCAATTGCAACTGCTGACGGTATTCGTCGGTGATCTGACTAGCTTGACTGGTGCTGGTAATCACCCGCGGCGTAATCAGGACAATGAGTTCCGAGCGGCCACGGCTGCGTGATGTATTACCGAACAGCCAGTGCAGCCCCGGGATGCGACTGAGATAGGGCACGCTGTTGTCGCTTTCTGCCTCGCTTTGTTGGATCAGGCCGCCCAGCAGAATAGTCTGTCCGCTCTGCACCGCTACTTGCGTAGTCACGGCCCGGGTGGAAATCGAGGGGTTGCCGTTGGCATCGGTTGTCGAGCTGGCGTCGCTTACCTGCTGCTGGATATCCATGTAGACCAAGCCGCCCGGATTGATACGAGGGATTACGTCCAGAATCACACCCGTCTGCACGTATTGAACGCTACTGTAGGTCGATTCGCTGGTCGTAGTCACCGCGGTCTGGGTGATCGGGATGTTATCCCCTACCTGAATCTGTGCTTGCTGATTGTTCATGACGACCAGAGACGGAGCCGATAGCACTCGAGTGTTGCCGTTGGTCTCTAGAGCATGCAGGGCAACCTGGAGATTGTTGCTGACAAAGGAGTAGAACAAAGCGTCCGTTGAGCTCAGAGCGGCTCCTCCTTGGCCCAGGGCCCCCTGGCTGCCAGAGGTATTTTCAACACCCTCGGTACTTGAATTGCCGGCCAGATTACCCAGATACCATTGCACGCCCAAGCTGAGCGAGCCGGTCAGGCTGACCTCCAGGATACGGGTCTCGATCTGTACCTGCATGGGCGCATTATCGAGCCGTCTGATGGCAGACTGGATTTCATTCCACTGTGAAGGGCGGGTCCGAATAAGCAATTGGTTGCTACTTTTCTGCGCCGTAATGCGAACACCTGTGTCATTGCCGCTGCCGCCAGTGGTATTGCTGTCTGCGCTTTCGCTATCGGAGTCAGTAGCGGCTCGGCTGCCTGTCGTGCCAGTACCGGTGCCAGTGTTGCCCAGTCCGTTAGAAAGACCCGTACTGCCATTCAGCCCGCCCAATCCCTGACTGCTGCCTGTGATACCCGTCGTTCCGGTTGTGCCAGTGGTGCTTCCTGTCGACAGCGTGGTGGTACGCAGACCCGGCGCAACCTGTGCCTCGGCTTCTTCCGTCACGGCTTCATTACCATAAATCTGGCGTAGATAGCGGGCCAGGTCTGTGGCTTTCATGTTGCGTACGTCATACACGTACATCTGAGGCTCGTTGCCACCGCCCCGGTCGATGGTTTCGATCCATTGACGGACTTCGCTCAGGTATTCTGGCTGCGGCGATATCGCGACGATGGCATTGGTTCGCTCGATAGGCAAAAAGCGAAGCATGCCCGCCAGTGGCGTCCCGCTTTGTGGGCCGAACAAGCGGTCCAGTTCCGGCATCAACTCGGTTACGCTGGCGCGTTGAAGACCGAATACGCCGATAGACATACCTTTAAGCCAGTTGACATCAAAAGTGTTAATGGTGCGCTCGTAGTTTGCCAACTCTTCCGGCGTGCCGGCCATGGCAAGCACGTTACGCGACGGGTCGACCAGGAGAAAAGCATTCTCGCGGGCAAAGGGCTTGAGCAGCTTTTGCATTTCCGTTGCGGAAATGTAGTCCAGAACGAACAGGCGCGCGGTTAAACCATTACCTGGCTCGGGTACGCGCAAGGACGGAACGATCCTACCCGGTACAGCCTGGCTGGCTGGGACAACCATGTAGCGGCTGCCTTCCCGTACCAGAGCGTTGTCGGTCCAGGAGAGCAGCGTTTCGAGAATGGGCAGCGCTTCGCTCTTGGCAACGGGTTTGGATGTCGAGAACGTCACCTCACCCTTTACCTCCTGGGCGATAGTGTAGTTTTCCTGCAACAGGTCGCCGAGAATGCTGTTGATCACTGCCCGGATGGGCTGGTTATTGAAGTTAAAGACGATTCCGCCTTCCTGGGATGGGGCCGCCTTGGCCGCTGGCAGAGCCCGATTGTCAATGAAGCGATTGTCGCCCCGGATGATCTGGCTACGGGCAGGCATTGGTGGCTGCGCCTCGACGACCGCGGGCATATTAGGGGTAGGCTCTCTGACGAGAGGACGCTGACTGCCCGTACCAGCCAAACCTTCACGCAGCAAGGCGTCATCCTGTGGTAGATCAGAGGCGGGTGATATACAGCCAGCCAGAAGAGCGGCGGTGGCCATACTGGCCAAAGGGTAACGCAAGGTCACGATGATAACGCTCCTGATGTGGGGGCGACGAGGCGTCGCGCGAATCCTGAGTCCATAATCGATAATTGTTATTCTCTAGGGGCAGCTCTGGCGGTATTGCCAGACGCAGCCGTAGGAGCGGCAGACGTCCCAAGCGGGGCTTTCTCCCGGCTGAGCGGCAGGATTTGTTGGCGATCACCTGCCGTGAACAGAACCTGAGTGGCCTCGACGCGCTCGAGCGTCCAGCCATTGGGTAATTGCTTGCCGCGAACAAGACTAAAATCCTTGCCGCTGCTGTCTTTAAGCAGAGCCACTTGCAGCGTATTGGTCACAATAACGCCGGTCAGGCTGAAGCCCTGTAGTTGTTGAGGTTCACTTGCCTGAGCCATCTGCTGGTCCGGCTGGCGGTCGGGGCTGAATAAAGGTTGTTTCCATGTATTGGCATAAGCATCGAGTGGGGGCGGTACAGGAAGCGCCTGCGCATCCGCGGACGCTGCCTGACGAGGCGCTTCCTGCGGCGGCAACCACTTGACCTGGCGGTTGATTCCAACAGCCAATGCCAGTGCCAAGGCAGCCAGCAGAACGGCTACTATCAGGAGCCAGGGCGTCAAGCGACGATGATCGGCCTGGTTCATGGCTGCTCGAGCTCCTCGGTGGATACGGGATTGGTACGGCGCTGCATGTAACCCGTCACCAACATTTGTACCTCCAGGCGGCCCGCCCCTCCGGACGAGGGCGCATCCTCATGCCGTTCGACGCGCAGTTCCTCTATGAACAGGAAGGGGCGGTTCGTTTCCAAGTCATACAGGATGGCTTCTAAAGGCTGTATCGCGCAGCTCAGATTGACGCTGACTTTGACCTGGGCATAGGGCTCATCACCGGGATTTCCGGCGATGGGCGTGCGGTTCAGTAATTCACATCCTGCTCCGTCGGAGCGGTGTTTTTCGATGATTTCCGCGGTGTGCTGCATCAGGCCAGCCGCGACCACACTTGGGTCGTCGCCCGGCAACAAGCTCTCGTTACCGGCTTGGCTGTTCTGTGCGGCTTCAAGCTGTTCCTGAAGAGGCTCGCGCTGGGCCAGAAGCGCTTGGTAGCGAAGCTGGGTTTGACGCAAAGTCTCCATTTGCTCGTCAATGGCCTGATGAGGCGCAATAAACCATATATGCACGCCGGCCCAGTAGACCAGGCACAGCGTCAGGGCCAGCACCAGCAAGGCCGCAATTCGGCTTTCACGGGGCGTCAGGGTTCGGCGCATGGCCAACGTCCTCCCGGCGTAGATGAGCGAGCAGATAGAAGCGCTCCTTTCCAGTGTTTTCGTCAGGCTGGATGACGCCCTGGAATTGAGCGCCCGTTAGTGAAGGGCATTTCTTTAGCTCACCGATCAAAACACTCGCCCGCTGGCTTTGCCCGGCAAGGTTAACCTGGCCATCGCTTTCCACGCTCATTTCACTCAGCCAGGTATCCTTGGGTAAACAATGGGTCAGCTCGCTGAGCATGACACTCAACGCTGGCGTAGATCGTTTACGATCCGTCAGGTAATGGGTCGCGCCCAGGCCATTCTGCAACTGCTGGCGCAACTCATCGATCTCCCGGGCCTCGTTGCGTAGACGCGTAACCTCTTGCTGCATGGTATTCAAAACGGCCTCGCGGTTATGCAGCCAGAGCTGAAGCGTGACGAGCGCTAATATCACGGTCAGGACAGCCAGGCTTCGATTCAGCAAACGGCGAGGATCATGACGAACCTGACGCCGCTCCGGGGGAAGTAGGTTGACACCCAGACGCGTGCCGTCCTGCATCTGAACATCGATGGCACTGAGCTGCACGTCATACTGGCTCGCTCTTTCTAATAGCGCGTCTACTCGCTCACGCGTGGCCACGGCCAGGGTCAGCTTCAAAGATTGACGCGGCGGGCTGGGCCAGCGGCGAAATGCGTAGTAAACCTGATTGGCTTTGAACGGGGTGTGCCGATCCAGTTCGAAGGCCAGCGCGGCGGTTAAGTCTTGGGCGGCGGCAGACGGCAGGCTAATGGTTCTGACCAGGGCTTGCCGCGTTGTCAGCAGAAGAACGCAGCGACCTTGAACGGAGGCGGAGTGATAAGGCTGTAGCCCAGTGGGTGTTTGTAGCCAGAGTTCGTCATTTTCCCAACGTACTATTTGCTCTTCATCACCCCGCTCAATGACTTCTCTAAGGCGAGACGGTAGGCAGGCACGCAATTCACCAAGCCACCAGCCAAAGAAGCGCGGAAAGACGGAGGCCTCCCATTGGGCCTGTAGTGCGTTTAACGCGGGCCGCAAGGCGGCCGGCCATTCCAGTCGAGTCGTTTTCATTCTTGCCAGCGCAACACGCGATATGGTTGCGCACTGCTTTCCGTGGGGTTGAGTAGAAGCGTGACGCTCAAGGCGGAGCGAAAGCCATTATCCAGTTCGGCCTGACTTTTTACCGTCAGGACTTGACCAGGGTCCGCACCCTCCAGGGGCGTCAGTGTTTTTAAGCCCATAGCTTCTTTTACCGGAGGGGCAGCAAAGGCTGCGATGGGCTGATCATAGCCGCTCCATACGGTGATGTACGGTTCTATACGGCTGAACAGCGAACTGTCCATACCGGCTAATTGGGTAGCTTCTTCCAATGTACGAAAGGGCGTAGGCTCGTTGCTCTCCTGGCGGGCCCGCAGCGCGGCAGCCACTTGGCGGGCCTGATTGGCCGGCGCGCCTACAGTCAGAGCTAAACGGGCAAGCAGTTCGGGCGATGTACTGTTGAGATCAACCTTACCCAATTCGCTCTGTATCTCAAGGGTCAGCCGGATCTTGTCGAAGTCGAGGTGGTACGGTCTGCCATCGGCTACCCACTGCTGTTCTCGCTGAAGACTGCCCATGTGTTGTATCGCCAAGGCCAAACCCGCCTCGGCAGCCAATTGCGTGCGGGTCGATTGCAGCAGGTACTGACTTTGGCGATTCTCCAGGCGTACCGCTGTAACGACGCCTGCCATAATCAGACTGAGCAGGGCCAGGGCCCATAGTGTAATCAGCAGCGCTACGCCTCGTTGCTTGCCTCTAAGGCAGTATGGCCCCGGCTTCATAGCGCGCCTCCAACGGCATTGCTGTTGCTCAGGTCCAGACGCAGGGCTATTTGTAGCGGCGGCCAGGCAATGGGTCCCTGGGCTTCCAGGTCGATCCGAATACGTTGCGGCAGGCGTTGTGGCCAGGGCCAGCGAGGCAGCCAGTCGGTAGGTTTACCATTTTGATCAAGCCCGCTATAGGACAGTCGAAGGTGCTTGACCTCGCGCAACAGGCGTTGAGGTTCACCCCAGGCTTGAGTAGCGTTTTGCTCGATCCGCTTGGCAAAGTCGATCTGCAGCCAGCGCTCTTGCTCGGCGCCCCCCAGGCGCAGGGTTTGCATATGTAATCCACCACCCAGATGCGCTGGAAGGCTGGCGGTGTAGCGCATTTCCTGGGGCTCGCCCAGGAATACTGCGGGTGCGCCTTGCGCTAATGGATCCAAGGGGAGGGGAAGGGCTTGTTGCAGGGCGCGGCGCAGAAAATTCTGCGAGGCGCGCACTTCATCCAGGCGTGCCGTAAAGGACTCGCTGCGTGCAAGAGTGCGATTGGCGCTGATCAGGGACGAGCCGATAAGCACCATCAAAATGCCCAGGAGGCTGATAGCCAACAGCACTTCCAGCAGCGTAAATCCTCGTGCGGCCTGTTTCATAACGTGTTGTCCGCTCCGCCCTGGATCCGAAGAGTGCTGAAGCGTTCACGGTGGCCCGCGACGGTCAGGGTCAGGTCGAGTCGGTAGAGCTGTAGTGCGCTCTGTGTTTCTACCCTGGCGATGTCCAGACGCCAGGCGGTGCCGTCAGTGAGTCGTCCATTGCTTGTGCCTGGTTGGAGAAGGGTATGCACGGACTCATCGAGCAGCGAACGTGCAACCAGTGCCATGCGGGTGGCCCTATTGTCCTTGAGTAGCGCATGAGTGGCCTGACCTATGCCGCCCATAACTACAAAAAAGGTTATGGCGAGCAGGGCAATCGCGGCGAGCAGTTCAAGCAGGGTAAAGCCCTGCTGGGTGCGTACCCGCGGGATCATGGCTGTACCTCTTGCCAACGAACCGCACCGGTTAGCCACGCAATATCAACACGCCATGCGCGGCCGTCTTTTTCCAGATGGATATTGCCGCCTGTGGAACTGCCGTCAGGAAAGAACATGATGGCAGCTTGCCGGCCCGTACGAAGATCGGCTGCGGTCGTTAAGCGCATATGCATGCCGGCAGGAAGGCGCTGCGAGGGTTTGCCCGCGCGTTGATAGCGTTGCTTGCTCAGGTCGAAATCAAGCGTGGCAGGTTGCCCTGTCGTGATGGCCTGTGTTCGTACGGCACGCAAGGCCAGCGTTAGGTCGCGGCCGGCCTCCCTTACCCGTACGCTGTCGAGCCCGCGGGTAACTCCAAAGGAAACCAGGGTAAGGCCAATAGCTACCAGGACGATGACCACGATCATCTCAAGCAGGGTAAAGCCTCGTTGTGCACGTGCCGGTCCGCTAGCAGCCATTAGTAGGCCGCTAGCAAGATCAGAAGGTGCGCGGCATGGCATGGGGACGCTTATTCCCAGCTACCTACGTCGGCGCTATAGCCTTCGCCGCCAGGCTGTCCATCCTGGCCATAGAAAACCAGATCAAATGAACCGTGCTGGCCTGGCGCGCGGTATCCGAACTCATGACCAAACGGATCCTGCAGGTCGGAAGGCTTTGCGTACGGGCCATTCCAGTTCCGTGCGTTGGCGGGACGGGTTGTTAGTTGCTGCAGGTTTTTCGGCGGAGCGCCGACATCCAGCGCATAGTTTTCGATCTTCATGCTGAGGCTGGCCAGTTGAGCTTTACCAGCACCGTACTTGCCTTTGTCGACGTTCCCGCCTACCTGACGGACCACGATGGTGGCGACAATTCCAAGCAGGACGATTACCGCCAACATTTCAAGCAGGGTGAAGCCACGGCTACGGTGAGGAAGGTTACGTATCGTTCTAGTCATGGAAAGGCTCATCGGCAGTTAGATGTTACTGGTAAGGCTCATCAGCGGAAGCATGATGGCCAACATGATGAAAGCTACCAGGACGGCCATGACAATAGTCAGGCTCGGGACCAGGGCAGCCAGTAGGCGATCGATACCGCGTCGTGCTTCGGCATCGAAGATGTCGGCAACTTTGATTAGCATGGCGTCAAGTTGCCCGGACTCCTCGCCGACCTGAATCATTTGCAGGGACAGGTGCGGCAACAAACGGCTACTGCCCAGCGCGGCTGCCAGCGAGCCGCCATCCTTCACTTGGTCGGCGGCCTCGGAAACGGCTCCTTGCAGGGCTCGATTGGCACAGACCTGACGGCCGATCGATAGCGCTGAGAGCAGCGGGACGCCATTACCCAGCAGAGTCCCCAGCGTACGTGCCAGGCGAGCAGTTTCCAGGCGTTGGATCAGCGGCCCCATTAAACGAACACTCAGCAGGCGACGGTCCCAGCGCATCCGCCGCTCGGGGTCTCGCAGACGGGCACCCAGCAGCCATAAGCTAGCAATCAGGCCGATCAGGATCAGCAGGCCGTAGTTAGAAAGGAACTGGCCCAGCCAGAGTACGCTTTGGGTCATGAGCGGTACGGGAACGCCGAGGTCAGCGAAAATCGGTACGAACTGCGGCACCACATAGGCCATGAGCAGTGCCAGTGAGCCGAGTACCCCCACCACAAGAAAGGCAGGATAGATCAAGGCGTTGATAACTTCGCCCCGCAACGCCTGGGAGCGCTCCAGATAAAGTGCTAGCTGTGCAAGCGTGTCTTCCAGCGAGCCGCCGGCTTCGCCTGCACGAACCATACTGATATAGAGCTGGGAAAACTGGCCGCCCTCCTCGGAGAGGGCCGCCGATAAAGGCCGCCCGCCCTTGACGCGCTCGCGAATGCGCTCAATGAGCCGTCGGGACTTATCCTCGCTGGGCTGGCTGAGCAGAATGCTCAGGGCGCGATCCAAAGGTTGTCCGGCGCTGAGCAAGGTAGCCAGTTGTTGAGTGAACTGGGCGAGGCCCGCGCCACTCAGTGGGTCGCGGTTGAACCAGGCCCGCCAGCCACGTGCCGCTTCACCCTGGGTCGGTACGACCTGGAGGACTAGCAGTCCTCGTTCCTGAAGTTGATTGACAGCCTCTTCCTGGCCCGGCGCTTCCAGCTGGCCGTTAATAGCTTCTCCGGCAGTATCGAGGGCGCGATAACGGAACTGGGCCATGCTATTCCCCGCTGGTAACGCGTAAGACTTCTTCCAGCGTGGTCACGCCAGCCAGAGCTTGCCGCAAGCCATCTTCATAAAGCGTATACATGCCTTCGGCACGAGCGGCCTGCTCCAGGGTCGCGGCGTCGGCGCGCTTCATCAACAGGCTGCGCAAGGTGTCGTTCATGATCAGCAGCTCACTGATGGCACTACGGCCCCGATAGCCTTCGCCTGTTGCAAGGTCGCGACGAGGACGGTACAGGCGGATGGGGCGCTCATCGGTATATCGTTCGAGCTGATACTGTTCGATTACTTCCGGAAGCGGCTCGTAGGCTTCTCGCATGGCAGGGTCGAGGCGGCGGACCAGACGCTGCGCCAGAATGCCATTGATGGTCGAGGCGAGCAGGTAGTCCTCGACGCCCATGTCCAGCAAGCGGGTGATACTGCCCGCGGCGCTATTGGTATGCAGTGTTGAGAGCACCAAGTGACCGGTCAGGGCTGACTGGATAGCGATACTGCAGGTTTCCAGGTCGCGCATCTCACCAATCATGATTACATCCGGATCCTGACGGACAATGGAGCGCAGCGCACCGGCAAAGTCGAGGCCGATGCTGGGCTTGACCTGGATCTGGTTGATCCCTTCCAGCTGGTATTCCACCGGGTCTTCAACCGTAATGATCTTGCGCTCGGCCGTGTTCAAACGCGACAGGGCGGTGTAGAGCGTCGTGGTTTTGCCCGAGCCGGTAGGGCCGGTGACCAGCAGAATGCCATGGGGACGTTCGAGTACGTTGAGAAACGTGTCCAGCGACTGACCGGCAAAGCCGAGGCTGTCAAAGTCAAAGCTTACCGATTCACGATCGAGCAGGCGCATGACCACCGACTCGCCAAAGCTGGTAGGAACGGTCGAGACCCGAAGGTCCAGTTCCTTGCCCTGGATGCGCAGCATGATTCGTCCGTCCTGCGGCAGACGGCGCTCGGCGATGTCCAGCTTGGCCATGATCTTGACCCGGGATATCACCGCAGCAGTTGAACTGGCTGGCGGCGCTTCGGATTCGTGTAGCACGCCGTCAATGCGGTAGCGCACCTTGAGCCGGTTCTCAAACGGCTCGATATGAATATCGGATGCTCGATTCTCGACCGCGCGCTGGATAATCAGGTTCACCAGACGAATTACAGGCGCCTCGGAGGCCAGATCCTTCAGGTGTTCGATATCGTCTTCCGACGTTGTCTGAGCATCGAGGTTTTCCACGATAGTGCCCATCGCCGAGCGGCCCTGACCGTAATAGCGCTCGATCAGGTTCTCGATATCGCTACGCAAGCCGATGGACAGACGAACTGGGCAGGCGCAAGCATATTGCAGAGCTTCGATGGCATAAGAATCGGCCGGGTTGGCGACCAGTACATGCAGAGGGCCATTCTGGTCACGTCCTAGAGGAACAACCTGAAACTGCTTGAGAAAGCGGACAGACAGCTCAGGTGGATCTTCCAGCAGGGCGGGCGCTTCATCTTCTGTGATCAGCGGAACCTGTAGAAGGGTGGCCCAGGCTTGAGCCAGGTCCCGCTCGGACACCATACCCAGGCGCAAGAGAAAAAGACTGAAACTTTCATCCGGCGAGTCTGCATGAAGCCGGCGTGCCCGTTCGATATCGCCTTGCTTGAGCCGTGACTGGCCCACCAGCCAGGAACAAACCACGTCATCGCTCAGGGTAATGGGATGCACCGACTCGACGGCCTCTGTAACTGGTGTCGTCTGCTCAGGTGATAACGACAGGGAACTCTGGACAAGACTCATGTCGGCATGGCGGCCCTTTATTTATAGGAATAGATGGGGGCGAAATTATCAACGGCCAATATTACAACAGTTAGACAAGCCCCCCGCCATTGATAGGAGGCTCATCCTGACAGCTAGTATGCCATCGAGACGTCAACTTGCACGGCTTTCTGTACGGCTGGCGTCGGCGACTCAATTTCATATACTGATATCAAAATACGCCAGCGAGCGTACATCAAACTGTACGGCAACCTCCATCGTGTAGAAGCGTCATTCAGTGGGAACCTTCCTCAACGGGGCGTTTGCTTTATGAACATGGCCCAGAAATAGGGTGGGTCTGGTTGCTGAACTCTTGCACAGGCCATGTCGGGTATCGTAAGCGAAGTTGACGATACCCGAATAAGCGCTGCGGTTGAGCAGGCCTTTCGTATCTTTTTACAAGGGTATCAAGTCGCTCGTTAGCCCTCTACTTATGCCGCGTGAGGCCGGTTCGCAACGTGTCGAAGTTAGTCCTGGCGCCTTTCATCGATCAGTTGCTCCAGACGCTTGTCCTTTTCTGCCCAGAGTTGCCCCACCCATTGGTGGACCCGCGCACGAAAGGCCGGGTCGCTCTGGTAATCCCCCTTCCAGAGCGCCGGATCCAGCGGGCGCGTCTGAATATCTACGATAACGCGATTAATTTGGCCGCTTAATAGTTTCCAGAAGCCGGGTATCTGGCCTTCAGGGTAGCTGATGGTTACATCGAGAATTGCATCGAGCTGTTCACCCAAGGTGGCGAGAACGAACGCGACCCCGCCGGCCTTTGGCTTGAGCAGGTGACGATAGGGGGATTGCTGCTGAGCCTGTTTGGCTGGCGTGAAGCGGGTGCCCTCCAGGTAATTCACAACGGTAACGGGTTGGTCGCGGAATTTCGCACAGGCGCGACGGGTGATCTCCAGGTCTACGCCTCTGAGTTCAGGTCGCTTTTTCAGGACTGACTTCGAGTAGCGCTTCATGAACGGATAATCCAGAGCCCAGAATGCCAGGCCGAGAAACGGGATCCAGATGAGTTCTTTCTTTAGGAAAAACTTGAAATAGGGTACCCGTCGATTGAAGGTTTGCACGAGGGCAGGAATATCGACCCAGGATTGGTGGTTGGAAATGAGCAAGTAGGAGCGGTCGCGGCGCAGACTTTCGTTACCACGGATATCCCACACGGTCGGTGTGCACAGCGCGAAGATGTGCTTGTTAATTTCCGCCCAGGTTTCGGCCACTGCCATGACGCCTCGAGAGCAGGCGTTCCGCCAGGGTTTGTAGGAGAGAATAAGCTTGAACAGGGCGACTGCCATCAGGGGGCCGATCAGAATAAGGGTATTGATTAACAGCAAAATGCTAGTAGCCAGGCCAATGATCAGATGGCGCATTCACACTCCTGAAATTCTATTTTTTATTAGACGACATAGCGGTATAGACGTGCCGTATAGAGGCGGCGGCCGTGGATGGTACCGTCTCTAACCTATCAGGCGTAAACGTATTCTTATCGTTAGACACGCCTGGGAGTGCATGTTGATAAATGCGGGACTCTCTGGATGAGTCACCCTACTGGCGGGGCAAATGGTCATTTGCTTTGAATAGGCTGCAACGAACTTTTGGCAATAATCTTAAAACTGAAGAAATATGACCGTATCGTCAGTCGCGAATCGCTGGACGCCGTGTGGACAGAAGGACGCCAGAACGGGACACTCAGTCCATGGTCGAATCCCGACCCGCCCTAATGATCTGACTGGAGTTTTGTGTGAAACGCTTTCTTTCCATGCTAGGCCTCATGAGCCTGCCTGCGCTGGCCCTGGCTGAGCCCACGCTTTATGGGCGTTACGAAACCTTCCGCCTTCCTGAATTAGGGGTGGCCCTGCAGGCCAAGATGGATACCGGCGCTTGGACAGCCTCTCTATCAGCCAAGGATATCGAGCTGTTCACGCGAGAGGGAAAAGAGTGGGTCCGTTTCCGTTTGGCGACCGAAAAAGCCGACGATACCGTGTATGAGCATCGTCTGGCCCGTATTAGCAAGATCAAGAGCCGTGCCGAAGAGGGCGATGACGAAGACGACGAGCCATCCGGTACGGAACGACCCGTCATTGAAATGGAGCTTTGTCTGGGCGATCAGTCCAGAACCGTTGAGGTGAACCTGACCGACCGCAGCCGTTTCCGTTATCCCTTGCTGATCGGCGCCAAGGCATTACGCAAATTCGAGGCGGCTGTTGATCCCAAGGAAAAGCATCTGGCCGGTTCACCCCGCTGTTAAAAGGAGCCTGCCCGGCCTTTAGCGGCTTTCTGGGCGCGTGGCCTGCATGGAGGGGCGCTGGTCGGCTTCGGCATACCAAGCGGCTAGCTTGGGGTATTCGCCGCGCCAGTGCCAACTGGATACCCGTAGGTCCAGATAGCCCAGCAGGCAGGCCAGGCTGATGCAGGCCATGTCAAACGGCCCCTGCAATTCAGCAAATGCGGTGTTTTCGAAATAATCGAGCGACCGAGCAATTTTTTCCTGCTGGTTGTCTAGCCAGAGTCGCCACTGCATGCCGGGCGGCCGCATGAAGGTTTCATAACGAATCTGTACGGCTGATTCGGTCATCGCATCGGCCAGAGAAGCCAAGGTCATGCGCCGCCAACGCTCAGGACCCTGACGAGGAATCATGGGTTCCTGCTGATGCAGGGTATCGAGGTAGTCGAGAATGACGCGGCTATCATGCAGCGTTGAACCGTCGTCTAGACGCAGAACCGGAATCTTGCCGGACGGGTTGGCCTCGATAACGTCGCGATTGGGATTGAGGGGCGTTTGCTGGACGATCTCCAGCTCGACCTGTTCGATCAGATCGGTCTCATGCAGCATCACTACGATCTTGCGGCCGAAGGGTGAGGCAGGGGTATGAAAGAGGATCATCGACATCACGCACTCTCTTGATGTGAAGCTTAACGAAAGCTGAACCGTGATCGTCGGTCATGCATGGGGGGTTATGCAAGCGTTGGAGGTACTAACCGTCATTGAGACTATCCACTAGAAGAGCCGGCACGAGGCCGGCTTTCCTGTTGTGTTAGCCAACGAGTGGGGTCACCACTTATACGTCACGTTCGCGACAACGCTGCGCTCATCACCGTAGTAGCAGTAATAGCCATCACAGGTGGAGAGGTACTCCTTGTTGAAAAGATTGGTGACGTTCACACCTACCGAAGCACCCTCGAAGCGGCTGTCGAGGCGGCTTAGGTCGTAATGAGCTGCAGCATCATAGATCGTATTGGAGCCCGTATGCCCTAGCCAGGTATTTGCCTGGTCGCCATAGGTATCACCAACATACCGAACGCCTCCTGCAACGCCAAAGCCGTCCAGTGAGCCTGCATGCCAGGTATAGTCCGCCCATAGCGATGCCTGATGCTCCGGAATAAGCTGCAAGCGATTACCCTTGTACTGCCCGTCCTGAACTTCCGTGTCGGTATAGGCATAAGAGGCAATCAGCTTGAGGTTATCCGTGAGGTGGGAAGTGGCTTCCAGCTCGACGCCCCGAACCTTTACCTTGCCGGTCTGACTGGTAATAGTCACTCCACCTACATTGTCAGTAACGGAAACGTTTTTTTGCGTCAGGTCATATACCGCCGCTGTCAAAAGCGTGTTCGTACCTGTTGGCTGATACTTTACGCCCACCTCGTACTGCTTGCCCTCGGTCGGCTTGAAGGACTGGGTCGCACTGACATCTGCGCCGCTGGTTGGCTGGAATGACTCCGAATAAGAAATATAGGGCACAAGGCCGGAATCGAACACGTAGCTCAACGAGGCATTGCCCGTGAAGGCGGAATCGTCTCTCTTGGGATGTGCATCGGTTGTATAGAACTCAGTCTCGGTAGTTACCCAATCCTTACGTCCGCCCAGGGTCAGGCGCCAATGATCCAGGGCCATCTGGTCTTGAATATAAAGGCCAGTCTGGTGAGTTTTCTGGTTGTAGTCGTACAACGTGTACTGACGGGCTGCCGCTGGGTCAAAGTACTGGCCATAAACGGGGTTATTGATATTGGAACTGGGCGCCTGGCCGAACAGGTACTGGTAGTTGGTATTGGAGCGTTGATAGTCCAGACCCAGCAGCAACGTATGCTGCACCTCACCCGTTGAGAAATTGCCCTGCAGGTTATTGTCGACTGCAAACTGGCTGATGTCCTCGTCAACAATATTGGTATTACGCGCTACTGTGCCGTCTTCACTGACAGCCTCTGCATAGCCACCAACGGTAATACCCTGGAAGGATAGGTCGCTCTTGGTATAACGCAGATTCTGACGGAACTGCCACGTCTCGTTGAAGCGATGATCGAAAGCGTAGCCCAGCGAATAATAAGTGCGGTCGTAAAATTCCCAATCCGGATCGCCTAGATTTTTATGGCGTGAAACCTCACCCCACGGGCCTTCGAGCTTGGTACCGCGAAGCGGCAGAAATTGACTGGTAATTCCTGTGTCATCACGAGTGTACTGAGACAGGAAGGTCAGGTGCGTGTCGTCATTGATGTTCCAGGTGAGGCTGGGGGCAATGTTGTAGCGCTTGTCAGGAACATGCTCGATCTGGGTATCGCTGTCACGCACCACACCGCTCACGCGGTACAGAAAGCGAGCCTCATCATCGAGCGCGCCGGTAGTGTCGAAATTGATCTGGCGATGATTATAGTTTCCAGCCTCGACACGGACCTCATGACTGGCTTCGGCTTGGGGGCGCAGGCTGACCATCTCGATCAGGCCGCCTGGCGGTGTCTGGCCGTAAACGGATGAAGCGGGGCCGCGCAACAGGGTCAGGCGTTCAAGATTCCAGGTTTCTGGCTTGGGATCAACATAGACGCCGTCGGGCAACCGCAGGCCATCAAGAAAGCGGGTAGGCTCGAAGCCACGGACGCGCAGCCAGTCGGCTCGGGTGTCGCTACCATAAAAGCTGGAGACGGCACCCGGCATGTAGCGAACAGCATCGTCGATGTTGTGTACTGCCCGGTCAGTCATCTGGTCACGGGTCGCTACTGACAGGGAGCGCGCCGTTTCGAGAATGGGCGTGTCCGTCTTGGTGGCTGAGGCTGTGCGATTCGCCACATATCCCTCTGCAGGCCCCCAGGCGTTTTCCATCGGCCCGGCCATAATAGTGGTTGTAGCCATGCTCAGCGTGTCGTCAGCAGAGGGCAAGGGGCGCAGGGTATAGATTCCTGGCTCGCTTTCCACTAACTCAAGACCTGTATCACGCAAGGCTTCGCGCAAGGCCTCGGTAGCATCGTAGCGACCATTGACTGGATGGGAGGTACGGCCGGAGGCCAGGCCGGGATCAAGACTCAAGGTTAACCCGGCGTCGCTGGCGATACGGGTTAGGGTTGTGGATAACGGAGCAGTGGGTAGCTGATAATTACGCTCACCTACGGCGGTCTGGGCATGAACGAATGCGGCATGGCCCAGCACAAGGGCAGTAGCCAGTAGCGTAGGACGGAACAATGAAGGCATGTCTCTTCTCCCAAAAGCGAATGCGAATTTGTTTCATTGCCGAGCGAAAAGAAAAAAGTGATAGAGGCAAGGTCAAAAAACTTTCCAATGCCACAACGCTGCCGGTTTACATCCTGTGTAAGGCGCCGTAACAAGGCCACGAGCCTTTATAACTGGCTTAAAAATCAGGTTTTACAGCGAGCCAGAAAGGGGTATGCCGCTCGATGCGAATCGGGATATTGGCAGACAGGGCTCGTAGTGCCCGCTCCGTGTCGTGCAATGGAAAACTACCCGTGACTCGCAGGTCCGCTAATTGTGGATCAAGGGTTAGCAAACCCACCCGCTCGCGGCCTAGAGCCGCAATGACCTGGTCGAGTCGCTCGTTATCCACCACCAGCATGCCCTGAGCCCAGGCGGCGGCCCCTGGCGCGGCGTGAGTAAACTCATCGAGCTGATCAGGAGTCATCAACACGGCATCGCCTTCCGGGATAACCGCTTCGGCGAGCCCATGGCGAGGATGTGCGGCTACGGCGGAGCGCAAAACGGTCAGGCGAGTGCCGCGAGGCTCTTCGGCTACGATAAAACGGGTCCCGAGGGCACGCAGGTGGCCAGCTGGCGTTTCGACAATAAAGGGGCGCGTATCGCCATGCCCGGTTTCGATAAGTATTTCACCGGTGCGTAACACGATCCGGCGTTGTTGCGCATCAAAGCGGATGTCTAACGCGCTGCGTCCGGCCAGGGTCAGGCGCGTATCGTCCGGCAACGTCAGCACGCGCTGCTCACCGGTGGGAGTGACAGCATCAGCTAAGGCATAGCGCAACGGCACATAGCGATCAGTAACCGCCAGGCCAAGCAGGACGACTACGGCAAGAGATAGAAGGGTACGTCCACGCTGTAGAGTCGAAGGGCGCTTGAGAAGCGTCTGTCGTGCCATAGGTGGTTTAGCTGCCGTGAGGTAACGCTCGATGCCATTCAGTTGTTCCCAGGCCCGGAGGTGTTCAGGGTGCGCGTTCAACCAGGCCTTCCAGGCGCTCAGATCCTCAGGGTTATCATGAATCTCACCAAAGCGTAGTTGCCAATCGATGGCCTGATCAAGTACGTGGCGGCTGACCGGGTCAGATTGACTCATGCGGGGTTCCGTATAGCGCGATGTAGCACTGTCGTAGACCTTGGGCGATGTACTGGCGTACCCGAGGTACGGATACACCCAGACGCGTTGCGATCTCGGCGTGCGTAAGGCCATCGAGGCGATTATAAAAAAAGGCCGCTCGGGCTTTAGGCGACAGTGTTCCGAGCAGGCGCTCCACCTCAGCCAAAGCCTCGACCAGAATCGCCAGCTCTTCAGGAGAGGGATGGATGTCCTCCGGCTGGTTCGCCAAGCCTTCCAGATAGTTGCGTTCAAGCTGCGCACGCCGGTACTGATCGATCAACAAGCCTTTGGCAATATTGATCAGAAAGGCCCGGGGTTCACGCAGAACAGGGCGTTCAGCCTTGTTCAGCAAGCGCACGAAGGTGTCCTGGCACAAGTCTTCAGCACGGTGAGAGCACCCGGTCTGCCTGCGTAGCCAGACGGCAAGCCAATCGCCATGGCTGCGATACAGCATACTCAACCAATGAGCAGTGTTCACGTCGCGTGTCGCCATGGCCGCTTCGCCTGATTAAAAAATGAGAATTATTCGCGTAAGAAAGAAAAAATCAATCGATTCGAGCCGAAAGGTCGCTTAAGCCGCTAAACCGGTGAGCTGACAGGGCCTGAATGTCTGGGGTAGAAAAAGCGGCGTGCTGCTAAATAAAAGTTACTTAATTATCTATATATAAGCTGATTATAAAATGATCAGATTCTAATGGTTGCCTTTAAAAGATAGGTGACAAAAAAGGTCAATGCTGGTCGTAAAGCGTAACGGCATACAGTAATAATAGGCTGTTTGTATCTTAGAATAAATAAATAATTTTTAAGGGTGCCTATAGTGTGTTGATAAGTTGTTCCGATAAATATGTGATCTATTTAAAATTTAATGAGCTAGATAGGGCAGTTTGGATCACGTTTATCAATATAAAGTTATTTATTTGAACAGATAAATATTATTTAACATACTGATTTACAAGGATTTTATTTTTATATAACTAATTTGATATCAAATTAATATCGTTTTTCTTATGGTTAAATATTGGCATGTTTTTCTCTTTATTTATGTTGGCGTGCCAAAGCCCTCCCAATAAAACATCAAATAACGCCGTGTGCGTCAATAAAGGTCAGGCTTGTCGGAATGGATTATATGTATTGATCCAGGCCGAAGTGCGCTGCTCTGAAAGGGCTCTTTTCTATTAGTTATCGATTGGGGAAATCATGAAAAGCTCAAGTAAGCAGTACCGCAGTCTGGCTTTTAAGTGGATGAAGCGGTGTACCTTGCCCTTACTGGCAACTCTCTTTGTTACGCCTAAATCGTTAGCGGGCATCGATCTGGTCGGACTGAACCTGTCTGGAGCCGGTTTTGCTTCTCACGTGCTACCTGGCGTTAACGGCACTAACTATATCTTCCCTAGTGAATCGCATTTCAAATACTGGAGCAGCCAGGGCATCACGTTGATTCGCTTTCCGATTATTTGGGAGCGATTGCAGCCGACTTTAGGGGGCGCGCTGGATTCGACCTATGCGGGGTTGATCGACCGTACCTTTACCTATGCTGAAAAGTACAACGTCAAAATCATTCTCGACTTGCATAATTACGCAAGGTACCGCAGCCGGATTATTGGTACGAGCAGCGTTCCGTATGCCCGCTACCAGGAGATCATGACCAAGATTGCTCAACGTTGGAGTACCCAGTCGTCTCTGTACGCCTACGACATCATGAATGAGCCGAACGGGGCGCTGGCCTACTGGCCAACCGCCGCCCAGTACGGTATCAACGGCGTGCGTGCGGTCGATACGGTGCGTCCGATCATTGTCGAGGGCAATGGCTGGGCCAGCGCCACACGTTGGGCTGAATGGAATGATTCGTTATTAAACCTGAAGGATCCGTCCAACAACATCATCTTCTCGGCGCACTCGTATTTTGATGAAAACGCGGGCGGCAGCTATGAAAGCGTTGATGTGAGTACGCTTGACGAGATGTATGGCGTCGAACGGGTCAAGCCCTTTGTGGAATGGCTAAAGAAAAATGGCAAGCGCGGCTACATTGGCGAGTTCGGCGTACCGGACGATGATTCTCGCTGGAACTTGCTAATGGACAACATGCTGGCCTACCTGAAGCAAAACTGCATTCCGGCTTCCTATTGGGCGGCTGGTCCGGGTTGGGGAAGTTACTTCATGTCAGTAGAGCCGGTGAATGGTCAAGAACGGCCTCAATGGGCTACGCTGAAAAAGTACGTTAACAACACCAGTTGTACCTCGATCGGACCGATTTCCAGCACCTCCAGTTCTTCCGATTCGACCGCTGCATCCACCTCGACCAGCTCTTCCGACACGTCGACATCCACAGCGTCCACCGAAACCGCTAGCTCAGATGCCTCATCCGATACGTCTACTTCGAGCACCTCGGGCACTACCACCGCATCTGATTCGAGCGGCAGTGCCGCGTCTACTGATTCTTCCACGTCGAGCAGCGCTTCAGGGTCATCTACTTCGGCAAGCTCTGCTACGTCCGGGACGTCCACGGGAACCTCTGGTTCAAGTTTGTCCTCGTCGTCTGGTACATCTACATCTACATCAAGCAGCAGCACCGCGACTACAGACTCGTCTTCAGCCAGTAGCACTTCCGAATCATCTACCTCGGCAAACTCGGCTACGTCCGGAACGTCCAGCTCCAGTTCGTCAAGCTCCACGGGAAGCAGCTCGGGCTCTACTACGACGTCTAGTTCGAGCGGTACGTCAGGTACCAGCGGTAGTTCCGCATCCACAGTCACTACAGTGTCAAGCTCTACCTCATCGTCCACCAGCGAGCTTGATCTGGTAGGCCTGAACCTGTCAGGCGCCAGTTTTGCACCGCAAGTACTACCTGGTGTGAACGGGACTAATTACATCTTCCCTAGCGAATCGTATTTTAAGGAATGGAGTGAGAAGGGGGTTCGTCTCATCCGGTTCCCTATTCTCTGGGAGCGCATCCAGCCGAAGCTGAACAATATGCTAGACCCGGCCCATGTGCAGCTAGTCCAACAGACCATGAATCTGGCGCAAAAATACAACATCAAGGTTATCCTGGTTCTGCAAAACTCCGCGCGCTATAAGGGCGAAATCATCGGTGCCGGCAAGGTGACCCTGGCCAACTACCACGATGTGATGTACCGACTCGCCTACCGCTGGGCCAGTCACCCGGCGCTCTATGGTTATGACATCATGGCCAAGCCATACGGCACGGAAAAGTACTGGGCTCAAGCTGCTCAATACGGTATCAACGGCGTGAGGACGGTAGACCGTACCCATCCAGTCATCATCGAAAGCGATGCTTTATCGAATGCCTCATTGTGGCCGTACTACAGTGATGGCTTGCTGAACCTCAAGGATTCGGCAAACAACATCCTGTTTTCTGCCAATGTGTACTTCGACAAGGATGGCAGTGGCGCCTACAACGCCGAGGATATGAGTCAATTCAATACTATGATTGGCGTGTACCGCGTCAAGCCGTTTGTAGAGTGGCTTCAGAAGAACAACCGTAAAGGCCTTATCGGCGAGTTTGGTGTGCCGGACGACGACAGCCGCTGGCTGACGGCTATGGATAATCTGCTCGCTTACTTAAAGCAGAACTGCATGCCGGCAACTTACTGGGCAGCCGGCCCTGGCTGGGGCAGCAACAAGCTGGCTGTCGAGCCGGTCAATGGCCAGGCTCGTCCACAATGGGCAACGTTGAAAAAGTACATAGACAGCAGCAACAGCTGTACTACAGTCGGCCCGAATTGACCTAAATTCAGTTCGTAAAAAAGGCCAATCCAAGGATTGGCCTTTTTCCGCTATTGCATCAGAGAAACAGGGCGAACAGTGCCATACCCAGAATCAGGCGATAGATCACAAATGGCAGCATGCCGATCCGGTCCAGTGCCTTGAGGAACAGTTTGATACAGAGTAGCGCTGAAAAGAAGGAAAGCCCTATGCCTCAGGCGATGTCGACCCATTGAGCGTCCGTACCCGCTTGAATGAGTTCCACTGTTTTAAGTCCACCCGCAGCGAGAATCAGCGGTATGGACAAAAGAAACGAAAAGCGCGCCGCCGCCTGGCGTGTAAAGCCTAGGAGCAGGGCTGCGGTCATGGTGATGCCGGAGCGGGACGTACCGGGGATAAGTGCCAATGCCTGGGCCAGGCCGATCAGCAGGGCGGATGACCACCCCAGACGATCCATTTCCTTGACGCGTTGGCCCTTCGCGTCGGCCCACCATAGCACCAGGCCAAACACGATAGTAGAGCTGGCAATCACCAGGGCGGAACGGGTGTACTGCTCAATAGCATCCTCTAGCAGTAGGCCAGCCAGAGCTGCCGGCAGCGTGCCGATGATGATAGCCCAGCCCAGGCGGCTCTCAGCGCTGGGCTGGCGTGTTATCAGGTGACGCGTCCAGCCGGTTGCCGTGGCCAGAACTTCATGACGAAAGGCCAGAATAACGGCCAGGAGGGTGCCGACGTGTACGGCAACGTCGAACGCCAGCCCTTGGTCAGGCCACCCTAATAATTGGGAAGGCAGGATCAGGTGAGCGGACGATGAAACGGGAAGAAACTCGGTGATGCCCTGGGTCAATGAAAGAATCAGGACGTGAAGCCATTCCATGAACAATATCCTTGAATAATGCGGGTACTGCGTATGGCTTGTTAACAACGAGCCCGCTTGAAAGGCGTCCCGCTGTTGGCAAGCCATAAAGCCTGCTCTGTGTCTGAGCGATGGGCTATGACAGCATGATTAACAATCCCTCCGAGGAAAGCCTCGGAAAAACTCGCGATCATTGTGGGTAGACAGGATCATTAGTTTCCTATCGACTGAGATGTTCAAGCACTAGTTGTGATGGGTTACTCAAACCTGGTTTTAAAGCCTGGCTTGATCGGGGCTCATGATGACTTGTCCGATGAGGCCTTTGTTCGAATGCTTTGAAAGCCGGACAACAGGTCGATGGGGACTGGGAAAATAATTGTCGAACTCTTGTCCGATGCGAGCCCGCTTAATGTCTGCATGTAGCGCAACTGCATGGCTCCTTCCTGACGGCCAAGCTTTTCGGCGGCCTGGGCTAGTTTTTCCGAGGCTTGCAGTTCGCCATCGGCATGAATGATCTTGGCACGCCGGTCACGTTCGGCCTCGGCCTGTTTGGCAATGGCGCGTACCATGGATTCGTCAATGTCTACGTGCTTGATCTCGACATTGGCAACCTTGATGCCCCAGGCGTCGGTTTGCGCATCGAGTACGTGCTGAATGTCCGAGTTGAGCTTTTCCCGCTCGGCCAGCATGGTATCGAGATCGTATTTGCCCAGAATAGCGCGCAAGGTGGTTTGGGCCAGCTGGCTGGTTGCTGCGTTGTAATTTTCGACCTGGATAATCGCATGGGCCGGATCGATTACGCGGAAGTACACCACTGCGTTTACGGCGACGGACACGTTGTCCCGTGAGATAACATCCTGCGAGGGGACGTCTAGCACACGGGTGCGTAAGTCGACCCGGACCATCTGCTGCACGCCGGGAATGATAATGACGAGCCCAGGGCCTTTGACTTTCCAAAAGCGGCCTAGTTGAAAAACCACCCCTCGCTCGTATTCGCGCAGGATACGCAAGGAAAAGGCAATCAGTAGGAACAGCAGAAAAATTGCGAAAATACTGAATCCAATTTGCATCAGGATTCTCCTGGGTGAGGTTCATTGACAATAGCAACATCCAGAACGAGTCCATGCCGGGCCTGTATCTGAACCGTCTGGCCTGGGTGTAGAGGGGCTGTGCTGCGAATCTGCCATTGCTCTCCGCGAACAATGGCCATGCCGCGGTAAACGTCGTTGTCCTGGAGTTGGATGACCTGAGCCAGGGTGCCGGTCAATTTTTCGTCACCGGTCACGACCTTTTGCCGGCGAGCCTGTAAGGCCATCCCAACGATAACGGCCAGAAACAGAGCACTCAGAAGAGCCAGACTGGCGATCAACCAGAGGGAAATACCAAAGCCAGGGGCTTCGGTGTCAATCAGCATGAAGGCACCGCTAGCAAAGGCAATGAGGCCTCCCAGCCCTAGAATGCCGAAACTAGGCACCATGGCTTCGGCCACCATCAGGCCGAGGCCCAACAGGAGCAGCGCCGCGCCGGCGTAGTTCAAGGGCAGCAAATGCAGGGCATACAACGCGACGAGCAGGCAGATGCTACCCATGATGCCCGGCACGCCGATTCCAGGCATCAATAGCTCGAACACTAACCCGTAGAAGCCCAGCATAAGCAGAATCAGTGCAACGCTGGGATTGGTGATCAGGGCAAGAAGACGCTCATGCCACGTAGGCGTGATGGTTATCAGCTCGGCACCGAGCGGGTGCAGGACACGCTGCTCGCCATGAATGGAGACTGACAGGCCATCAAGGCGAGTGAGCAGATCAGGTACGTCAGTTGCTATTTGGTCAATGACGTGCTCCTGCAAGGCTTCTGTCGCAGGCAGGCTGACGGCCTCGCGCACGGCGCGTTCGGCCCATTGGACATTGCGGCCGCGTAATTCAGCGAGGCCGCGTATATAGGCCGAGGCGTCATTGATCGACTTGCGCGTCGCAGCGGTACTCTCGCCGTCTTGCCCCATGAGCGAGATCGGAGTGGCGGCTCCTAGATTAGTGCCGGGTGCCATGGCAGCAATATGGCAGGCATAAAGAATATAGGTACCGGCACTGGCCGCCCGAGCGCCGCCAGGGGCTACGTAACCGGCTACCGGAAAGGGGCTGTCCAGGATAGCTCTGATGATATCGCGCATAGCGAGATCGAGCCCGCCTGGAGTGTCCAGTTGCAGGACGACCAGTTGAGCGCCGCGCTCGCGGGCTTGTTCGAGGCCGCGGAGAACATAGGCAGAGGTAGCCGGGCCGATCGCGCCCTGAAGGGGCACGACAACCACCGGGGCAGGGGCTGCCCAGGCCGGGACGGTGCTGAGCAACAGGGCTAACCATCCCAGCCAGACAAAGAGCATGCTGCAAGTTATGCGCGTGCGTCGCATTGGAGGCTCCGGCGTGCCTATTTCACTAAGCGTAGGCGATGGATTGACGTTGCGTGGGACCTTGAGCTGTTTTAAGGAGTCCTTCATTGAGGCGATTTAACCGCCTGGCTGAAGTTAAGCCCCGTTAACCCAGGTCACTTACGTCATGTCTTGCAAGGAAATGCCCGATGCCTTTACCGATTCGCTGTATCCATGTTGGCAGCCCCGCCAGCCTGCGACGCGCCCTTCGTGGAGGTGATCATGCCGATCGAGCGTGAGATGAGCATGCGTGCGCTATTAACCGGCCTGCTCTTGGGCATGCTGCTGACGCCCTCCAACGTCTATGCCGGGCTCAAGATTGGCTGGTCCTTTAATATGTCGATCATTGCCCTGTTGATTGGCTTTGGCTTCTGGCAGGGGATGGCGACCCGCTTCAAGCGGCAGCCCAGTTGGACGATGCATGAAAGCAACATCAACCAGACGGCGGCCTCTGCTGCCGCATCGATTGTCTCCGGCGGCCTGGTAGCACCAATTCCGGCCTACACCTTGCTGACCGGAAAAGCGCTGGCAGCAGGTCCACTGATAGCCTGGGTATTTTCGGTCAGCTTTCTGGGTATCTGGATCGCCTGGTATCTAAGACCCTCTCTGCTCAATGACCGGGCGCTGAGGTTTCCGGAAGGCATGGCTACCTTGGAGACCATGAAGCAGATCTATAGCCATGGACAGGAGGCGGCCAAGCGGTTGTCTGTGCTGTTTGGCGCAGCGCTGTTTTCCGCTCTGGTCAAGATAGTGGATACGTTTTACTGGACCTTTCCCCGCTGGGCGCCTACGGCGCAGGTGGAGCGGCTCACCTTTACGTTCGACCCGTCGCTGCTGCTGGTTGGTTTTGGCGGGATCATTGGCTTGCGGGTAGGGCTGACCTTGCTGTTTGGTGCCGTACTGGCCTGGGGTGGACTGGCTCCTTGGCTGTTAGCCCAAGGGTTGGTTGAGCTACCGCCGGGCAGTACCGGGCCGCAATTTGCCCTATTGGTGGAGTGGCTGCTCTGGCCAGGCGTGAGCTTGATGGTTTGTTCAACCCTGACGGCACTGGCGCTGCGCCTGATTCAGACGCGCAAGCGTAAACAGGGGCGGGCGTCCTCTGTACTGGGGCAGCGACCGGCCTGGGCTCCTGCGCTTTGCCTGGGCTTGGCCGTTCTCTTGATTGTGTGTCTCCAGATGCTGCTATTTGACATTGATATCGTCATGGCGCTGTTGAGCCTGCCCTTGGCTATCTGTCTGGCGGCTGTGGCAGCACGGGTGGTGGGCGCGACCGGTATCCCGCCCATTGGGGCTATCGGCCAATTGTCCCAACTTGGTTTCGGGATTGTAGCGCCTGGGCAGGTGCCGATTAATCTTATGAGTGCCAACACGGCCGGCGGAGCGGCTGGGCAGTGCACCGATCTCATGAATGATTTCAAGGTGGGACACGCCATTGGCGCTACGCCTCACAAGCAGATGATCGCGCAATGCCTGGGTATTCTGGCGGGTAGTCTGGTCGGCGTGATGGTGTACAAGATATTGATTCCCGATCCTCAGGCCATGCTATTGACGCAGGAGTGGCCTGCGCCTGCGGTGGCAACCTGGAAGGCCGTCGCTCAGACACTGACCTACGGATTGGAGGCGCTATCCCCCAGCATCCGCTGGGCCATGCTCTGGGGTGGTCTGGCCGGATTGCTGCTCGGTGCGCTGGATGCAATCGCCACGGAGCGCTGGTTGCGCTGGCTGCCTAGTGCACCCGCACTTGGGTTGGCCTTTATCCTGCCGGCCTCCATCTCGCTGATGATGGCGCTCGGGGCGATTCTGGCCTGGCTGTTCAGCCTGCGCTGGCCTGCCCTGGCCGAGCGGTTCGTGATTGCGACGGCGGCTGGTCTGGTGGCAGGTGAGAGCATTACCGGCGTAGGGGCTTCGTTCTGGCAGCTCTTGAATAATCTTTAAGTGCTGGCCTCGTCGGAGCGGTAAGCCATCTACGCTTTAATCTCGACTGTATCGCATTCCATAGAGGGAAGACCGCACGGTTTTGGAACTAACGCAGCAGTTCCCCGGTATGTATACAGCAGCTACATGCCGCCATACGGTTATGGAACAACGCTTCGATATCGAGACGGCACAAAGGCTTAAACGGACACCGGGTTCGCTGCCTATGAAAATATATGCTGGACTGTTGCTGGGGCTCTGGGGCACGTGTGTGGCGGCGTCCGCTTGGGGCGCGCCTGTGCCTGTGGGATATGTCATGACCGTTCAAGGCGATGCGACGGTACAAGCGGAGGGCATCTCCGTCCCGGCCACGGTGGGTACGCCTGTCGTGTTAGGTGCGGTTTTGGAAACAGGCAAAGGGGGCTCGTTGGGGCTGACGCTGGAAGATGGCTCCGTCATGTCCTTTGGGCCTGACTCGACATTTACCATGGATGCCTTTGCGTTTGACCCGGCCCGTAATGCGTTTGCGCTGCAGGCGCGGCTCGAACGGGGCACCCTGAATTATGTAGCCGGGATGATTGGCAAGTTGGCACCTCAGGCCGTTGAAGTGCGTACACCCCATGGCGCCATCAGCACACGTAGCCCGCAGTTTCTAGCCAAGGTCGAGCATGAACCGAAGGCCCCTTGATGGGTGGTTTTTTGCCTGCTGTCTGGCCCTGAGTGCTGCCGTGACGGTGGGGTGTTCGTCCAGTTCCTATGTGGTTCTGGTCGATAGCCCCTACGGAGAGGTACGGGATGTCACCGTAACTACGCCTCAAGGGGCTACGCACATTGACCAGATCCAGAAGGCCATCAGCCTGGACCGTGATGCCGGGCGAACGTTTACGCTGCCACCCAAGCAAATCCTCATGGACTTTACCCCCGCCTTGGCTGCGCAGCCAAAGTTACCTGTGCATTACCTGTTGTATTTCAGCGGAGGTAGTAACCGGCTTGCTCCCGATTCCGAGCAGACGTTAAAGGATATTCTGGCAACCCTGCGCGCACGAAAACCGGCTGCCGTCTCGGTGATTGGCCATACCGACACGCTAGGCAGTGCTGATATCAATCAGCAGGTGGGGCTGCAACGAGCCCAGGCGGTTGCACGACGTTTGCGTGCCCAGCGGCTTGACCTGCTTGAACTCAAGGTGGCTTCCCATGGTGAGCGCAACCTACTGATCAAGACGCCGCCCGAAACAACAGAGCTGCGTAATCGCCGCGTCGAGGTCGTCATTCGATAGCCCTGGGCATTGTTCTCTAAATCCACCTTAGCAGAGGCTCGAGTAGTCTCAGATTGATATCTGACAGCAGACACATTTAATATATGGTCCATATATGAACCGTATATGAACCGTATAAGGCCAGGCTATGGGTATCGTAAAGGTCTCGGACGGTATGCATGAAAATCTCAGGATTGCCAGTAATGCTCTTTGCCGTTCGATCAATGCGCAAGCGGAGCATTGGCTGCGTATCGGCATGCTGGCAGAACTGCATCCCGAGCTGAATCATCAAGAGTTATGCAAGCTGCTCATTTCAATGGAGCAAGCCGGTGGGTTCGACTTGGCCGCTATCGTGGCAATGAAAGCCACGTCAAAACGTCACGTAACCACCGCTGAAGCAGGAGTGGATCAATGAAACGAGCGGTTTCGATCAAGACGGCAGCAGAAATTGCCATGGCTCGTAAAGCCGGAGCGCTGGCTGCCGAGGTGTTGGCCATGATCTCCGAGCACGTCAAGCCAGGCGTTACGACCGATGAATTGGACCGGCTGTGCCACGATTACATCGTAAATGTTCAGAAAGCCATTCCAGCTAACATTGGCTATCACGGTTACCCGAAGACCGTTTGTACATCGGTCAACCATGTCATCTGCCATGGCATTCCTTCGGAAAAAGTGCTGAAGAAAGGCGATATCATCAATATCGACGTGGCTGTCATCAGGGATGGCTGGTACGGCGATACAAGCCGCATGTACTTCGTCGGCGAGCCGGCTCCGCATGCCCGGCGGCTGGTAGAGACTACCTATGAGGCCATGTGTGCCGGAATTCGCGAGGTTCGCCCCGGCGCGACGCTGGGCGATATCGGGTATGCCATACAAACCGTTGCTTATCGCGAGAATTTTAGTGTGGTGCGTGAGTACTGCGGGCACGGTATCGGCAAGGTGTATCACGATGAGCCGCAGGTTCTTCACTTCGGCAACCGGGGCGAAGGCCTGAAACTGCAGGCGGGAATGATGTTTACCATCGAGCCCATGCTCAATGCAGGCAAACACCACACCCGGACACTGCCGGATGGCTGGACGGTCATCACCAAAGACCGCTCATTGTCGGCCCAGTGGGAGCACATGGTCGTAGTGACGGAGAGCGGTTTCGAGGTGCTTACCCCTTGGCCCGATCAGCCTGAAGGCTATGTTCCTATCGTGTGAGTCCTGTGGTGGAGAGGGTTGTGCTGGATACGAATAAAGCAAGGCCCTCCATTATCCTCATTGCCTGATTAATATCCTTTTTCGATTGTGGTATTTCAGCTGCCGCGTACTTGCTGAAATACAGATTTTTTAAAGCGAGTTTTGTTATTGATATTTATTGCTTTGGCATATTTAGCGAGGCCTTAATAGATAAAGCAGAGCTTTCTATAGATCTTATCTCGTTGAATTCCTGGGCACACGTTTAATAAGAGAATCGTATCCTGACACGTAAAGGAGCTGACTGATTCTAGTAGTGTTCTTGTGGATGGCTTGGTGTCTGCCCTTTAAATCCACTCATCAATTTTAATTGAAATTAATTCAGAGCACTCTCGAGATATGGCCGACAAGTTACGATGTAATAGACTGGCCTAAGCGAGTCGTACCTTATCGCATGGACTCAAAGCACGGCTGTATTTGGCAATAAGTTAGCTACTACGCAGCGATGATTGGTCTTACTGGTCTGAGCATTAAGGACGTATGGTGGCTGCCTGACTTGAAGTTTTCCTGAGTCATGCCGATACGTCGCGAGACTCCCTTTTATCTTTGCCGCTGCGTTTGAGCGGTATCAAGGATCGCCTACGTATGACCCTCACTGAATTGCGCTATATCGTTACCCTGGCGCAGGAGCAACATTTTGGCCGAGCGGCCACGCGTTGCCATGTCAGCCAGCCGACCCTGTCCGTTGCCGTCAAGAAGCTAGAGGACGAACTAGGCGTGCTCATCTTTGAACGTAGTAAAAACAATGTTCAATTGACCCCGGTCGGAGAAACCATTGTTGCCCAGGCCCAGGTTGTTCTGGAGCAGACCCATGCCATCAAGGAGTTGGCCTCTGCTGGCAAGAACCAACTGAGTTCTCCCCTCCGGGTCGGTGCGATTTATACCGTAGGGCCCTATCTCTATCCTCATCTGGTTCCGCAGCTGCAGAAAGTAGCACCAGAAATGCCGCTCTATATCGAAGAGAACTTTACACCCAACCTGGCGGATAAACTCCGTAGCGGCGCGCTCGATGCCATCATTGTGGCCTTGCCTTTCAGTGAGCCGGACGTACTGACCAAGCCACTGTATGACGAGCCATTCTACGTAATGATGCCGGCAGGGCATCCCTGGGCTGAGCTTTCATCAATCAGCAGTGCCAACCTGGACGAAAAAAGCTTGCTCTTATTGGGCGAGGGGCACTGTTTTCGGGATCAAGTGCTAGAAGCGTGTCCTGCAGTACGCAAGCCAGGCGTCGAATCCAAACAGTCGAAGGTAGAATCATCGTCGCTAGAGACCATTCGCCACATGGTTGCCTCCGGGCTAGGCGTCTCCGTGCTGCCGTTGTCGGCTGTGGATACTCATCACTATGCTCCGGGCGTTATCGAAGTACGTCCTTTCAGCCCTCCAGTCCCTTACCGGACAATAGCAATTGCCTGGCGCGCCAGTTATCCGCGGCCTAAGGCAATAGATGTCTTGGCGGACTCGATTCGGCTGTGTTCGGTTAGCAAATCTTGAAAGTAGTGCAGGAAGGCATAAGCCCGGCGGATCTTATATTGATAAATGTTAGTAAGCTATATAGTTCTATATAGACTGGAGGTATAAATGATATCATTTTGCTGTTTCGACTGATCGAGACATTTTTACCTTGATACTAAGACGGACTAAGCAATCTGGTCGTCGACGTTGTTAATGGTGTTGCCAGCGCGTGATAACTCACTGCGCTCATCATAATAAAACAGTGCGAAGGCTGTTGCTCCAGATACTGGGCCTATCAACAGAATAATAATCTAGCGCGAGATATAGCGACGTTGAGGTCATGAAATGACTGACTTTTCAACTGCGCCTGCTCATCCCTGAGTAGAGCACTCTTTCTCCCGTCAGGCATAACACTGAAGTATCAGACGCTGGGCAAAAAGCATCGAGCGATTATATTCTTTTGTGTGGATGATTTTATGTTAGGAAAGACAAGTAAAGCGCTGTTCGCTTTAGCGATTTCAGCGGCCACCCTGCAACAGGTGCAGGCTGCCGAAAGCAAGAATGTAGATGTGCTGTTGATCGGTGGCGGCATTATGAGCTCAACGCTGGGCATCTGGCTCAACGAGCTCGAGCCAAGCTGGTCCATGCAAATGGTTGAGCGTCTGGATGGCGTTGCCGAGGAAAGCTCTAATGGCTGGAATAACGCAGGTACTGGTCACTCTGCCCTGGCCGAACTGAACTACACGCCTGAAGACGAAAACGGTCATATCAAGATTTCCAAGGCCGTCGAAATCAACGAAGCCTTTCAGATTACTCGTCAGTTCTGGGCCTCTCAGGTCAAGGCCGGTGTGTTGAAGAACCCCCATTCGTTCATCAACTCGACTCCGCATATGAGCTTTGTATGGGGCGATGACAACATCGAGTTCCTGAAAAAGCGCTACGACGCCTTGCAGACCAGCCCGCTGTTCCGCTCCATGCAGTACTCCGAAGATCCCGTGCAGATCGCCAAATGGGTTCCGCTGATGATGGAAGGTCGCGATCCCAATCAGAAGATCGCTGCTACCTGGGCGCCGATTGGAACCGACGTTAACTTTGGCGAGATTACCCGCCAATTCGTAGGCCATCTAAAAACCAAGAAGAACTTTGACTTGACGCTCTCCAGCGAAGTTAAAGACATTACCCGCAACGAAGATGGCTCCTGGCATGTTGAGTACAAGAACTTAAAAGACGGCAGTACGAGTAGTACCGACGCTAAGTTTGTATTTATCGGTGCCGGTGGCGGCGCGCTGAAGCTACTGCAAAAGTCCGGCATCCCTGAAGCCAATGAGTATGCAGGCTTCCCGGTGGGTGGCTCGTTCCTTGTTACTGAAAACGCAACCATCGCCGAGCAGCATATGGCTAAGGCCTACGGTATTGCATCGACCGGTGCTCCACCCATGTCGGTTCCGCACCTGGATACCCGCGTGCTGGATGGCAAGCGTGTCATCCTGTTCGGGCCGTTCGCGACATTCTCGACCAAGTTCCTCAAAGATGGCTCGTACCTCGACCTGTTCAGCAGCATGACGACGCATAACTTCTGGCCGATGACAAAGGTTGGTATAGACCAGTACCCGTTGGTTGAATACCTCGCCGGCCAATTGATGCAGTCCGATGATGATCGCTTCGAGGCCCTGAAAGCCTATTTCCCCAATGCCAAGAAGGAAGACTGGCGTCTGTGGCAGGCTGGCCAGCGTGTACAGATCATCAAGCGCGATGAGGAAAAAGGCGGCGTACTTAAGCTGGGTACCGAAGTAGTGGTTTCCAAGGACAGCAGCCTTGCAGCCCTGCTGGGTGCTTCTCCTGGTGCCTCGACTGCCGTGCCAATCATGCTGAACGTGCTGGAAAAAGCCTTTACGGACAAGGTAGCTACGCCTGAATGGCAAGCGAAGATTCGTCAGTTTGTTCCAAGCTACGGAACCAAGCTCAATGATTCTCCTGCCGCTGCCCAACAAGAGCTGGTATACACCTCCAAGATCCTAGAGCTGTCGCCCCCTCCGGCGATCGATCAGGAAGCAGTTGCCCATACCACTAAGGCCGCTTCAACCGCCCCGGTTGAAAGCAAGCCTGAGAACGATATGGCGCTCTAAGCACTACGTGGTCTAATACACCAGTACCAAGGTTCGCCTCGGTACTGGCGTATTAGTTTTACCTGTCTTGGTATGCACGACGGGTATCAGCTTGTAAATGCCCGCTATCCCTGGTCAGCCCTCACTCTGTTCCGCCATTTCCAAGGCGCCATCTACCTCAATTCTTGGGTATTGAACTGTGCTCTCGAGCTTCGTATAGCCGAGCAGGCGTTGAATTGCCCTCAGGTTCTTTATCCTGCAATAGATCCGGGATGCTTTCGTGCGGCGCATCGTGTAGGGGCCGTATATGGCCCGATCGAGACCACGGGCTTTTCCAGGCCTTGACGATTCGAGCGTACTGCCTGATAGAGAAGTGCTCTGAATCCAGCAACCGGCTCGGAAACAGGCCACTTTCGCTGCGAAGCCGGGCTTGATGTATGCAAACCCTCATAGCCGCCCGGATTCCCTTGTCAATCCACAGCCCTACTGATGGCCTATCTCGGAGCCGGAGCGGGGCTTCTTGCCCGACTAGCTTCCCTTATTCCAAGGTCAATGGCTGTAACTCGCAGGGGTACTCATGGCAAGGGTAGACTAGCTAAGGGTGCTAAAGGCCTGCAGCTGTCATTCAAGGATCTGTAGTGGTTTTAGCTATCTCCTAACGATTACATAAACCTATCTATCGACACAGTATCTACTGTCTGAAGTGCTGAAGTTCTACATATCTTACTTGGACGGTTAAAGTTTCTAGTGCCAATGCCCGATAGCATTAGGAAATGCCAAAGTGATAGAGCACTTGCACATCGAATGCCGATATTGGTTCGGCCCGTCAATAAGCCAAGCTCAAAAGATCCAATGGCAATTCAGCTATAGAAATAGTGATATTTATCACACAGTCATTTAGGCTTTGCTGATATCGCTTTGTTAACACATGGAAGAAAAGAACAGTATGAGAAGTATGTTCTCGGTAGCACCATTGGTATTGGCTTTTTCAGTATTGCTCGGCCAATCAGCCGCATTCGCTGGAAATGCTGAGATAGATAAAATGGTAAAGGGGTGCGAGCAGCGCGCTGCGCAAAGAGGTATATCAGGCCGGATCTGTGCCTGCGTTCCCAAGAAAATGAACGAAGCCGGATTTTCTGACGAAGAAATCCTCAAGTATTCCAAATCAGGCTTCAAGCCAAAAGGCATCGTAGAAACTGATCGCTATTTTGACTACAGCATGAAGCTACGCTTGATGCCTGGCCAGTGTCCTGTCTGAAACGTTATATGGGCAGAACAGCAGATCCCAAGGCTTCATGCCTACCTCGTGCGCATGAGGTCAAGACATTCTGGTTTGACAGTTTTGGGGTAATCAGCCGCTGCATCTCCTCTAGTTATCCGAGCTGCTAATTTAGACTCATCTTTAAAATCAATCTGAAATCTGCTCATTCGCACTTTTAAAATTTAAGGTGTCGTCTCTATTTAGATGTAGTCGCTGGGGTGTACCCCAGTGGCTAAACTAGAAAGCGCATATCCAGGCGTAGCAATAAATAGCCGTGTCGACCTAAACAACTACACCATCTATTCGCTATACCTAAAGTCGCCAGCCATTTAACAGAATGTCCTTCGGCGAAACCGTATGCGTAGCGGTTGCACACGAGTCTCGTTATGTGAAGTACACCCCTACGAAAAAGGCTACTCTAGCAGCCTTTTCTGTTGCTCACTGGAAACGATAACGCTTAGGTCTGGCAAGTTAGAAGAGGCCGATTGAGACTAGGCGATCTACCAGCTATTAGTTAAGGGTTACCTATGACGACTTTGTATGACCCTTCTGCCGCTTATAACGTAAAAGCTCCTGAAGACGCGTACTCGATTGGCCGGCTTATCGAGGGAAAGTACTACGATTATCAGCATCGACAAGCAGACGGCTCAATGGGACCGATGAATGCTCATCTAGAAGGTGATCGCCTTATTAGCGACGATCAGCCAGGCGCTGGTAAAGAGATCGGCCGCCTCGTCGATGGTCGCTTGGTAAATAATGGTGGCAAGACATTTGATTTAGTGAAACTCGCTTGATTCGCGAAGCCGCCTAGGAGGACATTGCTTGCGAATTTTTAATACAGCGGACTGAGTAGTAAAGGCTGGATATTGTCTTCAGATTCTCGTCCGAATGGACTCCTCCTGGCGGCTTACAACTGGTCTCCATCTCCGGAGTGAGTTTTTGCCGAGCCGGTAATAGACTATGTATCTATGCCGGTCAGACCATGGCAGTGCGCTAGTTTTGGCACTTGAATGCTATCGGTTGTCCTGAGCGCTTATCGTAGAAAAATAACAATTTGCCTCTGATATCTATACCCACTATGCCTTTGCCTGACCCTGCTGAAGCCCCCAGCTTGCTCCACTTGCGAACCTTGGTCAGGGTGGCAGACTATCGCACCCTGTCCAGTGCAGCGCAAAAGATGCTGCGCACCACGTCTGTGGTGCATGATGGTATCAAGGAGTTGGAACGGCAGCTTGGTGTAGCATTGTTCGAGCGCGCACCAGGCGGCTGGAAGCTGACCGCAGAAGGACAGTGTGTGCTAGTGCGCGCTCGGCGCATTCTTGCAGAACTTGCCGTATTACCCGCCATGCTTGGGCAGCCGCCGGTAACCGTGCATGAGCAGTTGTACTTGCTCAATGCTCGGCGTCTGATCGTCTTTGCTCGCCTATGCCGGTTGAAGAACATGGGGCGAGTAGCCCGTACCCTGGCGATTTCTCAACCAGCCGTTAGCGCTGCTATCAAAGCCTTGGAGAACGGTACCGGCAAAGCCTTGTTCGAGCGCTCAGGACATGGCGTACAGCCAACCGAGATCGCGCTGGCAATTCTGCCAGCCATTCGCCGCGCCCTGAACGAGCTGAACCATATCGTACCTGACTTAGCCGCCCTGACCGGCGCCTTGAGAGGGAAGGTGCGTATAGGTGCCTTACCACTGGGCCGCACGCGCCTCATTCCGGAAACCATCGCCGAGTTACTAAAGCAATACCCGCAGGTTCAGGTAGAGGTCTTTGATGGCGGTTTCGAACAGCTGGAAGCAGACCTGCGCGGCGGTGACCTGGATTTCGTTTTCGGAGCGCTACGCGCAGAGGACAGTGAGCTACAAGGCGAGGCCTTGCTGGAAGAGGATTTAGTAGTGCTAGTGCGCGCAGGGCATCCGTTGGTAGGCCAGGCGCTCGATTTGTACTCGTTGGCTGATGCACAGTGGATATTGCCCCGACCGTTGAGCCCTGCGAGAAATCTGATAGAAAACTGCTTTCGGCATCAGGGGCTGGCCTTACCTCGACCAACTGTGGAATCGGGGGATATGGCAATCCATTGCTTAGCGCAGCGACGTACCAGCAGTTCTTGATGAGAGGGGTGCGATGGTCGGCCATTGCCTGCCCGCGCTGGCGCGCCGGCCGTGAGGTGTTCTGGAGCATAAGGCTAATCTCCCGTTTTGTTATATGGGCCTGTAAGGGCCTGGGGTTTGTCGAGAGATACGTTATCGCTGGCGTGAAACGCTGTCGTGCCGATAAAGGTGATAGCAGTTTCGGTTCTTCTTATGGATCTAGCGTGATGCTATTTGAACGGCAGCATTACAGAGTGCCAGTAACAGCGACTTATCCATCGTTTCGTTAGTTGATGAATAGTCCGTTGCAAAGGTTCGTAGTGGACATTAGTGCGTCCATGATTTGATACCTCAAACCTGAGCAGGGACGCTCAGTGGCCAGCTGGCTGCCGCCGTTCTGATGAGCACGTAATGCTTAATCTTCGTAGCTATTAGGGGAGGGGTGTCGTAAAGGCACATTCATCAAAAGAGGCTGGGGCGCTGAGGTGGGCTTTTCAGGCTTGGGGATTATCGAGGATTCCAACTCACACCCGCGTATGCAGAAACAGGTTAATCCGCATCGAATGGCATGAGTTCAGATGTGCTAATCCCTTTCGCTGCCCTAGGCTAAGTGGCCGTGTTAAGAGCCTTTGGACGCTAGCGAACTGAAGTTCGCGGATAAGACGGGGCTGACTATCTCAGCCCCGAGGAGGTATCTATTTAGCTCATCGAGTGAATGGCCAGTCCCAGGTTTTGGCGGCCATCTTCATAGGCGCTGACGCGCACTACCTCAGTTAGAGCATCAAGCCCTTTCAGCTCGGCATGCTTGGACGGTATGTTGACCCGAATCTTGTCGCCCTTTTTAAATGAGGTCGCTGCGACTACCTGCATGCCTGTGCTTGATAGATCCTTACAAACGCCTTCCAGGGTTTGTCCAGCCTGCCATAAAGTAACTGGCGTTTCGATATGCATGCGGATGAAGTCCCGTTTTTCGCTGTAATCCCTTTCACGCTGAAGCATGTTTTCGTCCCTTAAATGAGTTTTTCAAAAGTCGCCTGGCAGTTGTCTATCAACCGTTAAAGCGAGACGCCGCGGCGACTATGGCTTGGAACCTATTCTGTTTAAGAGTTCCATAGGCGCCTTGAAAATTCATCTGCCCCGGCGCTGGTTGCCGCACAGGTTTATGAAGGCCTTCAGGGGGGAGCGAATGTAGTGCGCAGCAAGGTGTTCCGGCCTGCCAGGGGCTGGGGCATCCCCCTGACCGCCGTCCTGAAAAGTACCGATTGCGGTCCGGCATGACATAACCCATCGATAGCCGCGTATCCAGGGCACCTGTACGCTCCTTTTCTGGACTAGCAGGCTTCAGGGCTTACACTGTCTCTTGGTTTAAAAACCGCATCAGCCTATGCCGGAGCGCAGCAAAGCCGCGAGTTCGGTGCTTGTTTCTAAACCGGCTGGGTAGGGCGGCGCTATTTTCAGATGATTTATTGCTCTCGCTTAAGGATTAAAGATGAACCTCGAACTTGAAGGCGCAAAGGTTTTAGTCAGCGGTGGCTCCCGAGGCATTGGGCGCGCCATTGTTGAATGCTTTCTGGCAGAAGGAGCCCAGGTAGGGTTTTGCGCCCGTGGCGAGTCAGGCGTCAGACAGGCCGAGGCCGAGATAAAGGGAAAAGCCTTTGGTCATGTAGTGGATATCACCGAGCCAACCCAGGTGACGCATTGGGTCAACGAGGCGGCCGAGCGCATGGGCGGTGTCGATATTATTGTGCCAAACGTCAGCGCTCTGGCGGGTGGTGGCGATCTCGAAACCTGGCGGCGGGCCTTCGAGACTGATCTTCTGGGCTCGGTGAGTTTCGTCAATGCGGCACTGCCGTATCTGACGAAATCCAAGGCAGCCTCTATTGTCTTGATTTCAAGCGTCTCGGGCCGGGAAGTGGATATGTTTGCCGAGCCTTACGGTGTTCTGAAGGCTGCTTTGATCCATTACGGTAAAACTCTGTCTGTGCGGCATGCCAAGGACGGTATTCGAGTTAATACCGTCTCGCCTGGCAATGTTTATTTTGAGGATGGCGTCTGGGGCTCGATCGAGCGTGACACGCCTGAGACGTTTGCTCAATGCCTGGCTGCAAATCCCATGGGCCGCATGGCCCGTCCGGATGAAGTTGCCAAAGCCACGGTGTTCCTGGCTAGCGCAGCAGCCAGTTTCACGACCGGGACGAACTTTCTGGTAGACGGCGGCCTGACGCAAGGCGTGCAGTTTTAAGCAAAAGCGATGCGGTAGCCAACATTGATAGCGCTAAAGGGCCGCTCCGCTCGAACGGCCCTTTAGCGTTCAGCCGAGCCGCTTACTGAGCGTTTCCAAGTCTCGGTACACTTCGGATAGGCTGGGGCGTGCGGCGACGTCGGTATCCAGGCAGCGCGCTTTCAAGGCCGCAAGGGCTTGCCAAGCGTCTTGCTCGTCAGACGTCGCCTCGCAATGAGCCAGCAGCTCTTCCAACAGGCAGCCGAAGGCGCGCGTTTCCAGGCGTTGCAAGGTTTGGGACTGCGTAGGGTTATTGAGGGGCAGGAAGGAAGCGCCGCCAAAGTCACTTAGCAAAGCACCACCTCGGCCGTTCCACAGGATGTTATGGGCATAGAGGTCTCCATGCAGCAGACCGGCAGCATGCAAGTGCATGGTAGCCGATGCGATACCTGTGGCCAGACTCAAGGCGTCACGAAGGGTAAAGCGCGTGTCAGCAGAGTAGACGTCGCGGGTACACGAATCCAGGCTAGGCGGACCTGCAAGATTCTTGAACTGTGGGTCGATCAGCTGCATGACCAATCCATCGGTGCCGTCTGGGTGATGTACGACCTGACCTGCTATATCGACTAGATTGGGGTGAGAGCCAATGGCAAAAGAGGCTGCCATTTCGCTTTGAGGCGTTCCGTCACTGGTCATGCTGCCTTTGAACAGTTTGACCGCGACGGTTTGGGTTTCTTCCGGGGTTTTCTGCCAGTCCGCCTGGTAGATCAGGCCGGAGGCGCCTTCTCCCAGCTTCTGTTTTAAGGTCAGGCTGTGCCAGTCGATCCGGTTGACGGGTGCGCTGGGCGACACACTGGCTTCTTCCCGGGCTTCGCTCAAGGGATTATCCGCATAGGCCAGCCATGTCAGGCGAGGCAGGGTTAGTAGCCAATCAGGCAGGGCGGCGAAGCGGTTGGACGAGATGCGTAGCAACTCAAGCCGATGGCAGGCGATCATGGACTCGGGCAGCTGCGCCAGGCGGTTACCAGCCAGCATGAGCTTTTGCATATCTTTGCATTGGCCCAGCGTTTCGGGCATCTGCTCTATCTGGTTATTGGTCAGGATCAGCCAGCGCAGCGCAGGAGACAGTGCCGCCGCGGGCACCTGTTGGATCTGACAGGCCTTGAACCCGACCATACGTAGCTGCGGGCATTCGGCGATTACTTCGGGTAACTGAGAGAACGGATTGTCCGAACAGAACAGCACGCGCAGCTTTTTCAACCGACCAAAATCAGCCGGCAGGCTGGACAGGGCGTTGCCGGACAGGTTAAGGATTTCCAACGAATCTGCCAGCTCGAAAATCTCGCGAGGAAACTCTGTGAGGCCGCACGACAGGTCGAGCCGCTTGATGCCGGTCAGATTGCCTGCGCGCAACTGAGAGAGTGTATCCATGGCGTCGTTTCGCTCCTGTAAATGAAAATAGTGTGGCATGGCCTGCACGGCCGCGGTACGTCTGTGTTTGTGCTAGGCCTGTGAGAGGCACAAACAGAGGCGTCGAATGTGATTTGGTTCATTTAAGGCGAGCGGAACTGTGGATGGCTGCACGAAGTGAGGCGGGTCTGTCTTGTTGATGCAAGAAGACAGCCGGGCCGTCTCGGGACGATAGCGCAGCAAAAGTGTTAGCCGCTCTCGGTCTGCTTGAGGACGCCCTGACGTTTGAGCCTGAGGGCGATCTTGATAAAGGCCTGGGCCGCCGGGGAAACCTGGCGCTCGTCCAGCACGGCCAGGCCGATGATGCGCTTGACCCGTGGCCGCAGGGGCCTTTTCACATAACCGGTTTCGCCCGTTACGCAGGGGAGGGCCTGCTCGGCCAGGATCGTCACGCCGTCACCTCGCTCGACGAGGGACAGCGTGCTGATCAGTTGCGTGCTGCGGTAGCGGGTATTGGGGATCAGTTTGGCGGCGTTGAACAAGTTGCCGACCAACTGGGCCGAACCGGCCTCGGTCATGATGAACGGGCCGGGTGCCAGTTCCTTCAGCGAAATGTCAGCCTTGGCAGCCAGAGGATGCGCGGCAGGGACCAAGGCGACCATCTGGTCCTCGGCGAGGGCAAACGTATCGAAGCGCTCATCCGGCAGGACGGCAAAGCCAACATCGATACGCCGATCCTGTAGCCACTGTACGACTTCACGGTCGCGCCCTTCGTCGACATGCACTTCGATGCCGGGATACTCCTTCCGGTAGGCGTCCAGAATCAAGGGAAGCAGCTTGACCGAGGAGGTGGGGCCGAACGAGCCAATCCTTAGCGTGCCGCGTTTCATACCCCGTGCATCGCTGGCTTCCTGCCGCATGGTTTCGGTAAGACCAAGAATGGCGCGGGCCCGAAGGAGCAGCTGTTCGCCAATCGCCGTCAGTTCCAGGGTGGATTGATGCCGGTTGATCAGCTCAACGCCCAGCTCGCTTTCCAGTGCCTTGATGGCATGGGAAACCGCGGATTGTGTGATCGACAGCCGTGAGGCAGCCGAGGTGAAGCCCTTCAATTCGGCTACCAGCACAAAGATTTCAAGCTGCGAGAAGGTCATGGCACCTGCATAAGGTCATGAGGAAATGCTCATTTTTCTATGAATAGGGATTAGTGGATTATAGCGCCATAACAACATGTGACGCGGTTGAATGCTCGCTTTCTCAGCTTCTTCTAGAGCCTGTGCCTTAGTACAGGCCACCAGTCTTGCCTGGTGCATGTGCGGTTCTCTGAATCGCTCGAAACGATGTAACGAAGCACTCCTATGATCAGTTGTTGGGTAAACGATATCCAGGGCATCGCCTGCTCTGACTAGGGACATGACGGGGGCTTACATGAAGATCAAGACGTTGAACGGCAGTCTGCTGACTGATGGGTGTTCTTCTCTCTGGCCAGCCATCAATGCGCCGTTTCTATCGTTAAGGGGAATTCCCACCGCGGCAGTAACTGGCGACCGTTACCAGGCCATTTTCAAAGGCATACTCGAAGGCTTCGATGCCATTACCGGCTGCGAAGTAAAGGATCTCTACAAGTTCGCTCATTATTTGCAGTCAATCGACGAAGACGTGCCCAGCGAACTGGCCACGCTTGTTCGTGCGTTTGGCAAGTGGGTCGCGTTCGATTACGCCGGCGCACGAAATCTGTTCAAAACGCATATTCAGGTTTATCCCACGGATGTCCAGGCGATCTTTTTCCTGCACATGCTGGACTTTTGCACCGGGCGCACCGCGGAGCTAAAGCCACTGTTCAATTTCTGCGACGGGTACATGGAGGAGTCTCACCCGTTGTACTCCTTCTATCTGGGTATCAAGGCGTTTGTCTTGTGCGAAAGCGGTCTGTTCGACGAATCGCTGGTGGTGGGGTTGGAAGCTGTCAGACGTAACCCCGATAACATCTATGCCATCCACGCCGTAGCTCATGCGCTGCATGAGCAGGGCATGTGGGAAGAGATGCGGGATTTTCTTGAAGACACTAAAGAAGAATGGATTCGCAACCCCGGCATGCGCATGCATGTGTACTGGCACTTGGCAATCACCTACAGGAAGTTAGGCAATCCGGAAGCGGCCAAAATGGCCTTTCTCGAATTTTACGCCCTGAAGCAGGACCGTTTCGCCAAGCAGGATCTGGATGCGGTCGGTTTTCTCTGGCGGCTCAAGCTTGAGGATATCGACGACCACAGTTTCGATGAGGTGTGGAAAGAGCTAGCCATCCTGTGGTCCGGCAGCATTGGCAGTTCGACGTCCCACTTTCACAACATGCATGCGGCTTTCGCGTTTGCCGGGGCCAACCAGCCTTTGCTCATTGAAAAGATGATTGCCGAAAGCGACGGTTTCGGCGTAGAGCCGGATACGCATCAGGCCGGTATGGATGTCATGCGAGCCATTGCCTGTTTCGCCCGTGCAGAGTACGCCCAGTGCCTGCGGCTCCTGAGCTGCTCCCAATCCTTGTGGCCCATGCTGGGCGGTAGCCGGGCGCAGCGCGAACTCCTGTCCATGACGCAGGTGTTCTGCCAGACCTACTTAAGCATGCAGTCAGAGCTTGAACGCATGCTGGTAAATCACTGATCGAGGTTAAGCGTTCATGTCCAATGCAGCAGCCATTACCCAGGCGGACGACAAGGCTCTGGTGTACCTCAAGCTTACGGCCGTCTCGATTATCTGGGGTGGAACGTTTGTGGCGGGTCGCTACCTATCCACTGGCGTGCCGCCACTGGCGTCAGCCAGTCTGCGGTTCCTGCTTGCCAGTCTTACCCTGGTAGCCGTCCTGGCTGTGACAAAGCGCTTGTTCGTTACGCTAACCGGCCGCCAGGTGTTTCAGCTTTTCTGGTTGGGCTTTTTCGGTATCTTTACGTACAACCTGTGCTTCTTTTATGGGTTAAACATGATCAGCGCGTCTCAGGCTTCGCTGATTGTGGCGCTTAATCCGGCGATGATTGCCCTGACCACTTTTTTTATCGACCGCGAGCGGTTGGGGCTGGTGAAGACCGGCGGGATTGTAGCCTGCATCATCGGTGCTGCTACCGTGATTGTCAGTAAGGATGCGTCTGTCCTTCAGGCGGAGAACAGCAGCTGGTTGGGTAACCTGGTGATCTTTGGTTGTGTGGTCAGTTGGGTAATCTACAGTGTCTTTTCTCGTCCGTTGGTGCGGCAGATCGGCCCGTTGCATACGGTGAGTTTTTCCGTGCTTTTCGGGACTGTGCTGCTCTGTATTACCTCGCTGTACACGGGCGACTTGAACGGCTCGGTTATTGCCCGCCTGACTCAGGAACAGTTCCTCAGCCTGGCTTATCTGGGAATAGTAGGCTCCGCGCTGGCCTATATCTGGTACTACGACGGCATCAAGCGGATCGGTGCGACCCAGTCCGGGGTGTTCATCGCACTGAATCCAGTGTCGGCCGTGCTGCTGGGCGTGCTGATCCTGGATGAACGGCTGACACCGCTGATGATTCTGGGCGGCTGCCTAGTCCTGCTCGGTATCTACTACTGCAATAAACCGGCTAAGCCCTTATCTCTTGGCACAAACCGTTCCGCGTGATCCGGCACGTTCAGCAGCTGGGTCTCTGGTAACAGAGGGCCAGCGTAATCCGGACCTTGAGGCAGCCACGGAAGGCTGCTTTTTTTTGGCCAATGTGCAGCCTTGCCGGAGCGCTTATAACGGAACCACGCTCCGGCTCTCGAAGAGGGATGCTAACCAAAGCGGTTTTGCCTTGCCTACAAAAGGCCACTCGAATAAATACAGCTTGGCTCTGCTGGGAAAACTCGTGCAGGTAGCTAAGCCCTAGCTTGGTCATTGACGAGGCGAGGGCGCGCTCCTAGGCTCCGCTTTTCCCTAATGCGGCGTGTCCTTCATGTCCTTTAAGCTCGATGCCACCGACTGGCAGCTGATCCGACTGCTTCAAGCCAATGCCCGCGAGTCTACGGCCACGCTGGCACGTCATCTCAACCTGGCACGAACCACGGTCGTCTCGCGGCTGGCGCGGCTTGAGCGGGAGGGGGTAATCGCCGGGTATGGTGTACGGCTCGGTGCTGCGGTAGAGAGTGGCTCGGTGCGGGCGTACTGCAGCATTAGCGTGTTGCCCAAGAGTGCGGCACAGGTCATCAAGGCGCTAGCCGCCATGCCGGAAGTGGAAGAGGTCTCTGCCGTGAGTGGCGCTTTTGACTACCTGGCCTTTATTTGTTGCGAGAGTCATGCCCAGCTGGACATATTACTCGACCGGATCGGCGCTATTGATGGCGTCAAACAGACCCAGACCTCCATTATCCTCACCCGCAAGATCGATCGGCGAAACGACGTGTCTCGGTAGTCAGGCAGTTACCTATAGGGAGCACTGCGTGTTACGCAGTGCGCCGTCTGCGACCTGTCAGGCGTCTGTAAGCCCTACAGGGTTATAGCCCTTTCTCAACCGGCATATACCCGGCCGAAGCGGTTGGCAAGAAACACATCCAGGTCGATTTCTTCCTGGCGGATAAAGCCGTTCTGGGGCAGCTTTTTCTCGCGGAACAGGTCCAGGGCGGTACAGATGCCTGCCGCTGTGGTGATCTGGATGGCACTAGTCAACTTGCCGCGCTGCTCGGCCGCAAAGATCTTACGGCTAAATACTTCTTGTACCAGCTTGCCATCACGCAGACCGTTCACGGTAACAAATACCAGCACCACGTCTTGCATGGTAGTTGGCACAGAATCGCGCAGGATACGCTTGAGTGTGCTCTGGTCACCCGACAGGCGCAGTTCTTCCAGCAGGAACTTCATCAGGTCACGGTGGCCTGGATAGCGTACTGTCTTGTAGTCCAGACTCTCAACGCGGCCGCTCCAGGTCTCGCATAGGGTGCCCAGCCCACCTGATGTATTGAATGCCTCGTACTCCACCCCATCCAGCGAAAAGTGCTCAAGGCCCTCCAGCGGTTGCACCAGGCTCAACTCGCCATGCCGGACGGCCTCACAGGGGTGGCAGTATTCGTTAATAAGCCCGTCCACACTCCAGGTCAGGTTGTACTTCAGTGAGTTGGTTGGAAATTCCGGGAGGGCCCCGACGCGCATCTTTACCTCACGCACCTGATCGAACCGGGACGCCAGGGCGTGAGCGGCGATACCGATAAAGCCGGGTGCCAAGCCGCATTGCGGCATGAACGCCGTCTGGGAATCTTCTGCCAAGGCGCGGATGGTCTTGGTAGCATGGACGTCTTCGGTCAGGTCGAAGTAATGCGTGCCGGTTGTCTTCGCCGCCTGAGCGACGGGAATGGCCATGTGATAGGGCAGGGCGTTAAGCACGGCATCGCTGCTTTCCAGCACATCTTCCAGTTCTCGGGGGGCGGTGCCAATTGGACGCGTCTCGATATTGAGCACCGCGATGCGCGCCAGCGCACTGGGGTCACGGTCGACAACCGTCACCTGATAGTCACCGGTGTCCTGTAGTAACTGGCTGATGGTGTAACCGATGTGTCCAGCCCCGAGAAGCGTAATGTTCATGACAGTTCCTTGTTATTGGTTTGACGTGGCATCCAGCTTAGGAAAAGGCCCTGTCAGCTTTAAGGTACAAAGCGCCTTTTATCAGGCCTTCTTTTCGTCATCTCGATGAAACGGACGTCAAAGTGATGAAGGTAAAGCGAGCTGTTAGTGTGTAAAGGACGATAGGCATGTGAGGCTGATTGCAGCCGTCTTAGCCAGAGACGTTCCCCGGCGCATCTCAATGGCCAAGAACTCGTTGAGATTCAGTCAGCCGTCCGTTAAAACGTCTATGCTTGTCCAACGCCTGCTGTACCGGCATTCAACTAGAGAGGCCCTCTTCAACGGAGACCTCTTGCTAAAGGCTTACGGGCCGAGATTGCCCGCTCGAAGCATGAGAGGACGCATGACTTTTTTCGCTTGGAAGGCGCCACGCGCTATTCGTAAGGTCTTTTCTTCCGCGTCGGTACAGCCCCGCGCTACGGAGGCGGCTTCTTTGCCGGCGGCACGCCCGGCAGTGACCCGCTCTTCCATTCCCGTACCGCAGATTCAACCTATCATCCTCAATGCACGGCCCGGTGCGCCAGAGCGGCCAGCCGTGCGTATCTTCTTGGGCACTGAGCCGGCACAGCACCGGGCCGAACGCATTTTCGTCTACGCCCTTGAGCAGGTACGCAACCCTGATCGGCGTTACGAGATATACCGGATGACAGGATTGCCAGGCTTCGATCAGCGTTCTTGGCGAACCAATTTTACCAACTATCGCTTTGCTATTCCTGACCTCGCCGGCCGCCAGGGGCGGGCAATTTACAACGATGTGGATCAGCTCTATACGGATGATCCCGCCGCGCTGTTCGATCAGCCGATGGGTGAACACGGTTATCTGGCGCTGTCGCCCAACGATACCGCGGTCATGCTTATCGACTGCGAGCGGATGGCCACCTGCTGGAATTTCGATACAGCGCGTCGAGACAGTAAAAAGTCCTTGCATGCCCAGGCTGCGGCCAAACCGGGCTGTTGGGGCCCGCTGGACCCGGTCTGGCACGCTCGCGACCTGGAGTATCAGCATGGTGTCTCCAAGCTGCTCCATTACACGACGCTGCACTTGCAACCCTGGCGGCCAACGCCTGACCAGTACTCCTACCAGATCCACCCCTACGCCGAATATTTTCTAAGCCTTGAGCAAACAGCCAATGCTACAGGCTATGAACTCTATACGTCGGCCAAGCCCAGCCCCGGCTTTGCCCAGGCCTGTGCGGCCATGCCAAAGGTTTCGACCTCCCTCTCGGGAGAAGTCATTGCCTTGGCCCAGGCGTTGGAGGCATCCCGCTACGCGTTGGTGGATAAATGGACCCAATCGGCACCTGACGATGAATCGCTCGAACTGTGGCGATTCGACCAGTTGCGCGAGCCGGATCTGGCGCCACAGGATGTCGTGGCGGCCAGTGGCCTGGAGGCTCTGCCAGTCGAGGATATGCCTTGGATAGTCGACCGGCTGTTCGCCTTGGGCCGCAAGCTGGTCTACCTCAAGACTGGGCTTGGCCCCGCCGATTCGATGATCGGTACGCTGGACGGTTGGCGTGCGCTGTTACGCCGTATCGCGAGCCGCTATCCCGATCGTTGCTGGCAGCTCGACTGTACCGATGCGGCCGGACAGGTGCATTGCTATCGGGCCGACTTTCCCTGGAGAGTACGCCACGGGGATGGCCAGCCCACCGTTTGGGTGCTGCTTGGCAAACATGCGGGCGACAATGCCCAGCTCGTCTCGATCGCCGAGTCGCTGGGATGGCCTTATGAGTGCAAGTCAATCACCTTCAAACCGCTCGACTATATACCTCAGGCCCTACAGCAACGCCGGCTCGCCCACGCAGCGCAAGGCCTGAAAACACCGTGGCCGGATCTGGTGCTTAGTTCAGGCCGTCGTACCGCACCGGTCGCGCAGTGGATCAGGCAGCAGTCGAACGGTAAGGTCAAGTTGGTTGTGATCGGGCGGCCGCGAACACCGCTGGCCCACTTCGATCTTGTCCTTACGACACCTCAGTACAGCCTGCCGTTGCGTGAGAATACCGTGGACCTGCCGGTGCCTTTCATTACCAAAGGGACCGTTGAAAGACGCGAGTTGGATGCCTGGCAGAAGCGCTTCGCCCACTTGCCGCGTCCGTGGGTAGCCCTGCTGGTAGGTGGCAGCAGTGCCCCCTATGTGCTGGATACCGAGGCGGCAGGAACTCTGGGCCGTCAGGCTAGTGAGGCCGTGAGCGCCCGAGGCGGTTCGCTGCTGGTTTCGACCAGCCCGCGTACCGGGCAGAGCGCCACTGAATCCCTGTTGGCCGCTATCGAGGCGCCAGCCTGGCAGTATCGTTTCGGGGTGTCGGATGAGAATCCCTATCAGGCCTTGCTGGCCTTGGCCGATGCATTCATCGTGACCGGCGAAAGCGTGTCCATGCTGACGGAGGCGGCCCTGACGGGTAAGCCCGTTGCCGTTTTCCCGCTGCCGGTTCGTCGGCATGCCAAAGCCAGATTGCATCATGCGCTTGAGCGCAAATTGGGCATTATCGACCGGGCCGCCGGTAGCCGCGGTACGCCCCGGCAGCAGAACAAGGTTGGACGCTTTTACGATGAGCTGGTCGCACAGGGACGGGTCAAGCGTGAGCGGCGTATCGAAGAGGTGCATATCGCGTTGGGGCTGACTCCTTTACCGGGGGGACTCGATCATGTGCCAACGCTCTCACCGGCCTTGATCGCGGCCTCTCGTGCACGCGCCATCGAGGCGATCCGGGCCGTCCTCATGGGGGAGCAGGCCATGACTCAGCAGGCTACCCAATCCTGGACGGATCACTAAAGGAAGCATTCAATGAACGACTCTGCATCCCCCGTTGCTGCGCCAGCCAAGGTCAAGCGCAGTGCGCTCTACCGAACCGGCAAAAAGCTGCGTCCTGCGCTCAACCGCTACCTGGCCAAGAATTCCCTAATCGGTGATCTCCCGGTTTTCGACAAGCACCTGTTCCCCTGGACGGCTGAGCTTGAAAAAAGCTGGCCAGCGATCCGGGCCGAAGTCGATCAGTTATTAAGCAAGGGGACGGCAATTCCTGCGTTGCGCGATATTTCACCGGACCACCGGCGCATCGCAGAGGGGAGTACCTGGAAGTCCTATTTTCTTTGGGGCTATGGCTACCAGATCGAGGAAAACTGCCGTCGCTGTCCGGAAACGGCCAAGGCCTTGGCCGTTGTGCCAGGACTGAACAGCGCCTTCTTTTCCATCCTGACGCCCGGCGCCCATATTCCCAAGCATACCGGCGTGACCAAGCGAATCATGACGTGCCATCTGGGGCTGATGACGCCAACACCCAACGAACGTTGCCGTATCCAGGTGGGTAGCGAGACGGTGGCCTGGCATGACGGCGAATGCATCGTGTTTGACGACACCTACCCACATGAAGTCTGGAACGATACCGACGGCACTCGCGTGGTCCTGCTGATTCAGTTCAAACGCCCGCTGCGCCTGCCCGGGCGGTTGTTGGGCGACCTGTTTCTCGGTGCAGTGCGGCGCAGTCCGTTTGTACAAGAGGCTCGCAAGAACCTGGCCGCCTGGGACGATGCCCAGAAACTGCTGGATGAGTAGTTGTCGTTAAGCGAGCAGCCTCGATTACCCTTCGAGGCCACGTTCCCAAGCGCGATGATTCTTGCGCGCATCCTGGATGAAGGGTGACCAGCGAATCAGCCGCAGCACGAACCGGTTCAGCAGGGCCCCCGGCCAGGTCAGGGGGCGATGGATGTCCAGGAATAGCACCACGCGTACGCCCTCGGTGTCGTTCCACACCTGATGCTTGTAGGTATCGTCGAACACCAGACATCGACCTTCCTCCCAATGCTGAACCTCGCCACCTACCTCAATACGACATTGTTCCTTGGGCTCCGGCACGATCAGGCCCAGGTGCGCCCGCAAAAGGCCGTTATACGGGCCGCGATGCAGTGGAATATGTTTGCCTGGTTCGAGGATCGAGAAGAATGCCGTGAACATCCCTGGAATCGACTCGACCAATCGGGTTGTTTCCGGGCAGCGGGCGCAGTTGCCATCCATCTTGTAGCCGTAACCGTACAAAAAGAATGTCTTCCAGCGATCATCCTGGGTGATGTTCTTCTGGTCTTTCGAAATATCCTGGAAATTGGGAATACGTGCCTTTTCCTGTAGTACCTGTTCCAGCTCGTCGCGGATGGTCTGCCAGTTGTTTTCCAGTATCGGAGCCCAGGAGAACTTCCGGGGATCAATGAACGGTGTGGTTTCTACCTTTGAATAATGCCGGATCGCCTTTTCCAGTCGCTTGATGACCCAAAGGCCAGCGGCCACGCTCGGACGATGCTTACGTTTACGCTTTGGCGTAGGAAGCGTGGTGTTTTCCTGGGTCTTTTCCACTGTTCACCTCTTGGTCAAGCAGCCGCTGCTTGGTAAGCGATAGGCTGAAAATCCGGATGCGATTTAGCGTAGACGACGATCCCGCAGTAAGCGCCAGAGCAGCGGCCATCCGAAGATAAGCGGATAGCGGCGCAAGCGCGGCGTAACCTCAACAGGCTGCCCCAGATGCCGCTCCAGCTTCCAGGCAATGTAATCCACACCGTTCTCAAAGGTAAAAACCGACTTTATCAACCGGGCTATGTTCAAGGCCCGGCCTTGCAAGCGTCTCTGCTTCCAGATCTGCCGGCTCGCGGCGCAGGCCTGTGCCGACAAAGCGTGGCGGTACGCATCCGCTTCACCGGCAACAGGCTCTAGCCCCACGAGGGCAGGCGCTGCGGCGGTGGTCAGCTGCCGGTAATAGGCATGATTATGTCCTACCAGCTCAGCCGGGCGGCTGGCCGACTCGGGTCGCAGTTCAGTGCCATAGCTAAGCGCCAGGCCGAGCTGCCAAAGTGTTGCGCTATCGAAGCGTTCCGGCAGGCATGGCAGCGTCTGGCTCAACAGGCGCAGAACGGCGTGCGCCACGGATTGGTGAATTCGGCGAGCCGTCTGCTCGTCACGGCAATAGACCAGGCGCGAGGGCTGGGCAAAGCGGCCCCACAGGTAGCTCTGAAACCACTGCGCGGTACCGCGTTCGAGGTCCCTCAGCGACAGCACGGCGCATTTGGTCTGCAAGACGTCACCCTGTGCGGTCCGAGCTTGCAGCATGAAGACATTGGGCGGTAGCCAGGTATTGGCCAGCCGCAGCAAGGGGTTGGCATGTGCATGGGCGTAGTTGTCCACAATCGCGTACAGGTCGACGATACCCTCGCTGGGATTGCCGCTGCGCAGACAGGAGCCGTAGAACAGGACAGCGATAACCGCCTCGCCGAAGCGCGCCCGTACCGTCTCGCAGAGCACATGCAGCTCGCTCCGGACCGGTTGGGTCGCTTGCCATGCCACGGCGTCCAGCAGGGCAGCGGGTGGTGGAGGCAGCGGGGCCAGTCGGTTCATCGTCGGCCTCAGTAGGTCAAAAAGCGCAGCGGCGCTGTTGTGGAGAGTCGAATGGGCACTGTGGTCTCGAATTGCTCGCCATCCAGTATGAAATGATGGGTGCCATGCATGTCCAGGGTAGTGAGGTTGCGGCTGATATAGCCGTCGCGCTCATGAGCTCTGCGCGCGCCACGACCGGAGAGTAAAAAGGGCAATACACGCATCAGCCGGCGTGGCTGATGAACTACCGCGGTGAAGTGCATGGGTGCCATTTCCCTCCCCCAATACGGACGACAGCCGATAAGTAATGTATCCAGTGTCGAGGCCAATACTAGTAGCCAGTCGTTCTGCCACTGATGGCCATCGCCTTGCAGGGCGGCCGGTGAGGCGGGCAGTAGGGGATGCGGCTTGTTACGCAGCAACGACAGCAACAGGCGGATGAATGTCAGAGCAGGGCCTAACGCGCCGCGTACCCCGGTAGGGCGCACATGCTGATGGAAATAGCGGACGCCAGTCAGGATAGCCCCTGTGCCAAAAAACAGGCCGAACTGCAAGCTACTGCCTTCCACGCGCAGCGCAGGCCGCAAAATCGACCGAGGCGCGTTGCCACGGCCATGAGCCCAGGCGGCCAGCGCTTTGAGGGCTGGCTCAGGCTTCAGGCGGGCGCCCAGATCGGCAGCGCTCATGTTGGTAGTGCCGCCCGGTACAACGAGCAGGGCTGGCAATGGCCTTGTTGGTTCATGCAGGAGCGCAGTCAGTGCAGCTTGGAGCGTACCGTCTCCACCCATGATAACAAGCACGTCGAGGCCGTCAGCCTGCCAGCGCTGCACTGCGTGTGCAACCGCCTCAGGCCGTGACGCCTCGTACATGCTTGCGCCCGGGACTGAGGCGGCCAGCGCTCGCAGGCGTGGCAGGCATCGCTTGACGCGTCCGCTGAGCGGATTCAGCAGGATGCCCAGGCGCGCCGGTGGGGGCAGAGCCTGTTCACGCATCGGCCAGGCCCGAGCGGGGCGCGAACAGGCGAACCACGGGGCGATGTCCTTCAGCCTGCAGGTCGATCTCGCTCAGCCATGGCCGCAATTCGACACCATGGCGGCTCAGCGTAATCGCCTGGATAACACGTACCGCCAGTACCAGGGTAGAAAACACTGTCCAGGCCGCAACCAGCCATAGGCCGAGATCACTCGCGCCGGCTCCCCAGGCCAAGGTCAAAAGCAACAGATTGGGATTACGGCGTGCCGTCACCAAGCGGTTAAGCGAGTCGAACGGTCTCCAGAGAAACATGGAGAACGGTGCGGCGAATTTGAACGACCCTTCGCATAGCCGCCCGGCCACATAGCCGATGAAAATAGTCCAAAAGACGACTGACAAGGGCACGCTATAGGACCAGGTGGCCGCTAGCCCCATGCCCCAGGCTATGTACCAAATTGGTGGATGTACCAAGTCCAGCGCATGGTCGAAAATGTTGCCGAAGCGAGTGGAGGTTACGGTAACGCGGGCCAGCTTGCCGTCCACCGTGTCCAGAAAGGTCATGATCCAGCCGGTGATCAGGCCCAGCCCGAAATGTCCCTGCCAGAACCACCAGCCAGCCAGAATCGCCAGCACATAGCTTGCCGTGGTTACATGATTGGGGCTTAACCCCAGGCGGACGCACAGGTGTGTGACCCAGCGCGCCGGCACTGGCCAGACGCCACGGGTAATAAAGTCCGTTACGCCCTTGTAGGCACCGTTGAACAGCGACTTTTCCAGGTGCTGGCGGTTGCTTTCCGTTACTCGAGCGACCCAGGGCTGGTCAAATTTTCGCAGTTGCGTCTGTAGCCCTGAGGCTACAGTGTCCGGCCGCACCTGGCGTAAGCGTTCGATGCTCGGCCCTTGCAGTTGAGCAGTACCCTCCAGCGAAGCAGCCTGGACGCGTGCAGCGGCAAGCGTTCCATCGCGCGGGTCTTGCAGGGCTACGTCAGAGGTATCCAACAGCCCCCGCAAGACGCGTTCGTCATACAGGTAATCTTCGCGCAGCAGCAGCACCTCACCCTCGGCCGGCAGTGCAGCGCCAGCATCGGCCAGCTGTGCCTGCGAGAATTTTTTGAGAATACGCCGCAAGCGTTCACGCGAGGTCAGCCCCCATAAGCGAACACTGCACTGACCGACGAGATGGACCTGTATTGTCATAAGTTCTGCCTTAGAGCACGCAAAGAGTTATTGATGTTATAGGTAGGGTCCGGCAAGGCCCCGTTAGCGTTTCCTGTCGAATCGAAAGACCCAAAAAAGCGCAACCCCGAGCATGGCCAGTGCTGGCGCTGTACCCACTAAAGGCGGGCTTAGACCAAACAGAATGCCCAGGTTCATGATGATCTGATTGACCAAATAGATCAGCAAACCCACTACGGCGCCCAGGGCCAGTTTACTGCCAAGACTGGTGGAGCGTACTTGGGTGAACGCGAAGGGAACAGCGAAAAGAATCATCGCCAGGGTCAGCAGTGGTGTACCCAGTTTTTCCCACAAGGCCACTTCATATTGCGCCGAGGGCTGGCTTGAGCCACGTAGAAAGGTAATGTAGTGATAGAGCTGACGTGACGAAAGACTTTCAGCCGGAAAGGACACGTCCCGCAGCCGTCGCTCCGGGAGAATCGACTGCCACGTCATCCGGTCTCGTTGTTCGAACGATTCCTCACCGGCCGTCCAGCGTTTGACCTGGACATTGTGCAACTCCCATACACCGTTGGGTTGAATATCGGCATAGTCGGCATACAGGTACTGTTGAAGGCGCGCTTGCTCATCGAATTCGAACACCTCCACCTGGGTTGGAATATGCCCTAGTCGCAGGCTACCGATGCGGGCGAACTGGTCATTTCGGCGCCCCCAGATACTGCCGTCCTTGGAGTTGCCTTTAGTGGATGCCATAGCCTGTGAACGGGTTTGGAGCGCTTTTTGTTGCAGTGGAGACGCAATGAATTCGTTAGCAATAGCCAGGGCTACCGCCAGGATCAGCCCCGCTGCCAGTGTGGTCATGCCGATGCGAGTCGCAGATAGGCCTGCCGCCCGCAGGGTGATGAGCTCTTGTGTAACCGCCAACTGGCCTAGTGCAGCAATACCGCCCAGGAGCGCAATGAAAGGGCCAAGGTCCACGGCACGACGAGGCAACGTCATGAACACCACTTCAAGCGCCTGAACCAGACGGTAGCCTTCGTCGATATCATCGAGTTCGCCGACTAAATCCAGCGTGCTGAAGAGTGGCAGCAGCAGCGCTGCCGCAACGGCAAAGCCTAGGAAAACATTCAGGATGAGATAGCGGTCGATAATTTTCATGCCGGACGGCCCCGTGTCGCACCGAGGTCGCGACAGAATGCCAGCAGCAGAGCGAGCCCCATGACGAGGGACACGATCCAGAGGCCTGGCGTTAGGGGTAGGGTGCCATTGCTGACAAGACTCTTGCTGATATCGCCGGCATAAAAGACCAGAGCGAAGACTGCCGTCACCGGCAAGAGTCTGGCGAAGCGACCGCGTCGAGGAGGCGTCCGGCTGAGCGGAACGGCCAGCAGAGCCAACAGGAGCGTACTCAGACCGCGAGATTGCCGCCATTGCAGTTCGGCCTGATCCGACAGGGCCGCGGACGCCTCGAGCACATGGCTCGAGGCTGCCTTGCGCTTGAACTCATCGGTCTGTGGGGTTGGATCCAGGCGCAGCGTCATGGTCTTGAACTGCATCGTCTGGTCTTGAATGCCCTGACGCTGTAACGAATAGGCCGTGCCCTGTTCAAGTGTCAAGACCGGGTTCAGCGGGCTAGAGTCGGTAACCTCGGCTTCATGCGCTCGGAACAGGTGGGTGCGTCCCCGTCCGGCATCGTAGATAAGCACATCCTGGAGTCGGCCCGTTACGCGATCAATCCTTTGTGCCAGGATCATGCGGCCGTTATCGGCATTAACGTTGAAGCGCTCGGGCTGTAAATGATTGACGTCAAGATCGGTCTTGGACTGCTGCTCCAACAAGTAGGTATTGGTATAAGCCCAGGGGCGCCCATACAGGGAAAGCGCTGCAACGCCCACCGCAACGGGAAGAGCCAGCAGCAGTACGGCCCGGTAGATTCGCCAGGGACTCACACCGGAAGCGGCAATGGCCGTCATCTCGGTATCGTGGTACAACCTGCCGAGGCTCAAGACAACCGAGACATAGAGAGCCACAGGGATCAACACTTCAAGGGCGATGAGCACCTTGTAGTAGACGATATCCAGCACGGTATCGAGCGCCAGAGTGCCGTTGGCGGCTTCGGCCAGATAGCGTTCTGAGGAATAGCTCGCAAAAATGAAGGTGAGGACACCGGCCATGACTAGAAAAGGGCGGAGTACCTCGGTTATCACGTAACGTTCGATCAGAAACATGAACTGCGGAGCCTTCTTTGGTTCCAAAAACGCACCCGGCACATACCCCCTGTTTAGAGTAAGGCTAGCTGCATAAGGCCATCCTCAAGGCATAGCGGTGTTGGTCTGCCTGAAAAAGATGAAGTTCCTCATATTAGGAGACGGTATTGAATCACTTTGAACGGAAACAGTCTCGTCAGGCCATTATCCTGAGCGCCGGTCAGGGGCGCCGACTTCTTCCTTTTACCGAAAGTCTGCCCAAGTGCCTTCTGGAGGTCGAGGGCAAGACAGTGATCGAGTGGCAGATCGACAACTTGTTGGTAGCCGGTTTCGATCGTATCAGCGTTGTGGTCGGATATGCCGCTGCCCACGTCGAGCAGGTCTTGAACGCCCGCTATGGTAAGGGAACGATTTCTACCTTCTTCAACCCCTTTTATGAGGTGGCAGACAACCTGGCCAGCTGCTGGATGGCCCGGCAAGCTATGCAGGACGAGTTTCTGCTGCTAAACGGCGACACGCTGTTTGACCTGCCCGTCCTGTTGCGCTTACTCGAGGCGCCTGTTCGCCCGATCACGCTGGCCATTGATCGCAAGGCTCATTACGACAGTGATGACATGAAAGTCTGTCTTGATGGAGATCGTTTGACTCGTGTTGGTAAGACGCTGGCGCTGGACAGTGTGGATGGCGAGTCGATCGGCATGATGTATTTCCGATCCGAGGGCGCAGCGCTATTTCGTGAAACCCTGGACCGTACTATCCGCCAGCAGGATGCCCTGCAACGCTGGTATCTCAGCATCATCGATCTTCTGGCCCAGAGCACAGGTAAGGTATTCGTGCAGTCCATCGAGGGTCTGAGCTGGGGCGAGCTGGACTTTCCCCAGGATCTTGAGGCAGCCAAACAAAAGGCCCGAACCTGGAATACTGCTGCTGTTACGGCCTAGCGGCTGCGTGGCCTAGCCTTGCAAGCGGCTGCTATACCGTCCCGATTGAGGAAGCGTTTTCCGCGAGGATCTTTTCCACCAGGGATAGATCCGCAGCGGTATCCACATCGACGGCCGCTTCTGCAAACGGCAGCACAACAACACCAATGGTAATACCCAGCTTTTTCGATAGGCGTGCCAGGGCCTGCTCAAGGGTCAGACGTCCGCACAGGTAGCGCACGATAGCGCCCAGGCCCAACGCCCCCACAATCACACGCCATGGACGCTTGCGCTCCTGCTCGATGCTGCGCCAGAACGGTGCCAGCGTGCGGCCTCGTTCCGTCATGAAGGCGAACAGATTACACCCGCAATAGGGGCCTCCCCGGAGGCGAATGGCCGTTCGCCGGGTGTGAGGGAAACGTGCCATTACCGTATCGAGCCGGGTAACAGCGACTACAAAGTCGCAGTGACTCTGTTGGGCCTGTTCCAGGAAGTGGTTGACGATCGCCGGGCTGAGCAACGCGTGGTCCGCCGTCGTGACGAGGACTGCCTGCTCGGGCGGCTCGGCCGCCAGAGCCTGGGCCGTACTGGCGCTGGGTGAGTTGGCGTTGGCGGTCCAGCGAATCGCTGCCTGTTCCAAAAGCCGCTCTATTTCCGGTTCGCGATGGAGCAAGGCACGCGAGGGGCCAACCAGGGTGATGCGCTGGATCAGCGGGCTGGCCTGCAGTGCATGCACCACACGGCGCACCATTGGCACACCGCCCACAGGTGCCAGCGCCTTGCAGTCAACCCCGGCAGCCACAGCTACCGCGTCTCCGGCGTGACGGTCGGCGGACAGAACCAGCGCCGCATAGGCCATAGGTTCAGAGCTGTTTTTCATAAACACGATACCGCTTGTACTGATGGGTCCCGATCTGCTCGAGAATGGTACGCATACCCGTGTTGCTTTCCAGAATCCACGACATTTCCAGCGCCTCGATGCCGCGTCGAACAAAAGGCGGCTTTAGCGCTTCGACCAGCAGCAGCGCCAGGGTAGGGCCGAGGCGGCTGAACTGATGCGCCTGGCGCACGCCCATTAACGGAACACGTGCTGTCTTGGGCATGCGCAATTTCACATTGCGTAAAACATGCAGCCAGCCAAAGGGTAGCAACTTGCCTTTGAGCGGTGCGATTACTTCGTTGAGATTGGGGAGGGCGATAATAAAAGCGCTGGGTTGCCCATTCACCTCGGCGATGTAAATCAGGTCGTCAGGCACCAACAGCTTGAGATTGCTACCTAACTCCTTGAACTCGGCCCTAGTGAACGGAACGAATTCCCAGTTTTTGGCCCAGGCATCGTTGAAGATGTCCCGCAGTGTCTCGATTTCCTCGTCGAAACGGCTGCGGTCCAGTGTTCTGATCGTTACACGGTCTCGCCAGCGATCCATCATCCGGCGCATTGGCGGAGTGAAGTCGAGCTGATCGGTTTGCATCCAATAAGCCAGCAGGTCCTGGGCGGGTTGATAACCCAGGGCTTCGATCCGACTGCTGTAATAGGGCTGGCTGTGGCCCATCATAAACGCCGGTGGATAGTCAAAGCCATCCACGAGCAGGCCGCTTTCCTCGTTAATCGTCAGGCTGAAAGGACCTGTGACACGGCGTATGCCTTTCTGTCTGAGCCAGGTTTCGGCGGTGCCTAGAAGGGCCTTGAATACCTCCGGCCTATCGACGGCTTCAAGCATGCCGAAGTGCCCCGTACCGGGGCCATGAACTTCCCGATGCAGCGAGTCCACCTGCGCCGTGATCCGTCCGAGCGGCTGTGCTCCGGACCAGGCGATCCAGGCCTGCCACTCCACATGCTCGAAGACAGGATTACGGGGCGACAGATGCATCCGGCGCTCAAGATGCAAGGGCTCTACCCAGTGGGGGTCCCCCTGGTATAAGGGGCCAGGCAACCGGATAAAGGTGTTCAAATCTGCCTTGGTCACTACCGGTTTGACCAGAACGGACTCATTTGTCTTTGAAATAAATTGATTCACGTGGAATCCTTCAACTTCATTATCCGATTCGCCACTTCATGAAGCGGCACGGCCTGGTAGTAGCGTCCGCACAGAACATCCAGTGGCTCCAGGGGACGGCTACGTTCATAAGAACCCAGCTCACGCGAGGATGACATGAGTACCCATGAAGCGTTAAGCGCTACTCTGCAGAAATTTGGCGCGCCTGAGACGGTAGTGCGTGAATATGAACATTGGACTGTTCTTTTGAGACCGCATCAGGTTACCTTGGGTGCTTTGGTCCTGATTGCGAAGGAAGCGGCTACAGCTTTACCGCAGCTAAGTCCGGCCGCGTTCAGCGAACTCAAGCAGGTAACCGACCATATAGAGCAGGCACTCCAGGCGGCTTTCAGCTACGACAAAGTGAACTACCTGATGCTAATGATGGTCGATCCTGATGTCCATTTTCATGTCATTCCTCGTTACAATAAACCCAGGATATGGGCTGGACAAGAGTTTGTCGATGTGGCTTGGCCAGGGCCCCCGCAGCTGAGTACGGGCATGGAGCTTAGTGAAACTGCCAAAACGACTTTAAGAAACGAGCTGATACGCTGCTGGCCTTGTTAAGCGGCCCGCTGCATGCGATGCGCTGAGAGCAGGATTTTGGGGATGGCCGAACTGTACATGTCTGCAACACTTACTCAACATGCTTTACCCCAGCGTTTAGGTGATTTTCCTACCCTTACCGAAGCCCTGGACTATGCCGCTCTCGGTGAAACCGGCCTGAATTTCTATGACGGCCGTTGTCGCCTGGTAGCGGTAATTTCCTATGCTGCCCTGCGCCGGGAGGCCTTGAACATGGCGCGCCGGCTGCATGGCCTGGGCCTGCGCCGGGGTGATCGTGTCGCCTTGATTGCCGACACGGATTACACCTTCATGGAGCTGTTCTACGGCTGTCTGTACGGTGGGTTCGTTCCTGTGCCACTGCCCATTCCTTCCGGCCTGGGCGCACACGATTCCTACGTCAAGAAGTTGAATGGTTTGCTGCTGAGCTGCGAGGCATCGGCGGTCTTTGCGCCAACTGTGTTACTGCCTGTTGTTCAGGAAGCAGCGGCCTCGCTGGCGCCCTTGTTTGTTGGTGCGGCCAAGGATTTTCAGGCCCAGGCAATGGCCCAGGTAGACCTCGAACCTTCTCGTCCCGATGAGATTGCCTACCTGCAGTACACCTCCGGTAGTACCCGTTTTCCACGTGGTGTGGTCGTCACTCAACGCGCCGTCATGGCCAATCTGCAAGGCATTATCCGTGATGGTTTGGGCGTGCGTCCGGGCGACCGGTGCGTGTCCTGGCTGCCCTTTTACCACGACATGGGGCTTGTTGGTTTCGTTCTGGGGCCTATGGCGTCGCAATTGTCCGTGGACTATTTACGTACCCAGGATTTCGCCATGCGCCCTCGGCAATGGCTAAACCTGATCAGTCAAAACCGTGGAACCATTTCCTTTGCGCCGCCGTTCGGCTATGACATGTGCTCCCGTCGGGTGCGCGAAGGCGAAGCGTCACGTTTTGACCTGTCCAGCTGGCGGATTGCCGGTGTTGGTGCCGAACCCATCCGGGCCGAGATTCTTGAGCGGTTCGCCGATCAGTTTGCCCCAGCCGGCTTCAACCTCAAGGCGTTTCTACCCTGCTATGGGCTAGCTGAAAGTACGTTAGGGGTCAGTTTCAGCCGGCGCGATACCGGCATTCAGATCGACCGTATCAATCGCTGGGAGCTTGAGCATCATTCCAGGGCGGTACCGTTTGATGGGGACGAAAGCAAGGCTAGCATTTTCGTTAATTGCGGCGCCGTGCTGCCGGGGCATCGGCTCGATATCCGCGACAATACCGGGCACCCTCTGCCGGACCGGCAGATTGGCCGTGTCACGCTTATGGGGCCTAGTCTCATGTCCGGCTATTTCTGCGACGAGGATTCTACCCAGGCCGTTATCGACCAGGACGGCGGCTGGTTGGATACCGGCGACCTTGGTTACCTGAGCGGCGGTGAACTGTTCATTACTGGCCGGCGCAAGGACTTGCTCATTGTGCGGGGCCGCAACATTTGGCCGCAGGATATTGAATACCTGGCCGAATGCCAGCCGGATATCCGTCCGGGCGATGTGATCGCATTTCTTGTACCGGCTGATATCGAACCCCAGGTTGTCGTGCAAGTGCAGTGCCGCCTGACTGACGAAGCGCAACGCACCCAGTTGCAGCAATCCCTGACCAAGCTGATTAATAGCGAGTTTGGCCTGTCGGCCCGTGTCGAGCTGGTGCCGCCCCATTCGCTTCCACGTACATCGTCCGGTAAGCCGTCCCGGGCGGAAGCTCAAAAGCGCTTTCTCCAGCAAATGCAGTCCCTGTGCGGGCTGTCTATGGCCGCAGGTTAGCCTTCGGTGGAGCGCACTGTTGCCCTGACTGGGGCAACCGGTTTCATTGGCAGTCTCTTACGCCAGCGCCTGATTCAGTCAGGCGTCCGGCTACGGGCGTTGTGCCGACATCCCTTTGTCACCCGAGAAGACGGTATCGAATGGGTGCAGGGGGCGCTGGAAGACCCGCATGCCCTGGCCCGTCTAGTAGACGGGGCGGATGCCGTGATTCACTGCGCGGCAGTAGTACGCGGCGGCACGGTAGATTATTTCCAGCGGAACAATGTCACGGGCAGTATGAATGTGCTCCGGGCAGCACAGGCCTCAGGCTGTTGCGAGCGCTTTCTTTTCATGTCTTCTCTGGCGGCCCGTTATCCGCACCTGTCCTGGTATGCGGCTTCGAAGCATGAGGCTGAGCGACAGCTTCTGCAGGCGGCAAATGACATGACCCTAACGATTTTTCGACCTACGGCGGTGTATGGTCCGGGTGATCGGGAAATGCGCCCCTTGTTCGAATGGCTTTTGCGAGGATGGCTCTTTGTTATCGGCCAACCTGAGGCACGGCTCACATTTCTTCAGGTAGAGGATCTGGTCTGTGCCGTGGTGAAATGGCTCGAGGCATCTGTTGTTGAGTCGGCATGCTATGAACTCAACGATGGCTGTGGGAACGGATACGGTTGGGCCGATATTGCCACTATGGCCGCCGAAGTCCGCCAGGGACCGGTGCGGCAGGTGAACCTTCCGCCAGTAATGCTGAACGGCTTGGCCCGGGCGAATCTGGCCTTATCCCGTCTCACCGGGCAGGCGCCCATGCTGACCCCGTCCAAGGTGGGTGAATTGCGTCATCCGGATTGGTCCTGTAGTAATGAGGCCATTCGTCAGGCATTGGCGTGGGAGCCCGCTATTCGTTTGCGGCATGCACTACAAGAGCGCTGTTTTTGATCGGGCCAAACCGGCAACCATGGAATCAAAGGGCCTATAGATGATTTCACAAGAAAAAATACTGGAACGGTTATTTGTGTACCTGGGGCGTATTGCGCCGGCCAGCACGCCAATCCATCCTGATGTCGACCTGATTCAGGAGTTGGGCCTCGACTCCATCAAGGTCATGGATCTGTTGATGGAGCTGGAGGATGAATTCGACCTTTCGATTCCGCTCAATGTCCTGACCGATGTTCGTACTCCAGCCCAGCTGGCAGAGGCCGTTGTTACTCTTATGGAGCCTGCCAATGGCACTGTTCGATAAGTTCGCCAAGCTGGCGCAGGATCGCGCCGCCTTGATTCAGACGGAACTCCATCCCTTCGGAACCCGCATCGATGAAATCTATTCGCCTACCGAGGGGAGGATCGGCAGCCAGCGCGTTGTTTTGGCGGGCACGAACAATTACCTGGGGCTGACACTTGATCCCGATAGTATCAAGGCAGCCCAGCAGGCTCTTGCAGAAGAGGGTACAGGGACCACAGGCTCGCGTATGGCCAATGGTAGCTATGGCAGCCACATGGCGCTGGAGAGCGAACTGGCCGACTTTTTTGGACGGCGCTCCGTTATTGTCTTTTCTACCGGGTATCAGGCCAATCTGGGTGTTATCGGCACGTTGGCCGGGCCAGATGACATCGTGCTGCTCGATGCCGACAGCCATGCTAGCATCTACGACGCTTGCCGTATGGGTGGGGCGCAGGTCATCCGGTTTCGGCATAACGACGCGGCTGACCTGGAGCGTCGCATGCGTCGGCTCGGCGAACAGGCCAAGGATGCCCTGATTATCGTCGAAGGTATCTACAGCATGCTGGGCGATCAGGCACCTTTGAGAGAGATCGCCGACATCAAACGCCGGCTCGGTGGTTATTTACTGGTCGACGAAGCGCATTCCGTGGGTGTGCTCGGGCAGCATGGTAGGGGGTTGGCCGAGGAACTGGGGGTCGAGGATGACGTGGATGTCGTGCTAGGCACCTTTAGCAAGAGCCTTGGTGCCATTGGCGGATTTGCTGCCAGTCAGCATCCTGAATTCGATCTGCTGCGCTATGCGAGCCGTCCGTATATTTTTACAGCGTCGCCTTCGCCTTCGTCCGTCGCGTCGGTTCGCGCAGCGCTGAGGGCGTTGCGCGCTCGCCCGGAGCTGCGCACGCGACTATGGGAAAATGCCCATCAGCTCTACAGCGGCCTGGCAGGGTTGGGCTATCAGGTCGGGCCACAGGCGAGTCCCGTGGTGCCGGTCGTATTGGGTTCGCCCCAGCAAGGCATGGCGTTTTGGCTGGGTCTGATCGAACGGGGTGTCTATGTCAATCTGGTGCTGCCCCCCGCGACGCCGAACGGCCAGGCATTGGTGCGCTGTAGTGTCAGCGCAGCCCATACGTCTGCGCAGATCGACCATATCATCGGGGCCTTCGCCGAGCTGGCGATTACCTCACGCGAGGCGGCAGTTAACAGCTGAGCGTTGGCTGGACAAGGATGCCCGCCTATTGGACGTTCCTGTCCCGCTGGTTGAAACCAGCCTCGAGAAAGGCAGGTCTGGCTCTGACAGCATCTGTCTTCTAACGTAGAAGCGGTGCGTCGAGCCCATCGTGAACGGATAAACCATGCGTATTCTTTTTGCCTACGGACGAGCCTATCCGGGCCGTACGCTACTGATGCTAATCAGCCTGCTGCTGGCCGGTATTGCCGAGGGCGTCGGCCTGACCACCTTGCTGCCATTGCTATCCATTGCGCTGGGCGACCAGAGCCACTCTGAACTATCCCTGAAGGTTATTGGGGTGCTGAACAGTGTCGGCCTGGAGCCTACGCTGGTTACCATGCTGATCGTAATCGTGGCGGGGCTGTGCCTGAGCAGTGCCTTGGTCATGTTGGGAAATCGGCAGGTAGGGTATGCCGTAGCGCACGTCGCGACCGATTTGCGTATCGACCTGATCAAGGCCTTGCTGGGTAGCCGCTGGGAGTATTACGTACGTCAGCCTACCGGCGCGCTGGCTAATTCGGTTGCAACCGAAGCTTATCGCGCCTCTACTGGCTACGAACATGCCGCTAATATGCTCGCGCTGCTTATTCAGGCGGCTGTTTATGCGGTTATTGCCCTGATCGTCTCGTGGAAGGCAACCCTGGTTTCACTGCTGCTGGGCGGCCTTCTTCTTGCGGGTTTGCAACGGCTGGTCAAAACCTCCCGGCGGGCTGGCCGTAGCCAAACTACTCTCATGCGCGAACTGCTCGCACAGCTCACGGACACTCTAGGCTCAGTCAAGCCGCTCAAGGCCATGGCCCGACATGATATTGCCGACTCGCTGCTACGGCATCAGGCAGCCGAGCTCAACAAGGCTATGGAGCGTGAGGTCATGAGCCGCGAGGCGCTGCGGGCTATGCAGGAGCCTATGCTGGCTATCCTAGCGGCAGGTGGTCTGTATGCGGCCCTGGTGGTATGGGAGTTGCCCCTGTCCTCGGTCATGGTGCTGATATTCCTGGTCGTACGGGTGCTGGGGTTGTTACACAAGGCCCAACAGCGCTATCACCGGATGGCAGCCCAGGAAAGTGCCTATTGGGCGCTTCAGGAATCGATCAAGGCGGCAAAGGAGGATGCGGAGCCCGGCGGCGGTGATCAAAAGCCTACCCTGGAGCAGGCCATCACCTTTGAAGGTGTTACGTTCAGCTACGGTGATCGAACCATTCTCGATGCGGTCAACCTAAGGCTTCCCGTCGGCAGTTTCACCAGCCTGATTGGCCCTTCTGGCGCAGGGAAAACCACGATTCTTGATCTTATCTGCGCGCTACTGGCACCACAGGCGGGGCGTGTGCTGGTGGATGACACCCCGATCGAAACGCTGGATCGCCGGCAGTGGCGCCGACTGATCGGCTACGTGCCTCAGGAAACCCTGCTGCTTCATGACAGTATACTGGCCAACGTAACCCTGGGTGATCCGGCCCTGACGGCAGCCGATGCGGAGCGCGCGCTCCGCCAGGCAGGGGCCTGGGAGTTTGTCGAAAGGCAACCTCAAGGTATGCAGACTACCGTGGGAGAACGGGGCGGCAAATTGTCTGGAGGGCAGCGCCAGCGAATCGTAATCGCGCGTGCGCTGGCCCACAGTCCTCGGCTGCTGATTCTAGATGAGGCAACCAGTGCGCTCGATCCTGAAGCCGAGTCGGCAATCAGCCAGACCTTGAAGGCACTAACGCCGCACCTGACAGTAGTGGCCGTCTCGCACCGACCGGCCCTGATCGAAGTAGCCGATCAGGTTTATCGATTGACCGAAGGCGATCTGGTACTGGTCAAGGCATTCATGCCGGCACAGTCGCGGAGCGGCTAAGCCGGGCGCAGAACTATACCTTGAGCGAACTAAGGAAGCGGGGTATGCCGCTTCCGTGTCGGCTTCCTAACAGGCACGCACTCTACCGTCTACTCTTCTTAAGTTTCATGGGGCCAGCGGAACCGCGCCATACCGCTGGGTTCAGAAACACCGCTTCGTTCATTCATCTAAAAAGAAGAGTCCTATGAAAACAAGGGTATTTCGCCGCAGCTTGCTTAGTCTGTTGATCGGGCTGAGCCTGTCTCAAGGGCCTTTGGCCATCGCCGCTCCGACCACGCCGGCTGACGCCACCCGTGTCGCCCCTGGGGCGCCTGGGGATGCGCCGTTCTGGTCCTATTCGGGTAAAACCGGCATCGGAACCTCTTATGAGCAGTATCAGGATGGCCATTATTCGGCTTCTGCTGCCACAGGTCCGGTGTCAAAAGTCTGGTTTTCCCTTGCCAATGGCATCGTCACTGAAACCATGTTCGGGCTGATTCACGAAGCTCAGCTCCGGGCCTTACAGCTGGTGGTAAAAGGACCGGGGTTCACGGATCTTGAGGCAAAGGATACGACCAGTGAGATCAGTTATCTGTCGACGGACAGCGAAGGGCGGCCTACATCGTTGGCCTACCGGATTGTCAATCGGGACAAAGACGGCCGCTACGAGATCGAAAAGCACGTTTTTACTGACCCCGATGCGAATACCCTGGTGATGAGGGTTATTTTTCGGAGTCAGGACCCTGCCATTCAGCCGTATGTGTATATCGATCCTGCGCTTGGCAACAGCGGCAGTGCTGATACGGCCTTCACCGAAGGGGCGGCCTTGTACGCACAGGAAAAGGAAACGACCCTGGTGGTCAAGGCCAGCGAGGCCTTGCAAAGCCCAACGGTAGGATTCGTGGGAGTCTCCGATGGGCTCGAAGATCTTCAGAAAGATGGACGCCTCGACCAGCTTTACACCACAACAGGCACAGAGCCGGGAAACGTGGCGATGCTGGCGCAGATTCCCACCACAGGTGAGACCACGACAATCGATCTGGTCGTAGGCTTTGGCCACAGTCGGCAGGAGGCCGATCAGGCAGCGGATGCGACCCTTGCACGCGGCTATGCTCAGGTCCTGGCGCATTATAACGGCGAGGGTGAGGCGATCGGCTGGCAGGATTACCTGGCCTCGTTGTCAAACCTGCCTGCCATGCGCAGCCAGACAACTGACCAGGGCAAGCTGCTCAACGTTAGTGCCCTGGTGCTCAAAGCACAGGAAGACAAGAGCAACGCAGGCGCGCTGATTGCGTCCTTATCCAACCCGTGGGGCGAAACGGTGCCAGCGGAAAGCGGTACGACCGGTTACAAGGCGGTCTGGCCGCGTGATTTCTACCAGTGCGCCATGGCTTTGTTGGCGCTTGGTGATAAACAGACGTCAAAGGTGGCGTTCGAGTACCTGAAAAAGGTACAGGTCACCCAGGATACGCCTCGTATGCAGGCGGATGCATCGGCCTATATTCATGAACAAAAGCAGGACGGTAAAACAGGCAATGATACGCCCGGTGCGACCGGTTGGTTTTTACAGAAAACCCATGTTGATGGTGTGATCGAATGGGTCGGTGTACAGCTTGACCAGACGGCCATGCCGATCATGCTGGGCTACAAACTGTGGAAGGCTGGCGTATTGAGCGATGCCGAGATCACACAGTGGTATCGCGATATGCTCAAGCCCGCCGCCGAATTTCTAACCCAGGGCGGGCAGGTGAAGATTGGCTGGAACGACTGGACAGTCAAGCCGCCACAAACCCAGCAGGACCGTTGGGAGGAGCAGTGGGGCTACTCGCCTTCAACCACGGCAGCTGTCATCGCAGGCCTGGTCACTGCCTCCGAGTTGGCCAAGCACGTTAATGATGCTTCCTCAGCTCAAACCTTTCTGGACACGGCGAAGCGCTATTCGGCCCAAGTCGAGCAGCAAATGTTTACGAAAAGCGGCGAGTTTGGCGACAAGCAGTACTACCTGCGCATTACGCAAAACGACAACCCCAATGACAAGGCGCCCTTGCTGGATAACAACAGCCGTCCCGGCCTGCCGGAGACCCATGTGCTTGATGCCGGTTTCCTGGAACTGGTGCGATACGGCGTTCGCCCCGCTACCGATGAACATATTGTCGGCAGCCTGGAAGAACTCGATAGCCCATCATTACCCGAAAATCTAAAGGTTAAATACACCTTTACCTACCCGGGCGTCCCAGGTGAATTCCCTGGGTGGCGGCGCTACGGCAATGACGGCTATGGCGAAAGCGAGTCCAGCGGCATCAACTTCCCTGCAACCGAGGAGCCGGTCATGAACTCCGGCCTGCGTGGCCGAGTCTGGCCAATCTTCACGGGTGAGCGGGGGCACTATGAGTTGGCCCTGGCTAAAGCGCAGTCGTCAGGCGGCCAAGGGCTCAATGCTGAGCAGGCGGCAAAGATCAGAGACACCTATGTCAAAGGCATGGAGTTATTTGCCAATGAGGGCCTGATGCTGCCAGAGCAGGTTTGGGACGGCGTAGGTCACAACGAACGGCATGGGTATACCAAGGGTGAAGGCACCGATTCGGCAACGCCACTGGCGTGGTCTCATGCCGAGTACGTCAAGCTGGTGCGTTCGCTGAGCGATCAAAAGGTCTGGGATAATTATCCAGTCGTTTCGGACGCGTTAAAGCGCTGACTTGAAGGGTGACGGGAGAGCGGTCAATAGCAATCCCGTCATTTCAGATCCTATAGAAGCGTTTGTTCAGAAGGTAACGGATCGGCAGCACATACCTGGTATGGCCCTGTAAGGTGTCCCATAGGCAACTCTTCAGTGGCTGATCCGGTTATCGGTAACCTGCCAAGCGGCAAGGGCCGTCAGAGTAGTCTGTCCTGTAAGGCTGCTGCTGGGCGGGAGGCTGTCAACGCCAGTTGATAGCTGTTCTTCCCGCGCTTCTTGACTTCATACATGGCCATATCAGCGCTCTTGATCAAGGTATCCAGATCCCGGCCGTGCTTGGGGTAGAGCGCTATGCCGATGCTGGTGGACAGCTTGAGGCGGTGCGAGTCGATGATGAGGTCGGTATCTACCGATTTGAGTACTTTGTTCGCCACATTGGCTGTGTCCTCGACCTGACGCAACTCTCCCAGCAGAATCACGAACTCGTCTCCACCCGTTCGGATTACCGTGTCGGACTGGCGAACGGACTGCTTGAGTCGTTGGGCAATATGCTTGAGCACTTTATCACCTACGTCATGGCCAAGCGTGTCGTTGATATCCTTGAAGCCGTCCAGATCAAGCACCATAACGCCAATCATGTCGTTGTTACGTTTAGCGCGCTCAATCGACATGGCCATCCGGTCGATCATCAGGTTGCGGTTGGGTAAGCCGGTCAGCGGATCGTGCAGGGCCAGATGACGAATGTTGTCTTCGTTACGCTTGCGCTCGGTGATGTCATAGGCGATGCCGATATAGCCGTTGACCTTCCCGTCGGCCTCTCGCAAGGCGTTGATTGCCAGGTTGACGGCTATACGCGAGCCGTCTTTGCGCATGTAAGTCCATTCACGCTCCTCTACTATATTCTGGCGGGCCAGGACAAACAGGGCTTCGTTGCCCGACACAGGGCGGCCGAGTTTTTCGCTGAGCTGTGCGGCTCGCTCGTTTAATTCGGCTTCGTCGTGAAAAACTGTCGCGTTCTGCTGGCCGATCAGCTCATGACGCGAGTAACCCAAGAGCTGCTCACCGGCTGGGTTGAGTGATGTGATTGTGCCATGAGGGTCCGTAGCGAGAATGCAGAACGGAGCATGTATGAATATCGTCTCGCTAAGGGTACTTGCCTCCAGTGCCGACCGCTGTGCCTGATGCAGCTCGGTCAGGTCGCTGATCATCACAATAAGCCGCAGGGCTTCGTCCTGTTGCGTTGTGGTGATGGACACGCTGAGTGGAATCGGCCTGCCATGGGCGTTCAGACTCTGTATATCGAAGCGCACAACTTTCTTCGAGCCGCTGCGGATCTCGGCCAGCCGCGCTTCTACAGAGAGGCTATCCTGTGGTTTGAGCAGGCGTAGCAGCGGTTGACCAATAGCTGTGGCGCTGGACAGTCTAAGAATGTGTTCAGTCGCTGGATTAAGGCTGAGTACGTTTAACTCAGGCGTGTTGTCTGTCACGAGTATGCCTTCGGCAGCACCTTCGACAATCGAACGTATTCGCGCCTCGCTCTCGCGAAAGGCGCTGCTCATGCTGGCGGCCAGGGCTTCTGCACGGGTCCGGGTCGTAAACAGAGAGGCCAGGAAAAGGCTGCTCAAAAGGGTAAGCGCCGTACCTGCGATAAGGGTATTCGAAGGGTGGCTGGAGGATGATGCTGTCTCGAAGGCAGGCAAGGCGGTGAGGCGCAGCGTCCACAAATGGGAGCCGACCTGTAGCGTTCGCTGCTCTACAAAGACAGGTGTGTAGTCAGTTGCCTTCTGAAGCACGGCTGTCAGATGCTCGAATAATCTGGCGTTTGGAGCGGTCGTTTCGCCGTCATATATCTCCAGGGCAATATCCATGACCCGCTCATCCAGCACTGTCATGATCAGTTCGTTCATCCTGAAGGGCAGGTAGACGAATCCCTGAAGGGCAGCGCGACGTTGAGCCTGCGTAAAATGTTCGACTCCTGGGCGATAAACAGGCTGGAACATCAAGGCGCCAGCCTGGGAATTCTGGTCCTCCTGAACCAGCGTGACCTTGCCCGAAAGTACGGGTAGGCCTGTATCCCGAGCTTTATTCATGGCTTCACGGCGGACAGCTTCCGAGTACATGTCGAAGCCGAAAGCTTTAAGGTTTTGCCCGATAAAGGGTTCCAGGTAAAGGACGGGCGTAAGGGCAGATTGGTGGCCGAGCGACGTAACGGCATAATGGGGAAAGCCCTCGGCTCGTATCGCCGCAGTATGCGCAGGCAGATCACTGGCCTGGACCAAGGGGGCATAGCCGAAACCTTTCGCGCCGGGGTAGAGATCTTCAAGCCTTAGGCTTTCCACAAAGGCATGCCATTGTTGACGGCTCACATCTCCCGAACTGGCGAAGAGGCTGCTACCCGCATGCAGCAAACGCTCATAATGACTCATGGCTTCATTAAGGCTACGCAGCGTATCCGAGACGTTTTGTTCGAAGCGAATCCGTGCGGCTTCCTGCTCGTTGACATGCAGGCTGTGCCACGTCCATACCGTCACGGCCATCCCTGTTGCAATAACGCCAGCGATTAACAGCAGGGGGCGCGAAGTCCGCCACGAAGAAAACAACGATTTGAGCATGGGCCCCTCAAGGGATGGGGTGGTTTCTATCAACTGATGGGCATCGAGTACCGGATCGGTACGATACGGAAGCCATGAGATCAGCCTGCTCTCATGCTGAAGCGACGCTTTGGCCTTGCCACCATAAAAACGCGTGGCTGACGAATAGTTATCTCGTGAGCAAATGGCCCTATCCCATATGTAGGCTCATGGTATGAGTTGCCCATTACTCTACTGCTGTCATGTCTTCAAAAATATAATGGCCCGAGCGTCTCATGACTGAGCGCCCGCTGCGTTAAAAAATTTCAATGGCAGGAATATGTTCTGCTTATTATTAGGATTGCCAATAAGCAGCATGATCAAAATCTAGTGGCTTAACCTACAAATCTTAATCGAAGCGTCTGGAAATATTCAATTAAATGGTAGCCATAACCCTAGCCATGAATAGGCCGATGGCTTGAAAAGTCAGGCTTGGATATAGAAGGGGCGAGAGTAGCGTACGGTTAGATCGTCTGCTCAAATGATTGGCGTCAATAAATAATCTTTTGGTGGTTTGTTTATATAAAAGCGAGGGTAGCTACTAATTAACGTATTTATTAGTAGTAAAAGAGGATCTACAAAATACCTATTCGGTATTTGATATGTGTTTTAGTAAAAGATGAACTTTGATTTACGTTAAAACGTAATCGTTCTACATTTCTAAAGGGGATATGGGCTTACGGACCTGACCTTGCACCGGCTGGGTAATAAGCCAGCGGACCGGTCTGCGGACCAGTGTCGGATGTGACTTGCGTGCAGCAGAAACAGGGCGGAGCCTCTTCTGTATGGCCGTTACACGCCGGTCATACAGAAGAGGCTCTTGGAATGGACTCGCGGTAACAGGCATACCGGTTGAACGCTAAACATTCATAGCTCAGTCAGATCAGGTATCAGTTGCTCGCCCCAACCCGACTGAACGGCTTACTGCGCAGCCGTCACACGCCAGATCACGTTGCCCACGTCATCCGCTACCAGCAGGTTGCCCTGCTTGTCATTGAGTACACCCACCGGTCGGCCTTGCGCCTCTTCCTTCTGATTAAGGAAGCTAGTCAGCACATCCTGAGGCGGACCGTTGGGCTTGCCATCCTTGAACGGAATGAACACAACCTTGTAACCGCTCTTGGGCTTGCGGTTCCAGGAGCCGTGCTGGCCAATAAACAGGCCGTAGCGGTACTGTTCCGGTAGTGCGTCGCTTTTGGAGAAGGCCAGGCCCAGCGAGGCGGTGTGGGCACCGAGGGCATAGTCGGGCACGATGGCCTTGGCTACCAGGTCGGGCCTCTGTGGTTTTACGCGCTCGTCCACATGCTGGCCGTAATAGCTGTAAGGCCAGCCGTAAAAGCCGCCGTCCTGTACTGAGGTGGCGTAATCGGGAACCAGATCGCTGCCGATCTCGTCACGCTCGTTGACGGTGGTCCAGAGCGTGCCGGTTTGTGGCTCCCAATCCATGCCGTTGGGGTTGCGCAGGCCGGTGGCGTACAGGCGCATCTTGTTTGTGGCACGGTCCAATTCCCAAATAGCGGCGCGACCTTCCTCGATGTCCATGCCGTTCTCGCCCACGTTACTGTTGGAGCCAACCGTGATGTACAGCTTGCTGCCGTCCTGACTGGCGATCACGTTCTTCGTCCAGTGGTGATTGATGCCGGCAGGCAGGTCGACCACTTTGGTACCTGAGGCCTTGATGCTGGTCTCGCCTGCCTTGTAAGGGAAACGCACCAGTGCATTGGCATTGGCTACATAGAAATCATTACCCACCAGGGTCATACCAAAAGGCGAATGCAGCCCTTCGAGAAAAGTTGTCTTTGTTTCGGCCACGCCATCGTGGTCTGCATCACGCAAGAGAGTGATGCGATTGGCGCTGGGTACACCGGCCCCGGCCTTACTCATCATCATGCCCTGGACCCGCTTGCGAATGTCGAAGCCGGCCGGCTCCTGGGTGGGCTTGTTGGACTCGGCGACCAGAACGTCCCCGTTGGGCAGCACATAGAGCCAGCGAGGATGATCGAGGCCGGAAGCAAAAGCGTTAACCTGCAAGCCCTGCGCTGTCACGGGCTTGGCACCGTCCGGCCAACCAATGGCCGTGGCAACGCTCACCAGGGGAATCAGGCTGCCCTTGGGTTCGGGCAACTGGGGGGAAGGTCCGTAGCTGGCTTCTGGTGGAAGCTTGGAGGACTCGCCGCACCCCGCCAGGGCTATGGCAAACGCGAGTACTGAAAGGGAACGTGCGATGGTCATCGTGACGCCTTTTTATGTGAAGACTGTTAATGTCCGATCATTGCCAGTGCGCTTTGGCCTCGCGCCGCCTGCGATACAGGATCGGCTCGGTATAGCCGTTGGGCAGCTTCGCGCCGTCGAAGATCAGGTTCAGTGCCGTCTGGAACGCAAGACTACTGGCGAAATCGACCTCCATGGGATGGTAATGAGGGGTATGGACGTTCTGCTGATCCACTACCAAGGCCATCCGACGGAACGCTTCGACAATTTGTTCCCGTCTCACGATACCCTGGCGCAGCCAGTTGGCCAGAAGCTGGACAGAAACCCTTAGGGTCGCACGGTCTTCCTGAACTATTACCTCATCAAGATCCGGTACCCTGGACCAGCCGATGCCCTGATCAATCCAGCGGACCCCATAGCCCAGAATGCATTGGGCATTGCTGTCCAGTTCCTCCTGGATCTCTTCGGCGGTCAGGGCGGTAGGATCGGCCACCGGCAGAGTAAGCAACTCATCCAGAGCAGGAGGCTGCCGTGTGGCCAGTTCGTGGTGGCGGTCCGCTACGCTGACTTGGTGATAGTGCAGTGCATGCAGCGTGGCGGCCCGAGGCGAAGACACTCCAGCGCTGGTGGTGCCGCTTTGTGGATGTACTATATTGTGCTCCAGCAGGGAGGCCATAAGGTCGGGCAGAGCCCAGAGGTCTCCGCTGATTTGCGCGCGTCCCGAAAAGCCACAGGCAAGACTTACCGCCACATTGTGCTCCTCGTAGGCTTTCAGCCAGCGGGCATGCTTCAGGATGCCCTTGCGCAACAGCAGGCCCGCTTCCCGCACCGTATGGAGCTCATCCCCCAGGCGATCGGTTCTGTCTGTAGCAACCAAAAAGACCCGAGCTTTCACCGCGGCGAGACAGGCCTTGAGGTTAATGCTGGTTCGGCGCTCTTCATTCATCAGGCCCAGCTTCAGTGTATGGCGCGGTATTTTGAGAAGATCCTCAACCTGATCGAACAATGCGTTGGCAAAAGCCGCTTCTTCCGGCCCGTGCAGCTTGGGCATAACGAGGTATACCGAGGCTGTTCGTAAAGGAGGACATGAATTCAAGTCGTGCAGGGCGCACAAACTGCTGAAAACAACATCCAGAATACTTTCAGGAACCTCGTTGCCGTGGCGGTCGAGGATCATGTCTGTTGTCATCAGCAGGCCTGTGGTGCGTAGAAGCACTAGCGACCGGCCGGGCAAAGCATGGTTGCCGCCCTTTGCCGCTAGGTAATGACGGTCCGGCTTCATACCGTAAGGAGTGGTGCGGCCATTCTGAACCTTCTTGGCCGTCAGCGTGCCTTTCATCAGGCCCAGCCAATGCAGATAGGCCTGTACCTTGTCCTTGGCATCCACCGCAGCTACCGAATCTTCAAGGTCAAACAGGGCCGTCGGGGCCGCTTCCAGAAGAATGTCGCTGATACCCGCCGGATCGTTCTGGCCGATGGGGTGGGTACGGTCGATCTGGATTTCTAAATGCAGGCCATGGTGCCTGAGCAGTAATGCTTCAGGGTCAGCCGCCTCGCCACGATAGCCTACAAAGGCGTCCGGATTGGCGAGGCCTACCGAATGGCCTGTGTTCAGGCGCGTCCAAAGCTCACCGTGCCGGATGCAATATATTTCGACATTACCGTGCGAGCCGTCGGCCAACGGTATGGCGATGTCCAGGATGCCTCGGCCATAGGCGACTACTTTTTCGCCGCGGATCGGGTTGTAGTCCGCTGAAATTTCAACAGTACTGTCTTCCGGGATGGCATCGGTCTCGTACAGGGCCTCATACAGCGAGCCCCAGCGGGCATTGACGGCTTCGAGCACACGCTGGGCATCGGTTGCGGGAGCGATCAGCTGCGGGCCGGCCAGCTGGGAGACTTCTGCGTCAAGCGGTCCGGTGGTGATTTTGACATCACCCGGATCAGGGTGCAGATAACCAATCTCTCGTAAAAAAGAGGCGTAGGCCGCTGGCTCGTGAGGAAGCCCGAAGCGTTCGCGGTGCCAGGCGTCGAGCTGAATTTGCAGTGCAGCTCGCTGGGCGAGCAGGGCGCGTGTGGCAGGAACCTGCTCGTCGAGAAGGGTTTCAAGACCGCTCCAGAAATGATCAGAATCCAGCCCGGTGCCTAGCAGGGCTTGGCTTTCAATGAAGTCATACAAGACTGTCGCGACCCTCAGGCCGCCCACCTGCGTTCTTTGGGTCATCGCGTGCCTCGCGTGGCTGGGCAGTACATCGATACAAAGGTGTTTCACTGTTGAGACTGCGACAACCGGCCAAGTGTTCTACGCTGAAACCTATCTGCCTTGAGGACATCAGCAATGGACGTACTGGTATTGACCATCATCGCACCGGACCAGCCTGGGCTCGTTGGCCGTTTGGCCGATTGCGTGGCTGCCCATGGTGGCAACTGGCTGGAAAGCCGCATGTCGCGTATGGCGGGCCAGTTCGCAGGCATCCTGACGGTTAGCGTGGCTGAGGAGCAGCGTGCCTTATTGATGGAAGGGCTGCGCTCGCTGGATGTTGCAGGGCTGCGCGTCTTGGTAGCGGAAAGTCAGCTGGAGGCAGCTGGAGTCGTACAGCTTATCCAGCTGGAGCTTGTGGGTAACGATCGTCCCGGTATCGTGCGGGATATCACCCGGCAACTCAGCCAATTGGGCGTGAATGTCGAGCGGTTGAGTACTGATGTGCGCACCGCTCCGATGAGTAGCGAGCAGCTATTTCATGCTACGGCTCTGCTGGCCTTGCCCGCGACCCTTGAGCTGGAAACCTTGCGTCAGAGCCTGGAAACCCTGGCCGACGAACTCATGGTCGAACTTAACGTCTATCGGGATAACCATGCGGAGGCCGACGGATCTTCGTTATAACGTGAGGGGCTGCTATTTTCCGGCGGAAGGCTCTGGCAGGTCAGGGGCGGGACTTTCATCAACAAAAACCCGACGACTGTCCTGTTAGCAATGTCTCGAAGCGAGTGAGTGAGGTGGACGAGAGACCCCGGAAATGCGATTCTCCCTGAGAACCGGATCAGGGGCGTCCTGTTTCATCCTGACCGGCGCGGTGTTTTTCCCGCTGGATTTCTTTTCTTCTTCGTGCCCACTCCTTCGAGAGATTCGCTGTGATAGTGACGATACCCTCAGCCAAGATCAAAGCCTGGGGCGCCCATGGTGTCACCGCCACGGGCGTTGTGCTTGCTTTACTGGCCACCCTGGCTTTGTTCGATAACCAACCCAAAAGCTGCTTGTTGTGGCTTGGCCTTGCCTTGCTGGTGGATGGCCTGGACGGCACGCTAGCGCGTAAGGTCAATACCAAGTCCGTGCTGCCGCACTTTGATGGCTCGGTCCTGGACCTGGCAATCGACTACCTGACCTATGTCTTCATTCCTGCGCTGTTTATGTACAAGTACATTCCGTTGCCGGACTACACGGCCCTGGCCACCGTTTCGTTGATTCTGGTGTCCTCGCTGTTCTGCTTTTGCAACGTGAACATGAAAAGCAGCGACAACTACTTTGTCGGCTTTCCAGCCGCATGGAATGTGGTCGCGCTGTACCTGTATATCCTGTCCCCGGCGCCTTGGGCCAGTTTGGTCCTCGTGGTGGTACTGGCCGCGCTGACGCTGACCCGAATGAAGTTTCTGCATCCTTTCCGTGTGCGTAAGTTTATGCCGCTGAACATCGCGGTTACCTTTGCCTGGATGCTATGCAGCATGCTGCTGATTCTGGAGCATCCTTTCCATAAAGGCATTGTGATGAGTATCTGGTTCGCCACCTCCGTCTATTTTGTAGGCATCTGCGTTTGGCGGACCTCGCTCGAATGGTTCGACCGACTTCGTGCCTGAACCAACGTGTACAAAAAAGGGCCTGCTAGCAGGCCCTTTTTTTATACGCTGTATTCGGCTATGCCCTTCAACGAGTAACGGAAAAGCGTGCTCCGGAGCGCCGCAGCGACAGTGCAATATCCACGCTAAAGATCAACAGGGCTACCCAAATACATAAAAAGGCCAGCAAACGCTCTTGAGGGAAGGGCTCATGAAATACGAACACGGCGAGCAGCAGAACCAGCGTTGGTGCGATGTATTGCAGAAACCCAATCGTCGAATAGGGCAACTTGCGCGCGGCGGCATTGAAGCACAAGAGAGGAATCAGGGTTACCGGCCCTGATAGGACCAGGAGCAGAGCCAGCGGTGACGACCATACGGCACTTTCCAGGCTAACTGCCTGTGTCAGCAGCGGCAGCGCGATGATCGCCAGTGGTAGAAGTAACCAGGTCTCCACGACCATGCCCGGCAGAGCAGCCACAGGAGTACGTTTACGCAGCAGTCCGTAAAAGGCGAAACTGAATGCCAAGGCCAGGGAAACCCAGGGCAACTGCCCCAGCGTCCAGACCTGCTGAACCACACCGATGGCTGCAATAGCCACGGCCAGCCATTGTAACGGCCGCAGCCGTTCTCCCAGCAGAACGAGACCCAGCAGTACATTGATCAGGGGATTAATGTAATACCCAAGGCTTGCTTCCAGCATGTGGCCGTTGTTGACCGCCCAGATGTAGATCAACCAGTTGCCGCCGACCAGCAATCCCGTCAAACCCAATTGCGCGATGTGGCGTGGATGGGCACGCAGGTTCGCCCACCAGCCAGGATGTTTCCAGAATGTGAGCATTAAGGTGCCAGCCAGTGCAGACCAGACGATTCGCTGAACCAGAATTTCGAGGGCGGGCAGGGTGGCAAGCAGTTTGAAATACAGGGGGAACAGACCCCAGAGCACATAGGCGGAAAGGCCTAAGATGTAACCCTGGCGGGGGGAAGAGGACATAACGTATATCTGGCGTTGGAAAAGCGTAAAGCATAACGCGAATCCGGGAAAAATCCTGTAACAATCGCTTGCTCATAAGAGCAGGTCAAATGATCGACGGTCTTTAGTTAATCCTGAATGCGTCGAAATCCTGTTCAGTCTCTAAATACTTATTGCTGCAGGGATGGCAGTCCAAATTTATGGCTGCTTCCCTCAGCACCACGTTTGGGCTCGTCCGTCTGGCCAACCTTTGTTGTATCAGGTAGCTCTTACGATGAATCTGTTTTCCCGTTTCAAGCCCTCCAACGTTCAGTCGGGTGGCGTTATCAGCGTGCTCAGTTCCTCTAGTCAGCTTCAGCAGAAGCTGCGGGAGCTTCGCTTCGAGCCTACCTATATTGCCGGTTTCGTATCGCCCCACATTGATATGGACAAAGTGGCCCGTGCCGTGGCTGAGCGCTTCCCTCGCGCAGCCATTACGCTATGCACGACTTCTGGTGAGCTGTGCAGTCAGAACGATCAGCTTTATTGTTCTACAGGTAACCAGTGGGACCGTGTTGTTTTGCAACTATTTGACGCGAGCGTGATTGCCTCAGCCGAAACCGTTTACGTCCCGCTGGAAAGTCAGGATATTCGTGCCCGCGGTCAGCGTATGCCGATGCAGCAGCGCATTGCCAAGCTGATCGAATCTATCAAGCGTCTCCGCGTAAACACGCCGATTGATCACCGCGACACCCTGGCCTATGTCACGTTTGACGGCCTGTCAGCGTCGGAATCCTTCTTCATGGAGGCGCTGTACGAATCGGGTCGGTTCCCTTGCTTGTTTGTTGGCGGTTCTGCCGGTGGCAAAACCGATTTCGTGAAAACCGTGATTCACGACGGCAAGCGTAGCTATGAAAATCATGCACAGATCGTTTTCTTAAAGTGTGCTCGCAACGCCCGTTTCGGTGTGTTCAAAAGTCAGAACTTCGAGCCAACCTCGGTCAGCATGAATGTGCTTACAGCCTCTTTAGAGGAGCGTTACATCAGCCAGGTGATCGATTCCAGGGGCAATATCTGCTCAATGGTCGCCGCTCTGTGTGAGTCTTTGAATTGCGAGCCCAGGGACTTGGAAAAGCGTCTGGACAATTATTCCTTCGCGATTCGAGTCGGTGAGGAGCTGTTTGTACGTTCAATCGCCCAGATCGATTACGAGAAAGAACGTATCCACCTGTTCTGCGACGTGGCGCCAGGCGAAGAGCTCGTGATGGTCAAGCGGACGCCTATACTCGAGGCTACCCGCAGAGATCTGCAGCGTTTCATGCAGGGCAAGTCCGGCAAGCCAATCGGGGGATTGCTCAACGACTGTATCCTGCGTCGCCTGAACAATGGCAGCGACTTGCACCGCATGAACGAGGCGTTTGGTGATATTCCGGTAGTAGGCTTCTCTACCTTTGGTGAGATCCTGGGGCTTAACCTGAACCAGACCCTGACCGCTGTATTTTTCTTCCGCACGCCGGAAGGTGAACCGTTCCGTGACGAGTACATTGATAACTTCACTGCATACTATGGTGAGTTCAAGGCTTTCTTCCTGCGTCGGCAGATCAAGAAGCTGGCCGGTTTGAGTCAGGTAGTGGTTAAGCAGATCGATGAATTCAAACGTAAGAACTTCTCCCGTAACGTCGACAGTAGTGGTCTGGATGATCACATCAAGCCGGTGTTCCGTGGGCTTGAGGATTTAGGCGCCGTGCTGCTGCAAGCGAATCAGCAGCAGGGCCAGATGGCTGAACAGCTGAATCACTATGCCGGTGAGCTGCATCTGTCGATGGATGACCTCAGCGCGACCATTACTCAGCAGGGCGACGTCATTGATCAGGCTGGCGGTACGGTCAAGAGTTTGTCTAACCAGGCCGAGAATGTAGTGCGCAGTGCAAATGACTTGGCGCAGTCAAGCCTGAAGATTCAGTCCATCGTACAGATGATTCAGCAGATTGCCGGACAAACCAACCTGCTGGCGCTTAACGCTGCGATTGAGGCGGCCCGTGCCGGTGAGCAAGGACGCGGATTTGCCGTGGTAGCGGATGAAGTGCGCAAGCTGGCGGAGAAGACTCAACAAAATGCCGGTGAGATCGGAACGGATATCGACAAACTGGCCGAGGAGATTCGGCAGGTCGCGCAGCAGGTCGAAGTGCAGTCCAAGGATGTCAATGAACTGACTGCTCTGTTGGGCAAGCTGGAGGGGTCCAGCAGCGTTACGGAAACCACCTCGCACCGTACTAAAGGTATAGCGGATACACTAATTGGATTGACCCGTAACGGTCATTGAGCCTGATCATCGAGGCTGCCCGGCTCGCCTGGGTAGCCTCGATGGTTTAAGGCAGCTCAGAACAGCCGAAGCGGCTCCTCCTGTAGGGCAGACAACTGCTCACGCAACATCAGAATCTGATCCCCCCAATACCGCTCGGTACCGAACCAGGAAAAGCTCTTGGGAAATGCCGGGTCATCCCAACGACGAGCAAGCCAGGCACTGTAGTGCAGCAGGCGCAGCGAGCGCAGACCTTCAATCAAGGCCAGTTCGCGCGGTGCGAAATCATGGAATTGTTGATAACCATCCATCAGTTCGGACAATTGCGACAAGCGCTCCTGACGATCCCCGGCCAGCATCATCCACAGATCCTGAACAGCCGGTGCGGTACGACAATCGTCGAGGTCCACCATGTGAAACGTTTCGTCACGGTAGAGTAGGTTGCCGGGATGGCAGTCACCATGCACACGAATGGCGGTGTAAGGCGTCGATTCGAACAGTGTATCGAGGCGTTTGAGCAGATCCCGGGCTACCGACTCGTAGGCAGGAAGCAGGCTTTTAGGAATAAAGCCGCCGCTGAGCAGGGTATCCAGCGATGCATGCCCAAAGTTCTGAACATCAAGTCTTTCGCGATGTTGAAACGGTCGAGAGGCGCCGATAGCGTGCAAACGTCCAAGCAGTTGGCCCAACCGATAAAGCTGATCCAGATTGCCGGGCTCCGGAGCACGACCGCCTCGCCGAGGGAAAAGGGCGAAACGAAAACCTCCATGTTCGAACAGGGTTTCGCCGTCCCGCTTCAAAGGCGCGACAAGCGGGACCTCATGCTCGACCAGCTCATACGAGAACGTATGCTCCTCGCGAATGGCTGCCTCGCTCCAGCGGCCGGGGCGGTAGAACTTGGCAATTAAGGGCTGCTCACCCTCGATACCAACCTGATAAACCCGATTTTCATAACTGTTGAGGGCTAGGATGCGCGCATCGCTGAGATAGCCGAGGCTTTCCACGGCGTCGATCACCAGATCGGGGCTTAGTATATCGAACGGGTGTGACATGGATATCCTCCAACAACGCCTTTAGAAGCGGCATAGTGCCGTTTCGGAAAAGGAATGCTAACAGGTTGGATTCGAATCCGTGGCGAAGGTGCGATGCCGCAGGGCAGGAATGACGTAGCATCGAGACGGTTCGGGCCGGCAAAAGGCCCGAACCGGTTGTGGGGTCAGGCACCTATTATGCCGCCATCGTCACGGGTAATGACCATGACCGAGGACCGTGGCCGGCCGTCGGGACGGTGCTCAGGGAATGTCGAGCCGCCTTCTTCGCCAGGGTGCTGGATATTGACGAACAGGCTACGCTGATCAGGCGAAAAGGTGATGCCGGTGACTTCGCAGCCAACTGGGCCGACCATGAACCGACGGATCTCCCCGGTGTCCGGATTGGCGCAGAGCATCTGGTTGTTGCCCATGCCGGCGTATTCACCCTTGTTACTGTCGTCGCCGTCGGTTAGTACCCACAGCCGGCCCGCGTCATCGAAGCCCAGGCCGTCAGGGCTGTTGAACATATTGTTGGCATTGATATTTTCGGAGCCGTCGTACGGGTCTTCCGGATGCACGGCCGGGTTGCCAGCCATCAGGAACAGGTCCCAGTCGAAGGTAGTCGCCAGCCCATCGTCGCCGTGCTCGCGCCAGCGCAGGATCTGGCCGTAGAGGTTGTTGGCGCGCGGGTTAGGGCCGCCTACGGGCTGGCCTTCGCCGCCGCGCTTGCTGTTGTTGGTCAGGGTGCAGTAGACCTGACCATCCTTGGGGCTAACCGCAATCCATTCCGGCCGGTCCATTCGCGTCGCGCCTACTTTCGTACCAGCCAATCGGGCATGGATTAAAATATCGGCTTGGCTATTGAAGCCGTTCTCGGTGGTCAACCCATTTTTTCCGTGGGTCAGCTCAATCCATTGGCCGCGGCCTTTGGGATGGTTAGCGTTGCCATCGCCCTCGTCGAATTTTGCAACGTACAGCGTGCCGTGATCGAGCAGGTCCCGATTGGCTTTGGGGGTGGCAGCATTGAAGCGGTCACGGGTGATGAACTTATAGATGAACTCGCCGCGCTCGTCATCGCCCATGTACACCACTACGCGGCCGTCCCGCGTGGTTGCGAGGGCAGCATTTTCATGTTTGAAGCGGCCCAGGGCAGTGCGCTTGACCGGGGTGGAGGCTGGATCGAACGGATCGATCTCAACAACCCAGCCATGGCGGTTCAACTCGTTGGGAGTCTTGGCTATGTCGAAACGCGCATTGTGCAGATGCCAGTTATTGCCCTTGCTTTCTACGGTTACGCCATAGCGTTTCTGGGCAGCATTAAAGGTGATGGCGGCATCTGTACTGCCAAAGCAGTCGGTGAAGTTTTCTTCGCAGGTCAGGTAGGTGCCCCAGGGCGTCTTGCCATTGGCGCAATTCTGGAAAGTGCCCAATACCTGGGTGCCGGTAGCGTCTGCCTCGGTCTTGAGCAAGTCGTGTCCTGCAGCCGGACCACTGATCCGGATCGGGGCGTTGCCGTGGATACGACGGTTGTATTCGGAGTCGCGCGCAAAATGCCATTGTCCATCGACGCGGCGCACCTCGATAACCGAAACACCTTCAGCCGCCAGCGCCTTGCGAACGTCATCGGCAGACTGGGGGGCTTTGCCATGGGGCAGAAGGTAGCGGTAGTTGGTGTATTCATTATTGATCGCCATGAGTGCCCGATCCGGATCGTTCGGGAAGGGGAAAAAGCTCATGCCGTCATTGTTGTCGCCGAACTGGCGCTCCTGATCTTCAGCCGTATTGGTGCCGTCGTGCTTGAAGGCCGGTACGTCAGAGAACAGCGGCTCGCCCCAGCTGATGAGAACTGAAGCCCGATAGCCCGGTGGAACGATGACCGTATCCGCGGTGGAGGTCGGAATACTATCGAAACCCAGCAAGGTGCTACCGGAGGCTCGCGCTACGCTATCGGCGAGTACACTGCGGGACAATAGGTTGCCGCCCAGGAACAGGGCAGCGCCGCAGAGGGCGCCCGCTCCGATGAAACGGCGGCGGGACAGCCCAGCGAGGCGTTCGAGATCGGTCGGGGTATCGTAGGACATAGAGGTCTCCTCAAGGCGATGGCGCGACGCTAATCTTCTTTTATGACGAAGTTGTGGCAAGGGTGTGACAGTACATTGATTACCGTGTCGCAGACATGAAAAAGCCGGCGCGAGCGCCGGCTTTCTTGGGCTTTTCGTGTATCAGGCGCCGATCACGCCGCCATCCCTGCGGGTAATTGCCAGTACCGTGGAGCGCGGCCGGCCGTTAGGCAGGTAGTCCGGGAACTGGCCGGTGGGGTGTTGAATACCAACGAACATGGTCCGGTAGTCTGGCGCAAAGGCCAGGCCGGTGACTTCACAGCCGGTCGGGCCGACCAGGAAGCGACGTACCTCTCCGGTATTCGGATCAGCGCACAACATCTGGTTATTACCCATGCCGGCGTAGTCACCTTCGTTGCTGTCCTCGCCGTCGGTTTCAATCCACAGGCGACCGGACTCGTCGAAGCCCAGGCCGTCGGGGCTGTTGAACATGTTGTCGGCATTGATGTTTTCGGAGCCGTCGTACGGGTCTTCCGGATGCACGGCCGGGTTGCCCGCCATCAGGAACAGATCCCATTCAAAAGCTGTTGCGGAGGGATCTTTCTCTTCCCAGCGCAGGATCTGTCCGTAGATGTTGTTGGCACGCGGGTTCGGGCCATTGACCGGCATGTCGTCCGAGCCGCGCTTGCTATTGTTGGTCAATGTACAGAACACCTGACCATTGATCGGGCTGACTGCAATCCACTCAGGACGGTCCATGCGAGTAGCGCCCACCTGGGTGCCGGCCAGACGTGCATGAATCAGTATTTCAGCCTGGTTGTTGAAGCCATTCGCGGCGGTCAGGCCGTTCTTGCCATGGGTCAGCTCGATCCACTGGCCGCTGCCCTTGGGGTTGTTCACGTCACCGTCGCCATCATCGAACTTGGCGACATACAGCGTGCCATCGTCGAGAATATCGCGGTTGGCCTTGGGATTATGCGGGTTGTAACGCTGACTGCTGACGAACTTATAGATGAACTCGCCACGCTCATCGTCGCCCATGTAAACCACAATACGGCCGTCGCGGGTGCTGGTGACCGCAGCGTTTTCATGCTTGAAGCGGCCCAGGGCGGTGCGCTTGACCGGCGTGGAGGTTGGGTCGAACGGATCGATCTCGACAACCCAGCCAAAATGGTTGGCCTCATTAGGGTCTTTTGACAGGTCGAAGCGTTCGTTGTACGGGAACCAGTTATTGCTGCTGGAGGCGGACAAGCCATAGCGCTTCTGCGCGGTTGTTAGCGTGATATTCGGATCGGTACTGCCAAAGCATCCATTGAAGTTTTCTTCGCAGGTCAGGTACGTGCCCCAGGGCGTCATGCCGTTGGCGCAGTTCTGGAAGGTGCCGCGGGCAGTTTTCCCGGTTGGATGTTCATTACTGCGCAGCCACGCGTGGCCTGCGGCTGGTCCCTGGATAGCCATGGGCACGTTACCGTGTACACGACGGTTATAGCGAGAATCGCGCTTGAATACCCAGCGGCCCTTGCGTCGACGAACCTCGATGACCGTTACGCCCTCGGCCGCCAGGGCCTTGCGCACGTCATCAGCCGACTGCGGCGTGCGGCCGTCTGGGAAAAGGTACTTATAATTGGTGTATTCATTATTGATCGCCATCAGGGCACGATCAGGATCGATACGGCCAAACTTGTTATAGAACGGGAAGAAACTCATACCATCGGTATTGTCCCCGAACTGGCGCTCCTGATCTTCAGCCGTGTTGGTGCCGTCGTGCTTGAATTCCGGCACGCCATTGAACAGGGGATCACCCCAGCGGATCAACACATCGACGTCATAACCCGGCGGGACGACCACCTTGTCGGCCGTGGAGGCGGCCACGTTTCGGAAGCCCAGCAGGCTGCCGGTCGAGCCGTTGCGGCCTTTGCCACGTGCGGCCTGAGATACTTCGTTAGCCAGTACATTGCTTGATAGCAAGTTGCCGCCCAGGAACAGGGCTGCACCGCACAGGGCACCGGCCCCGATGAAGCTACGACGCTTCAGACTGGCGATACGCTCGAAATCGGTAGGGACATTATCATCGAGCAAGTCGACGTTCTGGTTGTTTTCGTTATTCAGGCTCATCAGGCGCTCCTTACGGATGGGCAGCACAAAACCTTGTCGATATCGCGGGCCATCCTTGTAAGGCGGTGGGCTGGCCGGCTCGACGGAATAGATGACCGAAAGGTTCTGTGGCTGCTAGGACGGTTCGCCAGAGAAGGTAATGTGGCTTTATGACGTCAGCGTTTCAGTCAGCGTGTCATCCGTCTGACCGAAACGCTTTGCAAGGCGCCTCACATTTCCAGGCTTTTGAGGTGGGTAGTTTCATCAAACGGTAATATTAAGTGCTTAAGGTCTTGCGCCGCTTATTCTCAGCGCTGAATAAGGGCGATTGCCGCCCTGACCATAAACGAACAAGAGAACCAGGAACGATAGGACCAGCAGAAAGCCGGCCAGTCGGTGTGCATCGGCATAGCGCAGCGCTTCGACGTGCTGGAAGATGGCGATAGAGACCACCTGTGTTTGCCCTGGGATGCTGCCGCCAAGCATCAGCACTACACCAAACTCACCTAGCGTATGGGCAAATGCCAGGCTGGCGGCTACCAGCAGGCCGCGGCGTAGCAAGGGAAGCGTTACGCGGTAGAACCGCTCCAATCGACCGCAGCCTAGCGTGGCGGCCGCTTCCAGCAGGCGCGGATCGATCTCGCGAAAGGCTACGGTTAGCGGTTGTACTACGAACGGCAGGGAGTAGATGCAAGAGCCCATGACCAAGCCTGCAAAACTGAACGGCAAAGGATGCCCGAACAGGGACGTCCAACCCTGGCCTAGAAGTGAGTCGGGTGCAAAGATCACCAGCAAATAAAAACCCAGCACCGTAGGCGGCAACACCAGAGGCAGAGCAATCACGGCATCTAGTGCCTGACGTAGGCGAGTTTGTTTACGGACTCGCCAAGCCGCCAGCGGAAGGCCGATCAGAGTCAGCAGCGCCGTGGACAGCGCGGCAAGCTTGAGCGTCAGGACCAGAGCCTGCCAATCGCCTTCACTCAGCAGCACAGCCAGACTCACTGGGTAGCGAATAACCGGCCTTGTGCAACGTGTCCTTTTGCGTATCGAAGAACGCGGCGAAGCGCTCAGCAGCAGGACGTTGATCACCTTGAGCCAAGATGACACGCTTTTGCACGAGGGGATCGTAGAGCGTAGCGTCGAGGATAATGTATTGCGTCTCAGGAATTTGTCCGGCTTTCAGCTGGCTCAGCGCCACGAAGCCGCCCTGTGCGCTGCCCGCCTTGATAAAGTTAAAGGTCTGGCCGATGTCCTGGCCGTAAGCCAGACGTGGTTTTACGATGGGCAACTCACCGCTTCGATCCAATGCCTGCAATGCCGCCGCGCCGTAAGGGGCCGTTTCCGGATTCGCCATGACGACCCGATTCAGCGGCAGGTTATGGATGTCGGGTGCGCCCTTGGTTTGCCAGAGCGCAAGCTGTCCGCAGGCATAGGTACGACTGGCCTCACCTTTACCGGCCGCCGCCAGTTTGTCGGGGCGGATCGCATCGGCCGAATAAAAGAGATCAAAAGGGGCGCCGCGTTGGATCTGTTCGAAAAATGCTCCGCTGGACCCCCCGGCCAGTTGGACCTTTGTTCCGGTTTGCTTTTCGTATTCCGTGCTGATCTGTTGCATGACGGGCAGCAGATTGGCAGCAACAGCAATACGCAAAGGCTCGGCCGCCTGGACACTACTGCAAGCAATAAAGGCGGTAAGGATGGCGGAGCAGAGTCGTTTCTTCACGAAAAGTCCTTGGTTAGAGAGGCGAGCCCAGCAAGACCTGATCGGGGGCAAAGCAGGCGGTCAGGTCCTGGCCTGGTAAGGGATTCAAGGGTGTGTTTTCTGGTAGCAGCACGCATAAGGTTTGCCCGTTGGGTAAGGTCAGGCGTAACTCGGCAGGCCCAGCCTCGGCCGGCGTGACACTATCGACCCGCCCCCGTAAGGCATTGGGTGTAGCGGCAGGCACCTGTTCATGAAGGGTCAGCCAGGACGCCTTGATGAGCACGATGACGTTACGGCCCGGTGCCAGGTTCAGGCGCTCAGTGCTTTCATGGGTAATACGGGCCTGGACGGGCAGGGGGCCGGGCAGATTAATGGCGATCAGATCGTTATGGCCTTGAGGGGTGATCGAGACGACTTCGCCATGCAGTTGGTTGCGTGCACTGGTCTGCAGCATCAGGCGATTCAACCGGTCCAGATCTTCCGCTTGGCCAACGCTGCCCAATACTGTGGCGCTCAAGGCTTCAAGCCGCCGATAAAGGGTTAACAGGCGCTCACCTTCAAGGGTTAACCGGGCTCCGCCGCCACCCTTGCCTCCGACACTACGTGCTACCAATGGCTGGCCGGCCAGGTTGTTGAGCTCGTCAATGGCATCCCAGGCAGCCTTGTAGCTCAGCCCAGCCGCTTTTGCCGCACGGGTTATCGAACCTTGCTCGGCAATCTGGGCCAATAGGGCAATACGCTGCGGGCGGCGGGTCACGTGTTGAGCAAGAGGACTGAGCATAAGTCGGAATATAAAAAAGTATATAGCGCCAGTGTAAGCGTGCCGATGCGATGCTGGCAAGGCTCTGGAGCGGGACTGAATACAGCCGATTAATCGCCGGGCCGGGGCGTTCGCGCTAGGCAATAAACATCTACCCGTAGTGCGCCCTCACGACGGAGCAGGCGCGCTAGGGCTTCGGCCGTGGCACCTGTGGTCAGTACGTCATCCACCAGAGCGATATGCCGGTTACGGATCACCTTGGCATCATGCACTTCAAAAGCCTCTCGTAGGTTGCGCCAGCGTTGGGCTGCATCCAGCCCTTGTTGTGCGGGTGTGTCCTGAGTGCGCTGCAGCGCCTGGTCGGCTATGGGAATGCCAAGCGGCTTGCCAATCCAGTGGGCCAGCATAGCCGCCTGGTTGTAGCCTCGCTGACGCTGCCGTTTCTTAGTTAACGGAACGGGAATCAGCAGTGAGGGGCGGGGTGCGCCTTCATCAAAGGCGTGCAGCAAATGCCTTGCCTGCAAATCGGCCAGTAGCCTTCCAAGAGGCCACTGCCGACGATGCTTGAAGCGGTTGATGGCGCTATCCAAGGGAAAGCCATACCGCCACGGTGCCTCGACCCGCTCGAACGCTGGCGGCTTTTTAAGACAGGCCCCACAGGCCAGCCCTTGCGTAGCCAGGGGGATCGCACAAACCGAACACTGTGAGCCCAACCAGGGTAGATCGGTTTCGCAGCCATGGCAGAGCGATAGGCGAGAGGCGGTCTGCCCCCCGCAGAACAGGCAACTTGAATGGATGTGTAACCAACCGGGGCGAAGGGATAAAAGAAAGGGAGCGAGTCGATTCATGAGGGCATCCTTGCCATAAGTGCCGATACTGTGCGTGGGAACACAGCCCGGCTCAAGTACCCCCCGACGAAGATGAGCGCGCCGTCTCGGACGCGCCCGAAAAGATCAGCGGATCAGCCAGCTCATGACCATCAGGCCCAGCACCAGCCAGATCACCCCGCCCACGATAGAGCGGCGCATAAAGGCCCGTACGGCCGCATAGAGTAGGATCAGACCGACGACCAAGACAACAAAACTGATGTAGGAATCGTCCATACCAATGGCGCGAGCCATGCCTTGAAGAAAATCATGAACGGCATCGCCAATGCCGCCTAGTACGCCACTGAACACATCAATGATGAAGCGGATGACGCTTCCCAGCGCCTGGCCCAGCCAATCGAAAAACCCTTCGGTACGCATAGGTATTCCCTTGTAATAACTTAATCCCTTGGAGCGCTTAAAAAGAGCTGGGTTCGCGGCCGTGCTGCTTATCGCTTGGGCAGGCGATCCTGCTCACATATTTGTTTCCCTGGAGGGATACCCATAAGCCGCAGTCAGGTGTCCCAGGAAAAGCCTTTAGTCAAAAGCATTGAAAAATTAAGGGAATTGTATATTTATTGATCAGATGTAAACCTGGGTATCGAATAAAGTTGACGGCAATTATCCGTGCTGCCCAGCAGCCGTCTTTTTATACCGAAGGATTGAGCCATGAGCGCTACCGCTACGCGTCACGACTGGACCCTTGCCGACGTCCGTGCTCTGTTCGAGCTGCCGTTCAACGACCTGCTTTTCCAGGCGCAGACGGTTCACCGTCAGCACTTCGACCCCAACCGTGTACAGGTCTCCACGCTGCTCTCCATCAAGACCGGTGCCTGCCCGGAGGACTGCAAATACTGTCCGCAGTCCGGTCACTACAACACGGGGCTGGACAAAGAAAAGCTGATGGAAGTGGAGAAGGTGCTCAAAGCGGCAGAAGAAGCCAAGGCCATCGGCTCGACCCGTTTCTGCATGGGCGCGGCGTGGAAGCATCCTTCTGCCAAGGATATGCCTTACGTGCTGCAGATGGTCAAGGGCGTGAAGGCGCTGGGCCTGGAAACCTGCATGACGCTGGGCAAGCTCGACCGTGAGCAGACTCAGGCTCTGGCCGAGGCCGGTCTGGATTATTACAACCATAACCTGGACACCTCGCCGGAGTACTACGGCAATATCATTACCACGCGCACCTACGCGGATCGCCTGGAAACATTGTCTTATGTGCGCGACGCAGGCATGAAGATCTGCTCCGGTGGCATCCTGGGTATGGGCGAGTCCGTTGACGACCGTGCAGGCCTTCTGATCCAACTGGCCAACCTGCCCGAGCATCCTGAATCCGTCCCGATCAATATGTTGGTCAAGGTGAAAGGCACTCCGCTGGCCGAGGAGAAGGATGTCGACCCGTTCGATTTCATCCGTACCCTGGCTGTAGCGCGGATCATGATGCCTAAGTCCCATGTACGGCTGTCTGCTGGCCGTGAGCAGATGAACGAGCAGATGCAGTCCCTGGCGTTTTTTGCCGGCGCGAACTCCATCTTCTACGGTGAGAAGTTGTTGACCACCGGTAACCCGCAGGCCGAAAAGGACATGCTCCTGTTCAAGCGCTTGGGCATCAAGCCGGAAGAGCGGGAAGAGCATGACGACGAAGTTCACCAGGCTGCCATCGAGCAGGCTTTGATTGAGCAGAAAAATTCCGCCTTGTTCTACGATGCGGCGTCGGCCTAAGCACTTATGGCTGGCTGAATAGAGTGGATAGCCCGATATGGGCTATCCATATTATCGGTGACCTTTCATCATGCCATTCGATCTTTCCTCACGCCTGGCCGAGCGCCGCGCTGCACACCTGTACCGTCAACGACCCTTACTGGAAGGTCCTCAGGGACCCGAGGTGATCGTTGATGGCCAGCCGCTGTTGGCGTTCTGCAACAACGACTACCTGGGCCTTGCAAATCATCCCGAGGTGATCGCTGCCCTGCAGACGGGGACCAAGCGCTGGGGCGTAGGCGGTGGCGCCTCACATCTGGTGATCGGGCATAGCGGGCCGCATCATGCCTTGGAAGAGGCGTTGGCCGCCTTTACTGGCCGGCCGCGCGCCTTGCTGTTTTCTACCGGTTATATGGCTAATCTCGCTGCCGTGACGGCGTTGGTCGGCCGTGGCGACACCGTATTGGAAGACCGGCTCAATCATGCGTCCTTGCTGGATGCTGGGTTGCTGTCCGGGGCGCGCTTCTCGCGCTACCTGCATAATGATCCGGCTAGTCTCGCCAGCCGCCTCGACAAGGCTGAAGGCAATACGCTGGTTGTGACCGACGGCGTGTTCAGCATGGACGGCAATCTGGCCGATATACCTGCCTTGGCCCAGGTTGCACGCAGCAAGGGCGCCTGGCTGATGGTCGACGACGCCCATGGCTTCGGGCCGCTGGGCCTGAAGGGCGGCGGTGTGGCCGAGCATTTTGGTTTGAGTCTGGATGATGCTCCCGTTCTGGTCGGTACCTTGGGCAAAGCCTTCGGCACCGCGGGTGCGTTTGTGGCCGGTAGCGATGAACTCATCGAAACCTTGATTCAATTCGCACGTCCTTACATTTATACAACGAGCCAGCCGCCCGCCGTGGCCTGCGCTACCTTGAAGGCGCTGGAACTGCTGGAAGCGGAGTCCTGGCGGCGCGACCACTTGAATGCCCTGATTCAGCGATTCCGCTCTGGTGCGCAAGCCTTGGGGCTTTCGTTGATGGACAGTTTCACGCCAATCCAGCCTATTCTCGTCGGCAGCAGTGACCGCGCCCTGGCGTTTTCCGCCGCCCTGAAACGCCATGGAGTTCTCGTCACCGCGATCCGTCCGCCCACCGTTCCGAACAATAGTGCCCGGTTGCGGGTTACTCTGTCGGCCGCACATAGCGAGCAGCACGTCGACCGCCTGCTCGCTGCACTTGCTGAAGCGTGGTCGGAATTGAAAGGAACGGAACATGCGTGACACTTTAGTGCTGTTGCCCGGGTGGGGTCTGGGCACGGCCCCTCTGGAGCCGCTGCGTGACGAGCTGCTTGAGATAGCACCTTATCTGGATGTACACATCGAGCCTTTGCCGGAGCTGGCCGATGTCTCCGCCTGGTTCGATGATCTTGACGCCCGCCTGCCAGATAAGGTCTGGCTGGGCGGCTGGTCACTGGGTGGCATGATTGCCAGCGAGCTGACTCAGCGCCGGAGCGATCGTATCCTCGGCCTGATCACGCTGGGCAGCAATCCCTGCTTTGTTGCGCGGCACGGCTGGCAAAGCGCGATGTCGCGTACCGTCTTCACTGATTTCTACGAAGCCTGCACGCTCGACGCCGAGTTGACTCTTAAGCGCTTCACTCATTTGGTTAGTCAGGGCGCACGTGATCGCAAGACCCTGACCCGCCTGCTGCAAGTGACGCTGCCAGAAACGAGCGGTGACGTTGCCGTGGCGGGGTTAGAGCTGCTGGCTCAATTGGACACGCGCGAAGCCCTCAAGGCATACAACGGCCCGCAACTGCATCTGTTTGCGGCTAACGATGCGCTGGTGCCTGTTGCGGCTGCACATGCTCTGCTTGAAGAAGTTCCAGACGTAAACGTTCACGTTTTCGAGCCGGCCAGCCATGGCCTGCCGTTGGAACGTCCGGATGAACTCGCAACGGTGATCAACCGTTTCATTTATGAGGGCCGTGATGGCTGATGCTCTACCGGTAACGCCCCAGGAGGAAGCCGGCTTGCCTGATAAGCGGCGGGTAGCGGCTTCGTTTTCCCGGGCGGCTGCCAGCTACGACGGTGTGGCCAGCCTGCAGCGTGAGGTTGGCGAGGCACTGCTGGCCCGTCTACCACATGAAGCGCCAGCTTGCTGGGTCGATCTGGGCTGCGGTACGGGCTATTTTACGCGGGCCTTGGCAGCGCGTTTTCCCCATGCGTCTGGTGTAGCTGTTGACCTGGCCGAAGGCATGTTGCGCCATGCGCGTCCGCTGGGTGGGGCAACTCAGTTCATCGCTGGCGATGCCGAGCACTTGCCTTTGCGTAACAGCATGTGCGATCTCGTTTTCACCAGCCTTGCCCTTCAATGGTGTGGTGATCTAGCTGCCGTTCTGGCCGAAGCCCGTCGCGTCCTAAAGCCCGGTGGAGTCTTTGCGTTCACCAGCTTATGTGTAGGCACGTTGCAGGAGCTACGGGACAGTTGGCAGGCGGTAGACGGGTTTGTTCACGTGAACCGCTTCCGCCGGTTTGATGATTATCAGCAGCAGTGTGGCGAAAGCGGGCTTCGGTTGCTTCATCTGAATACCGAAACCCGTACCTTGTATTTCCCGGACGTGCGCAGCCTGACGCATGAGCTCAAGGCGCTGGGCGCCCATAACGTCAACCCCGGACGGCCCGGCGGCCTGACCGGACGTGCGCGGCTGCGTGCGCTGGCCGCTGCCTATGAACGACTTCGCGAGCCGGCAGGTCTGCCTGCCAGCTACCGGGTGGTCTACGGCGTTTTACAGAAAGAATCCTGATCCCTATGTCCGCTTATTTCATCACCGGTACCGACACCGAAATCGGCAAGACCACCATTGCTGCCGGGCTGCTGCATGCTGCCCGCCAGGCTGGATATTCAACCGCGGCGGTCAAACCTGTGGCATCCGGTTGCGAGCAAACACCGGAAGGACTACGTAACAGCGATGCCTTGGCGCTCTGGGGCGAGTGTTCGCTGCCGTTGCGTTACGAAGACGTCAACCCCATCGCCCTGGAGCCTGCTATTGCTCCCCATTTGGCGGCCCGTGAAATAGGCATCGCGCTAACGGTCGAATCCTTGGTCGCACCGATTCAGGCCATGCAGGCCCGAGCGGCGGACTTTACTGTTGTCGAGGGCGCGGGCGGCTGGCGCGTACCGCTGGCTGGTACGGCGAGCCTGTCGGACGTGGCTCTGGCAGCGGGGCTACCTATCATTTTGGTCGTCGGCGTGCGTCTGGGATGCATTAACCACGCTGTACTGACGGCCGAGGCGATCGAGCGCGATGGTCTTCGTCTTGCTGGGTGGGTCGCCAATATCGTCGACCCGCACACGTCACGGCTGGACGATAACCTGGCGACACTTAAGGAACGGTTATCCGTGCCGTGCCTGGGTATTGTCCCGCACCTAGAGCAGCCTTTGCCTGCGTTTGTGGCAGCCCACCTGCATCTGGAAAGTCTTCTGGTCTAAGCCAAGCGGCATTCATGCTTTTTTAATCGTAGGGTTTGCCAGCCAGATCTGGTTCAATGATCAAACGCCTCATGCAGTCAAAGGGAGCGAATCATGAACATTTCCAGTAGTAGTTTCAGTTACGGGCTCGCCGCTTACCAAGCTGGTCAGTCCCGTGTCGATCAAGCTGGTAGCGTTATTGCCGCCAATACCTTACCTAACGATGGCCAAGCCCGTACTGATCAGGTACGCAGCGTCGAAGGCTCAGCCGAAAATCCGGCCGACAAGGCTGCTCAGCTAGTGAGTCTGGAAGCTGGCAAGACCCAGGCCTTGGCCGGTGCACGGCTTATACAGGCTGCCGATGAAACCCTGGGTACGCTGATCAATACCTATGCCTGATGGCTAAGGCTGGTCTCATTGGCCTTGGCTCTTCTCCAGCGCCGCGGGTTTACCACCCGCGGCGTTTTTGTATCCGCGCGTCACTCGCGGTCGGTCAGGCTTGACAAGGATAGGAGGAAAACATAAGTTTCAAACAACTGTTTTAACGTCGGCAGGTCTTTTCCTGTGGCGCCTTCATAACAATGCATCCAGAGGTAACAGTCATGCCTGACTATAAGGCTCCCTTGCGTGATATCCGCTTTGTCCGTGATGAACTGCTGGGTTATGACGCGCACTACCAGAGTTTGCCCGGATGCCAAGACGCGACGCCTGACATGGTGTCGGCGATCCTTGAGGAAGGCGCCAAGTTCTGCGAGCAAGTCTTGGCGCCGTTGAACCGCGTAGGTGACAAGGAAGGCTGCGTGTGGAGCGAGTCGGGCGTAAAGACGCCGACCGGCTTCAAGGAGGCCTACCAGCAGTTCGTAGAGGGCGGTTGGCCGAGTCTGGCGCATGACCCCTCTTATGGCGGCCAGGGGTTGCCCGAATCGCTGGGTATTGCCCTGTCCGAAATGATCGGCCAGGCCAACTGGGCTTGGGGCATGTACCCTGGTTTATCCCACGGGGCGATGAACACCATCGAAACCCACGGTACGGACGAGCAAAAACATACCTACCTCGACAAGCTAGTATCGGGTGAGTGGACCGGCACCATGTGCCTGACCGAGCCACACTGTGGTTCCGACCTGGGTATGTTGCGTACCCGCGCCGAGCCGCAGGTCGATGGCAGTTACGCCATTACTGGCACTAAAATCTTTATATCCGCCGGCGAGCATGACCTGACCGATAATATTGTGCACATTGTGCTGGCTCGTCTGCCTGACGCTCCGGCGGGCACCAAGGGTATATCCCTGTTTATCGTGCCCAAATTCCTGCCCAGCGCTGAAGGGGGCATAGGCGAGCGTAACGGTGTGACCTGTGGCTCCATCGAACACAAGATGGGTATCCACGGTAATGCGACCTGCGTGATGAATTTTGATGGTGCTAAAGGCTTTCTGATCGGCCCGCCGAACAAAGGCCTGAACTGCATGTTCACCTTTATGAACACCGCACGGATTGGTACAGCGCTGCAAGGTCTGGCTCATGCTGAAGTAGCGTTCCAGGGCGGCATCCGCTATGCCCGTGAGCGCTTGCAGATGCGCTCCCTGACGGGCCCGAAGGCGCCGGACAAAGCGGCCGACCCGATTATTGTTCACCCGGATGTGCGTCGCATGCTGCTGACCATGAAGGCGTTCGCCGAAGGTAACCGCGCGATGATCTACTTTGCCGCCAAGCTGGTGGATGTAGTCCGGTACAGTCAGGATGAGGAAGAAAAGAAAAAGGCCGACGCGCTGCTTGCCTTTATCACACCGATTGCCAAAGCCTTCATGACCGAAGTGGGCTTCGAGGCAGCTAGCCACGGTATGCAGATCTTTGGTGGTCACGGCTACATCTCTGAGTGGGGCATGGAGCAGAATCTGCGCGACAGCCGCATTGCCATGATGTACGAGGGCACCACGGGAATTCAGGCCATTGACCTATTAGGCCGCAAGGTACTGATGACCCAGGGCGAGTCGCTCAAGGGCTTCACTAAAATCGTTCACAAGTTTTGCCAGGCACAGGAAGACAATGCCGAGCTGAAGGAATTCGTTGAGCCTCTGGCCAGATTGAACAAGGAGTGGGGCGATATTACGCTCAAGGTGGGCATGGCCGCGATGAAGGATCGTGAGGAAGTGGGCGCGGCGGCCGTAGATTACCTGATGTATTCCGGCTATGTCTGCCTGGCCTATTTCTGGGCCGACATGGCGCGTGTGGCCAGTGAGAAGCTGGCCGCCGGAACGGAAGAAGCCGGCTTCTACAGAGCCAAACTGCAAACGGCACGCTTCTACTACCAGCGTCTGTTACCTCGTACGCGGACTCATGCCGAAGCCATGCTGGCCGGCGCCGGTAGCCTGATGGATGTAGCAGAAGAAGATTTTGCGTTGGGCTATTGATTACGCCAAGGCCATAAAACAGAAGGGCTGCATCGTTAGGTGCAGCCCTTTTTGTTACACGGGTGGCAAGACCCGGCTGGACAACCTGTAGGGTGTACTAACCAATAGGCATTGCAGAGGCTCTGGTGCTCGTTTTAATGCGCAAAGCTCAACCAGTCGCGATCACTTCGGTCACGCCCATCGTCAAGCACCACGGTACAGGTCGTACCGGCCGATAACTCGATGCCCTCCGGCACTTCATCGATGGCAATACGCACCGGCACACGCTGGGCGAGGCGGACCCAATTAAACGTCGGGTTTACGTCGGCGGTTAGCTCACGGCTCTGTGGGTTATCGCGGTCGTAGATGCCGCGGGAAATACTCTCTACATGGCCTTTGAGTACCACGCCACTCATCATGCGCATTTCCGCAGGTGCGCCTACCTTTACATGCGGCAGTTTGGTTTCTTCAAAGTAGCCGTAAACCCAGAAGGAATTCTTATCGATTACGGCAAGCTTTGGCGAGCCGGCGGCAGCATAATCGCCCTTGAATACCGACAGATTGGTAATGTAGCCATCCACCGGGGCGATAATGCGGGTCCGCTTGAGATTAAGTTTGGCTGCTTCAAGCTGGGCCAGGGCCTGCTTGTAGTCCGCTTCTGCCGCAGCAGCGACACTGCTGGCATCCTCGCGGCTCTCCTTGGAGACAACTAGGCTGTCAATATCGGCTCGGCGTTTGGCATTTTGCAGACGCATATTCAGGGTTGCCTTACGCGAGGCGACCAGCGCCTCGGCCTGATCAACAGCGATTTTATAGTGCTCCGGGTCGATTTGAAGGATCAAGTCGCCTTTCTTCACCAGCTGGTTATCTTTTACCGGAACGTCAACCACGATGCCCGACACATCAGGAGCGATGTTGATGACATTCGCCCGAACCCGGCCATCACGGGTCCACGGGTCGTTCATGTAATGCACCCAGAGCAATCGGCCTATCACCAGCGCGGCCACAACGACGATCAGGGTCGCCAATACGCTAAAGATATTTTTCAGAATCATCGAAACAGGGCTCTCAACGGTAAACGGTCAATGCCAGGCCGCCATAGATGCAGGCAAACAGGCTCAGGCGGAACAAGGAAGGGTGCCAAGTAAAACGGTACAGTCCGATACTGGCGAACAGGCGATCGACGACCCAGGTCACCAGCAGTCCGACGACGAACAAGACGGTGACGGTAGGCAGATACACGCCATGAAAGGCGAATTCACGAGGCATGAGACAGTCCTGTAGCAACCGTCTCGCTCGGCGCATAGGAGGCCAGGGGCCCGTGCGGGTCGAGCAGGGACGTGCGGATAAAGTGCAAGAAACTCTGGATACGACGCAGGGGTGACTCTTCGAAGTGTTGCGTGTCGGGTTCACGGGCTTCCTCAACGCAGGCAATGGCGCTATCCACCGCGTTCAAGGCGCGCTGCAGGTTGCCGCTGGACGGTTTCAGGAACAGCCGCGCCAGGGCTCGGCCCATGGCACGTGTCGCCTGCTGCCAAGGCGTGTTTTCGGCATAACGTTCGCTATCAGGCAGGCGTGCCTGTTCCTGGCGTAACTCGATCACGGCATGTCCGATCTCCTGCACGGTAAACGTCCAGCCCATCAATTCTTTTTGAACAGCGGGATTCCCGTTAGCCAAACCATAGGCCTGATTCAGCAGGTCCCGGGAGGCGCTGTCGAAGCGGTTGGCCAGTCCTGGCAACGGGTGGCCGATGACATTGACCAGCTGTTTACGGAGGTCGCGCTCCAGACGCCGCCAGAGCCAGGGACTGTTAGGTGGGAGGATGATGGACGACACCACAGCTGTCGTGAACATGGACAGCACCACGGCAATAGCCGTGTTCAGGAAGGTGCCGGGGTCGTAGACTGGCGGGTTGTCCGGAATCGAGGTGAAGCAGAAGAACACCAGACTGCCCAGGCCATAACCCATGCAGCCCGGGCGCAGGCTGACGTAGGCCCCAAGAGCAAAGTAGGTTCCCAGCACCATGAACAGCAAGGGGAAACCGTCCAGGTGCGGGAAAAGAAAGAAATTGAAAACGAACCCCACTGTTACCCCGACCAGCGCGCCGAAGGCCATTTGCTGGGCCGTACGGTGAGGCAGTGGCGTAGTGGCGGCCAGTGCAGAGACGGCCGCCGCGTTGAGCGTGAACATGTTTCCGCTGGGCCAGGCCGTCAAGATCCAGAAGACGCTGAGTGCCAGGATGAGCACGCCGGAACGAATCCCGGCTACCGCCGAAGCCATGGTATTGGCCTTGGCCTTGAAGCGCTCGTTCCACTGCTCGCGCTCATGGTGGGGAGCGGCCAGTGAGGCATGGGTCTGGGTATAGTTGTGCAGTTCTGTAATGAAGCGATAGAGCAGTTCAGCGGCTGTTTCGAAGTCGCGTCGGTCGATTATGGCCGGTGCCTGCTCATAGAGGGCGTGACGCGCTGTACGAATACGGGCGCGAACGCTTTCCCGCAGGATATCCAGGCGTTCAGACAGTACCGCGGCGTCCTGTTCGGTCAGCGGTTTGCCCCGGCGGCTGTCGAGCACTTCGATCAACTCGGCCTGAATGCTATCGAAGGCGTCCAGCACTGCCTTGGCCTGGCGTTGACGTAGACGGACCAGTAGACGGTTCAAGGCATGAAAACGCGTCGTAAGGGCCATGAATTCACTGTTCAGGCGCATCAAGCGGCCGCTGCGCATGCGCATGTGTGGGTCTTCAAAGGCGGTCACGCTACGCAGGCTTTCCAGTCCCACGGCTTCCGCAGCATAGCGAACTCCCGTCGCTTCCATCACGGTCCGCTCAAGGATGCCGCGCAGAGAGTCTGCAACGAAACCGGCAAAGGTGCCGAAGCGGTTGTAGAGTGCATTGCTCAGCGCCGCGCTCGACGTTTGCGGAAAAACGGCGGCCGACACGGCAGCACTGCACACGATACCCAACGAGATTGCCAATACCCGCAGGACGGCGGACATGAATGCCGTGTCCGCCTGCATTACGGCCGGCAGGCCGATTAACGCCACGGTATAGCCGGATAACACGCACCCGTAGCTGCGCAGGTCGCGAAAATGCATGGCGCCAGCCGTGCACAGGCCGATCCAGATCGCGATGCTAACCATGAAAAGTACGCGTGCCTGGGCGAACAGGGCGACCAGCGTCAGCATGACGGCCAGGCCGATCACCGTGCCAAGGAGACGGTATACGCTCTTGGCGAAAACCTGTCCGCTTTGCGGCTGCATCACAATAAAGACCGTAATCACCGCCGAGCTAGGGTGCGGCAACTGGAAGCGCATGGCTAGCCAGAGTGTCAGACCGGCAGCAAGCAGCACCTTGAAGAGATAAATCCACATGACACCATTACTGCGCGCCCACGCATTTAGGGCTTGGCGGAGCGCAAGGGCTGGCACGGCTGACGTATTTTTCATGAGTTCTTCTTCCCGGCGATTTCAACGCGCACCGGCTTTAGCTCTTTCTCTTCCGGGCCGTCTTCCGGTGTGATCACGCCACCGCCCAGCGAGGCGATCAGGCCGGCCTGGGCACTCAGGCGCAAGGCCTGTACCTGCTGTTCCACACGCTGTTGGGCAAAGAGACGGGTCTGGGCATCCAGTACGTGCAGGTAGTCGGTCAGGCCGCGCTCGAAGGCCTGGCGGGCGATGGTATAAGTGCGCTGTGCCGCCTCGACCGATTCGTGCGCCAGGGTGGCCTGCTTGTTGGCCGAGTCGAGGCGGATCAGGTGATCCGAGATGTCCTTCAAGGCGCTGACCAGCGTCTGATCATAGTGGGCGATGGCGGCGTCATAGCGGGCCGAGGCAATGCCCAAGTGCGCACGGCGTTCACCTCCATCGAAAATGGGCAGCGAAATTGCCGGCCCAAACGAGTAGCCGGTCTTCGCTGCGGTAAATAGCTCCTTGAATGTACCCATCGTCATCGACTGCCCAAGCGTAGCGGCCAGGTCGATGTTGGGATAAAAGTCAGCCCGTGCGACGTCCACTCCCTTGGCTTCCGCCGCGATCCGCCAACGGCTGGCAACGATATCCGGTCGATGACCGACCAGCTCCAGGGGAAGTTTTGATGGCAGCGTGGGAGTGGCACCCAATTGCAGCCGCGGACGTACCAGCCGAGCAGCATCACCCGGACCGCGGCCGGCCAGGGCAGCCAATTGATTGCGTAATAATGCGATTTCTTCGTCTAGCGCCTCGATCTGGCGATGTGTTTCTGGCAGCAATGCTTCCGCCTGGCTGACCTCGAATTGCGTACCGATTCCGCCTTCCAACTGGCGGCGGGCCAATTGGGCGATTTGCTCCTGCTGCTCCAGAGTCGCCTGAGCGATATCATGTTGTGCATACTGCAACGACAGCTGGATATAGGTACGGACGATGTTGCTGGTCAACTCGAGTACGGCGACACGCTCTTCCGCCGCGGCCTGGTGGGCCTGATCCAGGGCGCGCTCGCTGGCGTCGCGCTCGCGTCCCCAAAAGTCGAGGTTGTAGGAGAAACCAAGAGAGGCGTTATTGTTCCAGGTGGTCTGATCAGCCAGTTCACCGGGACCATAGAAACTGTCCGTCGGCCAGGCATAGCGGCGTAGCGCGATATCGGCATTGAGATGCGGCGCCTCGGCCGACTCGGCCAGCCCGGCCATGGCTTTGGCCGAGCGAACCCGTGCTGCGGCAGAGGCCAGAGAGGGGTTGCCGGTCAGCGAATCGGCAATCCACTGGTTCAGCTGCGGGTCCTGATAGGCCCGCCACCATTCGCTGGCTGGCCAGTGCGCTTCGCGCGTGGCTGCACGAATAGCCTCGTCGGTCGATAGGGTATTGGCTTCGGTCGGCTGGGTCTGCGGCGCGATGCCGTGCGTACTGATACAGCCTGAAATTGTTGACGTTAAAACAAAAAAGCCGAAACCGAGCAGAGCACTCTTACAAAGAAATGACACAGGAGACGTCCAGAAATACAGGAATGAGGGAGCTCAAACGTGTCTAGATTCTAGGAAAGACGCCTCTGCTACATAAGACGGTTGGTTTGTGATTGTTTATCTCATAAATTGTAATAATGAGTCTGTTGTGCTTCTGGCAAACTTGCTGCACTGCCAATGAGGGATACCATGGATACATTGCACAACATGCGTGTTTTTGCCTGTGTTGCTGAAAGTGGCAGCTTCACGGGAGCTGCCCATGTACTTGGCACTACTACCGCCCATGTCTCACGTGCAGTTGCCAGTCTGGAAGCGCATCTGCGGACTCGGCTGTTGCACCGAACCACGCGTCGTATTGCTCTGACCGAAGCCGGTCAACGTTATTTATTGCGCTGCGAGCAGATCCTGGCCTATGTGGAAGAGGCAGAAGCCGAGGCCAGCGATGCCCATGCCAGGCCGGCCGGCAAGCTACGGATTCACTCGATGACGGGAATCGGCCAACACTACATGATCAAGGCGATTGCCGGTTACCGACAGCAGTACCGTGAGGTCAATTTCGACCTGACCATGGCCAACCGCATGCCTGATCTGCTTGATGAAGGCTATGACGTGGCGATTGTGGTAGCAACAGAGCTGCCGGACTCCGGCTTTGTCTCGCAGAACATTGGGCAAACCTACAGTATCCTTTGCGCCTCGCCAGCGTATGTTGAAGCCCAGGGCACTCCGCGAACGCCATCCGAACTGGCTCAGCACGACTGCATGCGCCTGGTCAGCCCGGTTGTGCCGCTGGAAAAGTGGGTCTTTGACGGACCCAATGGACAGGAGATGGTGACCATTGGAACCACGTCTTTCCAAGTCAACGTAGGCGATGCCATGACCGAAGCCATTCGGGCCGGCTTGGGCATCGGTATTCTTCCGGTTTATTCGGCGATCGAAGGGTTGCGTGATGGCAGCCTTGTACGCGTATTGCCGCAGTACCAGTTGCAGCAGCTGAACGTCTATGCCCTGTATCCGTCCCGTCAGTACCTGGACGCGAAGATCAAGACCTTCGTGGCCTACCTGCGCGCAAGCCTGCCTGGCATTCTTGCGCAGGAGCAGCAGGAGCTGCGTGCCTTGAGCCTGCGAAGCGCCTGCGGTGCTGTGCGGCAGTTACAGCCAGCTTAGTAAACCTTTTGGCGAGAAGGTGCCTCCATTCCTGCAGTAACAAATGCAACCATCTGTTCCAGAACCTCCTGAGAGTCGTCGGGGTGGCAAACATTACCGGCAAGCTGCTCCAGGCGATGCGTGTCAGAAAAGGCGTACATGTAGGCTCCAACCATTAGAGTCACGCGCCAATACGCTTCGCATTCGGTGATATAAGGAAGCGCTACCCGAAAAGCTTCGACGTAGGCCTTGGTGGATACGTCGTAGGCTTCGTTCCTAAGTTTGTAGGAGATTTCTGGCGGCTCCGTGTGCAGACGTGCCTGCAAGCGGATGAAGGCACGACCTGCCTTTGTGCTACGCAGTGCAAGAGTAGGGGTTAAGAATGCATGAACTATCGCGCTGACCTGTAAAGAGCCTGCTCGTTTTAACTCTGCGAGCCGGCTAAGGCGCTCGTCAGAAATCTTGCGCCCGCGACGCAGAAAGACCTCTTCGAACAGTCCGTATTTCGAGCCGAAATAATAATTGATCAGCGCTTGGGTTACCTGAGCAGCATCGGCGATTTCCCGCAGGGTCGTACCGGCATAGCCCAGGTCGGCAAATAGGAGCTCAGCAGCGTCGAGAATCTCATCACGTACATTGCTGGAGCCTTCAGGGCGCCCCGGTTTGTTCTTGGTCGCGACTCGACTGCGCTTGGCACTTACGCCACGGCGGCCGCTGACATTAACAGTATCCATTGTGCTCCATAGCCGCTGGGGCCAACTCACATGACTACAGTGTAACCAAGCTGGCCCGATAACGGGCGCTGAGCCAGCTTGGTTATACCTAACTGCTCAATTGACTCAGCAAATCAGCGAAGGTGCGCACATCAGCATTCTTCTGTCCCATGTCGAACAGGTTTGCTTCGTGCGGGGCCAGGGCGCGGTCGCCTACGCAGTCGGCCAACACTACCGGGCGAAAGCCATAGGACATCGCATCCACCACACTTGCCCGCACGCAGCCGCTGGTCACGGCACCGGCTACCAGGAGTGTTTGCACGCTGCGCTGAGTCAGCCAGGCGGAAAGTCCCGTCCCGAAAAAGGCCGACGGTACCGTCTTGCGTACCACCAGCTCGCCTTCGGCCGGTTCCAGCTCCGGCACAATGGCGCTGTTATGCTCATGCTCCTTGAGGCTGAGCATGCTGGGTATCTTGAGCGTAAAGATATTATGGTCGCTGCCGTCATCGGCAAACACGATCCGGCTGTGCGCTACAGGCCAGCCGCGCCTTCTTGCCTCCGCCAGCACTGGCACGGTGGCCTGAATCGCCTCGGGAATATTGCCGCCGCCAAACACCTTGGGGTCGGCAAAGCCATTCACGAAGTCAATGATCAGCAAGCCGATCTGCCCTTGGATACCCAGCTGAGCTCCAAACCCCTGGCGCTGGTAAACCGCTTCGTCGCGTTGCATCGTCTGGTTCCTTACTCGGCAGGGTTGTCGATGACCTTTCCTTCACGTACCGCCACGTTGCCGTCCAGGCTGACCGTGCAGTTGCGCATGGGAATATCGATGTGGCATGCCGTGACGCGGTCGCCTCCGGCCTCGTTGTTCGGACCCATCGAGCAAAGGAAGTTGCCCTCGAAGGCGCGGGCGTCCATGCCGATAGTGGATTCGCGGTCATATAGCGACAAGGTTGACCAGCGCGCCCGCTTCTGCAGACCCCAGCCGATATGTGACAGCGCATAGGCTTCCGGGTCGTTGAACTCGCCCATGTAGTCCTTAAGCAGCTCGGCATCGAGTCCGCCTTCGATAGCGGTGATATAGCCTTCCTTTACCGTCAGGGTGATGGGTTCGTTTACGTAGCATTTCTGCGGCAGAAGGATATCGCCCTTGTCCAGGACGATACGGCCGTTGGCCTGCCCCTCGTTGGGCCAGGTCAGGATAAAGCCGCTTGGCCAGTGGTCCCAGCGACCGGGTTCGTCGACAAAGCCATACTCCTTGATTGCCGGGTACTGCCCCAGCGGGCAGCGCAGGTCCGTACCGGCCCGGGAGGTAACGTGCATTTCCCGGGCTCCTTCGAGCTGGGCAGCGGCTCGAAACACGCGGGCTCGGTCGGCCTCGGTCGGCACCAGGCGGGCCAGCACTTCCGGGGGCTCGACTGCCAGCAGGATCCTGGTGCCCGAGCTCAGGATTTTGTGCTGCTCGGGTGAAAACAGAAGGGTCATCAGATCCAGCACCAGGTCGCTTTCCTTAAGCGCGGCGATAGCGGCACGGTTGCCAGTGAGCGGCGTGGTACCCAGATAGGCCAGGCTGTCGCGGCTGTGCGCTTTCTCGCCATTGACCGGAGGCAGGTCGAGCCGATTCACCCGCGCACCCAGACCTGCCGCTGCGATCAGGGCGGTACGCAGGGTTTGCGGATGAGTGGTGTCGCTGGTCAGCACCGTGACAATGTCACCGGCCTTGAGCCTGGAAAGGGTTAACACCTGTTTCCAGGCGTCGATCAGATCGATATCGCTGATAGCCATGTCGCAGTCCTCTTAAACAGGTGCACCCAGAAAGTAGCCAAAGGCCTGGTAGAAGCCTTCCTCGTCATCCCAAGGGATCATGTGTCCGGCGTTTTCTACCCGAGCTACCGTCACGTCCGGCATGAGGCCCTGGATTTCCTTGATGTCTTCGGGTAGGAGCACATTGCCGCGCCCGGCTACCATCAGCAGGGTTGGGAGGCTGATATGCGGCAGGTCCTGATGGATATCGTCTTCATGAAAGCTGTTGTAGCTGGCCACGATGGCGCGCTCATCGCAGGTATGCAGCCATTCGGCCCGCAAGCGCAGCTGCTCTTCTGTCCAGGTGGGGCAAAAGGCACGCATGTCTTCCGCACTCATGCCCCTAAGCGACTGGCGAGTGGAGTCGACATACCAGGGCAGGCCGCTCGGATAGGGGCGACGGCCTGGGCCGGAGACCGGCGGGTCGACAATGACCAGACGCTCAAGGCCCTGGGGCTTGAACCGGCGGGCCATGCGAATGGCGATACGGCCGCCCATGGAATGCCCGAGCACGGCGTAGTGTGCAAGGCCCAGCACATCGGCCAGGGCGGCGATATCGGCCGCCTGGGCATCGAGACTGTAGTCCAGCGTGGGGGACGCTTCCGATAGACCTCGGCCGCGTACATCTAACACATACACATCGAAGTGCTGCCCCAGACGCTCGGCTACAAAGCCCCAGGTCACGGCCGGGCTGGTAATCCCAGGGATCAGGATGAGGGGCAGGCCCTGTCCACCATAGCGCAGATAGTGCTGGCGAATGCCGTTGGCCTGAACATTGGCGCCATAAAGATAGTTAGTCATCGCATCCCCCTTAATAGGCACCGGACAGCAGGGCACCGGCTCCCGGCACGATGGGCTCGAGGCCGAGGGCCTTGAGCATGGCGTACGTGGTGGCGATGGCTGCCGTGATGACAGGCTTGCCGGTCTGCGCCTCGACCGTGGCCACGGCAGAGAGCGACGGCATCTGCACGCAGGCCGACAGCACGATAGCGTCGACACCATCGAGATCCAGATCCGCTACGATGCTGGGCAGGTTGGACGGATCGTGCCGGGCAACGGCAAGGTTGTCGGGGATTTCCAGGGCATGCCAGACCTTGACCTCGATACCCTCGTGCTGGATGTAATCGACCACCAGCTCGGTCAGCGGCCTCATGTAGGGCGCAACCAGTGCGATGCGCTTGGTGCCCAGCACCTTGAGCCCATCGACAAGCGCGCCGGCACTGGTAATCACTGGCGCTTCAGCCTCATTGTCGCGGGTGACCTGGGTCAGGCGCGCCTGGGACTCGCGATGATAGCCCCGCCCCATGCTCATGATGGCCACAAGGCAGGCATAGCCCAGCACATCGACACGGGCATCGGACAGCTCCAGGGCACAACGGTCGGACTGAGCGTCCATGGCGGCCAGTTCTTCCTTTTTCACATGCTTCATGCGCATGCGGCTGGAGTGGAAGGTAAAGCGCTCGGGGCGGATCAACTGGCGAGCAGTAAGCATCGCCGGGATCTCGGTTTCCATCGTGGTGTTGGAGCTGGGTACGATTTGTCCGATTCGATACAGCATTTGCATAGTTATTGTCCTTGTGCGTTGGCTTAGACCGTTACCGGCTCGGCTTCGAAACGTTGGCGGCAGGTGGTGGCGTCGTACTCATAAATCCACTCAGCCCGAATGCCGACCGCGTTGGGATTCTTGGCCTGCTCTTGCTGGTAGGCCAGATCACGCTTGCGCAACTCCTCGGGGGAGGAGAGGTGATAGGTCCGGCCGCGCTCGCGGGCCTGCAGTTGAACCTGGGAGGTGCGTGGACGGCGCTCATTCTCGTAGGCCTCCAGCGCGGCCAGTACGTCATCGCCAAAGTAAACGAGGGCCTGAGCCAGTACGTAACTGTCTTCAATAGCCATGGCCGCACCTTGGGAGAGGAAGGGCAGCATGGGATGTGCGGCATCGCCCAAAAGCGTGGCATGACCTGCAGACCAGCGCGACATGGGGTCATGATCGAACAGGCCCCACTTGTACGTTTGGGTTGGATCGGTGCGTTCGAAGAGTTGGATCAGGTCTGTGTGCCAACCGGTATAGGCCTGTACCAGCTCCTCGGTGGAGCTGGGCTCCGTCCAGGACTCCTTGACCCATTCTTCGGTTTCGGCAACCGCCACAATGTTTACGGCCTTGCCGCCTTTCACGTAATAGGTCACTACATGGGCCTTGGGGCCCATCCAGAATGAGGTATCAGGGCTTACAAAGGGGAGGGGATGCTGTTCGACCGGCACCAGCGCGCGCCAACACATGTGGCCAGTGAAGTGCGGCTTGTCAGTGCCCCAGAGCGCATCCCGTACCGCTGAATGGATACCATCGGCACCTACGATGAGGTCAGCCTCGAAGACCGAGCCATCAGAAAAAGTGGCTGTGGCTGAATGTGAATTACGCGTGACGCCGGTGCACTGCACACCGAAGGTTACGCATTCGCCTGGAATGTCTTGGGAGAGGATGGCGTGAAGGTCCGCCCGATGGACATGGAAAAACTCGGCACCATAGACCTTCGGGCAGTTTTCTTTAAGAGGCGTACGAAACAGCTCGGTAGCGGTCTCCCAATTACGGCCGACCATGGCTTCCGGCAGAAAGCCGATGCGCTGCAAGTCGCTTCCAAGGCCCAGCGACTTGAGTACCTTGACGGCATTAGGCGTCATCTGTACGCCTGCGCCAATCTCGCCAAAGGCTTTGGCACGTTCGAAAAGATGATACTCGATGCCTTGTCGTTGAAGGGCGCAGGCCAAGGCTACACCGCCAATGCCAGCACCTACTATGCCTACTCGCAGCTTACGGCTCATGGTTTTTCCTTATTAAATGACTGGTTAATTAATTTTGAGTGTAAAGCATTAGGGGCTTCCCGGGTCATGGAGCAGGACTCAGGCGCCTAGATAGGCGTTGAGCACCTCTGGATCTTTAAGCAAGCGGGCCGCATCGTCACTGGTCGTGATTCGGCCCGTCTCGACAACATAGGCCCGCGAGGCAACCGACAACGCGTTATAAACGTTCTGTTCGACGACCATGACGGTTACACCGTGAGCGTTGATCTCCCGGACGACCTCGAAGACTTCATCGGCCATCTTGGGAGACAGACCCAGGCTGGGTTCGTCCAACAGCAGCAGACGTGGCTCGGACATCAGCGCACGGGCAATAGCCAGCATCTGCTGTTCACCGCCGCTCAACGTGCCAGCAAGTTGTTTCTGTCGTTCACGAAGGCGTGGGAAGCGGTGAAAGGCCATGCCGATACGGTCCTCGACCTCGACATGGGAACGGCATAGGAAGCCACCCAGCATGAGGTTTTCCTTGACGGTCATGGCTGGCCAGATGTGGCGCTCCTCGGGACAATGAGCAATGCCCTGGGCCACAACCAGGTCTGCGCTCCAGCCGGTAATGTTCTTGCCCTCCCAGGTAATTGAGCCGGAAGTAGGCTTAAGCAGGCCGGAAATCGCTCGCAGCGTAGTGCTCTTGCCGGCACCGTTGGCACCGATCAAGGCGACAATTTCACCTAGGGCAATGTCTAGATCGATGCCGTGAAGGGCGGCCGCTTTGCCATAGGCAACATGCAGATCGCGGATGTGTAGCAGAGGATTGATGTGATTCATGCGCGTGCCTTCCCCAGATAGGCCTCGACGACCTGTGGATTGTTTTGCACCTGGACGGGCGTGCCTTCGGCAAGTTTCTGGCCGAAGTTCATCACCACCAGGCGATCACAAATACCCATTACCAGCCCCATGTTGTGCTCGACAATGATGATTGACTGCACTTGCGTGTCACGCAGACGTCTTAGTGTTTCGCCAAAGGCCAGAGCTTCCTGACTGTTAAGCCCTGCGGCAGGCTCGTCCAACATTAAAAGAGTGGGCTTGGCGGCAAGCGCAACACCCACCTCCAGGAGTCGCAACTCACCACATGACAGCACATGAGCGGGTGTGTTGAGGCGCTTGGATAATCCCATGATCTCGACGATCTGTGCGGCACTGTCACGAGCTGCCTGTTCAGCTAGGCGAACATGAGGGCGTGGAAAAAAGGTGTCCAGAAGCGACTGTCTGGCGCTCAGGTAATGTCCGGCCAGTACATTTTCAAAAACCGTCAGCGACTTGAGCACGTTGGTCTTCTGAAAACTGCGTACCAGGCCTCTTTGGGCAATGGCGTAGGGTTTCTTCCCGGTAATGTCCTCTCCCTTGAACATCACACGTCCGGCGGATGGTGTGTAAAACCCCGTGATCAGGTTGAAGCAGGTGGTCTTGCCGGCACCGTTGGGACCAATCAAGCCCACTATTTCGCCTGCTTTCACTTCAAAATTGATGTCTTGAACGGCTTTGAGCCCACCAAAGGTCTTTTCCAACCCATGAGCGGAGAGCAGAGGAGAGGGGAAGGGCTGCACGCTGCTCATATAGCGCCTCCTTGGGGTTGGATACGTTGAGCGTTGCCTGTGAGCTCGGCGTTACCGGCATGGCGTTCGCGGCGCAGGGTCAGGAAGCCCATTAGGCCCTTGGGCAGGAACAGCACCACAAGCATCACGATCAAGCCGAAGATCGACATTCTTAGTTCCTGCGCTTCGCGCAGGTATTCCTCCATGAGCGTGACCAGCAGCGCGCCCGCCAGCGGGCCGAGCAATGTGCCTTTGCCTCCGATCAGCACCATGATGATCATGGTGGCCATAAAGCTGAAGCGGAACACATCAGCGCCTACGAAGGAAATGTAGTGCGCGTAGAAACCGCCAGCGAGCCCTGCAAGAAAGGCTCCTAGTACAAAAGCCTGCATCGCGTAGGCAAATGGCTGGATGCCGACTGACTGAGCGACATAACGGTTCTCTCGGACGGTTACCGCGGCGCGCCCGGTGCTGGAATAGACGAAGCGGTAGGCCAGGTACAACGCCACGGCAGCAATCGCCAGGGCAATGTAGAAGTAGAGGCGCTTGGCAAATAACGTCGATGTTGTGGACAGGATCTCAGGTTGGGGAATACCGGCAATGCCCATAGGGCCATTGGTTACTCCAATCCAGTTATTGGCAATGATGCGCAGTACCTCAGCGAAGGCCAGCGTGATGATGACGAAGTAGGGACCCTGCAGGCGCAGCGTAATCGCACCTATCACAGATCCCAGCGCGGCCGAAATGACCCCCGCCAACGGTATGGTCGCCCACATTGGCAGCCCGTAGCGGGTTGCCAGAATTGCTGCTGTGTAAGCGCCCAGTCCTAAAAAGGCCGTATGGCCGAGGGAGAACTCACCAACATAACCGACGATCAGGTTCAGGCTGCTGGCCAATACGGCATAGAACAGCACCATGATGCCAATATGCAGGATGTACTGGTCGGTCACTAGCATTGGAAACAGGACGGCCAGGACAGCTAGAATCAATAGTGTGTTGCGTTCAAGTTTCATGTCACACCCTCTCTGCGCGGGCCGAGAACAGGCCGTAGGGTTTGAAGATCAGCGTCAGGATCACGATGATGAAGCCAACAATGTCCACCATGCCGGTAGAGACGTAGCCACCCCACAAGGCCTCCGCGACGCCTAGTACCAAGCCGCCTACGATCGCGCCACCAAAGCTCCCCATGCCGCCTAGAATCACCACGACGAAGGCCTTGAGGCTGACGATGCCGCCGATCGTGACCTGGGTTGAATAGATCGCTCCCAGCAGCATCCCGGCAGATGCCGCTAATATCGAACCCAGGGCAAATGTGCTGGCATAGACGCGGGCTGTCTTGATACCCGCCAACTGTGCGGCCATTGGGTCCTGAAACGTTGCGCGCATGGCGCGCCCCAGTTTGGTCTTCTTGATTAGCAAGTGGGCGCCCAGGATCAGTGCCGCACACACCGCCACGGCGAAAATTCTCATCTCAGTCAGCACGACGGGTCCAAGAAAGACGGGTGCATTAGGTAGTGGCCCTTCGATCTTATGCGGTGCAGTACCCGCTAACAGCAGGGCGGAGTTAGCCAGGAAAATCGACAAGCCAATGGTTAGCAGAATGCCAGGCTCTTCCCCTTGTCCACGGACTCGCTCAATCAGGACACGATCCACCAGCCAGCCGAATGCGGCCATAATTGCGGCCACGACGATCAGGCCGGAAAAGAAGTCCAGACCCAGGTGTGAGGTGACGAACCAGCCCAGTACGCCACCTAGCATATAGAACTCACCATGGGCGAAGTTCACGACCCGCATAAGGCCAAAGATCAGCGTGAGACCCAGGGCGGATAATGCATAGAATGTACCCGTCACCAAGCCGTTGGCGAGGAATTGCAGGAACAGATCCATGCTCACTCTCCTTTGGCGGCAAGCGCCATGGGGGCTTCGACAGAAGTGGTAGCAATGACTTTGGGCTGTTTGTTCTCAATCTGTACCAGCGCCGCGTTAAAACCATAGGCTTGGCCGTTGGCTGTGAACTGGTAGTGGCCATTGGGTGCCTGGTAATTGGTTGCCTTAAGAGCTTCGCGGATCTGCTCTGCATCGGTCGAGCCGGCACGCTGGATAGCATCCATCAGGATATTAGTGGCGTTATAGCCAGCCGCTGCGTATTTGTCGGGGGCCTGCTTGTATTGTGCCTGGTAGGCTTGAACAAAAGTCTGGTTGCGCTCGCCAGGCAAGGTGGCCGCGTATGGGACGGCTGCGTAGATGCCTTCAGCGGCATCACCTACCAAGTTGATGAAGTCCGCCGTGGCCCAGGAGCCAACCCCAAACACTTTCATGTCAATGCCGAATTCCTTGAGCTGTTTGACCAGGATTGAGCCATCCTGAGTCTCTGCAGCAATGAATACTCCATCTGCACCTGAAGTCCGCAACTTGGCCAGCAGGGTGTAAAAGTCGGTAGCGCCATGGTCAAAATATTCCGTCATGGCCGTCTCGATACCATGCGCGGACAGGTCCTTGGAGAATTCCTCGACGCCGCCCCGGCCCCAGTCATCGTTTACCCCGATATAGGCGACTTTCTTGAGTTTCAGATTTTCAGCCAGGATCTTGGCAAATGCCTGGGCGAGTAAGGCGTCGGTCTCGGCTGAACGAAAAAAGTAGGGATTGTTCTTTTCAGTGAGGTCAGCCTTGGAGGACACGCCGGTCAGCAGCGGTAGTTTGTATTTCTGTGCAACGGGCATAATGGCCGCAGTGGCTGAACTGCAGAATGCACCGGACAAGGCGACCACTTTATCTTTCTGGATCAGTTTTTCCGCAGCGTTAACCGAGTTGGCCGGACTGCACTGACCATCCTCAATAACGAGTTCGATCGGCTTGCCCAGTACACCGCCTGCCTTGTTGCGCTCCTCTACGGCCAGTTTGGAACCATTGATATCTGCTGCTCCGTTATAGGCTACTGAGCCCGTCAGCGGTTGAATGACACCGATCTTGATCGTGTCGTCAGCCAAGGCCAAAGCTGAACCGAATACTGCCGTTGCAACTAGCTGAGCATAAGTCAACGCACGCATTGTTTTTCTCCTGAAAGCACTGGATAAGCCCTACCGATTGGTAGGTCTTCTAGGGCAGCTAAAGCAGGGCGGCGGCATGCAGCCTCGTTCGAGTCCGATCTTATTAATTAATCGATCAGTAAATTAATTAAAGCAGCTACTGTGCCAAGCGAGATGAGTCGTGGATAAGTCAGTTTTTTGAGGGAAAATCCTTAATGAGAAGGCTATAGAAGTGTGTGTTAATGGGGCATTTCTACTCAGGCATGCCCAGAGGCGGGGCATAACGAAACGCTCTTTAGGTATGTCTTTACGCTAGACTGCGCCAAATGAGCTTTTCTCGGTTAATCCGTTATAGTCAGTGCGACCGTAGATTTATCGACTTTCGGTTGCCCTAGCCGCACGGGCGGGTAGGGCCGATTGCTCCTTTGCCTGCTGCCGAATTGTATTAAGGACCATGAATGAGCTCTCAGTCGTCCACGTCGGGTTTTGCAGATCAACCGCTAAAAGGCATCGGGCTGATCTGTATCGCTATCCTGCTGTTCGCCAGCCATGACACGCTGTCCAAATACCTGTCCGGGTTCTATGCCATCGTCATGGTGGTCTGGGCGCGCTATGTATCGCATACCGTGTTGATGCTGGGCGTTTTCGGTCCACGCATGGGGCTTGGGGTGATCCGTACCAAGCGGCCCGGGTTGCAGATCCTGCGGGCCCTGTGCCTGATCGGAACGAGTCTGTTCTTCACGACGGGGTTGCGCTACCTGCCGCTGGCCGAAGCCACGGCGGTGAACTTTCTGGCGCCCCTCATTGTGACGGCGCTTTCGGTCCCCTTGCTCAAGGAGCGGGTGACGCGTGCCCAATGGATTGCCGTAATGACCGGCTTTCTCGGCGTCATGATTATCATCCGTCCCGGCAGTTCGCTATTTACGCCAGCCATCTTTTTTCCGCTGGGCTCGGCAGTGATGTTTGGTCTGTATCAGATCCTGACGCGTATCCTGACCACGACCGACAGCCCAACCACCAGTAACTTTATCGCGGGGCTGGTCAACAGTCTCATCATGTCAGCGTTGCTTCCGTTTTTCTGGGAGCCGCCGACCTGGACGCATGCCTTGATGCTCATAGGACTCGGGGCCTGCGGCATGAGCGGACATCTTCTCCTGACCCAGGCCTTCCGCTATGCACCGCCCGCCCTGTTGGCACCGTTCAGTTACGGGCAGATCATCTGCGCCGGTTTCATGGGTTTCCTGTTTTTCGGTCATGTGCCCGACGTGGGCGCGCTCATCGGTATGGCGATCATTAGCCTCAGCGGCCTGACCGTTGCCTGGCAACAGCGCCGTAACCGTTCCTCTTCAAAACCTGCCAGGAGCACGACGATGGCCCTATCTGAAGCCCGCATTTCCACGACCAACCCGACCCGCTACATCACTCGGCTGTGCAAGCATTGGGGGCATAAGTTCACGGTTGAGTTCGACGAGCAGCACGGAGTTATCCACTTTCCAAGCGGGACCTGCCGCCTGGAAGCACAGGCTGACGTGCTACTGGCACGGATCGAGTTTCCAGAGGCGGATCTTGAACGGATGGAGAGTGTAGTGGCAGAGCATTTACGCAGGATGGGGGGCGGAGAGGAGTTGGTGATCGAATGGACTCGCCCATAAGCTAAGTATATTGAGCTTAGGCGTTTAGTTCTTAGTCGTGTGTTGCGCCCTTTCGAGCGCAACACACTGGCGTGTAAAACGTGGCGAGCATCAGGTTAGGAGAGCGAAGCCCTGCTTACCGCGCCAGATAATCCACCACAATCCCAATCCAGATCGCCAGCCCTGCCCAATGGTTATGCAGGAACGCTTTGAAACACTTCATCGGCTCCCGATCCCGGGTACTCCAGAACTCCCAGACAAAGCATCCTAGCGCCACGACCAGTCCCAGATAAAACCACGCGCCCATGTGAAAGCGCACTCCGGCCAAAAGCAGGCAGAGCAGGGTCAAGCCCTGTAGCGTCGCGATGATCAGCCGGTCCGCATCGCCGAAGAGGATGGCTGTCGACTTTACGCCGATTTTCAAATCGTCTTCCCGGTCGGCCATGGCGTAATAAGTGTCGTATCCCACCGTCCAGATTACGTTGGCAATGAACAGCAGCCAGGCTTCTGCCGGCAGCGAGCCGGTTTGCGCGGTGAATGCCATCGGCATACCCCAGGAAAATGCCGCACCCAGTACAACTTGCGGGTAATAGGTGTAGCGCTTCATGAACGGATACAGCGCGGCGATTCCCAGCGCGCCGAAAGACAGCCAGACCGTGGTGGCATTGGTCAGCAGTACCAAGAGAAAACTCAGGCCTACCAGGGCGGCAAACAGAATTAGCGCTTCCTTGGTCGTAACTTTGCCCGTTGCCAGAGGACGAGCCTTGGTACGGTCCACATGACCGTCGAAATGACGGTCGGCAAAATCGTTGATGACGCAGCCGGCGGAACGCATGAGTACCACGCCAAGCACAAAGATAACCACGTTCTTCACGCTGGGCCTGCCTTCACCAGCAATCCATAGGGCCCATAAAGTAGGCCAGAGCAACAGATAGATCCCAATGGGCTTGTCCAGGCGCATCAGCTGGACGAAATCCTTGATCCGACCGCTCGGCCGGGTGGTCCCGATGATTCGCTGCGGTGCTGGTGTCGTCAGGGGAGCGGTAGCAGGGCGGGACGGTGTGTGGGAGCGGTTCTTTTTCATTGCAGTGCCATGTTGGAATGAACGAAAGCTGCACCGTCAAAGGGCAGGTAGCCTCGATTATAGCCTTTGACTTTCCACGAACCGCCAGAGGTCCGGTAGAAAGACTTCCGCAACCAGGACGGCCAAGCCATCACGACGGAACACGGAGCGTCGCGCCCAAAGGTTTTCCTCCCTGACGGCAACAGGCAGCCAGTAGGCTGGATAACGGGTGGCTTCCAGAGGACCGCGAATAAAGCTGTTATCGCTGAACAGCAACGCACCCAAGGGACGTTGGCCAAGGCTAGCCAGAAAACAGTCATCTGTATGGCGATAGGTGAAGAAGTCGGTAGTTTAACAGCCGGGCGGGAAGCAGCGGCTCAGGTAATACTGCTCAGCCGCCGGGCGCGGTTGCGGAGCAAATCCAGAAAGAGTTTGAGTTCATGGCTAAGAGGCTCGTTCTTGCGCAGTAAAACACCATAAGGGGCCATTTCTTCCTCGATTTCGATGGGCAGCGCTACGACAAGATCGGTTTTCAAGTAGTCGGTCAGTACGGTTTCCGATAAAACCAGAATAGCATCCGTCATTTGTACCAATTGCAGCATGGCAAAGACCGAGCTGCATTCGATTATGTCGCGCGGCGAAGGTAATGAAAGCCGTTCGAAAGAATTCTCTAAGGCAGCCCGTGCTGGGCTCGACGCGGGTTGCAGGATCCAAGGCCAGTCGTTAACCAATTCGCTAAGGTCAATACGGTCGCGCTGGCTCAGCGCGTGACCAGCATGCACCACGACAGTTAGGTGTTCATTACCCAAGGGTTCAAAGACATAGCGGCTGCGGTCGCTCTCGAAACTGCGGCGGGCCACAGCCAGATCAATGCTGCCTTGGTCTAGCAGTTCGATAAGCTGATCGCTGGTATCACCCATGATACGCAGGCGCAAGCGAGGATATTGGCGCTTCATCTCGGCAATGGACTGCACGACCAGATCCGGCGCAGCTCCCATTATGGTGCCGATAGACAGATAGCCATAGCCGCCTTGCTGGCGCTCAGTGATGTCTTCTGCGCAGCGGTCCAGATTGGTCAATGCCTTACGCGCAAACTGTAAGACTTCTTCGCCCAAGGCGTTGGGCCGCATCCCTCGACTTTGCCGTTCGAACAGTTCGCAGCCGAAGGCTTCTTCGATTTCCTGCAACATCCTACTCGTAGCCGGTTGAGACATATTTAAGGCCTGCGCGGCCCGATGCAGGTTCTGGCTGTTGCCCAGCGTAACCAGCATGAGCAGGTGCTTGTAGCGCAGCCGATTGAAAAGAGCGCGGGCGGTGGTAGAGACATGCATTCTTATTATTCCTCGGCAACCGATGCGGCTCCGGTATCGCTGTTGAGCTAATTGTTATTGGTAATAGTGCGGCGGAACGGCTAAAGAAGAAACTTCAATAATAAAAAGGAATTTTTATGAATATGCATTTATGCCGCTCCGGTCCTGCCCGCTGTTCAGATGTACCCTTTTGCACCATCGCCCTCTGCTTGTAAGGAATAGCTGCCATGCCGCTTTCTATCCTGCGGGGTGCTGCTTCTGGACACGTGTCTGCGGTGTATGACGGGCCCATTATTGATACGCATATTCATCTGTTCGACCCTACCCGCCCTGAGAGTGTCCCCTGGCCAGAAAAAAGCGATCCGATTTATCGTCGCGTGCTGCCGGCTGATTATTTTGCCCAGCCAGCAACTTCTTCGATTGTAGGCGCAATTGCGGTCGAGGCGAGTCCTTGGCGGCAAGACAATTTCTGGCTGCTAGAAGCCGTTCGGGCACACGAAGGCATGGTGGGTTTCGTCGGTAACATTGTGCCTGACGAAACCTCGTTTGCCGGTGACCTGGATCTGCTTTCCCGCGAGCCACTATTTCTGGGGGTGCGCTATGGAAATCTATGGGGAAGAGATCTAGCCCAGGACCTAAATCGTTCCGGGTTTCTAGCGGGGCTAAGACTGTTGGCGGAGAGTAACCGAGTACTCGATAGCGCTAATCCAGATTTTACCTTGATTCAGGCGCTGTGCCATGTAGGCGAAAAAGTGCCTACGCTGCGTGTCGTGGTGGATCACCTGCCGAATGCCCAGGTCGAGACTTTTCAACATGATGTTTACTGGCAAGCACTTGAGTCCTTGGCTTCACACGAGCAGGTCTATATGAAACTGTCCGAGATCCCCCAGCGCTACGGCGCAGCGGTGTGTTTCGACGTAGCGTACTACCAGGAGCATCTTGACCGCCTCTGGCAATTGTTTGGGGAGGACCGCATCTTATTCGGCAGCGACTGGCCCAACAGCGAGTTGCTAGGTTCTTTTGAGAACACGCTGTCATTAACCCGGGCCTATCTTGCAACCAAGTCCTTAAAGGCACAGGCCAAGGTGCTCCATCACACCTCACAACAGGCCTATCGCTGGGTGCCGCGCCGGATGGAGCAGGCATGAACAACCTGAACCTGTTGTTCTCAAGATACATTAATGTCTGATGCAAAAAAGGTATCACATGTAAGTTTATTTCGATTAGCGATGCATCGATAGTGGGGTTAGATTCGGTTTTACTAATAACAACAATCAGGACGGTCAATATGAACCGTATGCAGCAGGTTGCCTTGCGAATGGGCTCTGGTCGGTCACTCGCACTATCACCCCCCTTTCGATGTTTTTCTACTTCCGGCTGAGCTTGGCTGTTAGCTTTTCCATGCCGGGCCTTAAACCGGCATGTCCACGCAGTGACAACAATTCCAAAAGGAAACTGACGTGAACACCATATCTCCGTACATCATTAAGAAAGTCTCATGGCGGCTCCTGCCTTTCCTGTTGCTCATGTATGTGCTCGCGTTCCTGGACCGTGCCAACGTGGGCTTTGCCAAGGCGGCCTTTCAGGCAGATACCGGGATCTCCGATGCAGCCTTTGCCTTTGGCGCCGGGATTTTCTTTCTCGGTTACGCCTTTCTGGAAGTGCCCAGCAACCTGATCATGTATAAGGTCGGTGCCCGGTTGTGGATGTGCCGGATCATGGTGACCTGGGGCTTGATCTCGGCGGCGATGATGTTTGCCCACAACGAAATGACCTTTTATGTGCTGCGCTTTTTACTCGGCGTGGCCGAGGCCGGATTCTTCCCAGGCGTCATTCTCTACCTGACGTACTGGTTTCCTCATCAGGCCCGCGCCAGGGCCATGGGCTTCTTTTATTTTGGCGCACCGCTGGCGTTCATCTTTGGTAGCCCTCTTTCAGGTCTGCTGCTTGAATTTGACGGCATGGCCGGGCTACACGGGTGGCAGTGGCTGTTTCTGGTCGAGGGGTTGCTCGCGGCTGTGGTAGGCGTTTGGGCCTACTGGTACTTGGACAATCGTCCGGTAAATGCCAAATGGCTGACTCAGGAAGAGCGGCAGTCCCTGCAAGACACTCTCGACCAGGAAGACCGCGAGAAAATGGCTCATGGTAAAAGCCTGCTCAAGGTGCTGACGCATCCCGGCGTCCTGTACCTGTGCCTGATCTATATGCTGATCCAGACCAGCGTCTATGGCGTGGTGTTCTACCTGCCTACGCAGGTTGCAGGGCTGCTAGGGCAGAAAGTCGGCTTTATGGTCGGTCTTGTGACGGCGATTCCCTGGGTGTGTGCAGTGGCGGCGGCTTACCTGATTCCGGCCTATTCCGACCGCACCGGCAACCGTCGTGTGACCGCAGCGCTTACGGTTGCTGTAGGAGGATTGGGTATCGCTGCCTCGGTAGCCTTTGGCTCACCCATGCTGGCGCTGATTGCCTTGTGCTTTGCAGCCTCCGGTTTTATCGCTGTCCAGCCAATCTTCTGGACCTTCCCGTCAGCCTACCTTGCCGGTAGTGCAGCCGCTGGCAGTATCGCCCTGATTAACTCCGTAGGCGCTTTGGGCGGTTTTATGGCACCCAACCTTAAGCGCTGGGCCGAGACGGCCTTCGACTCGACGGCTGCCGGTCTGTATTTCCTTGCCGGTGCCAGCCTGTTAGCCGGTTTGCTGATTCTTGCTGTTCACCGATTCAGTCCTTCGGCGCCTGTCACACGCGCCGCTACGCCTCTCGATACGTTGCCAGGAGACGCCCATGAGCATGCCCACCATTAAACACGTCCGTGCGTTCACCCTCCGAGGCGGCGGTGCGGATTACCACGATCAAGGTGACGGCCACTGGATCGATGACCACATTTCCACGCCTATGGCGAAGTACCCGGAATACCGGCAGAGCCGTCGCAGCTTTGGTATCAACGTGCTCGGTACGCTGGTGGTAGAGGTGGAGGCCAGTGACGGTACAGTAGGCTTTGCGGTCACCACAGGCGGCGAGTTGGGGGCTTTTATCGTCGAAAAACACCTGGCCCGCTTCATCGAAGGCGCCAAGGTAACGGACATCGAGAAGATCTGGGATCAGATGTTCAACGCCACGCTCTACTACGGGCGTAAGGGTATCGTGCTCAACACCATTTCCGGAGTGGACCTGGCCCTGTGGGATCTGCTCGGCAAGGTTCGTCAGGAGCCGGTTCATCAACTTCTGGGTGGGCCTGTACGGGACGAACTTCAGTTCTACGCCACCGGCGCGCGGCCTGATCTGGCCAAGGAGATGGGCTTTATCGGCGGCAAGCTGGCGCTTCAACATGGCCCAGCCGAGGGCGAGGAGGGGCTGCGCAAGAATATCGAGACACTGGCCACCATGCGTGAACGGGTAGGGGACGACTTCTGGCTGATGTTCGACTGCTGGATGAGCCTTGACCTTAACTACGCGACCCGCTTGGCCAATGCTGCGAGCGAATTCGGTCTCAAATGGATCGAAGAAGCACTGCCGCCAGATGATTACTGGGGCTACGCCGCCTTACGACAACAAGTACCTAGCGGCATGCTGGTGACCACCGGCGAACACGAGGCGACCCGCTGGGGCTTTCGTATGCTCCTGGAGATGGGCTGCTGCGACATCATCCAGCCGGACGTGGGCTGGTGTGGCGGTATTACCGAGCTGATCAAGATTTCAGCGCTGGCCGATGCGCATAACGCGCTGGTCGTGCCGCATGGCTCCTCTGTCTACAGCTATCACTTTGTCATTACCCGCACTAACAGCCCGTTCTCGGAATTCCTGATGATGGCACCCAAGGCGGATCAGGTCGTACCGATGTTCAATCCGCAGCTCCTGGATGAGCCGATTCCCATCAACGGCCGTATGAAGGCGTCCGTGCTGGACAAGCCCGGCTTTGGCGTGCGCCTCAACCCCGAGTGCCAGCTGCATCGGCCGTACGATCACTGATAAAGGAACGCGGCGCGGAGGAACCGCGCCGCCCGACAAGGAAACGCCATAATGCCAACAAAAGCGTTCCGCATGACCTTAAATCCCGGCCAGTCTGAGGAGTACAAGCGCCGGCACGACGAGATCTGGCCCGAGCTTGTCGACGCGCTGCTTGCTGCGGGTGTTCAGGATTACCGCATCTTTCTGGATGCCGAAACGCATGCACTCTACGCCGTGCTGACGCACCACGATGAACATCTGTTGGATGAGCTGCCTCGTTTGTCGGTGATGAAGCGCTGGTGGCATTACATGGCAGACATCATGGCCGTAAATCCTGATGAATCGCCCGTTAGCGTACCGCTGGAGCCTGTCTTTGCTCTAACAGCAGGAGACGCCTGATGGAGGTTATCCTGCTTGGAGTGCTCCTGCATTTTATCGGCGGCTTTGCCTCCGGCAGCTTTTACATCCCTTACAAAAAGGTGCAGGGCTGGGCCTGGGAGAGTTATTGGGTCATCGGCGGCCTGTTCTCCTGGCTATTCGTACCTTTGGTTGCGGCCGCACTGACTGTCCCCGACTTTACGCGCATCATTGCCGAGGCTGATACGTCAACATTGCTCTGGACGTATATCTTCGGTGTGCTGTGGGGGATCGGCGGCCTCACCTTTGGCCTGACCATGCGCTACCTGGGGCTGTCGCTGGGCATGTCCATCATCATGGGGCTGACCTCTGCCCTCGGGGCGTTGATGCCTGCGCTCTACAAGGACCTCTTTACTGATGATACCCATGGCTCGTTTACCGAGTTGGTCGCTAGCGCGGGCGGGCATTGGGTGCTGGCGGGCGTAGCCATTTCGCTTGTGGGCATTGTCATCTGTGGACGGGCAGGTGTGATCAAGGAACATGAGGTGTCCGAGGCGACCAAGCAGGCCAGCGTGGCGGAGTTCTCCCTGGCCAAAGGCTGGATCGTTGCCATCATCTCCGGTGTGCTCAGTGCCTGTTTCAGTTATGGCATCGCTGCCGGTCAGCCCTTGGCGGAAGCGGCTGTAGCTCAGGGGAGTAACAGTCTGTTCCAGAACAACATCACCTTTATGTTGATCATGTGGGGCGGCCTGACTACCAATGCGATCTGGTGCCTGCTGCTGAACAGCCGGAACCGGTCCTTCCACAACTATACAGACCAGCGTACGCCGCTGCTGCGTAATTACCTGTTGGCAGCCAGTGCCGGCACGATCTGGTTTCTACAGTTTTTCTTCTATGGCATGGGCGAGAGTCGGCTGAACAATGATGCCAGTTCCTGGGTGCTGCACATGTCCTTCATCATCGTTGTCTCGAACCTGTGGGGGCTGTACTTCCGCGAGTGGCAGGGCACCTCGGCTCGCAACAAGCGCATTCTGCTAGCGGGCATCGTGGTCATCCTGGCGTCCATTGCCATGGTGGGTTATGGCAATTACCTGGCGTAAATACCAACCGGAACTAGGGTTTATCGATAATCAGAGGAGACATTCATGCTGCTTAAAGACAAGACAGTGATCATTACCGGAGCCTCCCGCGGCATCGGCCGTGCCATTGCAGTGGAATGTGCGCGCCAGAGTGGCAAGGTCATCATTGGACATAGTGGTAGCGAGTCCAGCAAGCAGCACGTGGCCTCGCTGATTCAGGCGATTGAGCAGGCCGGTAGCCGTGCAGTGGACGTAGGGGCTGATGCTGCCGATCCGGATACCGGCGATAAGCTGGTTAAGGCAGCCGTAGAGGCATTCGGTAGTGTGGATGTGTTCGTCAATAACGCCGGTATATGTCCATTTCATGCCTTTCTCAATATGCCGCGCGAGGTCTACTACAAGACAGTTGATACCAACCTCAATGGTGCTTATTTCGCTGTGCAGGCCGCAGCCAATCAGATGAAGGAGCAGGGGCGGGGCGGCTCGATCATTGCCGTCAGCTCGATCAGCGCGCTGGTGGGCGGAGCAATGCAAACACACTACACGCCGACCAAGGCCGGGTTGCTCTCGCTCATGCAGTCTTGCGCCATCGCTCTAGGCCCATACGGTATCCGCTGCAATGCCGTATTGCCGGGCACCATCGAGACCGACATCAACAAGGACGACCTGGCCGATCAGGCCAAACGTGACTACATGATCAAGCGTACTCCTCTAGGGCGCCTGGGCGAGCCGGACGACCTAGCTGGCCCGGTCGTGTTCTTGGCTTCGGACATGGCCAAGTACGTCACCGGCGCATCCCTACTGGTAGATGGAGGGATGTTCGTGAATCTGCAATAGCCATTCCAGGCGGAGTACCGCTTCGCTTCGATCTTTGGAGTGCCTTGATGAATAACAACAACATGCAGGCAGCAGTGGGTACAGCAGCGGATTCGGCTCCCACAAGGGAAGCGGCCATCTCGGTCAAAAGCGCACGGCTCAAGCGCATTCAGTGTGTAGCACTGACGCTGTTGGTGCTGGCGGGTTTCGTCAACTACCTCGACCGTAGCACCTTGGCCATTGCCAACCAGACGATCAGTCGAGAATTGTCTTTCACACCTACCGAAATGGGACTTTTGCTCTCGGTGTTTTCCTGGGCGTATGCCGTGGCGCAATTGCCCATTGGCGGCATCCTTGATCGTTTTGGTGCGCGCCTAACACTGGGCCTGGGAATCTGCCTATGGTCCATCGCCCAGGGGCTGCTTGGCGTCTTCAGTACACTCAACCACATGATCCTGGCGCGTATCGGCTTGGGTGTCGGCGAGGCGCCGCAATTTCCTGCGGGGGCCAAGGTTGTCAGCGAGTGGTTCAACATCAGGGAGCGAGGACTGCCTTCTGGCATCTTCAACATGGCTTCCTCACTGGGACCAGCTATTGCCCAGCCCATTCTCGCCGCGCTGCTTCTGGGCCTGGGCTGGCGGGCGATGTTCATAGCCATGGGCGTGATGGGCGTGGGCGTGGCGATCATCTGGTACGCCGTTTACCGCAACCGGGATGAAGTCAGTCTTACCGCCCAGGAGCAGCACTACCTGGATGAAGGTATGGCCAAGGGCGAGAGTGGCGGACGCATGACCTTTGCTGAGTGGCGTGGACTATTCAGGTTGCGTGTGACCTGGGGCATCGTGTTTGGCTACGTCGGTATTATCTACATGCTGTCGTTGTATCTAACCTGGCTCCCTGCATATCTGGAGCGAACGCATCATTTATCTCTGGCCAGCGCCGGCTGGGTTGCCAGTATTCCCTTCCTGGCCGGTGCCGCAGGCGTGATTAGCGGCGGTCTGCTGGTCGATCGGGTGATTCGTGGTGGTGCCAGCGTCAGCCGTAGCCGCAAATGGCCAATTTGTGGTGGCTTGATCGGTGCAGGATTTTTCACAGTCCTTGGCGCCTATGCCCAAGGCGTCGTCCCAGTGATGGCCTTGTTTAGTGCAGCGTTGTTCTGCCTGAACGTTGCAGTGGCCGGCACATGGTCCCTGGTTAGTGTGGCCGTTCCTTCACGCATGGTCGCCTCGCTGGCCAGCATTCAAAATTTCGGCGGCTACTTTGGTGGAGCCTTTGCCCCTGTCGTGACCGGCATGGTTGTGCAGCAGACCGGCTCTTTCACACTTGCCTTGGTTATCGCCGCTCTGGTCGCGTTACTCGGCGCCGCTAGCTACTTCTTTATCTTCAAGCTTCCTGAGAAAGGAGGCCATCTGGCTTCTCACTGATCCTTTAACTTCCATGCGATAGGACTTCTTATGCAGATTCCTCACAACGCCTTCAAGGCAGCCCTCAAGAAAGACCAGACTACCTATGGTATCTGGGCCGGTTTTGCCACAGGCTACGCGGCGGAAATCGTTGCTACCCTCGGCTATGACTGGATATTGATTGATGGCGAGCATGCTCCCAATACCATCCCGACGATCCTGGCCCAGCTCCAGGCTGTTGCGCCCTATGCCACCCAGCCCGTGGTGCGAGCCGTGACGGGGGACAGTGTGCTGATCAAGCAACTGCTTGATATCGGCGCCCAGACGCTGATGGTGCCTATGGTAGAAACGGCCGAGCAGGCCCGTGATCTGGTCAGAGCCATGCGCTACCCACCTCATGGTATTCGTGGCGTGGGTGGCGGGCTGGCGCGCGCGACCCGTTGGGACGGTGTACCGGATTACCTTGCAACGGCGCATGAAGAGTTGTGCCTGATTGTGCAGGTAGAATCGGCCAGGGGCGTTGAAAACGTAGAAGCCATCGCTGCGGTAGAGGGCGTCGATGCAGTCTTTGTTGGCCCAGCAGACCTTTCCTCCGGCCTGGGCTATCCAGGAAATCCCCGCCACCCTGAGGTGCAGACAAAGATTCGCCATGCTATCGACGCCACCCGTGCTGCCGGCAAGGTCAGTGGCATTCTCGCTCCGCAAGAGGATGACGCTCGCCGCTACCAGGGCTGGGGCTGCCAGTTCATTGCCGTGGGTATCGACATCAGCCTGATGCGTCAGGCAGCCCTGGATAACCTGCGTCGCTACAAGGAAGGCCCGGCCGCCAGCGCGCCTTCGCGAACCTATTAAAACAAGAGGAATCGGCCATGACCCAACCGTATCAGAACTTTATCAACGGTGCGTTTCAACCCAGCAGCGAGCACCTTGGCGTTTTCAACCCGGCCACCGGTGCGCGACTGACCGACGTGCCTGCGTCCAATGGCGATGATGTAAACCGCGCCATCGAGGCTGCACGTGCCGCTCAAAAAGGCTGGGCAAAAAAGCCTGCTATCGAGCGTGCGGGCTACCTGAGAAAAATTTCCGCCAAGATCCGCGAACATGCGCCCCGGCTGGCGCGCATCATTACCGAAGAGCAGGGCAAGGTCAGTGGTCTGGCTGAAGTCGAAGTCAACTTCACGGCTGATTACATTGACTACATGGCAGAGTGGGCGCGCCGCATCGAAGGCGAAATCATCACCAGTGACCGGCCCAACGAAAACATCTTTCTGTTCCGTAAGCCCCTGGGGGTGGTCGCAGGCATCCTGCCTTGGAATTTCCCGTTCTTCCTCATCGCCCGCAAGATGGCTCCTGCCCTGGTAACCGGCAACACCATCGTTATCAAACCCAGCGAAGAAACACCGATCAACTGCTTCGAATTTACCAAACTGGTCGCCGAAACGGATTTACCGCCCGGCGTGTTCAACGTCGTCAGTGGAGCAGGGGAGGTAGGCAGGACGCTCAGCGCCCATGCCGGTGTCGACATGATCAGCTTTACCGGCAGCGTCGCCACCGGTGCGCGCATCATGGCGTCGGCTGCACCAAACCTCACCAAGCTCAACCTTGAGCTCGGCGGTAAGGCGCCGGCCATCGTGCTGGCCGACGCTGATCTTGACCTTGCCGTCCGGGCAATTCGCGGCTCGCGCATCATCAATACCGGACAGGTCTGTAACTGTGCTGAGCGTGTATACGTCGAGCGCGGCGTAGCCGACGAGTTCATCTCACGCGTCAGCGCCGCCATGAGTGAAACGCGCTACGGAGATCCACTTGCTGACGCCTCGGTAGAAATGGGGCCGCTGATCAACCAGGCTGGGCTCGATAAAGTTGCCGAACGTGTTCGCACGGCAGTCAGCCAGGGCGCTAAGGTCGTCTCCGGTGGCAAGGTCGCAGACCGCCCCCAGGGCTTCCACTACGAACCTACGGTGCTGGCCGGTTGCCGGAAGGATATGACCATCATGCGTGAGGAGATTTTTGGTCCCGTCCTGCCAATCCAGATCGTTGATAGCCTGGACGAAGCCATTGCCCTGGCAAACAACTCCGAATATGGCCTCACCTCATCCATTTATACCCGCAGCTTGAGCAAAGCCATGCAAGCCTGCCGTGAAATCGATTTTGGCGAAACCTACATCAACCGCGAAAACTTCGAAGCCATGCAAGGCTTCCATGCGGGGGTACGCAAGTCAGGCATTGGCGGGGCGGATGGAAAGCATGGGTTGTATGAGTACACCCATACGCAGGTGGTTTATATGGAAGTTTGACGCTTGCCGGCTTCCCTGTTTGATCTGGGAGAAGCCGGTTAACTCAAACGCGCTGTGAGGAAATAACTATACAAAAAAGGCTCTGCATAGAGTCAGAGGCCTAACTTGACAGGGTAAAAGGAAAGGGGCGGATGTGTAACTTTTCAATCTTTTGCATACTGTTGGGCTTCTTCTAGTTGTTGAGGTGTCATTTTAGCTGCGATTTTAGGGAGCTTAAGGTTTACAAGCCTTGGCATATCACCTCCACCGTCTAACTCTAGGAGTATGGAAATGAGAGCATAGCCTTCAACAAGACTGTCTTTGAATCCGTACTTAGTGGCTTCCCAGCACTTTAGGCTTGGGATGCTTAAGGGCGGGGCGGTAGGGCACGTCCCACGGGGTAGCGGTAAAGCGGTTTCGATAGCCTTGGGTGAAGCCGTTCTCAGGAAGAGTGTCGCTGGTAACCGATTCCTCCAACACCTGAGGCTGTCGGCCTTCATGGAAAACTTCCTGCACGAGCCACAGGGCATTCCAGGACGTTCTTGGATGATGGGTTAGTGGTAGGAAGTGTCCGCTGACCAGTCCGGCATCGCTGTTGCCTTCCGCCAGCTGCGAATCTGCCTGGTGCCGCTCCAGGGCACGCTGAGCGAGAAGCTTGCCGTAGGTGCGGTCGGTAAAACGGCCGGGATAGTCATAATCTTCTAAGTCAGGAGAAGACGTGCCTTTATAGGCCGCTTCCATAAGCAGGCGCGGCTTTTCAAAGTTGTAATCGCGGCGCGTAACGCGGCTGGTTCGTGTCGCAAGGCATACGCCGAAGCGGCGAACAACCTCGTGCTGAGCGGCCATGCCGGAGTCCTGCTGGTAAGGCACGGACGAGAGCGTGGGGAAGACGGTTTGATCATCTCCAAATACCAAGACATGGCCGCTCCCGCTGTGCTGGAAGTGGTAACTCAGACCTTCCTCTTCGCAGAGGCGTTGGATGAAATGGAGATCGCTTTCATCGTATTGAACGCAATAATCGCGCGGTGGATACACCGTTTTGCCGAGCTGAAAGCGATAGGCCCCCTCGAACAGACCATGCTCCTTAAAAATCGACTCGATAATTTTGGTTACGCTGAGTTGTTGAAAGATGCGCTGGTTGGTGCGGTGGGCTAGGTAAGCCAATTGGGGCACGAGGCTAAGGCGATAACGCGTTAGTCGCTTGCCTGAGTCGCCCTGTTCGGCTCGATAAACCAGCCCGTGAACGCCGCAACCGGCAGGCCCGAAAGCAAAATAGGCGGGCTTATGCAGCAGGCTCCCCAAATCAAGGCTAGGCCTTTCGCTGACCAGTTCGATATCGAAACGGTAGGTTTGGTTGAGGGCTTCGTAACCCTCGAAGCTGAGTACCTGAAAGTCATTCGAATCACCCTCGACAAAAAGGGTGATAGGGCTTGTGTTCGCGTCCAGCATCCTGCTGCGCCTTGTCCATTAAAACAGGCGCGGGAGGGTGCCGGAGCGGGCAGGTTCATGCTGTGACTCAAGTCACAAGCCTCTTCAGTGGTCGGTATTCATGTCCCGACGGTCACATCCAGCCCTCGAGGCGCATCGTTGCACGCACCAGACGCTGTTCTTCCTGCTCGATCTCCCGCAAGTTGTCACGAATGCTGTGAATATGATCGAGCGCAGCGCGGCGGGCCTGTCCCGGCAATCGCTGGGTCACGGCTTGATAAAGGCGGGTGTGCTGGCGGTCGATCTGCTTGCGATGCGGCGGGCGGTGATAAAGGTTGGCGATACAGGCGAATACCGAACCGAGCAAGAGGTCGTTCAGAGATTGCAGAGTATGGACGAGTACCGGGTTATGGGATGCTTCGTAGACAGATAGATGAAAGGCATGGTCGAGACGGGCATGGATGTCGGCGTCGAGCTCCTCCGGCTTTTCACAAGCACGGCACAGCTCTTGGTAGCGTCGGCCGATGAGAACGAAATCCGCCTCCGTGCCTCGTAGAGCGGCCAAGTGAGCGGCCTCGCCTTCAAGCAGGGCGCGAACTTCCAGCAAATCAAACAGTGTTCTGGGCTGGCTGCCAAACAGGTGCAGCAGCGGACTGGTGTCGTTGGATGCACTAAGCCGGGCAACAAATGATCCGCGGCCCTGGCTGGTTTCGATAATGCCGCGTGCCCGTAAAAGGCCCAGTCCCTCACGGAGCGCTGCTCGAGAAACGCCCAGCTTGTCACATAGACGCCGTTCGGAAGGTAGAGCCTGGCCAACCTTCAAGACTCCATCCACGATCAGACGCTCGATCTGCTCACTGACGGCATCAGCAACGTGACGACGCTTGTTGCTCTCGGTTTCGCTCATAATTAAGTGGTCTGACCAGTTTTGGCGTGGGGATGACCATAAGCATACAGCACAGCTGAAAGCCTTATCAAAGCTGCTTTCATTAGACTAAAGGTTTATAGGATCTTCTAAAAAACTGGTCTGACCAGCTTTTAGGTGCATAGACGTTGACGGGCAGGAGGAGTAAAAGAAAAGCATGATTAGCAGGCGCTAGGTCGATCACCGGCCCGTCGGCATAAGAACAACAAGATTGGTACCAGGCAATGAATATCCTCTACGACGAGCGCGTCGATGGTGTACTGCCCCGTGTGGACAAGACTCGACTGATCGCCTCGCTACACGAAGCGCTACCGGGGTTGCTGGTTCTCCACGAAGGTGAAGACCTCAAGCCTTATGAGTGTGACGGCCTTTCTGCCTACAGCACAACGCCAATGGCCGTTGTGCTGCCAGACACGGTTGAACAGGTCCAGACCATCATGCGGTTGTGCCATGCGCAAAACGTTCCGGTGGTAGCACGCGGTGCCGGCACTGGACTGTCGGGAGGGGCCTTGCCGCTGGAGCAGGGCATTTTGTTGGTCATGGCGCGGTTCAACAAAATTCTCGAGCTCGACCCGGATGCCCGCCGTGCGCGGGTCCAGCCTGGCGTACGTAACCTTGCTATTTCCCAAGCAGCCAGCCCGTACGGGCTGTACTACGCTCCTGACCCATCTTCACAGATTGCGTGTTCCATTGGCGGCAACGTGGCGGAGAACGCCGGTGGTGTGCATTGCCTGAAGTATGGGCTGACGGTACACAATATTCTCAAAGTCGACATCGTAACCATCGAGGGTGAGCGCCTTACCCTGGGCAGCGAAGCGCTGGATTCACCCGGCTTTGATCTGCTGGCGCTGTTTACCGGTTCGGAAGGCCTGCTGGGCGTGGTAGTGGAAGTAACCGTGAAGCTGCTGCCCAAGCCACAGACGGCCAAGGTGGTCATGGCCAGTTTTGACAATATCGAAAAGGCTGGACGTGCCGTAGGTGACATTATTGCGGCAGGCATCATTCCCGGTGGTCTGGAAATGATGGACAACCTGTCCATCCGCGCTGCTGAAGACTTCATTCATGCGGGCTACCCCGTGGATGCCGAGGCGATCCTGTTGTGCGAACTGGATGGCGTAGAGTCCGATGTTCATGCCGACTGCGATCGAGTGCGGCAGGTACTGGAAAAAGCAGGTGCCACGGAGATTCGTCTGGCGCGTGATGAGGCCGAGCGGCAGCGGTTCTGGGCAGGTCGCAAGAATGCCTTCCCGGCCGTTGGGCGTATCTCTCCTGATTATTATTGTATGGATGGCACCATTCCTCGTCGTGCGCTCCCTGGTGTTTTACGCGGCATCGAAGAGTTGTCCCGGCAGTACAGCCTGCGTGTCGCCAACGTTTTCCATGCCGGTGACGGCAATATGCATCCATTGATCCTGTTCGATGCCAACCAGCCCGGTGAGCTGGAGCGAGCCGAGGAGTTAGGGGCCAAGATCCTCGATCTCTGTGTTGAGGTGGGCGGCAGCATTACCGGGGAACATGGCGTCGGACGCGAGAAAATCAACTCGATGTGCACCCAGTTCAAGCCGGACGAGTTGACGATGTTTCATGCCGTCAAAAAGGCTTTTGACGAGAAGGGCTTACTCAATCCAGGCAAGAACGTGCCGACATTGCACCGCTGTGCCGAATTCGGCGGTATGCATGTGCACCACGGCAAATTGCCTTTTCCTGAGCTGGAGCGCTTTTGATGGATGCCATGACTGCTTCTCACGACGCGGCCCAGTCTCTCCAGGACGAAGTACTGCAGGCCATCGAAAAGCGTCAAGCCCTGCGTATCCGTGGGGGTGATAGCAAACGGAACCTGGGTCGACCCGTTGAGGGAAAAGAGCTTGATACCCGGGCGCACCGTGGCATCGTAACCTACGACCCAACCGAACTGGTGGTCACCGTTCGCACCGGTACGTCCTTGTCTGAGCTCGAAGCGGCGCTGGAGGCGAACGGCCAGATGTTGCCCTGTGAGCCGCCCCATTATGGTGAAGGCGCTACGGTGGGCGGAATGATCGCTACTGGCTTTTCAGGGCCGCGTCGGCCCTGGGCTGGGTCGGTACGCGACTTTGTTCTGGGCACTCGCGTTATTACCGGGGAGGGCAAACATCTGCGCTTCGGTGGTGAGGTGATGAAAAACGTGGCGGGTTATGACCTGTCGCGTCTTCTCGCAGGCAGCTTTGGGTGCCTGGGCGTGATCACTGAGGTATCGCTCAAAGTGCTGCCCAAGCCGCGGCAAAGCGCCAGCCTGCGTTTGGAAATCGATACGCACCGGGCGTTGATCAAGCTGGCCGAATGGGAGCGTCAGGCTATTCCCCTTTCCGCCGCCAGTCATGACGGTACTGCTTTGTACGTGCGGCTGGAGGGTGGCGAGGGCTCGGTGGCATCGGCCTGTGACCGGATCGGAGGCGATAGGTTGCCAGCTGATTATTGGGAGGCTCTGCGAGAACATCGTCTGGATTTCTTCAGCGATCCGCGCCCTCTGTGGCGTTTGTCCTTGCCCAACCATACGCCTGTGCTGGATTTACCGGGCAGCGTACTGATGGATTGGGCGGGTGCCCAACGCTGGTTGAAGTCCAGCAGCGCCGCCGCCACGCTGCGCCGTCTTGCCGAGCAGGCTGGCGGGCATGCCATGTGTTTCACTTCCGAAGCTGGGCGCGAGCCGTTCCATCCCTTGGCACCTGCGCTGTTACGCTATCAGCGTCAGCTCAAACAGCAAATGGACCCGCATGGGCTGTTCAATCCTGGTCGACTGTATGCGGAGCTGTAATGCAAACCATATTGAGTGAAGAGGCTCGGCGCCTGCCGCACGCGGCAGAAGCCGAGCGAGTCCTGCGGAGTTGTGTGCATTGCGGTTTTTGCAATGCTACCTGCCCAACCTATCAACTACTGGGTGATGAGCTAGATGGCCCCCGTGGGCGAATCTACCTTATCAAACAGATGCTGGAAGGCGGTGAGGTGACTAAGAAAACGCAGTTGCACCTCGACCGCTGCCTGACCTGCCGTAACTGTGAAACAACCTGTCCTTCGGGCGTGACCTATCACAACCTGCTAGACATTGGTCGTGCTGAGCTGGAGCGCCGTGTGCCACGCTCACTAGGGGAGCGCTTACTGCGCGCTGGGCTACGTACGGTACTGCCTCATCCGACCTTGTTCAAAGGCTTGGCTGGGGCCGGTCAGACATTGCGTCCCTTGCTGCCCGTGGCGCTGAAGAGCAAGTTGCCTGCTGATCCTCTGCCCGCCGGTAAGCGGCCGACGGCACGTCATACACGTCATGTTCTGATGCTGGAAGGTTGTGTGCAGCCTGGTCTGTCGCCTAACACCAACGCCGCGACGGCGCGTGTACTGGACCGGCTCGGCATCAGTGTAATTGATGCGCCCCGGGCTGGTTGCTGCGGGGCGGTGGAATTTCACCTTAATGCCCAGGATGACGGCCTTGATCGCGCACGGCGCAACATTGATGCCTGGTGGCCTTCTATTGAGGCCGGAGCGGAGGCAATTGTCCAGACAGCCAGCGGTTGCGGCGCGTTCATCAAAGAGTACGGTCATCTGCTTAAGGATGATCCAGCGTATGCCGCGAAGGCGCAGCGGGTTTCGGAGCTGGCCAAGGATATCGTTGAAGTCATACGCGCCGAGCCTCTGGAGCGACTCGCCGTCAGTGCTAGTCATCGGCTGGCCTTCCATTGTCCCTGCACGTTGCAGCATGCCCAGCGATTAGGGGGCGCCGTGGAGGATGTCCTGCAACGTCTGGGCTATACGTTGTCACCCGTGCCGGATGCTCACCTATGTTGCGGCTCGGCCGGAACCTATTCGATCACCCAGCCGGAATTGTCCCGTCAGCTGCGAGACAACAAGCTCGCAGCGCTCGAAAGTGGTCAGCCTGATGTGATTGTCACGGCCAATATTGGTTGCCAGACGCATCTTGGAGGTGCTAGTCGTACACCGGTCCGGCATTGGATCGAGATCGTCGACGCCGCCCTCGCTACTCAGTCCTTTAATCCTCATGTGGAGAACACGCATGCATAGCAAAGCCGTCCTGACCGTCACTGAAGTGAATCGCATCCTGGACGCCGCGCGCGCCGAAGCTGAGCGTAATCAGTGGGCCGTTACCATTGCAGTGGTCGACGACGGTGGACACCCTCTGGCGCTGCTGCGCCTGGACAATGCCGCGCCGACTAGCGCTTATATCTCCACGGAAAAAGCTCGCACGGCGGCGTTGGGCCGACGTGAATCAAAAGGCTTCGAAGACATGATCAACGGCGGACGTACCGCCTTTCTGTCTGCCCCGGTTTTGGCTGGCATGTTGGAAGGTGGCGTGCCTGTTGTAGTCGACGGGCAGGTTGTCGGTGCAGTCGGCGTTTCTGGCATCAAGGCGGATCAGGACGCGCAGGTTGCCAAGGCAGGCGCTGAAGCAGTATTGGGTTGAATCGATAATAAAAAGACAGGATCTCATTATGACTCAACGCACTTCATGCCATCGCCTACAAGTTGCTACGTCGCTCTATCGTTTCATTGAGGAGCAGGTACTTCCTGGCACTGGGATCGACAGCGGGGCGTTCTGGCAGGGCTTTGATGCCTTGGTCCATGAGCTGGCGCCTACGAATCAGGCCCTGTTGGCCGAACGTAATCGTATCCAGGCGCAGTTGGACGACTGGTATCGCGCCCATCCCGGCCCGATCACTAACATGCCGGCTTATCGCAGCTTTCTTGAGTCTATTGGCTATCTATTGCCCCAGCCGGAGCGGGTTAAGGCCTCCACAACCAATGTTGATACGGAAATCGCCGAACAGGCCGGCCCACAATTGGTTGTGCCCGTCCTCAATGCCCGTTATGCCTTGAACGCCGCCAACGCCCGCTGGGGCTCGCTGTACGATGCCCTTTACGGCACCGATGCCCTTCCGGAAGCCGACGGCGCGGAAAAGGGCACGGGTTACAACCCCATACGCGGTGCCAAGGTTATTGAGTTTGCACGTAACTTCCTGGATCAGGCAGCGCCCCTTGCCAAAGGCTCACACAAAGATGCCAAAGGCTACCGCGTCGATGGCGGCCGCCTGGTTGTGGCCATGAAGGAAGGCGCCTGTGAGTTGGCCGATCCGTCACTGTTTGTCGGCTACCAGGGCGATGCATCCGAGCCCTCTGCCATTCTGCTTAAGCACAACGGCTTGCATTTTGAAATCCAGATCGACCGGCACTCTCAGATCGGCCAAAACGACAAGGCCGGAGTCAAAGACATTCTGATGGAATCTGCTGTCAGCACCATCATGGACCTCGAAGATTCCATTACAGCCGTCGATGCGCAGGACAAAGTCCTGGCCTACCGTAACTGGCTGTGTTTAATGAAGGGGGATCTCGTTGAAGAGGTTACCAAGGGCGATAAGCGTTTCACTCGTCGCTTGAACCCAGATCGTGAATACACCGCAGCCGACGGCAGTAGTCTGACCCTGCATGGCCGTTCGCTACTTTTCGTACGCAACGTCGGCCATCTAATGACCAACCCGGCGATTCTGTACGGAGAAGGGCAGGAAATTCCTGAAGGCATCCTGGATGCTGTTGTCACGGTTACTATCGCGTTGCATGACCTGGCGCGGCGCGGCAACTCACGCACCGGCTCGGTTTATATCGTAAAGCCCAAGATGCATGGGCCTAAAGAAGTTGCCTTTGCTGCGCAACTGTTCGCCCGGGTCGAAGAGATGCTGGGATTGCCGGTAAATACCATCAAGATGGGCATCATGGATGAGGAGCGCCGTACCAGCGTTAACCTGAAGGCCTGTATTGCCGAGGCCGCCTCGCGCGTAGCCTTCATCAACACCGGTTTCCTGGATCGCACCGGCGACGAGATGCACACCAGCATGGAAGCCGGTGCGATGCTGTGCAAAGGTGACATGAAGGGAACAAAGTGGATCGCCGCCTACGAGCGCAACAATGTACTGGTCGGCCTGGCGTGCGGCCTGCGCGGTCGCGCTCAGATTGGTAAAGGCATGTGGGCCATGCCAGATCTGATGGCCGCCATGCTCGAACAAAAGATAGGCCATCCCAAGGCTGGCGCCAACACCGCCTGGGTACCGTCGCCCACTGCGGCCACGCTACACGCGCTGCATTATCACCAGATCGACGTACAGGCCATTCAGCAAGAGTTGGAGCAGGTAGACGTAAACGCCGCGCGTGACAGCCTGCTTAATGATCTGCTGACTGTGCCGGTGGTCGATGCACCCAACTGGTCGGCCGACGAAATCCAGCAGGAACTGGACAACAATGCGCAGGGCATCCTGGGCTATGTGGTTCGCTGGGTAGAGCAGGGCGTCGGTTGTTCGAAGGTGCCGGATATCCACAACGTTGGCCTGATGGAAGACCGTGCGACGTTGCGTATCTCTAGTCAGCATATTGCCAACTGGCTACGCCACGGGGTAACCAACCAGGCGCAGGTCATCGAGACCCTGCAGCGCATGGCGCGTATCGTTGATGAGCAGAATGCCGATGACCCGCTGTATCGCCCGATGGCACCTAACTTCGAGTCATCTTATGCCTTCCGGGCCGCCCGCGATCTGGTACTCAAGGGCTGCGAGCAACCTAATGGCTATACCGAGCCGTTGTTGCATCAATGGCGTCTAAAGGCCAAGGTCGGGATCTAAACGGTTGTGACTTGAAAAGGGATGCCTCTGGCATCCCTTTTTTATTGAGCAGAAACTCTTCAAAAAATGGCCGTGAACACACCGCAAGTCGGATGACTTGTCGGTCGGATCATGAACCTATGGCCCTTTTTTCGTATTCGCTACACTCGGGCAATACTTACAAAAAAGTGCCGGATAACCGTGCCTTTGCTGGAGGACTGCCCGATGGCCGACTACCACGCTCCGTTACGTGACATGCGTTTTCTGCTCAATGAAGTCTTTAACGTTCAGGAGGTCTGGAAGCAACTACCGGCTCTGGCCGAGCGCGTCGATACTGAAACGGCCGAGGCTATTCTCGAGGAGGCAGCCAAAGTTGCGGCTCGCACTCTAGCACCCCTCAATCGTAATGCCGACGAAGAGGGGTGTCGCTGGCAGGACGGAAGCGTGACGACCCCAGCCGGCTTTCGCGAGGCTTATAACATCTATGCCCAAGGCGGCTGGGTTGGGGTAGGTGGCGATCCGGAATATGGCGGCATGGGCATGCCCAAGGTCATTTCAGCTCAGGTCGAAGAAATGGTTAACGCGGCTAGCTTGTCGTTCGGACTGTACCCCATGCTGACGGCGGGCAGTTGCCTGGCCATTCACGCTCATGCCAGCGAAGAGCTCAAGACCCGCTACCTGCCCAACCTGTATGCCGGCGTATGGGCTGGCTCCATGTGCCTGACTGAGCCTCATGCTGGCACGGACCTAGGTATCATTCGTACACGGGCTGAGCCCCTGGGCGACGGCCGTTATGCTGTAACCGGAACGAAAATTTTTATTACGGCCGGTGAGCATGATCTTTCCGAGAATATCATCCATCTTGTATTGGCCAAGCTGCCAGACGCGCCAGCGGGTTCTAAAGGGATTTCCCTGTTTCTCGTACCAAAGTTCATGGTTAACGAAGGCGGTCATCTGGGCGAACGCAATTCGTTGGTATGCGGCTCTATCGAGCACAAGATGGGTATTCATGGCTCCAGCACATGCGTTATGAACTTCGATGGGGCGATCGGTTATCTGGTGGGTGCGCCTAACAAGGGCTTGGCTGCCATGTTTACCATGATGAACTACGAACGTCTTGGCGTTGGTATTCAGGGCTTGGCGGCCGGTGAGCGCTCCTACCAAAACGCAGTCGACTATGCCCGCGAGCGTTTGCAAAGCCGTGCGGCGACGGGCGTGGTTGCTCCTGACAAGGTTGCCGACCCCCTCATTGTTCATCCCGATGTACGTCGCATGTTACTGACCATGAAGGCTTTGAACGAAGGCGGTCGCGCCTTTTCAACGTATGTAGCCTTACAGCTTGATATCGCCAAGTTCAGTCCAGACGAACAGGCTCGCTCTCGGGCAGAGTCCATGGTGGCGCTGCTTACGCCAGTGGCCAAAGCATTCCTGACGGATTTGGGGCTGGAAACCTGCGTACATGGCCAGCAGATCTTTGGCGGGCATGGTTATATTCGCGAATGGGGACAGGAACAGTTGGTGCGTGACGTACGCATCACCCAGATCTACGAAGGCACCAATGGTATTCAGGCACTCGACCTGATGGGCCGTAAGGTCGTAGGGTCTGGCGGTAGCCTGTACCGCATATTGGCTGATGAGGTGTATGCCTACGTGTCCTCCTTGGATGAGGGCATGAGTGAATTCGCTACTCCCTTGCGACAGGCTATGGAAAACCTTGATGCTCTAACGGAATGGGTTATCACCCAGGCGAAGACCAGCCCTAACGAAATAGGTGCCGCCTCCGTCGAATACCTGCATGTATTCGGTTATACCGTCTATGCCTACCTCTGGGCGCGTATGGTGCAGGCGGCACAGGGGGAAAGTGATGCTCACGTAGCCAAGCGCGCCACGGCGCGGTTCTTTTATACCCGGCTGCTGCCCCGTATCCATTCGCTCACTGCCACCGTCAAGGCTGGCAGCGATGTGCTCTATGGCCTAGAGGCAGCTCAGTTCTGACCTGCCGGAGCTTATGGCGAAAGGCTTACACAGTGTCACTGTGATTGGCGCTGTTGTGCTACAGGCTGAATCCTTATGCTGACTCCATCGAATCCAGCGCAGGAAGCGCTACAGGTCAAACAGGGATTTGAAGGAGCGTGCGTCAGGATTGACGTGGATAAGGAAATCGCCCAGTCTGCAAAGCCCCGCCTCGGCGGGGTTTTTTATTGTCTTTCTGCGAAGGAACCGGTGCGCAGTGACTGAGTCTGATGGGGGTATTTTCCCACGGCCAGCTATTTGGAGCACGCAAATGGACCTGATTCGCATCATCTGCGCCATTGTTCTTCCCCCTCTCGGTGTATTCCTCCAGGTTGGTTTTGGAGGGGCCTTCTGGCTCAACATCCTCCTGACTCTCCTAGGCTATATCCCTGGCATTATCCATGCGGTTTGGATCATCGCACGACGCTAGTAAACGCTCTCAATTTGTTATGATCCAACGGCGTGCTCGATGCCGTTGGCCGCATTATCGCTGCCAACAGCTACTCTTTCGGACACGCTGGTAATGCGGCTGCCCTTCGAGCAGCCGCTTTTATTCATGATGGATATCGAGTAGCGCATGAATCGTGAGTCGCCTGTCGATCAGCAAAGCTTTCGCCGCATACTGAGCCGCAATCTTACTCTTCCGCTCGGAATTGGATTTTTAACCTCCGCTTTCTTTGTCGCCATTATTTATTACCTGCTGTCCGTCAGTCAGTGGATCGAGCATGCCGATCGAGTCATCAGTAATGGTAATAACGCTTTCCGACTCGTTGTTGACCTCGAGACAGGCATGCGCGGCTACCTGCTCAGTGGCGATACGGCTTTTCTAGAGCCTTATCAGAGAGCGTTGCCTAATGTCGAACGGCAGCTGGATGAGCTCAAGGGTATGGTCACAAGCGACCAGAGTCAGGTGCGCCGCCTGGAGCGGATAGAAAGCGTGCATCGCTCATGGCGGGAATATGCTGATCAGCTCATCACCTTGCGTCAGCAGGGTCATGATTACCTAAATATAATCAAAGATGGGAAAACCAAGAGCCTGATCGACGACATACGACGTGATTTCGGCGACTTTTTAGCACTCGAAGAGCAAATCCGAGATGAACGGAGCGCCTCGGCCGGTAAGATCACTATTGTTATCGTCGCAGCCTTTCTAGCGATAAGTCTCTTGTTGAGCGGCTTGCTGGCTTTCTTGGGGCGCCGTGAGCTGACTCGGTTGTCTGATACCTACACGGAAATACTCGACCAGCAGATGGAGCATGCCGAGCAGTTACAAAAGCAGGCATGGTATCGCGCTGGTCAGATGCAACTGTCTGAGCAAGTAATCGGCCAGCTTACGCTGCCGCTGTTGGGGCAAAGTATTCTGCAGTTCCTGGCACGTTACCTGGGGGCGTCGGTAGGGGCTTTGTATATTGTCCAGGACGGTATCCGCCGGCTCGAACGTGTAGCCGATTATGCCTTAAGTGAGAAAAACCTGGCCGAGCGCCGGGAGTTGGCCTTTGGTGAGAATCTAGTCGGGCAGGCGGCACAGGAGGCCCGTCTCATTGAATTGCGCGATCTGCCGGCAGAGTACCTCAAGGTAGCATCTGGTGTCGGCGATGCGACAGCGGCTTCCGCGCTGATCGTGCCTATTGAAAGTGATGGTTTGGTCAACGGGGTCGTTGAGCTGGGCTTCACTCGCCCGCTGGACGTTCGCGATGCCGAATTATTGAGACTGGTATCCGGTGCAATTGGCTCATCCATCGAGGCCGCCAAATACCGGCAGCGGCTGCAGAAGCTCTTGGCTGAAACACAGCAGCTTAATGAAGAGCTTCAGGTTCAACAGGAAGAGCTCAGAACGGCTAACGAAGAACTGGAAGAGCAGTCTCGAGCGCTCAAGGAGTCACAGGCCCACCTCGAGCAGCAACAGGCCGAGCTTGAGCAGACTAACGAGCAATTATCTGAGCAGGCGCATGAACTGGAGCAGCAGCGCGATATCCTGGATGATCGCAACCAGCGGCTCAACGAGGCGCAAAGCCAACTTGAGGAGAGAGCCAGAGATCTGGAGCGGGCCAGCCAGTACAAATCTGAATTTCTTGCGAATATGTCCCATGAGCTGCGTACCCCGCTCAACAGTTCGCTGATTTTGGCCAAGCTACTGGCGGATAACACCGAATCCAATCTGACCGCTGAGCAGGTGCGCTATGCCGAGTCCATCTACTCCGCGGGTAACGATCTACTGAACCTCATCAACGATATCCTCGATATTTCCAAGGTTGAGGCCGGCATGCTGGAAATTCGGCCGGAACAGGTATCGCTCAAGCGGGTCGTCGAGACCTTACGCGGGTCGTTTAATCCAGTCGCCGACAGCCGTGGTCTGACTTTTGATATCCAGGTAGGCGAAGACGTCCCTGCCTTCCTCTATTCCGATCGCCAGCGCATTGAACAGATTCTTAAAAATCTGCTATCCAATGCCTTCAAATTTACTGAGCGAGGCGGCGTTTCGTTAAAGGTTTCGCTGCATGATAATCGCTTGGCCTTTGCCGTAACCGACTCGGGCATTGGTATCCCGCTCGACCAGCAGGCGCTTATCTTTGAAGCGTTCCGTCAGGCGGATGGGGCTACGACACGCCGTTATGGTGGAACGGGTCTGGGGCTTTCGATCTCTCGTGACTTGGCTAAGCTCCTTGGCGGTACGATTCATGTCCAGAGCGTGCCCCAGCAGGGCAGTACGTTCACGCTGCATGTGCCGCTTCAATACGAAGAACCCCTGCTCGCGGAGAAGCCACAGGCTAAAACGGCCATGGCGGCATCCGTCACCCCGGCTCCGGCGTCCCGCCCTGTTGCTGAAGCGCCTAGGGCCGCACCTGCTATTCAGGCAGTAGAGTCTGCTCCTGTCGTGCCTGAAGCAGGAGTCCCGACGCGTCCGTTCTTGGATGACCGAGAGACTATGCCCTTCCCGGACCGCAAGGTACTGATCATTGAAGACGAGCCACAATTTGCTCGTATCCTCTTCGATCTGGCACATGAGCTGAAGTACAGCTGCCTGGTTGCCCATGGTGCCGATGAAGGTTTCGACACAGCACTGGAGTTCATTCCCGACGCGATTCTGCTGGACATGCGACTACCGGATCATTCCGGCCTGACCGTGCTTGAACGGCTCAAGGAAAATCCACGCACCCGGCATATACCTGTACATGTAGTGTCCGTTGAGGACCGCGTTGAAGCCGCGATGCACATGGGCGCGGTGGGGTATGCCATGAAACCTACAACGCGCGATGAGCTCAAGGGAGTCTTCAGCAAGCTGGAGGCTAAGTTCTCCCAGAAAATGAAGCGAATCCTGTTGGTGGAAGACGATGCTCTGCAGCGCGACAGCATCGCCAAGCTGATCGGCGACGCTGATGTCGAGATTACGGCCGTTGAATATGGCAACGAGGCGCTAAAGCTGCTGCGGGAAAATATCTACGATTGCATGGTCATTGACCTTAAGCTCCCGGATATGGAAGGCAATGAACTGCTCGAGCGCATGGCCAGCGAGGAGATCTGCTCCTTCCCACCGGTAATCGTTTACACCGGACGCAGCCTCACGCGCGATGAGGAAGCTAACCTCATGAAATACTCGCGCTCGATCATTATCAAAGGGGCTCGCTCACCCGAGCGCCTGCTTGATGAAGTCACGCTGTTCCTGCACAAGATTGAGGCTGATATGCCGCCGGAGCGGCAAAAAATGCTCAAGACGGCCCGCAGCCGTGATAAGGCCTTTGAGGGCCGTAAGCTGTTGCTGGTAGACGATGATGTCCGCAACATCTTCGCACTGACCAGTGCACTGGAACAAAAAGGCGCAGTTGTCGAAATTGCCCGGAATGGGGTAGAGGCTGTAGAAAAAGTCCAGAATATAGACGGGATTGATCTGGTACTGATGGACATTATGATGCCCATGATGGATGGCTACCAGGCCATGCAAGAGATTCGCAAAATTCCCTACCTGCAAAAACTACCCATCATTGCCATTACTGCAAAAGCCATGAAGGACGATCAGGAGCGCTGCCTGCGAGCCGGTGCGAATGACTACCTGGCCAAGCCCATCGACCTTGATCGTTTGTTCTCTCTGATTCGTGTCTGGATGCCGTCACTGGAGAAGCTGTAAATATGTGTCCCGAACGTACGGCGGATATTGAGCTGCGGCTGCTCGTCGAGGGGATTTACCTCAAGTACAGCTATGATTTTCGGGACTATTCCGGCGCTTCGCTCAAGCGCCGGGTCTTGCAGGCATTAAGCAGGTTCGAATGTGAAAGCATCTCTCATCTGCAAGCCAGGGTATTACACGATCCACAGCTCTTCAGTGAGCTGCTCCAGTTCCTGACCATTCCCGTGAGTGAAATGTTCAGGGACCCGACCTACTATCAGGCGCTTCGCGAGCACGTCATTCCGGTACTGAAGACCTATCCTTCCTTGAAAGTATGGATTGCAGGATGCAGTACTGGAGAAGAAGTTTTCTCCATGGCGATTTTGCTCAAGGAGGAAGGGCTTCTGGACCGGACGTTGATCTATGCGACAGATATCAATCCGCGTTCCCTGGAAAAAGCTCGGCGAGGCGTTTTCCCTCTTGAGCATGTTCGCAAATATACGGAGAGCTATCAGCAGTCCGGTGGGGTGCGGGCCTTTTCGGACTACTACACGGCCGCTTATGAAGGCGCTCTGTTCGATAAAAACCTCATCGCCAACGTAACGTTTGCCGATCACAGTCTGGCAACCGACAGCGTGTTTTCGGAAACGCATTTCATCTCCTGCCGCAACGTTTTGATCTACTTCAATAAACGTCTACAGGACCGCGCCTTCGGCCTGTTCTATGAATCGCTCTGCCATCGCGGTTTCCTGGGATTGGGCAGCAAGGAGTCGCTGGACTTCTCGTCGTATGCCGATCACTTCGAGCCGGTGGTTAAGAAAGAGCGTGTGTTCCGACGGTTATAGCGTGATGCCCTTAACCGACAGGCTTCCAAAACTACCGCCGCGACGCATTGATGCCGTGGTCATTGGTGCCTCAGCGGGCGGGCTGCAGGCACTTGGTGTAGTATTGGGAGGGCTGCCGTCTGGGTTTCGCATGCCTATCGCCGTGGTTATTCACGTACCCGAAGGACAAGCGAGCAAACTGGCGGCTATTTTCCAGGCGCGCTTGAAGTTGCATGTTATGGAAGCGGAGGATAAGGCGCCCTTGATGCCCGGTACGCTTTATTTCGCTTCACCCGGGTATCATCTGCTAATAGAGCAGGACCGTACGCTCTCCTTGAGTCAGGAAGAGCGTGTACATTATTCACGGCCTTCCATCGATGTATTGTTTGAAAGCGCCGCAGATGTATTTGGCGAACACCTATGTGGTGTTCTATTGACCGGAGCCAACGAGGACGGCGCAACGGGTTTGAGAGCAATTCACCGAGCCGGTGGACTGACAGTCGTGCAAGATCCGGAGGAGGCGCTGGTATCTACTATGCCAGAGGCTGCTCTCGAACTGTTTATTCCGGATTTCGTTTTACCTGTCAAAGGTATCCACACATTGCTCGTCGAGCTGGAACGGAACAATGCTTAAAGAAGGGGATAGGGCAAAGATTCTCATTGTCGATGATTTGCCTGAGAATCTGTTGGCACTCGAAGCGTTGTTGAAACACGACGATATTGCCGTGTTCAAAGCGGACTCTGCCGAATCGGCATTGGAACTCTTGTTGGTTCATGAATTTGCGCTGGCTATCCTTGATGTCCAGATGCCCGTCATGAACGGCTTCGAGCTGGCAGAAATGATGCGCAGCACTGAAAAGACCAAGCATATTCCCATCGTGTTTGTCAGTGCGGCCGGCCATGATCGCAATTACGCCTTCAAAGGCTATGAAAGCGGTGCGGTAGATTTTCTTTATAAGCCGCTCGACATCCATGCGGTCAGAAGCAAAGTCAGTGTCTTTGTCGACTTGTACCGTCACCGTAAGGAGATGAAACGGCAGTTGGAGGCGCTCGAGCGCAGTCGGCAAGAGCAAGAGGTTTTGCTAGAGGAGCTGCGTCAGACGCAAACGGAGTTGCAGCATGCGGTACGCATGCGCGATGACTTCATGTCCATTGTCTCTCACGAGCTCAAAACGCCGCTTAACACCCTGATCCTTGAAGCACAGTTGCGCAAGATCTACCTGGGCAAGAACAACCTGTCTGCTTTTACACCCGACAAGCTCATGGACATGGTTGAGCGGGACGAACGCCAGATTCACAAGCTGGTTCGCTTGATCGATGACATGCTCGACGTTTCCCGGATACGGACCGGCAAACTGTCCATCCGTACCTCGCGTTTCGATCTCGCACATCTCGTGACCACTATTGTCGAAAACTTCATGCCTCAATTGAAAGCTGCCGGTTGTGAGCTAACAGTGGATGTGCCGGACAGCATCGAGGGTGAGTGGGATGAGTTCCGTATCGAACAGGTGCTTGCCAACTTGCTAACCAATGCCATGCGTTATGGTGCTGGCAAGCCCGTGCATGTCAAGTTGGACGTTCAAGCCGATCAGGTGGAGCTCAGCGTGAAGGATTCAGGTATCGGTATCTCGACCGAGCACCAGGACCGCATCTTCCGTCAGTTCGAGCGCGTCAGTGGTAGCGAGGGCGTCGCTGGTCTTGGGCTTGGGCTCTATATTGCCGACCAGATTGTCAGGGCGCACCACGGCTCTATCGGTGTAAAGAGCATAGAAGGGCAGGGCTCTACCTTTAGCGTTATCCTCCCGCTCAATGGTGCCGCTGCCGTCGAGCAGGCCCGCAATCGGCCAGTACTGGTCGAAAAGGAACGCCGTGACATGCAAGATAGTGCTTAATTGATTGTTTTTCGATTCACAGGCTGAAACGGCTTACCTAAATGTGTAAGCCGTTTCAGTTTGGTGCGCCTACCAGCCATTCTGCCTAAGATGCTCCTGAGCCAATATTTGATTAATTAGCAGAGCCTTGCCCAAGATTTATCTATAGTTGGCAGCCGGAGCCAACCTGGCACTTTGTAATCTTCCTATGTTTTGTCAGCGGCTTGTTCAGACGTTTCATAGAGGTTGATATTTGAGTAGGGTGTCCGGTACTCCAGTCGGCGCGTACCGGATTAACCACGTCAAGGCGTGCATGATGCAGGCGAGCCGGTGCTGTATCAGGAGTATAGGATTGACGCAGCCGCGCTTTTTAATCGCGCAAGAAAAAGCCGCGCAGTGCGCGGCTCTGAAAATGGTGGGCCCGGAGAGACTCGAACTCTCGACCAAAGGATTATGAGTCCTCTGCTCTAACCGACTGAGCTACAGGCCCGGTAAGAAGGGGCGCATTATACCCGCCGTTGCGCTATTCGCCAAATAAGAAGAATAAAAAAACCGGAGCGTAGGCTCCGGTTTTTAAAGGCTTACTCGTCGAGGAACGAGCGAAGGTGCTCGCTGCGGGACGGGTGACGCAGTTTACGCAAAGCCTTGGCTTCGATCTGACGAATCCGCTCACGCGTTACGTCGAATTGCTTGCCCACTTCCTCAAGGGTGTGGTCAGTATTCATATCGATACCAAAGCGCATGCGCAGTACTTTGGCCTCACGAGCCGTCAGGCCTGCCAGGACGTCACGAGTAGCTTCTTTCAGGCTTTCACTGGTAGCCACTTCAATCGGAGATTGCATCGTAGAATCTTCGATAAAGTCGCCCAAGTGCGAGTCTTCGTCGTCACCGATCGGCGTTTCCATGGAGATCGGTTCTTTAGCGATTTTCAATACCTTGCGGATCTTGTCCTCAGGCATATCCATACGCTCACCCAACTCTTCCGGCGTCGGTTCACGACCCATTTCCTGCAACATCTGGCGAGAAATGCGGTTGAGTTTGTTGATCGTCTCGATCATGTGGACCGGAATACGAATAGTGCGCGCCTGGTCTGCAATAGAGCGAGTGATTGCCTGGCGAATCCACCACGTAGCATACGTAGAGAACTTATAGCCGCGACGGTATTCGAACTTGTCCACCGCTTTCATCAGGCCGATGTTGCCTTCCTGAATGAGATCAAGGAATTGCAGGCCACGGTTGGTGTACTTTTTGGCAATGGAGATCACAAGACGCAGGTTGGCCTCGACCATCTCTTTCTTTGCCCGACGAGCCTTGGCTTCGCCGATGGACATGTTGCGGTTGATCTCTTTGATCTCAGCAACCGTGAGATCCAACTCTTTTTGCAGCGCAATCAGTTTTTCCTGATTGCGCTGAATGTCCGGCTGCAAGCGCTCAAGTGCTTCGGCGTACTTGGGCTTGCCCTGCAGAACCTTGGCTGTCCAGCCAATATTGGTTTCATTGCTGGGGAAGGAACGCAGAAAGTCAGAGCGCGGCATGCGGGCGTCACGTACGCACAGCTGCATGATGGCGCGTTCTTGGACGCGAACACGATCCAGCGACTCACGTACACGGCTGACCAGCGTATCGTACTGCTTGGGCACGAGCTTGATCGGCATAAACAGAGTAGCTAGAGCGGCTAGCTCTTCGATGGCCTGATCACTGCTGCGACCATGCTTCTGGAGCGCCTTACGCGTCTTTTCCAGCTGCTCGGCAACAGCGGCAAAGCGCTGGCGTGCCTCTTCCGGATCGGGGCCGCTTTCGGCCTCATCTTCGGAATCGTCGCCTTCGCTTTCGTCTTCATCGTCTTTATCAGCAGCTTCTTCCTTGGCCTTCGGCACTGGAATATCGTCGCTTTCTGCCGCCGGGAGTGAGCCGTCATCAGGATCGATGTAGCCACTCAGAACGTCGGACAGGCGACCACCTTCAGACGTGACGCGATCATATTCGCTAAGGATGTATTCCACCGAGCCCGGGAAGTGAGCAATAGCGCTCATGACTTCACGGATGCCTTCCTCGATACGTTTGGCGATTTCAATTTCGCCTTCACGAGTCAGCAGTTCGACAGTACCCATTTCCCGCATATACATGCGAACTGGGTCTGTGGTGCGGCCGACGTCACTTTCCACCGCGGCCAGAGCGGCAGCGGCTTCTTCAGCGGCGGCTTCATCGGTATCCGCTTCGGCAAGCAGTAGGGTATCCGCATCCGGAGCTGTTTCGAATACGTTGATCCCCATGTCATTGATCATGCGGATGATGTCTTCCACCTGCTCTGGATCGGAGATATCCTCCGGCAGGTGGTCGTTGACTTCCGCGTACGTCAGGTAACCCTGCTCGCGACCGCGGGCGATCAACTCTTTAAGACGAGATTGCTGTTGCGCTTTTCCGGACATAAACACCCTTCCACGAAGGCATAGGCGGGCAAAAATAAGCTGAATATTATAGCTGATCAGGCGGCTTGCTTGCCAGGATCAGGTAACTGGTGCGGCTGGGCGGCTGAGTAGCTCGCGCAGACGGTCTTTCTCTTCAGCGCTAAGCTCGCTTTCGCGTGCCTTACGAAGCAACTGCTCAAGGCTTCGTTCACGTTGGCTTGCTGCAAGCCTGATAATGGTGTCGAAAAACTGTTGTTCAAGGTTATCCCCCGAAATCAGCCATTCTTTTTCAGCTAAGACCCTTAAAAGTTTACCCTGTTCGGTGCCATGCCACCGTGCTAGCAGTTGCAGCGTGGTTTGCTCAGGCTTTTTTTGCAAGGCATCGATCAGGGCGACGAGTAGTTGTGCGTATTGATCATTTTCTTCGGCAATATCTTTGGCATCTTGAACTTGCAAGGCGAGTGCCGGCCGATGAATAAGGCTTCTAAGCGCGGAAAGAGTAGGTGGCTCAACTGCCGCAGGGACCCAGGGCGCTCGAAACGAGGGGTCGCCTTTGGCGCCGAACGGCTTTTTCCCACGAAAGCCTTTGGTGCTGCTATAGGGCTTCTGTCCCGATCGGTAAGGCTGTTGCCTTGCTGGGGTCGAAGAATCATAGCCGCTATCGTAATAGGGTTCTGGCTCGTATCCGTAAGGTTCACTTGCCGCGCCGATAGGTGTGGCGGGCTGAGTAAACTGATTCAGGGACTCGTTGGTAAGTCCGGTCAGTTCGCTTAAGCGTAGCCGCATTAAGGCGCGTAGGTTGTTGCCTGGGATGCGATCGATTAAAGGTGTTGCCAGTGTCGCCAGGTGTGCTTTGCCCTCCAAGGTAGACGGATCGGCCTCGCCGGATAACTGCTGAAAGAAATACTCAGCCAATGGGAGCGCCTGCTGAATGAACCGAGCCTGGAAAGCATCCGGGCCCTCCTTGCGAACCAGTGTGTCTGGGTCTTCACCTTCAGGAAGAAACAAGAAGCGGACCTTGCGGCCGTCTTGCAGAGAAGGCAGTGCCGATTCGAGCGCGCGCCATGCTGCACTGCGCCCGGCCTGGTCTCCATCAAAGCAGAAAAGAATATGAGGGACCAGGCGGAACAGGCGCTTAATATGCTCCTCGCTGGTGGCTGTTCCAAGGGTAGCTACTGCATTGCGAATCCCTTGCTGAGCCAAGGCGATAACATCCATGTAGCCTTCGACGACAATAATTTCATCGAGGTCGCGGTTGGCTTTTCGGGCTTCGAACAGGCCGTACAGCTCTTGGCCTTTATGAAAAACCGGAGTTTCTGGCGAGTTCAGGTACTTAGGCTTGTCATCGCCCAGAACACGTCCGCCAAAGGCAATGACGCGTCCCCGACTATCCCGGATAGGAAAGATGACTCGATCACGAAAGCGGTCGTAGCGCTTGCCACTGTCGGCATTCTCGATCAAAAGGCCAGCATCAATCATGGCCTTTTGCTGCAGACTGTCACCGCCTAAGTGCTTGAGCAAGTTGTCCCAGCCTGGAGGCGCGAAGCCCAGACCGTAATCCCGAGCAATTTCGCCCGTCAGCCCGCGATTTTTTAGGTAATCGACTGCGGCCTTGCGTTGTGGATGGCTCTTTAAGGCTGTGCGGTAGTAGTCCGAGGCGGCTGTTAATAAAGCATAAAGCGGGGAGTCGAAAGCTTGGCGAGATTGACGCGTGCCGCTGCTTTCCTCGCGTGGAACGTCGAGGCCGATACGTTTGGCTAGCTCATCGACAGCTTCAGGAAAGTCCAGATTGTCATGGTCCATGACAAAGCCGAGCGCATTACCGCCAGCGCCGCAGCCGAAGCAGTAGTAGAACTGCTTGTCTGGGCTTACGCTGAACGAAGGACTTTTCTCATTGTGAAACGGGCAGAGCGCACTATAGTTCTTGCCGGTCTTTTTAAGCTTGATGCGCGATCCCACCACTTCGACAATGTCGGTGCGATTGAGGAGGTCATCGATAAAGCCTTGAGGAATCAATCCAGCCATGGTGCGTTCGGCTCTGAATTAAGCAAGTAACATGCGCCAAGCAAGCTCACGGCGGCTATACATGGGCGATTGGCTGCCTAGGACAGATGTCATCCAGACGAAAATGAACAAGCTATCGCTTTGCGCGTAAAATTGTTCAACAGCTGAGACTATAGAGTATCGTGCATGGCAATGCATGACGATGGTACTGCGGAGGGCTGGAGGTTAGTCACGTTCAGCCCGGCCAAAGCCGGGCGGAGCCGTTAGCCATGCAGGCGTCTGATCAATACAGACGCTCGCGACGGCGCTGTTCGCGCTGCACTTTCTTGGCATGACGCTTAACAGCAGCTGCTGCTTTGCGCTTGCGCTCGGAAGTAGGCTTCTCGTAGAACTCGCGGCTGCGAACTTCAGCCAGAACACCGGCTTTTTCGCAAGAGCGCTTGAAACGACGCAGGGCTACGTCGAAGGGTTCGTTTTCTTTGACTTTGACGGCGGGCATCCAGGTCGTACCTTCAATGTTTACCGGGGGGTGGATTCAACGCTCGGGCTTAGCCACGCAAAGCGTCGGTTTTTAAGGGTTGCGGATAGTAACCCTTCAGTAGTCGAAATGCAAAGCTTCCAGACGAAAGCACTGGTCTGCCGGAAAACCTGGGATTATTATGCCTGACTTCATTCTCAACCAGGCCGAAGGCTGGCTGCCCATGCGTGTTCTGGGACTCGAAACGTCCTGCGACGAAACCGGCGTCGCACTCTTTGACAGTGACCGCGGACTATTGTCCGATGCTCTGTTCAGTCAAATCGATCTGCATCGCGTCTATGGTGGGGTAGTGCCCGAGTTGGCCTCCCGTGATCATGTAAAACGTATGCTGCCGCTTATTAATCAGGTGCTTAGCGAGGCGGGTAGTACGTCTACCGATGTGGATGCTATTGCCTATACGGCCGGGCCCGGTCTAGTGGGTGCCTTGCTTGTAGGCGCTTCCTTTGCGCAGGCCTTGGGGCTTGCCTGGAATGTTCCTGTCCTGGGCGTCCATCATATGGAAGGTCATCTGTTGGCGCCTATGCTCGAAGAGCAGCCGCCGCAGTTTCCTTTCGTCGCTTTGTTGGTTTCGGGTGGACATACTCAACTGGTTCGGGTTGACGGTATCGGTCGTTATCAACTTTTAGGTGAGTCAGTAGATGATGCTGCTGGCGAAGCCTTCGATAAAACGGCCAAGTTATTAGGTCTGGGATACCCCGGCGGGCCTGAAATCGCACGTCTGGCAGAGCGCGGTACGCTAGGGCGTTTCGTCTTTCCTCGGCCGATGACGGATCGGCCGGGTCTGGATTTCAGCTTTAGTGGCTTAAAGACCTTTGCCCTTAATACGTGGCAGCAATGTTGTGCTGCTGGAGACGATAACGAGCAGTCCCGTTGCGATATTGCTCTGGCTTTCCAGAAGGCTGTGGTCGAGACGCTGACTATCAAGTGCAAGCGTGCACTCAAGCAGACCGGGCTTAAATCGTTAGTTATTGCTGGCGGGGTAAGCGCCAATAGTGCATTGCGTGAGTCATTGGAAACGATGCTGTCGGAGCTACGTGGTCAGGTGTTCTATGCCCGTCCGCGTTTCTGTACGGACAACGGGGCGATGATTGCCTATGCTGGTTGCCAGCGTCTGCTAGTAGGCCAGCAGGACGGCCCTGCCATAAAAGTACAGGCGCGTTGGCCAATGGAGCAGCTGCCGGCGATTTGAGACGCTTGAAGGGCGCACACTGACAAGTGAATCGCATGAATATCGGCAACACTACTGCTTTAGAAATGGCGTTCGCGTCCGGCCAATAGATTCTTGAGGTTGCTGCGGTGACGGATCACGATCAGGCCAGTCAAGATCAGCAGTGGCGGAAGCAGTAGTGGTTTTTGCCAGGCGACCAACGGCAGGGATAGAGGCAAGGCGATCAAGGCGGCTAGAGAGCTGGTACGCGTCAAGCCAAATACGGTCGCCCACAAGGCTGAAGCCAGCAAGGCCATGGCGGGATAGACGCCCAGCAAGAGACCTGCGGCCGTGGCAACGCCTTTACCGCCCTGAAAACGAAAGTACAAAGGATAGAGATGCCCCAGCACCGCAGCCAGGCCAATCCAGGCCTGTTCGGGCTCACCCAAGCCCAGGCCGCGCGCTACAAGTACCGGGATAAGGCTTTTGCTCAGATCTCCCAGCAGGGTAATCAAGGCAAGTTTCTTGCCTCCCAAGCGCAACATGTTGGTCGCGCCCGGGTTACCGGAGCCGCTAGTGCGAGGATCGGTTACTCCAAATGCCTGGCTGACCAGTACGGCAAAGGACAAGGAGCCGAGGAGGTAGGCGAAGGTAGCCAGCAACCAAACCATGGTGCAATTCCGTGGGGCACGTATAGTGGATTCTATGGGAATACCTGGCCCGCCGCGACACGGTGCCAGGGCTTTTTCAATCGATGCGCCTAACGGCGCAGGAGAGAGTCGTGGATAAAGTGTTCATCGAGGGGCTGGAAGTCGACACGGTTATTGGCGTGTATGACTGGGAACGGGAAATTCGCCAGTGCCTGCGTTTGGATGTATGCATGGGATGGGATATCCGGCCATCTGCCGAGAGGGATGAGCTGGACAAGACCTTGAACTATGCCGCCGTAGCCGAGCGGATTCTGGCATTTGCTCACCAGTCCAGCTTTCAACTGGTTGAAACCTTTGCCGAGCGATTGGCGGAGTGCCTGCAGAAAGAGTTCAACCTGCCATGGCTGCGTTTAAAAATCACCAAACCCGGCGCAGTGCCAACTGCAGCGGGTGTCGGTGTGGAGATTGAGCGCGGATGTCTCTGATCACGGTATATCTCGGGCTCGGCAGCAACATCGAGCGTGAGCGCAACCTGACTGCAGCTTTGAATGCCTTGTCCGGCATGTTAGAAGGATTGGTATGTTCGCCCGTTTTCGAGAGCGAGGCGGTAGGTATCAAAAGTGCTCCGTTCATCAATTTCGTGGTGCGTGGCCAAACCGATTTGTCTTTGGCGGAGCTTAGTGCGCAGCTCAAGCACATTGAGGCGAACAGTGGGCGTTATGCGCCGGACCGCAAGGGCCTCCCGCTGGACATTGATATTCTGTTGTACGGCGAGTCGGTAGGGGACTTTGACGGTCTGGTCCTGCCGCGCGCCGAAATCTTGAAGAATGCTTTTGTGCTCTGGCCCTTATCGCTGTTAGCCGGTACGGTACGCCATCCCGTCGACGGGCGTACCTTTGCTGAGCTCTGGCAAGAAATGCCTAAGGGGCAGCGGCTGTGGCCGGTAGCTTTCAGCTGGCAAGGGCGCTCCCTCACGCCTTCTGCCCTGTGTCAGGTCTCGCCCTTGGTATAAGTCTGCTTGAAGCGTGTCAGTGCTCTTAGGCGCTCTTGCTGCAAGGCTTCACCCAGCTCTGCACCTTTCAGCCCTTTGTCCAGCAGAGGCTGTACGCCAACGGCGCGTACAGCCTCTGCTGCATGACGTAAATAATCTGCTTGGGGATAGGAACGGTCTTCAAGGCTAAGTCGGCCACGGGCATCCATTTCACTAGTGGCCAGGAACTCTTCAAACCGCGTTGGCCGGCGGAACAGGTCGAATGCCTGAAACAGCTCGAATAAAGTAGAAGGTCTTAGCTCCAGCGCACGGTGTGCGTGGGTATGGTACTGGCCGACCAATAGTGCTAATTCACTGCAGTCACGCGGTACTTTAAAGCGGGCATTTATGTTCTTGATCAGCCTGAGCCCGCGCGTTTCGTGAGCGATATGTCGAGGCCACTCCTCTTCAGGGGTTATGCCTTTGCCTACGTCATGCAACAAGCAGGCCCAGCGTACTGTCAGCGGTTGATTGAATCGGACGCATTGCCGCAATACGGATTGTATATGGAGGCCTGTATCGATTTCCGGGTGGTGCGCGGCAGGTTGTGGTACGCCAAAGAGAGCCTCGATTTCGGGCAAAAGGACAGCCAGCGCTCCGCAGTCATACAATACCTGAATGAAAACATCAGGGCGGGGCTCCATCAGGGCGCGTGATAATTCCTTCCACATGCGTTCCGGTGTGAGCGCATCCAGCTCTCCGCTTTCGGCCATTTGCTGCATAAGCTGCCGGGTTTCCGGTGCGACGCTAAAGCCCAGCGGAGCATAGCGGGCCGCGAAACGGGCGACACGCAGTACTCGCAGCGGATCTTCGACAAATGCTGGGGCAACGTGACGCAACAGGCGGGCGCTTAAATCAGCCATACCGCCATAAGGGTCGATGACATGGCCGGTTTCGTCTTCTGCCATGGCATTGATCGTCAGGTCACGGCGGACAAGATCATCTTCCAGCGTTACGTCTGGACTGGCATAAAACGTGAAGCCCCCATAGCCGCGTCCGCTTTTGCGCTCCGTACGAGCCAGCGCGTATTCCTCGCCGGTTGCGGGATGGAGAAAAACGGGAAAGTCAGCCCCAACTGGGCGGAAGCCCTGCTCAAGCAATTCTTCGGCTGTACTTCCCACTACAACCCAGTCCACTTCAGTAACCGGCTGCCCTAGCAGACGATCCCTTACCGCGCCCCCGACTTTATAAATCCGCATACAGCACCTCCTGAAGGCAGCAGGATAACGGCGTGAATAGGTAAGGGCCAACAGAAGAGTGAAAGAGTGGGGCCTCAAGGAAGGCCCCGGTGAGGTCAGATAGGAGAAACTGCTATGTCCATACGACGGTGTAAGCCGTCATGTCCATCTTCACGCGGCGGAACATGTTGGGTGTGAATGACCTGATCACCTTGTACTGTTTCCAGATGGATATCGAACCCCCATAAGCGATGCAAATGCTTGAGCACTTCTTCAGTGGACTCGCCCAACGGCTTGCGATCGTGCTGGATATGGCGGAGTGTCAGTGAGCGATCACCCCGGCGGTTGATATTCCAGATTTGTACATTCGGCTCCCGATTACCCAAATTGTATTGGGCCGCCAACTGTTCGCGGATGATGCGATAGCCGGGGTCATCATGAATTGCCGCCACCTCCAATTCATCGCGCTTGTCATCATCCAGGATGCTAAACAGCTTAAGATCGCGGATAACCTTGGGCGAGAGGAATTGCAGAATAAAGCTTTCATCCTTGAAGCTTTTCATGGCGAACGTGACGGTAGAAAGCCAGTCGCTACCAGCTATGTCCGGGAACCAGCGTTTATCTTCCTCGGTGGGATTCTCACAAATTCGGCGAATGTCACGGAACATGGAAAAACCCAGCGTATAAGGATTAATACCACTGTAGTAGGGGCTGTCGAAGCCGGGCTGGTAAATCACCCCTGCGTGCGATTGCAGGAACTCAAACATGAAGCCATCAGTCACCAGCCCTTCGTCGTATAGATCGTTGAGCAAGGTGTAATGCCAGAATGTAGCCCACCCCTCGTTCATGACCTGGGTCTGGCGCTGAGGGTAGAAGTACTGGGCAATCTTGCGGACGATGCGGATGACCTCCCGCTGCCAGGGTTCTAGCAATGGCGCATGCTTTTCCAGGAAATAGAGAATGTTTTCCTGAGGTTCGCTAGGAAAGCGTGCGTCTTCCTCGTGCTTATCCTTGTCCCCCATTTTAGGGATGGTGCGCCAGAGATCATTAACCTGACGCTGCAAAAGCTCTTCACGTTCTTTCTGTCGACGGCGTTCCTCCTCGGCAGAAATCGGATAAGGCCGCTTGTAACGATCCACCCCATAATTCATTAGCGCATGACAGGAGTCGAGCAGGTCTTCCACCGCATCGATCCCATGGCGCTCTTCACATTGCGTGATGTACTGCTTGGCAAAGACCAGGTAGTCAATGATCGAGCTAGCGTCTGTCCAAGTGCGGAACAGGTAATTCCCTTTGAAAAAACTGTTATGGCCATAGCAAGCGTGGGCAATAACCAGCGCCTGCATAGTGATAGTGTTTTCTTCCATCAAATAGGCAATACAGGGATCGGAGTTGATCACGATCTCGTAAGCCAATCCCATCTGGCCGCGCTTGTAATTTTTTTCCGTATGCAGGAAGTGCTTGCCGTATGACCAATGGTTATAGCCAATGGGCATACCGACGGACGCATAAGCGTCCATCATCTGTTCGGCCGTGATGATCTCGATCTGGTTGGGATAGGTATCCAGTGCGTAACGCTTGGCGATACGACCAATCTCGCGGTCGTAGGCCTGCACAAGTTCGAATGTCCATTCCGAACCGGTAGAGATAGGCTGACGCTTCATGACACGAGCCTCCGCTGGAATAGTTCCCGGAACACCGGATAGATATCCGCAGCCGATACGATCTGCTGCTGTGAGAAAGATTCTGAGAAAGCCTCGCGAACCTGCTCGTATTCATACCACAGTGCCTGATGCTCACGCGGCGTGATTTCCACGTAGGTATAGTACTGCATAGACGGCATGATCTGGCGCATGAGGATATCCCGACAGATCGGCGAGTCATCATTCCAGTTATCGCCGTCCGACGCTTGCGCGGCATACAGGTTCCATTCGTTAATGGGGTAGCGCTCTGCCATGATTTCCTGCATGAGTTTCAAGGCGCTGGAGACAATGGTGCCGCCCGTCTCGCGTGAGTAAAAGAACTCTTCCTCATCTACCTCACGTGCGCTGGTGTGGTGACGAATAAACACCACATCGATGCGTTCGTAGTTTCGTTTGAGAAACAGGTATAGCAGGATGAAAAAGCGCTTGGCGATGTCTTTCGTCGCCTGAGTCATGGAGCCTGAAACGTCCATCAGGCAAAACATCACGGCTTTGGAGCTGGGTGTAGGTTGTTTACTTAACAGGTTGTACTTGAGGTCGAATGTGTCCAGGAACGGGACCTTGTCGATACGTGCTCGCAGCCGTGCGATTTCGGCTTCGAGCGCCTGGATATCAGTGATGTTATCCGGTTCCTCCACATGCAGACGTGCAAGCTCAGCTTTCACCTCACGCAGCTTATTGCGGCTGCCTCCTGACAGTGCAATGCGGCGTGCATGAGCGGAACGCAGTGTTCGAATGATATTTATGCGCGACGGATTGCCTTCACTGCTAATACCAGCCCGAACCGTCTTAAAGGTATCGCTACCGGTGAGCTGTTTTTTGACCAGGTTGGGAAGCTCGAGATCCTCGAACATGAAGTCCAGGAATTCGTCCTGGGTAATCTGGAAGACGAAATCATCCATGCCTTCGCCGCTGTTACTGGCCTTGCCCTGGCCTGTACCGCCGCCGCCTCCGCCCTGCGGACGGGGGATGCGCTCGCCTGAGGTGAACTCTTTATTACCGGGATGAACGGTAGTTTGCTTTCCACCACGACCGTGATGAAGCACCGGCTCGTCGATATCACGGCCAGGAATACTGATTTGCTCGCCATGCTCCATATCGGTGATGGAGCGACGGCTTACGGCCTCTTCGACTGCCTTCTTGATGTGCTCACGGTAACGCCGCAGGAAACGCGTGCGGTTTACCGTGCTCTTGTTCTTGCCATTCAAACGCCGGTCGATGACATAACTCATAGACGCCCTCCGGGCTCGGAAAGGGAGCAGCCTGCTGTCCCACGATAGGAGTCCTATGTTGCGTTTTTTCTACCGTTGGACACGCCTTAGTCAGAAATGGACAGGCCACTTCTGACTAAGGCTGGCAGCTGCGTTCTTTACTGCGATTTCCGTACCCGCAGATACCACTCGGACAGCAACCGCACTTGCTTCTCTGTATAGCCCCTCTCGACCATGCGCGTCACAAAATCGCTGTGCTTCTGCTGGTCTTCCTTGCTGGCTTTGGCATTGAAACTAATGACCGGCAAGAGATCCTCGGTGTTGGAGAACATCTTTTTCTCAATGACCGTACGCAGCTTCTCGTAAGACAGCCAGCTCGGATTCTTGCCGTTATTGTTGGCTCGTGCACGCAATACAAAGTTGACGATCTCGTTGCGGAAATCTTTCGGATTGCTAATGCCAGCCGGTTTCTCGATTTTTTCCAGCTCTTCATTCAGGGCTGCGCGATTGAGAATTTCGCCGGTTTCGGGATCTCGATATTCCTGATCCTGAATCCAGAAGTCTGCATAGAGTACATAGCGATCAAAGATATTCTGGCCGTACTCGCTATAGGATTCGAGATAAGCCGTCTGGATCTCCTTGCCGATGAATTCAACATAGCGGGGCGCCAGATACTCTTTGATAAAGCGCATGTAACGCTCGCGCACTTCAGCCGGGAATTGCTCCTGCTCAATCTGCTGTTCTAGTACATAGAGTAGGTGAACCGGGTTGGCGGCCACTTCGTTGGGATCGAAGTTAAATACACGGGACAAAATCTTAAAGGCAAAACGGGTTGAAAGGCCATTCATGCCCTCATCAACGCCTGCAGTGTCACGGTATTCCTGAATCGACTTGGCTTTGGGATCAGTATCTTTGAGGTTTTCACCATCATAGACACGCATTTTTGAGTAGATGTTGGAGTTTTCTGGCTCTTTAAGGCGCGAAAGAACGGAAAACTGTGCCAGCATTTTTAGCGTATCAGGGGCGCAATGAGCATCAGCAAGAGAGCTGTTGATCAACAGCTTGTCGTAAATCTTGATTTCATCCGAGACGCGTAGGCAATACGGGACCTTGACGATATAGATACGGTCAATGAAGGCCTCGTTATTCTTATTGTTTCGGAAGGTATGCCATTCCGACTCGTTGGAGTGCGCTAGGATAATGCCGCTGTAGGGTAGGGAGCCCAAGCCTTCCGTACTGTTGTAATTACCTTCCTGCGTTGCCGTCAGGAGAGGGTGCAGGACCTTGATGGGCGCCTTGAACATCTCGACGAATTCCATCAAGCCTTGGTTGGCCCGGCACAATGCACCTGAATAGCTGTAGGCGTCGGCGTCGTTCTGCGGAAACTCTTCAAGTTTACGAATATCGACTTTGCCTACTAGTGCAGAGATATCCTGGTTGTTTTCATCACCTGGCTCTGTCTTGGCGATGGCAATTTGGTTGAGAATGGATGGGCGCAGCTTAACGACGCGGAATTTACTGATATCGCCGCCAAACTCCTGGAGCCGCTTGGCCGCCCACGGTGACATAATGCTGCGCAGGTAGTGACGAGGAATGCCGTAATCCTCTTCGAGGATCTGGCCGTCTTCGTCGGGGTTGAACAGCCCCAGCGGAGATTCGAACACCGGCGAGCCCTTGATGGCGTAGAAGGGAACCTTCTCCATCAACTGCTTGAGCTTTTCTGCCAGTGATGATTTACCGCCCCCTACAGGCCCCAGGAGATAAAGAATCTGCTTCTTTTCTTCAAGACCTTGGGCGGCATGCCGGAAGTACGAAACGATTTGCTCAATGCAGTCTTCCATGCCATGGAAGTCAGCAAAGGCAGGGTAACGCCGGATCACCTTATTGGAAAAGATGCGCGATAAGCGCGGATCGCTGGTGGTATCTACCAGCTCCGGTTCACCAATAGCCATGAGCATACGCTCAGCGGCACTGGCATAGGCAGTACGGTCCTTCTTGCAGATCTCAAGATATTCCTGAAGGGAATATTCTTCCTGACGAGTCGCTTCGAAACGCCCCTGGAAGTGACTGAAAATGCTCATGACGTCTCCTCGCTGGATACCCTCGAGCCGGCCGGAATCGGTCGTACGGGATGCACGAGAACAAAAACAGTCGACGGAGCAACCGTTGATATTCCCCCGAACACCTAATGGTCGTACCGATAGCGCAGCCGGTTATCCGGCTCCCTGAAATGGGAAGGCCTGATTCAAGAATAGTCCGATTATGGAGATGTGGAAGCCCCCTTTAATACTTATGTTGTAACCGGATCGTCAAAAGCCTGTGCTAAGAGGTAATGCAGGGCACTAAAATGAGCCACTTTCCGTTTCGTCGGGATAAGTGCTTCGCCACTGCTCGAAGCCGCCGTCCAAGCTATAGACATCGCTAAATCCTTGCTGCGCAAAGAAGGCCGCGGCACTTTGGCTGGAGTGCCCGTGATAGCAGACAACAACCAGCGGTTGATCCAGGTCGGCCTGTGCGAGGAAATCAGGCAGCGTCTGGTTGTCGACCCGCTTTGAGCCTGTGATATGCAACGTTGCGAAACTATGCGGGTCGCGGATATCTACGATAGTAGCGCCACGCTGGCGCAGTTCTAGGGCTTGGTTCGGATCGATGTGGTGAAATTCGCTCATTCAGCCTCCTTTACGGCAGGCGCAGGTATGACGCTCGCCAGTATCGACATTCAATAAAGTCATTTTATTACCCCAGACGCAGCCAGTATCCAAGGCAAATACGCCGGGCTCGTCGCAGCGGCCTTCAAGGGCCGCCCAGTGTCCAAAGATCAGACGATGTTCTCGCGTCAAGCGGTGCGGATGGCTAAACCACGGAGCAAAACCGTCAGGGGCGTTTCCGGAGGCTTCTTTGGATTTGAGTTCCAGCGTGCCGTCTGCCGCGCAAAATCGCATGCGGGTCAGATAGTTGGTAATGACCCGCCAACGCTCAACACCTTCGAGATCCTCCCGCCATAATGCCGGCTCGTTGCCGTACATCCCCTCGATAAATAAGGGGAAACGCTCATCATCCTGAAGAACCGACTCGACTTCGCCCGCTAGGGTCAAAGCGTGAGGTAGCGTCCACTGAGGAGGTAGACCTGCATGAACCAGAATTGTGTCGTAGACGGCATCGTAATGCAGTATAGGCTGCTGGCGTAGCCAGTTCAGCAGCTCGTCCCGGTCGGGCGCTTTAAGAATCTTGCGTAGTGTATCGCTTTTCTTTAAGCGCTCCGGATGAAGCGATGTCGCCAGGAGATGCAGGTCGTGATTACCTAGTACGGTTACAATGGCATCGCGCATCTCGTAAAGAAAGCGCAGCGTCTCTAGCGATTGTGGACCACGGTTCACCAAATCGCCTACCAGCCACAGGCGGTCTTGCGTCCGATCAAACTCTACGGTGTCAAGCAGGCATACGAGAGGATCCAAGCAACCCTGCAGATCACCGACGGCATACAATGTCATTAGTGAAGCGCACCCGGAACAACCAAACGGAACGGTGCGATTTCGGCATCAAAATCATGCCCATCGCTGGCTTGCATCCTATAGCTTCCGCGCATGCTGCCTACTTGTGTCTCAAGTACCGTACCGCTGCTGTACTGGTAACTTGCACCGGGTGAAATAACGGGTTGTTCACCAATGACGCCGGCGCCACGTACTTCCTGAGTCCGACCATTGCCATCGGTAATGAGCCAGTGGCGAGTATGCAGTTTAGCCGGTAGGCTGCCTTCGTTAGTAATAGTGACATCATAGGCAAAGGCGAATCGGTTTTGCGCTGCGATGGATTGCTCAGGCAAATAGCGTGTGGAAACGCTGACCTTGATGTTATAGCGTGGGTCGGACACAGGGGCTGACCTCGTGAGAAGCGAGTGTATTGAGTTGACCTTAGTTGCTAGGCGATAAGTCTGCCAAGACATTGGCCAAACGGACAAAGGCGGCGATATCCAATTGCTCCGGACGCAGTCCAGGCTCGACATGGGCAGCCTCGATCATGTCGGTGCTCATGAGGTTCTTCAGTGTATTGCGCAACGTTTTACGGCGCTGATTGAAGGCTTCACGCACGACACGCTCCAGTATTTTCGGATCGCGAGCGGGATGCGGCAGCTTAGTGTGCGGCACAAGACGTACAATGGCAGAGTCTACCTTTGGCGGTGGATTGAAGGCTCCCGGCCCTACATTAAACAGATGTTCAACGCGGCAGTGATACTGCACCATAATTGACAGGCGTCCCCAGTCGCCGCCGCCCGGTTCAGCAGCGAGTCGCTCGACTACTTCCTTCTGCAGCATGAAGTGCATGTCCGCGATAACATCAGCATGGGCAAGAAGGTGAAAGATAAGCGGGGTCGAAATATTGTAGGGCAGATTTCCAACCACACGCAGCTTGTCAGAGCCAGCCAGTGCGCTGAAATCAAACTTCAGAGCATCGCCTTGGTGCAAGGTAAAGTTCGGGTTAAGGCCGAATTTCAGTTTCAGCAGGGGAATCAGGTCTTGGTCGAGTTCGATAACATCGAGATGGGCGCCACTGGCCACTAATCCCTCTGTTAGAGCGCCTTGTCCAGGGCCGATTTCCAGTAGGCGCTCGCCTTCACGACCATGGATAGCGCGAAGGATACGGTGAATAACGCCAGCATCATGGAGAAAGTTTTGACCGAAACGCTTTCGCGCCCGGTGCTGATAAAGCTCAGTCATGGAGTATGTGCTTCAGCCATTAGATAGGCTGTCTTCAAGGCGACTTCAAGGCTACCGATATCGACCCGGCCCGTGCCAGCCAGATCCAAGGCAGTTCCATGGTCAACCGATGTTCGAATAATGGGCAGACCTAGCGTTACGTTCACGGCAGCGCCAAAGCCCTTGTGCTTGAGTACGGGAAGTCCCTGGTCATGATACATGGCCAGGACGGCATCACAATGATCCAGATACTTGGGTGTGAAAAGCGTATCGGCAGGCAACGGCCCTGCTAAATCGATGCCTTCTGCCCGCAAGGTATCGAGAGCGGGTTCGATGATCTCGATTTCTTCGAGGCCCAAATGCCCGCCTTCGCCTGCATGTGGATTAAGGCCACATACCAAAATCCGGGGCTGAGCAATGCCAAACTTGTTCTGTAAGTCCTTATGAAGGATACGGGTTACCTGCAGGAGGCGCTCTCGGGTAACAGCATCCGCCACGGCTCGCAAAGGCAGATGTGTAGTCACTAAACCTACCCGTAAGCCTGTCGTTGCAAGCATCATGACGACCTGAGCTGTACCTGTCAGCTCGGCTAGAAACTCGGTATGTCCGGAAAACGGAATGCCTGCTTCGTTGATGATGCCCTTGTGCACCGGAGCGGTAATCATGCCCGCGAACATGCCATCCATGCATCCTTGAGCGGCTCGAGTTAGCGTCTCGAGCACATAAGGTCCATTGGCTGCATCAAGGCATCCCGTTTTAACCGGAGCGGACAACGGTGTATCCCATACATACAAAGCACCTGCCGGTGCAGGTTGCAGTGACTTTTGTTCGGGAGTGGTCGGAATGAAAGTAATCGAGAGGCCTAGCTGCTGGGCTCGCGCAGCTAGCATCTCCAGACTGGCAACTGCAATCAGAGCGTGGGGTTGAGCTACTCGAGCCATAAGCAGGCACAGGTCGGGACCTATGCCTGCCGGCTCACCAGGCGTCAAAGCGAAGTGCCTGGGTAAGCTCACTGCTTGATTTCCACGTAAGCCTCATCCCTGATCTGACGGAGCCAGGATTGCAGCTCCTGATCATACTTGCGGTTACGCAACAGATTCAGGGCCTGCTGTTGACGAACCTGATCGCTATTATCCGTGGCGCGGCGTCCTAACACTTCCAGAATATGCCAGCCATACTGAGTACGGAACGGTTGTGACAGCTCGCCGGCTGGCGTGTTGGCCATGACCTCCCGGAACTCAGGAACCAATGAGTCGGGATTAACCCAGTCAAGATCGCCACCGTTGAGTGCCGAGCCTGGATCTTCCGAAAAGCTCTTGGCCAAGTCCGCAAAGCTTTCACCATTAACGATACGCTCCCGCAAACGTTGCGCCAGACGACGTGTGGCATCGTCACTGCGAATTTCGTTGGGTTTGAGCAAAATATGTCGGACATGAACTTCGTCGACGACCGAGCTGCCACCGCCGCGCTTTTCTTCCACCTTGAGGATGATGAAGCCGCCAGGTACACGTACCGGCTCGGTTACATCACCTACATTCATGTCACTGACTATTTGATCAAAGGGTGGTGGAAGTTGTGCAGCCTTACGCCAGCCAATTTCGCCGCCATCTAGTGCGTTATCGCCTGCCGAGTGTGCTATCGCCAGCTGAGCGAAATCACCACCCTGGCGAAGCTGTCTATAAAGCTGCTCAGCCTTCTGGCCAGCGGCCTGAGTTGTAGCGGCCGAGGCGTTATCAGGAACCGGAACAAGAATATTGGCAAGCCGATATTCCTCCGCCAACTGAATTCGGCCTAGGTCGGAGGCAAGGAAGTTTTGTATTTCCTGTGGGCTCACCTGAATACGTTGAGCGACTTGTCGCTGACGTACCCGGCTGATGAGTAATTCACGGCGGACCTGCTCTCGAGCATCCTCATAAGAGAGGCCATCTCTGGCTAAGGCTTGGCGAAACTCCGCAACGCTGAGGCCATTGCGCTGGGCAATGGTCGCAACGGCCTGGTTGAGCTCTTCATCCGAAACTCGGATGCCGTTGCGCTCGGCCATCTGTAGCTGGATGTCCTCCAAAATGAGGCGCTCCAGTACTTGGCTCTGCAAGGCACTATCCGGGGGGACGGAACCACCGCGTCGTAGGATGTTCTGCTTAACCTCTTCGACCCGCTGTTTCAGCTGGCTTTCCATGACCACGTCGTTGTCGACAATCGCAACGACACGATCCAGCGGTACCACGGCTGCATGGGTCAGCGAACTTAAAGTGAGCGCCACGCCCAAAGCGAGCGGGCGCATAGCGTTACATAGCTTGGTCTTCACGTTCACGATAGCCTTGAATGCCTTTGTCTAGGAAACCTTCGGTCTTGCCACCAAAGACATTGCCGAGACCTTTCAGGATGATTTGCAGGAAGATGCCGCGATCGGACTCTGTGCTTTGTGATGTGTAATAGACATCATCTTCTGTCTTGAGCCAGTAACGGCTAATCAGGCGAAGCTTCCAGCAACAGTTGTCATATTCGAACCCACCAAATGCTTCCAGCGTACGGTTTTGGTTGTAATCATACTGCCAGCGCGCAATAGCAGACCACTGCGGGACAATCGGCCAGATAACTGAAAAGTCATGTTGCTTGATACGATAATCATCGCTGTCATAAATGAAGCGGCCCAGGTTTGGATCATAAGTCCGGGTGTTAGCGCGATAGCGATAACCGGCATTGACTACTTTGTTCGGGTTGGCTTCAGGCTGGTAATGGAACATCACATTGCCTGAATCGGTTTCTTTGGTGTTGGGATCCCAGTTGAGCTCTGAACTAACACGCCAATCACGATTGAATCGGTACATGCCCGTTAGTGCATAAGGCGAGCGCCATGTCGTGGCGTCATCTGGTAAGTCGTCTTCCAGTCCCGGTAGTTGAACACGTCGGTTCGAGAAGTAATACAGCTGACCTGCGCTGATATTAGCTCTTTCAAATCCACTGGGCTCGATAAAGCGCGAGGTGGCGCCTAATGCTAGCTGGTTGGCATCACCAATGCGATCCGTCCCAGTAAAGCGATTGTCACGCCATAGCGAACTGTAGCTGAACGTGTACTCACTGGTATCGAAGACAGGAATGTCGCTCTGGTCTTCATAAGGTACATATAAGTATTTGGCTCGAGGCTCAAGGGTTTGCTTGCCGCCCTCTCCAAACAGATTCAAATCGCGATCAAAATACAAGCCACTATTTACGCTCAGTATTGGCAGGTTACGATCCGGGCTGTCATTGAAAGTGCGTTTTTGAGCGGCTAATAGTTGCTCGCCTCTACTATCAATATCTAAATCGTATTGAGTATAAATGTACTTAGCTGAAGGCGTTAAATAACCCCAGCTTGAACTCAGAGGTAACGAAACGCTAGGCGATAAGTTAAATCGCTCACCTTCAGCGCGCGCTAGACCATTGTTTAGGCCTATATTGTAATCGAGTCTATCACTACTATTTTCAAGGTCACGTTGGAACTTTACAAACTCCGTGTCGTAAGAGAAGGTCAGGCCGCCCGGGGTAAACGGTAGGCGTCCATTCAACGTCAGTTGCGGCAATCTGTTATACGGGGTTACGTTTGAAACCGTGGCCAATTGGTAGGCCTGAGCATTGATACCTGCTGTAAACGTATCGCCCCGGTAGGTCAAGCGTCCCTGTTGATTCAGATAAGTCGGTGTACTGATTCCTAGATCGGTATCGAGGTCCTGAAAATAATAAGGATCACTGATACGCGTATAATCAACTTCCGCTAGCCAGCGTGAGTCTAGGCCGGTCCGATTCTTCCAACCGTAAAGCCAGCGTGTATCTGTCTGCTCTGGCATGTCCTCATGATCGTTTTCCTGATCGTTTAGATAGGCTGCGCTGAGCTGACCTTCACTGCTACGTGTCAGATAACGGAATTCGCCTTCCATCATCAGGCCGCGCTTGCTCATATAGCGCGGATAGAGGGTGGCATCGTAGTTTGGGGCTAAGTTGAAGTAATACGGCGTAACAACTGTTAGACCATTATCACTCGATGAACCAATCGTTGGCGGGAGGAAGCCGGACTGACGCCGATCATCGATGGGGAAGTAGATGAACGGTGTATAAAGAACCGGGATATCCTTGACGCGCAAGGTGGCATTGGTTGCATAGCCAAGCCCTGTTGCTGGATTCAAGGTAACGTTATTGCCCTTGAGCTGCCAGGCATTGCTACTCGGTTCACAGGTAGTGTACGTCCCGTCTTTAAGACGAATGACAGCATCCTCACTACGCTTGGCATATAACGCACTACCGCGGATGCGGCTCTGGTGAACGACATATTCGGCGTTGTCCACCTGGACTTCGCCATTGTCGAGCTGCATTTGTGCGTTATCGCCAACAACCAGCATGCCGTCATCGCGGAACTTGACGTTACCGTTGAGCTCGCCACGGTTTTCTGCGCGGTGCAGGTTGGCCTCATCGGCTTCGACTTGCATGCTGCCCTGACGCAGTACCACATTACCTGCCAGGGTAGCAGTCTGGGTCTGCTCCTCATAACGGGAAGCCTTGGCCGACACATAGGTCGGTGCCTCTTCCATAGGGGTATTGTCGTTCATTCCCGGGCGCTGAGGCTCTACATAGGCACCGGAGCAATACGGTCCCGTCTCGGCCAATTGTGCAGGCGTCAGCTTTTCACGGGGCACCCAGTCGAGATGGCTATAGTCGGGACTACGAGAGGCCAGTGCCCGACCTTTGCTTTCCGTAACCAGCATAGTCTTGGGTTCGGTCGACGCTGTGGCCTGTGGTGAAGTATCCGTGCGGCCTGCACTAACCGCTGAATCTGTATGAGCGGGGCGGGGTGTGCTGTTAGCAGCCGCCTCGGCATTACACGCCCACCCACCCGAAGCGGAGGGGGCGCAGTTGAACTGCTGGGCTGCTGGTGCAGCGATCAGGGTAGTCATTGGCTGGAAAGCCAGAAGACTGCCGGTTACCAGCAAGGGAAACTTTCTGCGAAACGCGGGGGATTTCACGGCCATCCTTAAAGTTATCCTGCGCGCCATCGGCCCGGAAATGGGCCGCAGGCCTCTCGATGGGCTCAAAAAGATATCGGATAATAAAGCATGACCTGCACAACGGCTAGAGCCGAGGGATACCGCTAGAAATGTCCGAAGATATTCGTTTTACTCAATTGCGTACCTGGCTGGACTTTTCTCTAGCTCGCTTATTCCAAGAAAGAGGGTGGGGTGCCTATCCTACGGGGACCCTGACGCCCGCCAGTAGTGATGCCAGTTTTCGACGTTATTTCCGCTGGGAGTGTGACGGGCGTACGCTGATTGTGATGGATGCCCCCCCGCCTCAAGAGGACTGCCGGCCCTTTCTTCATGTGGCAAGTTTATTGGCTGAGGCGGGCGTGCATGTGCCTGAAATTTTGGCGCAAGATCTTGATCAAGGCTTTCTGCTTCTGAGTGATCTAGGGCGGCACACCTATTTGGACGTCCTGACTGCTGATAATGCGGATGATTATTTTGATGCGGCGTTAACTGCTCTTCTGGCCTATCAGCGGGTTCCTGTCGCAGGGCGCTTGCCCGTTTATGACCGTGCGCTGCTATCACGCGAGTTGCAATTGTTCCCGGACTGGTATGTGCGCTGTGTGTTGAAGCGTTCTTTTAGTGAAGCCGAGGCAGCGGAGTGGCAGCATGTTTGTGAGGTATTGATCGATAGCGCTCTGGCGCAGCCACAGGTGCTGGTCCATCGGGATTATATGCCGCGCAATCTTATGGTAAGCGACCCCAATCCAGGCATTCTCGACTTTCAGGATGCCGTGTTTGGTCCCATTACCTATGACGTGACCTGCTTGTTTAAAGATGCATTCCTCAGCTGGCCAGAGAGACGGGTCAAGGACTGGCTTGCAATGTATTGGGAGCGTGCTCGTCAACAAGGGCTGCCGGTCGATGAAAATTTTGAAGCCTTTTATCGAGCAAGTGATCTTATGGGCGTACAGCGACACCTCAAGGTCATCGGTATTTTCGCGCGCATATGCCATCGAGACGGCAAGCCCAAGTACCTTGCTGACGTACCACGCTTCTTTACCTATATCGAAACTGTTATCGCGCGACGCCCTGAACTAGCGTCCTTGGGTACACTGTTGAAACAGTTACAGGCGGGCCAGAGCGTATGAAGGCGATGATTCTGGCGGCGGGGCGTGGAGAGCGTCTGCGACCGCTGACCCTGCATACGCCCAAACCCTTGGTTCGTGCTGGGGGGGTACCGCTGATCGAATACCATATCCATGCTTTGAAAAAATCCGGATTTACCGACGTGGTTATCAATCATGCTTGGCTAGGCCAGCAGATCGAGGATCACTTACAAGATGGCTCTGCTTTCGGCGTCAGAATTTCCTATTCGCGTGAGGGCGAACCTCTGGAAACCGGAGGGGGTATTTTTCAGGCGTTGCCCTTGTTAGGAGACGCACCGTTTCTGATCGTTAATGGAGATATCTGGACGGATTGCGATTATCGGCAATTAAACAAGATGGATGGAGCTTTAGCCCATCTGGTTTTGGTCGATAACCCTCTGCATAACCCGGAGGGAGACTTCTACTTGAAGGATGGACATATAGTCGAGCAGGGCGCTTGCGAACAACGGCTTACCTATAGCGGTATTGCCGTCTTACATCCGACGTTGTTTAACGGTTGCGAACCCGGTGCGTTCAAGTTGGCGCCACTGCTGCGTGCGGCTATTTCGGCGGGGCGTGTTAGTGGGCAGCACTATAAGGGCCGTTGGGTGGACGTCGGAACCCATGAGCGATTGGCAGAGGTCGAGCGATTGATCCAGGCGGGTGAATAGATGTTCTGGCCTTGGCCGCTCACGTTAACAGGAGTGGCGGCAGGATGGGCCTTGGCCAGCCTGCCGGGCGCTCTGCTCGGAGGTGTTTTGGGGCATGCTGCCGAGCGGCAGCTAGGCCTGACTTCTTGGTCAGCTCTGCGAGTACGGCTGAGGCAAGACGTCTTTGAGTATCAATTGTTATTCGAGTTGCTGGGGTGCCTGGCCAAGGTAGGAGGACAGGTTACCGCTGCGCATATTCGGCAGGCTGAAGGCGAGATCAAACGGCTCGGATTGAATGCCGACGGTCGCCGCCGTGCTATTGCAGCCTTTGCGCAGGGTAAAAAGTCGGTGCCCTCAACGCAGGCACGCTTGAGGGCAGCCGCTGATCAGGCGGAGCTTCTTGTTCGTGCCTGCTGGCGTATGGCTTGGGTAAGCGGCAGTGTGAGACCGGGCGAGCGTGACCTCATTCTGCAATGGGGGGAGTGGGCGGGTTTATCCCGTGTGCGTACGGAAGACTTGCAGCCGATGCGAGCAGCCAAGGTGCCCTGTTCCGATGAAGCCTACCGACAAGCCCTGGCCTTGCTGGGGGTGAGCAGCAGTAATGACCCGAAAATTATCAAGCGTGCCTATCGTCGATTGCTAAGCCGGCATCACCCAGACAAGGTTCAAGGCATGGGTGCCAATAAATACCTTGTACAAGAGGCCGCCGAGAAAACGGCGGCTCTGCATGCGGCGTATGCAATAGTCAGAGAGCGGCATGGTTTCCGCTGAAGCCTTAGGGAGTTTCCTCTGGGGTAGCTGCTTTGACGTGGCTATTCAGCCAGCCGCGTAAGCGTCGATATAGCTGCTCCTGTTCACTTTTAGGGTCGCCGGGGATGATCTTGAGGCTGATTTGGGTATAGCGCGAAGTGTTTTCGCGCACAGCGGCTTGGCGTCGACGCTCGGCGGCGCTGCGGACACGTGCCGTCTGGTCATGAAAGAAGTCACCTATTGTCAGATTCAATTTGGGTGCTATAGCTTCAAGGGGCGGAGCAAAGCCGATCGGAACCGTGCCGTCCACCATGAGCAGATAGTGAAGTTCACTAGGTTCACGCTCGGCCAAGTAGCGAGCTGCCCAGTAAGCACCACTGCCATGCCCTAGCAAAATGACCTGCTGAGCGCCTCTTTGCAAAGCAAGATCGATCCCTGATGCAATACGTGCCATGACCCGTTCTGCATAAGCATCTTTTATTATTTGCGGGTCTGGTAGAGCCGTGCCGGCCTGGGCAGGTTCGCTGCTACCTACTTCCGCCTGGGTTTCGGCAGTGGGAGCCGTTCCGGCCACTCCTTCTACGGTTGTAGATGTATTGCCAGTGCTCGTATTGGCATCTGCATCGGCAGACGAGACTGAGGATGAACCAGATGTTCGCGGCTGAGGCGCCGTGTTTTGGGGGTCAGGTAAGGTAAGGCTTAGCGTATTCCAGCCCGCGTCAGGTAGCTTGCGACGCAAAGGACCGAGCGCTCTTGGCCAGTCTGCTGACTCACCATCGCCGGGAATCAATACGATGGTACCTTGTGGCTGGGGTGTATTAGCCAGACGCCAAAGTGCCAAAAAGGATTCGCTTCCTGCGTTCAGGGTTTGTCTTTCGTCAGAAGGTAACGTGCGTTCAAGAGCTTGTGCGGCTTCCTGGCTGCGCTCTAAAGGCGCAGCTCGCTCAAGGTTGGGCTGCGGTGCGGGCGGGGATGTCTTGTCTTCAGCATAAGTAATTGAGGCGGCTAAAAGGCACGAAGAAAATAATAAAAATGTTAGGTCGAAAAGGCGATTCAACATAGGGTTTACACTTCATCTTCTGTATAGGCGGTAAGGCAGAGCCTGCAATTCATGATGTGTGCATCACGCTGTCCATAGAAGATCATCTACCGCAGGCTTTGCCGCCAAAGCTTCTATAACAATAATCGTAGCGTAGGCTTTCGCCTGTCAGAACACAGAGAATTAGACCTGTTGGTACTTTATCAGCAGGATGCCAAAACCGATGAGCCTATCGGGTAGGCACAGTTACAATGCTATTTCCCATGACCGCCTTGAGGCTTATCCATGCAACCTTATGCCATCGCTCCATCGATCCTTTCTGCCGACTTCGCCCGCTTAGGAGCAGATGTAGATAAAGTGCTTGCTGCAGGTGCCGACATTGTCCACTTCGATGTTATGGATAATCATTATGTGCCCAATCTGACTATTGGTCCGATGGTCTGCTCGGCCTTGCGCAAATATGGTGTAACGGCACCTATCGATGTGCATTTGATGGTTAAGCCAGTGGATCGCATCATTGGCGACTTCATTGATGCAGGTGCTTCGTTCATCACGTTCCATCCCGAAGCCTCGGAGCACATCGATCGTTCTTTGCAATTGATTAAGGCGGGTGGCTGCAAGGCCGGACTTGTATTCAATCCTGCTACATCCCTGGATTGTCTGAAATATATCATGGATAAGATTGACATGATTCTGCTCATGAGCGTGAATCCGGGCTTTGGTGGTCAGAAATTCATTCCAGGCACGCTCGACAAGCTGCGTGAAGCTCGTGCATTGATCGATGCCTCTGGCCTGCCTATCCGCCTGGAAATTGATGGTGGAGTCAACGTCAGTAATATCGGTGCGATTGCTCACGCCGGAGCCGATACTTTTGTGGCGGGATCCGCGATCTTCGGTGCGCCGGATTATGCCGAGGTCATCAAGTCCATGCGAGACGAGCTTGCCAAGGCGCGTGCTATATGACGTCAGGTCTGTTAGAGGCCCTATTTCATGGGCGTCTGCCGCGCCTGGTCATGTTTGATCTGGATGGCACTTTGCTGGACTCTGCGCCAGATCTTGCGGTTGCCGTCGATGCCATGCTCGTTCAGTTAGGGCGCCCCCCGGCCGGGCTGAGCAAGGTCCGGCTGTGGATTGGAAACGGCGCGCGCGTACTGGTGCGTCGTGCACTGGCAGACAGCATGGATCACCACGCTGTCTCCGAGCGCGAAACGGAGATGGCATTGGCCTTGTTTATGTCAATCTATGGCGGGAGCCATGCCTTAACTGAGGTTTATTCGGGGGTTTCGGAAGGACTGGCTGCGCTTGAAGAGAAGCGCATCGCCATGGCCGTTATTACCAACAAGCCTGAACGTTTTGTAGCCCCGTTGCTCGATGACATGGGGCTGGGGCGGTTTTTTTCATGGATCATTGGCGGTGATACGCTCCCCCAGCAAAAGCCTGATCCGGCTGGGCTGTTGTATGTCATGCAGAAGGCCGGCGTCGAAGCAGAAGCAGCACTTTTTGTTGGTGACTCCCGTAATGACGTACGGGCAGCACGTGCCGCTGGCGTCCGCTGCGTAGCCATGACCTATGGTTATAACCATGGGCAGCCTATTGCTAATGAGTCGCCGGACATGCTCCTTGATGATCTTCGACAGCTATTGTCATAAACGAAACCTTTGATCTCTTGGCGAATGGGTTGCTTCGACGTGCAGGCTGAGCTAGTGTGCTGTTATTCCTGTTTATCCCGCCGAAGAGATCGAATCGTGGTGGTCACCTGCAAACTCTGGATGAAGGTCATTAAGGCTCTGGCGCGTTGGCGCTGGCGCGCCTGACTTATTCCTGGCCGGTCCGTCCGGCATGTTTTGCACCTGACCGTTTTTTTCCTCATCCACGAGGCTGATCATGACCCGCGAAGAATTTCTGCGTCTAGCCGATGCTGGCTACAATCGCATTCCCCTGACCTTCGAAACTCTTGCTGATTTCGATACGCCGCTTTCGCTTTATCTAAAGCTGGCTAACGGTACCAATACCTATCTGCTCGAATCAGTACAGGGCGGCGAAAAATGGGGACGTTATTCCATCATTGGCCTACCCAGCAGTACCGTGCTGCGGGTCTACGGGCATCAAGTCGTCGTCCGTGAGGGTAGTGACGTTATCGAACAGGCTGAGGTCGATGATCCGCTGGCCTTTGTCGAGGCCTTCCAGCAACGCTATCGTGTCCCTAATCTGCCCAATCTGCCGCGCTTCAATGGCGGTCTGGTTGGTTATTTCGGTTATGACTGTGTGCGCTATGTAGAAAAGCGTCTGGGAGAGTGTCCTAATCCCGACCCGTTGGGAAACCCGGACATTCTACTAATGGTCTCCGATGCCGTCGTGGTGTTCGATAATCTTTCTACAAAGATGCATGCCATTGTCCTGGTCGATCCAGCCGAGCAGGATGCCTACGATAAAGGCATGAGCCGCCTGGACGACTTGCTTGAGGCCTTAAGGCAACCCATTACGCCACGTCGAGGGCTCGACTTCAGTGCGACGCACGTTCACGAGCCTAATTTTCGTGCCAGTTTCACCCGCGAAGATTATGAGCAGGCCGTTACCAAAATTAAGGATTACATCCTGGCAGGTGACTGCATGCAGGTCGTACCTTCCCAGCGTATGTCCATTGATTTCACTGCGGCTCCCATTGATCTCTATCGAGCTCTGCGTTGTTTTAATCCGACCCCCTATATGTACTTCTTTAACTTTGGCGACTTTCACGTGGTAGGAAGTTCGCCGGAAGTTCTGGTGCGTGTAGAGGAGGGGCTGGTTACCGTCCGCCCTATTGCCGGTACCCGTCCGCGTGGAGCTACGCAAGAGCAGGATCTGGAGTTGGAGCAAGACCTGCTAAGCGATGAGAAAGAAGTTGCTGAACACCTGATGCTTATTGACTTGGGCCGTAATGATGTAGGCCGCGTATCGTCAACCGGCTCGGTCAAGCTGACTGAAAAAATGATCATCGAGCGCTATTCGAATGTCATGCATATTGTTTCCAATGTGACTGGGCAGTTGAAAGATGGCCTGAGCGCTATGGATGCCTTGCGTGCGATCCTGCCGGCAGGAACCCTGTCGGGGGCGCCCAAGATTCGGGCAATGGAAATCATCGATGAATTAGAGCCAGTCAAGCGCGGCGTTTATGGGGGAGCTGTAGGTTATTTGGCCTGGAACGGCAACATGGATACCGCTATCGCCATTCGTACGGCAGTGATCAAGAACGGCGAATTGCATGTCCAGGCCGGGGGCGGCATCGTGGCGGACTCTCAGCCAGCAGCCGAATGGGAAGAAACCATTAACAAGCGCCGTGCTATGTTCCGAGCGGTTGCGTTAGCCGAACAGACCTCCACACTGGATTCTTGAAGGAATTGCCGACATGTTATTAATGCTGGATAACTATGACTCCTTCACTTACAACCTGGTCCAGTACTTAGGCGAGCTAGGGGCAGATGTGAAGGTCGTGCGTAACGATGAGTCTACCGTTGCCGATATCGAGGCACTAGCGCCAGAGCGCATAGTCGTCTCGCCTGGCCCCTGTACGCCTAACGAGGCGGGTGTATCACTTGAGTTGCTAAAGCACTCGGCCGGTAAGCTACCTGTTTTAGGAGTTTGTCTCGGGCATCAAAGCCTGGGGCAGGCCTTTGGCGGCGAAGTTGTGCGCGCCCGCGAACCTATGCATGGAAAAACCAGTTTGGTCTATCACAAGGGAGAGGGCGTATTTGCCGGCCTGCCAAACCCTTTCACCGTGACGCGCTATCACTCCCTGGTCGTTAAGCGAGAGACATTGCCTGACTGCCTTGAAATCACTGCATGGACGCAACATCCGGATGGCAGCATGGATGAAATCATGGGGCTACGGCATCGTGAGTACATGATCGAAGGTGTGCAGTTTCATCCGGAGTCCATCCTTACGGAATACGGGCATGACCTCCTGGCTAATTTCCTCAAGCAGAGCGGAGGCATGCGCTGATATGGATATCAAGGAAGCTCTTGACAGAATCGTGAATCAGCTCGACCTGACTACAGAGGAAATGCGCGCTGTCATGCGTCAGATCATGACGGGGCAATGCGACGAGGCACAGATCGGAGCCTTTTTAGTCGGTATGCGTATAAAGAGCGAAACCATTGACGAAATCTGCGGGGCCGTCAGTGTCATGCGTGAACTGGCTCTTAAGGTCGAACTGCCAACATTGGAACATGTTGTCGACATCGTCGGTACGGGAGGCGATGGGGCTAATATTTTCAATGTTTCGTCAGCGTCGGTTTTTGTCGTTGCGGCTGCTGGTGGAAAAGTAGCCAAGCATGGCAACCGTGCGGTCTCTGGAAAAAGTGGTAGTGCCGATTTATTAGAGGCTGCGGGGATTTACCTTAACCTGACACCTGTGCAAATTGCCCGCTGTGTCGAAGAGGTAGGGGTTGGCTTCATGTTTGCCCAGTCCCACCACAGCGCTATGCGGTATGCGGCAGGCCCGCGCAAGTCATTAGGTCTACGAACGTTATTCAATATGCTTGGCCCGCTGACGAGCCCTGCCGGAGTGTTACACCAAGTAGTAGGTGTTTTTACCCCGGCTTTGTGTCGCCCTCTGGCAGAGGTACTTCAGAGACTTGGTAGCAAACATGTCCTTGTTGTCCACTCCAAAGATGGCTTGGACGAATTTAGCCTGGCAGCTCCGACCCATGTCGCTGAGCTCAAGGACGGGCAGATCGTTGAGTATGAAGTTTTGCCTGAGGACGTAGGGATTAAGAGCCAAAGCCTTATAGGCCTTACTGTCGACAGCCCAAGCAGTTCATTGGCATTGATTCGTGATGCCCTTGGTCGTCGTACGACCGAGGCGGCTCAGAAAGCTGCTGATATGATTGTGCTCAACGCAGGTGCAGCGCTTTATGCAGCTGATCTGGCTTCTACCCTTAAAGAAGGTGTTAGCTTGGCGCATGATGCGCTCTGTAGTGGGCTAGCCAAAGAGAAAATGGATGAGCTGGCCAGTTTTACGGCCGTGTACAAAGTGGAGAACGAAGCGTGAGCGTACCCAGTGTCCTGCAAAAGATTCTTGCGCGTAAGGCAGAGGAGATCACGCAGCGTCAAAGCCGCGTTTCGTTAGCTGATCTTGATCGGTATGTCTCAGGGATGACCGATGCGCCCCGAGGGTTTGCCCAGGCTTTGATCGATCGAGCAGCCCGTAAGGAGCCTGCAGTTATTGCTGAAGTTAAGAAGGCTTCGCCCAGTAAAGGGCTTTTGCGTGAGCACTTCGTTCCGGAGGAGATCGCGCGTAGCTATGAAGCGGGAGGTGCTGCCTGCTTGTCCGTGCTTACGGATATCGATTTTTTTCAGGGAAGTGATGAGTATCTCAAGGCTGCACGATCCGCTTGTACGCTGCCCATCATCCGTAAAGATTTCATGATTGACCCGTACCAAGTAGTCGAGGCGCGTGCAATCGGAGCGGATTGTATCCTTCTGATTGTGTCAGCACTAGAAGACGGTCAGATGGCTGACCTGGCTGCTACAGCCAAGTCTTATGACCTGGACGTGTTAGTCGAGGTACATGATGGAAATGAATTAGAGCGGGCCTTGAAGGTACTCGATACGCCTCTTGTTGGTATCAACAACCGCAATCTGCATACCTTTGAAGTGCGTCTGGAGACTACGCTTGACCTGCTTCCGCTGATTCCTCAGGGTCGTTTGGTTATAACCGAAAGCGGTATCCTTAATCGGGCTGATGTCGAGCTGATGCAAGTCAGTAATGTTCATGCCTTTTTGGTAGGAGAGGCCTTCATGAAGGCTGAAAATCCTGGGCACGAATTGCACCGGTTGTTCTTCCCAGAGCGACACACGGGTCTTTCTGCTCCCGACGCTGGCTGATTTCTGTAATAAAAAAGCCGGCGCTAGGCCGGCTTTTGTTTTGGGTATCGTTAGCGCGTTCCAAAAACTACCATTGTTTTCCCTTTGACATGAACGAGACCTTGCTCTTCAAGAGACTTAAGGACCCGGCCAACCATTTCACGGGAGCAGCCAACGATCCGGCCAATTTCCTGGCGAGTGATCTTGATCTGCATACCATCCGGGTGAGTCATGGCATCAGGTTGCTTGCAGAGATCAAGTAGCGTACGTGCTACGCGCCCTGTGACATCAAGAAAAGCCAAGTCACCAACTTTACGGGTGGTTTGACGCAAACGCTCAGCCATCTGGCGCCCCAGAGAGAAGAGCATATCGGGGTCCTGTTGGCTCAGTTCGCGGAACTGGCTATAGCTGATTTCTGCAACTTCGCATTCCGTTCTTGCGCGTACCCAGGCACTGCGCTCCGGTTCGCTACCTTCCTTGGAAAAAAGTCCCATCTCGCCGAAGAAGTCGCCAGCGTTTAGGTACGCGATAATCATTTCGCGGCCTTCATCATCCTCAATCAGGATGGTTACCGAGCCTTTCAAAATAAAGAAGAGACTCTCGCTGTTATCACCGGCATAGATGATTGTCGTCTTGGCGGTATACCGCCGACGTGAGCAATGCGCGAGCAGTTTATCAAGATGTTGTAGCTTTGCAGGAGGTATGATAGCGGCCATGCTGATTCCTGGTAGTGAGACAAGCCTTGTCTACAGGGATTTGAACATCGCGGCAAGTTTGCCAGCAAACTAAATCGAATTTTATCCCTTTCTCTTGATAGTTTTGCAGGGTGCGACACGCCTAACACTTTGATGGCTTTTTAGTGGCTATTTGAGAGCAATGAGGTGTGGAGGTGCCCTGTGATATTCTCATTATTTCTCTTTCTGCGGAGTCCATAAGTGAAAGCACGTATTCAATGGGCCGGCGAGGCCATGTTTCTTGGTGAGTCTGGTAGTGGGCATGTTGTTGTAATGGACGGCCCGCCAGATCATGGCGGTCGTAACCTAGGTGTTCGGCCTATGGAAGCTCTGTTGATCGGTCTTGGTGGTTGCACGAACTTTGACGTCATGAGCATTCTCAAGAAGTCCCGTCAGGCAGTAGAAAGCTGCGAGGCGTTTCTAGAGGCTGAGCGTGCCGAGACTGAGCCGAAAGTCTTTACGAAAATTCATATTCGTTTTGTAGTTAAGGGGCGCAATCTCAAGGAAGCTCAAGTAAAGCGAGCAATTGAGTTGTCGGCTGAAAAGTATTGCTCAGCCTCGATTATGTTAGAGCGCGCTGGGGTCGAAATAACTCATGGGTACGAAATTGTCGAACTAGGTTAAAAGTTGGGTGTGTTTGGATATGCCTAGCACATAGCACTGCCGTGTATCCCTGCTAGGGCTTACCATAGTGTAGGAATGCTAGGCATTATCAACATACTTACGGAGTATCCAGCTTCGATTTATGGGGCTTTCTGCTAGTAGTTTATTGCGCTATATGCGCATTTTATAATGAAGTGTGATCCCCAGTCAGGGGCTATGACCCTCAAGGCGCGATCATAACTACCCTAATCTCTGAATAGCCTGTAGAGTGACTTTCCACTAGGTTCTGAACAATCTATTTAACGATGCCACAGCACAATCTGTCGGAGCAGCAGGTTAGCCGTGTTTGAAGTGTCAAATGCGAGAGGGGGGCTGGTTTTGCTAGGCCATGATAAACCCAAGTCAAACATTATCAAAAAGGGCGCTCAAAAGGCGCCCGTTTGCTAGATACGATAAGTGCTCTTGGTCATTACTTTGGATAACAGCGTCATGCCAAACTTGATAGGAGTAGCGAAGCGGAGTCCGCCAGCATCAAGCGCATGATTGGCATGTTGCTCTTCATCCGTACGCATCTGCTCAAGAATGGCACGCGAGCGGCGATCCTCGGCAGGGATTTGCTCCAGATGTTCATCTAAATGCTTGCAGACCTGCTCCTCGGTCGCAGCAACAAAGCCTAGGCTCAAACGATCACTGATCAGGCCAGCGGTAGCGCCCATGCCAAACGAGAGTCCATAAAACAATGGATTTAGCAGGCTGGGGCGGCTACCAAGCTCGCGGATGCGCTGTTCGCACCAGGCTAGGTGATCAATTTCTTCATCAGCCGCTTTTTCCATCGTTTTTCGCACTTCAGGTAGTTTTGCAGTCAGAGCTTGACCTTGGTAAAGAGCTTGCGCGCAAACCTCACCAGTGTGATTGATACGCATGAGGCCGGCTACATGCCGAGCGCTTTCTTCATCTAGAGATGTTTCTTCATGACCGGTAGCTGGCGAAATGCGCTCGGGTTGCCCGCTAAACGGCAATAGGGTGCGTAAGGCACTGTCTATCTGCAATAGCAGGCGGTCGCCAGGCGAATAGTGACGATCATTGCTCATTGAAATCCCCTATGAACCTGTATGTAAGCATGTTGACACTTGTCCTAGCCTGGCGGCCATGTCATTTGCCGCTGGCCTAGCACATGCATATGGATGTGATAAACCGTCTGTCCACCCATGGCGTTACAATTCATGACGACCCGGAAGCCTTCGTCACAGCCTTGCTCCTGCGCTAGACGCTGTGCTGTAAAGAGGATATGCCCTGCCAGCGCTTTGTCATCGGTTTCGCTCAGGTCATGTAGCGTAGCGATGTGCTTCTTAGGAATGACTAGAAAATGTACCGGTGCTTGGGGGGAGATATCGTGAAAGGCAATGACCTTATCATCCTCGTATAATTTACGAGCAGGAATATCCCCAGCGACAATTTTGCAGAACAGGCAGTCCATTGAAGTCTCCTGTGTGTGGATTTAAGGCAGAGTGTAGCGGGGGCTGCCGGTTAGTCACAGATGTAGATCATGAAGAGGACAACATTCGACTGGCTTTAGCGGCTATTTTGCGCACTAGAAAGCGAGGGAAAAAACGCGGCATCAGCGCCATCATATAATTACGCCAGCCACAGTGGATAACGGCAGTGCGTTTTGAAAGTCCTTGCATGGCAATCAGGGCAACGTCTTCCGCATTCATGAGCCCTTTGCCTCGCTCAAGAGGGGCTGTGTTCATACCTGCTTTTCGGAAAAAGTGTGTACGCGTTGGGCCTGGGCAAAGAACAGATACGCTAACGCCACGAGGCCTGAGCTCTTCACGTAAGCCTTCGGAAAAATGTAAAACATAGGCCTTGCTGGCGGCATAACTGCTCATCCAGGGAACAGGCTGAAAGGCAGCTGTAGAGGCCACATTCAGAATCTGACCTCCGCCCTGTGTAGCCATCTTCTCGCCTATTGCATGGCAGAGACGGCTCAGGCCAAGTACATTGAGTTCAATAAGGCGTTGCTCTTTTGACCAGTCGCTGCTGATGAACGGGCCGCTAGTACCTATTCCAGCACAATTGACCAGTAAATCGATATGCTTTTCGCTTTGCTCAAGTTCATGCAGTAGCCCAGTTACGTGCAAAGGTTCCGAAAGATCGCACACGCGATACAGCGCCTCGACACCAAAGCGTTGTGTCAGCTCACTAGCAATACTTTCTAGAGCGTCGCGCTTGCGAGCGAGCAGGATCAAGGCGCGTCCACGACGAGCCAAGGCTTCGGCAAGGGCAAGCCCGATACCGCTTGAAGCACCAGTCACTAAAGCATAACGAGGCATGATGAACTCTCAAAAAGACCGCACCAGGTTTGACCGCTCAAGCCTGGCGGGGTTGCGATGATCATAACGGCTTAATGGCCAGTAGCACGTAGGGTATAGGCGTAATACGCAGGCACTGCGATAGCTGCGAGAATCCCAAGGATGACAACGACCAGCCAAAGGCTAGCCAGTACTTTGACTGAAGTGCTATTAGGCGGTGGAGGCGGTCCATAGCGGTTTGCCTCTCGATTACCCGGCACAATCAGAAGAAGAAGTGTAAATAGCCCACCAACGAATGGAATGGCTGAGATAAGCCAGAGCCATCCAGACCAGCCCATATCATGTAGACGTTGTACGCCAATGCTTAACGTGACAGCCAAGGCAAGTAGCGTAATGGAAAGAGTAAAGCCAGCCCCTCCCAAGGCGGAGGATGAGCCCAATGCGACAAATATTAAAGAAAACAGCGCCAAGACTGTAGCTGATACCAGAGACCATGCCAGAAAGCGGAGCCTGCCGATGCGGCCATTCAAGCTAAGAACTTTAAGTTTTCCGTAGTGTTGAGGACTACTGCTTTTCAGCTCCGCTTTTGGTGGTGCATAGGGAGATAATGCTGGTCCGGGTATTGCAGATGTTGGTGCTGCTAGTCGGGCTTGATATTTTTCAATAATAATTCCGCATGCGGAGCACTCTTGGTCAACTGGCTGCTCATAACTACATTTCGGACATATCATTGTTTCTGATGCTTGTAAAAGTGTCGGCGTTGTATCGTCAGAAACGAGTGTTAACATGGAGGAAAGATCTTGCTCTTTCCTTGCCAAGGCGCCAGCCTGACGTAAGGCCTTCACATACCGCTCCGCCTCTAGCTCTGAGAGGTCTTTCTTTATTGTGGTAGGCCCTTTAAAAAGTTTGCTAACCTGCTGCAAGTCGCTTTTGAACAATGTTGCCAGGTTAAGCAGGATGGTTTCCTTCTCCATGCCAGGCATTAATTGTCCATCGAAAACTACCTTGTATCGTAAGTCGGACATTGCGCTTCCTTGTCGCATGACTGTGGTTGAGGCAGCAGCCTTGGAGCCGCTGCTTCGCTAAGTTAATAAGGTTTAATTACAACTAAAATGACTATGGCGATCAGAAGTAGCACAGGCGCTTCGTTAAACCAGCGAAAGAAAACATGGCTTCGGCGATTTTCTCCGCGAGCAAAGCGTTTCAACATGGCACCACACATATGATGGTATCCAATCAGCACGACCACTAACGCCAGTTTGGTATGCAGCCAACCTTGGCTCATCCAGCCTGGATTGATAACAAGCAACATAACCCCAAAGACAAGCGTTAACAGCATGGATGGCAGCATGATGCCGCGATACAGCTTTCGCTCCATCAGACAGAAACGAGCCTTACTGACATCATCTTCGCTTTGTGCATGATAGACAAACAGGCGTGGTAAATAGAACAGACCGGCAAACCAGCAGACTAAAGCAATTATATGTAAAGCTTTGATCCATAAATAAAGCATGGGTGTCTCCGGGGCTGAGCAAAGCTGAAATAGTAGTGCGCTAAATGAGGAGCGTCACCTAAAGAGTCGTAGATTTATTGACGAGCGTCTTTATGTGAATAGTTGATCATTTTGCTCGGTTAAGCGGATAATGTTGCTTGTTAAAGTGGGTATCGGCGAAAGCCGGGAGATCTGAGTATGACGATAGAAACCTTTATTCCAACTCCCTTGGTGTTTTCTCCTGGTGCAGCCAATAAGGTGAAGACTCTGATCGACGAGGAAGGTAATCCCCGTTTGAAATTACGCGTGTTTGTTACCGGGGGCGGCTGCTCTGGATTTCAATACGGTTTCACATTTGATGAGGACACTGCTGAGGACGACACGATTGTTGAGCGTGACGGAGTCAGCCTAGTGGTTGATCCAATGAGCTTTCAGTATCTGGCTGGTGCTGAGGTCGACTATCAGGAAGGCTTGGAAGGCTCGCGATTTGTCATTAAGAATCCAAACGCCGCAACCACATGCGGTTGCGGTCAGTCTTTTTCTATCTAGTTAAAGATACTCCGGGTGGCGCTTCTCTTCATGCAGGATAAAGCGCCCCTAGAACTCTTAAGCCCTGTGCGCCTGTTACTTCAGGGCAATTTCCAGGTATGTGTTCAAGGAAGCAGTGAGCTAACCAAGCGAAAGCCATAGCCTCTACCCAGTCGGGAGATATGCCTAAGGTATGCGTCGTCAGGACTTTACTTGAAGGCATATGGTAAGCCAGTCTCGTCATCAAGTGCTGATTATGAGCGCCACCGCCACAGACAAAGATTTCCGAGCAGTCAGGCTGTGCCTGTTGAATAGACCGACTTACTGAGACGGCGGTTAATTCTACTAACGTGGCCTGAACGTCTTGTGCCAATAGAGGCGGGGTGCTGCACAAGTGATGATTAAGCCACTCAAGGTTAAATAGCTCACGCCCTGTGCTTTTAGGGCCTTGCTGCGCAAAAAAAGAATCTTCAAGAAACCGGTTAAGCAGGGCGGCGGAAGGGGTCCCGCTTGCTGCCCAACTGCCGTCGGGGTCAAAGCTTTTACCGAGTCGTGTCTGAATCCAAGCATCAAGTAATACGTTGCCAGGCCCGCAATCGAATCCTTCAACGGGGCGGCCGGGTGACAAAAGCGTTACATTGGTAAAGCCGCCAATGTTCAAGATGGCACGTGATTTTTGAGGATGTTCAAATATTGCCTTGTGAAAAGCGGGAACCAGAGGGGCGCCTTGTCCCCCGGCAGCAATATCTCTCCTCCGAAAATCAGCGATAGTATCTATACCAGTGAGTTCGGCTAGGAGGGCTGGATTGCCAATCTGAATGCTGTAATGATCCGCTGGGCTATGGCGGACTGTTTGTCCATGACTGCCTATAGCCCGAATAGCGCTTGTAGGAAGATGTTCTTGATCTAAAAGATGAGCTATGCCTTGGGCGGCTAGCATTACCCAATGCTGTTCGGCAAGAGCAGCGCGCTCCAATTCATTATTGCCGGGACTACAAAGGGCAAGCAGTGCCTGCCTCAAGTCGTCTGGCATGGAAAGATAGTGCGCAGCCAATAATGTGCACGTGTTATCTGCTTGTTCAATAAGAGCGATGTCCAGCCCGTCCAAGCTGGTACCAGACATCACTCCTATATACTTGGGCATAAGGTATGCCTAGCGTTTGTTCAAGGCTATTAAAGTAGCCTTTTCTTGGTCCATACGTGCCATTAAAGGATGGCTCTGTGCCAAAAAGCGTTGCTTCTCTCCTTTGGCTATAGGATCGGCCATAGGTAGCTTTACGCCTAGTGGGTCAACGTGGGTTCCGTTGATACGAAACTCGTAATGCAAGTGAGGTCCGGTCGCCAAGCCGGTCATGCCGACATATCCAATGACTTGGCCTTGCTTGACAGATGTCCCTGCACGAATGCCCTTGGCGAAACGACTCATATGGCCATATACGGTGCTGTAGCGTTTCCCATGCTGGATTACAACCGCATTGCCATAACCGCCTTTGCGCCCAGCTTCAACAATGCGTCCATCTCCCGTGGCATGAATCGGTGTCCCTGTAGGCGCTGCATAATCGACGCCTTTATGAGCACGCAATTTATTCAGTACGGGGTGGTAACGGCCGAGTGAGAAGCGCGAGCTGATCCGAGCAAACTCTACAGGTGTGCGAATAAAGGCTCGGCGCATGCTGCTACCATCAGCAGTGTAATAATTGGTGTTGCCTTGTTTATTGGTATAGCGCACGGCTGTGTAAGTTTTGCCGCGATTAGTAAAGCGAGCCGCGAGTATGTTGCCGTTACCGACGCGCTTGCCATCCACCATTTTTTTCTCGTAGATAACTTCGAACTCGTCACCCTCTCGTATATCCAGAGCAAAATCTACGTCATAGGCAAATACATTAGCCAAGGCCATAGTCATGTCGTGTGAAAGACCGGCGCGGCGGGCGGCTGCAAAAAGAGAACTTTCAATAACGCCCCTGGCATAGGCTTTTTCCGTCTTCGGCTCGGCCAGGTCGCGTTTTAAGTCATACCCGCTCTCTGTTCGCGACAGGGTTAGCGTCTCTAAAGTGCTAGGCTTGCTACGTAAAGAAAGCAATTGTCCGTCAGGTGACACCTTGAATTCTAACTTTTGGCCAACACGAAGTTGGCTGAAACGTTTGGCTTCTGAGGCGCTGTTGAGAGCATCATGCAAAGTAGTGGTAGAGAGGCCAACGTTTTCAAAAATAGTTGAAAGAGTGTCACCGTTTTTTACAGTTACTTCTTTCCATTTTGGCTCTTTACTGGCCAGGTTATTCTGTTCCGCAGGCTCTAGCTCAGGCGCGGAGCGAGCGGTTTCTGGGTCTTCCTCAATAGAAGGTGAAATGCTGGCAAAAGGTGAGGCAGGTTCTGAGGGCTCAGCTGGCGTCTCTAAAGTAGAAGTCAGTTGGCGGACGTTATCCCGTTCTTGGATAAGCTGTCCGGTACTGTTAGAGATATCCATATTTATCAGTGTCTTCTTCGCTTCAACCTCGCGCGAAGGAAATACCAGTAGAGCCAGGCTCAGAAGCGCAGCGACACCACTAGCAGCCAAAATATGGCTTTTAGGATAAAACGGACTTTTTGAAGTCGGTTGAGTCATGGCGAAGTGGTGCTTTTGAGCGTGAATAACTGCCTAAAATATAATCAAATAAAGCTCTGAACAACCCTTAAAGAATTTCTAAATGTACTTGATTAGCAAGGTTTGCTTGAAATATTGAAATTCTCGAATGATCTTGTATGGTTTGCGCCTTCAAATTAGGTGGGATTTATCATGAAGTCGGTCGAAGAACAGCTTGCCTTGATTAAGCGGGGGGCTGATGAGCTTTTAGTGGAATCTGAGCTGATTGAAAAGCTGAAGCGGGGAAGTCCGCTTCGAATCAAGGCTGGTTTCGACCCAACTGCGCCCGATTTACATCTGGGACATACTGTCCTAATAAATAAGCTTCGTCAGTTTCAAGAGCTTGGGCATCACGTCATTTTTCTGATTGGTGATTTCACCGGCATGATTGGTGATCCCAGCGGGAAAAGTGCTACCCGGCCGCCTCTAACGCGTGATCAAGTCCTTGATAATGCGGAAACGTACAAGACGCAGGTTTTCAAAATTCTGGATCCGGAAAAAACGGAGGTCGCATTTAACTCCACTTGGATGGATCAGCTCACGCCGGCAGACTTCATTCGCTTAGCCTCTCAATATACGGTTGCGCGCATGCTTGAGCGTGACGACTTTAGTAAGCGGTATTCGAGTAACCAACCGATTGCGGTTCATGAGTTTTTATATCCTCTCGTACAGGGATATGACTCGGTTGCACTACGTGCCGATATCGAACTGGGTGGTACGGATCAGAAATTCAATCTATTAATGGGGCGTGAGCTGCAGCGGGCGTACGGTCAGGAAGCGCAGTCCATTCTTACTATGCCTCTATTAGAGGGGCTGGATGGCGTCAAAAAGATGTCCAAGTCCTTGGGTAACTATATTGGCATCCAAGAACCGCCTGGCGTTATGTATAGCAAGTTAGTGTCCATCCCGGATTCACTAATGTGGCGCTATTTTGAGCTGCTCAGCTTCAGAGGTATGGATGAAATAACGTCATTCCGGCAAGACGTTGAAGCAGGAGCAAACCCGCGTGATATTAAAATTAAGCTGGCCGAAGAAATCGTAGCGCGCTTTCATGGGGAAGAGGCGGCTGCTACGGCGCACCGAGCTGCAGGTAACCGGATGAAGGATGGTGAACTGCCTGAGGAGATTCCTGATGTTGACGTTGTTTCAGCACAAGACTTGCCTGTGGCGGCTGTTCTCAATCGTGCAGGCTTGGTCAAGAACTCAGCTGCAGCGCGTGATCTGCTAAGTGCTGGAAGTGTGAAGGTGGATGGGCAGCAAGTTGATAAGGATTTCATCTTTAAAGCAGGCTCTACTTATATCTGCCAGGCAGGCAAAAAGGCTTTTGCTCGTATTCATATAAAAGCAGAGTGATTTCAAGATAACGCTTGACGTCCTGTCTGAGGGGCCTATAATGCGCCCACTTCCTTGCTGGGGTGGTTGGAAAAAGCCTTGTAAATCAATGGCTTATCTAATTAGTCTAGCAGGCAGGTCCGTCTGGCGGGCCAGCCGGGAAGGCGGGTAGCGGTTGACAAGCCCCTGGGCTTGTGTAGAATACGCCTCCCGCTGCCAAGACGAGAGATCGCCCTGGCAGGCTGACAAGGTTTCCGGAAGACAAAATGATCTGAAAGAAATGCTTGACAGAACATGAGGTTAGCGTAGAATGCGCGCCTCGGTTGAGACAAGGTTCTCAGCCAACCGCTCTTTAACAAGTTGAATCAAGCAATTCGTGTGGGTGCTTGTGCTGTAAGACTGATGGGTCGCAAGATTATCAGCAACACAGGTAACACTC